>NZ_JADOBE010000029.1 GCF_015637705.1 Pseudomonas sp. N040 | reverse complement strand
GCCGGCACCCTGAGTGGCAGCGGCAGCCTGGACAAACAAGGAGCCGCCACCCTCTCGCTCACCGGCGCCAACACCTACAGCGGCACCACCACCGTCAGCGACGGCACCCTCAGCATCGGTGCCGGCGGCACCACCGGCCAGCTGGGCAGCGGCGCCGTGGTCAACAACAGCACCCTGCAGATCAACCGCAGCAACGCCATCACCCTCGGCAACAGCATTTCCGGCAGCGGCGCACTGGT
>NZ_JADOBE010000028.1 GCF_015637705.1 Pseudomonas sp. N040 | reverse complement strand
CAGCGGCACTACCACCATCAGCGCCGGCACCCTCAGCATCGGCGCGGGCGGCACCACCGGCAGCCTGGGCAGCGGCGCCGTGGTCAACAACAGCAACCTGCAGATCAATCGCAGCAACGCCGTAACCGTCGCCAACGCCATTTCCGGCACCGGCGCGATGACCAAGCTGGGCGCCGGCACGGCTACCCTGACCGGCAACAACACTTACAGCGGCGGCACCACGGTCAGTGCCGGCACCCTGCTGCTGGGCTCC
>NZ_JADOBE010000027.1 GCF_015637705.1 Pseudomonas sp. N040 | reverse complement strand
ACCCTCAGCATCGGCGCGGGCGGCACCACCGGCAGCCTGGGCAGCGGCGCCGTGGTCAACAACAGCACCCTGCAGATCAATCGCAGCAACGCCGTCACCGTCGCCAACGCTATTTCCGGCACGGGCACGCTGACCAAGCTCGGCGCAGGCACCGCCTCCCTCACCGGAGCCAACACCTACAGCGGTACCACCACCATCAGCGCCGGCACCCTCAGCATCGGCGCCGGCGGCACCACCGGCAGCCTGGGCAGCGGCGATGTGAT
>NZ_JADOBE010000026.1 GCF_015637705.1 Pseudomonas sp. N040 | reverse complement strand
ACCAGTGCGCCGCTGCCGGAAATGCTGTTGCCGAGGGTGATGGCGTTGCTGCGGTTGATCTGCAGGGTGCTGTTGTTGACCACGGCGCCGCTGCCGAGCTGGCCGGTGGTGCCGCCGGCGCCGATGCTGAGGGTGCCGGCGCTGACGGTGGTGGTGCCGCTGTAGGTGTTGGCGCCGGTGAGCGAGAGGGTGGCGGTTCCTTGTTTGTCCAGGCTGCCGCTGCCACTCAGGGTGCCGGCGTAGGTGCCGTCGCTGCTCTGGTCGAAGATCACGGAGGCGTCGTTGATGATGT
>NZ_JADOBE010000025.1 GCF_015637705.1 Pseudomonas sp. N040 | reverse complement strand
GACCTGGTGAGCTTGAGCGCGACGGCCACGGTGACCGACGGTGACAATGACCAGGTCACCACCACGGTCAGTCTGGATCTGGGCGGTAACCTGAGTTTCGACGATGACCTGCCGAGCGTGTCGGTGGGCGAGGTGGATGCCAGCGCGATCACGCTGACCACCCAGGATGCGCAGACCATTGGTGCCGAGGTATCGGACAGCGACAGCGGCAGCTTTGCAGCGGCCATGCTGGCGGCGGTAACGCCGACCTATGGTGCGGATGGTGCGGGCTCTACCGTGCTCAGTGGTTACACGCTGACGATTG
>NZ_JADOBE010000024.1 GCF_015637705.1 Pseudomonas sp. N040 | reverse complement strand
GAAATCGGAGTCCAGAAGCCTCTGCCGGAAGTAAGGATTTCAATCTCAAGCGCGTACTTTTCTGTCGAGAAAATCATGACGGACTTTTTCAACAGAATCGGCCAGCAGCTGCCGGTGAGAAACTCGCTGCAGGATGGGTTGAGCGCAGCGATAGCCATCCCACGCGCTATCAGCACCACGAGCCCGTCGGATAGGCTGGAGATCAGTGTGCATAATCAGGTTGATGCGATTGCTGCCGAACACCTGCCGCATCTTGTCGAGCGGTTTTATCGCTGTGACCCTTCCAGCAACCAGCCCGATGATTCGGGTGGGTTT
>NZ_JADOBE010000023.1 GCF_015637705.1 Pseudomonas sp. N040 | reverse complement strand
GTATTGCCCTGCAAGGTGCCGGCGCTGACCGTGGTGCCGCCGCTGTAGGTGTTGGTGCCGGTAAGGGTGGTGGTGCCGCTGCCGGCCTGAACCAGCGCGCCGGTGCCGGAAATGCTGTTGCCGAGGGTGACGGCATTGCTGCGGTTGACCTGCAGGGTGGCGTTGTTGACCACGGTGCCGCTGCCCAGCTGGCCGGTGGTGCCGCCGGCACCGATGCTGAGGGTGCCGTCGCTCACGGTGGTGGTGCCGCTGTAGGTGTTGGCGCCGGTGAGCGAGAGGGTGGCGGCTCCTTGTTTGTCCAGGCTGCCGCTGCCACTCAGGGTGCCGGC
>NZ_JADOBE010000022.1 GCF_015637705.1 Pseudomonas sp. N040 | reverse complement strand
CGGTTGATCTGCAGGGTGCTGTTGTTGACCACGGCGCCGTTGCCGAGCTGGCCGGTGGTGCCGCCGGCGCCGATGCTGAGGGTGCCGGCGCTGATGGTGGTGGTGCCGCTGTAGGTATTGGCGCCGCTGAGGGTGAGGGTTTGGCTGCCGGTCTTGACCAGTGCGCTGCTGGCAGTTCCCGCGATCACCCCGGCGTAGGTGCCGGCAGTGCTCTGGTTCACGCTCAGGGTCTGATTGCGCAGGTTGATGCTGCCGCCCGTGCCGGAAAGATTGCCTACCGAGGCATTGACGGTGTTGAGATCCAGGGTGCCGGCATTGACGGTCAGGTTGCCGCCGGTTGGCAAAGCGTTCGCGGAGCCCAGCAGCAGGGTGCCGGCACTGACCGTGGTGCCGCCGCTGTAAGTGTTGTTGCCGGTCAGGGTAGCCGTGCCGGCGCCCAGCTTGGTCA
>NZ_JADOBE010000021.1 GCF_015637705.1 Pseudomonas sp. N040 | reverse complement strand
GCTCCATCGGCGCTCCAGGGGCCCGCTGCGATGGGCCGTCCATGGCCCAGCGCAGCTTTCGTCGCATCCATGCGACTCAACCCCCTCCACACCGATTCCGCTCACCCTCCTGACGGGACTGTCAGTCCGTGCACGCCCGGAAATATTTCGATCGATTTGGTAGGGCGGGTGCAACCCGCGCGGCAACGGCGGGTTGCACCCGCCCTACACCAGCGGTCCGGCTGGCGACCAAGTCCCCGTCAGCAGGCCGAGTGCAGGTACTGTGCAGAGGGGCATTTGGCATGGATGCCAAATGAGGAACGATGGGCCAGGGATGGCCCTTCGCGACGACCCTCGGAACAGTGCCGGAGCGAGGGGAGTCGAGCGCAGCGAGACCCGGATGCCGGGGGGCCTTCTTTTGCTTACTTTTCTTGGGCAAGTGTACGGACCGGACACATAGGTGACAGGTGTGCGGAGACATGGCTGACACTTTCGGTAGTGACCTGCCGAGCCGATAACCATGCCTTGGAACGCT
>NZ_JADOBE010000020.1 GCF_015637705.1 Pseudomonas sp. N040 | reverse complement strand
TCGTCCTCGAAGTTCAGCGCCTGGCCGATGTCGAGGTAATCCGACCCGGTGTCCTGATCACCGTCCTTGTCGGTGATGGTGTCGGTGCGGGTCAGCCGGATCAGGTCGGCGGCACTGAGGGTCAGGGAGTCATCCGGGTCAGTGCCGTCGGGGTGCTTGAGGGCGCGCAGCTGGTCGAGGCTGACGGTGCCACTGCCATCCACGCTGACGGTGAACACCAGATCATCCGAGGTTTCGGTGCGGCCTTCGACCACGCCGCTGCCGTTGACAGTGAGCAACACCTTCTCGTCGGTGGCCACATCCACCAGCCCGGAGTCGACCCCCGCGCTCTTCACGCTGAGGGCGTAGTCGGTGTCCAACGTGCCGGCGTCGTCGGCGCCATAGTCGGGCGTGTTGCTGAAGTTGTCGGCATAGTTGGCGCTGTCGTCGGCGGTCAGGTCGGTTTCGTCCACCGTCAGCTCGTCGGCTGGCGTGTCCGCACTGACCGTGACGCTCGGCCCGTCGTCCTCGAAGTTCAGCGCCTGGCCGATGTCGAGGTAATCCGACCCGGTGTC
>NZ_JADOBE010000002.1:549457-557751 GCF_015637705.1 Pseudomonas sp. N040 | reverse complement strand
TTGATGCGATTGCTGCCGAACACCTGCCGCATCTTGTCGAGCGGTTTTATCGCTGTGACCCTTCCAGCAACCAGCCCGATGATTCGGGTGGGTTTGGTTTGGCAACAGTTCGGTCGATCATGCAGGCCCATGGTGGAAAAGTCAGTGTGACCAGTAGCCATTCAGGCGCGGCGTTTTTGCTATTTTTACCGATCGATACATCTGTATTCTGAGAGGTATTCTCTATCGCGAAGGCCGTGGTTAGGCCTAATTGCAGCGCCCCTAGTTTCGTAACAACCCCAAGCCTCACCGGAGGCCTGCCAAGCCACTACGGAACAGTCCGCGTTTGGCACTGTTCCAGCCATTCCAGCGGATGTCATCATTCATGAACACCATCACCGACCACGTAGTGCCATCGACAATCCAGTTCGTTTCAGGCGGTTCTCGTTGTATAGCTGACTTCTACCGCCCATTGGGCCCCGGGCCTTTTCCTGTGGTGGTGATGGCGCACGGACTGGGTGGTACACGCAAGATGCGACTTCCTGCGTTCGCCGAACGCTTTGTCGCCGCCGGCTACGCCTGCCTGGTGTTCGACTATCGGCACTTTGGTGACAGCGAGGGCGAGCCGCGCCAGTTGCTGGACATCAAGCGTCAGCTTGAGGATTGGAAGGCCGCGATAGCTCATGTCCGCCGCATGGATGATGTAGATCCGGATCGGCTAGCCCTCTGGGGCACCTCATTCGGTGGCGGACATGTGCTGACTATTGCTGCCGAGGATGCGAAAGTGGCTGCGGTCATCTCCCAATGCCCCTTCACCGACGGACTGGCTTCCATTCTCGCGACCGAACCCCTGGTGTCACTCCGGGTCAGCCTGCTGGGTCTGGTCGACCGCATCGGCTCGTGGTTCGGCGCCAGGCCCATTTTGATTCCGCTCGCCGGTCGACCGGGGACGACTGCATTTATGACCTCGCCGGATAGCTGGGATGGTTACAACAGCCTGATCCCACCAGGCGAGTCCTGTCGCAACGAGGCCTCCGCGCGTTTTGCCCTGGATCTGATTCGCTACTACCCCGGACGCAGAACCCCCTCTATCCGCGCTCCTGTGCTGTTCTGTGTGTGCGACCCCGATAGCGTGGCACCATCGAAGCAGACGCTGCGGCATGCCCAGCGCGCACCGCGTCACGAGATCAAACGCTATCCCCACGGCCACTTCGATATATACGTGGGCACAGCCTTCGAGCAGGTGGTGGGCGATCAACTGGAGTTCCTGCGGCGCAACGTGCCGACCATTCCCGCAAAATGATAAAAAGCATGGGCTGTCGCCCTTCAAGGAAGGGTAGCCCGACCACTGGCACTGCGTGCGCTAGTGGTTTTTTCACCGTGCCTGAGCAGCCCCGCACAAGCAGGATACGTCTACCGGACTGAGCCATGACGGGTATCGCTGCTTCTGGCGGGTTTCTACCCGTAGCGACCGGCAGCGATGGGTCGGAAGCGGACAGCTTCTCTGACATGGTTATCATCGGTCTGGCGACAAACTGTCTTCGCGCTGGTTTGTCGCTTCGACAGTCAGTCGTCCAGAGCTGCCAGCCACTCGCGCGGTACCTGGTCACGCAGGGCCAGTTGGCATTGCTGGCTTTCTGCATCAAACACAATGACGGCCTGCTTTTTCTCCAGTGCCCGGCGTACCCGGGCGATGCGCGTTTGCAGCGGGGTGTCGTCGCCGTTGTCGGTACCCTCGCGGGTGACGAAGTCCTCAATCAGGCGCGTCAGGGTGTCGCTTTCGAGCATTTCAGGGGGGATCAGCATGGTGTCTCGGTTCAGCCTGGCTGGTGCAGATGGCGCTCGAGTGTACGGTAGAGCAGGGCGCTATCGATCGGTTTGGCGAGAAAATCGCTCATGCCGACCCGCAGCCCCAGTGCGCGCTGATCGTCCAGCTGCAAGGCGGTCAGCGCAATCACCGGCACCGCCGGCAACTGCTGCTGGTGCTCGAAGGCGCGGATCTCGCGTGTGGCACTGAAGCCATCCATCTGCGGCATTTCACAGTCCATCAGGATCAGCTGGTAGGCCCCCGGATTGCTCCGGTATTTGTTCACCGCGTCCAGCCCGTTGCCGACGATGCGCACGTTATAGCCGCGCTGCTTGAGCAGGCCCTGGATCACCAGCTGGTTCACCTGGTTGTCCTCGGCAACCAGGATGTTCGCCAGTGGCCACTCGCCACTGGCGTTGCCCGGCAGCGGCTGCGCGGGGGCTTCGCCAGCCAGTTCGGCCAGCGCGCTGCGCAGTGGCGTCGCGGTGACGGGCAACGGCAGGCAGACCAGCCGCAGGTCGCCGGGCTGTGGCAGGTCAAGGTTTTGCCCGAAGGCGTAGAGCAGCAGCACCGGCTGTCCGGGTTTCAGCAGCGGTCGCAGGTTGTCCAGCCACTGCCGGGCGCTGCCGCCGGCCCAGGGTTCCATCAGCACCAGCAGCGGCAGGTCGCGCGACTGCCGCAGGGCACTGGCCAGGCTTTGCGGATCCAGGCAGCGCTGGCACTCCATGCCGAAGCGCTGCAGCAGCAGCTCCAGTGCGCCGAGGCCGCGGGCGTCCAGCGAGGCGAGCAGGGCCCGCTGCCCGGACAGGGCACCAAGGCTGGAGTTGGCCTCCGCCTGGGCGGCATGCAGGGGCAGCTTGATCAGGAAGGTGCTGCCCTGCTGCGGAGTGCTTTGCACCTCGATGCTGCCTTCCATCATTTCCACCAGTTCCTTGCTGATCGCCAGGCCCAGGCCACTGCCGCCATAGTGGCGGGTGGTGCTGGTTTCGGCCTGGGCGAAGGACTGGAACAGTTGCCTGAGGTTGTCCTGCTCGATGCCAATGCCACTGTCGCTGATACGGATATGCAACTGCGGTTTGGCCAGGCGGTTGGTGGCGAGACTGGCGTGCAGGCTCACATGGCCGCTTTCGGTGAACTTGAGGGCATTGCCCAGCAGGTTCATCAGTACCTGCTTGAGGCGAGTCGGGTCGCCGCGGAGGAAGCGCGGTACCGCCGGTTCCATGGCCAGGTACAGGTGCAGGCGTTTCTTCATGGCTTCGGCGGTGAACAGGTTCAGCGTGTCGGAGAGCAGTTCCTCGAGGTCGAAGTCGATCTCTTCCAGCTTGAGCCGCCCCGACTCCAGCCGGGCATAGTCGATCAGGTTGTTGATCACGCCCAGCAGCGCATCGCCGGAGCTGAGCACGGTGTCCAGGTAGAAGCGCTGGGTGCGCTCCAGCGAGGTTTCACGGAGCAGTTGCAGCATGCCCAGCACGCCGTTCAGCGGGGTGCGGATTTCGTGGCTCATCTTGGCCAGGAAACGGCTTTTCGCATGGCTCTCGACGGTGGCTTCGGTGGCTTTCTGCAGGGCGCGGAAGCCTTCCTCCTTGAGGGTGTTGATGCGATCGGCGAGGCCGATGGAGATGACGATCATCTCGATCGCACTGCCCAGCTTGACCGTTTCACTGCTGTAGGGGGTGAGCAGTTCGATGCCCAGCGAGCCCAGCGTCACCAGAATCAGCGAGGCCAGCAACACGCTCCAGGCCAGCGTGTAGTAGGAGCCGTAGCGCAGCCCCTGGCGCCAGACATGCACGCCGGTCAGCAAGAGCAGCAGGGAGGTGCCCAGCAGGACGATGCTGGTCAGTACGCTCCATGGCTTGAGGCCGATCAGCGGGCCGGCGGCAACGCACAGCAGGATGCCTGCAGTGACCCACTGCAGCAGGCGGTCGATGCGCGGGAAATATTGCGGGGTATGCAGGAAGAAACGGCTGAACTGCACCGAGGAGACGGCGCAGGCGAACATGGAGATATAGATGCCGGTTGACTGCAGGAACACATTTTCCGGTAGCAGCTGGAACAGCAGGCCGTCAAAGCTGGCGCCCATCATGGCAATCGACAGGCTGTAGGTCAGGTACCAGAGGTACACGCGCTCGCGCAGGGAGATGAACAGGAACAGGTTGTAGCAGAACAGGCCGGCCAGCAGTCCGTAAAACAGCCCGCTGTAGCTCATCCGGATCTCGGTCGCGGCCAGCCCGGCCTGGTAGGTGCTGAATGCCATGGGCACGAAAACGGTGCTGGTGGTGTCCACGCGCAGCAGCAGTGAACTGGTTCCGCGCGGCAGCTCCACGGGGAACCAGAAGTTGCGCAGTTTCACCGGGCGCTGGGAAAACGGAAAGGTATCGCCGGTTTCCTGCAGCAGCGGTTTGCCATCCGCGCCGGACTGATACAGCTGCAGGTTGTCCAGCAGCGAATAGTTGACTTCAAGGTGGCCGCCCAGCGGCGCGGAAGACTGGTTGTCAAACCGCACGCGGAACCACCATGCCGAGTCGTTCTTGCCCAGGTTGGCACTCACGCTGTGCACTTGGGTGAAGGCGCTGTCGGGTAGCGCACTGACTTGTGCAAAGCTCAGCTGCCGGCCGGCGTCCTCCAGGTAACCGCTGTAGGGGCCGAGCAGCACACGCTGATCATTGCTCTGCAGCGGCGCAGGCGGAATCGCCCAGCCCGGCAGGGACAGACACAGCAGGAGCAGGGCGAGGCCGATGCGGTGCATGTACAGACCTGGTAACGCCCGCGTGTCCGGCCGTTGCAGTGGCCATGCTCGCGGGTCGGGTGGAAGGAATGGTGAGCTGTGGTGGCAGTGTGTCGTTATCGTGCAAGTCTAACCGCCGCGCACCAGATTGCGCAGGGAAAAGCGATTCGGATGACAGGCTTCGGCGACACTGCGTGGCAGCGGCAGCGGCTCGTCATCCAACCAGGCAGCCAGCAGTTCGGCGGCCAGTGGCGCGGTAACCAGGCCACGCGAGCCATGTGCACAATTGAGATAGATACCCTCGAGCCACGGGCAGGGCGCTGCTGGAACCTTGCGCGCATTCTTCCCCAGTTCGGCGTAGGTGCGCAGAAATTGCCCATGCTCGGCCAGCGGGCCGACCAGCGGCAGGTAGTCCGGCGTGGTGCAGCGAAAGGCCGCTCGTCCCTGCAGGCTGGCGGGATCCAGGCGGTCGCCCCGCAGGCGCGCGCCGAGGTCGGTGGAGATGGCCTGGAGCAGCTGCAGGTTGTCCTGGTGCTCGCTGGCACTGAGGTCGAGATCACTGCGCTTGAAGTCGAAGCTGGCTCCCAGCGTGTGACTGCCGTTGCGCGCCGGCGCGACATAGCCCTCGGCGCACACCACGCTCTGCAGCGCGGCGCTGGCCGGGGTGGCCGGCAGGTAGCTGATCTGCCCGCGAATGCGCTTGAGCGGCAGATGCGCGCAGGGTGCGAAACGGCCGACATCCGCCGCGCCGGCCAGCACCACCACGGCGGCACCGGCCAGCACCCGGTCGCCGTCCAGTGCTTGCCAGCCGTGTGCGGTCTTGCGCAGTTCGACGGCATGCTGGTGAGTGCACAGGCTAATCCGCGGGTGGCGTGCCAGCAGCCGGCACAGGGCTGGCGGGTTGACCCAGCCGGCCTCTGGAAAAAACAGCCCGCCGGCCGGCAGCGCGACTCCGGCAATGGCCTGCGCCCGGGCCTGGTCGACCTGCTGTAGCAGGTCTGCGGGAAACACGGCAGCCAGTTCATCCTGGCGGGCCTGTTCGGCGGCATCGAAGGCCAGCTGCAGGACGCCGCAGGCTTGCCAGGCACTGGCGTCCTGCACCTGTTCGAGCAGGCGCCGGGTGTAGCCGAAGCCGCCGAGGATCAGCCGGGACAGCGCCGTGCCATGCGCGGACAGCTTCAGGTACAGCACGCCCTGCGGATTGCCGGAGGCCTCGGCGGCCAGCTCGGCGTGGCGTTCCAGCAGGCTGACCTGCCAGCCGCGCGCCGCCAGGCTGGCCGCCGTGGCACAGCCGGCCAGGCCGGCGCCGATCACCAGCGCCGTGCGCTCGCTGGGCTGGAATCCCGGGCGGGCAAACCAGGGTTTTCCCGGCGCTGCCGGCTGCTCGCCAAAGCGCCCGGCCAGCATCTCGCGCTTATGGCCGAAGCCCTTGACCTTGTGCATGGCAAAGCCGGCCTCCTGCAGGCCGCGGCGGACAAACCCGGCACAGGTGAAGGTGGCCAGGCTGGCGCCGGGGGCTGACAGCCTGGCCAGCTGGGCAAACAGTTCGCCGCGCCACATCTGCGGATTCTTCGCCGGGGAGAAGCCGTCGAGAAACCAGGCATCGATGCGCGCGTCGAGCTCCGGCAGCAGCTCCAGCACATCGCCGATCAGCAGTGTCAGCACGACCCGTCCAGCGGCGAAGACCAGGCGCTGGAAGCCCGGATGAATGGCCAGGTATTGGCCGAGCAGCTGCTCGGTGTAGGGCGCCAGCTCCGGCCACAGGGCCAGCGCGCGCTGCAGGTCGGCGCGCTGCAGCGGGTATTTTTCCACGCTGACAAAGTGCAGGCGGGCGTCCGCGGGCGCCTGCTGCTCGAACAGCTGCCAGGCGCAGAGGAAGTTCAGCCCGGTACCGAAGCCGGTTTCGCCGATGCACAGGCGTCCGCCGGCGGGCAGTTCGGCAAGGCGGCGCGGCAGGTCATTGTGGTCGAGAAAGACATGCCGGGTCTCGCCCAGGCCGGAGGCGCGCGAGAAGTACACGTCGGCGAAGCTGCGCGAAACGGGCTGGCCTTGGGCGTCCCAGTCGAGCTGGGCGTGGGTCATGTCAGGCATGCGGTAAAGCCTTTCCGGAGAGGCCGCGGATTCTAGCCGATTGCATGGCACCAGCGCAGTCGCCAGGCTTGCATGGCGGCGTGCTTTCTGCGCTAGTCTTGGTTTTTTAGCGCGAGAGTTGCGTATGTTCGAATCCGCCGAGCTGGGCCATGTCATCGATCAGGAAACCTTTGATGCCGCCATTCCGGCATTGCGCGAAGCGCTGCTCGATGCGCAGTTCGAATTGCAGCGACAGGCACGCTTTCCGGTACTGATCCTGATCAATGGCATCGAGGGCGCGGGCAAGGGCGAGACGGTGAAATTGCTCAACGAATGGATGGATCCACGCATCATCCAGGTGGAAACCTTCGATGTGCAGACCGACGAAGAGCTGGCCCGGCCCCCCGACTGGCGCTACTGGCGCCGGCTGCCACCCAAGGGCCGGATCGGCATCTTCTTTGGCAACTGGTACAGCCAGATGCTCAATGCCCGGGTGCAGGGGCGGATCAAGACGGCGCGCCTGGATCAGGCCAGCGATGCCGCCGAACGCATGGAGCGCATGCTCTGCGACGAAGGCGCGCTGATCTTCAAGTTCTGGTTCCATCTGTCGAAGAAGCAGATGAACAAGCGCCTGGAGCTGCTCAAGGCCGACCCGCTGCGCAGCTGGCAGGTCAGCCCGTTCGAATGGGGCCAGTCCAGGGTCTACGACAAGTTCGTGCGCTACGGTGAACGGGTCCTGCGGCGTACCAGCCGGGACTACGCGCCCTGGTACGTGGTCGAGGGCCTGGATGCCAATTACCGCAGCCTGACGGTGGCGCGGATCATTCTCGAAGGGCTGCAGGTCGCGCTCAAGACCCGCGCGCGGCCCAAGCGCCAGCCGCATGTGGCGCCGCTGGTATCCAGTTTCGACAAGGTCAACCTGCTTTCCCATCTGGACTTGGGCCAGTCCCTGGACAAGGACGCCTACCGGGTCGAACTGGCCACCGAGCAGGCCCGCCTGTCGCGCCTGATGAGTGACAAGCGCATGCGCCGGCATGCCCTGGTGACGGTGTTCGAGGGCAATGATGCCGCAGGCAAGGGCGGCGCCATCCGGCGCGTCACCGAAGCGCTGGATCCGCGCATCTACCGTGTCGTGCAAGTGGCCGCGCCGAGTGAAGAGGAGCGCGCGCAGCCCTACCTGTGGCGCTTCTGGCGACACATACCGGCCCGCGGCAAGCTGACCATTTTCGACCGCTCCTGGTACGGTCGGGTGCTGGTCGAGCGGGTCGAGGGCTTTTGCAGCCAGGCCGACTGGCTGCGCGCCTATGGCGAAATCAGTGATTTCGAGGAAAGCCTGACCACCCATGGCGTGGTGCTGGTCAAGTTCTGGCTGGCGATCGACCGCGATACCCAGGAGCAACGCTTCAGGGAACGCGAGGAGATCGGTTACAAGCGGTTCAAGATCACCGCCGATGATTGGCGCAACCGCGAGAAGTGGGATGAGTATGTGGATGCGGTGGCAGATATGGTTGATCGCACCAGCAACGAGATTGCCCCCTGGACCCTGGTCGAGGCCAACGACAAGCGCTTTGCCCGGGTCAAGGTGCTGCGTACGATCAACGAGGCGCTGGAGAAGGCGTTCGCCAGGAACTGAGCGGCGTTCACCGGCAATAAAAAGGTTATGTACGCGTTATGGGTTGAAGACCTGCTTGTCGTAGGGTGGGCGTAGGGTGG
>NZ_JADOBE010000002.1:231453-549389 GCF_015637705.1 Pseudomonas sp. N040 | reverse complement strand
CGATTTTTTATTGGCCGGCCGCAACCCCCGGCTAACCGTTCAGCCTGGATGGTTCAGTGGCCTGGTGCATGCGGCGAATGTACAGGGCGATTTCGCGCTCGGCATCGTTGTGGGTGAAGTAAGGGCCTTCGAAGGTGCCTTCGCGGGTGGAGAAAAAGTACTGGCCGTTCACCGTGCTGATGCGTTTGCTGCGGTAATGCGTGGCGGGTGCGGGGTCAACTGCGCGACTGGCTAGCATGGCATATCTCCGTAAACAGTCCTCTACGGCAAGTGTAAGTGCTCGAGGTCAGGTTGCCGGACAATACGACGGGCGGTCGATTTATTGACGCCACTGATCTATTTCGGTGGAAATCGCCTGATAATTGACGATTTCGTGCTGCGCGCACCCGCGCCTGTCAGTGCTTCCAGAAGGTTCGGGTGAACAGCACCAGCACCGTGAGGATTTCCAGGCGCCCGAGCAGCATGCCGATGGTCAGCAGCCACTTGGCCGCATCCGGCAGCGTCGCAAAATTGCCCACCGGCCCGATGATCGGCCCCAGCCCCGGCCCGACGTTGCACACCGCGGTGGCTGCGCCAGTCAGCGCGGTGACCCAGTCCACCCCGGTCAGGGTGATGCCCATGGCGATCAGGGCAATGGTGATGGCGAAGAAGAACGAAAAAGTGATCAGCGAGCGGACGATATCCTCGTCGAGATTGTGTCCGTTGTACTGCTGCTTGATCACCGCGCGCGGGTGCACCAGCTGCTTGAGGTTGGCCTTGAGCAGCACATAGGCGACCTGGAAGCGGAAGATTTTCAGTCCGCCGGCGGTGGAGCCGGAACAGCCGCCGATGAAGGTCAGGTAAAAGAACAGCAGCACGGCGAAGCTGCCCCACAGCGTGTAATCGCCAAGGGCGATCCCGGTGGTGGTAACGATCGAGGTGATGTTGAGGGCGGCCAGGCGTACGGCATCCATCCAGCTGTTTGCCGAAGTCAGCCACAGCCAGGTGCCTACCGTCAGCCAGGCGAACAGCAGGAAGCCGACGAAACCGCGGACCTGGTGATCGCGCAACAGCGCCGTGCGATTGCCGCGCACGGTGGCGACATACAGGGTAAAGGGCAGGCTGCCGAGCATCATGAACAGGATGGCTACCCAGTGCACGGCTGGCTGGCTCCAGTGGGCAATCGAGGCATCGGACGTCGAGAAGCCACCGGTGGAGATCATCGACATCGAGTGGTTGATCGCCTCGAAGGGCGTCATGCCGGCTGTCCAGAAGGCCAGAAAGCCGAGCAGGGTGAGTGCGCTGTAGATCACCAGAATGTACTTGGCGGCCATGTGCGAGCGCGGCATGACTTTCTCGCCCCAGTCCGAGGACTCGGTCTGGAACAGGCGCATGCCGCCAACGCGCAGCAGCGGCAGGATCGCCACCGCCATGCCGATAAAGCCGATACCACCCAGCCAGTGCAGCATGGAACGCCAGATCAGCAGGCCGGGCGAAGCCTGGTCGAGTCCGGTGAGAATGGTCGAACCGGTGGTGGTAATCCCCGACATGGTTTCAAAGAAGGCGTCGGTGTAGCTGATGTGCTGGATCAGCACCATCGGCAGGGCGGCGAAGATGCAGACCAGCAGCCAGCTGGCGGTGGTCAGCATGTACATGTCGCGTGGGCGCAGGCTGAAACTCGCGGGTCGCCCCGGCAGGGTAAGCGCCAGGCCGGCGATAGCGGTGATCAGTGCCGACCAGCCGAAAGCCGAAAGATCGTCGGTGCGCTCGAACAGCACCACCGTCAGCATCGGGATCAGCATGCTGACGGCAATGGTGAGCAGGAACAGGCCGATGATGAAACCGATCATGCGCAGGGTGGGCAGGGCCATAAGTCGGGCTCTTTTATGAAGAGGCGCCATTCTACTCGGCTCGGCATCGCTGTAAATCCGCAGGTTGCGGGCGTTCGACCAATTTACCGGGCTGATCCGGCAAGCACCTCGGCGCGCAGCGGCGGACCCATATAGAATGTGCCCTCCAAGCTCGGCGGAGGTGATGAATGGATATTCTTGAGGCACTGCAAAATCGCGTATCGGTTGCCCGGCTGGGCGAGCCGGCACCCACTGCCGCGCAGCGCAAGCAGCTGTTTGGCGCCGCCCTGCGGGCGCCGGACCATGGGCAGCTGAGCCCCTGGCGCTTTCTGACCATCGAGGGTGGAGCCCGCGAGCGCCTCGGCGAGCTGTTTGTGCAGGCGTTGCTGGCGCAGTCCGCGGATGTCAAGCCGGAGGCACTGGAAAAGGCGCGCAAGGGCCCGTTGCGTGCGCCATTGCTGGTGGTGGTGATCGCCTGCCTGCAGGCTCATCCCAAAGTGCCGGAGCTCGAGCAGTTGCTGGCGGCCGGCTGTGCAGCGCATGGCCTGTTGCTGGCCGCCCATGGCCTGGGGCTCGGCGCGATGTGGCGTACCGGCGCGCAGGCCCAGGACCCGCTGGTGGCCAGGGGGCTGGGTCTGGCCAGCAATGAGCGCATCGTTGGTTTTATCTACCTGGGCAGTGTCGATGGCGAGCGCCGCAGCCCGCGCAAGCTGGCCGTCGAGGACTTTGTCCGGCCCTGGCCCGACAGCGCAATCAGTTGAGCCACTCGCGGCGCTGCTTGCGCCGGCCGCGCAGCAGCGCGCCTGCCAGCACGCCGAGCAGGGCGGTTGCCGCGCCGACCAGGTACCAGGTCTGCTGTTCATTCAGCGGGTTTTGCGTTTGCTGCGACAGTGCTTCACGCACTTGCAGCTTGAGCTTTTGATTTTCCTGCAGCAGGCGTGCGGTCTGTGCGCTGTCGCGCGCGGCCAGGCCGCTTTCCAGCTGGCTGGCCAGTTCGTTGCGCTGCTGCTCGGCAGTCGCCAGTTGCTGTTCGAGTTCGCTGATGCGGGCCTGAGTGGCGGGAGTGGTTTCAGCCTGCACGGCCGAAGTTGCGGAGATGACGACAAACAGCAGCGTCAAAGGGTAACGGTGCATGGGTAGTCCTTATTGTTATTGTTCTTGGGCAAACGTAGCAAATTCAGCCAGGCGGCGCTGTCGCAGGGCTAATCAGGGAAGTACCAGCTTGAACGGTTTTACCTGCACCTGGGCGTAGACGCCAGCCTCCAGGTAGGGGTCGGCGTCCGCCCATGCCTGTGCCGCCGTCAAGGATTCGAACTCGGCCACGATCAGGCTGCCGCTGAATCCGGCCGGTCCCGGGTCATTGCTGTCGATCGCCGGGTGCGGTCCGGCCAGGACCAGCCGGCCTGCGCTTTTCAGCTGCTCCAGGCGAGCCACGTGTGCCGGGCGTGCAGCCAGTCGACTGGCCAGGGTGTCAGGGTGATCGCTGGCAATGATGGCGTAGAGCATGCTGGTCCTTATTGCTGGGGTTGTTCGGGAATGTCGTGCAGGTGCCGCGACAGATAAATGCCCTGGCCAATGATGAACAGCAGGGTCATGCCGAGGCTGCCAAACACCTTGAAGTCCACCCACCACTCCTGAAAGGTGAAGGCGACAAACAGGTTGGCGCTGCCACAGAACAGGAAAAAGGCAATCCACGCCAGGTTCAGCCTGACCCAGATCGCCTGCGGCAGGTGCATGGCGTGGCCCATCATGCGCTGGATCAGGGGCTTGTCACCGATGAAGTGGCTGCCGATGAAGCCCAGGGCAAACAGCCAGTTGACCACCGGGGCTTTCCACTTGAGGAAGGTCTCGCTGTGGAAGGCCAGGGTCATCCCGCCAAACAGCAGGCAGGCCAGCAGCGTCAGCCACTGGCCTTTCTCGAGCCTGCGCTGCACCAGGTAGATGCCGCCATAGACTACGACCGAACTGGCGATCAGCATGGCGGTGGCGCTGAAAATGCCGCCCAGCACGAAGCTCTGCTGGGCGAACTCGACAGCGCGGGGATCCATCTTGTAAACGATGAAAAACAGGATGAGCGGAATGAAATCGATGAATTGTTTCACGGTACAAGCCACGGGCTGGATGAGGCGGCATAATAACAAACCATAACTCCGGCGATAGTCATTCCCATGCACATTGATCTGCATTGTCACAGCACCGCATCTGATGGCGCCCTCGCCCCGGCTGCGGTGGTAGCGCGCGCCCATGCCCGGGGCGTGCGAGTGCTGGCGCTGACCGATCACGACACCCTGGAGGGGCTGGGCGAAGCGCGCCAGGCGGCCGCGGCGCTACCGGACATGCAGCTGGTCAGCGGTATCGAGCTGTCCTGTACCTGGGGCGGGGCGACCATCCATGTGCTCGGCTACGGCTTCAGTGCCGAGTCCCCCGAGCTGCTGCGCGCCATCGAAGACCTGCATCACGGCCGCTGGGCGCGGGCCGAGGAGATCGGCCGGCGCCTCGAAGCCAAGGGCATGCCGGGGGCATTTGTCGGGGCCCGGGATGTGCAGATGGAGCTGGGCGACAGCGCCAACGCTCCGGCGCGGCCGCATTTTGCCGAGTTCCTGGTGCGTGCCGGGCATGTGGCGGACCGCGGCGAGGCCTTTCGCAAGTGGCTGGGCGCCGGCAAGATCGGCGACGTCAAGCAGCACTGGCCGACCCTCGAACAGGCAGTGGGCACGTTGCGCGCCGCAGGTGCCTGGATCAGCCTGGCGCACCCCATCCAGTACGATTTCACCCGCAGCAAGCGGCGCAAGCTGCTGGCCGACTTCATTCGCGCCGGCGGTCATGGGCTGGAAGTGGTGAACGGCCTGCAGCCGGCCGAACAGACCGGCACCCTGGCCATCCTGGCCCGCGAGTTCGGCCTGCTGGTCAGCGCCGGCAGTGATTTCCATGCCCCCACCGACTGGTCCGAGCTGGGCATGTACCGGCCGATCCCGGAAGATTTGCCATTGCTGGCGGCACGCCTGAAACTGGCGGCGAACGCGGCCGAACATGCCGGGGCGCCAGATGTGGCCGTCCACTGAACAGGGAGCTGTAATGAGCCAGTTCTTCCAGATTCATCCGGAAAACCCGCAGGCACGCCTGATCAAGCAGGCGGTGGACATCATCCGCAACGGCGGTGTGGTGGTGTATCCGACCGACTCGTCCTACGCGGTAGGTTGCCACATCGGCGACAAGTCGGCGGTCGACCGGATCCGCAGCCTGCGCCGGCTGGATGACAAGCACAATTTCACCCTGGTCTGCAGCGACCTGTCGCAGCTGGGGCTGTTTGCCAAGGTCGATACCGCAGCCTTTCGCCTGCTCAAGGCGCATACCCCCGGCCCCTATACCTTCATCCTCAGCGCCACCCGTGAAGTGCCGCGCATGCTCATGCACCCCAAGCGGCGCACCATTGGCTTGCGTGTGCCCGGCCATCCGATAGCGCAAGCGTTGCTGGCCGAATTGGGCGAGCCAATGATGAGTGTCACGCTGATCCTGCCCGGCGAGAGCCTGCCGCTGTCCGATCCCTACGAGATTCGCCAGCAGATCGAGCATCAGGTCGACCTGATCATCGATGGCGGACAGGGCGGCCTCGAGGCTTCCACGGTGGTCAACCTGACCGATGGTGATCCGCAGGTGACGCGGATTGGATGCGGCGATCCGGCCCCCTTCCAGTCGGCGGGCAACGCATGACCGAGCAGCTGGCTCCGGCCCCGGAGCAGCAGGAGCTGCCGTTCGCCCTGGTCTACGGGCAGGCGGTCACCGAGCTGCCGCTGGACCTGTACATTCCGCCGGATGCCCTGGAAGTCTTTCTGGAGGCCTTCGAGGGGCCGCTGGACCTGCTGCTGTACCTGATCCGCAAGCAGAACATCGACATCCTCGATATCCAGGTCGCGGAAATCACCCGGCAGTACATGGGCTATGTGGAGTTGATGCAGTCGGTGCGCCTGGAACTGGCCGCCGAGTACCTGGTGATGGCCGCCATGCTGGCCGAGATCAAGTCGCGCATGCTCCTGCCGCGCTCGGCCGAGGTGGAGCAGGAGGAAGATGATCCGCGCGCCGAGCTGATCCGCCGGCTGCAGGAGTACGAGCGCTACAAGGCCGCCGCCGAAGGCCTGGACGGCTTGCCACGGGTCGGGCGCGATATCCATGTACCAACCCTGGCGGCGCCGGCGGCACGGGCGCGCAAGCTGCTGCCGGATGTCAGCCTGCAGGAACTGCTGTTGTCGATGGCCGAAGTGCTGCGCCGCGCCGACATGTTCGAAAGCCACCAGGTCACCCGCGAACAATTGTCCACCCGCGAGCGCATGAGCGATGTGCTGGAGCGGCTCAAGGATGGTGCCTTCGTGCCGTTCGTCCAGCTGTTTCGTGCCGAAGAGGGCCGGCTGGGCGTGGTCGTGACGTTCATGGCGGTGCTTGAACTGATCAAGGAACAGCTGGTGGAGCTGGTGCAGAACGAGGCCTTTGCGGCCATTCATGTCCGCGCCAGGGGCGAATGAGTGGCAGTTGCCTGCGGGCAATGCCGCCGAGTTATTTTTCAGAGGTGAACAGATGAACCTTTCCGACCCTCAGGACCTGGCCAGCCTGCTGGAAGCCTTTCTGCTGGCTGCCGGGCGCCCGTTGTCGCTGGAGCGCATGGCCGAATTGTTCGAGGAAGCCGAGCGGCCCGAGCCGGCGTTGCTACGCCAGGCGCTGGAAATTCTCCGGCAAAGCTGCGAAGGCCGCGCCTTCGAGCTCAAGGAAGTGGCCTCGGGGTTTCGCCTGCAGGTGCGCGAGCAGTTCGCCCCCTGGGTCGGCCGGCTGTGGGATGAGCGGCCGCAGCGCTACTCGCGCGCCATGCTGGAAACCCTGGCCCTGATTGCCTACCGGCAGCCGATCACCCGCGGCGAGATCGAAGACATCCGCGGTGTGGCGGTGAACAGCCAGATCGTCAAGACCCTGCTCGAGCGCGAATGGATCCGCGTGGTCGGCCATCGCGATGTGCCGGGCAAACCGGAAATGTTCGCTACCACCCGGGTGTTTCTGGATTACTTCAACCTCAAGGGGCTAGAAGAGCTGCCGACGCTGGCAGCGCTGCGCGATCTGGAGCCTGAGCCGCTGCTGGCCTTCACGGATGAACTGTCCGCGGTTGAGGCTGCCGTACAGGCCTCGGTGGCCGCCGCCGAGAAGCCGCGCGAGGAGCTCAACTTCCGCAGCCTGCTGGCCGAGCTGGACACCATGGAAGAAGGCTTGAAGACCGATTTCGACGATCTGCCGGTGGCCGACGAGGATGCCGCCCCAGCGGCAGAAGATGCTCCGGTGGAAGGCGCGCCGGAGCATCATTGAGGTTGAGGATGTAGGGTGGGCGTAGGGTGGGCTTCAGTCCACCACAGAGCGCCGGCTCGTATCGGTGGGCTGAAGCCCACCCTACACCCCCTCTGGTCGGCCAGCTATAGTCTTGCCGTGCGTCGGGCGGGTGTTCCGCGTATGATGCGCGACCCTTTTGGCGCCTTGCGCCATAACCCAGTTGGCGCCTTGCGCCAATCTTTCAGTCATGGATACACCGGGAGGTGCCGAGATGAGTGACATCGAAGAATACAGTCCAGCAGGCGAAAAACTGCAGAAAGTCATGGCGCGCATGGGCCTCGGCTCGCGCCGCGATATCGAGTCGTGGATCAGCCTGGGCCGGGTCAAGGTGAACAACCTGGTGGCCACCCTCGGCCAGCGCGTCGACAGCCATGACGCGATCAGCCTCGACGGCCGCCTGCTGCGCCGCGAAGAGCTCGAGGAAAGTGCCCGCCGGGTACTGATGTACAACAAGCCGGAAGGCCAGGTCTGCACCCGGGATGACCCGGAAGGGCGGCCGACGGTGTTCGAGCACCTGCCGCGACTGAAGAGCGGGCGCTGGATCAATATCGGCCGGCTCGATATCAATACCACCGGCCTGCTGATGTTCACCACCGACGGTGAGCTGGCCAACCGCCTGATGCACCCCTCCTACCAGATGGACCGTGAGTACGCGGTGCGGGTGCGCGGCGAAGTCGATGACGAGATGATCGAGCGCCTGCTGGCCGGCGTGATGCTGGAAGACGGCCCGGCCAAGTTCTCCGACATCAAGAAGGCCCCGGGCGGCGAAGGTTTCAACCACTGGTTCCATTGCGTGGTGATGGAAGGCCGCAACCGCGAAGTGCGGCGCCTGTGGGAATCCCAGGGCGTGGTGGTCAGTCGCCTCAAGCGCGTGCGCTTCGGCCCGGTGTTCCTGACCTCCGACCTGAGCGTCGGGCGCTGGCGCGAAATGGTACAGAGCGAGGTGGACATCCTCAGCAGTGAAGTCGGCCTGCTGCCGGTAGCCTTGCCGGAAATGAAGCTCAAGCTGCGCGAGAAACTCGATCGCCTGCAGCGCAAGTCGCCCAAGCCGGTGGTGCCACGCAGCCCGCGGCGTGCCGAAGGCGAGCGCCCGGCGCGGGTGTTGCGCGACGACTCCGGCGCACCACTGGCACGCCAGCCGCGGCCATCCAGCAGCCGTGACAAGCCGCGCGAGACCAGCAGGGGCACCCCGCTGGCCGAGCGTCCGGGTGATACAAACAAGCGGCGGGTGGGCAAGCCGACGCAGGAGCGTTCCACGCCGGCCCAGGGCGAGCGCGGGCCACGCAAGCCGGCCGCCACGGGCAAGCGCCCGCCGGCAGGTGACGGCCAGCGTCCGGGGTTTGGCCGCAAGCGGCCCTGATGCGTGTACCGGAATGATAAAAAGGGGCTCGAAGAGCCCCTTTTTATTGCCGGCCAGAAACTTGCGGCTTACTGCGCGTCCAGCGCCTGGCCATTCACGCCCTGGCTGTCGGGGCCCATCAGGTACAGGTACAGCGGCATGATGTCTTCGGGGGCCGGGTTGCTGGCCGGGTTCTCGCCCGGGTAGGCCTGGGCGCGCATGCTGGTGCGGGTGGCGCCTGGGTTGATGCTGTTGGCGCGGGCGTTGCTGGTGCCTTCCAGTTCATCGGCGAGCACCTGCATCAGGCCCTCGGTGGCGAACTTGGATACCGCATAGGCCCCCCAGTAGGCGCGACCCTTGCGGCCGACGCCGCTGGAGGTGAAGACCACCGAGGCGTCATCGGACAGCTTGAGCAGCGGCAGCATGGCGTGGGTCAGCAGGAACTCGGCGTTCACATTGACCTGCATGACGCGCATGAAGTTGTCGCCGGACAATTGTTCCAGTGGCGTGCGCGGGCCGAGGATGGCGGCGTTGTGCAGCAGGCCGTCAAGGCGGCCGAATTCGTTCTCGACCATCGCCGCCAGTTCGTCGTACTGGTGGGCCAGCGCGGTCTCCAGGTTGAACGGGATCACCGCGGGTTGCGGGTGGCCGGCGCTTTCGATCTGGTCGTAGACCTGATTGAGGCTTTCCTCGGTCTTGCCCAGCAGCAGCACGGTGGCGCCATGGGCGGCAAAGCACCTGGCGGCCGCGGCGCCAATGCCGCGACCGGCGCCGGTCACCAGAATCACCCGATCCTTGAGCAGGTCGGGGCGGGCTGCGTACTGAAACATGCGGGGCATTCCTCTTGGTCAGGGCCGGGCTGGCGCTTGCGGGCGGCAATCATAAAGCAAACAGCCCCGCTTTTCAGGCGGGGCTTGGTGCCGCGGGGCATGCTCAGGGCTCGATGATATTGAAGTTGCCCTGCGGCTTGTCGAGCAACTTGAAGAACTCCAGCAGTGCCAGGCGGCTGCCTTCAATGTTCAGGTCGTCGGAGAACAGGGTGTCCTTGAGCCCGGCGCTGCCGGTGACCAGTTGCAGGAACAGCGGCTTGGTCAGGCTGATGGTCGCATCGGCTGCGGCAACCGGTGCAGCGATGCGGTGGTGCAGCACGGCGTTCTCGACTTCCAGCACATGGTTTTCCTGCAGGTCGGTAAAGGTGAAGTTGATCAGCAGGTGTTTACCGTCAGCCCGTGGGCCGTTGAGACTGGCGGCCATCGAGGCAAAGAACAGTGGCAGTGGCGTTTCCTCGAGCAGGCGGGCGATTTCGCTGAGGCTGGTTGGCTGGGTCGGCGGGCCGTTGCGCAGCTCATAGGCGCCGGTCAGATACACGTCGCGCCAGGGGCCGGATTCCGCCTGATAGCCGAGCTGGTCATAGGTGCTGGCCAGCAGTTCGCGGGCCGCTTTGTTCTCTGGTTGGGCAAACACCAGATGGTTGAGCAGTTCAGCTGCCCAGCGGTATTGCCCCTGGTCGAAGGATTGCCGGGCAATCGCCAGCACCTTGTCGGCACCGCCAATGGCGTCCACATAGGCCGCCCCGGCTTCGGCCGGTGGTAGCGGGTCGAGATTCGCCGGGTTGCCGTCGTACCAGCCGAAATAGGCCTGGTAAACGGCTTTCGAGTTGTGACTGAGGGTGCCGTAGTAGCCGCGGTTGGCGAAGTTCTTCTCCAGGGTTGACGGCAGTTGCAGCTCGGCGGCGATTTCCTTGGGCGTGTAGCCGGCATTGGCCATGCGCAGGGTCTGGTCGTGGATGAATTTATAGGTGTCGCGCTGGCTCTTGAGGAAGTCGTGGATACGCTCCTGGCCCCAGATCGGCCAGTGATGGCTGGCGAAATACACTTCGCTATCGTTGCCGAACAGGTTGATTGCTTCGTCGATATAGCCGCTCCACTTCAGCGCATCGCGCACCTTGGCGCCGCGCAGGGTGTAGAGGTTGTGCAAGGTGTGGGAGACCACCTCGGCACCGCAGAAGGCCTTGTATTGCGGGATATAGAAAGTCATCTCGGCCGGTGCTTCCGAGGCCGGGGTGTACTGGAAGACCATCTCGAGGCCGTCGACGCTGAGAGTCTGTCCGGTCTTGCTGATGATGTCGGTCGGTTCGAGGATGCCGATATCGCCACCAAACGGCGGTTGCTTGCCCAGGCCCGTGTCGACGTGACCGACGGCGGAGCGCTGCAGCCGGCTGCCATACATGTACTGGGCGCGGCGCTGCATGGCCGGGCCGGCGAGGATGTTTTCGCTGGAGGCTTCCTCCATGAAGCCGAGCGGGGCGATGACCTGCAGGTTGCTGCGCTCGCTCTCGCTGAGGACGCCGTCAATGCCGCCAAAGTGATCGATATGGCTGTGGGTAAACACGATCGCCGAGATCTTCTGCTCGCCCAGGTGCTTGCGGGCGAAGGCCAGTGCATTGCGGGCGGTCGGCGCGGTGGTCAGCGGGTCGACCAGAATCCAGCCGGTCTTGCCCTGAATCAGGCTGATGTTGGCCAGATCGAAGCCGCGTAACTGGTAAATACCCTTGGTGACCTCGAACAGGCCGTGGATGTTGTTCAGCTTGGTCTGGCGCCACAGGCTGGGGTTGACGCTGGCGGGAGCGTCGCCCTTGACGAAGTCGTAGGCGGACATGTCCCACAGCGTCTTGCCATCGGCCTGGGTGACCTTGAGCGGAGCCTGGCTGGCAATCAGGCCGCGCCGGGCGTCTGCGAAATCCTGCTGATCGTCCAGTGGCAGTAGCTTGGCGATGCTTGCATTGGCGGCGGCGGTGGACACAGTGGCGGCTCCACCGGTGCTGTTGGCCGGGGCGTCGTCGTTGCCGCAAGCACTGAGCAGCAGGGCTAGCGCCAGAATGCTGAGGTTGGAACGGCTGCTGAACATGGTTGGCTGCCCCTTGGGATCAGTGTGTTGGGTGGCATGCCGGCAATTCTGTGCGGCCCGCAAGCGGCTGGTCGTGCATGCTGTCAGCAACCGCACAGGGCGCGCTCGAGGACTTGGCGCAATTGCAGCGGGTGCTCGACCAGTACATCCGCGCCCCAATGGGCGGGGTTGTCGTCTGGATGGATATAGCCCCAGCTGACCGCTGCGGTGCGCGTCCCGGCGGCGCGGCCGGACTGGATGTCGCGCAGGTCGTCGCCGACAAACAGGATTTCCGCCGGTTGCAGCCCCAGCTGCGTGCAGGCCAGCAGCATTGGTTCCGGATCGGGTTTGGTGTGCTTGACGTGATCGGGGCAGATCAGCAGCGCCGAGCGCTGCGCCAGCCCGAGCTGCTGCATGATCGGCTGCGCGAAGCGCAGCGGCTTGTTGGTCACCACGCCCCAGCGCAGGTTGGCCTGTTCAATATCGGCCAGCAGCTCCGGGATGCCCTCATAGGGGCGCGTCAGTACCGCGCAGTGCTGCTGGTAGCGCTCGAGAAATTCCAGGCGCAGCGCTTCGAATTCGGCCGAGTCGGTCAGGCAGTCGAAAGCCGCGGCAACCATGGCGCGGGCGCCGCCGGAAACCACGTCGGCAATGGCCTTGGGCTCAATCGGCGGCAAGCCATGGGCCAGTCGCATGGCCTGGGTGATGGCGATAAAGTCCGGAGCGCTGTCGAGCAGCGTGCCGTCCATGTCGAAAAGTACCGCACGCAGGCGCATCAAGCTTCCTTCCGGGTCTGGACCATGTAATTGACGTCCACATCCGCTTCCAGCTTGTAGTGGCGGGTCAGCGGGTTGTAGGTCAGGCCGATGATGTCCTGTACCTGCAGGCCGGCCTCGCGGCTCCAGGCGCCGAGCTCGGAGGGGCGGATGAACTTCTTGAACTCGTGGGTGCCGCGCGGCAGCAGGCGCATCACGTATTCGGCGCCGACAATGGCGAACAGGTAGGCCTTGGGGTTGCGGTTGATGGTGGAGAAGAACACCTGGCCGCCGGGCTTGACCAGGCGCTGGCAGGCGCGGATCACCGAGGCGGGATCGGGGACGTGCTCGAGCATTTCCATGCAGGTGACGATGTCGAACTGCTCGGGCAGTTCCGCGGCCAGGGCTTCGGCGGTGATCTGCCGGTATTCGACTTCCACTCCGGATTCCAGCTGGTGCAGGCGGGCCACTGCCAGCGGCGCCTCACCCATGTCGATGCCGGTCACTCTGGCGCCGCGCTGGGCCATGGATTCGCTGAGAATGCCGCCGCCACAACCGATATCCAGCACTGTCTTGCCGGCCAGGCCGGCACGCTGGTCGATCCAGTTGACCCGCAGCGGGTTGATTTCGTGCAGCGGCTTGAATTCGCTCTGGCGATCCCACCAGCGGTGGGCGAGGGCTTCGAATTTGGCGATTTCGGCGTGGTCGACGTTGCTCATGACGGTTCCTGTGAAAAGTTCTGGGTAAGTTCCTTGAGCGGACCGCTCAGCGGGCTGCAATTTTTTCGCCCCACTGGCGGGCGCAGGCAATCAGCTGTTGCTCGTCCAGGCGCGTCAGCCGGCGTTCATCCAGCAGGGCCTTGCCGCCCACCCAGACATGCCGTACGCAGCTGCGGTTGCTGGTGTAGACCAGTTGCGAGACGGGATCGTAGAGCGGTTGCTGGGCCAGGCCGGAGAGGTCGAAGGCGACCAGGTCGGCCAGCTTGCCCAATTCCAGCGAGCCGGTTTCGGCGTCCAGGCCGAGGGCGCGGGCACCGTTCAGGGTCGCCATGCGCAGTGCGCGATGGGCGTCCAGGGCGGTCGCGCTGCCGGCCACGGCCTTGGCCAGCAGGGTCGCCGTACGCAGTTCGCCGAGCAGGTCGAGGTCGTTGTTGCTGGCGGCACCGTCGGTGCCGATGGCGACGTTCACCCCGGCCTGCCACAGGCGTTCCACCGGGCAGAAGCCGCAGGCCAGCTTGAGGTTGGATTCCGGGCAGTGGATGACGCTGCTGTTGCTTTCCACCAGCAGGGCCACATCCTCGGCGCTGACCTGGGTCATGTGCACGGCCTGGAAGCGCGGCCCGAGCAGGCCGAGGCGGCTCAGCCGCGCCAGCGGACGCTCGCCGTACTGCGCGAGGGACTGCTGGATCTCGCCGGCGGTTTCGTGCACATGCATGTGAATGCCGGCATCCAGCTCTTCGGCGAGCATGCGCAGGTTTTCCAGCTTGTCATCGCTTACCGTGTAGGGCGCGTGCGGGCCGAAGGCCACGCTGATGCGCGGGTGCTGGCGCAGGTCGTCGAACAGGCCGAGGCCCTTGCGCAGCGCTTCGTCGGCGTCACGGGCGCCGGGGATCGGGAAATCCAGCACTGGAATCGACAGTTGCGCGCGAATCCCACTGCGGTGAATGACTTCGCTGGCGACTTCGGGGAAGAAGTACATGTCGGCCATGCAGGTGACACCGCCGAGAATCTGCTCGGCGATCGCCAGCTCGCTGCCGTCGCGCACGAAGGCTTCATCCACCCAGCGCGCTTCCGCCGGCCAGATGTGATCCTGCAGCCAGTTGCCCAGCGGCAGGTCGTCGGCCAGGCCACGGAACAGGGTCATGGCGGCATGGCCGTGGGCGTTGACCAGGCCGGGGGTCAGCAGGCAGCCGGGCAGTTCGCGGATTTCCCGCGCGGGGTGGCGCAGGGCCTCGGCGCGCGGGGCGATCAGGGCAATGCGGCCATCGCGGATGCCCAGCGCATGCTCGCGGAGGACCACGCCGGCCGGCTCGACCGGTACCAGCCAGGTCGGCAGGAGCAGGAGGTCGAGGGGCGTGGCTGGGGCGGGCATGATGGATGTCCGGCGGCAATAAAAGTCGCGCAAGTATACCCGAGCGGTTGCTGCCGAGGCTCGCTATAATCCGCGACCTTTTGTACCTGGACGAAACGGACAGAGTCATGCGTGAGCGGTTGCTGGCAGCAGAGAAAATCACCGCCATCGAGTGGCGCGAGGGTGCCCTGTACCTGCTGGATCAGCGGCAGTTGCCGCAGGCCCGGGTGTGGGTGCGTTGCGACTCGGCGCTGGCGGTTGCCGCGGCCATCGCGCAGATGCTGGTGCGCGGGGCGCCAGCGATCGGCATCAGCGCCGCCTATGGCTTTGTCCTTGCGGCGCGCGCGCGGTTTGCCGCGGGCGGCGACTGGCAGCGCGGCTTGCTGGAGGATCTGCAGCAGCTGGCGGCGGCGCGGCCGACCGCGGTGAATCTGGCCTGGGCGCTGAACCGCATGCATGAGCGCTTGCAGCGCCTGCGCCCGGCCGATGATGTGCTGGCCCTGCTCGAGGCCGAGGCGATTGCCATCCATCTGAGTGACCGCGAGGCCAACCTGACCATGGCTCAGTTCGGCATGGAGCTGATTCGCCGGCATCAGGGCAGTGCGCAGAACTTCCTGACCCACTGCAACGCCGGAGCGCTGGCGACCGGTGGCTTCGGCACGGCGCTCGGGGTGCTGCGGGCCGCGCACCTCGATGGCTTGGTGGAGCGGGTGTATGTCGATGAGACCCGGCCCTGGCTGCAGGGCTCGCGTCTGACGGCCTGGGAACTGGCCGAAGAGGGCATTCCGGTGACCCTGAATGCCGATTCGGCGGCCGCGCACCTGATGAAGGTGCGCGGTATCAGCTGGGTGATCGTCGGCGCCGACCGGATTGCCGCCAACGGCGATGTGATCAACAAGATCGGCACCTACCAGCTGGCGGTGAATGCCATGCACCACGGGGTGCGCTTCATGGTGGTGGCGCCCAGTTCGACCATCGACATGGGCAGCGAAGCCGGCGAGGACACGCCGCTGGAAGAGCGTGCCGCGGCTGAATTGCTGGACATTGGCGGGCAGCGGGTGGCCGCGCAGGTCGAGGTGTTCAATCCGGTTTTCGATGTCACGCCGGCGGACCTGATTGACGCGATCGTCACCGAAAAAGGCGTGGTTGAACGGCCGGATGCGGAAAAAATGGCGCAATTGATGAGTCGCCGCCGCCTGCATTGAGCCCGGCCTGCGCTTCAGCGGCTGTTTTGCCCTTCCGGCGCGGCGCGGGGATAGGTTCGAGGCGACGCTTGTGGTAAGCTCCGGCGGTTTTTGCGAGGGCTCCAACGCGTGTCCTCGACGGCGCTGAATGCTGGTTTAACTCTTTGATTTTTAATGAGTCGCTGTCTTCGTAAGGCGGCGACAGGCGTCACTCTCGCGACTTCGCGGGCGGCGTCCAACCAGAATAAGGAAGCAGGCTTCTCATGGGCGAACTGGCCAAAGAAATCATCCCGGTCAACATCGAAGACGAGATGAAGCAGTCCTACCTCGATTACGCGATGAGCGTGATCGTCGGGCGGGCACTGCCGGATGCGCGGGATGGCTTGAAGCCGGTGCATCGTCGCGTGCTGTTCGCCATGAGCGAGCTGGGTAACGACTGGAACAAGGCCTACAAGAAGTCGGCCCGTGTGGTCGGTGACGTCATCGGTAAGTATCACCCGCACGGTGATACCGCGGTGTACGACACCATCGTGCGCATGGCCCAGCCGTTCTCGCTGCGCTACATGCTGGTCGATGGCCAGGGCAACTTCGGTTCGGTGGACGGCGACAACGCGGCCGCCATGCGTTACACCGAAGTGCGCATGGCCAAGCTGGCCCACGAGTTGCTGGCCGACCTGGACAAGGAAACCGTCGACTGGGTGCCCAACTACGACGGCACCGAGATGATCCCGGCGGTCATGCCGACCAAGATCCCCAACCTGCTGGTCAACGGTTCCAGCGGTATCGCCGTGGGCATGGCGACCAACATTCCGCCGCACAACCTTACCGAGGTGATCAACGGCTGCCTGGCCCTGATCGAGAACCCGGAGCTCACGGTCGATGAGCTGATGGTGCACATCCCGGGTCCGGATTTCCCTACCGCGGGCATCATCAACGGCCGTGCGGGCATCATCGAGGCCTATCGCACCGGCCGCGGGCGCATTTACATGCGCGCTCGCGCCACCGTCGAAGACATGGACAAGGGCGGCAGCCGCCAGCAGATCATCATCACCGAGCTGCCCTATCAGCTGAACAAGGCTCGCCTGATCGAGAAGATCGCCGAGCTGGTCAAAGAGAAGAAGATTGAGGGCATCACCGAGCTGCGCGACGAGTCCGACAAGGATGGCATGCGCGTGGTGATCGAGCTGCGCCGTGGCGAGTCGGGTGAGGTGGTGCTGAACAACCTGTATGCGCAGACGCAGATGCAGGGTGTGTTCGGCATCAACGTGGTGGCGCTGGTTGACGGCCAGCCGCGCATTCTCAACCTCAAGGACATGCTTGAGGTCTTTATCCGCCACCGCCGCGAGGTAGTGACCCGGCGTACCGTGTTCGAACTGCGCAAGGCGCGCGAGCGCGGGCATATTCTCGAAGGCCAGGCGGTTGCGCTGTCCAACATCGATCCAGTGATTGCGCTGATCAAGGCCTCGCCAACCCCGGCCGATGCCAAGGAACGCCTGATTGCCACGGCCTGGGAATCCACTGCGGTGGAAACCATGGTCGAGCGCGCCGGCGCCGACGTCTGCCGCCCGGATGACCTTGACCCGCAATACGGTCTGCGCGAGGGCAAGTACTTCCTCTCACCGGAGCAGGCCCAGGCCATCCTCGATCTGCGCCTGCATCGCCTGACCGGGCTGGAGCACGAGAAGCTGCTGGCCGAGTACCAGGAAATCCTCACCCAGATCGGCGAGCTGCTGCGCATCCTCACCAGCGCCACGCGCCTGATGGAAGTGATTCGCGAGGAACTGGAAAAAGTGCGTGCCGATTTTGGCGACGCCCGGCGTACCGAGATCGTTGCTTCGCAGATCGACCTGCGCCACGAGGACATGATTACCCGCGAAGACCGCGTGGTGACCATCTCCCACGGTGGTTATGCCAAGTCGCAGCCGTTGACCGAGTACCAGGCCCAGCGCCGTGGCGGCAAGGGCAAGTCGGCGACCGGGGTGAAGGACGAGGACTACATCGAACACCTGCTGGTTGCCAACAGCCATACCACGCTGCTGCTGTTCTCCAGCAAGGGCAAGGTCTACTGGCTGCGCACCTTCGAGATCCCGGAAGCTTCGCGCGCCGCCCGTGGCCGGCCGCTGGTCAATCTGCTGCCGCTGGACGAGGGTGAGCAGATCACCGCGATGCTGCCGGTAGATCTGCAGGCCTTGCGCCAGCAGGCACCGGAAGGTGACGAGGGCGACGATATCATCGAAGGCGTGCTGGTCGAGCAGGACGACGTCGAAGACGTGGCTGAAGACGAAGAGGGCGACGAGGCTGAAGGCGCGGAAGGCCAGGATGAGCCAACCGGGGCCTACATCTTCATGGCGACCGCCAACGGCACCGTGAAGAAGACCCCGCTGATCCAGTTCAGCAAGCCGCGCAGTGCCGGTTTGATCGCGCTGCGCCTGGACGAGGGCGACACCCTGATCGCCGCGGCAGTGACCGACGGCGCCCGGGAGGTGATGATGTTCTCCGATGGCGGCAAGGTCATTCGCTTCAAGGAAAGCAAGGTGCGCACCATGGGCCGTACGGCGCGCGGCGTACGCGGCATGCGTTTGCCGGAAGGGCAGCACATCATTTCCATGCTGATTCCGGAAGACGGCGCGCAGATTCTTACCGCCTCGGCGCGTGGCTACGGCAAACGCACCGCCATGGCCGAGTTCCCGCGCCGCGGGCGTGGTGGCCAGGGCGTGATCGCCATGGTCAGCAACGAGCGCAACGGCAAGCTGGTGGGCGCGGTGCAGGTACTGGATGGCGAGGAGATCATGCTGATTTCCGATCAGGGCACGCTGGTGCGTACCCGCGTCGATGAAGTGTCCTCGCTGTCGCGCAATACCCAGGGCGTGACCCTGATCAAGCTGGCCAGCGATGAAACGCTGGTTGGCCTGGAGCGTGTGCAGGAGCCGTCCGGGATTGAAGACGAGTTGCTTGAGGGCGACGAGCTAGAACTTGCCGGCGATGACGTGGCGCAAGAGCAGGCCGATGACGCGGCAGAGCCCGCTGCCGATGACGCCGGGGCTGAAAGCGACGAGTAAAAGCTGCAGGGCGGTTCCGGCGCGCTGCGCTTGATCCGCCAGTACAAGTCAGATCGGCCAATGACCCTGCCGGGTGTTGGCCCCATTACAGTGAGAGTCGACGTGAGCAAACGAGCCCATAACTTCTGCGCCGGCCCGGCCGCGCTTCCCGAAGCCGTTCTGTTGCGTGCCCAGGCGGAACTCCTCGACTGGCAGGGCAAAGGCCTGTCGGTGATGGAAATGAGCCACCGCAGCGACGACTATGTGGCGATCGCCGAGCAGGCCGAACAGGATCTGCGCGACCTGCTGGCCATCCCCAGCGACTACAAGGTGCTGTTCCTGCAGGGCGGTGCCAGCCAGCAATTCGCCGAGATCCCGCTGAACCTGTTGCCCGAAGACGGTGTAGCCGACTACATCGACACCGGTATCTGGTCGAAGAAGGCGCTGGAAGAGGCGCAGCGTTTCGGCAACGTGAACGTCGCCGCCAGCGCCAAGGCGCTCGATTACTTCGCGATTCCCGGGCAGAACGACTGGCACTTGTCGAAGGATGCGGCCTACCTGCACTACGCCAGCAACGAAACCATTGGCGGCCTGCAGTTCGACTGGATTCCCGAGGTCGGTGACGTTCCCCTGGTGGCGGATATGTCCTCGGACATCCTCTCGCGGCCGCTGGACGTGTCGAAGTTCGGCCTGATCTATGCCGGCGCGCAGAAGAACATCGGCCCCAGTGGCCTGGTGGTGGTGATCGTCCGTGAAGACCTGCTCGGTCGCGCGCGTTCGGTGTGCCCGACCATGCTCAATTACAAGATCGCCGCCGACAACGGCTCGATGTACAACACCCCGGCAACCTTCTCCTGGTACCTCTCGGGGCTGGTCTTCGCCTGGCTGAAGGAGCAGGGTGGAGTCGAGGCGATGGAGCGGATCAACCGCGCCAAGAAGGACCTGCTGTACCGGACCATCGATGCCAGCGAGTTCTACAGCAACCCGATTGCCCGCAATGCCCGTTCGTGGATGAACGTGCCGTTCCGCTTGGCCGACGAGAAGCTCGACAAGGCCTTCCTCGCCGGTGCCGACGCGCGCGGCCTGCTCAATCTCAAGGGCCATCGCTCGGTAGGCGGCATGCGCGCCTCGATCTACAACGCCGTCGGGATGGATGCGGTGGAAGCGCTGGTGGCCTACATGGCGGAGTTCGAGAAGGAGCACGCCTGATGTCCGAGGCCGATCAACTCAAGGCACTGCGGGTGCGGATCGACAATCTCGACGAGAAAATCCTCGAGCTGATCAGCGATCGCGCGCGCTGCGCCCAGGAAGTGGCGCGGGTCAAGATGCTCTCGCTGCCGGCGGGCGAGTCGCCGGTGTTCTATCGCCCGGAGCGCGAAGCCTGGGTGCTCAAGCACATCATGGAACTGAACAAGGGGCCGCTGGACAACGAGGAAGTGGCGCGTCTGTTCCGCGAAATCATGTCCTCCTGCCTGGCTCTCGAGCAGCCGCTCAAGGTGGCCTATCTGGGGCCGGAAGGGACCTTCTCGCAGGCGGCCGCACTCAAGCACTTCGGCCATGGGGTGATCAGCGTGCCGATGGCGGCGATCGATGAAGTGTTCCGCGAAGTGGCCGCCGGTGCGGTGAACTTTGGCGTGGTGCCGGTGGAGAACTCCACCGAAGGCGCGGTCAACCACACGCTGGACAGTTTCCTCGAGCACGACATGGTCATCTGTGGCGAAGTCGAGCTGCGCATCCACCACCACCTGCTGGTCGGCGATACCACCAAGACCGATCGCATTACCCGCATCTATTCGCATGCCCAGTCGCTGGCGCAGTGCCGCAAATGGCTGGATGCGCATTACCCGAATGTCGAGCGCGTGGCGGTGTCGAGCAACGCCGATGCGGCCAAGCGGGTGAAGAGCGAGTGGAGTTCGGCGGCGATTGCCGGCGATATGGCGGCGCAACTCTACGGCCTGACCAAGCTGGCGGAAAAGATCGAGGATCGGCCGGACAACTCCACGCGCTTCCTCATCATCGGCAGCCAGGAAGTGCCGCCGACCGGTGACGACAAGACCTCGATCATCGTGTCCATGCGCAACAAGCCCGGTGCCCTCCACGAGCTGCTGGTGCCGTTCCATGCCAGCGGCATCGACCTGACGCGCATCGAGACCCGGCCGTCGCGCAGTGGCAAGTGGACCTATGTGTTCTTCATCGATTTCGTCGGTCATCACCAGGATCCGCTGGTCAAGGGCGTACTGGAGAAGATCAATCAGGAAGCAGTGGCCTTGAAGGTGCTGGGCTCCTACCCGAAAGCCGTGCTTTGACCCGCCGGCGCTTGGCTGGGGGCCGCACAGGCGGCAGGATGGGCGGAGCATAGCGATACCCATCGGCCACTACCCGATGGGTATCGGCGTCTGGCACCTTGCCCCAGCCTGCCGTTTCAGAGAAATTCATGAGCCTCGATCAGCCATCCGCCCCCGAGCAGCACAGCCTGCTGGAAGACCTGCAGGCGCTGCTCAGCGCCACCTTGCTGATCGCGCTGGCGATCAATCTGTACAAGAGCGCGGGACTGCTGACCGGTGGCACTGCCGGGCTCGGTTTCCTGCTGGCGTATGCGACGCCCGTGTCGTTTGGCGCCGGGTATTTTCTGATCAACCTGCCGTTCTATATCCTGGCGTTCCAGCGCATGGGCTGGCCGTTTACCCTGCGCACCCTGTGCGCGGTGAGCCTGGTGTCGCTGCTGGTGGAGCTGAGCGGGCACTGGCTGCAGTTTTCCCTGCTGCAGCCAGCCTATGCGGCAGTGCTGGGCGGGATCCTCATGGGGGTGGGCATGCTCATGCTGTTTCGCCATCGTGCCAGCCTCGGCGGGGTCAACCTGCTGGTGCTGTACCTGCAGGATCGCTTTGGCTGGAGCGCCGGCAGAGTGCAGATGCTGATCGACTGCCTGATCCTGCTGGCGGCCTCGGCGGTCGTCGGGCTGCAGGCGCTTCTGCTCTCGGTGCTCGGCGCGGTGGTGCTCAATCTGGTGCTGGCGTTCAACCACAAGGCGGGCCGCTACACCGCAATCAGCTGAAATACGTCGTAAATTCGCCCAATGGGGTCGCTGGCCGGGCGTTCCTGCCTTAACATTGCCGACCTTGTGCAGGCTGCCCACCGTGACAGGAACTTTCATGAGCTGTGACTTTCTCGCCCTGGCCTTGCCGGGTGTGCAAAAACTCTCGCCGTATGTGCCGGGGAAACCGGTCGAAGAACTCGCCCGCGAGCTCGATCTCGATCCTGCCGGTATCGTCAAACTGGCCAGCAACGAAAATCCGCTGGGCCCGGGTGGCAAGGTGCTGGCGGCGATTCAGGCGGCCCTGCCCGAGCTGACCCGCTATCCGGACGGCAATGGTTTCGCCCTCAAGCAGGCACTGGCCAGTCGCTATGGCGTAACTGCCGCGCAGGTCACGCTGGGCAATGGTTCCAACGACATCCTTGATCTGGTCGCGCGCGCCTGGCTGGCGCCGGGCTTGAATGCGGTATTCAGCCAGTTCGCCTTTGCCGTGTATCCCATCGCCACCCAGGCCGCGGGCGCCGAAGGGCGCGCGGTGCCGGCACGAGACTACGGGCATGATCTGGATGCCATGCTGGCGGCGATCGATGCCAACACCCGGGTGGTGTTCCTGGCTAACCCGAACAACCCGACCGGCACCTGGTTTGCTGCCGCTGCCTTGGAGCGCTTCCTGGCGGCAGTGCCGGAGCAGGTCCTGGTGGTTCTCGACGAGGCCTATATCGAGTACGCCGAGGGCAGTGACCTGCCCGATGGCCTCGACTATCTGGCGCGCCATGCGAACCTGCTGGTGTCGCGGACCTTTTCCAAGGCCTATGGCCTGGCTGCGTTGCGGGTCGGCTATGCGCTGTCCTCGCCACAGGTCGCCGATGTGCTGAATCGCGTGCGCCAGCCATTCAATGTCAACAGCCTGGCGCTGACGGCTGCCTGCGCGGCCCTGCTGGACACCGATTACCTGGCCGCCAGCCGCCAACTGAACGATGCCGGCATGCTGCAGCTGGAGGCAGGCTTGCGGGCGCTGGGGCTGGGCTGGATTCCGAGCAAGGGCAATTTTATTGCGGTGGACTTTGCCCGGGATACCACGACGCTCAATCAGGCCCTGTTGCGCGAAGGGGTAATCGTGCGGCCGGTGGGCGGTTACGGCATGCCGAACTTCCTGCGCGTGTCGATCGGCACCGAGCGCGAGAACAGCCGTTTCCTCGAGGCATTGGCCAAGGTGCTTGAGCGTGGCTGAGTCGATGCTGCAGGCACCGGCCGGGCTCGGTCGCCTGGTCGTGATCGGCCTGGGCCTGATTGGCGGCTCCTTTGCCAAGGGCATGCGCGAAGCCGCGCTGTTCAGCGAAGTGGTTGGCGTTGATCTGGATCCCGAGTCGCGGCGCCTGGCCGTCGAGCTGGGCGTGGTCGACCGTTGCGAAACCGAGCTGGCCCAAGCCTGTCAGGGCGCCGCGCTGATCCAGCTGGCGGTACCGATCCTGGCCATGGAGAAACTGTTGGAGCAGCTGGCGCGGCTGGATCTGGGGCAGGCGGTGCTGACCGACGTGGGCAGCGCCAAGGGCAGCATCCTGCGTGCCGCCCAGCGCTTCCTGCCGCAGCAGTTGCCGCGCTTTGTGCCCGGACACCCGATTGCCGGATCGGAGCAGAGTGGGGTGGAGGCCGCCGATGCCGCACTGTTCCGCCGGCACAAGGTCATCCTGACGCCACATTCGCTGGTCGACCCTGCTGCGCTGGCACTGGTCGATCGGCTCTGGCGCGTGCTGGATGCCGATGTCGAGCACATGGATGTCGCCCATCACGACGAGGTGCTGGCGGCCACCAGCCACCTGCCGCATCTGCTGGCGTTCGGGCTGGTCGATTCGCTGGCCAAGCGCAGCGAGAACCTGGAAATTTTCCGCTATGCCGCCGGCGGCTTTCGCGACTTCACGCGGATTGCCGGCAGTGATCCGCTGATGTGGCACGACATCTGTCTGGCCAACCGCGAGGCGGTGCTCAGTGTGCTTGACGACTTTCGTGGCGATCTCGATGCCCTGCGCAACGCGGTTGACACACAGGACGGGCATCATCTGCTCGGCGTGTTTACCCGCGCGCGGGTGGCCCGTGAACATTTCAGTAAAATCCTGGCCCGCCGGGCCTATGTGGACGCTATGCACGACAACAACGATCTGATTTATCTGGCCCAGCCTGGCGGACGCCTCAGCGGACGCATTCGGGTACCGGGCGACAAGTCCATTTCCCATCGCTCGATCATGCTCGGCTCGCTGGCCGAAGGCACCACCGAGGTGGAAGGTTTCCTTGAGGGTGAGGATGCGCTGGCCACCCTGCAGGCCTTCCGCGACATGGGCGTGGTCATCGAAGGCCCGCAGCATGGCCGCGTGACCATTCACGGGGTTGGCCTGCATGGCCTGCAGCCGCCGCCAGGGCCGCTGTATCTGGGCAACTCCGGGACTTCCATGCGCCTGCTCTCGGGGCTGCTGGCAGCGCAGTCGTTTGACAGCACGCTGACCGGCGATGCTTCATTGTCCAAGCGGCCGATGAACCGGGTGGCCAGTCCGTTGCGCGAGATGGGTGCGGTGATCGAGACCGGCCCGGAAGGACGTCCGCCGCTGGTAATCCGTGGCGGCCAGCAGCTTTGCGGGATGAACTACGAAATGCCGATGGCCAGCGCGCAGGTCAAATCCTGCCTGTTGCTGGCGGGGCTTTATGCCTCCGGCCAGACTTCGGTAACCGAGCCGGCGCCGACGCGCGACCATACCGAGCGCATGCTGCGCGGCTTCGGCTACCCGGTGAGCGTGGCGGGTAACGTGGCGACGGTGGAGGCCGGGCACACGCTGACGGCAACCCATATCGAAGTGCCGGCGGATATTTCCTCGGCGGCCTTTTTTCTGGTCGCCGGCAGCATCGCCGAGGGTTCCGAGCTGGTGCTCGAGCATGTCGGCATCAACCCGACGCGTACCGGCGTGATCGACATCCTCAAGCTGATGGGCGCCGACCTGAGCCTGGAAAACCAGCGCGAAGTGGGCGGCGAACCGGTGGCGGATATTCGCGTGCGCAGCGCCCACCTGAAAGGTATCGATATCCCTGAAGCACTGGTGCCGCTGGCGATTGACGAGTTCCCGGTGCTGTTTGTCGCCGCCGCCTGCGCCGAGGGGCGTACCGTGCTGCGTGGTGCCGAGGAACTGCGGGTCAAGGAGTCCGACCGTATCCAGGTGATGGCCGACGGTCTGCAGGCACTTGGCGTGAAGGCCGAGCCTACCGCGGATGGCATCATCATCGATGGCGGTCCGATTGGTGGAGGCGAAATCAACAGCCATGGCGATCACCGCATCGCCATGTCCTTCAGTGTGGCGTCCTTGCGCGCCTCGGCGCCGATTCGCATCCATGACTGCGCCAATGTCGCCACCTCCTTCCCGAACTTCCTCGGCCTGGCCGAGCAGGTGGGCATGCGTGTCCGCGAAGAGGGCAAGGCATGAACGCCCGGGTGATTACCATCGATGGGCCGAGCGGATCCGGCAAGGGCACGGTAGCCGGCTTGCTGGCCCGGCGGCTGGGCTGGAAGCTGCTGGATTCGGGAGCGCTGTACCGCTTGCTGGCTTTTGCGGCGCGCAATCACGGTATCGATCTGGTCAATGAGGCGGCGCTGCAGACCCTTGCAGCGCATCTGGATGTGCAGTTCATTGCGCAGCCGGGCGGTCAGCGGATTATCCTCGAGGGCGAGGAGGTGACCGACCTGATCCGTACCGAGCAGGTCGGCGCCGGCGCCTCCCAGGTGGCCGCACTGCCCTGCGTGCGTGCCGCCCTGTTGCAGCGTCAGCGCGACTTTCTTGAAGCCCCCGGGCTGATCGCCGATGGCCGGGATATGGGCACCGTGGTGTTTCCGCAGGCACCGCTGAAAATCTTCCTCACGGCCGGGGCGGAAGAGCGTGCCCGCCGGCGTTTCCTTCAGTTGAAAGGCAAGGGCGAAGATGTTAATCTCGCGAGTCTGCTTGATGAGATTCGGGCGCGCGATGCGCGCGATACCCAGCGTGCAGTTGCTCCGCTAAAGCCAGCGGACGATGCGCTAGTGCTGGATTCGACCGAACTTTCCATCGAGCAGGTGCTGGAACGCATCCTGAGTGAAGTCGCCAGTCGCGATATTGCCGGATGACACAAGGAGGCGTGCGGGAACACCAGTCATAGTCCCGCAGGCCTCTTTTTATATAAACGAACCCACGTTGTCTGGAATGTGGTTTGGGCAGATTCCCTGCCCTTGATCAACAGGAATCAACATGAGCGAAAGCTTTGCAGAACTTTTTGAAGAAAGCCTGAAGTCCCTTGACATGCAGCCGGGCGCAATCATCACCGGCATCATTGTCGACATCGACGGTGACTGGGTTACCGTGCATGCTGGACTGAAATCCGAAGGCGTTATCCCGCTTGAGCAGTTCTATAACGACGCTGGCGAACTGACCATCAAGGTCGGTGACGAAGTCCACGTTGCCATGGACGCGGTTGATGATGGCTTTGGTGAAACCAAGCTGTCCCGTGAAAAAGCCAAGCGCGCCGAGTGCTGGATCGTTCTGGAAGCTGCTTTCAATGCTGGAGAAGTGGTCAAGGGTGTTATCAATGGCAAGGTCAAGGGTGGTTTCACCGTTGACGTGAACGGCATTCGTGCGTTCCTGCCTGGTTCCCTGGTTGATGTCCGTCCGGTGCGTGATACCACCCACCTGGAAGGCAAAGAGCTCGAATTCAAGGTCATCAAGCTGGACCAGAAGCGCAACAACGTTGTGGTTTCGCGTCGCAGCGTCCTGGAAGCGGAAAACAGTGCCGAGCGCGATGCTCTGCTGGAATCCCTGCAGGAAGGCCAGCAAGTCAAGGGTATTGTCAAGAACCTCACCGACTACGGTGCGTTTGTTGACTTGGGCGGCGTGGATGGCCTGCTGCACATCACCGACATGGCCTGGAAGCGTATCAAGCATCCTTCCGAGATCGTCAACGTCGGCGACGAAATCGATGTCAAGGTTCTGAAGTACGATCGCGAACGCAATCGTGTTTCCCTCGGCCTCAAGCAGCTGGGCGAAGATCCATGGGTCGCTATCAAGGCGCGTTACCCGGAAGGTACTCGTGTTACCGCCAAGGTCACCAACCTCACCGACTACGGCTGCTTTGCCGAGCTGGAAGAGGGTGTTGAAGGCCTGGTACACGTTTCCGAAATGGATTGGACCAACAAGAACATTCACCCGTCCAAAGTGGTTCAGGTTGGCGACGAAGTGGACGTTCAGGTTCTCGACATCGACGAAGAGCGCCGCCGTATTTCCCTTGGTATCAAGCAGTGCAAATCCAACCCATGGGAAGATTTCTCCAGCCGCTTCAACAAGGGCGACAAGATCTCCGGCACCATCAAGTCGATCACCGATTTCGGTATCTTCATTGGTCTGGAAGGCGGAATCGATGGTCTGGTTCACCTGTCCGATATTTCCTGGCATGAAGTTGGCGAAGAAGCCGTGCGCCGCTTCAAGAAAGGCGACGAGCTGGAAACCGTCATTCTCTCCGTAGATCCGGAGCGCGAGCGCATCTCCCTCGGTATCAAGCAGATGGAAGACGATCCGTTCTCCAACTACGTTGCCGTTAACGACAAGGGCGCCATCGTGCGCGGTGTCGTCAAGGAAGTTGACGCCAAGGGTGCGGTAATCACTCTGGCCGATGGCATCGAAGCCGTACTGAAAGCTTCTGAAATCAGCCGTGACCGCGTTGAAGATGCGCGCAACGTGCTGAAAGAAGGCGAAGAAATCGAAGCCAAGATCATCAGCGTCGATCGCAAGAGCCGCGTCATCAGCCTCTCCGTCAAGTCGAAGGACGTCGATGAAGAGAAAGATGCAATGAAGGAACTGCGCAAGCAGGATGTCGAAAGCACCAGTCCGACCACCATTGGTGATCTGATCCGTGCCCAGATGAACAGCCAGAACTGAGTTCAGCTGCTGCACTGGAAAGAGGCGACTTCGGTCGCCTCTTTTTTTGCCTGAAATTCAGTGACCCCCTGATGCTCGAATAACCCGGTTAAAGTACAGTTTGTGGTCATATCTCCTTGATTTAATTGCGGTTGGACTGTTCAAAGCGATTTTTGCGTGCTAAAAACAGTTAAACATGATCTAGCCGCTTGAAAAAGAAGGAAAAACAATGACCAAGTCGGAGTTGATCGAGCGCATCGTGGAGGGGCAGGGACAGCTTTCATCCAAGGATGTCGAGCTGGCGATCAAGACCATGCTCGAGCAGATGTCCCAGGCCCTGTCGACCGGCGAGCGCATCGAGATACGTGGTTTCGGCAGCTTTTCCCTGCATTTTCGCGCCCCCCGTGTCGGCCGCAATCCAAAGACCGGCGAATCGGTTCGCCTGGAAGGCAAATATGTGCCGCACTTCAAGCCGGGCAAAGAGTTGCGCGATCGCGTAAACGACGATTAACCGGCTGTATTCAACACAGTATTGGCAATTCAGGTTGTTTTCAACGGACTGCCAAGCCTGCGCCGGTTGCCCCGCAGGAAAGGATCCCATCATGCTTTGGCTCAAGCGTGCGTTGCTTTTGCTCACACTACTGCTGGTTGCTGTCGCCAGTGTCATCTTCGTTCTGGAGAATCAGGCTGCGGTGCAGTTGAGCTTTGCCGGTAACCAGTCGCCGCAATGGCCTGTGGCGGCCTATATCACCTGCGCCTTCATCAGCGGCGGCTTGCTGGGGTTGCTGGCAGGGCAGGTCTTGCGCTGGCGGCTGCGGCTGAAAATGCTGCGAACCTCCGCGCAATTGAAGCGCTCGCAGCAACAGTTGGGCGCGTCCGGCGATGGACCAGCCGCCAGTTAGGCCGGCTGTTTCGTCTCTTCGGCAAATTCCCTCAAGTCATCCTGCACGCCCCGGTGCTGCGCTGAGCGGCGTCGATCCGTTTAAACTGTGCGTGCACGATCATTTCTGTCGCATCTGCATAAGCGCCAGCCAAGGAGGGGGTGGCGCTATAAGAAGTTGTCGCATGGTGACAATGCCGACTCTCCGGCAATCCCTACAATCATTCCATCACTAGCCCTATACAGGCAGGAGAAGCCCGATGTCCGTTCAGCACGATCCGGTCCAGCGCGCCGATTTCGATCAGTTCATGGTGCCCAACTATGCACCCGCCGCTTTTGTTCCAGTCCGCGGCCAAGGCTCGAGGGTGTGGGACCAGAGTGGTCGTGAACTGATCGACTTTGCCGGCGGCATTGCCGTCAATGTCCTCGGGCATTGTCATCCTGCGCTGGTGGCCGCGCTGACCGAGCAGGCCAACTGCATGTGGCACATTTCCAATGTGTTCACCAATGAGCCGGCGTTGCGCCTGGCCAGGAAGCTGGTGGATGCGACCTTTGCCGAGCGCGTGTTCTTCTGCAACTCCGGGGCGGAGGCCAATGAGGCGGCGTTCAAGCTGGCGCGGCGGGTGGCGCATGACAGGTTCGGCCCCGACAAGTGCGAAATCATCGCGGCGGTGAACAGCTTTCACGGCCGCACCCTGTTCACCGTGAGCGTCGGTGGCCAGCCGAAGTACTCCGATGGCTTCGGACCGAAGATCCAGGGCATCACCCATGTGCCGTTCAACGATCTGGCGGCGCTGAAGGCGGCGATTTCCGACAAGACCTGTGCCGTGGTGCTGGAACCGGTGCAGGGTGAAGGCGGCGTGCTGCCGGCCGAGCAGGCTTATCTGGAAGGTGCACGCAAGCTGTGTGACGAGCACCATGCGCTGCTGATCTTTGACGAGGTGCAGTGCGGCATGGGCCGCACCGGCGAGCTGTTCGCCTACATGCACTACGGTGTGACGCCGGACATCCTCTCCAGTGCCAAGAGCCTGGGCGGTGGCTTTCCGATTGGCGCCATGCTGACGACCGCCGAACTGGCCAAGCACCTGGCAGTCGGCACGCACGGGACTACCTACGGTGGCAATCCGCTGGCATGTGCCGTCGGCGAGGCCGTGCTCGACACCATCAATACCCCCGCGGTGCTGGCCGGGGTCAAGCGCAAGCATGAGCAGTTTGCCAGTCGCCTGCGCGCCATAGGCGCGAAGTACGGCCTGTTCAGCGAAGTGCGCGGGCTTGGCCTGTTGATCGGAGCTGTCCTCAGTGATGCCTGGAAGGGCAAGGCCAAGACTGTGCTCGACGCCGCTGCCGCCGAAGGCGTGCTGGTGCTGCAGGCCAGCCCGGATGTGGTGCGCTTTGCGCCCAGCCTGGTGGTCGATGAGGTTGATATCAACGAAGGCCTGGATCGATTCGAGCGTGCGGTGGCGCATCTGACCCAGGCTTGACGGTTGCACCCTAGCCAGTGCGGCCTGCGTCAGGGCTTCATGTGCGAGCCGGTTTAGCCGGTTTTCTCCGGCGCCCTGCGTGGTGCCGGAGTTTTTATCAGAAGGAGTGACAGCATGCTGGTGATGCGCCCTGCGCAATTATCCGATCTGGCCGAAGTGCAGCGGCTGGCAGCGAACAGCCCGATTGGTGTCACTTCCCTGCCCGAAGATGCCGAGAGCCTGCGCGACAAGATCGCCGCGTCCGAAGCGTCCTTCTCGGCAGAAGTCAGTTTCAACGGGGAAGAAAGCTATTTCTTCGTTCTCGAGGATAGCGCCACCGGCAAGCTGGCCGGTTGTTCGGGTATTGTTGCCTCGGCCGGTTATTCCGAACCCTTCTACAGTTTTCGGAATGAGACCTTCGTGCATGCCTCGCGCTCGCTGGGCATCCACAACAAGATCCATGTGCTGTCGCTGTGTCACGACCTGACCGGCAACAGCCTGCTGACCAGCTTCCATATCGAGCAGAACCTGAAGGGCGGCGACAGTGCCGAACTGACCTCGCGGGCACGCCTGCTGTTCATGGCCAGTCATCCCGAGCGCTTTGCCGATGCGGTGGTGGTGGAGATTGTCGGCTACAGCGACGAGCACAGCGAATCACCGTTCTGGGATGCGGTGGGGCGCAATTTCTTCGACATGAGTTATGCCGAGGCAGAGCGCATCTCCGGGTTGAAAAGCCGCACCTTCCTCGCCGAACTGATGCCGCATTATCCGATCTACGTGCCGTTGCTGCCGGATTCCGCCCAGGAGGTCATGGGTCAGGTGCACCCGAGTGTGCAGGTGACCTTCGACATCCTGATGCGCGAAGGCTTCGAAACCGACCACTACATCGACATCTTCGATGGCGGTCCCAGCCTGCATGCACGAACCTCCGGGATTCGCTCGATTGCGCAAAGCCGCGTGGCACCCATCCGCATTGCCGAAGGTGGCAAGGGCGGTCGACCCTACATGATCAGCAATGGCCAGCTGCAGGATTTTCGTGCCCTGGTCGCCGAGCTGGACTGGGTACCGGGCAAGCCGGTCAGCCTGACGGCGGAAGTCGCCGAAGTGCTCGGTGTCGGTGAGGGCGCCAGCGTGCGCCTGGTTGCGGTTTAAGCGCCTACTCAAAGGGAAACGTCATGATTGTTCGCCCCGTTCGCAGTACCGACCAGCAGGCCCTGTTCGATCTCGCCAGCAGCACCGGCGCGGGCCTGACCACCTTGCCCGCCAACCATGAGCGGCTGGCCCATCGGGTCAGCTGGGCGGAAAAGACCTTCCGTGGCGAGGCCGAGCCGGCCGATGCCGACTACCTGTTCGTGATGGAAAATGATGACGGCAAGGTGATTGGCATTTCCGCGGTAGCCGGGGCCGTCGGCAAACGCGAGCCCTGGTACAACTTTCGTGTCGGCCTGACCGTGAGTGCCTCGCAGGAGCTGAACATCCATCGCGAGATCCCCACGCTGTTTCTGGCCAATGACCTCACCGGGAACTCCGAGCTGTGTTCGCTGTTCCTGCATGCCGATCACCGCACCGGACTGAATGGTCGACTGCTGTCCAAGGCGCGCTTCCTGTTCATTGCCGAATTCCGCCAGCTGTTCGGTGACAAGGTGATCGCCGAGATGCGCGGCATGTCCGATGCCGCTGGCCGCTCGCCGTTCTGGGACAGTCTCGGACGACATTTTTTCAAGATGGAGTTCAGTCAGGCGGATTACCTCACCGGGGTCGGCAACAAGTCGTTCATTGCCGAGCTGATGCCCAAGTTTCCGCTGTATACCTGCTTTCTCACCGAAGAAGCGCGCGCCACCATCGGCCGCGTGCATCCCAATACCGAGCCGGCGCTGGCCATGCTCAAGGCCGAAGGCTTCAGCTACCAGGGCTATGTCGACATCTTCGATGCCGGCCCGGCAATCGAGGCGCAAACCAATCGTATCCGGGCCATCGAGGACAGCCAGACCCTGATTCTGGCGATCGGCACGCCCGGTGACGACGCCACGCCCTATCTGATTCACAACCGCAAGCGCGAAGACTGCCGGATCACCGCCGGCAGCGGGCGAATCGCCAGCGGCACCCTGGTGGTGGACGCGCTGACCGCCAGGCGCCTGCAGCTGCAGGCCGGCGCACAGGTGCGTGCGGTTCCATTGTCCGCGAGGAAGGCCATCTGATGAGTACCCATTACATTGCCGGCCAGTGGCTGGAAGGCCAGGGCGAAGCCCTGCAGTCGCTCAATCCGTTTAGCCAGGCCGTGATCTGGAGCGGTCGGGCCGCGACTGCCGTGCAGGTCGAGAGTGCCGTGCAGGCTGCCCGCGCAGCGTTTCCGGGCTGGGCGCGGCAGTCATTGGCGCAGCGCGTCAGTGTGCTGGAAAAGTTTGCCGCCACGCTCAAGGCGCATGCCGACGAGCTGGCCCGGCTGATCGGTGAAGAGACGGGCAAGCCGCTCTGGGAGTCGGCCACCGAAGTCACCAGCATGGTCAACAAGGTGGCCATTTCGATCCAGAGTTACCACGAGCGAACCGGCGAGAAGTCCGGCCCGCTGGCGGACGCCACGGCCGTGCTGCGGCACAAGCCGCACGGCGTGGTGGCGGTGTTCGGCCCCTATAACTTCCCCGGTCACCTGCCCAATGGGCATATTGTCCCGGCGTTGCTGGCCGGTAACTGCGTACTGTTCAAGCCCAGCGAACTGACGCCCAAGGTCGCCGAATTCACCGTCCGCTGCTGGATCGAGGCGGGGCTGCCGGAAGGCGTGCTCAACCTGCTGCAGGGCGCCCGCGAAACCGGCGTGGCCCTGGCCGGCAATCCGGGCATCGATGGCCTGTTCTTCACCGGCTCCAGCGGTACCGGCAATCTGCTCCACCAGCAGTTTGCCGGGCGTCCGGACAAGATCCTGGCGCTGGAAATGGGTGGCAACAACCCACTGCTGGTCGAGCCGGTCGCGGATCTCGAGGCGGCGGTTTACACCATCATCCAGTCGGCCTTCATCTCCGCCGGGCAGCGTTGCACCTGTGCGCGGCGCCTGCTGGTGCCGCAAGGTGCCTGGGGCGATGCGCTGCTGGCGCGGCTGGTGGCCGTTGCGGCAACGCTCAAGGTCGGCGCCTACGATGCGCAGCCGGCACCGTTCATGGGCACTCTGATCTCGTTGCCCGCAGCCCGGCACCTGCTCCAGGCCCAGCAGGAGTTGCAGGCCGGCGGCGCCCGGATCCTGCTGGCAATGACCCAGCCCATCGACACTGCAGCCCTGCTGACGCCGGGCATCATCGATGTGACAGACGTCAGCGCGCGGCGCGACGAAGAGTTCTTCGGCCCGCTGTTGCAGGTCATCCGCTACAGCGATTTTGCCGCGGGCATGGCCGAGGCCAACAACACCCGCTTCGGCCTGGCCGCCGGCCTGCTGTCGGACTCGCCTGAGCGCTACCAGCAGTTCCTGCTGGAAAGCCGCGCCGGTATTGTCAACTGGAACAAGCAGTTGACCGGCGCCGCCAGCAGCGCCCCGTTCGGCGGCATCGGGGCTTCCGGCAATCACCGCGCCAGCGCCTACTACGCGGCGGATTACTGCTCGTATCCTGTCGCCTCGCTGGAATCTGAGCGTCTTAGCCTGCCTGCAACCCTTACTCCGGGAGTCAGCCTGTGAATGCGTATGAAGTGCCCGCTTTTGAGATGAATTTCGACGGGCTGGTCGGCCCGACCCACAACTACGGTGGCCTGTCCTACGGCAACGTGGCCTCGCAGAGCAACAGCCAGGCCTGCTCCAATCCGCGTGAGGCTGCCTTGCAGGGCCTGGCCAAGATGAAGGCGCTGATGGAGATGGGTTTCAAGCAGGGTGTGCTGGCCCCGCAGGAGCGCCCGGACGTCGCCGCCTTGCGCAGCCTGGGCTTTGCCGGCAGTGATGCCGAGGTGATCAGTCGTGCCGCGCGCGAGGCCATGCCGTTGCTGGCCGCCTGCATGTCGGCCTCAAGCATGTGGACGGCCAACTCCTGCACGGTCAGCCCGAGCGCGGACACTGCCGACGGTCGTGTGCACTTCACCGCGGCCAACCTGAACTGCAAGTTCCACCGCAGCATCGAACATCCCACCACCAGCCGCGTACTCGCGGCCATGTTTGCCGACCCGCAACATTTCGCCCACCACGCGGCGTTGCCGGCGGTCAGCCAGTTCGGCGACGAGGGCGCCGCCAACCACACGCGCTTCTGCAAGAGTTACGGCGAGCCGGGCGTGGAGTTCTTCGTTTTTGGCCGCAGCGCCTTCGACAGCCGCTTCCCGGCGCCGCAACGCTACCCGGCGCGGCAGACGCTGGAGGCCAGCCAGGCGGTGGCCCGCCTGCACGGCCTGAGCGAGGAGGGCGTGGTGTATGCCCAGCAGACCCCGGCGGTGATCGACCAGGGCGTGTTCCACAACGACGTGATCGCGGTGGGCAACGGCGAGGTGCTGTTCTATCACCAGGACGCCTTTCTCCACACCGAACCGATGCTCGTCGAGCTGCAGGAAAAGCTGGCCCGCCGCGGCGGCAATTTCCAGGCGATCTGCGTTCCGCGCGAGGCGGTCGCGGTGGAGGATGCGGTCAAGTCCTACCTGTTCAACAGCCAGTTGCTCAGCCGTACCGATGGCAGCATGCTGCTCATCGTGCCCGAAGAGTGTCGCAGCAACGCGCGGGTCTGGACCTACCTGCAGCAGCTCACCAGCGGCAGCGGGCCGATTCGCGAGATCAAGGTGTTCGATCTCAAGCAGAGCATGCAGAACGGTGGCGGCCCGGCATGCCTGCGCCTGCGCGTGGCGCTCAAGGAGCACGAACTGGCGGCGGTCAATCCCGGCGTGATCATGACCCCTGCGCTCTACGACACGCTGACGGCCTGGGTACACAAGCACTACCGTGACCGCTTGAACGACAGCGATCTGGCTGACCCGCAATTGCTCGTCGAGTGCAGAACGGCATTGGATGAATTGACCCGGATCCTTAAACTAGGCGCGGTTTATCCCTTTCAACTGACCTGATGCACTGTCTCGAGCCTGCTTGCCGGGGCCGTGCCTGTAGCCTGGAGTTCACGCAATGAGCGATGCCCTGCAACTGATTCTGGAAGACAGCGACGGCACCCAGCTGGAGACCTCCTGCAGCCGTTTCGCAGTGGTCTGGCAGGGCAAGGAAGTGTGGATCCAGCAGGCTGGTAACGGCCAGTTGCTGATTGGCGTGGATGTCGAGGACGACGACACCGAGTACGCCAACCTCCTGCTGCGGCCAATGGCGACCAACCTGGTCAGCCTGCAACTGGAAATGGAGCCCATCGACGCGGATGACGAGGGGCACGTACACGGTCCGGACTGCAAACACTGAGGATGCTTGATGCTTGCTCTTGGCAAACTGCTTGAACTGACCCTGGCCGGTCGCGAGCCAACCGAGAAAATCCAGCTGACTCCGGCCGGTACCCGCCTGCACTGGCTGACCGAGGGTGTGCTCGAAGTCATGCCGGCAGCGGCGGCTGACAACAAACTCGATCTTTTGCTGTCGGCCGGCCTGCATGGCAATGAAACCGCGCCGATCGAGCTGCTCGACAGTTTGCTGCAGGCCATCGCCAGCGGCGCCTTGCTGCCGCGTGCGCGCGTGCTCTTCATGCTGGGCAACCCGCAGGCCATGCGTCGTGGCGAGCGTTACGTGGATCAGGACATCAATCGCCTGTTCAGTGGCCGGCATGAACAAAGCAGCGGCTTCGAAGCGCTGCGCGCCAATGAGCTGGAAATTCTGGCGACCAGTTTTTTCAGCAAGCCTGAGCGCACGCGTCTGCACTACGATCTGCACACGGCGATTCGTGGCTCGAAGATCGAGCAGTTCGCCCTCTATCCGTTCAGTCCTGGCCGCGAGCATTCGCGCCGCGAACTGGCGCGCCTGCGACAGGCCGGGATCGAGGCGGTGCTGTTGCAGAACAAGGTCGGCATTACCTTCAGTTCCTTCACCTACGATCAACTGGGTGCCGAGGCCTTCACCCTCGAGTTGGGCAAGGCGCGGCCGTTTGGCGAGAATCATGAAGTCGATCTGGACAAGCTCGAGGGCTGTCTGCGCGACCTGATCGAGGGTGTTTCCAGCATCCCGGATGAGGCGCAACTGGATGGCTTGCAGCTGTTCCGCGTGGCACGCGAAATCATCAAGCACAGCGGCGAGTTCAGGCTGCATTTGCCCGACGGAGTGGAAAACTTCAGCGAACTGCCAGTGGGGTATCTGCTGGCAGAGGACATTGCCGGTTCGCGCTGGATCGTCGAAGAGCAGGGCGCACGGATCATCTTCCCCAATCCGAAGGTTAAGAATGGCCTGCGCGCGGGGATTCTGGTGGTCCCCGCCAGTTTGTAAAGCGGGTGGCGCTGGCGAGTGCCGGAGCTTTCCGGCCGACCCGGAATGAATAACGGCGCCCAGGGGCGCCGTTATTCATTCCACGCTCAAGCCATCAGCCTTTCCAGCGCTTCAGGACCAGGGTGGCGTTGGTGCCGCCAAAGCCGAAGCTGTTCGACATCACCGTGTCGAGGGTTACATTCTCGCGGGTTTCGCGAAGAATCGGCAGGTCGGCGACTTCCGGATCCAGTGTTTCGATATTTGCCGAGCCGGTGACAAAGTTGCCTTCCATCATCAGCATGCAATAGATCGCTTCGTGTGCGCCGGCAGCGCCCAGAGAGTGTCCGGAGAGGCTCTTGGTCGAGCTGATCATCGGCGCCTTGTCGCCAAACACTTCACGCACAGCCCGTGCTTCGGCGGCATCGCCAACCGGGGTGGATGTGCCGTGGGTGTTCAGGTAGTCGATCGGTGTGGTGACGGTTGCCAACGCTTGCTGCATGCAGCGAATCGCGCCTTCACCACTCGGGGCCACCATGTCGTAGCCATCGGAAGTTGCGCCGTAGCCGACAATTTCTGCGTAGATCTTGGCGCCGCGCTTGAGTGCGTGTTCCAGTTCCTCGACCACCACCATGCCACCGCCACCGGCAATCACGAAGCCATCGCGATTGGCATCGTAAGCGCGGGAGGCTTTTTCTGGCGTGTCGTTGTACTGGGTGGAAAGTGCGCCCATGGCGTCGAACAGGAAGCTCTGGCTCCAGTGCTCCTCCTCGCCACCGCCGGCAAACACCACGTCCTGCTTGCCCATCTGGATCTGTTCCATCGCATGCCCGATACAGTGCGCGCTGGTGGCACAGGCCGAGGAGATGGAGTAGTTGACGCCCTTGATCTTGAACGGGGTCGCCAGGCAGGCCGAGACGGTGCTGCTCATGGTGCGCGGTACGCGGTACGGTCCGACCCGCTTGACGCCCTTTTCGCGCAGGATGTCAAACGACTCCAGCTGATTGATCGTCGAGGCGCCACCGGATCCGGCGACCAGCCCGACGCGCGGATCGGAGATTTCCTCGAGGGACAGACCAGCATCGGTGATTGCCTGCTGCATGGCCAGATAGGCATAAGCCGCCGCATTGCCCATGAAGCGATAGACCTTGCGATCAATCAGCTCTTCGAGGTTGAGATCGACCGAGCCGGACACCTGGCTGCGCAGCCCCATCTCGGCGTAGGACGGATTGAAGCGGATGCCTGGGCGACAGGCGCGCAAGCTTGCAGAGACGCTTTCCTTGTCATTGCCAAGGCAGGAAACAATGCCGATACCGGTAATCACGACGCGACGCATAGTGAGGTCCTTCAGAAGCTGTCAGTAGAGGTGAAAAGGCCGACTCGCAGGCCTTCGGCGCTGTAGATTTCACGGCCATCGACACTCACGGTGCCATCGGCGATGCCGAGAATCAGCGAACGGTTGATGGTGCGCTTGATGTGGATGTTATAGGTGATCTTCTTGGCGGTTGGCAGGATCTGGCCGAAGAATTTAACTTCACCCGAACCCAGTGCGCGGCCTTTTCCAGGATTGCCCTGCCAGCCCAGGTAGAAGCCGACCAGCTGCCACATGGCATCGAGGCCGAGGCAGCCCGGCATGACCGGGTCGCCGATGAAATGGCAGCCAAAAAACCACAGATCGGGATTGATATCGAGTTCCGCGACGATTTCGCCCTTGCCAAACTTGCCGCCCGTATCGCTGATATGGGCAATCCGGTCGATCATCAGCATGTTGGGTGCTGGAAGCTGTGCATTGCCAGGGCCAAAAAGCTCGCCGCGACTGCAGCGAAGGAGGTCTTCCCGGTTGTAGGCGTTTTGTCTGCTCATTCGTACTCCTCTGCACCCCTCGGAGGAGGGCTGCGGTATTGAATCTGGCCAGCTTGTGCCGGGCAGTTAGGCGGCTTCTGCTGCCAACCTGTGCTTGGACAGAGGCTGCGCCCCGCGAGTCACAGTCAATCAATGGTGCTTGTCTACGCAGTTGCCCTGGCTACTTTAGCACTCATCGGCGAGCATTTGCCCTGTGCCGGCGCGGCTGACCGGGCAAAATTTGTTTCAGGCCAGCTGGCCTGCAGCCGGTTGCCAGGCAAGGCAAATGCGGCAGGCGAGTGCTGGTTCTCGCCTGCATCGTCCCTATAATGTGCTTACTCCAATGCGCTTAGAACACTTCGGATAAAACATGACAACAAGGCAACCCGTTGCGGTACTCGGTGGTGGAAGTTTCGGCAGCGCCATCGCCAATCTGCTGGCCGAGAATGGCCAGGTGGTCAGGCTGTGGATGCGCGATCCGCAACAGGCGGCGTCAATTCGGCAGAATCGGGAGAATCCGCGCTACCTCAAGGGCGTGAAGATCCACGAGCTGGTGGAACCGGTCTGCGACCTGGGGAAAACCATTGCCGAAAGCACGCTGATCTTCGTTGCCCTGCCGTCGACGGCCCTGCGCGCGGCCCTGCAGCCATTCGCCAGCCAGCTCGCGGGCAAGTTGCTGGTCAGTACCACCAAGGGTATCGAGGCCAACACCTTCAAGCTGATGAGCGAGATTCTGCGGGATATCGCACCGCAGGCGCGTATCGGGGTCATCTCCGGCCCCAACCTGGCACGCGAGATTGCCGAACATGCCCTGACCGCCACGGTGGTGGCCAGTGAGGACGAAGAGCTGTGCCGGGAAGTCCAGCGGGTGCTGCACGGCCGCACGTTCCGGGTCTACGCCAGTAGCGACCGGTTTGGCGTGGAACTGGGTGGCGCGCTGAAGAATGTCTACGCCATCATGGCCGGCATGGCCGCGGCACTGGGGATGGGCGAGAACACCCGCAGCATGCTGATCACCCGGGCATTGGCCGAGATGACCCGCTTTGCCGTCAAGCTGGGGGCCAATCCGATGACCTTTCTCGGCCTGTCCGGGGTGGGCGATCTGATCGTTACCTGCTCATCGCCGAAAAGCCGCAACTATCAGGTGGGTTATGCGCTAGGCGAAGGACTCAGTCTGGAAGAGGCGGTCAGCCGGTTGGGCGAGGTGGCCGAGGGGGTCAACACGATCAAGGTGCTCAAGGCGCGTGCCGAGCAGCTGGAGGTCTATATGCCACTGGTGGCCGGCCTGCATGCGATCCTGTTCGAGGGCAGGACGCTCGAGCAGGTGATCGGGGCGCTGATGCGCGGCGAACCGAAGACGGATGTCGACTTCATCTCCACCAGCGGGTTCTGATGCTTTTTTCACCGGAGTAGTTACCCATGCGTGATGTCAATGAACTGCTGGAGCGCGAGTCGCTGGTGCTGCGGATGGTCTGGATGCTGGCCTTCACGCTGGCCTGGCAGGTTGCCGAAATTCTGCTGGCCATGGTGGTGATTGGGCAGCTGTGCTGCCGCATTTTCCAGGGCGCGCCCAATCCCGCGCTGCTGGAGTTTGGTGACAGCCTGAGCCAGTACCTGGCGCAGATTGGCCGCTTCGGCTCCTTCAACAGCGAGGAAAAGCCCTGGCCGTTTGCCGATTGGCCGGCGCCGCAGCCACCCGCTGCGCCAGAGGCTGCGGCGCGGACGCCAGGGCCATGAAACTCTGGTTGCTGCGGCACGGCCAGGCCGAAGCACATGCCAGCAGTGATGCACAGCGCTGCTTGACCGCGCATGGCCGGCAGGAAGTCCTGCACAGTGCTGCCCGGCTGATTGGCCAGCCTTTGCAGGCCATCCTCTGCAGCCCGTACATCCGTGCACGGCAGACGGCCGAACTGGTGCACGAGGCGCTGGCGAACGCCCCGGCCGTGGAAATCGTGCCCTGGCTGACCCCGGACAGCAGTGTGCGCGAGGTGCTGGCGCAACTGGCGGCACGTCCCGAAAGCGATATCCTGCTGGTCAGTCACCAGCCGCTGGTTGGCGAGCTGGCTGGCAGGTTGGAGCATGGTCACCGCCAGCAACCGCTGCCGATGGTGACTGCCGGCCTTGCCGAACTGGAGGGGGAACTGCCTCTGGCGGGTGGCATGCGGCTGTGCGGGCAGTTCAGCCCACGGTAATTCTGCTATCCAGCCGCTGAATGTCGCCGCTGCCTTGCCTCGACCAATCGTCTGTGGAATAGTTGACCAAGCAAGTGCTTGGTTGGCAAATACAGTGTCGGATGGGGAGGTGTGGTTTGAGTGCATATCAGTTGCCGCTGGAAGTTTTCTACGAGCGCGAGGCGCGTCATCCGAACAAGCGCTACATGGTTCAGCCGCTTGCCGATGGCAGCATCGAGGAGCTCAGCTGGTCCGAGGTGGGCGAGCAGGCACGCCGCGCCGCCAACTGGCTGCGAGGCCTCGATATCGAGCAGGGCAGCCGCGTTGCCATCATTTCGAAGAACTGCGCGCACTGGATCATCGCCGATCTGGCCATCTGGATGGCCGGCATGGTGTCGGTCCCGCTGTACCCCAACCTGACCGCCGAGTCGGTTCGCCAGATCATGCAGCATTCCGAGGCCCGGGTAGCCTTCATCGGCAAGCTGGATGACTGGCCGGCGATGGCTCCGGGGATCCCCGATGGCGTGCCTTGCGTGGGTTTGCCGCTGCGCCCGGAAGGCAAGTTCGATCTGCTCTGGAGCGACCTGCAGGCCTCCACGCCGATCCGTGACAATCCGCTGCCGGCCGCCGATCAGTTGGCCACCATCATCTATACCTCCGGCACCACCGGCATGCCGAAAGGCGTCATGCACAATTTCAGCAACTTCGCCTTTGCCGCCAGCAACGGCCGGGAGATGTTTGCCGTTCAGGAAACCGACCGGGTGCTGTCCTACCTGCCGCTGTGCCACGTGGCGGAGCGCAGCTTTGTCGAGATGTCCTCGCTGTACGGCGGGCTGGAAATCTTCTTTGCTGACAGCCTGGACACCTTTGTCGAGGATATCCGCCGGGCCAGGCCCACCGTGCTGTTCGCGGTACCGCGGATCTGGACCAAGTTCCAGATGGGCGTGCTGGCGAAGATGCCCGCCAGGCGCCTGGATTTCCTCCTGAGTCTGCCCGTGATCGGGCGCCTGGTCGGGCGCAAGGTGCTTGCCGGTCTTGGTCTGGACGCAGTGCGTTTCGCCCTGTCCGGCGCTGCACCGACACCGCCGGCGCTATTCGACTGGTACCGCCGGCTGGGCCTCGAATTGCTCGAGGTGTATGGCATGACCGAGAACTGCGGTTACTCCCACGTGTGCCGGCCGGGCAAGGTCAAGCCGGGCTGGATCGGCCAGAATTGTCCCGGCGTCGAGGTGCGCATCAGTGCCGAAGGCGAAGTGCTGGTGCGCAGCGAGGCGACCATGCAGGGCTATTTCAAGGAGCCGGAAAAGACCGCCGAGGCACTCACGCTGGATGGCGCGCTGCGCACCGGTGACAAGGGTGAGCAGGACGAGGAAGGCAATCTGCGCCTGACCGGGCGCATCAAGGAAATCTTCAAGACCAGCAAGGGCAAGTTCGTCGCGCCGGCGCCGATTGAAAATCGCATGGCCGTGGATACCCGCCTGGAGCAGATCTGCGTGGTCGGCGAGGGCATGGTGCAACCCCTGGCGATCTGCGTGCTGTCGGCCACGGCACGGGCAGCGGCGGCCAATAATGGACGTGCCGAACTTGAAGCCAACCTCAAGGCGCTGGTGACACGGATCAACGGCGAACTGGACAAACATGAGCAGATCCGCGGGGTCGTGCTGGTCAAGGATGTCTGGGCGGTTGAGAATGGCTTCCTGACCCCCACCCTGAAGATCAAGCGCGCGGTGATCGAGAGCGCCTACGGCGCGCACTTCGAGGATTGGCTGCAGCGCTGCGATGCAGTGCTCTGGCATGAACAGGACTGACTGATGGCGATATGGCGTGAAACACCCGACCTGCAACGGGTCAATGCAATGCAGAAGAACACCATTTCGGAGCTGCTGGATATTCGCTTCGAGGCGTTCACCGATGACTCGGTCAGCGCCAGCATGCCGGTCGATGCGCGCACGCATCAGCCGTATGGCTTGCTGCATGGCGGTGCCTCGGTGGTGCTGGCCGAGTCACTGGGCTCGATGGCCAGCGCGCTGTGTATCGATACCGCGCGGTTTTACTGCGTCGGTCTGGAGGTCAATGCCAACCACCTGCGTGGCCTGCGCAGTGGCCGGGTCACTGCCGTGGCCCGACCGGTGCATCTGGGGCGCACCACGCACGTCTGGGATATCCGCCTGAGTGGCGAGGACGGCAAGACCAGTTGCATCTCGCGGCTGACCGTGGCGGTGGTGCCGCTGGGCGAGAACGCGCCAGCGCTCGGCTGACAGCCTCACTGCCGTGCGGGCTGGTTCGCTGCGGCTTTTCCCGGCAACTGCAGATTCTGGACGGACATGTCGCAAGCGATTTTCTTTGCCCACGCCAACGGCTTTCCCTCGGCGACCTACAGCAAGCTGTTCAGCGCGCTGCAGCCCGGCTACCGGATTCATTCGCTGGTGCAGCACGCCCATGACCCGCGCTTTCCGGTGGGGGAAAACTGGGAAAGCCTGGTCGATGAGCTGATTCATCACCTGCAGCAGCTCGACGGGCCGGTCTGGGGTGTCGGGCATTCGCTGGGCGGTGTGCTGCACTACCATGCGGCGCTACGCCAGCCGCAACTGTATCGCGGCCTGGTGCTGCTCGACTCGCCCCTGCTCGGCTGGGCCGAGTGCCTGTTGCTGCGCATGGCCAAGCGCTTCGAGCTGATGGACCGCATCACTCCGGCCGGGCGTACCCTGGGGCGGCGCGAACGCTTTACCGATCGCCGCGAGGCTCGCGATTACTTTGCCGGGAAATCCCTGTTTCGCTATTTCGATCCCGCTTGCCTGGATGCCTATGTCGAGCACGCGCTGGTGCCCGCCGGTAGCGACCTGCGCCTGCGCTTCGATCCGGCGGTGGAAGTCAGCATCTATCGCAATGCACCACATGCCAGCCCGGGCCGTCCGCAGCAACTGCAGTTGCCGCTGGCCCTGGTGCGCGGGCGCCACAGCCGGGTGGTCAGGCCGTACCATGCCAGGCAGGTCAGGCGCCTGCCACAGGGCGAGTATCTGACCGTGGCGGGCGGCCACATGTTTCCGCTGGAGCAACCGCAGGCCACCGCCGAGTTGCTGCTTTCACTGATACAGCGCTGGGGCCAGGGCGCCGCGCAGGAGAAGTCATGACTGTCCAGGTTGAAGAGATCCGCTTGAATCTGCCGCATATCGAAATGGCTGCGCACCTGTACGGTCCTGAAGACGGGCAGCCGGTGATTGCCCTGCATGGCTGGCTGGACAATGCGGCGACGTTCAGCCGGCTGGCGCCCCTGTTGCCGGGCTTGCGCATCCTGGCGCTGGATTTCGCCGGGCATGGCTATTCGGCGCATCGGCCGGCCGGCGCCAGCTACCTGCTCTGGGACAACGGGCTGGATGTGCTGCTGGTGGCGCAGGCCATGGGTTGGGAGCGGTTTTCCCTGCTGGGCCATTCGATGGGCGCGATCGTCGCGGTGCTGCTGGCCGCCGCGATGCCCGAGCGGGTCGAGCGGCTGGCGCTGATCGATGGCCTGACGCCCTACACCGGCGAGGCCGAGCAGGCCCCGGTAAAGCTCGGTGAGGCCCTGCGCGCGCAACTGGCTCTGGCGGGCAAGAAAAAGCCGGTGTACGCCGAGGTCGAGCAGGCCGTGGCCGCGCGCATGAAGGGCGTCGGTTCGGTCACCCGCGAGGCCGCCGAGCGGCTGGCGCAGCGCGGACTGATGCCGGTTGCCGGCGGCTATACTTGGCGCAGCGACAGCCGCCTGACGCTGGCCTCGCCGATCCGCCTGACCCGAGCGCATGCCCAGGCCTTTCTGCAGCAGATTCGCTGCCCGGTCAGCCTGGTCCTTGCCGAGCAGGGCATGCTGGCGCACGAGCCGGGCATTCAAGCCCTGCTGCAAGGCTTGCCATTTCAGGTGCACACCCGCGCTGGCGGGCATCACCTGCATCTGGATGACGAGGCGGGGGCGCAGGCTGTCGCAGACTGTTTCAATCCGTTCTTTGCCGGCGCTTGACTTGCCCTGGTGATCTGCGGAGTCTGGGCAGCCTCAGAGGAGCTTGACCATGATCGACCTGTACACCGCCGCCACCCCCAATGGCCACAAGGTATCCATCCTGCTGGAAGAGCTGAACCTGCCCTACGCGGCGCATGTCTTGTCCTTCGACAAGCAGGAACAGAAGGCCCCGGCGTACCTGAAGATCAATCCCAATGGGCGGATTCCGGCCATCGTCGACCGGGACAATGACGATTTTGCCGTGTTCGAATCCGGCGCCATTCTGATCTATCTGGCCGAAAAGACCGGCCAGCTGCTGCCACAGGACCCCAAGGGCCGCTCCCGCGTGATCCAGTGGCTGATGTTCCAGATGGGTGGCATCGGACCGATGCAGGGCCAGGCCAACGTGTTCTTCCGCTATTACCCGGAAAAGCTGCCAGGCCCGATTGCCCGCTACCAGCATGAAACCCGCCGTCTCTACGAAGTGCTGGACACCCGCCTGGGTGAGGTCGAATACCTGGCCGGGGACTACAGCATTGCCGATATCGCCAGCTATCCGTGGGTGCGCATCCATGCGTGGGCGGGTGTCGAGGTGGATGGCCTGGAACATCTGCAACGCTGGCTGCGGCTGGTCGGCGAGCGCCCGGCGGTGCAGCGCGGGCTGCTGGTTCCGCAGCGTGACCCGGCTCCCGAGCAGGTCCTGAAAAGCGCCCAAAGCATATTGACCCGATAGTCGCCAAAATGACCAAACTGCTTATCAGTCTGCTGTTGTTCAGCAACCTGGTGCTGGCCGCCGATCAGCCTGGCAGCCAGGATTTGCCGGTCCTGCCGCGCTTCCCCCATGCGCAGATCGTCTACTCGGTCAGCACCCCCGACGCAGAACGCACCTACCCGCAAAGCGCGATCCGCCGCATCAGCAACCAGCTGCGGATCGAGCAGCCGGTCGAGGTCGCCGGCCTGTTGACCGCCTTGACCTATCAGTTGCCTGCCGGGCACGCGGCCTCGGAGGCCTTCAGCGCGGCGCGCAAGGCCTTGCTGGCCGGAGGCGCCGAGCCCTTGTACTGGTGCGAGGGGCGCGATTGTGGCTCCAGCAGCCAGTGGGCCAACGCGATCTTCGGCAACGCGCAACTCTATGGCCCGGACGACCAGCAAGCCTATCTGCTGGTGCGCCTGGCGTCGCCACGGCACAACAGCCTGCTGGCGCTGTACGGGATTACCCGGGGCAACCGCCGCGCCTACCTGCACGTCGAACAACTCGACTCGAGCAGCTCGATTGCCGAGCTGCTGCCGACGCCGGCCACCCTGCTGCGCGAGCTGAAGAGCAGCGCAGTGTTGCGCCTGCCCGGCCTGCCGCAGGTGCCGGATGCCCGCTGGGTCGAGGTCCTGGCGCGCACCCTCAAGCTGGACAGCACCTTGCCGGTAACCCTCAGCGGTGCAGGCGCCGCAGCTTGGCGCGAGGCATTGCTGGGTCAGGGCATAAATGCGAGTCGCCTGCTGCCGGGTGACAGTACTGCGGCTGGCTTGCAACTGGAGATTCGGCGATAAACGCCTTACTGAGCGGTAAGCCCGGGAGTTCCGTCTGTGGATAACGATCGCCTGCTGGTGCAGATTCTCATGCTCGGCCTGCTGGCCGCCAGCCTGTGGGTGTTGGCGCCATTCTGGTCGGCGCTGTTCTGGGCGGCGGTGCTGGCTTTCGCCAGCTGGCCGCTGATGCGCCTGCTGACGCGCTGGCTGAATGGCCGCGAAACGGCGGCGGCGGCGCTCCTGACTGCTGGCTGGATGCTGCTGGTGGCGGTGCCGCTGACCTGGCTGGGCTTCAACCTGGCCAGCCATGTACGGGATGCCGAGGAACTGCTCAGAAGCCTGCAGGCCGACGGCTTGCCACCACCGCCGGCCTGGCTGCCCGGCTTGCCGCTGGTGGGCCAGCGCCTGAGCGAGATCTGGATCAGCATCGACCAGCAGGGCGCCGCCCTGTTTGCCGGGCTCAAGCCCTATCTGGGCGAGATGGGCAACTGGGTGCTGGCGCGCAGTGCGCAGATTGGTGGCGGGGTGATCGAGCTGGTGCTCAGCCTGGTGCTGGTGTTCTTCTTCTACCGCGATGGTCCGCGGTTGGCCCTGCTCTTCGAGCATGCGCTGGAACGACTGATTGGCGAGCGGGCGGCGCACTACCGGCAGCTGATCGCCGGTACCGTGCAGCGGGTGGTCAACGGGGTGATCGGTACGGCCGCCGCACAAGCGATCCTGGCGCTGATCGGCTTTCTCATCGTCGGTGTCCCCGGCGCGGTGCTGCTGGGCATCCTGACCTTCGGCCTGAGTCTGATTCCGATGGGGCCGCCACTGTTGTGGATACCTATCTGCGCCTGGCTCGCCTACCATGGCAGCTACGGCCTGGCGATCTTCCTGGCGGCGTGGGGTACCTTTGTCGTCAGCGGCGTGGACAATATTCTCAAGCCCTACCTGATCAGTCGTGGCGGCAACCTGCCGCTGGTGGTGGTGCTGTTCGGTGTGTTCGGCGGCTTGCTGGCGTTCGGTTTCATGGGCCTGTTCCTTGGCCCGGTACTGCTGGCGGTGGCCTTCAGCCTGATCAACGACTGGATCGCCCACGGGGCCAGGGCCAGAGGCATTTCAGAACATTCAGAAACGGAGCGCAAGCAATGAACAAAGTCATCATGGTTACCCTGGGCAGCCTGCTGTTGCTCGCTGGATGCGCCAGCAGCGGCTCGGGCAAGAGTGCCTGCGACAGCGAGTTGAGCACGGCCTGGAAGGAGCTGGATGTGGCCAAGGCGGAAGGCATGGCCGGTGGAGTCAGTTATTCGCAGGCGCTGGTGTTTCTGACGGCGGCCAAGGCCGACCAGGCAATGGAATCCTATGGTGGCTGCCTGGATTCAGCCAAGAAGGCGCGTTTCTACATCAGTGAGTCCCGCGCCGGGCGTTGACGGTCCCCTGCAGCCGCGATTGCCTGCCAGCTCTCAGGGGTTGGTCAGCGCCGAGTTGGAATCGTTGATCGCGTTGCAGGTGTCCGGATTCAGGCACCAGGTGATATAGACCGCCTGCTTGCCGCAGCCGCGCACGCCAATGGTGTATTCGGTGCGCTCGTAACCCCACGCCGAGAGGGGCTGGCTGACCTTGCTGGAAATCAGGGTTGACTGGGCATCCGGGCAGTTCAGGTCGAATGCCGCACGGGCCATGGTGGTCTTCATCGCGGCAGCCTGATTCTGCTCCAGAAATTGCTGGTTGCTCTGGCAACCCGCCAGCCCGCCCAGTACCAGCAGGCCGCCCAGTAGTTTGATTGTTTGCATTGCGCGCATGGTTGCCACTCCTCGGTTAGGAAAATGCGCTTAAAGTATAGGTCGGCGTTTCGCTGGCCGGCAAAGCGAGCCGGCGGCTATGCGCGCTGCGCCAAGCCCAGTAGCATCGGCAGTCCAATCAAGGAGACCGCGGATGCTCAAGCCTTTGGAAGACTGCCTGCAGGCAGTGAACCGTGTCGTGCTCGGCAAGGAGCCGCAGGTCCGCCTGGCGCTGACCTGCCTGCTGGCGCGTGGCCACCTGCTGATCGAAGACCTGCCGGGGATGGGCAAGACCACCCTCAGTCACGCGCTGGCTAGGGTGCTGGGGCTGAGTTACCAGCGCATCCAGTTCACTTCCGACCTGTTGCCCGGCGACATTCTCGGTACCTCGGTGTTCAATCGCGATACCAGCCAGTTCGTCTTTCATCCTGGGCCGATCTTTGCCGAACTGGTGCTGGCCGACGAGATCAATCGCGCCACCCCGAAGAGCCAGAGCGCGCTGCTTGAGGCCATGGAGGAAGGGCAGGTGACCATCGAGGGTGCTACCCGGCCGCTGCCGCAGCCGTTCTTCGTGATCGCCACGCAGAATCCGGTCAGCCAGGGCGGTACCTTCGCCCTGCCGGAGTCGCAACTGGACCGCTTTCTGATGCGCCTGTCGCTTGGTTATCCGGCGCGGCTCGCCGAGAAGGCCCTGCTGCAGGGGCAGGCGCGTCGCGAGCTGCTGCCGCAACTGCAACCGGTGCTCGATCATGCGGCGCTGGCCGCGCTGCAGGCCGCGGTGCCGAACATTCGCGCCAGCGATGCCTTGCTCGAGTATGTGCTGCGTCTGGTTGAGGCCACGCGCAGCCAGGCGCAGTTTGCCTGGGGCCTGTCGCCGCGCGCCAGCCTGGCGCTGCTGGCGGCGGCGCGGGCCTGGGCGCTGCTGGCCGGACGGGATTACGTGATTCCCGAAGATGTGCAGGCCGTACTGCCTGCCGTGGTAGGCCATCGCCTGCGCGAGCGGACCGATCCGACCGGGCATGATGCCGGTTCGCTGGTGCAGTGGCTGCTGCGCGAGGTGCCGGTGCTTTGAGCCTGGTCAACTGGTACCGGTCGCGCTGGCAACGCTGGCTGCACCGGCGCATTCCGCCAGCGACCAGTGTGCGTCTGGATCAGCGGCGCATCTTCATCATTCCCAGTCGCAGCGGCGCCGCCTTTGGTGGTGCGCTGGCGCTGATGCTGCTGGTCGGGATCAATTACCAGAACAGCCTGGCCTACGGCCTGACCTTCTTTCTGCTCGCGGTGTTTGTCGTGGCCATTCTGCACACCTACCGCAATCTGGCCGGCCTGACCCTGCAGGCCGGTGGGTGCGCGCCGGTGTTTGCCGGCGAGCAGGCGGCGTTCCGCATCCGCCTGCTGGCTGCAGAGCATCCGCATCAGGCCCTGGCGCTCGGCTGGCCACCGGCGCCGGCGCAGCTGCTGGATGTGCCTGCGCAAGGCATCGCCGAGTGCGCGCTGAATCTCCCGGCCAACCGGCGCGGCTGGTTGCGTCCGCAGCGCCTGCGCGTCGAAAGCCAGTTTCCCCTGGGCTTGCTGATGGCCTGGAGCTGGGTCGATCTGGAGCAGGCGGCGCTGGTCTATCCGCAGCCGCTGCCGGGCGCCTTGCCCTTCAGCGCCGGCGGCGGCGCTGCGCTGGAAGATGCAGGTGCCCGCGCCAGCGCCCAGGGTGCCGATGATTTTCAGGGGCTGCGCAGCTTTCAGCCCGGCGATGCGCAGACGCGCCTGCACTGGAAGGCGTTTTCCCGCGGCCAGGGGCTGCTGGTGAAAGACTTCGTCAGCCTGGCCGGTCGCGAACGCTGGCTCGACCTGCAGGCGCTGGAGGGCGATGTGGAAACCCGCCTGTCACTGCTCTGCTACTGGGTGCTGCGGCTCAGCGAAAGCCAGCAGCCCTTCGGCCTGCGCCTGCCCGGCCGGGAAATTGCCCTCGACAGCGGGGTGGCCCACCGCGATGCCTGTTTGCAGGCGCTGGCGTTGCACGGCTTGCCGGCATGAGCAGCCTGCAGCCGATTCCGCGGATCAGCCTGATCTGGCTGCTGGTCGCCCAAGTGCTGGTGATCATCCCGCACCTGGGCCATCTGCCGCCCTGGATCATCGGCCTGTGGCTGTTCTGCGCCGGCTGGCGCCTGCAGGTTTTTCGCATGCGCGCCGGTTACCCGAATGCCTGGGTCAAGGCCCTGCTGATGCTGCTGGCCGGGTTTGGCGTGTTCTTTTCGCGTGGCAGCCTGATCGGTGTGGAAGCCGGCACGGCCCTGCTGGTCGCCGCCTTCATTCTCAAGCTGGTGGAGATGCGCAGCCGGCGGGATGCGCTGGTGCTGATCTTCCTCGGCTTCTTTACCGTGGTCACCGCCTACCTGTTCGATGACAGCATGCTGCTGGCGGCCTACAGCCTGTTGCCCGTGTGTGCCCTGCTGGCCGCGCTGATCGGGCTGCAGCAGTCGCTGTTCGCCGAGCAGCCGCTGGCCACCCTGCGCCTGGCGGCGGGCATGCTGCTGCAGGCGTTGCCGCTGATGCTGCTGCTGTTCGTGTTTTTCCCGCGGATCGAGCCGTTGTGGAGCATGCCCTCGCTGAACGGCAGGGGCGTGTCGGGGCTCTCCGACAGCATGGCGCCGGGCGATATCGCCGAGCTGAGTCGTTCCGCCGCGCTGGTCTTCCGTGCCAGCTTCAACGGTCCGCTGCCGGCGCGCGGCCAACTCTACTGGCGCGCGCTGACCATGGAACGTTTCGATGGCCGGCGCTGGTCGCAGTCCCCGGCCGCTACGCTGGCGCCCCGGCCGGCATGGCAGCCGCAGGGCGAGCCCTGGCGCTACAGCCTGGTCATGCAGCCGAGCGAGCGGCAGTGGCTGTTCGGCCTGGACGTGGCCCAGACCGACTTGCCCGGCGCGCGGCAGTTGAGCGATTTCAGCCTGCAGGCGGCGGTACCGGTCGAGCGCAGCCTGTTGTATCAGGTCGAGTCGTGGCCGCAGGCCGTGCGCGAGCCTGAGGCGACTGCCGCCAGCCTGCAGCGCAACCTGCGCCTGCCGGCCAGCGGCGATCCGCGTACGCGGGCCTGGGCAGCCGAATTGCACCAGCAACATCCGCAGACCGCTGCGCTGGTGCAGGCAGTGCTGCAACACTTCAATCGCCAGCCATTCTTCTACACGTTGCGGCCGCCGCCTGTCGGGCGCGACAGCGTGGACGGCTTTCTGTTCGACACGCGCAGCGGCTTCTGCGCGCACTACGCCGGGGCCATGACCTACCTGCTGCGGGCGGCCGGCATCCCGGCGCGGCTGGTGGCGGGATACCAGGGCGGAGAGGTCAATCCGGCGGGCAACTATATCTCGGTGCACCAGTTCGATGCGCATGCCTGGGTCGAATACTGGCAGCCTGGCACGGGCTGGCAGAGCGTCGATCCAACCTTCCAGGTGGCACCCGAGCGGATCGAGCAGGGTCTGGAAGAGGCCTTGCGCGGCGAGGGCAGTTTTCTCGAGGACTCGCCGTTTTCGCCATTGCGCTACCGGCACCTGGCCTGGCTGAACAACCTGCGCATGGGCTGGGACAGCATCAATTACGGCTGGCAGCGCTGGGTACTGGGCTACCAGTCCGCTGCGCAGGTGGATCTGCTGCGGCGCTGGTTCGGCGAGGTGCGCGCCGGGCGCCTGGCCATCGCTCTGGTCGGTGGCGGCGGGGCGCTGCTCGGCCTGCTGGGGCTGTGGTTGTTCAAGCCCTGGCGGGGCCGTCGTGCACCGCAGCAGCGGCAGTTCCGGCGCTTCGAGCACTTGCTGGCCCGGCACGGCCTGCGCCGTGCCACCGGCGAGGGGCCGCGCGACTTCGCGGCGCGCGCCGCACGCCAGCTGCCGGCCCAGGCTGCGCTGATCGAGGATTTTCTGTGCCGCTGGGAAGCCCAGTACTATGCTGGGCAACAGGCCGATCTGTTGCTGTTGCGCCAGGCCCTGCGTGCGTTGCGCCGGGCCCTGCCGTGGCGCTTCACGCGACCTCCGGAGCAACCATGAAGCGCTTTGCCGAGACCCTGCTGGTACGCATCGAGATGCTGGATATCCGTCTGCGCAGCTGCCATGCGCGGCTGGCCGATGCCAGTGATGCCGAAGCGCTGCATGACCAGCGGATCTGCCTGCGGACCCTGCGCAGCCTGCTGCGCCCGTTGCGCGGGTTGCCGCTGATCGATCTGCTGGAACCGGCGGCTGCCGCGCTGGGCCGGCGCAGCAACGCGCTGCGCGAGCTGCAGGTGTTCGTCGCCGAGCTTGAGCGGCAGGGTTTGTCCGCCGCTGCAGCCGAGCGCAGGCAGGGGCTGCAGCCGGCAATCGAGCAACTGCTGGGTTGCCCCGAGCTGGCGCAGCTGCTCGAACTGCTCGATGGTTTTCCACGGATATGGCGCCTGGCGGGTCGTGAAGGCTACCTGCGCGGCCTGCGCCAGCGCATCCGCCGCCAGTTCCGCCGCGACCTGCGCAAGCTGCCGCGCTCCCTGCACGCTGCGGGGGATGACCTGCATGCCTTGCGCCTGCGGGTCAAACGACTGCGCTATGGTTGTGCGGTCTACCCCGGGTTGAGCCGGCTCAGCTCGGACCAGCAGAAGCTGCTGCAAGAGATGCAGCAGGCTCTGGGCGACTGGAATGACTGCCAGCACTGGCTTGGCAGCATCCGCCAGGATGCCCGCCTCGAGTGCTGCCGCGCCGCCTGGCAGGCGCATGCAGAGGCCGCGGCGAACCGCGCGGCAAGCCTGCTGCAGCGTTTCTCGCGCCAGCAAGGCTGAACCGCCAGGCGGATAGCTGGTTATTTCCCCGGCTTATTCTGCCGCGATTCCGGCCGCAAAGGTCCAGGCATCCCTTATCATCGGCGGCCTGACTGCACGGGAGCCGCCAATGACTTTTCCCCAATTGCTGCAAGCACTGCACGCCAATCCGGCGCAGGTGCTCATCCCCGCCAGTTGGGCCAATGGCCGCGCGAGCTTTGGCGGTCTGGTCGCCGCACTGGTCTATGAAGCCATGCGCCTGCGGGTGCCAGATGGCCGGCCGCTGCGCTCGCTGGCGATCACCTTCGTCGGCCCGGTGGCGCCGGAGGTACCGGTGAGTTTCGAAGCCGAGGTGCTGCGCGAAGGGCGTGCCGTCAGCCAGGTGCTCGGCCGCGCCGTGCAGGATGGCCAGATTGCCGCGCTGGTACAGGGCAGCTTTGGGGCGGCGCGGACCTCGCAGATCAGCGTCACCGGCGAGCGCGCCCCGCAGATCAGGCCCGTCGCCGAATGCCCGGAACTGCCTTACCTCAAGGGCCTGACTCCCGAGCTGATCCAGCACCTGGCGATGCGCTGGGCAGTCGGTGGCATGCCCTTCAGCAACAATCCGTCGCGGGAAATGAGCGGCTGGGTGCGCCTGCGCGACGAGTCACTCGACGAGGTGTTGAGCGAGGCCCATCTGCTGGCCCTGGTGGATGCCTGGCCGCCGGCGGTGCTGCCGCACCTGAGCAGTTTTGCCCCGGGCAGTTCGCTGACCTGGACCATCGAGTTCATGCAGCCGGCACCGGCCATGCACAGTGCCGACTGGTGCCAGTACCGCGCGCTGATCGAGCATGCCCAGGATGGTTACGGGCACATTGCTGCGTCGTTGTGGGCGCCTTCCGGCGAACTGGTGGCGATCAGCCGGCAAACCGTGGTGGTGTTCGGCTGAGGCTATGGCTGCCCGGTGCCCTGTTGATCTGGCAGGTCGGGCAGGACGAACAGTTGCCGCGCACAGGCTGTCGTATGCGCGGCCAGTTGGGCGGGCGTTTCGCCGCGATTCCGCGCCACTTCCTGCAGGACCAGCGGCAGATAGGCTGGCTCGTTCTGCCCGTTCTTCGGCTTCGGCCGCAGCGTACGCGGCAGCAGGTAGGGCGCATCGCTTTCCAGCAGCAGGCGGCCTTGCGGGATCTGTCCGACCAGCGGGTGCAGGTGGGTGCCGCGGCGCTCGTCGCAGATCCAGCCGGTGATGCCGATGTGCAGGTCCAGGTCGAGGTAGCCGTAGAGGGCGGGCTTGTCGCCGGTGAAACAGTGCACCACGGCGGCCGGCAGGCGGTCGCGGAACGGCCGCAGGATCGCCAGCAGGCGTGCGCTGGCATCGCGCTCATGCAGGAACACCGGCATGCCCAGTTCGACGGCCAGCTCCAGCTGTGCCTCGAGGGCTTTTTCCTGCTGCGCGCGCGGTGCGAAATCACGGTTGAAGTCCAGCCCGCATTCGCCCACGGCGCATACCCCGGGCTGCCTGAGCAGCTCGCCCAGATCGGCGGCCACGCTGCTGTTCCAGTCACTGGCCTGGTGCGGGTGGACGCCGGCGGTGCTGAACAGGCGCTGGCCGGCGGGATCCAGCTGGGCGCGCAGCTCCAGGGCCTGCCGGCTGTCCTGCAGGTCGGTGCCGGTCAGGATCAGTTGCACCACGCCGGCGGCATAGGCTCTTTCGAGGAGTGCCGCAGCCTCACGGGCCAGGCTGGGGTGCGTCAGGTTCACGCCGATATCGATCAGCTGCATGGTCGGTTCTCGCCGGGCGGGAGGCGCAGCATAGCAAACCGCTGGCTGGTGCAAAAAAGCAATGATTACATTGGCTTGCGCAATGATCCGGGCGCCCCGGGCTGGTGACCCGGCAATGGCTGTGCGACCCTGCGCGCCCATCCTTGTGTTGTCAGCGCATTGTTTCGGAGCGGATTGCCATGCGGCCACTGCTGTTACTGCTTGCCTTGCTCTGCCTGTCGCTGCCGGCCGCTGCCCGGCTGGCGGACCCGGTGGAACCGCAGGTTGCCGCCAAGGCGCCGCGTGACCTGGCGCAGATTCGCGACAGCGGCGAGTTGCGGGTGCTGGTCAACCAGAGTCGCAATACCTATGCAAGCGTACGCGGGCAACCGACCGGCAGCGAGAACCTGCGCCTGGAGGCCTTCCTGCAGTTTCTCAACCAGCCGCGCGGTGGCACCACGCGGCCCGTCACGCTGAAGGTCATCCCGTTGCCCAAGGAACAGCTGCTGGCGGCCATGCAGCGCGGCGAGGGCGACCTGCTGGTGCCCGGGGAAACCCTGGATGTGTCCGCCGTGGGCGATCTGCTGGCCACCCAGCCGATCATCCCGCAGGTGCCCATGGTGGTTGTCACGCGCCAGGGACAGCGCCGCTATCAGCATGTCGAAGAGCTCGCCGGGCGCATGCTGGTTCTGCCGGCCGGGAGTGCGGCGCTGCCGGCAATCCTGCGGCTCAACCAGCAGTTGCGCGAGCAGCGGCAACCACCGCTGATGATCGAATGGGCCGATTCCAGCCTGGCCAGCGAGGACGTGCTGGAGATGGTGGCGGCAGGCATATACCGGCTGGCGGTGGTTGACCTGCCGCTGGCCGAGCGCTGGGCCAGGGTGCTGCCGGGGCTGCGCATCGACCGCCAGCTGGTGCTCGACACGTCGTCCGACTGGGTCTGGATGGTCCGGCGCGAGGCGCCAATCCTGCTCGCCAGCGCCAATTTCTTCCTGCGCAACTACAGTCCGCCGGCCTCGGCCGATGCGGCCTTCCAGCGCGCCTATCGCGGCCAGTACAAGGTGCGCAACCCGCTGTCGGCCGCCGACCAGCGCCGCCTGGAAAAACTCCGGCCGGTATTGCAGCGGCATGCCGGCGCGCAGCAGTTCGACTGGCTGCTGCTGGCCGCGCTGGCGTACAAGGAGTCCAGCCTGAATCCGGCCGCGCGCGGCAAGGGCGGCCCCCTCGGACTGATGCAGATCACTCCGGCAGCGGCGCGCTCGGTGGGTGTTTCGAATATCCAGCAGCTGGACAACAACGTGCAGGCCGCCGCCAGGTACCTGGCCAGGTTGCGGCGCAACTTTGCCAACCCGCAGATCGCCGAACGCGAACGCCTGGCCTTCACCCTGGCCGCGTACAACCTTGGCCCGCAACGGGTCCAGGCCATGCGCGCCGAAGCCCGGCGTCGCGGGCTGAATGCCAACCAGTGGTTCTTTCAGGTGGAACGGGTTGCCGCCGAGCAGCTCGGCCTGCAGCCGGTCACGTACGTGAACAGCCTGAACAAGTATTACCAGGCGTTTGCCGAGCAGCGCGATTTCCTCGAGCCGCGCTAGTGTCCGGATGACCGCTGCGGCGAACCAGCGGCCAGCCAGAAGCCGATCAGCGTAATGCCGGGACGCGCGGCGCTGACGTATACTGCGCAGCCTGCAAACGGAGTTGTCATGCTCGATCAGGCTCAAAAAGTTCTCAAGGCGGTGTTTGGCTACGATGCCTTTCGTGGCAAGCAGGCGGCCATCATCGAGCGGGTGGCGCGAGGTGGTGACGCGCTGGTGCTGATGCCCACCGGCGGTGGCAAGTCGCTGTGCTTCCAGGTGCCCGCGCTGCTGCGCGAAGGCCTGACAGTGGTGGTGTCGCCGCTGATTGCGCTGATGGATGACCAGGTGGCGACCCTCGACGAACTGGGCGTGGCGGCGGCGGCGCTGAACTCGACGATGGATGCCGGTCAGCAGCGCGAGGTGGCCGAGCGGATTCGCCGCGGCGAGATCAAGCTGCTCTACCTGGCCCCGGAACGCCTGGTGCAGCCGCGCATGCTGGCCTTTCTGCAGGGCCTGCAGATTGCCCTGTTTGCCATCGACGAGGCGCATTGCGTGTCGCAGTGGGGGCACGATTTCCGTCCCGAATACCTGCAACTGGGCCAGCTGGCCGAACTGTTTCCGGCGGTGCCGCGGATTGCGCTGACCGCCACGGCCGACCTGCGCACCCGCGAAGAGATCGTCCAGCGCCTGCACCTGGAACAGGCCGAGCGCTTTCTGGCGAGTTTCGACCGGCCGAACATCTTCTACCGCATCGTGCCCAAGGAGCAGCCGCGCAAGCAGTTGCTGGCATTCCTCGCCGACCGCAAGGGCGATGCCGGGATTGTCTACTGCCTGTCGCGCAAGAAGGTCGAGGAAGTCGCGGCGTTTCTCGCCGAGCAGGGCTACCCGGCCTTGCCCTATCACGCCGGGCTGAACAATGACCTGCGCGCCCAGCATCAGAAGCGCTTCCTCAATGAGGAGGGGCTGATCATGGTTGCCACCATTGCCTTCGGCATGGGCATCGACAAGTCCAACGTGCGCTTCGTCGCCCACCTCGACCTGCCCAAGTCCCTGGAAGCCTATTACCAGGAAACCGGCCGTGCCGGTCGTGACGGCCTGCCTGCCGATGCCTGGATGGCCTACGGGCTGCAGGATGTGGTGATGCTCAAGCAGATGCTGAACAACTCCGAAGGCGATGAACGGCACAAGCGGGTCGAGCAGCACAAGCTGGAGGCCATGCTGGCGCTGTGCGAGGAGATCCGTTGCCGGCGGCAGGCCCTGCTGGCGTATTTTGACGAGGAAATGCCCCAGCCCTGCGGCAATTGCGACAACTGTGTCGACGGGGTGCAGACCTGGGATGCCACCGAGCCGGCGCGCCAGGCGCTCTCGGCGATCTTCCGCAGTGGCCAGCGCTACGGCGTCGGACACCTGCTGGATATCCTGCTCGGCCGCGACAACGAGCGGGTGCGCACCATGGGCCATCAGCACCTGACGGTGTTTGGGGTCGGCAAGGCGCTGGGCGAGGCGGAGTGGCGCTCGCTGTTTCGCCAGCTGGTGGCGCGCGGGCTGGCGGATGTCGATCTGGAGGGCTATGGCGGCCTGCGCCTGAGCGAGAAGTGCCGGCCGTTGCTGCGCGGTGAAGTCAGCCTGCAGTTGCGCCGGGACCTGGTCAGCAAGTTGCCGAAGGTCTCCTCGAGCAGTGCCAGCCAGCTGGTACGCAGCGACGAGCGCGTGCAGTGGGAAGCCCTGCGCAGCCTGCGGCGCAAGCTGGCGGAAGAGCACAGCGTGCCGCCTTACGTGATCTTTCCCGACTCGACCCTGCTGGACATGCTGCGCCAGCAGCCCGCCAGCCTGGCCGAAATGGCCCGGGTCAGCGGTGTCGGCGCGCGCAAGCTGGAGCGCTATGGCGAGGCCTTCCTGGCCGTGCTGGCGGCCGGCGATGCTGCACCCGTGGCCGTGGTTGACCTGCGCCACGAGCTGGTCAGCCTGGCCCGCGCGGGCATGACCCCGGCGCAGATCGCCAGCCAGCTGAAGTGCACGGAAAAGAATGTCTACAGCCTGATGGCCGAGGCCATCGCCCGCCAGCAGCTGTCGCTGGAGCAGGCGCTGGACCTGCCGGAAGCGTTGCTCGGCGAGATTCAGGAGGCTTTTCTCGACGGCGAAGGGCAGCTGCCCAGTGTCGCCGCGATTGCCCCGGGGTTTTCCGGGCGCGTCAGCGAGGGCGTGCTGCACTGTGTCAGGGCGGCCTTGCAGGCTGAATTCGAGGCCTGAGGGTGACGGGGAAGACCGGTTGTCCGAAGGTTCTTGCCGGCCGGGTCCTGATCCAGGGTTGAACCGGTTCAGGCAGTGGCTGATGCGCAGGTCTGGCGATTTGTTGACGGGTTTCCAGGTTGTCGCCAATTCTCCGTCAGGGGGTTGATGGCTAATCCACTTGACCTGGGGCTATCCTGCAGGTGGCTCCGCTGGAGTGGTTGTTTAGCGGTGTTTGCCGATGGGCGGTAGGCAAGAACCAAGTAAAGTATCTGCTGGCAAGCAGACTTCAAACGACTGAAAGCAACGCAGAGCAAGTGTTTGTCCGGCCAGATTGCGCTGGATAGTGTGGAGGTTGTATGGCGCGGGTTCGTAAAATCATCCTGTCGATCGCTTCAGGCTCGGTTCTCTATTCGGGAATGGCGCCGGCGGTTGGTCTGGGCGAGATAACCATCAATTCGGCGCTCAATCAGCCGCTTGAGGCGGAGATCGAACTGCTTCAGGTTGGCGATCTGAGCGAGCAGGAAATGCGCATTGCCCTGGCCTCGCCGGACGCCTTCATGCGCGCCGGGGTTGAGCGTCCGCTGTTTCTCGACGACTTGCGCTTTACCACGCTGCTGCGCGGCAGCAAGAGCGTCATCCGGGTAGTTTCAAGCAAGCCGATCAGGGAGCCCTACCTGAACTTCGTGGTCGAGATGACCCGTCCGACAGGCCGGGTCCTGCGTGAATACACCTTGCTGATCGATCCGCCGGAGGCCTTGGCCGATCGCCCGCAGGGGGTCGGTTTCCAGCGCCGCGCAGAGACACCGGCCTCGCGCATGCAGTTGCCGGCAGTCAGTACGCCGCCCGCAGTCGTGCAGGGCAATACCTACAGAGTGTTGCGCGGTGACAGTTTGTGGAAGATTGCCAAACGCGTGCAGGCCGCTGGTGGCCAGGCCGAGCTGGCCCGATTGATGGCCGATATTCATGCATTGAACCCGCAGGCGTTTGTCGGTGGTGATAGCGAGCGCCTGATTGCCGGTGCAACCCTGCTGCTGCCGGACCAGCTCAGCCATGCGGGTGGCGCCGCTGCTGCGTCCAGTGCTGCGCCCTTTGCAGCAAGCGCACCGGCGCCCTCGGCGCCGGTCGTGGGGCCCGGTGCCGGGCAGCTGGCGGATGCGGCAGGCGTTGCCGGTGTGCAGCGGCAGCTGGACGCGGTGCTGGCTACCCAGGAGCAGGAGCGCTTGCAGTTGCAGCAACAGCTCGACGAGCTGCACAGCCAGCTGGCAAGCCTGCGCCAACAGGTAGCCAGCAAGAATGAACAGGTTGAAGCCCTGCAGGCCCGGATCCTGGTGCAGCCTGCGCCGCCCGCCGGGTCCGTGCCAGTTGCCGCGCAACCATCAGCGGCGGTGCCGAGTGAAACGCCAGCGCCTGTCGGCGAGAACCCGTTCGGCTGGATCCCCGGCTGGCTGCTGGGGTTGCTGGGCGGCAGCCTGCTGTCGGCCATGGCTGGCGGAATCCTCTGGTGGCGCCGGCGCGAGCCAGACGATGGGCCCGAGCGGATTTTCGCCGATTATCAGAAAACCCGCTCAACCACGCCAATGACACCTGCACGTGTCCGGGTTGCCCCGCCAGTCGAGCCGATGGCAGAGCATCCCGGCGTTCAGGCCGGCGAATCCCATTCGGTCAACGTTGCGCAGCCGGATGCGCTGGATGGCGCCAACATCTACCTGGCCTATGGTCGTCTGGATGAGGCGCGGGAGGTACTTCAGCGTACGTTGGAGAAACAGCCGGCACGCAACGATGTCCGTCTGCGCCTGCTGGAATTGCTGGCAAAGATGGGCGACAGCGCGGCCTTTGCCGAGCATGAGCAGCTGCTGCTGAGCAATGCCGGCGATCCTGAGCGACTCGCACACATCAAGTCGGCCCATCCCGAGCTGGCAGCCGGCAAGGCGGAAGATCTTCTGCACGATCCGCTGGCCAAGCCTGATCAGGCGGTCACGCCACAGGCCGGCAATGACGTGCTGGATGATCTGCCGCTGAACCTGGACCCGTTGCCCCTGGATACCGATTGGGGGGTGGTCGGTGCGCTTGAATCGGCGGCAACCGCTCAGCCGCCGATGTTCGATGACGATAGCCTGTTCGGCCAGCTGGAGCTGCCGGAGGTCAACGACATATCCGCCGTGCCCGAGGCCCTGGACACGTTTGCCAACTTGCAGTCCAAGGCCATGTCCGCGCCTGCGCCCGAGCATGCTTCCAGCGATCCGTTCGGCGAGGATCACCGGCACCTGGGGCGCAATCTCGATCATCTGGCCAGCCATCCGCAGAGCCTTTCCCGGCTGAACATGGCCCTGGCCTACATCGATCAGGGCGATCTGCCGAGTGCCTGCGCTATCCTCAATCAACTCATCAGCGACGGTGATGACCGGCAGCGTCAGGAAGCCCGTGCGATTCTTGCGCGCATCGCCTGATTGTCGGGGTTGAGCCAGCGCCGCCGGGTCAGTCCTGGCGGCGTTGTCGTTGATGGATCTGGCGCAAGGAGGGCAGTGCCATGCCGGACAAGGCGGTAATCGACATCACCTATTGCACGCAGTGCCAATGGTTGCTGCGTGCCGCCTGGCTGGCGCAGGAGCTGCTCAGCAGCTTTCCCGACGATCTGCAGCGGGTCGCACTGGTGCCGGCCACCGGCGGGGTGTTCCGCATTACCTGCAATGGCCGGCAGATATGGGAGCGCAAGGCCGACGGCGGCTTTCCCGAGGCCAGGGTACTCAAGCAGCGGGTGCGTGACCTGATCGATCCGGGGCGCGATCTGGGCCACAACGACAGGCCCCAGGCCTGACGCGGCCGCTGCCAAACTGCTAGCGGATGATCTTGTCGCGCAGCTGCTCGGCGGCCTGGTTCAGTGCCTGGATCACCCGATCCTTGTCAAAGTTCTGGATGCTGTTGGTATCCAGGTACATGGAGAAGCCGGGCAGTTCGTGCTCGAGGTAGCTGGAGGTGGCGCCCAGGTCGCGGCGGAAATCCACCACCTGATAGACCTGTACCGGCCGGCTGAAACCCTTGACGCTGGCCTGACCCTTGTCACGGCACATGATCACATCCTTGACCAGCGAGTAGGTCTCGTGGGAGATGAGGATTTCCCCGGCCTCGGAGTTGCTTTCCAGGCGGCTGGCCAGGTTCACTTCGCGGCCGATAATGGTGTAGTCCATGCGGGTATCGGCGCCAAAGTTGCCCACGGTACAAAAGCCGGTGTTGATTCCCATGCGGATTTCCAGCGGCTTGGTGATGCCGCGGGCCCGCCACTGCTGGCGCAGCACCTTCATGTGCTTGCGCATGGCGATGGCCATGGAGACTGCGGCCACGGCATCTTTTTTCGCGCCCTGGGTATTGGGGTCGCCGAAGAACACCATCACGCTGTCGCCAATGAACTTGTCGATGGTGCCGCCGAACTTGAGGGCGATCTTCGACATTTCGTTGAGGTAATTGTTCAGCAGTTCGGTCAGTGCTTCGGCTTCCATTTCCTCGGTCAGCTCGGTGAAACCCTGGATGTCGGAAAAGAATACGCTGAGCTTCTTGCGCTGGGTTTCCAGACGAACCGTCTTCTTGCCGCTGAAGATCGATTCCCATACCTGCGGCGAGAGGTACTTGGCCAGGTTGCGGGCGAGGCGGGCGGCTTTTTCCTGCTCGCGCTTGAGTTCGTTGCGGGCGGCGCGCAGATGCAACCCCTGCTGGTAAATGAAGTGGGCGATCAGGCAGATGAAGAAGGCGGAGAAGAGGATACTGACGATCGATACCGTGGTCGGCACCGCCAGTTGCGGTGGATTGCCGAGAGCCAGGCCGAGCAGGCCGGCGCAGGCGCCGCTGACCAACAGTACCAGCAGCATTTGCCGCAGGCCGCCGATGATCATGGCGATAAAGCACAGGGTCAGCAGCATCATCAGGCCGGGAACCGCAGCGTAATCGATCAGGGCGATGGCCAGCCCGGTATTCACGGCGTCGAGCAGGGTCAGGGCCAGGCTGACTTCCAGGGGGTACTTGTTGCGCAAGCCCCGGCTGAGCACCTGCGCCAGGTGCGGATAGATCAGCGCATAGGGCACCATCCACAGGATCGTATAGCTGAAGTGATGCATGTAGGTGCCGGCCGCAATCGCGGCAGCAGCACTCAGGTAGGCGAGAATCCGCGAATAATATTCGCGCAGTAGCTGGTTTGCGTGCGAATTGATCAATGTCGAAGTGCCAAGTGCCATGTCAGTGAGAAGTACCGTGGTTGTGCCTGCCTCTCATCGAGAGGCATTTGCGAAGGTGTAGGGCCCGCAGCCTGTGTGCAGTCCTGCGGGTAAACCGGGTCGGGTCGTCGACGGGCCGGGTTAGAAGCGTATGCGCCCGGTGAAGGCATCCTTGAGCATTACCCAGTCGCCCAGCAGGCTGTAGAAAGGGTACTTGAAGCTGGCGGGCTTGTTCTTCTCGAAGAAGAAATGCCCGACCCAGGCGAAACCGTAGCCTGCGAACGGTAAGGCCAGCAGCCAGATCCACTGCTGCGTGAGCAGTGCATAGGCGAGGATCGCCAGCACCAGCAGGCTGCCGACATAGTGCAGGCGGCGACAGGTGTCATTGCTGTGCTCCTGCAGATAGAAGGGGTAGAACTCGGCAAAGGAATTGAACGTCCTGATGGTTTCGGTGCTCATGGCAGTCCTCTTTTTAATAATTCTAATGGGGGGCGGGCCGCAGCGTGGCGCAGTTGGCGGGCTTTTGCAGGCTCGCTAGGCATGCGCTACCCATGGCGCAGCAGTTTAGTATTCTTCTGTGGTTTCGTGTTACCTCTGAAAGAGGCTTGTTGCAACAGCATGCCTGTCCGGCCGTCGCCATTTCTTCAAAGTGAGACCTGCGTATCGGTTGTGCCGCCGGACCTGCGCCGCGCCAGGGCGGTAGTCGCGGTGCTCAGCTGCGCCCGTGCGGCTTGAGCATGTCCTCCGGGCGCACCCACTGATCGAACGCCTCGCCGGACAGGTAGCCGAGTGCCAGCGCCGCTTCGCGAAGCGACGAGTCTTCACTGTAGGCCTTCTTGGCGATCTGTGCGGCCTTGTCGTAGCCGATGTGCGGGGTCAGCGCCGTCACCAGCATCAGGCTGCGCTGCAGGGATTCGGCCATGCGTGCAGCATCGGGCTCAAGTCCGGCCACGCAGTGTTGCTGGAAGTTGCGGCAACCATCGGCCAGCAACTGGATGGATTGCAGCAGGTTGAACACGATTACCGGCTTGAACACATTGAGCTGCAACTGCCCCAGGCTGGCGGCCATGCTGATCGTCAGGTCGTTGCCCATCACCTGGCAGGCCAGCATCGACAAGGCCTCGCACTGGGTCGGGTTGACCTTGCCAGGCATGATCGAGCTGCCCGGCTCGTTGGCCGGCAGGCGTACTTCGGCGAAGCCGGCGCGTGGGCCGGAGGCCAGCAGGCGCAGGTCGTTGGCCAGTTTCATCAGGGTGCAGGCCAGCGTCTTCAGGGCGCCGCCGAGCAGCAGCAGTGGCTCGTGGCCGGCGAGGGCGGCAAACTTGTCGGGCGCCGGGCGGAACGGCAGGCCGCTGAGCGCCGCCAGTTCCGCGGCCATGGCCTCGGCAAAGCCCTCCGGCGCATTCAGCCCGGTACCCACCGCGGTACCGCCCTGCGCCAGCTGCAGCACCTGCGGCAGGCTCTGGCGGATGGCGCTGGCAGCCATGTCCAGTTGGCTGACGAACGCCGAGAGTTCCTGGCCGAAGGTGATCGGCGTGGCGTCCATCAGGTGCGTGCGGCCGATCTTGACCAGCGCGGCATGCCGCCGTGCCTGCTGCTGCAGCCCATCGCGCAGGGCCAGCAGGGCCGGCAGCAGGTCGCGCTCGACGGTGGTGGCTGCGGCAATGTGCATGGCCGTCGGGAAGCAGTCATTGGAGCTTTGCGCCAGGTTGACGTGATCATTCGGATGCACCGGGCGCTTGCCGCCGCGGCCGCTGCCGGCCAGTTCATTGGCGCGGCCGGCGATCACCTCGTTGACGTTCATGTTGCTCTGGGTGCCGCTGCCGGTTTGCCAGACCACCAGCGGAAACTGGTCGTCGTGGACGCCGCCCAGCACCTCGTCGGCAGCCTGTTCGATCAGGCCTGCAAGCTCGGTCGGCAGGTCACCGTAACGCCGGTTCACCCGCGCCGCGGCTTTCTTGATCAGCGCCAGAGCGTGTATCACTGCCAGCGGCATGCGTTCCTGGCCGATGGCGAAATTGACCAGCGAGCGCTGGGTCTGGGCGCCCCAGTAAACGTCGCCTGCAACTTCCACCGAGCCCATTGCGTCAGTTTCGATACGCTTCATCACGCTGCTCCCGTCATGCCCTTATCCTGAGTCTAGGAGCCTGGCGGACTTAACGCTGCCCTACTGCGGGAACAGCCGGGTTTGGTCATTTTTTGCGCTCTTGTTCGTTAAATAGAATGGCTATTCGCCTCAAAAGACCCCCAAAACTGCCTCAAACCGGTCATTCCCTCGCTACTGGCGGTCAAGTCCGGCAGGCTCCCAAGCCCCGGCCGGCGAATGCGGGTGAAACAGGACGGTGGTCATGACAGGTTGTCGCTGGCGGCTTGAGTGGCAGGCGGGGAGGGCGCAGAATACGCCACCCGGAAAGGCCGGCGCCGATTACCCCTCAAGGATTCATCATGCTCAATGTTCGTGCTGTTTTTGCTGCACTCCTGCTGACCCTGATCAGTACCCAGGCCATGGCGGATGCTGCCAGTCATGCTGCGGCGGCCAAGCAGTTGCTGAAATTGGTGAATGCCGACCAGATTGCTTCCCCATGGTACGGGCAGGTCAACCAGATGTTTGCCCAGCGTTTTGCCGAAGCGCAGGCCCCGGAAAGCAAAAAAGCCGTGCTCGAGAGCTATCAGGCCAAGGCCGATGCCACCCTGGACAAGGCCGTTGGCTGGGACAAGCTCGAGCCCGAGATGGTCAAGCTCTACACCGGCGGTTTCAGCGAGGCCGAGCTCAAGGAGCTGATTGCCTTCTACCAGTCGCCGCTGGGCCAGAAAGTGCTCAAGCAGATGCCGGCGCTGTTCAGCGAATCGATGAAAATGACCCAGACCCGGCTGGAGCCGGTGGTGCCCCAGGTGAACCAGTTGCTTGAGCAGATGAGCAAGGAACTGGCAGCGAAGAAGCCCTGAACATGAGCATGCAGCAGCGCATCCATGACGCCCTGGCGGCCCTGCAGCCGGACAGTCTCGAGGTTCTCGACGAAAGCCACCTGCACAGTCGCGGCCTGGAAACCCATTTCAAGGCAGTCGTGGTCAGTGCGCAGTTTGCCGGCCTGAACGCGGTCAAGCGTCACCAGCGGGTGTATGCCGTGCTCGGTGAGCTGATGGGGCAGGTGCATGCACTGGCGCTACACACCTATACCCCGGAAGAGTGGGCGCAGCAGGGCGCTGCGCCGGCTTCGCCGACCTGCCGGGGCGGCAGCAAGCACGATCAGGCTCCTGGCTGATTCGGTTGTCGCCTGTACCCCGACGGCGCCGGCATTTGCCGGCGCCGTTGTTTAACCCCCGGTCCGCCCCTTGCGCGGGTGACCACTGGAGGCATGCATGAGTGAAAAAATCGTGGTGGCGGCGCTCTACAAGTTCGTCACCCTGGCGGACTATGTGGCGCTGCGCGAGCCGCTGCTGCAGGTCATGCTCGACAATGGCATCAAGGGCACCCTGCTGCTGGCCGAAGAGGGCATCAACGGCACGGTATCCGGCAGCCGGGCGGCGATCGATGCGCTGTTTGACTGGTTTCGACGCGACCCGCGCCTGGCGGATGTCGACCACAAGGAATCCACCTGTGAGGAGCAGCCGTTCTACCGCACCAAGGTCAAGCTGAAGAAGGAAATCGTCACCCTCGGCGTGCCCGGCGTGAACCCCAACCTGCAGGTCGGCACCTATGTCGAGCCGCGCGACTGGAACGCGCTGGTCGACGACCCGGAGGTCCTGCTGATCGATACGCGCAACGACTACGAGGTGGCGATCGGTACCTTCGCCGGCGCCATCGACCCCAAGACCGCCTCGTTCCGCGAGTTCCCCGACTACATCAAGGCGCATTTCGACCCGCAGAAGCACAAGAAGGTCGCCATGTTCTGCACCGGCGGCATTCGCTGCGAAAAGGCCTCCAGCTACATGCTCGGTCAGGGCTTTGCCGAGGTGTTCCACCTCAAGGGCGGCATCCTCAAGTACCTCGAGGAAGTGCCGCAGGAGCAGACCCGCTGGCATGGCGACTGCTTCGTGTTCGATAACCGGGTGACTGTGCGCCATGACCTCAGCGAAGGTGATTTCGACCAGTGCCACGCCTGCCGTACACCGATTTCCGCCGCCGACCGGCTTTCCATGCATTACGTCGCCGGCATCAGCTGCCCGCACTGCTGGAACAGCCTGAGCGAGAAAACCCGTGCCGGTGCCCGCGAACGGCAGAAGCAGATCGAACTGGCCAAGGCGCGCAACCAGCCGCACCCGCTGGGTCGCAACTACGACGCGTAACCCCCAACCACTCAACCCCTGGCCGGTCGGACGCATTGGCCAGGCACGCCGGGAAAGAGCAGATGAGTGCACGCCTGCTGTATGTGATGGATCCCATGTGTTCCTGGTGCTGGGGCTTTGCCCCGGTGATTGACGCACTGGCCACCCGGGCCGGCCAGTCCGGGGTGACGCTGCAGCTGGTGGTGGGCGGCTTGCGCCGCGAGCGCGAGGTGCTGACTGAAGCCGGGCGGACGCGGATTCTCGGACATTGGCAGGCGGTGCAGGCCAGTACCGGGCAGGCGTTTGACGTTGATCGCGGCTTGCCGGCGGGGTTGATCTACGACACCGAGCCGGCCTGCCGGGCGTTGGTCGCTGCGCGCCAGCTGGACCCGCAAAAGGCCTGGCCGCTGGCGCGGTTGATCCAGCAGGCGTTCTACTGCGAGGGGCGCGATGTCAGCCAGGCGGCCGAGCTGCGGCGCCTGGCTGCACGGGCGGGCCTGGCGGAAACACGGTTTGCCGATGCCTTCGACGGCCAGGCTGCGCATAGCGCCACCCAGAGTGACTTCAACTGGGTCCAGGATCTGGGGATCAGCGGTTTTCCAACCCTGCTGGCCCAGCGGGGCGGCATGAGCGCGCTGCTGACCAATGGCTACCAGCCACTCGAGCGCCTGGAGCCCTTGCTGGCGCGCTGGCTTGAGCATCTGGCGAGCGCCTGAGACTGAGCAATCGACGGCATCGCCCGGTTCCTGGCCGGGATGAGGCCGCAGACAGTGCAAGCGCGAGCAAAAGTTTGGCCAGCCGCAGGAGGGCTCTGTATTCTGCATGGCTCGTGCAAAGGCGGATCGGGAGAAGCTTGTGGTGATGATTGAACTCTGGCGCCAGCGGGTGGGCTGGATCTACCGGATGCGCAGCATTTACCTGTTCGCCTCCCTGCTGCTGTTCATTGCCGTGATCCCGGTGCTGGATAGCTCGACGGTAAGCCAGAAAATTCTGATCAACCTGTTCAACGTGCTGAATCTGGTGGCGGCAATTGCCGCCGTCGGGCGCACCCGCCAGTCTTTCGTCATCGCCCTGTTGTTCACCCTGCCGATACTCGGGCTGCAGGTTGCCGGCTTGCTGCTCGGCGCGAAGCATTACCTGGTCTGGTCATGGTCGTTCGGTGCCCTGTTTTACGCGACGACCCTGATGTACCTGCTGCGCTACGTGTTCAGCACGGACGTGATGAGTGCCGACAAGCTGTTCGGCGCCGGTGCCGCCTACATGCTGCTGGGCATGCTGTGGATGTATTTCTATGGCCTCTCCCAGCACTTTCACCCCGGCGCGTTCGCCCTGCATGGCGTGGTGCAGGCGGAGCTGCCGGTGCCGGAGCTGATCTACTTCAGCTTCACCACGCTGACCACCACCGGCTTCGGTGATTTCGTGCCGCTGCATCCGGCTACCCGGGCCCTGGCCAATCTGCAGCAAATCTGCGGCACCCTGTTCGTCGCGATCCTGATTGCGCGCCTGGCCGGAATCTATCCCGAGCGCGACAGGTGACGTGCTCGCGCCCGGCGCAGCCGCCTGCTAGTGGCCTGTACGGCCTGTTGGTCAACTCAAGTTCGGATGACTGAGGTTCTGAGACAAGGCGCCGCGACGAGTCATAGCAGGGCTGCGGCGAGAAGCCGTAGCGCAGTATCAGAGCCTGAGACGCCTAAATTGACTAATTGAACTAGCCACACCGGTCACTAGGGCAGCAGGGCGCCGGTAAGCCCGAGCGCACGTCCGCACGGGTCGAACAGTACGCCAGGGTTGAGAATGCCTTGCGGGTCCACCGTGTGCTTGGCTGCAGCCAGCATCCGCCGGAACAGCGGGTCAACCTCGCGCTCGTAGCCGCTGCGGTGGTCGCGGCCGACGGCGTGGTGATGGGTGATGGTGCCGCCGTGTGCCACCAGGGCCTCGTTCGCCGCCTGCTTGATCTCGCGCCAGGCCGCCAGTGCGCTGGCCACGCTGCCGTCGGCGCTGCGGGTGGCGAAGGTGAAATAGGGCGCCGGACCGTCCGGGTAGAGGTGCGTCATGCGGCAGGAGAGCAGCACGTCCTGGCCGGTGGCCTGCTTGATGGCCCTGGCGATGTCGCGTTTCACCCCGGCATAGAACTCGGCAAAGCGGTCCCAGGTGACTGCCGATTCCACGGTGTCCATGATCACCCCCAGCCCCACGCCCGGGTCGCGCCAGTAGGGCATGCGCAGGAAGGCGTCGCGCCAGGCGCCGGCGGCGCCCTGGCGATGCACGTCGCTGTGCTCCTCGGCCATCGAGCGGGCGACGGCCGCCTGGTCATAGCTGCCGCCGAATTCGCCCACCAGCTCCAGCGCGCGGCCCATCCAGGCCTGCAGCGGGTGGTCGGCCGACTCGAAGCCGAGCACCAGCATCGACGCGCTGCCAGTGCCGACGCCGGCAAACAGGGTTTCCTGCGGATCGAGCAGGCGACAGTTGCTCGGGTTCAGTCCCGATTGCGCCAGCGCCCGCACACACTCGACGGCCCGCGGGTAATCGCTGAATTGCACCGAGGCGGAGGCGCGAAAGCGTGGCGGTAGCTGCAGGCGCATCCAGGCTTCGGTGAGCACCCCCAGGCTGCCCTCGGAGCCGAGCACCAGGCGGTCGGGTGCCGGGCCGGCGCCAGAGCCCGGCAGGCGGCGGGTCTGGATCACGCCGCAGGGGGTGACCAGACGGGTGGACTCGACGAAATCGTCGATGTGGGTGTACTGCGTGGCGTAATGGCCGCCGGCGCGGGTGGCGATCCAGCCACCGAGCGAGGAAAACTCGAAGCTTTGCGGGAAGTGGCGCAGGGCCAGCCCGTGCGGCTTGAGTTGCGCGGCCAGTTCCGGGCCCAGCGCGCCGGCCTGGATGCGCGCGGCGCGACTGAGCGGGTCGACCTCCAGAACCCGGTTCAGGCGTTCCAGGTCGAGGGATACCGTGCCGGCGTAGCCGTCGCCGACCGCCGCTTCCACCCCTCCGCAGACGCTGCTGCCGCCGCCGTAGGGAATCACCGCGACATTCTGTGCCTGGGCCCAGTCGAGGATGTCGATCACCGCCTGTTCATCCTCCGGAAAGGCCACCCAGTCCGGGGGTGTCGGTGCCTGGCGCAACCACATGCGCGCGCAGTCGGCGTAGCTCTTGCCGCTGCTGTGGTTGAGGCGGTCCAGCGGGCTGGCGGAGAACTGTGCAGCCAGCGCCGGCGGCGCGCTGATGCGTGGGGCCGGCATGCTGAACTCCTCGATCCGTGGTTCGGGACGCTCGGCCTGCGCTGTGCCGATGCGCGCCAGCAGCAACTGGGTGATGGCCTGCTCGCGCGCGTCGAGCACACTGTCGGCATTGCCCCAGCCCCAGAAACGGCGGGGCGCGCGGCGGGAGAGGGTGGCGGGCATGGGGTGGTTCCTTCAGCGTGTGGTTGTTGTCAGTGAGCTGGGGCCAGTGCGGATCAGGTTAGCTGCTTATGCGCATCCGGCGTGGCGCATGCGGCGCCATTTGATTCCCGAACTGATCAATAAACGAACAGGGTTGTCGCCTGGCGGGCCGGTTTGCGGTTATCTTCTGCGCCCTGTCGATTCCTGCTGCAAGGTTGCCGCTGCCCCATGATCACTCGCGTTGTTCAAACCGCCACCCTCTGTGCCGCGCTGCTCTGCCCGCTGGCAGGCATGGCCAAGGTGGAGGTCCAGGCCGTGCAGCACAAGCGCGCCGGCCTGATCCTGGCGGCCAGGGTATCCGAGGACATTGCCCCGGGTGATTATGAAGTGCTGCTCAAGGGCCTGGTTGAGCATCCCGGCCAGTATGCGCAGAAGATCGTGCTGCTCGACAGCATCGGCGGCAGCCGCCCGGAGGCCATCAGGATGGGGCGCTTGCTGCGCGAGGCGGGCTTCGATGCGCTGGTGCCGGCCAGCGGGATTTGCCAGGGCAGCTGTGTCTACCTGCTGGCGGCCGGGCGTGACAAGACGGTGCGCGGCCATGTCGGCATCCACCGGCCGTATTTTGCCAATGGCGACTCCGCCCGGGCCGGCGTGGCGGGCAGCCCCGCCAGCATCAGCCCGGCCGCCTATTTCCGCGAAATGCAGATTCCCGGCAGCCTGGCGCAGGACATGCAAGCGATTGCCCCGGCGCACATGCGCGTGCTCTCGGCGCAGGAACTGGCCCGCTACCGGCTGGACTGAGCCAGGTTCAGTCGCCGGTCGCCACCGGACGCTGAGGGTCGGTGATCCACTCGCTCCAGGAGCCGGCATACAGCGGGGCCAGGTCGTATCCGGCCAGGCACAGGGCGAACAGGTTGTGGCAGGCGGTTACTCCGGAGCCGCAGTAGGCCACCAGGCTTGCCGGGCTGCGTCCGGCCAGCAGGCCAGCGAAGCGCTGGCGCAGTTCTTCGCGGCTGCGGAAGCGCCCCTCGGCATCCAGGTTGTCGGTGAAGGCGGCGCAGCGTGCCCCGGGGATGTGCCCGGCAACCGGGTCGATGGGCTCCACGTCGCCACGAAAGCGCGGCAGGCTGCGGGCATCCAGCAGGGTCAGGTGCGGACTGCCCAGGCGCGCCACCAGGCCTTGTGCATCCACCAGCAGCTGCGCATCGGCGGCGCCCTCGAACTGTCCGGCCGCGGGTGCCGGCTGCGCCGTGCTCCGGGGCAGTCCCGCGGCGCACCAGGCCTGCCAGCCACCATCCAGCAGGTAAACGTCGCTGCGCTTGCCCAGCCAGGCCAGCAGCCACCAGGCGCGGGCGGCAAAGGCGCCGGGGCCGTCATCGTAGAGCACGATGCTGGAGTCATTGTTGACACCCCACTGGCGCAGGGTGCCGAGCAGGCGGTCGACTGCCGGTAGCGGATGGCGGCCGCTGATCCCCGGCTGCACCGGTCCGGAGAAGTCACGCTCCAGGTCGGCAAAGCGTGCGCCGGGAATGTGCCCGGCGGCATAGCTGCGCTGGCCCTGCGCCGGATCGTCGAGGGCGAAGCGGCAGTCGAGAATCACCAGTCGCGGATCCTGCAGGCGTTCTGCCAGTTGCGCGGGGGTGAGCAGTTGGGCGATGGGCATGGGGCATCCTGTGTCGTGTGGGGGCAAGTTTGCATCATAGAGGCCATGGCGCTGGATTTTCATCGATCCGAGTGCATAACTTCCATCTGGCGAAGCGTTTTCCCGGAGTCATTGCCATGCTGTCGAGCCTGCAACCCCTTGCCTATAGTGCCACGCGGATTCGCACGCTCGGGGTGATCCTGGCGGCCGTGCTGGTGACCGCCCTGTACAGCCTCAAGGTGATCGTGCGTTCGGCGCTGGGCCGCCTGGATCGGGCCCGGGTCGACTACTACACGCGGGCCTGGTCGGCGCGCCTGCTGCATCTGGTGCGCATGCAGTTCAGCGTACACGGGACTTTTCCCGAGTTCGGCGATGGCCGGCGCTACCTGATCCTCTGCAGCCACTCCAGCCACTTCGACATTCCGGTGAGCTTCGTCGGCTTGCCCGGCTCGATCCGCATGCTGGCCAAGCAGGAGCTGTTCCGCATCCCGCTGCTCGGTGCGGCGATGCAGGCGGCGGAGTTTCCCTCGATTGACCGGCATAACCGCGAGCGCGCGCTGGCCGACCTGCAGCGCGCGCGCCAGATGATGGAAAGCGGCATCGTGCTGTGGGCGGCTCCGGAAGGCACCCGCTCGCCGGATGGTCGCCTGCTGCCGTTCAAGAAAGGCTGCTTCCACCTGGCGCTGGATACCGGCGCGATCATCGTGCCGGTGGCGATTCGCGGTATTCACCACGTGCTGCCGGCGCGCAGCTTCCGTCTGAACCTGGGGCAGCCGGTGCAGCTGCGGATCGGCACGCCGATCGATGCCGGCCAGTACCGCGCGGAACAGCTCGACAGCCTGATGGCGCAGGTACGCCAGCAGATGCAAGGCATGCTCGACTAGTTGTCGAGGGCGAATCCGCCCGTCGGAGCCAGCAGACCTTTGCAGCAGTCCATGGTGCGGTGCAGAATGATCTTCCGCGGTGCATTCTGGTCGACCAGCCTCGCTGCTCGCCAGTGTCATGTCGCGGGGGAGGGCTGCCAGGCATGTCTATTCACAAGCGACTCGCGCGACTGCTGCTGATCGCCAGCCTGCTGCTGGGCGGCAGCGCCTGCAGCAACCTGCAGATCGCCTACAACTACGCCGACACCTTCAGCCTGTATTACCTCGACAGCTACCTTGACCTGACCGCAGAGCAGGAGCGGCAAGCCGCCGCAGGGTTGCAAAGCCTGTTCGCCTGGCACCGGCAAAACGAACTGCCGGCCTATGCCCGCGAACTGGCCGGGGCCCAGCAATTCATGCTGGGGCAACTGACCCTCGAGCAACTGGCCGGGATGAATGCCTTCATGCGTGCCTCGCTGGAGCGCACCGCCCTGCAGGCCACGCCCATGCTGAGCGAGTTGCTGCTCAGCCTGAATCCTGCGCAGGTAAGCTATCTGCGCACGCAGCTGGAGCAGAGCAATGCCGATTTCCGCGCCGAGTACCTGGCCGGCGACGAGCGCCAGCGGCGTTACCAACTGCTGCTGGAGCAGTTCGAGGACTGGTTTGGCGAGCTGGATGCACAACAGCTGGCGTTGCTGCGCGTGGCCAGTGCCGACTGGCCGGTGGACAGCCGGTTCTGGTACGCGGAGCGGTTGATTCGCCAGCAGGAAATGCTCGCCCTGGTCGACTATGCCGTGGCCCAACAACCCAGTCGCGAACTGCTGCAGGCGCGCCTGCAGCAGTACATTCGCGGTTTCGAGCGTGATCGCTCGGCCCAGCGCCAGGCCCGGATCGATCAATCGCGCGAACATGCGATGCGCCTGATCGTGGCGCTCACGGCTCAAGGCACGAGCGAGCAGAAGCGCGCTGCGGTGGCGCGGGCGCAGGGCCTGATCGATGACTTCGGCGTGCTGTTGGCCGAACGCTGAGACTGTCTGCGTCAGCGACCTGCAACGGCGCGCCTGTGACGCAGCCGATTTGGCGGCATACGCAACAGTTATATGGGTGGCGCTGCAAGGGGGGAGGAACCAGACTGCGTTCGAGTTCGGGACTGGTTGCCCGCTTTCCACCCGTCATTACCGCCTGGATCAGGAGTCTGCCCATGAAGCCCCGCTCGCTAACCCACCTGCTGTTTGCCACTCTGCTGCTGGCCCTGCCGGTCGCAGTCACCCTGCAGGCAGCGGAAACAGCCTCATCGTTCAAGCTGGATGAGACCAGCTTTCGCTGCATGCGCGAGATGACGCCGGTGCGGCATTTCTACGTAGACAACCTGGCCGGCAATCTGCAAGGCACGCTGGCCGCCGCCAATGCCCCGCAGGGGGCGGTCTATCCGACGGGCTCGGTGGTACAGCTGGTGCCGACCGAAGTGATGGTCAAGCGTGATCCGGGCTTCAGTCCGGTGACCGGCGACTGGGAATTCTTCGAGCTGGAAGTCTCGGCAAGTGGTTCGAAAATCAGCACCCGCGGCTTTGCCGAAGTGAACAATCGGTTTGGCAAGAACTGCTTTGGCTGCCATGCGCCAGCCCGCCAGCCGTGGGATTTCATCTGTGAACAGGGACATGGCTGCGAGCCGATCCCGGTGACCCATGCCATGACCGGAGCGCTGCAGCGCTCCGATCCGCGCTGCGGGGCGGCCGAGCCGCAACCCGGCGATAGCTGGGAGTTGTTCAAGCTGAAGTCGCTGGTGGTCATTGGCAGCCTGGTCAGCACAGTGAAAGGCTGGTTCTGACTCCTGATCGACAATGGCTGCGTGGAGGTGCCCGCGCGCTGCCTGCAGCGCGCCAGCCATTCTGGCTTGTCGAAATCCTGCGCCTTGAACAAGGCCGGAAGCGTCTTTTTGCTGGTCCCGCCGGTGGCGAAAATCAGGCGCGGATAAAAAACATTGCTGTCTAGTATGCGTTTTCTAATTTTGCTCGGTAGCCTTCGATTCAAGCCTGAGAGATGGCACAAGTTTCATTAACGCAAGAACCGAGGTTCACCATGACTATCAAAGCAACCGCTACCAAGCAAGTTAAAGCCGCCAAGAAAGACGTTAAAGCCCTTAAGCAGGACGTCAAGAAAGCATTGACCAGCGCCAAGGATTACTCGCGCAACCTTTACCTGGCTGGCTTGGGCGTAGTTAACACTACCGAGCAGCAGCGCAGCAAGGCTTACAAGGAAGTCGTCAAGACTGGCACCACGATCTTCAAGGATCTGGTCAAGGCCGGTGAAGGCCTGGAGAAGAAGGGCAAGAAGCTGGTTGACGAGCAGACCAAGGCGGTCAACTCGCAGCTGAAGAACGTCAAGAGCACTGTGACCAAGAACTTCAACAAGCTCGAAGCCACTGCAACCAAGCAGATCAACAAGCTGGAAGCAACTGCCCGCAAGACCATCAAGGCAGACGCCAAGGTTGTCGAGAAGGCCGCCGTCAAGGTTCAGGCAAAAGTGGCTGCCAAGCCTGCGGTCAAGGCTGCTGCCAAGCCTGCCGTGAAAGTGGCTGCCGCGCCTGCGGTCAAGGCTGCTGCCAAGCCGGCCGCTGTGGTTGCCGCCAAGCCGGCTGCTCCTGCTCAGGCCTGAGTAGTCGCATGAGGAATTCGGGCTGACCCTGGTCGGCCCGCTTCCCTTGATTGATCAGAACGCCCGGTGCAGTGCATCGGGCGTTTTGCTGTGTGCGGCAGAAAATTCTGCAGCTCAGTTGCGGAAGCCCGGGTCGATCCGGTCCAGCTTGCGCAGCAGCGCCGGCCAGGCAATCTGCCCACCCATGCCGCTGGTCACCTGTGCCATGACTTTTTGGGTGTCACCCTGGATGCCCGGGGAGATGTACAGCAGGTCGCCGGCTGCTTGGGCGGTGATCTGGATCTGGCAGGTGCTTTCGAACACATACATGGCCAGGAAGGTGTCGGCGATGGTCTTGCCGACCACCAGCAGGCCGTGGTTGCGCAGCATCAGGAAGGTCTTGTCGCCGAGGTCGTGCTGCAGGCGCGGCTGCTCGTCCTCGCGCAGGGCGATGCCCTCGTAGTCGTGGTAGGCCAGCGAGGACAGCACCAGGGTCGACTGCTGGGAAATCGGCAGCACCCCGCCTTTCTGCGCGCTCACCGCCACCCCGGCGCGGGTGTGGGTATGCATCACGCAGCTGACGTCTTCGCGTCCGGCATGGATGCAGCTGTGGATGGTGAAGCCGGCCGGGTTCACCGGGAACGGGCTGTCATGCTGCTTGTTGCAATGCTGGTCGACCTTGATCAGCGAGGAGGCGGTGATTTCATCGAACAGCATGCCGTAGGGGTTGATCAGGAAATGATGTTCCGGACCGGGGATGCGCACGCTGATATGGGTGAACACCAGATCGGTCCAGCCATACAGGGCGGTCAGGCGGTACAGTGCGGCCAGATCGACACGCAGTTGCCATTCTTCCGGGCTGACTTGGTCTTGCATGGAGGGAATCTGCATCGATTGCTCCTTTTTGGGGATACATCTGCTGTGCGGTGCTTGGGCTGGCTGGTGTAACAGGTTGTCCGGCCAGTTACCAGGGCATGCTGTCGATATTGGCGCGGCTGATCTGCTCGATCCGCGTCACACCGGAGAGGGCCATGGCAATTTCCAGCTCGCGCTTGAAGGTCGCCAGCAGGTCGCCGAGGCCCTGTTCGCCGGCGCCGGCCATGGCCCAGACCCACGGGCGGCCGATCAGCACGGCGCGGGCGCCGAGGGCAACGGCCTTGAACACATCCACGCCGCTGCGCACGCCGCCATCCATCAGCACTTCCAGGCGCTCACCGACCGCCTCGGCAATCGCCGGCAATTTCGCGATGCTCGAGGCCACGCCGTCGAGCTGGCGCCCGCCGTGGTTGGACACCACCAGGCCATCAGCGCCCACGTCCAGCGCGCTGCGCGCATCCGCCACTTCCTGGATGCCCTTGAGCAGCAGCTTGCCTTTCCAGATGCCGCGCAGCCATTCGATGTCCTTCCAGGTCACCGAGGTATCGAACTGCTGGTTGATCCAGCTGCCGAACGCCGCCAGGTCGGTAGGGTCGGGCACCACGTGGGCCAGGTTACCAAAGGAATGGGGCTTGCCGTTGATGCCGACATCCCAGACCCAGCCAGGGCGCGTCCCCAGTTGCCAGGCCTTGCCGAGTGCGCTTTTCATGCCGCTGCCGAGCATGCCGTTGCGCGTGTCGCGGTGGCGCATGCCAGGCATCGGCAGGTCGACGGTGAACAGCAGGGTGTCGCAGCCGCTGGCCATGGCCCGGTCGAGCAGGTCGCGGATCACTCCGCGGTCACGGATCATGTACAGCTGGAACCAGAACGGCGCGCTGGCGGCGGCCTGGATCTCGTCGAGCGGACAGATACCGACGGTCGACAGGGTGAACGGAATGCCCGCCTTGTTGGCGGCGCGAACCCCCTGCACCTCGCCGCGGCGACCGAACAGCCCGGCCATGCCAACCGGCGCCAGCACCAGCGGCATGCTTGCCGGGCAACCGGCAATGCTGGTCGAGGTGTCCAGATGGTCGACATTGCACAGCACGCGCTGGCGAATCAGCACCTTGGCAAAGTCGTCGACATTGCTGGCCAGGGTGCGCTCGTCGTTGGCGCCGCCATCGATGTAGTCGAACAGGAAGCGCGGCAGCCGGGCCTCCGCCAGCCGCCGGTAATCCAGCGCAGTGGCGGGCAGCAGGTTCAAGGTCCGTCCCATCGGATTCTCCTCGGCTTAGATGATCTTGCCTGGATTGAGCAGGTTGAGCGGATCCAGTGCCTGCTTGAGGGTGCGCATCAGGGCCAGTTCGCTGTCGCTGCGGCTGACCGACAGATAGGGCTTTTTCTCCAGGCCGATGCCATGCTCGGCCGAGACCGAACCACGGAAGGCCGCGAGTGCGCCGTAGACCTGGGCTTCCACCACGGGGCGGGCGGTCAGGTAAGCCTGCGGCTCGACCACCACGGCGACATGCAGGTTACCGTCGCCGAGATGGCCGAAGATGAACAGCTGGTGCTTGCCGAGCAGGCCTGGCAGGGCGGATTTCAGCCCGGCCGCGAAGGTTTCCATCTCGGCGATGGGCAGCGAGATGTCGAAGACGATCGGCGCACCCAGGTGCATGACCTGTTCGACGTCATCACGCAGCGACCAGAAGGCATGGCAGTCGGCTTCCGACTGGGAGATGGCGGCATCGGCGAGGATTCCGGCCTCGAAGGCAGACTCCAGCGCCGCATTGAAGCGCTGGCTATCCAGCGCGCTATCCGCCCCCTGGCTCTCGACCAGGGCATAGAAAGGGTAGTCCTGGGCGATCGGCGGCTTGCCTTTGGCCGGGGGACTGGTGACCAGGCGGTAGAAGCTCTGCCACATCACTTCGAAGGCCGAGAGCGTGCCACCCAGGGAGCGATCCATGTGTTTGAGAAAGTGCGCCACATTGGCAAAGCTGTCCAGACCGACCAGGGCCATGTTTCGGGTGGTCGGCTTTTCGCGCAGACGCAGCACCAGGCGGGTGATTACCCCCAGGGTGCCTTCGGAGCCTATGAACAGCTGCTTGAGGTCGTAGCCGGTGTTGTTCTTCAGCAGTGTGTTCAGCGATGACACCACGCTGCCATCGGCGAGCACTACCTCCAAACCGAGCACCATGTCGCGGGTCATGCCGTAGCGGATGACACGGTTGCCCCCGGCATTGGTGGCCGCGTTGCCGCCCAGGGTGGCCGTGCCGCGCGCGCCGAGATCCAGCGGGAAGGCCAGGCCGTGCTGCTCGACTGCTTCCTGCAGGGTTTGCAGGGTAACACCGGCCTGGACCGTGGCGGTGCGCTGCAACGGGTCGATGACCTCGATGTTGCGCATGCGCTCGAGCGACAGGATCAGCTCGTGCGATTGCGCATCGGCCCCGTGCACCAGCCCGGTGAGGCCGCCCTGAGTAACCACGGCGACCTTGTGCGTGTGACACCACTGCAGGACCTTGGCCACTTCCGCAGTGCTGCACGGGCGCACCAGCGCGGCGGCCTTGAGATTGTCCGCACGCCAGACACCGGCTGAACGGGTGGCGACATCGGCCGCCTCCAGCACGCCGCTCGGGCCGACCAGTGCGCGCAACTCTTCAGCGATATTCATGGACTGTCTCTCCTCAGATCATCACTTCGATCAGTCGCGGGCCTTTCTGCTGCATGGCGGCCCCGTACTGGCTGGCGAACTCCGCACAGGTGGTCGCGCGGCTGGCTTCGACGCCCAGGCCTTCGGCGATCTTCACCCAGTTCATTTCCGGATTGTGCAGGTCGAGCATCGACAGGGCCTTGGCTCCGGCACCCGTGGCGCCGACCCGTTGCAGTTCGATGTTGAGAATGGCATAGGAGCGGTTGGCATAGATCACCACGGTGATGTCGAGGTTTTCCCGCGCCATGCTCCACAGTGCCTGCATGGTGTAAGCCGCGCCGCCATCGCCGTGTGGGCAGACCACCTTGCGCCCGGGGGCAGCCAGCGCTGCACCGACCGCCAAGGGCAGACCCTGGCCGATCGAGCCGCCGGTCAAGGGCAGGTGGGTGTGCGGGCGGGCGCGGGCGAGGGTCAGCAGCAGCGGCATGCTGGAAGTGTTGCCCTCATCGGCATAGATGACGTCCTCCGGGGTCAGTTCGGCAATGATTTGCGCCGCGCTGATGGCATTCAGCGGACCACTGGGCAGGCCATCCAGCTGCAGCGGCACCCGGATTGGTGATCGTGCCGGTGCATCCACCGCGTCGGCCAGGCTGGCCAGGGCTGCGGCGCCGTCTTCGTGCGGATGCGCCAGATGGCTGAACTGGCAGCTTTCCGGGGCGCACCAGCTGGGCTTGCCGGGGTAGGCGAAGAACGACACCGGTGGCTTGGCGCCGACCAGGATGATCTGCTCGATGTCGGTCAGGAAGGCGACGATCTGCTCGGCGAAATAAGGGATGCGCTCCACCGGCACGCGCCCGGCGCCGAGCTCGACGTGCGGCGCAAAAGTGTCGCAGAACAGCCGTGCGCCAGTCTTGGCCTGCACCCGTCCGGCGGCTTCCAGGCCGGCGCCGTGCAAGGCATTGCCACGCAGCAGCAGGGCGGTTTTCTTGCCGTTGCCGAGCAGCCTGGCAGTCTCCTCGATGGCTTCCCGGCTGACCGCCGCCGGGCCGATGTCCGGCAGCATTGGCGCGGCGCGCTCGGCCTCGTTCCAGGCGGTATCCGCCGGCAGGATCAGGGTCGCTACCCCGCCGGGTGCCGAGCGGGCGGCCTGCACGGTGCGGGCGGCGTCGCTGGCGACGCTCTGGGCGCTCTTCGACTCGAGGATCCAGCTGGAAACGGGACGGGCGAAACCGACGATGTCCGAGGTCAGCAGGGCGTCGTATTGCAGATGGTAGGTGGCGTGATCGCCAACGATGTTGACGATCGGCGTATTGGCGCGGCGGGCGTTGTGCAGGTTGGCCAGCCCGTTGGCCAGGCCCGGCCCGAGGTGCAGCAGGGTGGCTGCCGGCTTGCCGGCGATGCGCCCGTAGCCATCGGCGGCGCCAGTTACCACGCCCTCGAACAGGCACAGCACGGCGCGCATTTCCGGCACCGAATCAAGCGCCGCGACAAAGTGCATTTCCGAGGTGCCGGGATTGGCGAAACACATGTCGACCCCGCAGTTGGCGAGGGTCTTGATCAGCGATTGGGCTCCGTTCATGGGCTACTCCGGCAGGGGAAATCGGACGTGGCGGGCAGTATGCGCGCGGGTAAAAAAGTCGCAAAATGCATTTTTTAACTCTTAATAATGCATTCTGTACATAAGGTATTCAGCCATGGACCTGCGTCATCTCGAACACGTGCTGTTGCTGGCCGACGAATTGAACTTTAGTCGCGCGGCAGAGCGTGCGCACCTGACGCAGTCGGCCTTCAGCCGCAGCATCCAGACGGCCGAAGCGTTGGCCGGCGTGCCGTTCTTCGACCGCACCCGCCGTTCGGTGCAGCCCACCGCTGTCGGCCTGCGCATCATCGAGCGCGGGCGGCGGATCCTCGCCGAGGCCAGCGACCTGGATCGTGAAATCCGCTTTCTCGAGACCGGGGTCGGCGGTGAGGTGCGTGTCGGTGCCGGCCTGACCCAGGCGGCAAGCATCCTGCCGGATGTCGCCCAGGCCTTTCACCGGCAGTACCCGCAGGTGAAGTTGACTTTCCAGGTTGGTCACTGGAGTTCGCTGGTGGATGACCTGCTGCACGAGCGCATCGATTTCCTGATCTCCGATGTGTCGGAGCTGGATGCCCAGCCTGGGCTGGAAATCACCCGCTTGCTGCCGCGTGAAGGCTCGTTGTTCTGCCGGGCGGGTCACCCGCTGCTGCAGGGTCCGGTAAGCCGGGAGCGGCTGGCTGCCTTTGAATTCGCCGGCCCGCCACTGCCGACCCGGATTGCCCCGCAGATGGCGAGCCTGATCGACCCCGTCCGGCAGCGGGAAAACCTGCTGGCCATCGAGTGCAACAGCATGGGCATGCTGCGCCGGTTGACCCTGGAATCCGACCTGATCCTGATCAACCTGGTGATTGCGGTGGCCCGCGAGGTGGAGCAGGGCCTGCTGGTGGACCTCAAGCCGCTGTTGCCGGCGGAGCTCGCCGACAGCCTGGCGATATTGAGCCAGTGGGGCCTGGCGCGACCCGCCGGTCGCACCCAGAGTCCCGCCGCGGTGCGCTTCATGGCCCTGCTGGAAGCTGCCTGCCAGCTTGCATGAGCCGCCAGGTGCGGCCTCAGTGGATCTTCAACTTGCCGATGCGGTCGTTTTCCAGGCTGCCCAGGTAGAGGTACTCGCCCACCGGTTTGGCCGAGGTGATCATGCGCAGGTGGGTGGCGCTGCTGTCATGCAGGCTGCGGATGATCCGGCCGTTCTCGTCGATGGCAATCACCAGCCCGTAGGGCGTCGCCTTTGGCCAGAACGCGCGTGGCAGCTTGCTGATCTGCGCCTTCAGCCAGGGGTAGCGGTGCAGCAGGTCGGCGTCATCCTTGCGCGGCGAGGGCAGGGCCACCCAGAAGGTGCCGGCGCGGTCGCCCTGCAGGTTGTCCGGCATCCCCGGCAGATTGTCGATGAACACTTCGTGGCTGCCGGCGCGCTCGCCCTTGAGCCAGTAGCGGGTGATGCGGTAGCGGTAGGTCTCGTTGACCAGCACGAAGTCCTCGTGCTGCGACAGCGCCACGCCATTGGCGAAGTAGAGGTCGTCGAGCAGCACCTCGGTCTGGCCGCTGGCCGGGTCATAGCGCAACAGGCGGCCATGCGGGCGTGCCTCGAGCAGGTCGAGCATGTAGTCCGGCTGGTCGAACTTGTCCGAGGCATCGGAGAAATAGATGCGCCCGTCGCTGGCGATGTCCAGGTCATCGGTGAACTTGAACGGCACACCGCCGGCTTGCGTGCTGAGCACGCGGATCTGGCCTTGCGGGTCGATGCTCAGCAGGCCCTTGGAGGCATCGGCGACGATCAGGTTGCCGCTGGCATCGAAGTCCATGCCCAGCGGGCGACCCCCGGTGTCGGCGAAAGTCTCTACGCTGCCGTCGGCGGCAATGCGCGCGATGCGCCCGTCCTGCTGGCTGCCGTAGACCCGGCCCCGGGCATCCACCGCGGTGTCTTCCGGGCCATGCAACTGGCCCTTGCCGAGCAGTTCGGCCTTCATCAGCGTGTCGTTGGGTTCCATCACGCCGGTCAGCGCCGGGGCCTTGGGCGCATCCCAGGCCAGCGGATCGATCCGGCTGGGTGTCAGTGCAAGAAACGCGGCAACGCCGGCAAACAGGACCAGCAGCAGACCCAGCAGCTTTTTCATGGAGTTCCTCGAGGATGGCAATGGTGTGGCGGCAGCATAAGAGCGGCACGTACCTGCCGACAAGTCGACAGGCCGCAATGCCCGGCAATGGCCTCGGGCGCGATATACTGCCGGCCACTTTGAGGAGAGCCCCTTGCCGATCGACATACACTGGATCCTTGACAACGACAGTCTGGCCCGGCACTGCGCGGCCTGGCGGCAATTGCCGTTCGTCGCGGTGGATACCGAGTTCACCCGGGTCGACACCTTCTACCCGATCGCCGGCCTGATCCAGATCGGTGACGGTGAGCGTGCCTTCCTGATCGACCCGCTGGAAATTTCCGACTGGGCGCCGTTTGCCGCACTGCTGCAAGACCCGGCCGTGGTCAAGGTGCTGCACGCCTGCAGCGAAGACCTCGAAGTGTTCCAGCACCTCACCGGCAGCCTGCCGGCGCCGCTGTTCGATACCCAGCTGGCCGCCGGTTACCTGAACCTCGGGTTTTCCATGGGCTACTCGCGCCTGGTGATGGCGCTGCTGAACATCGACCTGCCCAAGGACGCTACCCGCTCCGACTGGCTGCAGCGTCCGCTGAGCGAGCTGCAGGTGCAGTATGCCGCCGCCGATGTCATCCACCTGGCCGAGGTTTACCGCGCTCTGGCGCCCAGGCTCGACGCGCGCAAGCTGGCCTGGCTGCTGGAGGATGGCGCCGAGCAGATCGTCAACCTGCGCCGTGAAGTCGTGCCCGAAGAGCTGTATCGCGAGTCCAAGCTGGGCTGGAAGCTGTCCCGCCAGCAGCTCGCCGTGCTGCGCGAACTGTATGCCTGGCGCGAGCGCCAGGCGCGCCAGCGCAACCAGGCGCGCAACCGGGTGATCCGCGAACACTCGCTGTGGCCGCTGGCGCGCACCCAGCCGGACAACCTGGCCGACCTGGCGAAGATCGAGGACATGCATCCGCGGACGGTGCGCCAGGATGGCGAAACCCTGCTGCGGCTGATCAAGGCGGCCGGGCAGATTCCGGTGGCAGACTGGCCAGAGCCGCTGCCCGAACCCTTGCCGGCGGATGCCAGCAACCTGCTGAAGAAACTGCGTGCGGTGGGCCAGGCGGAAGCCGAGCGGCAGGGCATGGTGGTCGAGCTGATGCTGCGCAAGAAACACCTGGAGCAATTGCTCAAAAGCGGCTATCCGCATGGCCCCTATCGCTTGCCTGAGGGCTTGCGCGGCTGGCGGAGGGAACTGATGGGCCAGGCGCTGCTGGGCGCACTGGCGGGAGAGGCACAATGAAACGAATCTGTTCGATCTATCACAGCTCGCGCAAGAACGGCATGTACCTGTATGTGCTCAAGGAAGATGCCCTCAAGCGGGTGCCGGAAGCGCTGCTGACGGTGTTTGGCACGCCCCGGCATGCCTTTGACCTGGTCCTCAGCCCGCAGCGCAAGCTGGCTCAGGAAGACATCCACAAGGTCCTGGAAAACCTCGAGGCCCAGGGCTACCACCTGCAGATGCCGCCGGCCGAGGACGAGTACATCGAGCACCTGCCGGAAGAACTGCTGCGCCGCAACGACCCGCTGTAGGGCGGGCACCTGCTGGACAATGCGAATTGTGAGCCCCCGCCGCTAACGAGGTAAGCAACCATGGCCGCCAAGGTCGAACCCTTCTGGAAGCGCAAGACCCTCGCCGAGCTGGATCAGGACGAGTGGGAGTCGCTGTGCGACGGCTGCGGCCTGTGCTGCCTGCAGAAGCTCGAGGACGAGGATGACGGCAGCGTCTACTACACGCGGATTGCCTGCAAACTGCTGGATCGCGAGACCTGTCGCTGCACCAACTACCCGGACCGGCGGCAGTTCGTGCCGGACTGCATCCAGCTCAGTCCGGGGCAGGCCGAAGAGTTCCGCTGGCTGCCGCCGACCTGCGCCTACCGGCTGGTCAGCGAGGGCGTTGACCTGCCGCCCTGGCACCATCTGGTTTGCGGCGACCGCCAGGCGGTGCACGCTGCCGGCATTTCCCAGGCCGGGCGCATGCTCAGCGAGGACAGCGTGGCCGAGGATGACTGGGAAGAACATCTGATCTTCCGCGCCGGCTGAATGTTGCCTGACGGCGTATCATCCAGCCCACTTGAATTTTTCTGCCTGAGGCCGTGCCCATGCCTTTGTTCCGAAGCCTGACCCTGCTGCTGCTCGCCCTGAGCGTCCTCGCCAATCCGGCCCTGGCCGAGAAGAAGCAGCGCGTCACCCTGGAGTACCAGGTGAGTTTCCTGCCGCAAAGCGGCGAGGCGGCAGTAAGCCTGCGCCTGGCCGAGAACGCGGCGCTCATCAGCCTGCTGTTCGATCTCGGTGACAAGGGTTACTACAGCGATTTCAAAGGCACCGGCACGCTCAGCGAACAGGCCGGCCAGATGTTGTGGACCCCGGGCAAGGGCACGGGCAAGGGTGCGTTGAGCTACCGGGTGAAGATCGATCATCCGCGCGACAATGGCCGCTTCGACGCGCGCATCACTCCCGACTGGGCGCTGTTGCGCGGCGACGACCTGATTCCCAGTGCGAAAGTGGTTCATGAAAGCACCATCGAACTGCAGACCTACCTGCAATTTGAACTGCCGCCCACCTGGAAAAGCGTGGAAACCGGCTGGCCGCGGGTAGGCAAGAACCGCTTCCGCATCAACAACCCGTCACGCAAGTTCGACCGTCCGACCGGCTGGATCATCGCCGGCAAGATCGGCAGTCGCCGCGACCAGCTGGGTGATGCCAGTGTCAGCGTTGCCGCACCGATCGGCGAAGGCATGCGGCGCATGGATATCCTCACCCTGCTGAGCTTCGTCTGGCCGCAGGCGCAGGAGGCGTTTCAGCGCCAACCGGCCAAGCTGCTGGTGGTCGGCGCCAATGATCCGATGTGGCGTGGCGGCCTGTCCGCGCCCAACTCCCTGTTCATGCATGCCGCCCGCCCGCTGGTCAGCGAGAACGGCACCAGTTCGCTGGTGCACGAGCTGACCCACGTGTTTACCCGGATCCGTGACCGTGACAACAGTGACTGGATCAGCGAAGGCCTCGCCGAGTTCTATGCCATCGAACTGGTGCGCCGCGCCGGGGGCATGAGCGAATACCGCTATCAGGCGATCCGCAGCAAGCTGCAGACCTGGTCCAAGGGCGTCAAAACGCTGCGTGGATCCAGCTCCTCCGGGCCAGTCACCGCCCGCGCTGTCCTGCTGCTGCAGGAACTCGACCAGGAGATCCGCGAGCAGACCGGCAACCAGCGCTCGCTGGACGATGTCACCCGCGGCCTGATGCGCCTGGAAACAGCCAGTACCAAGGATTTCATCGACATCAGTGAAAATATCCTGGGGCGCAGTTCGGCAGTACTCGACACACGCTTGTTGAAGTAAGGCGCCAACCGCGCGGGATGGCACCTGCTCCGGGCAGCGCCTGCTGGGCAGACGGTCCGGGGCCGAGCCCCGGGGTTGCCACAAAGTCCGGCGCAGTCTGCCGCCACTGCAGTTGCGCCAGAGCTGCCTCTGCTATCCTTTTCTGGCAAGTGCTGCTGCAGCCAGAAGCTCACCGTCGATCGCTGCGGTGATCATTCGTCCAGTCCTTGCAGGAGGTTGTCATGCTCAAGCAATTCATCCACATCTGCGGGTTGCTGCTCGCCGTCACGTTTGCCTCGGCGGGTTTTGCCGCCAGCAACGAGGAGTGCCAGGCCACCCTCAAGCAGTTCAAGGGCCTGGGTGATACCAGCAAATTCATCGCCGAGTCCTATGGCATGGCCGTACTGCCAACGATTGGCAAGGCCGGCATCGGCCTGGGCGGCGCCTATGGCGAAGGTTGCGTGTATGCCGGCGGCGCGCGCAAGGGCAGCGTCGACATGGGCCAGGTGACCATCGGCCTGCAACTTGGCGGCCAGGTCTACAGCCAGTTGATCCTGTTCAAGACCAAGGCTGCCTACGACACCTTCACCAAGGGTGGCTTCGAGTTCGGCGCCGACGCCACCGCTGTCGCCCTGACCTACGGTGCCAGCGCCGGAGCCGGCACGACGGGTGCTTCGGCCGGTGCGGGAGAGACCAAGGGCGTGGCGCGCTGGGTCAACGACATGGTGGTGTTCACCCTGGCCAAGGGTGGCCTGATGTACGAAGCCTCGATCGGCGGACAGAAGTTCGACTACACGCCGGACTGATGGTGCAGTCAGTTACGTCGCCGGGTTGGCGCGCGGCATCAGCAGTGCAAGCACCGCCGCCACGCCGAACAGCGCCAGCACGTCACCCCATAGATGTCCCATATTGTGGCCGCCGTCGAACGATTGCACCGTCATGACGGCGGCGTGGACAATGCTTGACCAGACGGTAAACCAGATCAGGCTGCGGTTGGCCAGAGGGTTGCGGGCGGCGAGCAGCAGGAAAATTCCCAGGGTGGCGTACACGGCGAGAATCATCTCGAGGTAGTACGACCGCCCTTCGGCATGCCACGACCAGCCTGAGGGCCAGATGATGGTCAGCGGCCAGATGCCGAACGTGAAGGTAAGCCCTACGGCAATCAGGGCGATGCGCAGGTATTTGACCCGGTCGGCGTCGTTCATTGTTTGCTCCTTTAGCAGTTGCCCACGCAAAGTGTGCAACTTGTCTGGCGTCATTGAGGTGCGGGGAGGTGGCCGCTCTACAGTAGACCAGTGTCAGCGGCTGCGCTAATGGACGCAGGCAATGCACTAGCCGCCCAGCACATCCTGGTACCCATGGCTTAGCCGCGGGCATTCAGCAGCCTGATGATCCCTCGGTGCGCCACCGTCCTTGATTACACTCTGCCCATCATTCCGTGACCCGAGGCAGAACCACCATGCAAAACCGCATCATGATCACAGGCGCAGGCTCCGGCCTGGGCCGCGAAATTGCCTTGCGCTGGGCGCGCGAGGGCTGGCAGCTGGCGCTGTCGGATGTCAACGATGCCGGGCTGGCGGAAACCCTCAGGCTGGTGCGTGAAGTCGGCGGCGACGGTTTCACCCTGCGCTGCGATGTGCGCGACTACAGCCAGCTGACCGCCTTTGCCCAGGCCTGTGAAGAGCGTCTGGGCGGTATCGACGTGATCGTCAACAATGCCGGTGTCGCCTCCGGTGGCTTCTTCAGCGACCTGACCCTGGAAGACTGGGACTGGCAGATCTCGATCAACCTGATGGGCGTGGTCAAGGGCTGCAAGGCCTTCCTGCCGCTGTTGCAGAAGAGCCACGGCAAGATCATCAACATCGCCTCGATGGCCGCGCTGATGCAGGGCCCGGCAATGAGCAACTACAACGTGGCCAAGGCCGGGGTGGTGGCCCTCTCGGAAAGCCTGCTGGCGGAGCTGCGCCAGGAGCAGATTGGCGTGCATGTGGTCTGCCCGTCATTCTTCCAGACCAACCTGATGGATTCCTTCCACGGGCCGAACCAGCAGATGAAAGCGCAGGTCGGCAAGCTGCTGGAGTCCTCGCCGATCAATGCCGAGTTCATTGCCGATTACATTTTCCAGCAGGTGGCGGCCGGCGAGTTCATGATCCTGCCGCACGAGCAGGGGCGTATGGCCTGGAAGCTCAAGCAGCAGAATCCGCAGGCGCTGTACGACGAGATGGCGCAGATGGCCACGCGCATGCGCGAGAAGGCGGCCAAGGGCTGAGTTGCGGGTAGAGAGGGTTCGTTAGCCAGGGATTGGCAATCCGCTTCCGTTAAATTGGCCAGTGCCGGGCTGCTTATCGCGGTTGGCTCAGCGTATTGGTTGCGCCCGGCGGGGTGAAAAACTGTGTTCCGTGCCGAGAAAGCGCGGCACGCTTGCTCGGAGCCAGCTCAACAACACCCGTCGTTATCCAGAGATGTTGCGAAAGCCGCCCCGCCAGCCCACGGCTACTTCGGCTGGTTGTACAGGTCGATCAGGAACTGGTCGAGAATCGCCGAGGCGCCCCACGGTCGCGGGTCGTTGAGCAGCGCCACCACGGCCCAGGTCTGGCCCTTGCGGTCACGGCTGAAGCCGGCAATCGCGCGCACGGTATTCAGGGTGCCGGTCTTGATATGCGCCTGGCCGCGCAGGGCGGTATTGCGCAGGCGCTTGCGCATGGTGCCGTCCATCCCCACCAGCGGCAGGGAGGAAGCGAACTCCGCTGCGTAGGGGCCGTTCCAGGCCGCCTGCAGCACCTGCGACATCTCGCGCGCCGAGATGCGTTCGTTGCGCGACAGGCCGGAGCCGTTTTCCATCACCAGCGCCGAGGGCGTGATGCCCTTGCGCGTCATGAGCTGCTTGATCACCCGCTGCGCCGCCTGGGCGTCGTCGCGGTCGGCGCCGCTGCGAAATTGCGCGCCGATGCTGAGGAACAGCTGCTGGGCCATGGTGTTGTTGCTGTACTTGTTGATGTCGCGAATGATCTCGACCAGGTCCGGCGAATAGGCGCGGACCAGCAGGCGCGCCTGCTTCGGCACCTCGCCGAGGCGATCCTTGCCGAGGATCTTGCCGCCCAGTTCCTGCCAGATCGCGCGTACCGCACCGGCGGCATAAGCGGGATGATCGAACAACGAGATATAGGTCTGCGAGCTGCAGCCGGCATTCAGCTTGCCGCTGACGATCACCGTGATGCCGTCGAACTCGCTGACCGGGTTGTAGCGCACGTCCGGCCAGCCCGGGCACTTGGCCGCCTTCAGCAGCTTGACGCGGTTGTCGATGCGGATATTGGCAATCGGCGGCTCGACCGCCACCTCGACCTTGCCCGAATCGGCACGGGCAATGAAACGCACCGCCTTCAGATTGACCAGCAGCGAATCCGGGCCGACCAGGAAGGTTTTGTTCTTGTCGCCGCCATCGTCCTTGAACTCGGGCTGGACGGGCTGGATCAGGTAGCTGCGATCCAGCACCAGGTCGCCGGTGATCTGGTGCACGCCGTTGGCCCGCAGGTCGCGCATCAGCAGCCAGAGTTTTTCCATGTTCAGCTTGGGATCGCCGCCACCCTTCAGGTACAGGTTGCCGTTGAGCACGCCGTCGCGCAGTACGCCGTCGCTGTAGAACTCGGTTTTCCACTGATAGGTCGGGCCGAGCAGTTCCAGCGCCGCCCAGGTGGTGATCAGTTTCATGGTCGAGGCCGGGTTCATCGGCGTGTCGGGGTTGATCACGGTCGAGGTGGCGCCGCCGTTCATGGGTACCAGCATCACGCCCAGCGAGTCGCGGCCAATCTTGTTGGCGCTCAAGGCCTTCTGCACGCTGGCGGGCAGGGTGCTGCTTTCCTTGGCGCTGGCCGGCAGGGCAAGGGGCAGCAGCAGGCAGACCAGGGCCAGATGGCGCAGGGGGCGGGCAAGGCTGGAGAGGTTGAAAAGGCTGTTCACGAGGATGGATTCCCGCTGGGTGGTTCAATAAAAGGCGCGCATTATGCCCCAAGACTTCCGGGCTGGCCTGCCTGTCGTCTACACATTTAGCGGCAAGCGCGGCGGGCAGGCGGGCAGCGAAGCTGGTAAAGTGCCGGCCTGATCGTTGAATCCAGCATCCAAGAGGAAATTTCCATGGCTACCAATCGCTCCCGCCGTCTGCGCAAGAAACTCTGTGTCGATGAATTCCAGGAGCTGGGCTTCGAGCTCAACCTCAACTATCCCGATGATCTGAGTGATGAGGCCATCGAAGAGTTCCTCGACCAGTTCATCGACATGGTCGCCGACAACGGCCTGGGCTACGTGGGTGGCGATGACTACGGTTTCGTTTGCCTGGGCAAGCGCGGCTCGGTCAGCGCCGAACAGCGCGCCGCCGTCGAGGCCTGGCTGAAAGGCCGCAGCGAGCTGAGCAGCTTCGAAATCAGTCCGCTGATGGACGTCTGGTACCCGGACAACGCCATCAACCAGGCCTGATTCGCGGTCGCAGCATCCGCTGCAGCTGAATGGCTGCGCCGCAAAAAAGGCCCGGACTCGTGCGAGTTCGGGCCTTTTTGCATGCAGGCCGGGCTGGCTCACACCGGACTCGAACGCCCGGTCATTTCGCGGGCCATCTCGGTGGCGTAGCTGTCGGTCATGCCGGCGATGAAGTCGATCATGCGCAGGAAGGAGCGGTACAGCGGCCACTGCGGGTCCGGTGCGCTGTTGCCGAGCAGGTCGAGGATGCGCTGGTTCTTGAACGAGGGGGTGCGCCCGCCGTGCTGCTCCAGCGCCGCACCGCAGAAGTTGTTCAGCAGGATTTCCAGGGTGGTGTAGGCGCCGATCTCGTGCAGGGTCTTGCGCTTGTCCTGGAAGATCTTTTCCCGCGCCAGGCCCTTGGCCTGCTGCACGCAGCGCTGCGCCGGGCCGTGCATGTGCTCGACCAGGTCGCCGCGCAGGTCGCCGCGCAACAGGCTGGCCTGCTGCTCGACGAAGGCTTCGGCGGCGGCATTGGTCAGGTGCTCGATGGCCTTGCCGCGCAGGATTGCCAGCTTGCGCCGGCGCGAGTCCTGCGGGCCGAGCTGGCGATAGGTCTCGGGCAGGTCGTCTCCGACCAGGTCGAGCAGCAGGGCCTCGACCTCGGGGTAGTCGAGCAGCTCCATTTCCAGGCCGTCCTCCAGGTCGATCAGGCCGTAGCAGATGTCGTCCGCCGCCTCCATCAGGTACACCAGCGGATGGCGCGCCCAGCGTTGCGCCTCGAGCAGCGGCAGTTGCAGCTTGCGGGCGATCTGCTCGAGCAGCGGCAGTTCGCTCTGGTAGCAGCCGAACTTGTGCTTCTTGTAGCCCAGCGCGTCGGCGTGGCGGGCGGTCCAGGGGTATTTCAGGTAGGTGCCGAGGGTCGCGTAGGTCAGCCGGGTGCCGCCATCGAACTGGTGGTATTCCAGCTGGGTGAGCACGCGAAAGCCCTGGGCATTGCCCTCGAAGCTGAGAAAGTCGCCGCGTTCGGCGTCACTCATGTCATCCAGCCAGCCCTTGTCGGCGGCCTGCGTGAACCAGTGGCGGATGGCATCCTCGCCGGAATGGCCGAACGGCGGGTTGCCGATGTCGTGGGCCAGGCAGGCCGACTGCACGATCACCCCTAGGTCGGCCGAGCTGCACCAGTCCGGCAGGTCGTCGCGCAGGGTTTCGCCAACCCGCATGCCCAGCGAGCGGCCGACACAGCTGACCTCCAGCGAGTGGGTCAGGCGCGTGTGGATGTGGTCGTTGCTCGACACCGGATGCACCTGGGTCTTGCGCCCCAAGCGGCGGAAGGCGCCGGAGAAGATGATCCGGTCGTGATCCTTGTGGAACGGGCTGCGGCCCAGCTCTTCCGGGCTGTGCACGGATTTGCCGAGGCGTTCGCGGGTAAGCAGGGTTTGCCAGTCCAAGGGTGGGGCTCTCGTCAGCAGGTTGGCCAGTACTGCCGATTGGAACACAGCCGGGGCACGGCAGACAGGGCCGCGGCCGGGCGGACTGGTACGGGGCTTGCAGTGTCGTGGTGCGTTTGCGTGCCGGCCGCCCTGATTTGGGGCGTCGGCAGCGCAAACAGTAACCACCGTTGTTGCTTAAGTATTTGATAATAAAGCGGTTATTTTGTTGTTCGGATTGCTCGCAGTGCTTTGGCTGCGTTTGATACCGCATGCAATCTGCTCATTCGCGACCTTCATGCTTCTCGTTGGTGCGTTTCGCTTGAGTCGCGATCAAATTTGGTGCATTTCCAGACAGCCGGAGTCCTGCATAGCGATGGAAAACCTCAATAGTGCCGTGGAAACCCTGGTCCACAGCTCCAATACCCTGTTTATCCTGCTCGGCGCCATCATGGTGCTGGCCATGCATGCCGGGTTTGCCTTCCTTGAAGTGGGTACGGTGCGTCACAAGAATCAGGTCAATGCGCTGTCAAAGATTCTGACCGACTTCGCCGTCTCGACCCTGGCGTATTTCTTCATCGGCTACTGGATCGCCTACGGGGTGACCTTCCTCGAACCGGCGGCGGTGCTGACCGCCGGCAATGGCTATGCGCTGGTCAAGTTCTTCTTCCTGCTGACCTTTGCCGCGGCGATCCCGGCGATCATTTCCGGCGGGATTGCCGAGCGTGCACGCTTCGGTCCGCAAGTCTGCGCCACGCTGTTGCTGGTGGCGTTCGTCTACCCGTTCTTCGAGGGGCTGATCTGGAACGGCAACTTCGGCTTCCAGGCCTGGCTGACCGGGCGTTTCGGCTTTGCCTTCCATGACTTCGCCGGCTCGGTGGTGGTGCATGCGATGGGCGGCTGGCTGGCGCTGGGCGCGGTGATCCTGCTCGGCCGGCGCGATGGCCGTTACCGCGAAGGGCGCCTGGTGGCCTTCGCGCCATCGAACATTCCATTCCTCGCGCTGGGTTCGTGGATCCTCATCGTCGGCTGGTTCGGCTTCAACGTGATGAGTGCGCAGACGCTGGGCAGCATCAGCGGCCTGGTGGCGGTCAACTCGCTGATGGCCATGGTCGGCGGCACGGTGACCGCGCTGCTGATCGGGCGCAACGACCCGGGCTTCCTGCACAACGGCCCGCTGGCCGGGCTGGTGGCGGTGTGTGCCGGCTCCGACGTGATGCACCCGCTGGGCGCGCTGGCCACCGGCATCGTCGCAGGTGCCCTGTTTGTCTGGGCGTTCACCGCGACCCAGGTCAAGTGGAAGGTCGATGACGTACTCGGGGTGTGGCCGCTGCACGGCCTGTGCGGTGCCTGGGGCGGCATCGCCTGCGGGATTTTCGGCAGCCAGGCCCTTGGCGGCATGGGCGGCGTCAGCCTGGCCAGCCAGCTGATCGGTACCGCGCTGGGCATCGCGGTGGCGCTGGCGGGTGGTTTCCTGGTCTACGGACTGCTGAAAAAGGCGGTGGGCATCCGTCTCAGCCAGGAGGAAGAGTATTACGGTGCCGACCTGTCGGTGCACAAGATCGGTGCAAACAGCGGCGAGTAACCCTGCCCGGAAAAGCAAAAGCCCGCAGCCAGCGGGCTTTTGCTTTTCTGCCACCGGCCGCCTGTGCCGACGCTGGAAAACGCCGGGACTTCCTTCAGCCGCGTGCGGCGCTGACGCCTTCGAGGGTGGCGAACGAGGTGTCCTTGGCGGTGAGCAGGAAGTCGCGCATGAACGGCGCATCGAGCATGTCGGTGCGGATGCCGGCATACAGTGTGGCATACAGGGATTTTTCCCCGAGCCGTTTGGCCGTCACGTAGCCGCGCGAGCTGTATTCGTGCAGCGCCCAGTTGGGCAGGCAGCAGACGCCGCGGCCACTGGCCACCAGCTGCATCATCATCATGGTCATTTCGGCGGTGCGTATCTGCGCCGGCTCGACATCCGCCGGCTCAAGGAAACGGGTGAAGATATCCAGCCGGTCGCGCTCGACCGGGTAGGTGATCAGGGTTTCCCGCGCCAGGTCCTCAGCCACGATGTAAGCCTTGCCGGCCAGCGGGTGCTGGTTGGCCACGGCGAGCAGCGCCTCGTAGGTGAACAGCGGCACATAGGTGATGCCGGGCAGTTCCACCGGATCGGAGGTCACCACCAGGTCGAGGTCGCCGCGCGCCAGCGCCGGCAGCGGGGCGAAGGAGAAGCCCGAGGCCAGGTCCAGCTCGACTTCCGGCCAGGCATCGCGGAACTGGTCGATGGTCGGCATCAGCCACTGGAAGCAGCTGTGGCATTCGATGGCCATGTGCAGCCTGCCGGCGGTGCCACCACTCAGGCGGGCCAGGTCGCGCTCGGCGCTGCGCAGTTGCGGCAGCAGACTGTCGGCCAGTTGCAGCAGGCGCAGGCCGGCGCTGGTGAAACGCACCGGCTTGGTCTTGCGCACGAACAGCGGCAGGCCGAGCTGGCTCTCCAGCTCCTTGAACTGGTGTGACAGTGCCGACTGGGTCAGGTGCAGGCGCTCCGCGGCCTCCACCAGGCTGTCCGACTCGCGCAGGGCGTGCAGGGTTTTCAGGTGGCGAATCTCGAGCATGACGGTCTCGCTGGCGGGGGCTGGGGAATGGATCAACGTGAATAGAGTTCGCGAAGATCAATATCCGGGTGAGACTGTCTCATTCAGAAGCGGTTGTCGAGTCTGAATGGACGGGCGCCAGGCCGCAGGGCAGGGGCAGCGCGCACTGCCCCCGGCGAGTTGCCCGCGCCCTGCGCTTGCCTGGCGCCGCGGCTCAGGCCAGCAGCTTGTTGAGCATTTCCGCCGAGTCGGCGCGGCTCATGTAGCGCGGCACGCCATAGGTGCCGTGGGCCTCGCTCAGTGCACGGTCGATAATCTTCTCGAAGTCCTCGCGCTTGAGGTCCTTGAAGGTCTGCGGAATGTCCATCGCGGCGTTCATCTGGCGGATGTGCGCGATAAAGGCGTCAGCCAGTTGGGTGTCGTTGTCCCCCTCCTGGCCTATTCCGCTGACACGAGCCAGATCGGCCAGGCGGGACGCGCACTTGACCTTGGAGAACTCCAGCACCAGCGGCAGGATGATGGCGTTGGCCAGCCCGTGGGGCACGTGGTACAGGCCGCCCATCTGGTGGGCAAAGGCGTGCACATAGCCGACTCCGGCGCGGGTGAAGGCCAGGCCGGCCATGCTCGAGGCGACCGCCATGCTTTCGCGGACCTGCACGTCGCTGCCGTTGCTGTAGGCGGTTGGCAGGTTGCGCACGATGCTGGCGGTGGCCATGCGCGCCAGTTCATCGGTTTCCGCGGTGGCCATGGTGGAGATGTAGGCTTCCACCGCGTGGGTCAGCGCATCCATGCCGGTGGGGGCGGTGATGAAGGGCGGCAGGCCGGTCATCAGGCTCGGGTCGAGGGCGATCATCGACGGCACCATCTTCGGGTCGACCATGGCGTACTTGATCTGTGCGGCCTTGTCGGAAACCACCGCGGCAATGGTCACTTCCGAGCCGGTGCCGGCCGTGGTGGGTACGGCAAAGAACGGCAGGATGCGCTTGCGCGGTGCGGCGTACAGCCAGATGCCGGTGAGTTTCGATGGGTGGGTGTTGTTGGCATGGCACATCAGGATGGCCTTGGCGCAGTCGATCGACGAGCCGCCGCCGACCGCCAGTACCGCGTCGGCCTTGAATGCCTTGAGCTTCTCGACGCCAGCCATGACGATCTCGAAGCCCGGGTCGGGCACCACGTCGCTGTAGACCTCGACGGTCAGGCCGCTGTCCTTGAGGGCGGCAATGATCGGATCGACCAGGCCCATCTTGAACAGCGGGCCGTCGGTGATCAGCAGCAGGCGCTTGACCCCGGTGCCGGCGATTTCACGGCACAGGGAGAGCGACGAGCCGGCGCCGACAAAGGAGAACGGCTTGGGAAAGTTCAGCATGGGCAGGACCCGGCCATTGATGCGGGTGCGGAGGGTGCTAATCAGGTTCATCAAGCGATGCCTATGGTTATGGTTTGGGGTAGGCCTGACTCGGCAGGACGCTGGGGCCGAAGAATACCTTGGGTTTTGGCCGGATGACGACGGATATTCATATCGGCCATGGTTTGGCCGTTTCAGCGGCTATTTTCGTCGGCATGCGCGCATTCCCCGGCTGCCCGGCTCTCCAGGCTGGCCTGCAGGTGCGCCTGCTGCGCGGCATCGAGGAACAGGCCCAGCTTGGTGCGCCGCCAGAGAATGTCCTCGGCGCTCAGAGCCCATTCGACCCGGCATAGATAGTCCACCTCGCGTTGGTGCAGGCCGCCACCGAAGTCTTCACCCAGTTCGTCGAGGCCGTGCAGGCCCTCGAGTATCTGCCAGCTGCGGCTGCCATAGGTGCGCGCCCAGCGCTCGGCCAGTGTCGCCGGCAACCAGGGCGTGCGCTGGCAGAGGGTGCGGGCCAGTTGTTCGGCACTCTGCATGTTTTCTCCGCCGGGCAGCGGCGCGCCGGCAGTCCAGGCAGCGGCCATCCCGGGGAACCAGGGCGCCAGTTGCGCCAGCGCGGCTTCGGCCAGCTTGCGGTAGGTGGTCAGTTTGCCGCCGAACACCGAGAGCAGCGGTGCTTCGCCGGATTTTCCGGAGAGCGACAGGGTGTAGTCGCGGGTTACTGCCGATGGGTCATCGGACTCGTCATCGCACAGCGGCCGCACCCCGGAGTAGGTGTGCAGGATGTCACCGCGCGTTATTTGCTGTTTGAAGTGGGCGTTGACCACGTTCAGCAGGTAATCGGTCTCCTCTTCGCTGATGCTCACCTGGGCCGGATCACCGTGGTATTCGCGGTCGGTGGTGCCGATCACGCTGAAGCGCTCCAGGTAGGGGATGACGAAGACGATGCGCCGGTCCTCGTTCTGCAGGATGTAGGCCTGCTCGCCGTCGTACAGGCGCGGCACGATCAGGTGGCTGCCCTGGATCAGGCGAATGCCGTAGGGGGAATGCTGCCTGAGACCTTCCTTGATGAAGCTGGCCACCCAGGGGCCGCTGGCATTTACCAGGGCCCGGGCCAGCAGGTTCTCGCGGCGGCCGTCGGCGTGCTGCAGTTGCAGGTGCCAGTGTTCGGCGTGGCGGGTGGCACTCAGGCAACGCGTGCGGGTGGCGATGCGCGCGCCGCTTTCATGGGCGGCCAGGGCGTTGAGCAGCACCAGGCGGGCGTCATCCACCCAGCAGTCGGCATAGGCGAAACCGCGGGTGATGCTCGGCTTGAGCGGGCTTTCGGGGCCAAAGTGCAGGCCGCGCGAGGCCGGCAGGCGCTCGCGCCGGCCCAGATGGTCGTAGAGAAACAGCCCGGCACGAATCATCCAGGCCGGGCGCAGGTGCGGGCGGTGCGGCAGGATGAACTGCAACGGGCGGACAATGTGCGGCGCCTTGGCCAGCAGCACTTCGCGCTCGGCCAGCGCCTCGCGCACCAGGCGGAACTCGTAGTGTTCGAGGTAGCGCAAGCCGCCATGCACCAGCTTGCTGCTGGCCGAGGAGGTGTGACTGGCCAGGTCGTCCATCTCGCAGAGGAATACCGACAGCCCGCGGCCGGCGGCATCGGCGGCGATACCGGCGCCGTTGATGCCGCCGCCGATGATGGCCAGGTCATGGATTTTGGCGAGCGGATGGGGCTGGTTGCTGGGCATGGCGCAAGTCCCGGAAGTCATATATTGAACAATGGTATGTTCGTTTCCGAAAATATGCTATTCGAAGAAACTCCGCTGCGCCAGCCCGGCAGGCTTGAATCTCCAAATGGGCAGGGCCTGCCTCAGACGATATGCAGCTGGACCTTCTGCTCGCCGAGCAGGCGGCCGATGGCGGCTGGCGGCGGGGCGTCGGTAAACAGTTGATCGACCAGGCCCAGTGCACCCAGGCGCACCACGGCATTGCGCCCGAACTTGCTGGAGTCAACCGCCAGCAGCACTTGGCGCGCGTTGTCGATGATCGCCTGGGAAACCCGTACCTCCTGGTAGTCGAAGTCGAGCAGGCTGCCATCCTCGTCGATGCCGCTGATGCCGACCAGCGCGAAGTCAACCTTAAACTGCTGGATGAAGTCCACCGCACTCTGGCCGACCACGCCGCCGTCGGCGCGCACCGTGCCGCCGGCCACCAGCACCTCGAAATCGGCCTTGGCGCTGAGCTGGGCGGCGACGTGCAGGTTGTTGGTGATGATCTTGAGGTGCTGGTGACCGAGCAGGGCGCGGGCGATCGCTTCGGTGGTGGTGCCGATGTTGATGAACAGCGAGGCGTGGTCGGGGATCTGCGCGGCGATGGCTTCGGCTATGCGCTGCTTCTCCTCGCGCATCTGCCCGGCGCGCATCGCGTAGGCGGTGTTCTGGATGCTCGAGGCTGCGCTCGCCGCACCGCCGTGAGTGCGCCGCAGCAGGCCCTGTGCGGCCAGCTGGTTGATGTCGCGGCGGATGGTTTGCGGGGTCACGGCGAAGGCCTGGGTCAGCTCGTCGATGCTCACGTAGCCGCGTTCGCGGGCGTGTTCCAGAATGCTTTGCTGGCGGGGAGGGAGGCTCATGGGCGATCCTTTCTGGGTGACGCGGCATTATAACGGGATGCTGCGGAGCGGCGAATTTTCGGCTATGGTACGCGCAAAACGTCAACCTTTTTTCACATTCGAACATGACCCCAGCCATTGATCTGCTGAAAAATGCCAAGGCCGCGCACCAGGTGCACAGCTACACGCATGACCCCAAGGCGGCTTCCTACGGACTGGAGGCGGCGGAAAAGCTCGGCCTCGACCCGGCGCGGGTATTCAAGACGCTGCTGGCCGCCAGTGAAAAAGGCGAGCTGCTGGTGGCGGTGGTGCCGGTGGCCGGCAGCCTCGACCTCAAGGCGCTGGCCCAGGCGGCCGGGGTGAAGAAGGTCGAGATGGCCGATCCGCAGGCAGCGCAACGTTCTACCGGTTATCTGTTGGGCGGTATCAGCCCGCTGGGGCAGAAGAAGCGCTTGCGTACCTTTATCGATGTGGCTGCACGCGATTGGCCGACAGTGTTCGTCAGTGCCGGGCGGCGTGGTCTGGAAGTGGAACTGGCAGCGGATCTGCTGGCGCAGTTGACCGGGGGTGTTTTTGCGCCAATCGGCCGCGGTTGAGGGGCTTCAAGGACTCAGCGCGCTGCGCCATCCAGCTGGTTAATTTGAACTGTGACAGTCGGTTGGTTTGCCGGTTGGCTATAAATGTTCGGGAATTCCCGAAAAGGAAGTGCAGATGTCTCGATTGTCGATGGGCGTATTTGGCAGCGGTGCGCTGTTCAATCTGCTGGCCGGGGTGCCGTTCCTGCTGCTGCCGCAGCACATGACCGAGCTGCTGGGGGCGGCGGGCAGTCCGCTGGTCAGCCTGTTCATGCAGTTGACGGGTTGCAGCATTGTGCTGTTCGGCGTGCTCTACGCCCTGATCGCCTGGGATATCCGCCGCTTTCGCCCGCTGATCCTGCTGGGTGTCGCCGGCAAGCTGACGGTGGTAGCGCTGGTCTGGTACGCCTGGTTTGGCGCCGTGCTTGGCTGGTTCCTGCCGCTGCTGGTGCTGGCTGATGCACTGTACAGCCTGTTGTTTGTGTACGTTTACCGGGCTACTGCCGAAGCCGTTGGGCCGGTTCTTGAAGGGGCGAAATCAGTCACTACAATGCAGCCTTGACCACCTTCAGACTCGCTCGGCATCAGTCTGGCGACGATGTGCTGCTCTTCCTGTTGCTCCTGCCTGAGCGGGGGTATTGCTTCAGTCGTTCCACTGTCGAGGTATGCGCCATGAATAAAAATGCTTGGCTTGCCGGGCTTGTGCTGGCCGCGGCGGGCAGCACGCTGTTGCTCTCTGCTTGCACTCATCCGGGTGACACCATCAGTCAGGCCGAACAGACCGATCGCCAGGCCGGGGTGACCGTGCCCGGCATCGAGGAGACCAAGGCCATCGCCGAGGAGGGCTTCATCTACGGTCTGCCGATCGTGATGAACTATGCCGTCATGTACGAGTATGCGGTGGACAGGAACTCGGGCCAGTACAAGGCCCCGTTCAACCAGATTTTCAACGAGGCGCGGGTCTTTACCTATAAGGACACGGCCATCATCACGCCCAACAGCGACACGCCTTACTCGCTGCTGTGGATGGATCTGCGTGCCGAGCCGCTGGTGCTGTCGGTGCCGGCGGTGGACAAGCACCGCTACTACTCGGTGATGCTCAACGACGGCAATACCTTCAACTACGGCTACATTGGCAGCCGCGCCACCGGCAGTGAAGCGGGTGACTACCTGGTGGTCGGGCCCAACTGGAAGGGCGAAACACCAGCTGGCATCAAGAAAGTCTTCCACTCGACCACCGACTTCTCGTTGGCCGCGTACCGTACCCAGCTGATCGACGCCAAGGACATGCCTAACGTGGTGAAGGTGCAGGCGGGTTACAAGGTGCAGCCGCTATCGGCGTACCTGAAGCAGCCGGCCCCTGCGGCAGCGCCGGCGATCAATTTCCCGAAGATCGACAAGGACTTGGTCAAGACCAATTTCTTCGAGTACCTCGACTTCGCCCTGCAGTTCGCGCCGCCCGGCCCTGAGGAAAAGGCGATTCGCGCCAAACTGGCGAGCATCGGCATCGGCCCGGACAAGCAGTTCAACTTCAAGGACCTCTCGCTTGAGCACAAGGCGGCCATCGTGCTGGCGATGAAGGACGGTGACAGCAAGGTCGACAAGTACCTGGCCGCCGGGATGAAGAACATCAACGGCTGGTCGGTTGGCTCGCTGTTCGGCGACCGCGCGTTCTACAGCGGCGACTGGATCAAGCGTGCCGCAGCGGCCAAGGGTGGCATCTACGGCAACGATGCAGTTGAGGCGATGTATCCGCTGACCAAGACGCTGGCCAACGGCGATGTGCTCGACGGCAGCAAGCACAAGTACACACTGACCTTTGCCAAGGGCCAGTTCCCGCCGGTCAACGCGTTCTGGTCGGTGACCATGTACGACGGCAAGACCCAGTTCCTGATCAAGAACCCGATCAACCGCTACCTGATCAATTCCCCCATGCTGCCCGGCATGCAGATAAATCCCGATGGGTCACTGACGCTTTATATCCAGAAAGACTCTCCGGGCAAGGCCAGGCAATCCAACTGGCTGCCGGCACCGGACGGTCCGATCTACCTGGTCATGCGCCTGTACTGGCCGCGGGCCACTGCGCCGTCGATCCTGCCGCCGGGCGCGGGTTCCTGGCAACCGCCGGCACTCAAGGTGGCTGACTGAGCAAGTGGCTGCCCAAGCCGGGTAAAACCGGTTAGGGTTGCGGCCTGCCATTCACACAGGGACAGTTCATGCCACGCTACCTTCTAGCCATCGACCAGGGCACCACCAGCAGCCGCGCCATTCTGTTCGACGCGGACGGGGTGCCTCAGGCCAGTGCCCAGCAAGAATTCAAACAGTATTTCCCCAAGGATGGCTGGGTCGAGCACGATGGCGAGGAAATCTGGCAAAGCACCTTGCTGGTCTGCCAGCAGGCGTTGCGTCACAAAGGCCTTGCGGCCGGCGAAGTAAGCGCCATCGGCATTACCAATCAGCGTGAAACCACGCTCATCTGGGATGCCGTGACCGGTGCAACCATTCATCCGGCCATTGTCTGGCAGGACCGCCGCACCGCCGATTATTGCGCCGAACTGAAAGCAGCCGGGCATGAAGCCGATGTCGCCGCGCGCACCGGGCTGCTGATTGATCCGTATTTTTCCGCGACCAAGATCCGCTGGATTCTGCAGCAGGTGCCCGGCGCCCGTGAGCGTGCTGAGCGCGGTGAACTGCGTTTCGGTACGGTGGACAGCTTCCTGCTCTGGCGCCTGACCGGAGGGCGTTCGCACAAGACCGATGCGACCAATGCCTCGCGCACCTTGCTGTTCAATATTCATACGCAGCAGTGGGATGACGCACTGCTCAAGTTGTTCGATATCCCGCGCAGCTTGTTGCCCGAGGTGCTCGACTGTGCCGCCGACTTTGGAGTGACCGATGCGCAGTTGCTCGGTGCGGCGATTCCGGTGCTGGCCATGGCCGGCGACCAGCAGGCGGCGCTGGTTGGGCAGGCCTGCTTCAGCCGGGGCATGGTCAAGAGCACCTATGGCACCGGTTGTTTCATGATCCAGAACACCGGCGAGCAGCCAGTCACCTCGCAGAACCGCCTGCTCACCACCGTTGGTTACCGCCTCAATGGCAAGGTCAGCTATGCGGTGGAGGGCAGTATTTTTGTCGCCGGTGCGGCCGTGCAGTGGCTGCGCGACGGCATCAAGCTGATCAGCCACGCCAGTGACAGCGAGGCGATGGCCGAGCAGACCGGCGATGCCTGCGGCGTCTATCTGGTGCCGGCCTTCACCGGTCTGGGTGCGCCGTACTGGGACCCGAAGGCGCGCGGCGCGATCTTCGGCCTGACCCGCGACACCGGGATCAAGGAGATAGTCACTGCCGGCCTGCAGGCGGTGTGTTACCAGACCCGCGACCTGCTTGAAGCCATGCGCCGCGATGGCGCCAGTGCGCCGAGTGCGTTGCGCGTGGACGGGGGCATGGTGGTGAATAACTGGGTCATGCAGTTTCTCGCCGACATCCTCGGCGTGCCGGTGGAACGCCCGGTAGTGACCGAAACCACAGCGTTGGGTGTGGCCTATCTGGCCGGCCTGCAGCTGGGACTGTTCGCCAGTCTGGAGGAAATCGCCAGCCACTGGCACCGCGAGCAGCGCTTCGAACCGCGGATGGATGAAGCCCATCGCCAGCAGCTCTATCATGGCTGGTTGAATGCGGTGAAAAGGGTGCGCAGCGAGGCCTGAGTCCTGTGCAATGGGCCTGCGGACGCGTAGGTTGGGTTGAGCGCAGCGAAGCCCACCAGATTACTCGGCGAGAGCGAGATCCGCACAATCCCCTGTAGGTTGCGGTTGAGGCGCATCGCGCCGAAGCCCAACTGATGCTCTTGCGCCGGGACCGTTGGGCTTCGCTGCGCTCAACCCAACCTACAGAAAGTTTGCTGTTTTGCCGTATCCAGCTCCCCGGGCTGTGCAGCACAACCCGGGGCGACTCTGTGGTACTCGACTTAGAGGCTGTACTGCAGCTGCAACCAGAACTTCCTGGTGTCCACGCTAAAGTCGTTGGCGTTGTAGTCGGCATATTTAGCCAGCGCCACCAAGCCTTTCACCCCCGGAACCGGGTGGGCATAGGACAGGTCGATCTCGCTGCCGTAGTCATTGCCGGTGCTGAGGCTCTGCTCGGAACTGAAGTCGTGCCAGACCGCCTGCGCGGTGCCGCCGAGCAACGGCATGCTGGCGCCCAGATAAGCATCTTCGACCCCGCCGACCGGTGTGGTGAGGAACACGTCGGCCCAGCCCTGGAACGCGTGCTTGGTCGCCAGTGGCGTCTGGAATGCCTGGTTAATGGTGCTGCTGCCATCGCCTTCGAGCACCTCATAGCCACCCTTGAGCGCCACGCCGTGCAGCGTGTAGCCCAGTTCGGCCAGGTAGTAGTCGCTGTCCAGTGCCCAGGGGTTGTCGGCGTAGTCCTGCTGGTTGGCGTATTCCAGCGCGTAGCTGAAGCCGGAGGTCGCGCCGGTCAGGCGCAGGCCGCTGGTCTGGCTGGACTGGGTGGCAGTGGGGCCGGTGGCCGAGAGGGCCAGGTTGTCCAGCCCGAGCAGGTAGCTGTAGCCGGTGATCACCAGCTCGGGGCGCCACTGGTACTGGGCGTTGAACAGCTGGCTGTGACCCTCGATATTGGCCGGGTTGGCGGCGTTGTCATAGCGCCCGTTGTCCGGGCCGAACACCGTGTTGACGTTGCTGAGGTAGGCCCCGGTGAGGGTCAGGCCGTCGACCGGCTTGAGCTGGCCGAGGCCGCCGTCGAAGGTCTGCTCGTTCTGCCGCCAGGCGACGCTGCCGATGAAGCGCTGGTTGTCCAGGTTGATGCGCTGGCGGCCAGCGACCAGATTACCCAGCGGGTTGTCGTAGCGCAGCAGTGCCTGGTTGATTTCCGTGCCGTCCGGGTCGGCGACCACCGAATACTGGGTCTGGCCGTTGCGCGTGCTGTTGTAGCCGGCATCGCCGATGCGGCTGACGTTGTCGGCCTCGACCAGCGCAGACAAGCCGTACAGCTGGCCGCTCTGCACGCCGAGGCGGCTGCGCAGGGTCTGCGCGTTGGCATGGTCGAGCGCCGGCTTGCCGGGCGCGGCGTCCTGATCGACATATTCGTAGCGGTAGCGCTCATCGAAAATGACCTTGCCCTGGGTAACCAGGTTGCCGAAATCCTCGGCGGCGTGAGCGGATCCGGCGATCAGACTGGTGATCGCCAGGGACAACAGGGAAGCGGGTGATAGACGCATGTCGAAATCCTTGTGCCAAGAAGCAAAAAAAACGCCACGAGCCGCTGCAATCTGGATTGCGAGGCTTCGTGACGTCGTTGTCGGGTTGGCAGGCACGCCGTTGTGCTGTCCGCTGTGGCTTTTGCAGAGACTGTGCCAGTTTTATCAATTAATTGATTTTTATATGTTTTCTTGTTTTAAAGGCGCACTTGAGGGGCTGCTGCTGCGTTGCGCTGGTGCAGGACCGGGTGCAGCCATGCCCACTTTCGCAGCGGCGACTACGCTGTCTGGTAGCGCTTTGCACGGATCATTGGGGAGACTCTTCATGCAGCTCGATTTTCATCAGGTCGATGCGTTTTCCAGTCGGCCTTTCAGCGGTAATCCGGCGATGGTTTACCGCCTGGACGCCTGGCTGGACGCGGCGTTGATGCAGCAGATAGCGGCCGAACACAATCTGGCCGAGACCGCCTTCATGGTGCGCGAGGACCGCCATTGGCATATTCGCTGGTTTACCCCGGGTGCCGAGGTGCCGCTTTGCGGGCACGCTACCCTGGCTGCAGCGCAGGTATTGTTCGAGGTCTATGACGAGGCAGGTGACCAGCTCGATTTCCACTGCAAGTCGGGACGGCTGGGCGTTGCCCGCGAAGGCGAGCAGTTGGTACTGGATTTTCCCGCACTGATTCCGCAGCCGGTGGCGGTCAGCCTGGAACTGGAAGAGGCACTGGGCGTTTCGGTTGTCTCGGTGCTGGCCGCCGACAAGTTGCTGGCGGTGCTGGACAGCGAGCAGAGCGTGCGCGCCTGCCAACCGGATTTTGCCCTGTTGGCGCGTCTGCCCTGGCAGGGGGTGATCATCACTGCGCAAGGGGACACGCATGATTTCGTGTCGCGCTTCTTTGCCCCCGCGATTGGTATCAATGAGGATCCGGTCACCGGTTCGGCCCATTGCAGCCTGATTCCCTATTGGTCGCAGCGCCTGAAGAAAACCATGCTCAGGGCTTATCAGTGCTCCCGTCGTGGTGGCGAGCTGCACTGCCGGCTGGAGGGCGCGCGGGTGAAAATCGGCGGCCAGGCGCGGCTGGTGGCCAGCGGCCGCTTATGGCTGGATTGAGCTGGCTTGACGCGGCGCAAGCGCCTGGCTGACGGCCTGGCTGCCTTGCGCCGGGAACAGGACCAGATGGTCGGCGGCGATGCGGATGCCGACCAGTTCACCGCTGTGGTGATCGGCATGGCTGGGGAAGACTGCCTCCAGCTGGCTGCCGGTGGGCAGTTGCAGGCGATACAGGGTTGCTGCGCCGAGGAAGGTCTTGCCGCTGACCCTGGCCTGCAGCGGACCGGCCGGATCGGGCACGATGTCGTCCGGCCGCAGCAGCACGTCCACCGGGCTGCCGACCGGCCAGTTGTAGGCGCGGTTGCCGTTGATGATGCCCAGCTCGGTCTGCACGGTATCCGGGGTCAGCAACTGGCCACGGATGAAATAGCCCTGGCCGATGAAGCTGGCGACAAATGGCGTCAGCGGTTCGTGGTAAAGGTTGTAGGGCGTGTCCCACTGTTGCAGGCGGCCATCCTGGAACACCCCGACATGGTCGCTGACGGCGAAGGCTTCTTCCTGGTCATGGGTGACCAGGATGGCGCTGGTGCCGCGGGCCTTGAGGATGTCGCGGACTTCCTTGCTCAGGCGCCGGCGCAATTCGCCGTCCAGGTTGGAGAAGGGCTCATCCAGCAGCAGCATCCGTGGTTCCGGCGCCAGGGCGCGGGCCAGGGCCACGCGCTGCTGCTGGCCACCGGAGAGCTCGTGCGGGTAACGCTTGCCCAGGCGGTCGAGGGTCACCAGTTCCAGCAGTTCGGCGGTGATGCGCCGGCTTTCGGGATGCTGGCGAATGCCGAAGGCGACGTTTTCCGCGACGCTCAGGTGCGGGAACAGTGCGTAGTCCTGGAACACCATGCCGATCCGGCGTTTCTCCGGCGGCAGGGTGAAACCCGGCCGCGAAATGATCTCGCCGGCCAGCTGGATTTCCCCGCCGAGCACTGGCTCGAAACCGGCAATCGCGCGCAGGCAGGTGGTCTTGCCGCAGCCGGAGGGGCCGAGCAGGCAGGCGATGTCGCCAACGTTCAGGTGCAGGCTGAGATCCTGTACCACCGGCTGCCCGCCAAAGCCACAGCTGACGCCGTGCAGATTGAGCAGCAGGGGCGTCATCATGACAGTCTGGCGGCCGGGACGAGGAATTCGAGCAGGGCCTTCTGCGCGTGCAGGCGGTTTTCCGCCTGGTCCCAGGCGACCGAGCGCGGGTCCTCGAGCAGGTCCAGGCTGATTTCCTCGCCGCGATGGGCCGGCAGGCAGTGCAGGAACAGCACGTCGGCGGCGGCCAGGTCGAGCAGCTCACGGCTGACCTGATACGGCTGGAACAGCACCAGGCGCTTGGCGGTTTCCTCTTCCTGGCCCATCGAGGTCCACACGTCGGTGCTCACCAGATGGGCGCCACGCACGGCTTCGCGCGGGTCACGGAACAGGGTTGCACGCTCGCCAGCCAGCGCGAGGAACGCCGGGTCGGGTTCGTAGCCTTCAGGGCAGGCGATGTGCAGCTGAAAGTCGAACTGCACGGCGGCTTCCAGGTAGGTGTTGCACATGTTGTTGCCGTCACCGATCCAGGCCACGGTCTTGCCCTTTATCGAGCCGCGCTGCTCGATAAAGGTCTGCATGTCGGCCAGCAACTGGCAGGGGTGCAGGTCATCGGACAAGCCGTTGATCACCGGGACCTGCGAATGGGCGGCAAACTCTTCGATCATGCTGTGGGCGAAGGTGCGGATCATCACCGCATCGAGCATGCGCGACATGACGATGGCGGTGTCGCCGATCGGCTCGCCACGGCCCAGCTGGGTGTCGCGTGGTGAGAGGAAGATGGCCTGACCGCCGAGCTGGATCATCCCGGCTTCAAAGGACAGGCGGGTGCGGGTCGAGGCTTTCTCGAACAGCATGCCGAGCACGCGGTTGCGCAGCGGCTCGTGAAGAATGCCCTGGCGGCGCATGGCTTTCAGTTCGATGGCGCGCGCGATCAGCTGGGCCAGCTCGGCGGGCGTGCAGTCCATCAGGGAAAGAAAGTGCCTTGCGTTCATGCTGATACCTTAAATATCCATCGGGCCGGACTCGGGTTTTCGCTGAAAACGCCTGAGCTCACGGCAAAAGCCGCGTGCAGCGACAAAAAGGGAAGGGGGCGAATCTTATAAGCAAAGGTCGCGCTGGCGCAAATTGCCAGCGGACTTCCCATCCATCCGCTTGATGCCGGTCAATTCAGCAGGGCGGCTAAACTGGCGTTTGCCGGGGCCGCCCGACATAGTCGCGAGCAGTACACGCCTGGCTCCACGGCTGGCGGCATCCTTCATCCGTGGCAATGCTCCCCAGGGGGCGTTGTCCAGCAGAACCAGAGGTTACCCATGAACAAGCAACTGCATCACCGCGCCTGTCATCTGTGTGAAGCCATTTGCGGGCTGACTATCGAAACTTCGAGGGCGGCGGATGGGGCGATGGAAATCCTCTCGATCAAGGGCGACCCGCAGGACAGTTTCAGTCGCGGGCATATCTGTCCCAAGGCCGTGGCCCTGCAGGACATCCAGCATGACCCGGATCGCCTGCGCCAACCGATGCGCCGGATTGGCAATGACTGGCAACCCATCAGCTGGGACGCGGCCTTTGCCCTGGCTGCCGAGCGCCTGTCGGCCATCCAGACGCAGCATGGCAATAACGCCGTGGGGATTTATCAGGGCAACCCGAGCGTGCACAACTACGGGTTGATGACCCACAGCAACTACTTCCTCGGCCTGCTGAAAACCCGCAACCGCTTTTCCGCCACCTCGGTCGACCAGCTGCCTCATCATCTGGTGAGCATGCAGATGTACGGCCATGGCATGTTGCTGCCAATTCCGGATATTGATGCCACTGACTTCATGCTGGTGCTCGGTGGCAATCCGCTGGCCTCCAATGGCAGCCTGATGACCGTGCCGGATGTGGAGAAGCGCCTCAAGGCGATCCAGGCGCGCGGCGGCAAACTGGTGGTGGTTGATCCGCGGCGCAGCGAGACGGCCGCTATCGCTGACCAACACCTGTTCATCCGTCCGGGGCAAGATGCAGCTTTGCTGATCGGCATCCTGAACACCCTGTTCGAGGAAAATCTTGGGCGTGCCAGCCACCTGCCGGTCACCGGCATGGATGAAGTGCGCAGCGCATTAAGTGGTTTCAGCGTTGCCGCCATGAGCGAGCGTTGCGGTATTGCCGAGCCGCTGATTCGCCAACTGGCGCGCGATTTTGCGGCAGCGGACAAGGCGGTCTGCTATGGCCGCATGGGTGTTTCCACTCAGGTGTTTGGCACGCTTTGTCAGTGGCTGATCCAGCTGATCAATCTGGTCACTGGTAACCTCGATCAGGTGGGTGGTGCACTGTGCACGGTGGCGGCGGTGGATGTGGTCAATTCCACCAGTGGTGCCCATTTCAACCGCTGGCAGAGCCGCGTTTCCGGCTTGCCCGAGTACGGCGGTGAGCTGCCGGCCGCAGCGCTGGCGGAAGAGATGCTTACGCCGGGTGAAGGGCAGATCCGGGCGCTGATTACCGTGGCCGGTAACCCGGTGCTGTCTACGCCCAATGGCCGGCAGCTGGACACTGCGCTGGAAGGCCTGGAGTTCATGCTCAGCCTGGACTTCTACATCAACGAAACCACCCGCCACGCTGATCTGATTCTGCCGCCTACGGCGCCGCTGGAGCATGATCATTACGACACCAGCTTCAACCTGCTGGCGGTGCGTAATGTGACCCGCTTCAACGAGGCGATTCTGCCTAAGCCGGCCACGGCGCTGCACGATTGGGAAATTTTTGTCGGGCTGGCCAAGGCCTATTCCGGGCTGACCGGTGTCGAGCTGAAGCCGACCATGGCGCCCGAGCAGATGATCGATATGGGGCTGCGCTTTGGCCCGTACGGGGATCGCTCCGAGTCGAAGCTGTCACTGGCGAAGCTGCGCGAACATCCTCACGGCATCGATCTGGGTGCACTGCAACCAAACCTCGCGCAGCGCCTGAAAACCACAGACAAGCAAGTGCAGGCGGCACCGCCCTTGCTGCTCGGTGATCTGGCCCGCTTTGCCGAGCAGGCTCTGCCGGCTGTGGGCGAGTTACTGCTGATCGGCCGTCGGCATGTGCGCAGCAACAATTCCTGGATGCACAACTTTCATCGTCTGGTCAAAGGCAAGCCGCGCCATCAGTTGCTGATGCACCCGCAGGACTTGGCCAGCCGCGGGCTTGCCGATGGCCAACGGGTGCGCGTGCAGTCGCGGGTCGGCGTGGTCGAGGTAGAAGTGGCGACCAGCGACGAGATGATGCCCGGTGTAGTCAGTTTGCCGCATGGCTGGGGCCATGGCCGCCAGGGCGTGCAGATGGCGATTGCCAGCCGGCAGCCGGGCGTCAGCGCCAATGACCTGACCGACGAGCGCTTTCTCGACGCACTGTCCGGCAATGCGGCACTGAATGGTGTTGTTGTGCGGGTGGCGGCGGCATAGGTGGATAGATAGTTTGTTGGGATTTAATGGCTGGCATCGGCTCAGTGCCAGACCTCCACGCTTTCCGCGGCACTGGACTACAGGTTGCGTCCTGCACGACGCCTCACTTTCTCTTTGTTTGCGCAAAGAGAAAGTAAGCAAAGAGAAAGCGCCCCCGGCATCCGGCCCGTTTCTTCGCTGCGCTGCGAACCGGGTGCGTTCGCTCCATCGGCGCTCCAGGGGTCCGCTGCGATGGGCCGTCCATGGCCCAGCGCAGCTTTCGTCGCATCCATGCGACTCAACCCCTTCCACACCGATTCCGCTCACCCTCCTGACGGGACTTCCAGTCCGTGCACACCAACAGCTTTTTCGGCCTTAAGTCGAACAGCATGGCTTCGGTAGTCGGACCGTCCCCGTCAGGAGGCCGAGCGCAGGTGCTGTGCAGAGGGGCATTTGGCATGGATGCCAAATGAGGAACGATGGGCCATGGATGGCCCTTCGAGACGACCCTCGGAACAGCACCGGAGCGAGGGGAGTCTCGCACAGCGAGACCCGTATGCCGGGGGGTGTTTCTTTGCCTAGCTTTCTTTGCACAAGCAAAGAAAGTAGGTCGCCCGGAGGGGCGAAACCAGAACTGCCAGTCAATTGCAATAATCAGCCCGGCGCAGCAAAAAAACAGCAGCGGATTGCCAATCCATCCCCCTCGATACTCGACGAAACACCTCGTCCGTCTGCCAATCCCGCAAAGACCGAGCATCACGCTCAGCCTTCCGTTACAATGGCGCCATCCAGCCGACCTGGAGTCGGTGCAATTAAGCCGAGGTGCCCCATGGATATCATCGAAACCATCAAAGATCAGATCAGCAAGAACACCATCCTGCTTTACATGAAGGGCTCGCCGAACGCGCCGCAGTGCGGCTTCTCGGCCAAGGCTGCGCAGGTGGTGATGGGCTGTGGCGAGAAGTTCGCCTTTGTCGACATCCTGCAGAATCCGGAAATCCGCGCCAATCTGCCCAAGTACGCCAACTGGCCAACTTTCCCGCAACTGTGGGTGGCCGGCGAACTGGTCGGCGGCAGCGACATCATGGTGGAGATGTTCGAGAAGGGCGAGTTGCAGGCCCTGATCAAGGAAGCCGCCAGCAAGGCCAACGCCTGAGGGCTGGCCCGCTTGAGCAGACCCCGCCTGGTGCGGGGTCTTTGTTTTCAGGGTCGGATCAGTCGTCGATCTGCGATTGCAGGTAGTTCGGCAGGCCGACCTTCTCGATCAGCCCCAGCTGGGTTTCCAGCCAGTCGATGTGATCTTCTTCCGAGCAGAGAATCTCGCGCAACAGGTCGCGCGAGGCGTAGTCGGCGATGCTCTCGCAGTAGGCGATCGCTTCCTTCAGGTCGATATGTGCCTTGCGCTCTATCTTCAGGTCGCAGGCGAGCATTTCCGCGGTGTTTTCGCCGATGTGCAGCTTGCCCAGATCCTGCACGTTGGGCAGCCCCTCGAGGAACAGGATGCGCTTGATCAGCCTGTCGGCGTGCTTCATCTCGTCGATCGACTCGTGGTACTCGTGCTCGCCGAGCTTCTTCAGGCCCCAGTCGTCGTACATGCGCGCGTGCAGGAAGTACTGGTTGATCGCGACCAGCTCGTTGCCGAGGATCTTGTTCAGGTGCTGGATGACCGTCTTGTCGCCTTTCATGCCCGATTCCGCCGTGATTGGAGGGGGAGTGATCAGTCTGGTTCGCCATGACACAGGCGTCAAAGCACTTGGTCGGTTGGGCGGGTGCTAGATGGCAGCGGGGTAGGCCAGGACGGCCTGGCTGCTGTGCAGGTCGCCGAGGGTTTCCCGCACAACCTGCTTGGCCAGGCAGGCGCATTTGCCGCACTGGCTTGCTACGCCGAGGGTTTCGCGGACCTCGCGGTAGCTGCAGCAACCTTCGTAGATGGCATCGCGAATCTGGCCATCGGTAACACCCTGACACAGACAAACATACATGGAAGCGAGCTCGTGCTGGTTTGAATCGTGGATCGGATCTTAATAGTAACGAGAATGATTGTCAATCATGTGCTCGAAACAAGTAGCGCTGGCAAAGCCGTTGGTGGACGGTGAAAGTGCCGGTGTATGATGGCCGGGCACTGCGCTGCCGATGGCCTGATCGGTAACTTCCGCCCCGGCCGGCGCACCCCTCAATGTTCAAGGAGAAAAGCAATGAGCGTACTCGTAGGTAAGAAAGCCCCGGATTTCACCGTTGCCGCGGTATTGGGCAATGGCGAAATCGTCGACAGCTTCAGCCTGTCCTCAGCCATCAAGGGCAAATACGGCTTGGTGTTCTTCTACCCGCTGGACTTCACCTTTGTCTGCCCGTCCGAGCTGATCGCCCTGGACCACCGCATTCCGGAGTTTCAGGCACGCAACGTCGAAGTGATCGGGGTTTCCATCGACTCGCACTTCACCCACAACGCCTGGCGCAACACCCCGGTCAACGCCGGCGGCATCGGCCCGGTCAAGTACACCCTGGCGGCCGACATCAGCCACGAAATCTGCAAGGCCTATGACGTTGAGTCCGAAGGCGGCGTGGCCTTCCGCGGTGCCTTCCTGATCGACCTGAACGGCGTCGTGCGTTCGCAGATCGTCAACGACCTGCCGCTGGGCCGCAACATGGACGAACTGTTGCGTCTGGTCGATGCCCTGCAGTTCACCGAAGAGCACGGCGAAGTCTGCCCGGCCAACTGGAAGAAGGGTGACAAGGGCATGACCGCGACGCCGGATGGCGTGGCGGCCTACCTCAGCGAGAACGCCAGCAAGCTGTAAGGCGCGCGGCCTCGGCCACTAAAAAGCCCGGCAAATGCCGGGCTTTTTAGTGGCGCCCAGTTATGTATTGGGTGCAAAACGTAGGGTGGGCTTCAACCCACCTTAAAGCGCGAACCGCTATTGGTGGGCTAAACCCACCAAGACAAGGGCCTGCAACCGATAACTCAGTTGTCGAACTCGTCCCAGCCGCCCATTTCCTTCCAGCGGTTGACGATGCCGCAGAACAGTTCGGCAGTCTTCTCGGTGTCGTAGCGGGCGGAATGCGCTTCCTTGCCGTCGAAGGCAATCCCGGCCACCTGGCAGGCGCGGGCCAGCACGGTCTGGCCATAGGCGAGGCCGGCCAGGGTTGCGGTGTCGAAGCTGGAAAACGGGTGGAAGGGATTGCGCTTGATGCCGGTGCGGTTGACTGCGGCATTCAGGAAACCGAGGTCGAAACTGCTGTTGTGCCCGACCAGGATCGCGCGCTTGCAGCCATTGGCCTTCAGCGACTTGCGCAGGCTGCGGAAAATCTCCGTGAGCGCATGTTCTTCGCTGACCGCCATGCGCAGCGGGTGATCCAGCTTGATCCCGGTGAACTCCAGCGCCGCCTGTTCGATGTTGGCGCCGACGAAGGGCTCCACCCGGAAGAACTGGGTGTGCTGCGGATACAGCAGGCCGCTCTCGTCAATGCCGATGGTGGTCGCGGCGATTTCCAGCAGGGCGTCGGTGGCACAGTTGAAACCGCCGGTTTCGACGTCCACGACTACCGGCAGGTAGCCGCGAAAGCGCGCCGCCATCGGGTGGCGCGGGCCGCTGGGCAGGCTGCCGTCAAATTCGTCGTCGAAGTGCTCTTCACTCACGCTTGCGTCTCCACGATCCGCCAGCGCAGTTTTTCACCGGCGCGCAGCGGGATGACCGTTTGCTCGCCAAGTGGCAGCTCGGTGGGGCCAACCCAGTCTTCACGGACCAGGGTGATGTGTTCATGGTTGCGCGGCAAGCCGTAGAAGTCCGCGCCGAAGTGGCTGGCAAAGCCTTCCAGGCGGTCGAGCGCCTGGCGCTGGTCGAAGGCTTCGGCATACAGCTCGATGGCCGCGTGCGCGCTGTAGCAGCCGGCGCAGCCGCAGGCCGCTTCCTTGGCATGCCGTGCATGCGGCGCCGAGTCGGTGCCGAGGAAGAACTTCGGATCGCCGCTGGTGGCCGCATCCAGCAGGGCTTCCTGGTGGGTGTTGCGCTTGAGGATCGGCAGGCAATAGAAGTGCGGGCGAATGCCGCCGACCAGCATGTGGTTGCGGTTGTACAGCAGGTGGTGGGCGGTGATGGTGGCGGCGACGTTGGCCGGTGCGGCGCGGACGAAGGCGGCGGCATCGGCGGTGGTGATGTGCTCGAAGACCACCTTGAGGCTCGGGAAGCGCTCGACCAGCCGCACCAGATGCTCGTCGATGAAGGCTTTTTCGCGATCGAACACGTCGATCTCGGTGCGCGTGACTTCCCCGTGCACCAGCAGCGGCAGGCCGACCTCGGCCATGGCTTCGAGGACCGGGAACAGCGCGTCGATGCGGGTGACCCCGGAATCCGAGTTGGTGGTGGCGCCGGCCGGATACAGCTTGGCCGCATGCACGAAACCGCTGGCCTTGGCCTGGCGAATGTCGTCGGCAGAGGTGTTGTCTGTAAGGTAGAGCACCATCAGCGGCTCGAAGCGGCTGCCCGCCGGGCGCGCGGCGAGGATGCGCTGGCGGTAGGCGTCGGCCTGCTCGGCGGTGCGGACCGGCGGCACCAGGTTGGGCATGACGATGGCGCGGGCAAAGCTGCGGGCCACATCCGCAACCGTATCGCGCAGCACGGCACCGTCGCGCAGGTGGATATGCCAGTCATCGGGGCGCAGCAGGGTGATACGGTCGGACATGGGGGGTGTTTCCAGGCGGCTGTTCTAGCAGAAAATTCTCGCCGTGCATGCTACCGGAAAAGCTGGCCAGCGGCATCCCGCTGTGGCCGTGCGCTTGGGTCTGCGCTGAGTTTTGCCGTCCGGGCCCGGTCTGATTCGGGCGCTTGGTCGCCTGCAACTGCCGTGCCCCTGTAAATCGGCGGGCAGCGCCGGTAGAATCGCGGGCTTTTCCGTACAAGCCCGTGGAGTGATGGAATGACGGACGTAAAGAAGGTTGTCCTGGCGTATTCCGGTGGTCTGGATACCTCGGTAATTCTCAAGTGGTTGCAAGACGAATATCACTGCGAAGTGGTGACCTTCACCGCTGACCTTGGTCAGGGTGAAGAAGTCGAGCCGGCACGCGCCAAGGCCAAGGCCATGGGCGTCAAGGAAATCTACATCGACGACCTGCGCGAAGAGTTCGTGCGCGACTTCGTGTTCCCGATGTTCCGCGCCAACACCGTCTACGAAGGCGAGTACCTGCTGGGCACCTCCATCGCCCGTCCGCTGATCGCCAAGCGCCTGATCGAGATCGCCAACGAGACCGGCGCCGACGCCATCTCCCACGGCGCCACCGGCAAGGGCAACGACCAGGTGCGTTTCGAGCTGGGTGCCTATGCACTCAAGCCGGGTGTCAAGGTCATCGCCCCGTGGCGCGAATGGGACCTGCTGTCGCGCGAGAAGCTGATGGACTATGCCGAGAAGCACGGCATTCCGATCGAGCGCCATGGCAAGAAGAAGTCGCCGTATTCCATGGATGCCAACCTGCTGCACATCTCCTATGAAGGCGGCGTGCTGGAAGACACCTGGACCGAGCACGAAGAAGACATGTGGAAGTGGACGGTCTGCCCGCAGAAGGCCCCGGACGCTCCGACCTACATCGAGCTGACCTACCGCAAGGGCGATATCGTCGCCATCGACGGCGTCGAGATGAGCCCGGCCAGCGTGCTGACCGAGCTGAACCGCATCGGTGGCGCCAACGGCATCGGCCGGCTGGACATCGTCGAGAACCGCTATGTCGGCATGAAGTCGCGCGGCTGCTACGAGACTCCCGGCGGCACCATCATGCTCAAGGCCCACCGCGCCATCGAGTCGATCACCCTCGACCGCGAAGTGGCGCACCTGAAAGACGAGCTGATGCCCAAGTACGCCAGCCTGATCTACACCGGTTACTGGTGGAGCCCGGAGCGCCTGATGCTGCAGCAGATGATCGACGCCTCGCAGGTCAACGTGAACGGCGTGGTGCGTTTGAAGCTGTACAAGGGCAACGTGATCGTCACCGGGCGCAAGTCCGACGACTCGCTGTTCGACTCGAACATCGCGACCTTCGAGGAAGACGGCGGCGCCTACAACCAGGCCGATGCCGGCGGCTTCATCAAGCTCAACGCGTTGCGCATGCGGATTGCCGCGATCAAGGGCCGCAAGCTGTTCTGATCGAGATCGCCGTGTGACCGCAAAAGCCCCGACTGGTTCGGGGCTTTTGCGTTTCAGCTGCCGGGGTTCTGGCTGCTGCGCCGGTAGGCCGACGGGGTGGTGCCGGACCAGCGCTGGAAGGCGTGGATGAACGAGGCGGTTTCGGCATAGCCCAGCTGCAGGGCGATCAGCTCGATCGAGTCCCGCGTGTCGCGCAGGCGCTGCCGGGCGCGCTCGTAGCGCACCTGATCGAGCAGGCGGCGGAAGGACAGTCCCTCGGCACGCAGACGGCTGCGGAGGCTGCGCTCGGACATGCCGAACACGGCGGCAACGGCGGGTGCATCGGGGTAGGCATGATCAAACAGCAGCAGGTGCTGGCGGACCTCCCCGGCGATGTTGTCGGCGGTGTCGCGCAGGGCTATTTCGCGCAGCTTTTCACATTCCTGGCGGTACATGGCGTTGACCATGCTGTCGGCATTGGCCATGGGTTGTTGCAGCTTGCTGTTGAGGATGCGCAGGCGGGCGTGGCTGTCGCCGAACATCACCGGGCAGCCAAAGAACTCTTCATAGGCCCGGCTTTCGGCGGGGCGCGGGTAGGGCAGGCTGACCAGTTCGAGCGCCAGATCGATGCTTGCCGTCTGCTGCAGGTCCTGCAGCAACTTGAAGGCCCCGGCCAGTTCCATGTCGATGCGCAAGCGGAACGGCCAGTCAGGCAGTTCCAGTGGCTTGAAGGTCAGTTCACTGCTGCGCGGGCCGGGGACGAATCCGGGCTGGCTGAACAGGTAAGTCAGTGGCTGATAGCGCAGGCTGGCCTGCATGGCTTCCCAGGGTGTGGCGCAGGTCAGCAGGAGCAGGCTGAGGGGGCCATAGCCGGTGAAGCCGATCTTGCTGCCGACCTTGAGGCCGGCCAGCGGTTCGCTGACAAGTTCACACAGGCTGCAGAAAATCCGCAGCTCCAGCGCATAGTCGATGCGGCTGTCCAGGGCAATCCGGTCCAGGTCCAGGCCGTGCCTGGCCAGTACCGGAGCCGGATCGCTGCCCAGCTCCTTCAGCCGATTGGCGATGTGACGCAAGGACAGGATGGAGTGACTGGCCATGGATGCGAGACTCGGAAGGGCGGCGGCAAGGTTGCCGAAAATATCAATTATTGCGCGAACATTAGCATATTCGGCCATCCTGGCCAGACCTAGACTGGCTCCATCGTCCAACCAGCCCGAATTTGACGGAGAGCCCAGATGAATTCAGCAGCTGCAGCAGCATTTACCATGCGCAAGCATGTCGATACGGTAATCATCGGTTCCGGTTTTGGCGGCCTGTGCATGGCCATCAAGCTGCGCGAAGCCGGTAACGACAACTTCGTGGTGCTGGAGAAGGCTGCCGATGTCGGCGGCACCTGGCGCGAGAACAGCTACCCCGGCGCGGCCTGCGATGTGCAATCGCACATGTATTCGTTTTCCTTCGCCCCGAAGAACGACTGGACCCAGCGCTATGCCGGCTTCCAGGAGATCCAGCAGTACATCCTGGATACCACCGAGAAGTATGCCATCCGCCCATTCATTCGTTTCAATTGTGAAGTCAGCGGCCTGCAGTTCGACCAGGCCAGCGCTCAGTGGCGGGTGGACACCGCTACCGGCGAACAGTATCTGGCGCGGCATGTTGTGCTGGCTTCCGGGCCGCTGCACGTGCCGTCGATTCCGACCCTGCCCGGGCAGGAGCGCTTCCAGGGCAAGATCTTCCACTCCGCGCAGTGGGACCATGCCTACGACCTGACCGGCAAGAACGTGGTGTCCATCGGTACCGGCGGCAGCGCCATCCAGTACGCGCCGGAAATTGCCCCGCTGGTGAAGCGGCTGAGCATCCTGCAGCGCAGCTCGGCCTGGGTGATTCCGCGGGATACCCGCCGGTACGCCGAGTGGGAGAAGCAGCTGTTTGCCCGCGTGCCCTTGCTGCGCAAGCTGCACCGCGCTCGCCTTTACTGGAGCAACGAGTCGCGCGTCTGGCCGCTGTTCGCGCCGCGGATCGCCCAGGGTCTGCAGAAGCTCGCCCAGTTGTTCATCAAGGCCCAGGTCAAGGATCCGCAACTGGTCAAGGCGCTGACCCCCGATTACACCATCGGCTGCAAGCGCATCCTGATTTCCAACAAGTGGCTGCCGATGTTCAATCGCGACAATGTCGAGCTGGTCACCAGCGGTATCCAGGAGCTGCGCGAGCACTCGGTGCTGCTCAAGGACGGCCGCGAACTGCCGGCGGACTGCATCATCCTCGGCACCGGCTTTGTCACCGACCCGCGCATCTACATGAAGAGCTTCCCGTGCAAGGGCCTGCCGGGACACGACCTGATGCAGGACTGGAAGGAGGGTGCCGAGGCCTATTACGGCACCACCGTGAGCGGTTATCCAAACCTGTTCCAACTGGTCGGCCCGAACACCGGCCTGGGGCACAATTCGATCGTGTTCATGATCGAAGCCCAGGTGCATTACGTCATGCAGTGCCTGAAGCTGCTCAAGCAGAAGGGTGCGGCCTATCTGGACGTAAAACCCGAGGCGCAACGCAGCTTCAACGAGAAACTGCAGGCAAAATTCAAGGGCACGGTTTGGCAGTCCGGCTGTTCCAGCTGGTACCAGCAGGCTGACGGGCGCAACGTGGCGCTCTGGCCCGGCTCGACCTGGCGCTTCTGGCAGCAGACCCGGCGCGTGAATGAGGCGGACTACAGCTTTACCCGCATCAATACCGCGCAGGTTGAGCGGCAGCCGGCCTTTGGCACGGAGCCTTCAGCCGCCTGAGGCGCGGCTCATTGCCCGGATTGCGGCAACAGCGCAAGCACCCGCTGCTTGATTGGCGTGATGCCCAGCATGTATTGCAGCAAGCGCTTGCGTGTCGCCTCCAGGGCTAACCGGCCAACCGAGACCGGAAAGCTCCAGCTCACCTCCAGTGCATCCAGCACCATCGCGCTGCGCGGCAGGCCACTGTAGATCGCCATATAGGAGCCGATCATGGCGGTCACCGAGCGCGACAGGTGCATGTATTCGCCCTTGATCACCAGGCCCTGACGGGTAAAGCCACTGGCCAGGCGCATGGCCAGGTCGACGCGCTCGATCAGGCCTTCACTGCCTTCCTCGTACAGTGTGCGGGCGAAATCGTAGCTCAGCGGCGTGACATCCGAGGCGGCGAAGGCCTTGATCACCAGCGCTTCGATTTCCTTGCGCTCTTTTGCGCTCACCTTGCCGGCAACGCTCATCTCGATGACCGCGCTGACCACCGCATCGCTATCGCCGGACAGCACACCCTGCAGGTAGTTCAGCGCCGGACGCCAGATGCCTTCCAGTGAAACGGTATTGCCCCAGTCGATGAAGAACAGCTTGCCACTGGGGTCCACCAGCACGTTGCCCGAATGCAGATCGCCGTGAAATTCACGGTACACCAGCATCTGCGTCAGCATGGCCTGCAGGAAGGTACGGCCGATCTGGCGGCGGATTGACTTCTTGCGCAATGGCGAACCGATCTGGAATGCGCTGGACAGCCCCTGTGCACCATCCACCAGCTCCATTTCGATGACGCGCCTGGAGCTGATGAACACTTCGGGCACATGCCAGCCGTCGGTGGCTCGGGTGCGCTGGGCAAAACGGGTCTGGTTCTGCGCTTCGGCTTCGAAATCCAGTTCGCAGTTGAAGCCCTCGACAAACACGTCGATCTGGTCCAGCCAGGAATTGAAGAAGGGTGCCAGCTTGGAATGCGGGGCCCAGTAGTGGCTGCTGACGATGGCCAGCTTGATCACCGTCTTGCCGATAAGGAACTCGCGCGCCAGGTTGTGCCGGCCGACCTTGACCACTACCGGTACCAGGTGGCGCTGGCCCTTGCGCGTCGGCTTCATCGGCTTCTGCGCCAGGTAGACCGAAGCGATCGAGCCTGATTTCAGCGGCTTGCTGGCGTCGAAGCCGAAGTAGCGATCGCCCGGCAGCTCGCCGAAGCTTTCGAGAAACGCCTGCTCCACCTCGTCCGCGGTCATGGGGTCGACATCCTCGCGGAACACTGCCAGTGACTCGGCCATTTCCTGCGGCAGGAAGTCGGAGTTGGAGGCGGCTACCTGGGCCATCTTGATGAACAGCGGGCCGAACTCGCGGACCATCTGCGCGACAACGTCGGCCTGGCCTTTGAGATCTTGCGGATCGACTTCGAAGAACTGCCGGACGAAACGCAGGGCGCGGATCTGCCGCTGGAAGATCGCCAGGTCCTCGCGCACCACGCGGGCGCTGAGGGCTATTTCGCGCAGCTTGCGGTCATTGATCCGGCGCAGGCCCTTGAGCTGGTTGATCAGCTCGACCAGCAATGGCTCATAGGCGCTGATCAGGATGCGCGCGACGTCCAGGCTGACCTCGCCGAGGCCGCGCAGCTCGGGCTCGCTCATCAGCTCGTCGAAGAAGCGCCAGAATTCGTCGGAGACTTCCTTGGGGATGTTGATCAGGCTGCGTTTGTGCACCTGGTCGACCAGGAAGCGGATCAGGTCCTCAGTGCTGCTTTCGTTGGGCAGCAGGCGCCGCTCGCGCATGCGCTCGGTGAGGATGCGCAATTGGCCGACCAGCGGATGCTGGGCGATCGCCTCGAACAGGCCGTCCAGCGCCTGGTGCAGCTGCGGCTCGGTGACTTCCTCTTCGGCATTCAGCAGGTCGATCAGCGGCCCCAGGGTCTTGAGGATGCGGGCCAGGCCGACGGTCATTTCGCCGGTCGAGCGCAACGCCCATTGGGCGCGATCCTTGAGTACCGGCAGGAACTCGCCAAAGCTCAACGACAAATCAGCAGGGATCGGCTTGGGGGCGCGTGGCATCAGGGTTTCCGGGGGAATGTCAGACAGCGCCAGGCAGAGCAACCGGCAGCAAACATGATCAGGTGGGCGCGCATTTTGGCCCATGCGCGGGATAAAAGTAAGCGCCACTTATCCGGCCGGGCGGCCGGCATGCGCTCCGGTGTGGCGAGCGGCCGGTCAGCGGCTGGTCGAGGCGCGCGGCCGGATCCGCAACTGTCCGTTTGCCGCGGCTTGCGGCACATGGGGCCTGGGTCCGGGGCTTGGCGTAACGCATCCTATTGCTCCCGCCCTGCGAATCCAATTGATCGCGCCCCTGCGGCGCACGCGTCAACCAGCAAGCATGGGGTGGGCCTTGGCCCGCCGTTGCCAACCGCTGGGCCGACCTGCCGTTTCGTGTTTTTGGTGGGCTGAAGCCCACCCTACGCCCACCCGACGACAAGCGAGAATTCAACCTATAGCGAGTACGGAGCCTTTGCCAGTCAGCCATCCCGGCTAATAGCGCACCCCCGCCGGCGGGCTGAAGGAATCCAGCGCATTCAGGTAGGCCGCCCGCGCAAAGCGGCTGGGGTCGGGCAGGTTCTGCTGGCTCATGGCGCCCTTGAGCTGCGCCACCGAGGCGTACTCATGCGCTTCCATCCACGCCTGGATACCCTGCAGGACCTCGGCCAGGGCTTGCGGGCCGCGCTGCAGCAGGGCGCTGGCCATGTGCACCGCGTCGGCACCGGCCAGCAGCATCTTCAGTGCATCTGCGGGCTGATGGATCCCGCCGCTGGCCGCCAGGCTCAGGCCGCTGCGCCCACGCAGCACGGCGATCCAGCGCATCGTCAGCAGGGCATCGCTGGAGGACGACAGCTGCACGCGGTCGACCACGCGCAGGCTGTCCAGGTCGATGTCCGGCTGGAAGAAGCGGTTGAACAGCGACACCCCGGCCGCGCCGGCCGCTTCGGCCTGGCTGACGAAGTTCGGCAGGCTGGAGAAGAACGGCGTCAGCTTCAGGCACACCGGAATGCTCACCATGGCCTTCAGTTCGCGCAGCAGGGCCAGGTAGTGCGCCTCCTGTTCGGCGGCGGCTATCCGCGGGTCGCCGGGCATGAACCAGCTGTTCAGCTCCAGCGCGTCGGCGCCGGCCGCCTGGATTTCCCGGCCCAGCTCCAGCCAGCCGCCGGGGGTGGTGCCGTTCAGGCTGGCCACCAGCGGGATCGACAGGCGCTGCTTGTACCGGCTGATCTGCTCCAGGTAGCGGTCGAGCTTGCTCTGGTAACTGTCGCGCAAGGGCAGGTGGCCGGCGGACTCGCCCAGGGTGTCCGGGTTGAGCAGGAAGCGTTCGAGCATCTGCTCCTCCTGGCGCACCTCCTCCTCGAACAGCGAGTGCAGGACAATCGCCGCGGCGCCGGCATCTTCCAGGTGCAGCAGCGGGTCGAGGTGGTGACTGAGCGGGCTGGAGGAAGGCACCAGCGGGTTCTTCAGCGGCAGGCCGAGATAGGTGGTGGATAGATCAGGCATGCGGTTCTCCTGTTTGCGCGCCGCTGGGTTCGGCCTGCGCGTCGAGGGTGGTTTCCGGCAGGGCCAGGCCGGCCAGTTCGACGTATTCCTGGTGGCGCAGGCGCGCATCGCGCCCGGACTGCCGCATGAATTGCGCCGAGGCCTCCGGTTGCTGGCGTTCAAGCACGCTGAAGCGCGCCTCGTTGCCGGCGAAGTCGCGGAACGGCAGGCTCGGCGCGGCGCTGTCGACGGTCAGTGGATTGAGCCCGCGCGCACGCCTGCGCGGGTCATAGCGTAGCAGCGACCAGTGCCCGGTCTTTACCGCCAAGTCCTGCTGGGTCAGGTTGTGCGCCAGGTCGATGCCGTGGGCGATGCACGGGCTGTAGGCGATGATGAGGGAGACGCCGGGGTAGCTTTCGGCATCCAGGAAGGCCTTCAGCGTGTGGGTGTCCTTGGCACCATAGGCGACCTTGGCGACATACACGTTCTCGTAGTCCATGGCGATGCGCGCCAGGTCCTTCTTGCGGTTGGGCTTGCCGCCGGCGGCAAACTTGGCCACCGCGCCGAGTGGCGTGGACTTGGAGTTCTGCCCGCCGGTATTCGAGTAGACCTCGGTATCCAGCACCAGGATGTTCACGTCCTCGCCGGAAGACAGCACATGGTCGAGGCCGCCAAAGCCGATGTCATAGGCCCAGCCGTCGCCGCCGATGATCCAGACGCTGCGGCGGATCAGGCTGTCGGCGATGCTGTCCAGCGCACTGGCTGCCGGCGTTGCCAACACGGCGAGGGTTTTGCGCAGCTCGGCAACCCGTTCGCGCTGTTCGTGGATGCCGGCTTCGGAGTCCTGCCTGGCGTTCAGCAGGGCCTCGACCCGTGCCGCCCCCACTTCGCCGGCCAGGGCGCGCAACTGGGTCGCGGCGGCGGCGCTCAGCTGGTTGCTCGCCAGGCGCATGCCCAGGCCGAATTCGGCGTTGTCCTCGAACAGCGAGTTGTTCCACGCCGGACCGCGGCCCTGGGCATTGGTGCTGTAGGGGGTGGTCGGCAGGTTGCCGCCGTAGATCGACGAGCAGCCGGTGGCGTTGGCGACCAGCATGCGCTCGCCGAACAGCTGGGTGGCCAGACGGATGTAGGGGGTTTCGCCGCAACCGACGCAGGCCCCGGAGAACTCGAACAGCGGCTCCAGCAGCATCGAGCCCGGGATCGTGCTGGCCTTCAGCAGGCGCCGGTCGTAGTCCGGCAGGTCGAGGAAGAACGCCCAGTTGGCGGCTTCCTCGGCGCGCAGCGGCGGCTGGTCGGCCATGTTCAGCGCCTTGCGCGAGACGTTCGACTTGTCGCGGATCGGACACACATCCACGCACAGGGTGCAGCCGGTGCAGTCCTCCGGCGCCACCTGGTAGCTCATCAGCAGGCCGTCCGGGTAGTCCTTGCTGCGCGGTGTCATTGACTTGAAGCTGGCCGGGGCCTGCGCGGCCAGTTCGGCGGGGAACAGCTTGGCGCGGATCGCCGAGTGCGGGCAGACGAACACGCACTTGCCGCACTGGGTGCACAGGTCGGTTTCCAGCACCGGAATCTGCAGCGCCAGGTTGCGCTTTTCATACCTGGCGGTGCCGGTCGGCCAGCTGCCGTCGGCGGGAAACAGTGACACCGGCAGGCTGTCGCCATGGCCGGCGATCAGCGGCAGGGTGAGCTCGCGGACGAAGTCGCTGACCTCCAGCACGGGAATCCGCGCGGCAACGGCTGGCGGCAGCGTGACCGCTGACGGCAGTTCGAGCTGCTGCAGGCTGGCGAGGCTCTGGTCGATGGCGCGGTAGTTCAGTTCGGCGATGCGCCGGCCCTTGCGTCCGTAGGTTTTCTCCACCGCGTGCTTGATCGCGGTGATCGCTTTGTCCTGCGGCAGGATGCCGGAGATGGCGAAGAAGCAGGTCTGCATCACGGTGTTGATGCGCCGGCCCATGCCGGCGTTTGCGGCCACCCGGTAGGCGTCAATCACGAAGAAGCGGATCTGCTTGTCGAGCATCTGCTGCTGCATGGCCGGCGGCAGGCTGGCCCAGACCTCGCCGCTCGGCAGGCTGCTGTTGAGCAGGAACACCGCGCCCGGCGCGGCGTGAGTCAGCAGGTCGTGGGTTTCGAGGAAATTCGGCTGGTGGCAGGCGACGAAGCGTGCATCGCCGTCGCCGGTCAGGTAGGCCGAGCGGATCGCTTGCGGGCCGAAGCGCAGGTGCGAGACGGTCATCGCCCCGGCCTTCTTCGAGTCGTAGACGAAGTAGCCCTGGGCCTGCAGTTCGGTTTCATCGCCGATGATCTTGATGCTGTTCTTGTTGGCCGACACCGTGCCATCCGAGCCGAGGCCGTAGAACACCGCGCAGTAGGCTTCGCGCGCCGCATCGGTACGAAAGGCGGCGTCCCACGGCAGCGACAGGCCGCCGAGGTCGTCGTGGATGCCGAGGGTGAACTGGCGCCGGCTGGCCGGGTCGGCGAGGGTGGCAAAGGTCGCCACCACCATGCCCGGGTTGAATTCCTTGGAGCCCAACCCGTAGCGCCCGCCGAGCACCCGCGGCATCCGCGCAAAGCGTGGTTGCGGGTTGCCCTGATCTTCCGCCAGTGCGGTCAGCACATCCTTGTACAGCGGTTCGCCGGACGCGCCCGGTTCCTTGCAGCGATCGAGCACGGCGATCTGCCGGGTTGTCGCGGGCAGGGCCGCGAGCAAGGCGTCTGGCGCCCATGGACGGAACAGGCGCACCTTGAGTACGCCGACTTTCTCACCCTGCTGGTTCAGGTGCTCGATGGTTTCCTGCACGGTTTCCGCGCCCGAGCCCATCAGCACGATGACCCGCTCGGCATCGGTGGCACCAACATAGTCGAACAGCCGGTAGTGCCGTCCGGTCAGCGCGCCGAACTGCTGCATGGTCTGCTCGACGATCGCGGGGAAGGCGTCGAACCAGGGGTTCTGCGCCTCGCGGGCCTGGAAGAATACATCGGGGTTCTGCGAGGTGCCGCGCAGCACAGGATGTTCGGGCGACAGGGCGCGCTGGCGATGGGCGGCGATCAGCTCTGGCGGTAACAATTGTTGCAGCACGTCGTCGTCCAGCGGGTGGATCTTGGCCACTTCGTGGGAGGTGCGGAAGCCGTCGAAGAAGTGCAGCAGCGGCAGGCGCCCGGCCAGCGAGGCGGCGGTGCCGATGGCGGCCAGGTCCTGGGCTTCCTGCACCGAGTTGGAGGCGAGCAGGGCAAAGCCGGTGGCGCGGGTGGCCATCACATCGGAGTGGTCGCCAAAGATCGACAGCGCATGGGTGGCGATGGCGCGGGCGGCAACATGAAAGACGGTCGGCGTCAGCTCACCGGCGATCTTGTACATGTTCGGGATCATCAGCAGCAGGCCTTGCGAGGCGGTAAAGGTGGTCGCCAGCGCACCGGCCTGCAGCGCGCCATGCACGGTGCCGGCGGCGCCGCCCTCGGATTGCAGCTCGACCACCCGCGGCACGCTGCCCCAGATATTGCTCCGCCCCTGGGCGGCCCATTCATCGGACAGCTCGCCCATTCCGGAGGAGGGCGTGATCGGGTAGATGGCGATCACTTCGGAAATGCGAAACGCCACATTGGCGACGGCTTCGTTGCCGTCGATGGTGAGCATTCTGGGCATGCTGATTCCTGCGCAATAGGCGCCAGTGCCGCGGTTCGGCCTGGCCTGGGCTGATGCACCGATTCTAGGGCTATTTGTGCCTGGCAGCCGGCGCCGTGCGGATTTCTGGACAAAGCCTGACCTGGGTCAACGTCGTCGCCGCACGCTGGTCGGGGCTGCTTTCGGCTGCTTTCGGCTGCTTTCGGCAAATGGCTAATCCGCGCCGCTGGCGGCACAATGGCGCAACTGACCGTGAATCTTCCGAGGTGCTCTATGCGAATCCTGCACACCATGCTGCGCGTTGGCGATATGGACCGTTCCATCGCCTTTTATACCGAAGTGCTGGGCATGACCCTGCTGCGCCGCAATGACTACCCGGACGGCGAGTTCACCCTGGCCTTTGTCGGTTATGGCGACGAGGCGCACAACAGCGTGCTCGAGCTGACCTACAACTGGGGCGTCGACCACTACGAGCTGGGCAGCGGCTACGGCCACATCGCCCTGGAAGTGGAGGATGTCTACAAGGCCTGCGAGGATATCCGCGCCCTTGGTGGCAAGATCACCCGCGAGCCCGGGCCGATGAAGCACGGCAGCACGATCCTGGCGTTCGTCGAGGATCCGGACGGCTACAAGATCGAGCTGCTCTCGGCGCACCGCGGCGACTGAGTGCTGCCCCTGTCCCTGCCGTTGGCCGGGCAGGGGGGGCGGTTTCAGAGGTAGCCGACCTTGGCCGCGGTGCCGAGGGTGATCTTGAACAGCAGGCGGCGCGAGAGGCGCTTGAGGTGATAGAGCAGGCGCGAATAGGGGCCGGTCAGCACCAGCGTCTTTCCCGTGATGACCGCCTGCACCACGTCATTGGCCACGACTTCCGGCAAGCAGCCTTCCTTGCGGTAGTAGGCCTGCAGGCGCTGCAGCTGCTCGCCCTGCATGGACGGCGCGGCGCCGCTGGCGGTGATCGCGGTGTTGATCACGCCCGGGCAGACGTCGGTCACGCCGATCCGGGTCCCCGCCAGTTCCATGCGCAACACATCGCAGAAACCTGCTACAGCAAACTTCGAGGCCGCGTAGGAGGCCATCGAGGGCGACGGCGCATAGCTTGCGGTCGATGACACGTTGACTACCTGGCGTGGCCCGCCGGCGGCGAGCATCAGCGGAATGAAGTGGTAGCAGCCATGCACCACCCCCATCAGGTTGACGTTCAGCACGCGCTGCCACTGCTCCAGACCGCTGTCGAGGAACTTGCCCAGATAGGCGATGCCGGCATTGTTGAACAGTACGTCGGGGGCGCCGACCTGTTCGTGCACCCACGCGGCAAAGGCCGCCATGGCGGCTTCATCGCTGACATCCACGGCCTGCAGCAGGCAGTTGACGCCCAGCGCCTGCACTTCCTGCTGCAGGCTCTGTAGCGGCTCCAGGCGCAAATCGCTGGCGATGATGTGCGCGCCCTGGCGGGCGAAGGCCAGTGCCGCCGCCCGGCCGATTCCGGAAGCAGCGCCGGTGATCAGTACCTGTTTGTCTTTCAGTTGGGGAATCGCCATGGCGCTGCTCCTGAATAAAATTTTAAGTGGTTACACTTTAGTGACCATACCGAGTTCGAGCGGAATATTCACGGCATTTTTTGGGGTGCTCCCGACAGCGCCGTGGGCGTGGCGAGTGATGGTCCTGACTTGCCGTAATTATCAATTTTCCGCCGGTATTCAACTGTTCAGCGGCCAGGACAATCCCCAGACTCGGGCACGCATTTTTCGAGACCGCTGCTGAGGAAGGCTGTGCATGCAAGAATTTGATTATGTGATTGTCGGGGGCGGTTCCGCCGGTTCTGTCCTGGCCGGGCGCTTGAGCGAAGACTCGGCGATTCGCGTCTGTCTGCTGGAAGCCGGCGGCCGTGGCGACAGCCAGGTGGTCAAGGTGCCCATGGGCATGGTCGCGATGATGCCGACCACGCTGAACAACTGGGCCTTCGACACGCTGCCGCAGCCCGGGCTGAACGGCCGCATCGGCTACCAGCCGCGCGGCAGGATGCTCGGTGGTTCCAGCGGCAGCAATGCCATGGTGTATATCCGCGGCCATCGCTGGGACTACGACCACTGGGCCGCGCAGGGCAATCCGGGCTGGTCCTACGCGGACCTGCTGCCGTACTTCAAGCGCTCGGAGCACAACGAAACCCTGCACGACGAATGGCATGGCCAGGGCGGCCCGCTGAATGTGGCCGAGCTGCGCAGCGACAATCCCTTCCAGGGCTATTACCTGGACGCGGCCAGGCAGGCTGGTTTTCCGTTGATTCGCGATTTCAATGGTGCCGAGCAGGAAGGCGTGGGCATCTACCAGGTCACCCAGAAAGGCGGAGAACGCTGGAGCTCGGCGCGGGCCTACCTGCATCCGCATATGCAACGGCCGAACCTGACGGTGATCACCGGCGCGCGTGGCCGCCGGGTGCTGTTCGAGGGGACACGTGCTACTGCTGTGGAATATTCCTGTGGCGGACGTGTCGAGCAGGTGGCGGCGCGCCGCGAAGTGCTGCTCTGCGCCGGTGCCTTCCAGTCGCCGCAACTGCTGATGCTCTCCGGGGTCGGTGACAGCGAGCAGCTGCGCGAGGTCGGCATCGAGCCGCTGCATCATCTGCCGGGCGTCGGCCAGAACCTGCAGGACCATCCGGACTTCGTGTTTGTCTACAAGGCCCGCGACTACGGCCTGTTCGGCCTGTCACTGGGCGGCAGCCTGCGCATGCTCAAGGAATTCTGGCGCTACATCACTGGCCGGCGCGGCATGCTGACCAGCAACGTGGCCGAAGGCGGGGCTTTCCTCAAGACCGACCCGAGCCTGCCGGCGCCGGACGTGCAGCTGCATTTCGCCACCGCCTTGGTGGTCAACCACGCGCGCACCCTGATCCCCGGGCATGGCTATTCCTGCCATGTTTGCCTGCTGCGGCCGAAAAGCCGCGGCAGCGTGAAGCTGCGCAGCGCCGATCCGGAGGATGCGCCGCTGATCGATCCGAACTTCTTCGGCGAGCCTGAGGACTTGGAGGTGTTGGTCAAGGGCTTCAAGCTGACCCGGCAGATCATGGACGCTCCGGCCCTGGCCTCGCGCCGGCATACCGAGCTGTTCACCGCGCAGGTGCACAGCGACGAGCAGATTCGCCAGGTACTGCGCGAGCGCAGCGATTCGGTCTATCACCCGATCGGGACCTGCAAGATGGGCAGTGACCCGCTGGCGGTGGTCGATGCGGAGCTGCGCGTGCATGGCCTGCAGGGCCTGCGGGTGGTGGATGCGTCGATCATGCCGAGCCTGATCGGCGGCAATACCAATGCACCGACTATCATGCTTGCCGAGAAGGCAGTCGATCTGATCCGCGCCCGGCGGATTGCCTGAGAGGAGGGCCGGCAACATGCATACCTGGATAAGGCAACGTCGCGAAGGTTCGGTGCTGTGGCTCGAGCTGGAACATCCGCCGGTGAACTTTCTCACCGTGGATATCTGTGCCGAGCTCTACCAGTGCTTTCGCAGTGCCGAGCAGGACGCCGGGATTCGCAGCATCGTGCTTGGCGGCGGCCTCACGGATTGCTACATCTTTCACTTCTCGATTCCCGAGTTGCAGTGCATTGGTGTGGACAACCGCCGGCTGGGCCTGGATCGTCTGGTGCAATCGGCGCTCGGCGCCCGTCTGCTCAAGTCATCGGCGGCACTCAGCCTGTGGCTGATGGAGCGCTCCAGCTGGTTTGCGGCGCGCCTGCTCGGGCTGGCCCGGCGCTTGCGCTCGCGCAGCTCGACGCTCTATATGTGGCTGCAGATGATGGCCGCCTACAAGGCCATCGAGCAGTCCTCGAAGGTCACCATCGCGGCGATCAATGGCACCTGCAATGGCGGTGGTACCGAGATGGCGGCCTGTTTCGACTTCCGCTTCATGGTCGAGGACGGCGGTTTCACCATTGGTCAGCCCGAGGTGCTGATCGGCATCATCGCCGGGGGCGGCGGCAGTCAGCGCTGGCCGCGGCTGCTTGGCAAGGCCAGGGCGCTGGAGTTCATGCTGCTCTGCGAGCAATGGACACCGCAGCAGGCGAAGCAGGCCGGGGTGATCACCGATCACTTCGGCAAGGCCGAGTTCCACTCCCGCGTGCAGGCCTTTGCCGAGCGCTTCGGCCAGCGCAGTGCGGTGGCCGTGGCGGAAAACAAGCAGGCGGTCCGGCGTGGCCTGGAGTGCGGCCTGAACCAGGCGCTGGCGATCGAGATGGTTTCGAGCTTGCGCTGCTGCAGTGACCCGTCTACCCAGCAGGTACTGGCGGAGTACGCCGAAATACTGCAGCAACAAGTCATTCAGGCGGAAACTCCCGCCAGCATTCCCGCGCTGATGCAAGCGGTTCAGGCCACGAGCATTACCCGGCATTTTTCCCAGCAGGAGAACCCGCAATGAGTCAGCATGATTATCAGGGCAAGGTGGTGGTCATCACCGGTGCCGGTTCAGGAATCGGTCGCGCCCTGGCGCAACAATTTGCCGCTGCCGGTGCCCGCCTGGCGCTGTCGGATGTCAACCAGGCAGGGCTGGCGGAGACGCTGCAGCTGTTGCCGGCCGGGTGCGAGGCACGCGGCTACAGCCTGGATGTGTCAGCGCGCGAGGCAGTGTTCGCGCACGCCGCTGAGGTCCAGCGCGACTTCGGTGCCGCCCATGTACTGATTAACAATGCCGGTGCGACCATCGTCGGCACCATCGCCCACACTAGCATCGAGGAGTTCGAGTGGCAGCTGGGGATCAACCTGTGGGGCGTGATCTACGGCACCAAGGCGTTCCTGCCGCTGATGCTGGAGCAACGCGAGGGTTGCATCGTCAATATCTCCAGCGTGTTCGGCCTGATCGGCTTCCCCTTGCAGGGCGCCTACAATATCTCCAAGTTTGGTGTGCGTGGTTTCACCGAATGCCTGTGGAGCGAGCTGGAGGGCACCGGGGTGCGCGCCGTTTGCGTACACCCGGGCGGGATCAAGACCAACATCGAAAAGGCCGGCAGGCGGGTCAAGGCGGCTGGCCGCGAGGAAGAAATTTTTGCCAGCCAGGGCAGCAAGATGCTGACCACGCCGCCGGAAGCCTGTGCGGCCGATATTCTTGCCGGCTTGCGGCGCGGCCAGCGGCGGATTCTCACCGGCAACAAGTCGAGCACGCTGTTCTGGCTGGCCCGGCTGTTTCCCAATACCTATCCGCTATTGCTGCGTCTGCTGGCCAGGTGAGGGGTTACTGATTGTGGATGCGCGGTTGAGCCGTGGTTGCTGTCCTCGCCACAGCTCGATCAGCGCTTGCGGAACCTGGCTGATCTGCATTCTGTCACTTGTTTGGCGTCAATTGATCAGAGGGGTGGCGATTCCTCTTGGGGCGCTTTATTCTACGACCGGCGTCACAAAATGATTGGGTGACAATACCCATTGGGGTGTTTGGCGCAGCCAACATAACTAGAACAAAATTGGGAGCTATGCGTAATGCGGTCAGCACTACTGATTATTCTCACCTTCTGCTGTTCCTTTGCTCGCGCAGACAGCCAGTCCATCCAGTTCCTGCATGAGGTCAGTAGCAACGGTTATCTGTTCACTGCCAGCATGATGGTCTATTTCAACCCCAAGGATCGCACCCCCGATGACCGCAGTCTGGCTGGGGCATTTGGCGCAGCGACCGTGATGGATACCAAGATCACCCAGCTGGGTGATCAGCCGGAGATGCGCACGCGGTTCAATGAGATGAACAAGATTTTCCTGACCCTGGAGCGGACCAAGCGCTCGGAAGCGGCCATTTTTCCGGAAAATGTCCAGCGCGTCCTGCAGTTGAACAAGGAGTTGCAGGAAATCATCTCTACCCAGTACCAGGCTGAAATGGCAAGCACGCCTTCGCCGGTGGCCCTGCTGAACAGCCAGAGCCTGCAAATTGCCCACCTGCTGATGGACTACCAATTGCGCCGCTATCCGCTGGAAGACAAGTCAGCCTTCAGCATTGATCCTGCGCAGCTGCCTGCCATTGACCAGCAGATCGAAAAGAACTTCGATGTCCTGCTGAAGAAGTATCCGTCCCATGCCGACTATCTTGCGCCGGCCTCCAAGAACTACCGCTTTGTCCGCAAGCAACTGCTGCAGGCCAAGGGTCGCCCCAACGGCGGCGCCGAGTTCTACATAAGCCGCACGGTGCTTGACCTGAATGAAGTGGCGGTAAGCGTGTCCCTCGAGAGCGAAGGGCTGGACGCCGACAATCCACAGGATCGCTGAAACCCGGCGTTTTGCGCGGTTATCGGGTCTGCCGACAGCCGGTCGAGTAGCTGATCAAACAAGGTCCCGCACGCATGGCGTGCGGGATCTTTTTTTGTCTGTGCGAGGCATGGTGCCAGCGCGTGGCTGCCGCGCCATTGTCGTCTGCGTGCGGGCTTTTGCGCGCTGCAGGCGGCGTCATTGGCATCTGGGCCCGCGGCTGCAGTCGTGCTGGTGACGCACGCCGGCACCGCCTGGGTGGCTGGCCGGGTATTGTCGGTGGTCCGGCAGACGGGTCGCCGCAATGGCCACGGCTAGCGCGCGGGAATTACTCGGCCTTGCCCTGAACCTGGCGGCCGGCGACTTCGCCCTGCTTGAGCATGATCTGGTATTCCTTGCCGTCCTTCTCTACCTGATGCAGGCGCACCAGCAGGAAGTCCCAGTCCTTGGCGAACCACAGCACCGTCTTGCGGTTGCTCTTGGTCGGGTCACGCACGCGCTCGACCTTGATCGCGTCGATCAGGCCGGCCTTGGTGCGCACGCGCTCCTCGCCCAGCACGCGGAAGTCGTAGGTGTCGATCTCGTCACCGTCGACCACCTGATAGCTCATGCTGGTCTTGCCGTCAGCCACATCATGCTGCAAGGCCAGTTGATAGGTGGACTTGTCGAGCAGGCCGCGATTCAGCGGCAGGTGAATGGACTGGTCGCGATCAGTGCCCATCACCTGTTTCTGTTGCCAGTCGAAGTCCAGTTCGATTTCCTTGCTCTTGCCCATGCCGCCACGCTTGAAGCGGTAGGAGACTGGCAGGAAGGTATCGTTTTCCAGGGTCAGGACACTGACTTCGCTGAGGCTGGCGACCAGCATCGAGGCTTCGAAGTCGAGCTCCCAGCGGCCATTGCCCAGTGCCTTGAGGTTGCGTTCGGCGCTGCCGCTGATCGGCAACTGCTTCCAGTCGGCGGTATAGCTGGCGGTGAAGGGCTGCAGTTCGAACGCCTGGGCCGACAGGCTGAGCAGGGCAAGGCAGAACAATAGAGCGCGACGCATGGGTCTCTCCTAGTTGCGTATTTGCTGGCCGCAGGCGGGTAGTGGCTGGCCATCGAGTTCGACAGCGGAGCGGCCGAGGCGCAAGCGCCCTTCGGCAAACCAGCGCACCGCCAGTGGGTAGATCCGGTGTTCCAGAGTATGGACGCGCTGCGCCAGGTTTTCTGCGCTATCGCTGCTGGTTATGGGCAATACAGCCTGTACGACCACCGGCCCGCCATCAAGTTCCTCGGTGACGAAGTGCACGCTGCAGCCATGTTCGCTTTCGCCGGCGTCAAGGGCGCGCTGGTGGGTATGCAGACCCTTGAACTTGGGTAGCAGCGACGGATGGATATTCAGCAGGCGACCGGCATAGTGGCGGACAAAGCCGCTACTGAGGATGCGCATGAAGCCGGCGAGTACCACCAGTTCGGCCCCGAAGCCGTCGATGCTTTCAATCAGCGCGCGGTCGAAGCTTTCCCGGTCGGCAAACAGCTTGTGATCCAGGGTTTGCGTCGGAATCCCGGCAGCAGCGGCGCGCTTGAGCCCGTAGGCATCGGCGCGGTTGGAGATGACCGCGCTGATCCGTAGCGGATTGTCAGGCCCGCAACTGTCGATCAACGCCTGCAGGTTGCTGCCGGAACCGGAGATCAGCACCACCACATTGCAGCTTGCCGTCATCAGTGGGCTTTCAGGTTGTTCAGCTGGACCTGGGCGGCGCCGGCAGCAGCCATGCCGATCTGGCCGATCACCCAGGGCTGCTCGCCGCTGTCGCGCAGGCTGGCAAGGGTGGCAGCCACCTGATCCTGGGCAACACAGATGACCATGCCGACACCGCAGTTGAGCACCCGATGCATCTCGTGCTCGTCGACGTTGCCTTTGGCCTGCAGCCAGTCGAATACCGCCGGGCGCTGCCAGCTGGCGACGTCAACGATGGCCTGGGCGCCTTCCGGCAGCACGCGCGGAATGTTGTCGAGCAGGCCGCCGCCGGTGATGTGGGCCATAGCCTTGACCGCGCCGGTGTCCTTGATCAGCTTGAGCAGCGGCTTGACGTAGATGCGCGTGGGCGCCATCAGCAGTTCGGCCAGTGGCTTGCCATCCAGCTGTTCGCTGGCGATATCGGCGCCAGCGACTTCGATGATCTTGCGGATCAGTGAATAGCCGTTGGAGTGCGGGCCGGAGGAGGGCAGGGCGATCAGCGCGTCGCCAGTGGCGACCTTCGAACCGTCGATGATCTCGGCCTTTTCCACCACGCCGACGCAGAAGCCGGCCAGGTCGTAGTCTTCACCTTCGTACATGCCCGGCATCTCGGCGGTTTCGCCACCGACCAGGGAGCAGCCGGCCAGCTCGCAACCGGCACCGATGCCGGTGACCACAGTGGCGGCAACGTCGACATTGAGCTTGCCGGTGGCGTAGTAGTCGAGGAAGAACAGCGGCTCGGCACCACAGACCACCAGGTCATTCACGCACATGGCCACCAGGTCCTGGCCGATGCTGTCGTGCTTGTTCAGGTTCAGCGCCAGGCGCAGCTTGGTGCCGACGCCGTCGGTGCCGGACACCAGCACCGGCTGCTTGTAGCCGGCGGGGATTTCGCAGAGGGCGCCGAAGCCGCCTAGGCCGCCCATGACTTCCGGACGGGCAGTGCGCTTGGCCACGCCCTTGATGCGTTCGACCAGGGCTTCACCGGCGTCGATGTCCACACCGGCGTCTTTGTAGCTGATGGAGGGTTGCTTGCTCATGCGCCAAGGCCTTGTAGGGAAGGAATTCGGGAAGGCAGCCGGGTCATTGTGGCTGTCTGTGAAGGGGCGCGATTTTATCAGGCTTGGGGCTGGGCGGCCATCGGTGCATGTCGACGGCCCTTGCACCAGGGGCGCTTTTGCCTGCCAATCTGCGATTTATGGGGGATTGCAGCCGGCCTCGCTGCGGCAAAGGTTGCCGGGGGCGGGGCGGCTGTTTAAGGTATAGGCCTTTCTTCAGCCCTACCTCCCCAGAGAATCTGATGCGCCTGATCACCTGCCTGCTTGTTTGTGCCCTTTCTGCCCTCAGCCTGCCGGCCCTTGCGGCCCAGACCAGCGGGCTCTATCAGGTGCGCACGGCCGTTCCCGGCCAGCAGCCGGAAGAGCGCACGGCGGCGCTGAATCGTGCGCTGGACACCCTGATTGTCCGCCTGACCGGCGATCCGGCGATCCTGCAATCGGCGGCGGTTGCCGAATTGCACAAGGATCCCCAGCAACTGATCAGCCAGTTTGGTGTCGAAGGCAGCGTGCTGGTGGTGGATTTCGACCCCCTGACCACCGAAAGTCGCCTGCGCCAGGCCGGCCTGCCGCTGTGGGGCGCCAATCGGCCGTTGCTGCTGGTCTGGTGGCTGAACGAGGTCGACGGGAGCTCCAGCCTGGTGGGTGACGGTTCTGAGCAGGCCCTGCCGGTACAGGCGGCGGCGCAAAATCGGGGCCTGCCGGTGAGCCTGCCGCTGGCTGACCTGCAGGAGCAGCTGGCAGCCACCCCGGAAAATCTGGCGGCTGCTCGCGCCGATGCGCTGTTGCCGGTTTCCCAGCGCTACGCCGCGGATGCCCTGCTGGGCGTGACAACCAGTGCTGTCGAGGGCAAGTGGCAGGCGCAATGGCGCCTGTGGCTGGAGGACGGCAGCGAACAGGGTGCGGCCGAGGCAGTCGACCCGGCAGCGCTGGCCGATGAAGTGATGCTGGCCGTCAGTCTGCGTCTGGCGCCGCGTTTCATCATTGCCCCGGGCGCGGCGCAACCCCTGACGCTGGTGGTGCAGGGGACTGATCTGGCGCGCTACGCCGAGCTGGAGCGCCTGCTCAAGCCTTTCGCCGCGCGCCTGCTTCAGGCGCAGGGCGCCAACCTGACCTATCAGCTGAATGCCAGTCCCGAACAGCTGCGCGCGCAATTGGCGCTGGGTCAGTTGCGCGAGGTCAGCGCCATTCCGGCTCAGCCCGTTGCTCCCCTCAGCCCATTGTCGACCGATCCGCAGCAGGTGCCCGGTGCGCCGCTTGTGCCGGTTGTGCCGAGGCCGGACGTGCTGACGTTCAGTTGGTAACCGACGGGCCCTGAGGCCGACTATGCCGATCCTGCGTCAATTACCCAATCTGCTGACGGTGCTGCGGTTGCTGATGACCGTGCCGATTGCCCGGTTTCTGCTGGATGCCCAGTATGCACTGGCGCTTGTCTGCTTCGCCCTGGCCGCGGCTTCGGATGCCCTCGACGGCTTTCTGGCCCGCCGCTATGGCTGGGTCAGCCGCTTTGGCTCGATAGTGGATCCGCTGGCGGACAAGCTGCTGCTGGTGAGCAGTTATGTCTGCCTGACCATCGTCGGCCAGCTGCCCCTCTGGCTGACCCTGATGGTGCTCGGCCGCGATCTGCTGCTGGTCGGCGGTGCGGCTGTTTACCGTTACCTGCGCGGGCCTTTCCAGGTGCGCCCCAGCCTGCTCGGCAAGCTGTCCACCCTGTTGCAGATAGTCCTGGTGCTGACGCTGTTGCTGGCGCTGAGCATTTATCCGGCATTCGGCGAGGTTCAGTCGATGCTGCAGTGGCTGGTATTGCTGGTTACCCTGGCCAGTGGTGCTGATTACACGCGGGTCTGGATGGCGAAATTCATTAGCGAGGGGAGGAAATTCAGCCAATGACGCAGAACCTCCGCTGGCCCTGGATACTTGCCGTGCTGCTGGGCGGCTGGCTGCTGTACCTGCTGACGCCGATTCTGTCGCCGTTCCTGCTGGCCATGCTGCTGGCCTACCTCGGGGACCCGCTGGTCGACCGGCTGCAGCGCCTGAAGCTTTCGCGTAGCACCGCGGTGATCCTGGTATTTGCTGCCTTCAGCCTGCTTCTGCTGCTCCTGCTGCTGGTGCTGGTGCCGCTGCTGGGCCGCCAGCTGGTGCGCCTGTACGAGGTGACCCCGCAGGTGCTCGACTGGCTGCAGCAGCGCGCCTTGCCCTGGGTGCAGGTGCAGCTTGGGCTGCCGGAAGGCTTCTGGCGCCTGGATCAGGTGAAGAAGGCGCTGTCCGGGCATGTCGGACAGACTGGCGACATTCTCGGGCTGCTGCTGGGCCAGGCATCCGCTTCCGGGCGCGCCTTGCTGGGCTGGCTGACCGATGTGCTGCTGGTGCCGGTGGTCGGCTTCTATCTGCTGCGCGACTGGGATCGCCTGGTAGTGAAGGTGCGTGCACTGTTGCCGCGGCGCCTGGAGCCGCTGCTGGTTCGCCTGGCTGGCGAATGCCATGCCGTGCTCGGGGCGTTCATTCGCGGCCAGTTGCTGGTAATGCTGGCGCTTGGACTGATCTACGCCAGCGGGTTGTCGATTGTCGGTCTGGACCTGGGTTTGCTGGTCGGCCTGCTCGCCGGTCTCGCCAGTATCGTGCCGTACATGGGCTTCATCATCGGCAGCAGCGCGGCGGTCATCGCTGCGATTTTCCAGCATGGCGGCATGGAGCTTTATCCCCTGCTGGGGGTGGCGCTGGTGTTTGGCCTGGGACAGTTGCTGGAAGGCATGCTGCTGACACCGATGCTGGTCGGTGACCGTATCGGCCTGCATCCGGTGGCGGTGATCTTTGCGATTCTGGCCGGTGGCCAGCTGTTTGGCTTTGTCGGCATCCTGCTGGCGCTGCCGGCGGCTGCCGTGATCATGGTCCTGCTGCGCCATGCCAACGACTTGTATAAGCTTTCCGACCTGTATCGGGAGCCGGCAACGGCCCCTGAACCTCCACGCGAGCCCGAATGAAACCGATCCAGTTGCCCCTGGGGGTGCGTCTGCGTGATGACGCCACCTTCAAAAACTATTATCCCGGCAGCAATGCCGTGGCGCTGGGGTATGTCGAGCGGCTCTGCCAGGCCGACGCTGGCTGGACCGAAAGCCTGATCTACCTGTGGGGCAACGCCGGGGTGGGGCGTAGCCACCTGTTGCAGGCGGCCTGCCTGCAGCTCGAGCAGTTCGACCAGCCGGCGGTTTACCTGCCGCTGGCCGAACTGGTCGAGCATGGCCCGCAATTGCTGGATGGCCTGGAGTACTGCGAACTGGTCTGCCTCGACGATCTGGATGCCGTGGCCGGGCGCGAGGATTGGGAGGAGGGGCTGTTCCACCTGTTCAATCGCCTGCGCGACAGTGGCCAGCGCCTGTTGCTCAGCGCCAGTGCGGCGCCGCGGGAATTGCCGCTGAAGCTGGCGGACCTGCAGTCACGCCTGAGTCAGGCACTGGTCTTCCAGATGCGCGAACTGGCCGAGGCGGACAAGCTGCATGCCTTGCAGTTGCGCGCCTCGCGGCGGGGCCTGCAACTCTCCGACGAGGTCGCCGCGTTCATCCTCAATCGTGGCACGCGCAGCATGAGTGCGTTGTTCGAGCTGCTCGAGCAGCTGGATCAGGCCTCGTTGCAGGCGCAGCGCAAGCTGACCATCCCGTTTCTCAAGGAAACCCTGGGCTGGTAAGCGGCCTGCTGTTTACTCGCCGCCCAGCTTGCGGTCGTACTGGAAGCGGTAGCGCGTGTACATTAGCGCCACGCAGAACAGCGTGACGCTGAGGATCGACTGCAGCCAGCCGTAGAGCATGCGGTTGGGGTCGAAGGCACCCAGCACGCCCTGGATGAAGTACAGGTTGACCACGAAGCAGCACCAGGCATGGGTGCGCGGATTGCCCGCGAGCATCCCCGGCGCGAGCAGGGCGAGCGGCACCAGTTCGATGGCCAGCACTACCCAGGTGCGTGCCCCATGCAGGTCGGCGAAGATCAGGTTCCAGATCAGCAGCAGCGCCGCCAGGGCGGCAAAGCAGGCCAGGCTGACGGCCCGGGTCAGCTGCACGCGGGGTTCCAGCCAGGCGATGGCTGGCAAGGGTTTGGCGGGCTTAGCCACGGCTTTTCTCCAGTGCTAGGGCAAGGCTGGCCAGGCGCTGGCCCAGCGCGCGGCAGAGGTGTGCTTCGTGGCTGTCCAGCGCACGCTTGCCGTCGGCCCCGGCATGGTGGCTGGGGCCGTAGGGCGTTCCGCCACCACGGGTTTCGAGCAGGGCGGATTCGCTGTAGGGCAGGCCGCTGACGAGCATGCCGTGGTGCAGCAACGGCAGCAGCATCGACAGCAGGGTGCTTTCCTGGCCGCCATGCAGGCTGGCCGTCGAGGTGAACACGCCGGCGGGCTTGCCGACCAGCGCGCCGCTGAGCCACAGGCTGCTGGTGCCGTCGAGAAAGAACTTCAGCGGTGCGGCCATGTTGCCAAAGCGTGTCGGGCTGCCCAGCGCCAGGCCGGCACAGTGCTTGAGGTCATCGAGGCTGGCGTACAGCGCCCCTTCGGCTGGAATTTCCGCTGCGACCTGCGCGCACTCGCTGGACACGGCGGGTACTGTCCGCAGCCGCGCTTCCACGCCGCCGAGTTCGACACCCCGGGCAATCTGCCGGGCCATCTCGGCCGTAGCGCCATGCCGGCTGTAATACAGCACCAGAATGTAAGGCAGGCTCACGGCAGGAGCTCCAGGACTTTTTCCGGCGGGCGACCGATCACCGCACGGTCGCCGGCTACCAGGATCGGCCGTTCCATCAGCTTGGGATGGCTGAGCATGGCATCGAGCAGGGCGGCCTCGCTGAGCGTGCTGTCTGCCAGGTTGAGGGCCTTGTACTCGTCCTCGCCGCTGCGCAGCAGCTGCCGGGCGCTGATCCCCAGCTTGTGCAACAGTTCGCGCAGTTCCGCGGCGCTCGGCGGTGTTTCCAGGTAGCGCACGATCCGCGGTTGCAGGCCGCGGGATTCGATGAGTTCGAGCGCGCTGCGGGATTTCGAGCAGCGCGGGTTGTGATAGAAGGTCAGCTCGGTCATGGTCGGTCGCAGGTGGTTCAGTAAGGCGGCTATTCTAACCTCAGCCGCTCGCTCTGACCGGAATGACGCGTACAATTTGTCGTTTTTTCGCCAACAGCCAGTCGGTTGGACAGGGAGTTTTGATGCTGCACACCGTTAAACAGTACCTGCATTTCTGGGCCGGGCTTTGCGAGCGCTTCGTGGCCCATCGCGGCGTCAGCAGTGCGGCAGCGCTTACCTATACCACCCTGTTTGCCGTGGTTCCGCTGATGACGGTGACCTTTTCCGTGCTATCGGCGATTCCGTTCTTCCATGGCATGGGTGGGCAGATTCAGAGCTTCATCTTCAGCAATTTCGTGCCTTCTACCGGTGCCGCGGTGCAGGAGTACCTGCAAGGCTTCAGCCTGCAGGCGCGTCACCTGACCTGGGCAGGCATTCTGGCGCTGGCGATCACGGCATTTCTGATGCTGCTCAATATCGAACATGCCTTCAATGTGATCTGGCACATTCGCCGGCCCCGGCGTGGGGTGCCGAGTTTCCTGCTGTACTGGGCGATTCTGAGTCTCGGCCCCTTGCTGCTGGGCGCCGGCTTTGCCGTGAGCACCTACATTGCTTCCTTCTCCCTGCTTTCCGGGCCGCATCCGTTGCCTGGTGCAGCAGCCATGCTGGGTATGCTGCCGCTGCTGTGCAGCCTTGCTGCATTCACCCTGATCTACGCCACGGTACCCAATACCCGGGTTCCCTTGCGCCACGCGCTGACCGGAGGGCTGTTTGCGGCTGTTCTGTTCGAGGCCGCCAAGCAGTTGTTCGGTACCTATGTCGGCCTGTTTCCCAACTATGAGCTGATCTATGGCGCCTTTGCTGCGGTGCCTTTGTTCCTGCTGTGGATCTACCTGTGCTGGCTGATCATTCTGTTCGGGGCGGAGCTGGTCTGCAGCCTGTCCTACTCCAGGCCGTCCCGCCAGCGCCGGCTACCCAGGCTGTTGACCCTGCTGGGGATACTGCGCGTCATGCATGAGCGGCAGCAGGCCGGGCTGGGCGTCACTCTTGCCCGGCTGGACAAGGCCGGCTGGGCACTGGCCGATGATGAGTGGCGGGATATGCTGGACTTTCTCGAGCGCGAAAAGCTGGTCTGCCGCTACGGGGCAGAGCAGTGGCTGCTCAGCCGTGATCTGAACAATTACAGCCTGTCCCGGCTGCTGCAGCGTTGCCCATGGCCGTTACCCGCACCGGAAAGCTTGCCGGAGCAGCTCGATGAGCCCTGGTATCCGGCAGTGCGGTCGGCACTGGCGGTGCTGCATGAGGATCAGCAGGCCCTGTTTGCCGGCAGCCTCGCGCAATGGCTTGAACACAAGCAGGAGCCACCGGTTCAGGCTGGAAACTGACTGGCAGCGGCTGGTGTTTTATCCGGTGAGTTGGGTAACCTCATGATTCACAGCAGCTGCGGACGCTTAGGGAGCAAAGACATGCGCGTGCAACTCCTGGTGCTCTTGCGGGCTTGCCTGTTGCTGTTCTTGCTGAGCGGCTGTGCCGAGGATTTTGGTCCGGATCAGCATGGGCAGAAGGTTCCGGCTGCGAGTATCGAAGGCCAGTGGCTGGTGATCAATTACTGGGCTGACTGGTGTCCGCCCTGTCGCAAGGAGATTCCCGAACTGAATCTGCTTGCCGAGCAGCTCAAGGGGCAGAATGTGCGTGTGCTCGGGGTCAATTACGACGGCTTGCAGGGTGACGCGCTGCAGGCGGCGATCCAGGCGTTCGCCATCGGCTTCACCGTGCTGGCAGAGGATCCGGCGGCCCGCCTGCAGTTGCCGCGCAGCGGGGGGCTGCCGGTTACCTTTATCGTTGATCCGCACGGCCGGCTGCAGAAGCAGCTACTGGGCGAACAGACCGCCGCAGGGCTGGCGGCCCAGCTGGCTGAGTTGCGCGAACAGCAGCCTTAGCCGCTCAGGGCTGGGCGCCGGGGTCTGCGGCCAGTCGGCCGGCATCCTTCTTCAATGCCTGCAGGAACTCGTCCTGCAGTTCCGGGTCATTGCGCGTCAGTTCGATCAGGCTTTGCTCCAGTTCACTGGCCTCGTCCTCGAAGCCCAGTTGGGAGAGACGATTGACCCGGTAGACCCATTGCGAAACGTCATCATTTTCAAGGTTGCTGAAGATCAGCGCATGGGCTTCTTTCAGTTTGCCGCGCAGCGCCTTGCTGATGGTCAGGGTGACTTCCTGGCGGGTGCCGTCGAGCGGGTCTTCGGCTATCACGACCAGCTGGTCGACACGGCTCAGGTCCTGTTCGGCCAGCGTGCCATCGAGCAGGTTCAGGTAGAGGTAGCCTTTGCGATCCGTGGTCAGTTCGTGGCTGCGCGTGCCCGCATTGACCAGTACCTGCTTCTCCTTCCAGGGCAGGCTGATCTGCTCCTTGTGCTGGCCAGTCTGCTCTTCCTTCAGGGAAGCCAGATTCTGTTCGGCACGGCCATTGGATTGCACATTCATGATCGGGTTGAGGCCGGCCATGCCGTACTCGATCCAGCCGCGCGTTGCGGCTTGCGGAACATTGCCCAGTGCCACCACGTTGACCACGTTAGCCCCGACGCCAGCGACCACGGCAACCGCGCCGGCAGGAATTTCATACACCTCGCGCCAGGCCTGATAAGGCGTATAGCGATCGTAAATGCGGGTGACTTCAAAGTCGGTTACTTCGAAGGTCTGCTGTTCGTAGATGCTGATCCGCCGCTGCGGCAATTCCAGCGGCTTGTCTGCTGCGGCATCGATCTGCAGGCTGTGGTCGAGCAATTTGCGCTCGGCGCGGGCTTCATGCTCGCTGCGCTGCGGCAAGTGATTGGCGCAGGCACTCAGCAGCAGGGCGGCGCAAAGGGCTGGAGCAAGGCGCAGGAATACAGGAGGCAGATGCATGGCGTGACTCAGCCCTGAATGCGTTGCGCAATGAACGCGAGGATATCCGCCACTGGCAGAACCTGCGCTTCGGCCTGGTCGCGGCCCTTGTACTCCAGCTTGCCGTCGTTGAGGCCGCGGTCGCTGACCACGATGCGGTGCGGAATGCCGACCAGCTCCATGTCGGCGAATTTAACGCCGGGGCTGGTCTTCTTGTCGCGGTCATCCAGCAGCACTTCGTAGCCGGCAGCCGTCAGCTGCGCATACAGCTTGTCCGTAGCTTCGCGGACGGCCTCGGTTTCGTACTTCAGGGGCACCAGAGCGATCTGGTAGGGCGCCAGCGCGGCTGGCCAGCGAATGCCGCGTTCGTCGTTGTTCTGCTCGATGGCGGCGGCGACCACGCGGGATACACCGATGCCGTAGCAGCCCATGGTCAGGATGATCGGCTTGCCATTCTCGCCCAGCACCTGGCAGTTGAGGGCCTGGCTGTACTTGGTGCCGAGCTGGAAGATGTGCCCGACTTCGATGCCGCGCTTGATCACCAGGCTGCCCTGGCCATCCGGACTCGGATCACCGGCCACCACGTTGCGCAGGTCGGCAATCGCCGGCAGCGGCAGGTCACGCTCCCAGTTCAGGCCGAAGTAATGCTTGCCGTCGAGGTTGGCGCCGGCAGCGAAGTCACTGAGCAGTGCGACCGAGCGATCGATCACGCAGTCAATCGGCAGGTTCAGCGGGCCCAGTGAGCCTGGTCCGGCGCCGATGGTGTCACGGATTTCCGTCTCGCTGGCAAATGCCAGCGGGCTGGCGACCAGTTCATGGTTGGCGGCCTTGATCTCGTTGAGTTCATGGTCGCCGCGCACGATCAGGGCAACCAGGCTGCCTTCCTTCGCGCCTCTCACCACCAGGGTCTTGATGGTCTTTTCGATGGCCAGGCCGAACTGGCTGACCAGTTCGTCGATGGTCCTGGCATCCGGGGTATCGACCAGACGCAGTTCTTCGGTGGCTGCCGCGCGCTGGCTTTCGCGCGGAATGGCTTCGGCCTTCTCGATGTTGGCAGCGTAATCGGAGCTGTCGCTGAAGGCGATGTCGTCTTCACCGGACTCGGCCAGTACATGGAACTCATGGGAACCGGTGCCGCCGATCGAGCCGGTGTCGGCCTGCACCGGGCGGAAGTTCAGGCCCAGGCGGGTAAAGATGTTGCAGTAGGCCTGGTGCATGCGCTCGTAGGTTTCCTGCAGGGAAGCCTGGTCGGCATGGAAGGAATAGGCATCCTTCATGATGAACTCGCGGCCGCGCATGACGCCGAAGCGTGGGCGGATCTCGTCGCGGAACTTGGTCTGGATCTGGAACAGATTGAGCGGCAGCTGCTTGTAGCTGTTCAGTTCGTTGCGCGCCAGGTCGGTGACCACTTCCTCGTGGGTCGGGCCGGCGCAGAAGTCGCGCTGGTGCCGGTCCTTCATGCGCAACAGTTCCGGGCCGTACTGTTCCCAGCGGCCGGACTCCTGCCAGAGCTCGGCCGGCTGGATGCCCGGCATGAGGATTTCCAGCGCACCGGCGGCATTCATTTCTTCCCGCACGATAGCTTCGACCTTGCGCAGCACGCGCAGTCCCATCGGCAGCCAGGTGTAAAGGCCGGAGGCCAGCTTGCGGATCAGGCCGGCGCGCAGCATCAACTGATGGCTGATCACTACGGCATCGGAGGGGGTTTCCTTGAGGGTGGACAGCAGATACTGACTGGTACGCATGGTGGGCCGCTTGTCGTTGGCGAAGGCTGGGATAGGCTGGGCATTGTACGGTGCCGGTTACGGCGCGTACAGGCGGCAGATGGCGCTGGTGCCGGTGGCCGGGACTAACGTTTCGCCGGTTTGATCCCGCTCGGAAATGAAAAAACCCGGCGGATGCCGGGTTTTTTCATGGAGCCAAGTACTTAAACAGGACTTACAGGATGTCCAGCGGGTACTCGGTGATGATACGAACTTCGTCAAGACCGGTGGAGAAGTCTTCGCCGCCAGAGAAGTACGAGTTGTTCGAACGCCAGGTGGCCTGACGGACACGGAAGGACAGATCCTTGGCCGCGCCTTCCTGCACCACATACTTGACTTCCAGGTCGCGTTCCCACTCGTCACCACCGTGGCCATACAGCGGGCCATCAACAACGCTGTTGTAAGCGCCATTGACATCAGCGTCGGTGCCATTGCCGCCGCTACCGGTGATGTAGCGAGCCATGAAGCTCAGGCCTGGGACGCCCAGGGTGGTCATGTCCAGGTCATAGCGAGCCTGGTAGGACTTCTCGCCCGGAGCATTGAAGTCGGAGTACTGAACCGAGTTGGCCAGCCAGATCGAGTTGCCGTCGGAGCCGCCTGCGTTCAGGTAGTCAAACGGCGTATCGCCATTCACGCGCTGGTGAGCCAGAGTGAAGGTCTGCGCGCCAACAGCCAGGGCAAAGGCCGCGCTGTAGGTGTTGTTGCTGATCTCGCCCCCGTTGGCGTCGCCAGTGTCCTGAGTGTTGTAGTAGTTCAGGCTGGTCGACAGCGATACGTCGTCGCTGAAGCTGAAGGTGTGGTACAGGTCAGCGTAGTACTGATTCCACAGGTCTTCGTACTTGGACGCGTGCAGACCCATGCTCAGGTTGTCGTTGAAGGTGTAGTCGCCGCCGATGTAGTCAGCAGTATTGAAGTCAGTGCCGCCGTAAACGGTGCTCAGCTCACCATCCTGGTTGGTGCTGGCCGAACCGCTGCCGGAGTAGAAGTGACCGCCCTGGATATGCAGGTCGGTGATTTCATCACTGGCCAGTGTGGTGCCGGTTGCCCATGAAGGCAGCAGGCGGCTGTCACCGGTAGCGAAAACCGGACTTTCCGGACGCTGCTGGCCGAAGGCCAGTACGGTTTCGGAAACGCGGGCTTTCACGGCGCCGCCAGCCAGGCCGTATTCGTCCTGACCCTTCTCCGGATTGCTGCCATCAACCGGGAGCAGGCCGGTGCCGCCGGTGCCTTCGCCGCTGTTCAGTTTCAGGCCAACCTGACCGAAAGCGTCAGCGCCAAAACCGATCACGCCCTGGGTGAAGCCGGAGGTGAAGGTGGTCATGAAGCCATGGGCCCACTCATTGCGATAGTTCTGATCGTCGGCGCCATGGTTGAAGTTGCGGTAGAACGCAAAGTTGCGGTTCAGCAGGGTGAGGTCGGCGTCTTCAATGAAGCCATTGGATGCAGCCTGGCTGGAGATGTTCTCTTCGGCAGGCGTTGCGTCGTCTTGTTCATCGGCATAGGCCATTTGCGAGGTTGCTGCGGCAATTGCCAGAGCCATTACGCTCCACTTCATCACTTGCATTGGGATTGCTCCTTTGGTTTTGAATGGATCGCTGCATCAACTTATCTTGTTGAGTGGTCAGCACTATTACTAATTATGTCGGTCAAACTTTATAGCAGGATGTTCTTTAACGCGAGAATTACCGGTCGAATCTTACAAATTTTTCACAGGGCGTGTCGTGAATCGCTGAGCATTTTGTCTTTTTTTACAGACTTTCTGCAATCAGCCCGCCAATCTTAAGCAGGCTTTAAGGTTGGCTGCCCATATTGACAACCATGTTGACTCAACAAGGTGTCGTCCCCATGGAACAGTTGTGGAAGCAACAAACCGAAGCGCTGGTCCGTATCGGGCGTGATCCCGCGCTTACGTTGCATCTGGTTAAGCAGAATTCGGGCCATAAATCCCGAATCGCGGTAGAAGATTTTATCCGTGAACGTTTTTTTGAACACTATGGCGCGCATATCCAACACTTCATGCCTTGCCTGCTGGCACTTGTCGATAGCGCCGGCACCTTGCGTGGCGCGGTCGGTTTGCGCAGTGCGGCCTCCGGGCCACTGTTTCTGGAACGTTACCTTGAGCGGCCGATTGAGCAGGAAATAGCGTTGCGTAACGGTCGTGTGCTGAATCGTAACGAAATTGTCGAAGTAGGCAATCTGGGGACGCTGGCGCCGGGCAGTGCACGCCTGCTGATCGTGGCACTGACCGAATTGCTGGTGGCTCAAGGATTTCGCTGGATCAGCTTCACCGGCACGCCAATGCTGATCAACAGTTTTCAGCGACTCGGATTGAGTCCGTTGTCGCTGGGCGAGGCCAGTCCGCAGTGCCTGGGTGAAGAGCAGGCTGACTGGGGCAGCTATTACGCTACCAAGCCGCAGGTCATGGCTGGCGACATCATGGGTGGGCATCAGCGCCTGCTGAATAGCGGGCTGTACCAGCGTCTGGGGCTTGAAGCCCTGTACACGGCGGATGGAATGCACCATGTCGCCTGTGCTTGAGCAGTTTTTCGACGCATTGCAGCAATACAGTGGTCGTCCGGCGCTGGTCGAGGCGAATACCAGTCTTGATTACGCTGGTTTGCTGGCCCAAATCGGTGCGCGTGTGCAGAGGCTGCATCAGGCTGGGGCGCGGCGCCTGGGGCTGGCTCTGGACAATGGGATCGACTGGGTGCTCTGGGATCTGGCGGCACTGCGTGCGGGGGTTGTCTGTGTCCCGCTGCCCGGTTTCTTTTCCCCGGATCAGCAGCAGCATGTGCTGGATAGCGCGGGCGTCGACAGTCTGATTGCGACGGAGCCTGCCTTGTATAAACAGTGGGGCTTCAACGAGTCGCTGCCGGGAATTTTTCAGCGGCTACCTGCTCGGGTGCCCGACCTTCCGGAAGGCACGCTAAAGATTACCTACACCTCGGGAACCACCGGGCAGCCCAAAGGGGTTTGCCTGGATGCCGATATCCAGTTGCGCGTGGCGCGCAGTCTCTGGCAGGCCAGCCTGCCGTGCCGGGTGGAAAAGCATTTATGCGTGCTGCCGCTGGCAACCCTGCTGGAGAACATCGCCGGCGTGTATGCGCCGCTTATGGCCGGTGCCTGCATCGAGCTGGCACCGATGGCACAGATTGGCCTGCGCGGCGCCAGCCAGTTTGATCTGCCGAGTTTTCTCGGCAGTCTCAACCGGGTGCAGCCAAACAGCCTGATCCTGCTGCCGCAGCTACTGCTGGCGCTGGTTACGGCGGCGGAGCGCGGTCTGCCACTGCCGCAGTCGCTGCGTTTCATTGCCGTAGGTGGCGGGCGGGTCGCGCCGCAGCTACTGGCGCGTGCCGAAGCGCTGGGGCTGCCGGTGTATGAAGGGTATGGCCTGTCCGAGTGCGCGTCGGTGGTTTGCCTTAACGCTCCGGGAAAGCGTCAGCCCGGCAGCGTCGGTCAGCCGCTGCAACATGTAGCCGTACAACTGGCAGCAGATGGCGAGGTGCTGGTCAAAGGCGCACGGATGCTCGGTTATGTCGGTGAGCCGGCACTGACTGGCGAATGGCTGGCGACCGGCGATCTGGGACACTTCGAGGGTGATTTTCTGGTGCTGCACGGGCGCAAGAAGCACCAGTTCATCACGGCATTCGGACGCAACGTCAATCCCGAGTGGGTGGAGTCCGAACTGGTGCAGCAATTGCCGATCGCCCAGACCTGGTTGCACGGTGAAGCCTTGCCGGCCAACGTCGCCGTGGTGGTCGCGCGGTTTGCCGCAACCACCGATGCCGAAATTGCCGGCGCGATTGTCGAGGTCAACCAGCGCCTGCCGGATTACGCCCGGGTGCATCACTGGCTGCGCGCGGCCGAACCCTTTTCTGCCGCCAATGGCCTGGCCACGGCCAATGGCCGTCTGCGCCGTGCGGCCCTGGCCGAACATTACCAATCCGCCATAGAACAGTGCCTGGCGGCCGAAGTTGTCTAAGGAGTTATCAATGGATTTTTTTGACGAACTGAATCAAGTGACCAGCACCGAGCGGGACTATCTGCTGGGTGCGCCGATCATCCAGCAGGCGATAACCGGTACGGTCAGCCTGCCCAGTTATGTAGCCTTTCTCAGTCAGGCCTATCACCACGTCAAGCACACCACGCCGTTGCTGATGGCCTGCGGTTCGCGGCTGCCCGAGCGCCTGGAATGGCTGCGCGAGGCGGTTGCCGAGTACATAGAGGAAGAGCTCGGTCATCAGGAGTGGGTGCTCAATGATATCCGCGCCTGCGGGGCGGATGCCGATGCCGTGCGGGCGGCTACGCCGAACCTGCCTACGGAGCTGATGGTCAGCTACGTCTACGACCGTATCCAGCGCCACAATCCGGTGAGTTTCTTTGGCATGGTGCATGTCCTGGAAGGCACCAGTATTGCGCTGGCAACCCAGATGGCAGGGCTGATCAAGGGTCAGCTGGGCTTGCCGGCCCAGGCGTTCAGTTACCTGACATCCCATGGCAGCCTGGATATCGGGCATGTCGAGTTTTTCAAGAAACTGATGAATCAGCTGGATAACGAGGTAGACAAGGCGGCGGTGGTGCATACCGCCAAAGTCGTTTACCGCCTGTACGGCGATATGTTCCGCAGCCTGCCATTGTCAGCCTGAGGCACGTTCAAGGAGAGCAACATGCAACTTTCAGACTGCCGGGTAGTGGTTACCGGTGCCAGTGGTGGAATAGGCCAGGCCCTGGTGCAAACCCTTTGCGCCAGCGGCGCCCATCTGCTACTGGTGGGGCGCAACGCCGAAGGGCTGGAGAAAATCGCCAGCCGCTACCCGGGCAAGGCCAACGTGGTGGTGGCGGACATCGCCGAGCGCCAGGGGCGGGAAGCAGTGCTGGCTGCCGCACGCAGCTTTGGTGGGGTGAATACCCTGATCAACGCAGCGGGCCTGAACAGCTTCAGCATGCTTGAGCAACACGATGAAGAGGCGATTGCCGCGCTGATCAACCTGAATGTCACCGCTACCCTGCAGCTGACCCATCGCCTGCTGCCATTGCTGAGGCAGCAGAGTCGCGGGCTGGTGGTGAACATTGGCTCGATTTTCGGCTCGATCGGTTATCCCGGCTTTGCCGCGTACTGTGCGAGCAAGTTTGCCCTGCGTGGTTTTTCCGAAGCCTTGCGCCGGGAACTGGCCGATACCCAGGTCAAGGTGCTGTACATTGCACCGCGGGCCACCCGTACCAGCATGAATGCAGAAAATGTGGTGGCCATGAATGATGAGCTGAAAGTCACCATGGATGAGCCACTGGCCGTCGCTGCACAGGTCATGCAGGCCATTCGGAGCGAGCGGGAGGAGCTCTACCTGGGCTGGCCGGAGAAGCTCTTTGTGAAGCTGAACAGTCTTTTGCCCGGACTGGTTGACCAGTCTCTGCGCAAACAATTGCCGGTTATCCAGCGCTTTGCCAAATCAAAAAACTGAAGGAGTTCGTCCATGCTGCGTTCCCTGTTAATCCTTTGCGCCTGCCTGTTGAGTCTGCCCGCCCTGGCCCTGAGCGAAAGTGGCCAGCAGAACCTCAAGTTGTTGCAGACCCGCTGGGCCGAAATCAACTACCAGGTGCCTGAAGCCGAGCGTGAAAAGGATTTCGCCAAGCTGGCTGCGCAAGCGGACAGCATGGTGCGCAATGATCCGGCTGCCGAACTGATGATCTGGCGCGGCATCATCCTCAGTACCTATGCCGGCGCCAAGGGCGGGCTCGGGGCGCTGGATCTGGTCAAGCAGGCCAAGGCCAGTCTGGAGGAGGCCATCAAACTGGATCCGCAGGCGCTGGATGGTTCCGCCTACACCAGTCTTGGCGCACTTTATTATCAGGTGCCCGGCTGGCCGGTTGGCTTTGGTGACGATGAGCAGGCCGAGGTGCTGCTGAAGAAAGCGCTGGCGATGAATCCGCAGGGCATAGATCCGAACTATTTTTATGGCGACTATCTGTTCCAGGAAAAACGTTATTCGGAAGCCCGGGTTGTGCTGGAAAGGGCGCTGGCGGCGCCGGATCGTCCTGGCCGTGAAGTCGCCGATGAAGGGCGTCGGGCGGAAGTGAAAGCGTTGCTGGCCAAGGTTCAGGCCGAACTCGACTGACGGGGAGAAGGGCATGCGCATCCTGCTGGTCGAAGATGATGTGGCGCTGGCTGAAGGCATTCGCATGGCCTTGAAGCCCGAAGGCTATACCGTGGACTGGCTGCAGGATGGCGTCGGTGCGCTGCATGCCCTGAGCAACGAGAGCTTCGACCTGGTCGTTCTCGATCTGGGCCTGCCGCGCATGGATGGTTTGCAGGTGCTCAAGCATTTGCGTGCGGCAGCCAATCCGGTGCCGGTGCTGGTACTCACGGCGCGTGATGCCACGGCAGACCGGATTGCCGGGCTGGATGCCGGGGCTGATGACTATCTGGTCAAGCCGTTTGATCTGGCCGAGCTGAAGGCCCGTCTGCGTGCCCTGTTGCGGCGCAGCCTGGGCCGTTCCCAGCCGTTACTGGAATACCGCGGCATCAGCCTCGACCCGACCAGCATGGAGGTCACCTTCAGCGGCAAGCCGGTGGCGCTGCCGCGCAAGGAGTTCCTCTTGCTGCATGAACTGCTGGCGCAACCCGGCCGGGTGCTCACCCGTGACAAGCTGCAACAGGTGCTGTACGGCTGGGACGAGGAAATCGAAAGCAATGCGCTGGAGGTGCATATCCATCATTTGCGCAAGAAATTCTTTCCCGAGCTGATCCGCACCGTGCGCGGTGTCGGCTATCTGGTCGACAGGCAGGCGCTCTGATGGATTCGATCCGCGGCCGAACCTTGCTGCTGGTGCTGTTGCTGTTGACGGTGACGACCAGCCTGCTGACCTACAAGAGCTACCTTGATGCGCAGCATGAAATCGAAGAACTGTTCGATGCCCGGCTGGCCCAGTCGGCGCGTCTGCTCGAAGGCATGTTGCTGGGAGGCGTGCCCGAAGCTACTCGCCAGATGATGCAGCAGGCGCTTGACCAGGCTGCAGACGGCGCGGCGTTGGAAGCACAGGGTGCCGGTCATCCCTATGAGAGCAAACTGTCGTTCCAGGTGCTGGACCAGGCGGGTGCGGTGCAGCTCGAATCCGCCCAGGCACCGCAGCAGCTTCTGGACAAGCTGCTGTCCCAGGTAGGGCGTGCCGGGCCGCGGGAAACTGCACGCCGCCCTGAGCAGCCGCTATTGGCGCTGGCAGAGCACCTGCCCGGTTTCCATGATGTCGCCTTGGGCGAGTACCGCTGGCGTGTCTTCATGCTGCACGAATCGAGCAAGAATCTCTGGATCCTGGTTGGTGAGCGCGATGATGTGCGCGGCGAGCTGGTGGCGAAGATCGTCCTGCGCAGCCTGATGACCGAGATCTTTGGACTGCCACTGATCGCCTTTCTGGTATGGATGGCGGTCGGTGTAGGGCTCAGGCCGCTGCGGCAGATGGCCGAGCTGATCCGGCACCGGGATCCGGACAGTCTGGAGCCCCTCACGCTGGCGCCCCTGCCGCGCGAACTGGAGCCGATGAATGCGGCGCTCAATCGGCTGCTGCTGCAGGTCAATCATCTGCTGGGGCGGGAAAAGCGCTTTATCGCCGATGCCGCCCACGAACTGCGTACGCCGCTGGCGGTCTTGCGTATTCATGCGCAGAACGCGCTGCAGGCGCCGGATGCGGATGATCGCGCGGCGGCATTGCAGCAGCTGGAACTTGGCGTTGAGCGGGCCACGCGGGTGGTGGCGCAGCTGCTGACCATGGCGCGCCTGGAACCCAAGGCAGTGCAGATGGCCATGGCGGATGTCGATCTGGCGGTGTTCCTGCGCAGCGAGCTGGCCGAGTTGACCCCGCTGGCGCTGGATCGCCAGCAGGAATTGATGCTGGAGCTGGATGAGTCGGCAAACTACCACGTGCGTGCCGATGCGCCGAGCTTGGGTATCCTCTTGCAGAACCTGGTCAGCAATGCCGTACAGCACACCCCGGCCGGCGGGCAGATCCAGGTAAGCCTGTGGGCTGAAACGGAGAATATCTGGTTGCTGGTCGAGGACAGTGGTGGGGGGGTCCCCGAGGCCCAGCGCGAGAAACTCTTCGAGCGCTTCTACCGGCAGGGCAGCGGACAGGGCGCAGGACTGGGGCTGTCGATCGTGCAGCGCATCGTCGAGCTGCATGCCGGCGAAATCCTGCTGGCCGATGCCCCGACAGGCGGGCTGCTGGTCAGGGTCAGATTGCCGCGCTGAGCTGCCCGGCCACGGCTGTCTTGGGCGGGCTTGGCGGCGTGCCGGGTCATGCGCGGTAGCGATTTCAGCATCCGCTATGGCAAGCGGGTCGCGACCCCGGCTATGCTTCGCCACGCCTCCCGGCGGCAGCCGAGGCTCACAATAATCAAAAGGAATGCCTGCACATGAAACGACTCGTCACCGCAGCTCTGCTCGCCGGTTTGCTGGCCAACCCGGCACTGGCTGAAGAACTCACCGGCAAGCTGAAATCGATTGCTGCCACCAAAACCCTCCTGATCGGTCACCAGACCCAGTCGATTCCGTTTTCCTTTGTCGATACCAATGGCCAGGTCATGGGTTACTCGATCGATCTGTGCAAGCGCGTCGCTGCGGGTATCCAGCAGCAGCTGAACCTGCCCAAACTGGAGGTGAAGTACGTACCGCTGACCCCGGAAAACCGTTTCGAGATGGTCGCCAGCGGGCAGGTGGATATCGAGTGCGGCAACAGCAGCGACACGATTTCCCGGCAGAAAATGGTCGATTTCAGCCTGATGACCTGGGTCGATGGCGCCAATTTCCTGGTCAAGGGCGAGAAGGCGGTCAGCAGTCTGGCCGACATGTCCGGGAAAAAGATCGGTGTGGTAGCCGGCAATACCACGGAAAAGGCCTTGCAGGCATGGATGCAGAAAAACATGGTCACCTTCGAGATGGTGCCGGTCAAATCCCATCTGGACGGCATGCGCCAGCTCAACGAGGGCCTGATCGACGCCTACGCGGCGGACCAGACGGTACTCATCGGTCTGGCGGCCTCCGTGTCCAAGGACATGCGCGTCAGCATCTCTCCGGTGACTTTCTCCTATGAGCCCTATGCGCTGGTGGTTCCGCGCAATGACGCAGACTTCAAGCAGGCGGTAAACCGGGTGCTGGCCCAGCTGTACCGTACTGGCGAGGTGCTGAAGATTTACAACGCCTGGTTCGGCAAGTTCGGCAAGCCGCCACTGCCGCTGATGGTGATGTACGAGCTGAACGCGCTGCCGGAATAATGCCGCTAACGGCCAGCCAATCCTGATTGGCTGGCGCTTGATGCAGTGACCCAGACACAGGAGCCCGCCATGTTCGTACTGGATTCCCGTCTTGCCCAGGACACCCTGCCGATGGGCGATTTTGCCCTGTGCCGCCTGTTGCTGATGAATGATCGCCAGTACCCCTGGTTCATTCTGGTACCGCGGCGCGAGGAGGTCTGCGAGCTGTTTCAGCTGGATGCGGGCGACCAGCAGTTGCTCTGGCAGGAAACCACGGCGCTGGCCGAGGTGCTCAAGGATACCTTCAGCGCCGACAAGATGAATGTGGCCACGCTGGGCAATATGGTCAGCCAGTTGCACATGCATGTGATTGTGCGGCGCAAGAGCGATCCCGCCTGGCCGGCGGCGGTCTGGGGGCGCCATCCGGCGGTACCCTACAGTGCAGACGAGGTCGCTGCGATCCGCCGAAAGCTGCGCCTGGTACTGACCGGGAATTTCCAGTTTCTGGAGGCTGAACAATGAGTCTTGAACTGCGCATTACCGAACTGGAGAGCCGGCTGGCGTTCCAGGATGACAACCTGCTGGCGCTGAATGACGTTGTGGTGGCCCAGCAACGCAGCATCGATTTGCTCCAGCAGCAGATGACCGCACTGATCCGGCGGCAGGAAGAGCTGCTTGGCCAGTTCGGTATCGCCGAGGATGAGCCGCCGCCACCGCATTATTGAAGGCCTAAGAAAACCAGCGTGAAGGTGGTTTTCTTAGGTTCATCGGGAAGAGCGGGCGTATGGTGGATGCGCCGAGCACGGATCAAGGGGCTAGGCTCTGGACAGCGCCCACAGCCTAGCTTGGACAGAAAGCAGGGTGCGCGATGAAAGCGGGGCTCAGGCGTGTTTGGCAAATGCCCATTTACCTGTGTCTCTGGCCGTCAATTCTTCCCCGAGACAATGCGAAGCGCCATGAAAAAGGCCGGGGTCTTGCGAGCCCGGCCTTGCTGCTTCGCTTAGTCAGCTCAGAACTGGTAGGCGAGCCCCGCAGTCAGGGACTGACTGGTCAGGTCCACATCGCCATTGAAGCCAAAAGAGCGGTTATCCACGGCCGGGATGCCATCCATGTCCACGGTGCCATAGTCGCTGTAGAGGTATTCGATCCGCGCGGTGAGGTTGTCGCTGACAGTGGCCTCGAAACCGACGCCAGCCAGCCAGCCGGTGGCGTTCTGCGAGTCGGAGTAGCTGATCTCGCCAAAGGCCGGGTTGCACACGTTGGTGTCGGCCGGGCAAGTGACAGTGGTGTCCAGCTGGGTGAAGGCTACCCCGGCAGCGGCATACAGCAGCATGTCGGGTTGCACCAGATAGCCGGCGCGGCCGCGCAGGTCGCCGCTCCAGTTGGTTTTGGCCTCGACGTTGGTGTAGCCATCGACTGGCGGCCCGCCCAGGTCAACGCCAGGAACATCCTGAGTGTCACTGCTATGGGCATAGCTGGCATGCGCTTCAAGGCCCAGAATCACTTCAGGGGAAACGCTCCAGTTGTAGCCGACAAACAGGTCGGTGAGAAAGGCGCTGTCATCGAGTGTTTCATGCGTGCTGCCGTTCAGCGCCAGCGGATCACCGTCCGGAGTCTGGTAGTCGGTGGTTTTCCAGTCGTACTCGGTGTAGCGGGCGCCCATGCCGATCCCGGCATACGGGCCTTCCCAGTCGTTGGTTTCTGCATGAGCCAGCTGGATGCCAGTCAGCAGCATGGCGCCTGCGACAAGCTTCAGGACGGATGGGCTAGCACTGCTCTTCTTCGTGTAAGTCATGTGAGGTACCTGTTCTTATTGGTGTGTTGGCTACTGCAGGGAGGACACTAGCAGAACTCTTGCGGGAAAGTGAATCGCGGCGTGGCGCATTAACGCGTACCGATCATTGGTTTCCCCGGCTGGTATTCGCGCTCGATATGCCCGGCCAACTGCTCTTGGGTAAACCACACCGGCTTGGTCTTCATCTCGACAAACAGTGGCAGCTGGTCGGCGTAGTGCGGTGACTCCTCGTCAAGGGTGGCGCTGCCGAACTGGTGGATGCTGTCGCTGGTGAGTTTGCCGTGCTTGTCCCATTCAACGAACAGGATGTAGGTGTCGCCGGCCACAGCCTTGAGTGTGCCGTCGGGCTGGGCTTCGCCCCAGACCGAGCGCAGGGTGTCCCAGGAGCCGTCGATGGGCAGATCGGTTTTGCCACGCAGGATGCGGTTGACTTCGGCCCACTGCGGGTCGAGGCGGCCGAAGTGTTGCTGGAGTGTGCGGGCGGCGCCGAGCAGGGACTCGCGCAGGTCCGGCACGGGCAGGCTGGCGTCCTGTGCGCGTACCACCGGCGTGCTGGCCAGCATCGCCAGCGCGGTGCTGCGGTTGGGCTGGTCGCTGCGGTGATTCCACTGTTTGAGTTGCGCCTGCGCCGCCTGCAGTTCGGCATCATCACCGGCCTCTAGGGCGAGCATCTGCTGCACGGTTGTGCTGGTCAGTGAACGCTGGCTGTAGGTCAGGTCGTACTTGTACTGGCGGAATTCCTCGCGGCTGATCGAACGGTCGGCGCCGTAGGTTTCCTGCATGCGCAGGGCGCGGTTGGTCATGTTGGTCTGGATGCCCATGCTGGTTGCGAAGTCGGCGGGCTGCAGGTCGTCAGCCGTTTCGCTGGCATGGAAGGGCGTGGCGTTGGAGTTGAAGACAAAGCCGGAGGCAGGGTTCCACAGTTGCGGGGCGCGCTCGGGTGGCAGGTAGCCTTGCCAGATCAGGTCGCTGCGGTCACCCGGCAGCACGCCGTTCCAGTCGGGGCCGGCTGTGCGGTCGGGGAACAGGCCGTTGTAGACATAACCGACATTGCCGCTGTCATCGGCGTAGATGTAGTTGAGCGCCGGTATGGCCTGCAGGGCCATGGCGGCCTGCCATTCAGCCAGGTTGCGCGCCTTGTTCAGCCGGTAGACCTGCAGGCCGCCGCGGATTTCATCCATGCCGGCATAGCGCAGGGCGAAGTCGCCCTGTTCGGTGCGCAGTACCGGGCCATGCTCGGAGCGCCAGACGGTTTTCGGCACCGGTACTAACAGTGGCCCCCAGAGTTTCACCCACAGCCAGGCGGTGGACTGCTGCAGGTCGCGCCACTGGCCGTCGAGGCGGTACTGGTCGTGGTTGTCGGGGTTGCTGGTCAGTTGGTAGACATCGACCAGGTCCGGCGCGTTGACCGTGTTGGCCCAGCCCAGGTGTTCATTGTGGCCGTGCAGGAGGAACGGCGAGCCGGGAAAGAAGCCGCCGGCCACATGCCAGCCTTCGCCACTTTCCAGCACTGCTTCGTACCAGGCCACCGGGCCGGTGTAGGGCTGGTGCGAGTTGACCAGCAGGCGGGTCACGCCATCGCTGGAACGGCCCGGTGCCACGGCCACGCCATTCGAGCCGGTCGGGGTCTTGACCAGTTGCACCTGGCCCTCGAACACCTGCTTGAGGGTTTTGTCGAGGCCATAGAACAGCGGCATCTTGAACAGGAAGCCGGCGGCGACGTCCTGGCCGGTCATCGGCAGGGCGGACGCGGCGACTTGCTGCGGATGCTGCGCGGCAAACAGGTTGACGCCGTCGGCGTAGGCCTGCATTACGGCGCGCACATCGGCGGGCAGGTCACGCTCGTAGCGCTGCTCGACGGTCGGCCAGATGTTCAGCAGGCTGACCACGTAATCCCCCGGTGCTGCATCAGCGCCCTTGCTCATCGCCAGCTGGCCGCGGATGGCCAGCGTGACGTCCTGAATGGTCGCGTAGTCGTCCTCGGCATGGGCATAGCCGAGGCCGAAGGCCACGTCGCTGTCCTTGCTGCCGAAGATATGCGGCACGCCCCAGGTGTCGCGGACGATGCGCGCGTCATGCGCTTTGGCGCGCTGCAGCAGTTCATCCGTGCTGACGCGTTCACGCTGTTGCCAGAGGCTGGCGGCCAGCAGCGCCACGGCGCCAAGCAGGAGCAGGACCAGCACGGCGCGCAGCAGGCGCATGGGGAGGGACGAGCGGGTCATGGAGGCTCCGTGGGGTGGCTGGAAGTCAGGGTTCTGTAGCAGTTACCTGTTGCGTGCAAAACGTAGGGTGGGCGTAGGGTGGGCTTTAGCCCACCACAAAGCGCGGGCCGATGTCGGTGGGCTGAAGCCCACCCTACGCCCACGCTTGTATGTTGAACCCGATGTCAAACGATAATCCAAAGCGTTAGCGGGAGGCCGGCCGCTCAGTCGGGCTGGTCCTGCCGCGTCTGCCGGCGCTGCTCGGCCAGTTGTTCTTCCAGCTGGCGGCGCGATTCGCGGGCGGCGGAGATCAGCTTGGCTTGGTCCTCATGGAAGGGGCGCATGCTTTCCAGCATCTGCAGGTTGTGTTCGCGGAACTGGCGGATAGTCTGCTCGGCTGCAGCCTTCGAATGGCCGAGCAGTTCGAGCACGCTGTGCGCGCTGAGCAGGCTGGACTCGTAGAGCTCACGCTGCAGCAGCTGTACGCCGCGGTCACGCAGCTTGTGCCAGTGCGGCGCATCGAAGGCGCGCGCGACAATGGTCGCCTGCGGGAAGTGCTCGCGTGCCAGCTCGACGATCTCCAGTGACTGCGCCGGCTTGTCCACGGCCACCACCAGCACGCGGGCCTGGCCGGCGCCGGCGGTGCGCAGCAGGTCGAGGCGGGTGGCATCGCCGTAGAACACCTGATAGCCGAAACGCCGCGCGGCCTCGATCATCTCGGCGTTGTGATCGAGCACCGTACAGTGCTGGCCGGTGGCTTCGAGGATGCGCGCGATGATCTGGCCGAAGCGGCCGAAGCCGGCGATCAGTACCTCGGCATCCTGTGGCTCGGAGATTTCCGCCATGGCCGGTGCGCTGCATTTTGCGTAGCGCGGCAGCAGCCAGCGGTCGATGGCCACCAGCAGCAACGGGCTGACCAGCATCGACAGGGCCACGGCGCCGATCAGCAGCGACGTGGTCTGGCTGTTCAGTGCCCCTTCGTTGGCGGCCGCCTGGAATACCACGAAGGCGAACTCGCCGCCCTGGGCCAGCAGCAGGGTGAGCAGCGGCCGCTCCTGGAACGGCACCTGCATCAGCCGGGCCAGCAGGTAGATCACCAGCCCCTTGAGCAGCAGCAGGGCCAGCACGATGGCGGCCATCTGCAGCGGAAAGCGCGCCAGCACGCCAAAGTCGATGCTCATGCCCACGGCGATGAAGAACAATCCGAGCAGCAGGCCCTTGAACGGCTCGATGTTGGTTTCCAGCTCGCGGCGGTACTCGCTTTCGGCCAGCAGCACGCCGGCGAGAAAAGCTCCCAGCGCCATCGACAGGCCGATCAGCTGCATCAGGCTGGCGATGCCGACCACCAGCAGCAGGGAAGTGGCGGTGAAGATTTCCGGCGTCTTGCTGCGCGCGATCCAGCGGAACAGCGGGCGGATGGCGAAGCGTCCGCCGACCACGATGGCGGCGATCACGGCCATGATCCGCAGGGTCTCCAGCCAGCGGTTGGCGCTCTCGCCGCCGTCGACCGTGGCGCTGGCCGCCAGCAGTGGCAGCAGGGCGAGGATCGGGATGGCCGCCACGTCCTGGAACAGCAGGATGGAGAAACCGGCCTGGCCGCCGCTGGTACGCAGCAGGTTGCGCTCGCCGAGCACCTGCAGGGCGATCGCGGTGCTCGACAGGGCCAGGCCGAGACCGCCGATCAGGGCGATGCGCCAGTCGTAGCCGAAGGCCAGGCCCAGCCCGGCCAGCGCCGCGGCACAGGCGATGACCTGTGCCGAGCCCCAGCCGAAGATCGGCCGGCGCAGGCTCCACAGGCGCTTGGGTTCCAGTTCGAGGCCGACCAGGAACAGCATCAGCACCACGCCGAACTCGGCGAAGTGCAGGATGTCGGTGACGTTGGTGACCAGTCCCAGCCCCCACGGGCCGATGGCGATCCCGGCGACCAGGTAGCCGATGATCGAGCCCAGGCCGAGGGCCTGACTCAGGGGCACCGCGATCACCGCGGCGCTCAGGTAGATGAAGCTGTTAACCAGCCAGGTAGGTGCATGTTCCATGCCTGTCACCTTAGCAAAGGCTTGCGCAGCTGCGGCAAACAAATGCATGGCGCCGCAGGCCGGCTGATCTTCAGGGCGTTGATTCGGGCGGCAGTCGGTAGTGGTTGCGCGGGTTGCACCCGCCCTAGATAAAGAAAGGCCTGCGCGCAGGCAGGCCATTCGGTGGGTTGCGGCACAGCTTTGTGCTGTTACCAGATCGGCAGGGTGTAGCTGACGATCAGGCGGTTCTCGTCTAGGTCCTTGGTGGTCTTGGCCACGTTGGAGCGGTAGGTGGCGTTGCGCCATTTCACCCCCAGGCCCTTGAGCGCGGCGCTCTGGAACAGGTAGGCGATGTCGGTGTCGCGTTCCCATTCCTCGCCCTCGCTGACGCCGGCGCCACGGTCGATGTTGTCACCGCTCACATAGCGGGTCATCAGGGTCAGGCCGGGAACGCCGAAGCTGGCGAAGTTCAGGTCGTAGCGCGCCTGCCAGGATTTCTCCTCGGTGCTGGCGAAGTTGCCGATCTGTACATAGTTGACCAGGTAGGGGTCGGTTTCGGCGATGTAGGGGAAGGGGTTGTCGCCGTTCATCTGCTGGTAGCCGAGGCCGAAGGCGTGGGCGCCGATGCCATAGGTGAGCATGCCGTTGGCGGACTTGTTGTCCAGCGTGCCGGCATCGGCACTGCCGTTGTCGTTGCTGTCGGCATAGCGCAGGTCAGCCTTGACGAACTGACCTTCGGCCAGCGGCAGCAGGTAGACCAGCCCGGCAAAATTCTGGTCGTAGATGTTTTCCAGTTCGCCGTAGTAATAGCTCAGGCTCAGTTCCTTGGTCAGGGCGTAGTCGCCACCGGCGAAGCTGAACTGGTCACTGGTGGCGACGGTATTGCCGTTGAGCATCAGGTCCTGATAGTCGCTGGAAGCACGCTGCTTGACCTGGCTGTACATGCCACCATTCAGGTTCAGGCCGTCGATTTCGAGGACGTTGAGTGAGCCGCCCTCGAAGGTCTGTGGCAGCAGGCGGATATCACTGGCCTGCACCACTGGCAGTTTCGGCTGCAAGCCGTTACCGGCTTTGAGCACACTCTTGGAAATGCGGATTTTCGCGTTGGCGCCAGCCGAGGCGTATTCGTCCTGAGCCCTGCCGGTTTCATTGTCCAGTTGCAACAAGCCGGTGCCGCTGCGGCCGCGCCCGGAGTCAAGGCGGATGCCGACCAGGCCGAGGCCGTCGACGCCAAAGCCGACCGGGCCTTCGGTAAAGCCGGACTCCATGCGCAGCAGGAAGCCCTGCGCCCATTCCTCGGAATAGGCCTTGGTTTCGCTCGGGGTCTTGCCGGTGACGGTCGGCAGCGGGCTGTCCTGGCGATAGTCGCGGTTCATGTAGAAATTGCGGAGTTCGAGTGTCGCCTTGCTGTCCGTGATGAAATCGGCCAGGGCGAATTGCGGCAGGCTGAGGCCGGCGCCCAGGGTGGCCAGGGCCACTGCGCGGGCGAGGGGTGTATTGCGCATGTTGTTGTCTCCTCGGGGTGGATTGCCAGGCCGGTGTGCGGACTGTTACAGCGAGGTGACTAAAACATTTCAGCAGCCGTTTGGCCCTTAGACCTTGGTCGTTGCGACTTTAGTCGCAGGCGCCCAGCTTTGATCTTCCGGTCGCACCGGTGCCGGTGAATCTGGCGGAGCGACGTGCGGCAGACGGAAAATGGCGCAGCAGGCTGTTAGACTTCAGCTGTGCAAATGTTGACCATCTTGCGTCCAGGTTCGCCTCCATGCCTCCAGAATGCCAGCTCCTCGGAACCCTCGGCTGCCACCTGTGCGAGGTGGCCGAAGCGCTGCTGTTGCCGTTTGTCGAACGCGGCCTGCTGGTCGAACTGATCGATATTGCCGAGGGCGCGGCGCTGGTGGAGAGCTACGGCCTGCGCATTCCGGTGCTGCGCCGGGTCGATACCGGTGCGGAACTCGACTGGCCGTTCGAGGCGGCGCAGGTTGCCAGTTTCCTGCGCTAGCCCGCGCGCCCATTGAACCGTTTATGTGCCCGCGGACTAGCGCCGGGAGGACGGTGCGGCGATCACATCTTCGGCCTGCAGGCCCTTGTCGCGCATCATCACGACGAACTCGACGCGCTGGCCTTCAACCAGAACACGGTGGCCTTCGCCGCGGATGGCGCGGAAGTGCACGAAAATATCGTCACCGGAATCCCGGGAGATGAAGCCGAAGCCCTTGGAGGTGTTGAACCACTTCACGGTGCCGGTTTCACGCTTGCCCTGGTCGCCGCTGGTATTGGCGGGCCGGGCGGCCTGGCTGCGCTTGGGCAGGTTGTCAGCCAGCTGCAGGAGCACCGCGCCGAGGAGCGCGATCAGCGCCAGCACGACGGCCGGTTGATTGCCTATCAGCGGCATGGGGGCCAGCAGTACAAGTGCCTGCAGCGCGGCAGCCAGAACCACCAGTACGGAAACGGCGGTATGCCGGGGGCTGTGCCGACTCTGGACATAGCCCGCCAGCAGCAGGTTGATCAGGCCGCAAAATGCCAGGTACAGCGCATCGGGTTGTTGCAAAAAGGCAGGCGCATCGGTGCCCAGAGCGGGGATAAATGACAACAGCAGGGCGGCAACGCCCGCCAGTAGATGGACGATTTTGACCATGATGGAATTAACTCACTTTGACGAAGAGGATTACTGCTTGAACAGCTGATGGGTAGCGTCAGCGGTGGAAAAATCCGTGCGGGATACCTTCAGCGGCTGCAGTGCCGGGGCGGACCCGGACCTGCAGCGGCGTATTTAACCGCAAAGCGCAGGGCTACTCAAATCAGCTGCAGGCTGCTGCGCCGGGTTGATTGCCGTGGCCGGCAGGGATGGCGATCGGCCTGGCGGCTGTGTCTTGCCGATTAACTGTATATAATCGCGCCCTTTGCCGCAGGCTCTCGGCTCGTGGTGCCGGTTCAGGGTGTTTTATGCCGATCTATGAATACCAGTGCAGTAGTTGCGGCCATCAGCTGGAGGCCATTCAGAAGTTCAGCGATGCGCCTTTGGTCGATTGTCCGGCCTGCAAGGCTGCCGGGCTGAAGAAAATGCTATCGGTGCCGGGCTTCCGCCTGAAAGGCGGCGGCTGGTACGAGACGGACTTCAAGACCGGAGCGAAGAAGAACCTGGCAGGCGCGGAAGCCCCTGCAGCCTGTCCGGCCACCGGTTGTGCCGGCGGCGGATGCACTGCCGGCGAATAATCGGCATAACCAATTCAAGCACTTAACAGAAGCGAACGAAGATCATGATGCGCACCCACTATTGCGGCCAGTTGAACGAAAGCCTGGACGGTCAGGAAATCACTCTTTGCGGCTGGGTGCATCGTCGCCGCGACCATGGTGGGGTGATCTTTCTCGACATTCGCGACCGCGAAGGGCTGGCCCAGGTGGTTTTCGACCCGGATCGCGCCGAAACCTTTGCCAAGGCTGACCGGGTGCGCAGCGAATACGTGGTGAAAATCACCGGCAAGGTGCGCCTGCGTCCGGCCGGTGCGGTCAATCCCAACATGCTGTCCGGCGGCATTGAAATCCTCGGCTACGAGCTGGAAGTGCTGAACGAAGCGGAAACCCCGCCGTTCCCGCTGAACGAATACACCGACGTGGGGGAGGAAACCCGCCTGCGCTATCGCTTCATCGACCTGCGCCGCCCGGAAATGGCCGACAAGCTCAAGCTGCGCTCGCGGATTACCTCGAGCATTCGCCGCTACCTGGACGAGCACGGCTTCCTCGATGTGGAAACGCCGATCCTCACCCGCGCCACGCCGGAAGGTGCGCGTGACTATCTGGTGCCGAGCCGTACCCATGCCGGCAGCTTCTTTGCGCTGCCGCAGTCGCCGCAGCTGTTCAAGCAACTGCTGATGGTGGCCGGCTTCGATCGCTACTACCAGATCGCCAAGTGCTTCCGCGACGAAGACCTGCGTGCCGACCGCCAGCCGGAATTTACCCAGATCGACATCGAAACCAGCTTCCTCGACGAGGCTGACATCATGGCCATCACCGAGAAGATGATTCGCCAGCTGTTCAAGGACGTGCTGAACGTCGAGTTCGGCGAGTTGCCACACATGACCCTGGCCGAAGCCATGCGCCGTTTCGGCTCGGACAAGCCGGACCTGCGGATTCCGCTGGAGCTGGTGGATGTCGAGGATCAGCTCAAGGACGTCGACTTCAAAGTCTTCGCCGGCCCGGCCAACGACCCCAAATGCCGCGTCACCGCCTTGCGGGTACCGGGCGGGGCGAGCATGCCACGCAAGCAGATCGATGATTACACCAAGTTCGTCGGCATCTACGGTGCCCGCGGCCTGGCTTACATCAAGGTCAACGAACGCGCCAATGGCGTGGAAGGCCTGCAGTCGCCGATCGTCAAGAACATCCCGCTGGACAACCTCAATGTGATCCTTGATCGCGTCGGTGCGGTCGATGGCGACATCGTGTTCTTCGGCGCCGACAAGGCCAAGGTCGTCAGCGAAGCCCTGGGCGCGCTGCGCATCAAGCTCGGCCACGACCTCAATCTGCTGACCTGCGAATGGGCGCCGCTGTGGGTGGTCGACTTCCCCATGTTCGAGGAGAACGACGATGGCAGCCTGACCGCCATGCACCACCCGTTCACCGCGCCCAGCTGCAGTCCGGCCGAACTGGAAGCCAATCCGGCAGCCGCGCTGTCGCGCGCCTACGACATGGTGTTGAACGGCACCGAACTGGGTGGCGGCTCGATCCGTATTCATGACCGTGCCATGCAGCAGACGGTGTTCCGCGTGCTCGGCATCAGCGAAGACGAGCAGCAGGAGAAGTTCGGTTTCCTCCTCGACGCCCTGAAGTTCGGTGCGCCGCCCCATGGCGGCCTGGCCTTCGGCCTGGATCGCCTGGTGATGCTGATGACCGGCGCACAGTCGATCCGCGAAGTGATTGCCTTCCCGAAAACCCAGAGCGCGGCCTGCGTCATGACCCAGGCGCCGGGTATCGTCGACAACAAGGCACTGCGCGAGCTGCATATTCGTCTGCGCGAGCAGCCCAAAGCCGAGTAAGGCGGTTTGGGGCGTAGGATGGGTTGAGCATGGCGATACCCATCCCCCTCAATGATGGGTTACGCCTCGCGGCTAACCCATCCTACGTGCGTATGTGCAACAACCGGAGTGAGTTATGGCTGGTCATTCCAAATGGGCCAACATCAAGCACCGCAAGGGGCGTCAAGACGCCAAGCGCGGCAAGATCTTCACCAAGCTGATTCGCGAGCTGACCGTGGCCGCCAAGGGCGGTGCCTTGCCCGCGGATAATCCGCGCCTGCGCCTGGCAGTAGACAAGGCGCTGACCGCCAACATGACCCGCGACACCATCGACCGTGCCATCGCCCGCGGCGCCGGAGCGGACGAAGCCGACAATATGGTCGAGCTCAGTTATGAGGGCTATGCGCCCAATGGCGTGGCGGTGTTCGTCGAAGCCATGACCGACAACCGCAACCGTACCGCGGCGGCCGTGCGGCATGCCTTCAGCAAGTGTGGCGGCAACCTGGGCACCGACGGTTCGGTGGCCTACATGTTCGAGCGCAAGGGGCAGATCAGCTTCGCCCCCGGGGTCGACGAAGACGCCCTGATGGAGGCGGCGCTGGAAGCCGGTGCCGACGACGTGGAGATGGGCGAGGATGGTTCGGCGCTGGTATCGACCGGCTTTGCCGATTTCCTCGCGGTCAACGAGGCCTTGACTGCCGCCGGGTTCAAGGGCGAGGAGGCGGAGATCGCCATGATCCCGTCGATCAGTGCACCGATTAGCGACCTGGAAACCGCCAGGAAGGTCATGAAGCTGATCGACATGCTCGAAGACCTGGATGACGTGCAGGACGTCTACCACAACGCCGAAATTCCCGACGAGATCATGGAGCAGCTGGATTAGCTGCAGAGCAAATACAGCCAGCCGGAAGTTGCGCAAAGGCCTTCCGGTTTTTTGTGCCCGGCGGTGGGTGACGCCGCCGGGCAGACTCCCTATACTCGGAAGCTGGATAAATAGACAGTATTCGGGCGGCAGGGTATGACGCTGATTTTGGGGATCGATCCGGGCTCGCGCATCACCGGCTACGGTGTGGTGCGGGATACCGGGCGCGGTTGCGAATACATCGCTTCGGGCTGTATCCGCACCGGCGACGGCGCCTTGCCCGAGCGCCTGCAGAAGGTCTATCGAGGGGTCTGTGAGGTGATTCGCAGCTACGAGCCGGTGACCATGGGCATTGAGCAGGTGTTCATGGCACGCAATGCCGACTCCGCGCTCAAGCTGGGGCAGGCGCGTGGCGCCGCCATCGTGGCCGGGGTCGAGCAGGGACTGGAGGTGGCCGAATACACCGCGACCCAGGTCAAGCAGGCGCTGGTCGGCTCTGGTGCGGCGGACAAGCAGCAGGTGCAGTTGATGGTCATGCACATGCTCAAGCTGGTGCAAAAGCCGCAGATCGATGCCTCGGATGCACTGGCAATTGCCATCTGTCATGCCCATCACCGGCAAAGCCTGATTCCCCATGGCCTGGCCGGCGCCAAGCAGCGCGCCGGCCGGCTGCGCCTTTGAGGTCTGCGCCTATGAACAAGGAGACCAACCCGTGATTGGACGCCTGCGCGGCACGCTGGTGGAAAAACATCCGCCGCACCTGATTCTCGATGTCGGCGGGATCGGCTATGAGCTGGAAGTGCCGATGTCGACCCTGTATCGCCTGCCCGCCGTTGGCGAGCCGCTGACCCTGCACACGCACCTGGTGGTGCGCGAAGATGCCCAGTTGCTCTACGGCTTCTTCGAGAAGCGCGAGCGCGAACTGTTCCGCGAGCTGATCCGGCTCAATGGGGTAGGGCCGAAACTGGCGCTGGCGCTGATGTCGGGGCTGGAAGTCGATGAACTGGTACGCTGCGTGCAGGCCCAGGATACCTCCGCGCTGGTCAAGGTGCCGGGTGTCGGCAAGAAAACCGCGGAACGCCTGCTGGTCGAGCTCAAGGATCGCTTCAAGACCTGGGAGACGTTGCCCGGGATGTCGACACTGGTGATTGAACCCCGCCCGGGCGTGGCGGTCTCAAGCGCGGAGAGCGATGCGTTGAGCGCCCTGATTTCACTTGGTTACAAGCCGCAGGAGGCCAGCCGGGCGGTGTCAGCCGTGCTGGAGGAGGGTCTTTCCAGTGAGAATCTGATTCGTCGTGCCCTTAAAGGAATGGTGTAAGCCGCAATGATTGAAGCCGATCGACTGGTAACAACCGGCGGGCGTGACCGCGATGAGCAACTGGACCGGGCGATTCGTCCGCTCAGCCTGGCCGATTACATTGGCCAGCCGGTCGTACGCGATCAGATGGAACTGTTCATCCAGGCTGCCCGCGGGCGTAACGAGCCGCTCGATCACACCCTGATTTTCGGCCCGCCGGGGCTGGGCAAGACCACTCTGGCGCATATCATCGCCCAGGAAATGGGCGTCTCGCTCAAGAGCACGTCCGGGCCGGTGCTGGAACGGCCCGGAGACCTGGCGGCACTGCTGACCAACCTTGAGCCGGGCGATGTACTGTTCATCGACGAAATCCATCGGTTACCGCCGATCGTCGAGGAAGTGCTGTACCCGGCGATGGAGGATTTCCAGCTCGACATCATGATTGGCGAGGGCCCCGGCGCGCGTTCGATCAAGCTGGACCTGCCGCCGTTTACCCTGGTGGGTGCCACCACCCGTGCCGGCATGCTGACCAATCCGCTGCGTGACCGCTTCGGCATCGTGCAGCGGCTGGAGTTCTACAGTGCCGCGGATTTGTCGACCATCGTCAGTCGTTCGGGCGGTATTCTCGGCCTGCATGTCGAGCCTGACGGCGCCTTCGAGATTGCCCGCCGGGCCCGTGGTACCCCGCGGATCGCCAATCGCCTGCTGCGCCGCGTGCGTGATTTTGCCGAGGTGCGGGGCAAGGGACAGATCACCCGGCCAATCGCCGATCTGGCGCTGAACCTGCTGGATGTCGACGAACAGGGCTTCGACCATCAGGATCGCCGGCTGCTGCTGGCAATGATCGAGAAATTCGATGGCGGACCGGTCGGGATCGACAGCCTGGCGGCCGCCATCAGTGAAGAACGGCACACCATTGAGGACGTGCTGGAGCCCTATCTGATCCAGCAAGGGTATATCATGCGCACTCCGCGCGGGCGGGTGGTGACCCGGCATGCCTACCTGCATTTCGGTTTGAACCTGCCGGGACGGCTCGCCGGCCTGCAGGCGGCTGATTTGTTCGATGTGAGCGATGATTAGTTTGAAAACAAGCACTTGGCTGATTGGCAAGGGCAGGAGTAAGCACTAAAGTATGCGCGCGCAAAATAAGGCCCAGCCATTTACCCATGACTGCCGGGTGTATTTTGAAGACACCGACGCCGGCGGGATTGTTTACTACGTCAATTACCTCAAGTTCATGGAGCGCGCCCGTACCGAGCGTCTGCGCAGCCTGGGCTATGCCCAGTCGCAGCTGGCAGAGGAAGGCTTGCTGTTCGTGGTGCATTCGGTCGAGGCGCGCTACCGCTCGCCGGCAAGGCTGGATGATGTGTTGCAGGTGACTGCCGAGGTCATCGAGCTGAACCGTGCCAGTCTGCGCTTTCGCCAGCAGGTGCGGCGTGTTGCAGATGATCTGCTGCTCTGTGAGGGGCAGTTCCTGGTGGCCTGTGTGCGCGCCGACAATTTGAAGCCACGGGCCATACCCGAAGCGCTGCATGCAGCCTTTGCCAGTGATCCGGGGCTTTCCCAGTGAGTCTTTCCAAACAGGAGATGCAGCGTGGAAGCTAACGCCGTCGACCATATGTCCATGTGGAGTCTGATCAGCAATGCCAGTTTTGTGGTGCAGTTGGTAATGCTCGCATTGCTGGCTGCCTCGGTCACCTCATGGATGATGATTTTCCAGCGCAGCGCCATGTTGCGTCACGCCAAGCGTGGTCTCGACAGCTTCGAGGAGCGCTTCTGGTCGGGGATCGACCTGTCCAAGCTGTATCGCCAGGTGGGCACTACGCCTGATCCGGATTCCGGGCTGGAGCAGATCTTCCGTGCCGGCTTCAAGGAGTTCTCGCGTCTGCGCCAGCAATCGGGTTTTGATCCGGATGCGGTGATGGACGGGGTGAATCGGGCGATGCGTGTGGCGATTTCCCGCGAAGAAGAGAAGCTCGAGCAGAGCCTGCCGTTTCTGGCAACCGTCGGCTCCACCAGTCCGTATGTCGGTCTGTTTGGCACGGTGTGGGGGATCATGAACTCGTTCCGCGGCCTGGCCCAGGTACAGCAGGCGACGCTGGCCACGGTGGCGCCAGGGATCGCCGAGGCGCTGATTGCCACGGCTATCGGCCTGTTTGCGGCGATTCCGGCAGTGATTGCCTATAACCGCTTCGCCGCGCGTGGCGAGATGCTGATTGGCCGTTATTACACCTTCGCCGACGAGTTCCAGGCAATCCTGCACCGCAAAGTCCACAGCTCCGATGACTGAGGGCTGACGCCATGGCCAGAATTCGCAAAAGACGCAAACCGGTTGCCGAAATGAACGTGGTGCCCTACATCGACGTGATGCTGGTGCTGCTGGTCATCTTCATGGTGACCGCCCCGATGCTCAACCAGGGCGTCAAGGTCGACCTGCCCAAGGTCTCGAGCCAGGCCTTGCCGCAGGACAATGACTCGCGGGTACTGACCATCTCGATCAAGGCTGACCAGACCTACTACTGGAACATGGGCGAGGAAGTCGATCCCGACCAGGGCAAGGGCAGCGAGGTCTCTACGGAGCTGCCGCAACTGATCAGTGCCGTGAGCAGCATCCTCGGTGCCAACAGCGGCCAGGGCAAGGCGGTGCAGGTCTTCGTGCGCGGTGACAAGCGCGTGCCCTACGAGGCGGTGATGAAAGTCATGGGCGGTCTGCAGCAGGCTGGCGTCAGCAATGTCGGGCTGATTACCGAGGCTCCCTGATGCGACATCTGAGCGAGCGGTCTCCCTCGGAAAGTTATTTCTGGCCAGTGGTATGGGCGCTTTCGCTGCACCTGCTGATGTTTGTCCTGTTGTTTGTCAGCTTCCAGTTCACCCCGGAGCTGCCACCCGCGCGCCCGATCATCCAGACCACCCTGTACCAGCTCAAGTCGCAGAGCCGGGCAACTACCCAGACGCCGCAGAAAATCGCTGGCGAGGCGAAGAAGACCGCTGCGCCGAGCAATCAGGTCGAGCAGCTGGAAACCAAGAAGGTCGAACAGCAAAAGCAAGCTGCCGCTGCCAAGGCGGCCGAGCAGAAGAAAGTGGCCGAACAGAAAAAGGCAGAAGCGACCAAGAAGGCGGCCGAGCAGAAGAAACAGGCTGAAATTGCCAAGAAGAAGTCCGAACAAGAGAAGAAAAAGGCCGCCGAGGAAGCCAAGAAGAAGGCCGCTGCGGAAGAGGCGAAGAAGAAAGCTGCCGCAGAAGCCGCCAAGAAGAAGGCTGCGCAGGAAGCCTCGCGCAAGGCTGCGGAGGACAAGAAGGCGCAGGCGCTGGCTGAGCTGCTTGCCGAAAACACCGAGTACCAGCAGGCGCTGGCCGATACCGTCGGCGACCAGGTGGCGGGTAATCTGGATGATCTGCTGATCAAACTGGTCAGTGAGCAATGGCAGCGCCCGCCGTCTGCGCGTAACGGCATGAGTGTCGAGGTGCTGATCGAGATGCTGCCCGATGGCACCATCAGCAACGCCAGCGTGACCCGCTCCAGTGGTGACCTGCCCTTCGACAACTCGGCCGTTGCTGCGGTGCGCAACGTCGGCCGGATTCAGGAAATGCAACAGCTCGACCGTGCGACTTTCGATGCCATGTATCGTAAAAGGCGCGTCATTTTCAAACCGGAGGACTTGTCTCTGTGAATAAACTCATCCATATCCTGCTACTCGGCCTGACGCTGCTGGTTGGCAGCGTTCAGGCAGCGGATCCGCTGCTGATCTCGCGTGGCACGGATCGGGCAATCCCGATTGCCGTAGTGCCGTTCGGCTGGCAGGCTGGCTCGGTGTTGCCGGAAGACCTGTCCAGCATCATCGGCAGCGATATGCGCAACTCCGGCTTTTTCGAGCCGATTGCCCGGCAGAACATGATCAGCCAGCCCAGCCAGCCTGCGGAAATCATTTATCGCGACTGGAAGGCGGTAGGCGCGCAATACCTGCTGATCGGCAATATCACCCCGGCGGGGGGGCGCCTGCAGGTCAGTTTTGCCGTGTTCAATGTGACCACCGAGCAGCAGGTAATGGCCGGCACCGTCAGCGGTGGCGTTGAGCAGTTGCGGGACATGGCTCACCACATTGCCGATCAGTCGTTCGAAAAGCTCACGGGCATCCGTGGTGCCTTTTCGACCCGCCTGCTCTATGTCACCGTCGAGCGCTTTGCGCCGAACAATGCGCGTTACACCCTGCAGCGATCGGACTATGACGGTGCCCGTGCGGTCACCCTGCTGCAGTCGCGCGAACCGATTCTCTCGCCGAGCTATGCGCCGGACGGCAAGCGTATCGCCTATGTGTCCTTCGAGCAGAAGAAGCCGCGCATCTTTATCCAGTACGTGGATACCGGCCGGCGCGAGCAGATGACCAATTTTCCCGGCCTGAATGGCGCGCCAGCCTGGTCGCCAGACGGCAACCGCCTGGCTCTGGTGCTCTCCAAGGACGGCAATCCGGAAATTTATGTGATGGATGTGGCCAGCCGTCAGCTCAAGCGGGTGACCAACCAGAGCGGTATCGATACCGAACCATTCTGGGGCAAGGACGGCCAGACCATCTATTTCACCTCCGATCGGGCCGGAAAACCGCAGATTTACAAGGTAAATATCAATAGTGGTGCAACCGAAAGGGTGACCTTTGTCGGTAACTACAACGCCAACCCCAAGCTCTCGGCAGATGAAAAGACCCTGGTGATGGTGCATCGCCAGGATGGCTATGCGGTGTTCCGTGTGGCCGCCCAGGACTTGCAGCGCGGCAGTTTGCGCATCATCTCGGAAACCAGTCTGGACGAGTCGCCTACTGTTGCCCCCAACGGGACCATGGTAATCTACGCCACCCGCCAGCAGGGCCGAGGTGTGCTGATGCTTGCTTCGACCAATGGTCGAGTGCGGACACCACTGCCCACTGCCCAAGGCCAAGTCCAGGAGCCTTCCTGGTCGCCTTATCTGAATTAGAGCGGTTATTGCCCCACTGAATTAAAAACTCAAACCTACCAGGAGTTACATGATGGAAATGTTGAAATTCGGCAAACTTGCCGCTGTTGCACTGGCTCTGGCCGTTGTTGTCGGCTGTTCCTCGAAGAGCGGTGATGCTGCCGGTGAAGGTGCTGTCGATCCTAATGCCGGGTACAACGCTGGTGCCAATGGCAGCGGCCTGGACAGCAGCATGAGCGATGAAGCCGCCCTGCGTGCCATCACCGTGTTCTACTTCGCCTATGACAGCTCGGATCTGCAGCCGGAAGCCATGCGCGCCCTCGACGTACATGCCAAGGACCTGAAAGGCAATGGTCAGCGCGTAGTACTGTCTGGCAACACCGACGAGCGCGGCACCCGTGAATACAACATGGCTCTGGGCGAGCGTCGTGCCCAGGCTGTGCAGCGCTACCTGGTTCTGCAGGGTGTCTCCCCGGCTCAGCTGGAAGTGGTTTCCTACGGTGAAGAGCGTCCGGTTGCCATGGGTAACGACGAGCAAGCCTGGGCCCAGAACCGTCGCGTTGAAATGACCAAGTAATCAGTCATGTCAAAGTACAACCGCATTCTGACTCTGTTGGCCCTCAGCCTGCCCCTTGGGGCGCTGGCCGAGGTTCCGGTAGTTGAAGTTGATGGGACTGCCAGCGGTTATCCGCCGGCTGGTTACCAGAATGCGGGTGCCTATGCAGGAGCCGGGGCAGCAGCCCCGGTTTCGGCGCAAGGCCAGGTTTTCATGCAGTTGCAGCAACTCCAGCAGGAAGTGGCGCAGTTGCGTGGTCTGCTTGAAGAACAGCAGAACGAAATTCAGCGCCTCAGGCAGGAAGGGCTTGAGCGCTATCAGGATCTGGATCGGCGCTTGGCTGGTGGCACTGCGGGTGCCCCGGCAAGTCAAGGTCCTGCTGCCGGTGGTGCAATCAATGCCAGCGCAGCGCCAGTGATGCCCGCGCAGCCGGTACAGAACCAGGCTGCGGTTAGCGCCGAACCGACGGATCCGGCAAAAGAAAAGCTGTACTACGACGCGGCGTTCGACCTGATCAAGACGCGTGATTTTGCCAAGGCCAGCCAGGCGTTCAGCGGTTTCCTGCGCAAATACCCCAACAGTCAGTACGCCGGTAATGCGCAGTACTGGCTGGGCGAGGTGAATCTGGCGCAGGGTGACTTGCCGGCGGCAGCGCAGGCCTTCGCTCAGGTCAGCAAGGTCTATCCAAGCCATCCGAAGGTGCCGGACTCCTTGTACAAGCTGGCAGATGTCGAATTGCGCCAGGGCAATACCGCCCAGGCCAAGACCATCCTGCAGCGGGTGATTACCCAGTTCCCGGGCAGTTCGGCGGCCCAGTTGGCCCAGCGGGACCTCCAGGGCCTCTGATACACGTTTGTTTGATGGACTAAACCCGCGCCAGTCGCGGGTTTTTTCGTTAGAATCGCCATCCCCTATTTTTCGTCACCAAGACGCAACGGAGGCGGATGGCCTGTTTCGCTATCACGCCCGTGGTCACCATGCTAGAAACCCTGCGCATTACCGAGATTTTCTACTCGCTGCAGGGCGAGACACGCACAGCAGGCTTGCCTACCGTGTTTGTCCGCCTGACCGGCTGTCCTTTACGTTGCCAGTACTGCGACACGGCCTATGCCTTCAGTGGCGGCGAGATCCAGAGCCTGGACGAGATCCTGGCCAAAGTGGCCGCATACAAGCCGCGCCATGTCTGTGTGACTGGTGGTGAGCCGTTGGCGCAGCCCAATTGCATTCCCTTGCTGCAGCGCCTGTGCGATGCCGGTTATGCGGTGTCACTGGAAACCAGCGGCGCGCTGGATATTGCCGCGGTGGATCCGCGCGTGAGTCGGGTGGTAGACCTGAAAACCCCGGGTTCACACGAAGTGGCGCGCAATCGCTATGAGAATATTGGCCTGCTGACCAGTAATGATCAGGTGAAATTCGTTATCTGTTCACGGGCGGACTATGACTGGGCGGTTTCCAAGCTGATCGAGTACCGGCTGGATCAACGCGCCGGCGAAGTGCTGTTCTCGCCTAGCCAGCATGAGCTTAAAGCCCGCGATCTGGCTGAGTGGATCATTGCCGACAACCTGCCGGTGCGTCTGCAATTGCAGTTGCACAAGATTCTCTGGAACGACGAGCCGGGACATTGAGATGAACGAAAAAAGAGCGGTAATCCTGCTGTCCGGCGGGCTTGATTCGGCCACCGTGGTAGCCATGGCCAAGGCCGACGGCTTTGCCTGTTACAGCATGAGCTTCGACTATGGGCAGCGCCATCGTGCGGAACTGCATGCGGCGGAGCAGATTGCCCGGCAGCTGGGCGTGGTCGAGCACAAGGTGGTCGGCCTGAACCTCAATGGCATCGGTGGTTCGGCACTGACCGACAGCAGCATCGCCGTACCGGAAACCCCTGCCGAAGGCATTCCGCTGACCTATGTGCCGGCGCGCAACACGGTCTTTCTGGCGCTGGCGCTCGGCTGGGCCGAGGTGCTGGAGGCGGGCGACATCTTCATCGGCGTGAATGCAGTGGATTATTCCGGCTACCCGGATTGCCGGCCGGAGTTCATCCGGGCCTTCGAGCAGCTGGCCAATCTGGCCACCAAGGCCGGCGTGGAAGGGCCGGGCTTCCGGATTCAGGCGCCCCTGCAGTATCTGAGCAAGGCCCAGATCATTCAGGCCGGCACCCGGCTTGGGGTCGATTACGGGCTGACGGTTTCCTGTTACCAGGCGGACGAGCAGGGGCGCGCCTGTGGTCGCTGCGACAGTTGCCGGCTGCGAGCCGCCGGCTTCGCCGGCGCGGGTCTGGCCGATCCCACTCGTTACCAGTGAGTGTTTGAAAAGTTGATTTTCTGAATGGAATCAGTATCATGCGCTTGCGTTGGGTCGTTAGCTCAGTTGGTAGAGCAGTTGGCTTTTAACCAATTGGTCGCAGGTTCGAATCCTGCACGACCCACCACCCCTTCCCTGCAGCATCCTTTCCTTGCTCAACTATTTACCTGCTCCGGATTTCCAGTCCTGGGTGGTATATTTCGTTTGTACAGCCACACGGTTGTCCTCAAGGTCAGCAACTATGACGCATATTTCCGAACGCCTGCTGGTTCAGGCCCATCTGGATGCCAAGCAGCCACTACAGCTGACGGCGGAACAACAGGCGGCTTGCCGCGTTGAGATTGCCGCAGAGCTGAAGCGCCAGAATGCCGTTCTGGTCGCGCATTATTACTGTGATCCGGTGATTCAGGCGCTGGCGGAAGAAACCGGTGGCTGTGTTTCCGACTCGCTGGAAATGGCCCGCTTTGGCAACCAGCATCCGGCGCAGACGGTGGTGGTGGCGGGTGTCAGGTTCATGGGTGAAACGGCGAAGATCCTCAACCCGGAAAAGCGCGTGCTGATGCCGACCCTGGAGGCGACCTGCTCGCTGGACCTGGGCTGCCCGGCTGAGGAGTTCGCGGCCTTCTGTGACCAGCACCCGGAACGTACGGTGGTGGTCTATGCCAATACCTCGGCGGCCGTCAAAGCGCGGGCCGACTGGGTGGTGACTTCCAGTTGTGCGCTGGAAATCGTCGAAAGCCTGATGGATAACGGCGAGAAGATTCTCTGGGCACCGGACCAGCACCTCGGCCGCTATATCCAGCGTGAAACGGGCGCCGACATGCTGCTCTGGGATGGCGCGTGCATTGTTCACGAAGAGTTCAAGGCCCGCCAGTTGCATGACCTGAAGGCGCTGTACCCGGATGCCGCCGTGCTGGTGCACCCCGAATCGCCGGAAGCGGTGATTGAGCTGGCGGATGCGGTGGGTTCGACCAGCCAGCTGATCAAGGCGGCTCAGGAGCTGCCGAACCAGATGTTCATCGTCGCTACCGACCGCGGCATTTTCTACAAGATGAAGCAGTTGTGCCCTGACAAGACGTTCGTCGAGGCGCCTACGGCAGGTTACGGCGCGACCTGCCGCAGTTGTGCGCATTGCCCCTGGATGGCCATGAATACCCTGCAGCGCACGCTGGATTGCCTGCGCACGGGCAGTGGCGAGGTGCTGGTGGATCCAGCGCTGATTCCGCGGGCAGTGCAGCCGCTCAAGCGCATGCTGGACTTCAATCAGGCTGCCCGCCTGCGCGTGACGGGCAACGCCTGAGGCGCTGTCAGCGCATCATCTGCTGAATGATGGCCTGCTCGGCCATCAACTGCTGTTGCCGGGTATCGATGCGTGATGCCAGCGGGAAGTTGGCTGCGGCACGGCGCTTGGCAAAGTTCAACTGCTCGATCGCTTGCGGGTAGTCGCCAACCAGCGCGAAGAACTCCGCCCGCGCCTGATGCAGGCCGATGATGTTTCCAGTCTGGCCGCGCACCTCGGCAACCTGATACCAGATGTCCGGATCGTATGGTCGCAGGCTGACCAGTTGGTCGAGGGTTTTTTCCGCCTGTGCCGACTTGCCTTCCTTGACCTGCAAGTCAGTCAGCGCTTGCAGTACCGGATAGTTGTTGGGGAATGACTTGAGCAGTTTCTCGATCCGGGCGCGAGCCTCGCCGAGCCGCTTGGCGGTCAGGTCCAGTTCGACCTGGGCCAGGTTGTAGACGATTTCGTTGGGCGCCTTGTCCAGCAGCGGCTTGAGGTTTTCACCGGCCAGCTTGAGCTGGCCGCCCTGGATCTGCGCGATGGCCAGGCCATACCGCGCCGGATCTGCGCCAGGCTCGTCTGCCAGCATGGCCTGAAAGCGTTTGGCTGCCAGCCCGGGGGTTTCCTCAAAGACCAGCTGGATGCGGGTGCGCATCAGCTGGTAGCGGGTGGTGTCCTTTACTCCGCCATCCGGAAACTGCTCGGCGCGGTTGCGGGTGTCGGCTATGCGCGATTCGGTAACCGGGTGGCTCATGAGAAATTCGGGGGGCCGGCTGTCATAGCGGTACTGGCTCATCAGACGACCGAACATGTCGGGCATGCTGCGCGGATCGTAACCGGCATTTTCCAGGGTCTGCATCCCGATACGGTCGGCTTCCTGCTCGTTCTGTCGGGAGAAACGTTGCTGCGCCTGCATGGCGGCGGCCTGGGTCGAGGCGATCGCGGCTATGCCGGCATCCCCGGCACCTGCGGCCATGGCGATGATGCCACCGAGCATGGCGGCCATCACCGGTATCTGCATCTGCTGCTGGGCCTCGACGCCGCGGGCGAAGTGGCGTTGCGACAGGTGTGCTAGTTCGTGGGCGAGAACCGAGGAGAATTCGCCCTCGGTCTGGGCGTAGAGGAACAGGCCGCCATTGACGCCGATGATGCCGCCGGGCGCCGCAAAGGCATTCAGTTGACGACTCTTCAGCAAGATGAAATTGAAGCGGCGATCCTGCACCTGGCTTGACTCGGCGAGCCGATAAACGTTGTTTTCCAGGTAATCCTTGAGCAACGGGTCGGGAATCTGTGCCGTCTGCCCGCGAATGATGCTCAGGTAGGCATGCCCGAGTTCGCGCTCCTCCTGTTGCGAGACAATGCCGGAACTGGAGTCGCCGAACGAGGGCAGGTCATCACCGATGGCGGGGGCGGCAATCAGGCAGGCGACGCAAAGCAGGGCAGGGCGCAGACGGTGCATGCAAAAGACTCTTGATCAGGTCGTGGCTACTTTATCTGTGCTGGGTGCTTGCTGGCCAGCACAGACTGGCGTTGGGTAGACTTGCTTCTTTGTGAGGAGTTCAAATGACTGATCCTGCCTGGCCTGAGTACCCTTGCGATGCCGAGGTCGATGCGCGTGGGCTGAGCTGTCCGATGCCGTTGCTCAAGGCCAAGCTGGAGCTCAATCGGCTGCCATCGGGAGCAACGCTGAAGGTGCTGGCTACCGATGCGGGCTCACAACGCGACTTTCGGGCTTTCGCCCGTCTGGCCGGGCACACTTTGCTGCGCGAAGAGGTGGCGGCTGGCGTCTATGGCTACTGGCTGTGCAAGGCCTGAGCGGCCTGTAGTACTGCCGCGGCGTGCCCGGGCACCTTGACGCCGCGCCATTCCTGGCGCAGGACACCGTTGCTGTCGATCAGGAAGGTGCTGCGATCAATGCCGAGATATTCCTTGCCATACAGCTTCTTCAGCTTGATCACGGCAAATTGCTGGCACAGCGCTTCATCCGTGTCGCTGATCAGCTCAAACGGAAAGGCCTGCTTGCAGCGAAAGTTCTCGTGGGATTTGAGGCTGTCCCGCGATACGCCAAAAATCAGCGTGTTGGCGGCGATGAAGGCCGCATACAGGTCGCGGAAATCCTGGCCTTCGGTGGTGCAGCCGGGTGTGCTGTCCTTGGGGTAGAAATAGATCACCAGCTGGCGGCCCCTGAGTGCAGACAGTTGCACTTGCTGCCCACTGGTTGCCTGAACGGTGAAGTCCGCTACGGATTGGCCTACTTCGATAGTCATTGTGCAATCCTCAAGGATGCTGGGGGCGCCAGGGTTCGATCAGGGCATCCAGGTTCAGGGCGTCGGCGAAGTCCAGGAACTGGTCGCGCAGCCAGCTGATCTGCGTGCCGGCCGGCAGGGTGACGGTCAGGGTGGCGTTGAGCATGGTGCCGCCGGTCTGCGGGGCGAGGTAGGTATCGCAGGTCAGGTTCTCCAGTTCGACCTTGTGGTCGCTGAAGAACTGGCACAGTTCATTGAGGATGTCCGGGCGATAGACCGAACTGACGTAGGCGACATAGGGCAACGCCTGGGGGCGCGGCTCCTGGGCAGCGCTGCGGGTGACGCTGATGGTGAAGTGATGCTTCTTCGCCAGCCCGGGCATGCTGGTTTCCAGGCGCGCCAGGGCGTCCCAGCTGCCGGCAATCTGCAGGACCAGGGCGCTGAACTCGCCATGTCGGCTCAGGCGCGTGCTGACAACCGCGCAGCGGTTTTCCTGGCTAGCCCGGCAGAGCACATTGGTCAGCTCCATGGAGTTGGCGCCAAGAGCGCTGATGACTAGGAATTGTTCGCGGACTGGGGGGGTGGACATGCAGCATTCCTAAGGCAGGGAAGTGGGCGAAGCGTGAAGGCGCTAACTCAGGCCGGCAGGTTAGCGAAAAGTCGGGCTCAGGGGAATGCCGCTCTTGTCCATTGCTTGTGCAAGGCAGGTGGCGCCAGTACCATAACGCTCTTATTTTATGGCAGGAGCGGTTGCATGATTGCGGGCAGTATGGTGGCACTGGTCACGCCCATGGATGCACAGGGTGGTCTGGATTGGGACAGCCTGGCGAAGCTGGTGGATTTCCACCTGCAAGAGGGCACCAACGCTATAGTCGCAGTCGGCACCACGGGTGAGTCGGCGACTCTGGATGTCGTCGAACACGTTGAAGTGATTCGTCGCGTGGTCGCGCAGGTCAATGGCCGTATTCCAGTGATTGCCGGAACCGGCGGCAATTCGACCCGGGAATCCGTCGAGCTGACCGAGGCCGCCAGGCTGGCCGGTGCTGACGCCTGCCTGCTGGTGACCCCGTACTACAACAAGCCGACCCAGGAAGGGCTCTACCTGCACTTCCGGCAGATTGCCGAAGCGGTCGCCATTCCGCAGATTCTCTACAACGTACCTGGCCGTACCGCCTGTGACATGCTCCCGGAAACGGTTGAGCGCCTGTCGAAAGTGGCCAATATCATCGGCATCAAGGAAGCCACCGGCGACCTGCAGCGCGGCAAGGAAGTGCTGGATCGGGTCAGCAAGGACTTTCTGGTTTACTCGGGCGACGATGCAACCGCCGTCGAGCTGATCCTGATGGGTGGCAAGGGCAATATTTCGGTTACCGCCAATGTGGCGCCACGCGCTGTCAGCGAGCTGTGCGCCGCGGCCATGCGCGGTGACGCCGCGGTAGCCCGCGGAATCAATGATCGCCTGATGCCGCTGCACAAGGCGCTGTTCATCGAATCCAATCCGATTCCGGTCAAATGGGCGCTGCACGAGATGGGCTTGATCCCTGACGGCATCCGCTTGCCGTTGACCTGGCTGAGTCAGAGTTGTCACGAACCCCTTCGGCAGGCCATGCGCCAGTCCGGCATATTGGCTTAATCCGAGGTATTTCTGCGCATGAAGCGAATTGCCGGACTCTCCGCGCTCGCCCTGATCATCTCCAGTACCAGCGCCTGCAGCTGGTTGGGTCTCACTGGCAAGGATGGCTATTTCCGTGATCGCAGCGACGATTACCTGGAATCCCGCCAGACTGCTCCAATGCAGCTGCCGGAGGGCGTTCAGAGCAAGCCCCTGGATGCCCTGTTGCCGATTCCGGGCAACGTCGCCAACTCCAATGTCGCCGAGTACAAGGTGCCGCGCCCGCCGCTGCTGCTGCCCACCAGCGGCATTTACAGTGATTTCACCTTGCAGAAGAACGACGATGTGCGCTGGCTGGTAGCCAAGCGCAGCACCGCCGACGTCTGGCCGATGGCGCTGCAATTCTTTGAAAACAGCGGGTTCCAGATTGCCCAGCAAAGCCAGCAGACCGGTGAGTTCCTCACTGCCTGGCAGCCGCGCAAGGATCTCTCTGCCGCTTTGGGGCCGGGTTCCGAGGACCTCGAGGACGGCAACAGCGACAGCGACATCCGCATCCGCGTTCGGGTCGAACCAGGCGTGCAGAAGGGCACCACGGAAGTTTTTGTGGCCACGGCCCTGCGTGATACCGACAGCGGTGACGAAGACCTCGAATGGCTGACCGATACCGGCGTGGAGACCAGCCTGCTGGACGGCCTGATGACCAGCATGGCCGCCAGCGATGAGGAAAGCCCGCAGGTTTCCCTGCTCGCCGAGCGGGATTTCGATGCGCCGTCGCTGGCCAGAGTGGCGGATGACGCCAGTGGCAATCCCGTGCTGACCCTCGGCACTGACTATGACCGTGCCTGGTCCAGCGTCGGCCGCGCGATTGCCGTTGCCGACATCAGGGTGGACGACCTTGACCGTACTACCGGCATCTATTACGTCGATCTGGCCCGCGGTGCGCAGGATCAGTCGAGGGAAGAGCCCGGTTTCTTTGACTGGATCACCGGTGGTCCGGCTGACGAGGCTGAACAGGAAGATGCTGGTGCCGGCGCCGAGCGTTACCTGGTGCGCCTGGTCGGCATAGGCAACAGCACCCAGGTGGCACTCCTGACCCCTGAAGGCGGCATGGCGCCGTACGATCTGGCCACTCGCGTACTGGGGCAGATCCAGACCAGTATTCTGACGCCAGTCCCTGTTCAGCCTTGAGGCATCAAGGCCGGGCAGTCAAACATCTGATGGGCGAAAACCTGACGGTTTTCGCCCGTTTTTTTCCAGACGGACACAATCCATGAGCACTCCTTCCTCCCTTGGTCTGAAGAAAATCTACTCGGGCAAAGTGCGCGACCTTTACGAGATCGACGCCAAGCGCATGTTGATGGTGGCGACCGACCGGCTCTCGGCCTTCGATGTGATCCTCAATGAGCCGATTCCAGACAAGGGCAAGATCCTCACCGCAATCTCCAATTTCTGGTTCGACAAGCTCAAGGACCTGGTGCCCAATCATTTCACCGGTGATCGCGTCGAGGACGTGGTCGCAGCGGCTGAATTGCCGCTGGTGGAAGGCCGGGCCGTGGTGGCCAAGCGCCTCAAGCCGGTGGCGGTAGAGGCGATTGTGCGCGGCTACATCGTCGGTTCTGGCTGGAAGGAGTACCAGAAGAGCGGCACCGTGTGCGGTATCCGGCTGCCGGCCGGGCTGCAGGAAGCGGCCAAGCTGCCACAACCGATCTTCACCCCCTCGACCAAGGCCGCGGTTGGCGACCATGACGAGAACATCTCGTTCGAGCAGTGCGAAGCCATCATCGGCGCAGAGCTGGCGGCCAAGGTGCGCGACACCGCCATCGCCCTCTACAGTGCGGCGGTCGAGTACGCGGCCACCCGCGGGATCATCATCGCCGACACCAAGTTCGAGTTCGGCCTGGACGAGGATGGCACCCTGACCCTGATGGACGAGGTGCTGACGCCCGACTCCAGCCGCTTCTGGCCAGCCGACAGCTATGCCGAAGGCAGCAACCCGCCAAGCTTCGACAAGCAGTATGTGCGCGACTGGCTGGAGGCCTCCGGCTGGAACAAGCAGCCGCCAGCCCCGGCGATCCCGCTGGAAGTGGCGCAGAAAACCGCTGACAAGTACCGTGAGGCCCTGACGCGGCTGACCGCCTGATTCATCGGTGAGCGGTGCCGAGTCGAGCGGGGCTCGACGCAAGCACCTGAACCGACTTGAAAAATAATCCGCGCCGGGCTTCGCCAAAGCAAATCCGGCTGGTATGATGCGCGCCGCTGGGAAGATGCCGGAGTGGCCGAACGGGACGGATTCGAAATCCGTTGTGTTAGCAATAGCACCTAGGGTTCAAATCCCTATCTTCCCGCCATTATTTAAAAGCCCCGTAATTCAATGAATTACGGGGCTTTTTCGTTCCTGCCCGGAACTCCTCCTGGGGCAGTTGCAAGCCTTGCTGATTGCGCATTGCCCGTTCGCCAGCCATGCTCTGACGGCTGCTTTGCGGCAGTTCCAAGCCGTGCGCACAATCTGAAAATCATCTCGCAGGAGCTGCACTATGGATGAAGCTACCCTCAAGGCGGTCTCGGTCGACAATATGACTATCCTGATGAATAAGGTCACCGAGTACGGAACCACCTTTGGCGTGAAAATTCTCGCCGCGATTGCTTTCTGGGTAGTCGGTCGCTGGCTGATTGGTGCGGCGGTGGGCATGGTGCAGCGTGCCTTGGGCAAGCAGAGTGTCGATCCCACGGTTTTGCGTTACGTCGGCTCGGTGATTACCGTCACCCTGAACATTCTGCTGGTGATCGGCATCCTCGGTTACCTCGGTGTGCAGACCACGACCTTCGCTGCGTTGCTGGCCGCAGTTGGCCTGGCCATCGGCATGGCCTGGTCGGGGCTGCTGGCGAACCTGGCGGCCGGCGGCTTCATCATCGTGCTGCGGCCGTTCAAGGTCGGCGACTTCATCAGCGCCGGTGGTGTGACCGGTACCGTGATGGAGATCGGCCTGTTCGCCACGGCGATCAATACTCCGGACAACGTGCTGACCCTGGTGGGCAACAACAAGCTGTTTTCCGACAATATCCAGAACTTCAGCCACAACAGTTTCCGCCGGGTGGACCTGACCGCCCAGCTGTCCGGTGCGGCGGATTACAAGGCGGCCATCGCCTTGCTGAAGGAAAAGATCGCAGCCGTTCCCAACGTGCTGGCTGACCCGGCCGTGGTGGTCGAGATCCTGGAGTTCAATCTGGTCGGGCCGGTGCTGGCGGTGCGGCCGTTCTGCCACACCGATCACTACTGGCAGGTGTATTTCGACACCAACCGCCTGCTCAAGGATGAACTGGGCGCTGCGGCATTCCCTGCGCCAATGCCGGCGCAGAAGCTTATCGTCGAACAGCAGAAGGGCTGAGTCTGCCTGCGGGCCGTGCTTGCGCGGCCTGCAGACTGCAGACTGCAGACTGCAGCCTTCAGTCGTTGCGCATGGCGCCATAGGCGCCGCAGCCGCGCAATACCTTACCGTTCAGGTTCAGCTCTGCCGTCAGGTGCAGGATGCTGCCGGTCATGCTGTCGGTGCAGGTTTTTGGCGTCAGCCAGAGATCCAGCTGCAGGCCGTCCGATTCGGTGCTGATGTTGAAACGGCCATCCGGTAGCTGCTCTTCGACGTAGGGCAGGGCCAGCGGGGCTTTGCCCGCCTGCTCGAGTACCAGGCCCTTGCGGTTCATGTTGATGTTCCAGGCGGGCTCGTTGCCGCTGGCGCGCATCAGCAGTTGCTTGAAGTTGGGATCGCTGCAGCCGCGCCCCTCGCTTTGCAGCTTGTACAGGCGAGTCACGTTCAGTTGGCCTTCCGGCGCGCCGGGTTCCAGGCTGCCGCGCAGATCGGCAAACAGGGGTTTGCCGCTGTCAGCCAGCAAGCTGTGGGCCTGCCCGGCCAGTGCCGCGCTTTGCTCGCCAACCAGGATGTACCGGGTGCTGTCCTTGCATGGCTTGAACAGCAACTGTTCGCCGCGCTGCGTCAGTTCCCCCTGGATGCGCGGCTGGCTGACGGCAGGCTCTTCGGTGAATAGGTTGCCCAGCATCTGGCAGCCGGCGAACAGCGGCAGCAGGGCGAATACGAGAGGGCGAAAGGTGAACATGACAGGACTCCGCGAATGAAGCCGGCACGTTACCCAGTCATCTTCGTTGCTACAAGCCTGCAATCATCGGGGCAATTGCTCTTACACTGGACACAACCCCGCGTGGCCGCTTCAGGCTGCGCACTTGTCTGGAGGAAATGTCGATGTATGCCGCAGTTTTTATTGCCGTGGAGGTAACGGATGACGACATCGAACTGGCGGAGGTCGCCAGCCAGTGCGGCTACGACTTCACCCATCCCGAGGTCCTCGATGTGGATGAGCCGGTGGTGGCCAATTGGCACGGCGAACCCTGCCTGCAGCTGCGGCTGAGCCTGAAATCCGCACTGTCTCCAGCTGCGCTGGCGGACTTGCCAGCCGAAGCCGTATTCAAGCTGTCGCATCCCAGCGTGTCGTCCATAAAGGTCCGCGCGATCCAGGTGTGCAATTAAGCTGTTCCCTTTCCTTGGCTGCCGGAGCGGATCCCCATGTATCAGAATCTGGCGGTGATTGCTGCCTTCCTGCTGGTCTACAGCATTTTTGCCGGACGCTTCGAGTCGCGCCTGTTCAATGGCCCGCTCATGTTCATGCTTGCCGGGCTGCTGCTTGGTCCGGCCGTCCTCGGCGTGCTGCAACCGCAGCTGACCCGGGAGGGGATCAAGGCGCTTGCCGAGCTGACCCTGGCCATCGTCCTGTTCAGTGATGCAGCCCAGGCCAACCTGAAGGTCCTGCATGCCAATGAGGGCCTGCCGCTGCGCCTGCTCCTCATCGGCTTGCCGTTGACCCTGCTCGCCGGAGGCCTGGCCGGTTACTGGCTGTTTCCGCACATCCCGCTCCTCGAACTGGCGATTCTGGCGACGATTCTGGCACCCACCGATGCGGCACTGGGCAAGGCTGTAGTGAGCAATCCGGTGGTGCCCGCGCCGGTTCGCGAAGGCCTCAACGTGGAAAGCGGTTTGAATGACGGCATCTGTGTGCCGCTCTTGCTGCTGCTTCTGGCGCTGATGCTGGAAGTCCAGACTCACGAGCCGCTGGCCCTGGCGGTTGAGCTGATCCTTGAGGAGTTGGGAATCGGTGCGCTGGTAGGTGCCGGACTTGCCTTGCTGGCCTGGCAGTTGCTGGGGGTCTCGCAGAAGCACCACTGGCAGCTGCCCATGTGGTCGCAGCTTACCCTGCCGGGGCTGGCACTGCTGTCGTTTGCCCTCGCGCAAACGCTTGGCGGCAGCGGTTTCATTGCGGCCTTCGTCGGCGGCTTGCTATCGGGGTTTCTGCTCGACCAGCAGAAGCACAAACTGCTGCAGGCCAGCGAGGAGTTCGGCAGCCTGCTTTCCATCATCACCTGGCTGGCCTTCGGCGCGATGGTCATTCCCCGGGCCTGGAGCAGCTTCACTGTCGAGATCTGGCTGTACGCCGTACTCAGCCTGACCCTGATCCGCATGCTGCCGGTCTATATCAGCTTGCTGGGAACCCGCCTCGACTTCGAGACCCGCCTGTTTATCGGCTGGTTCGGTCCCCGCGGGCTGGCCACCATCGTGTTTGCGGTGATGATCATGGACAGCAACCTGCAGGCCATCAACACCCTGCTGGCCACGGCCATCTGCACGGTGCTGCTGAGCGTGCTGCTGCATGGCATAAGTGCCAATCCCTGGGCGGCACGGTTTGCTCGGCGCAAGCCGGGCAGCGACCAGTGACATCAGCCCGTAGCGCTCTGCTACTGTTTTGTTAGCAGCTTCTGCGCGCTGCGCCGGCAGCGGTTTAAGCGTGGCGCGGCGCTCGACGAACAATCACCGGACAGTCAGCAGGGAACCCAGGAACATGCATTTACTATCGGCTATGAAGACACTGGTCCATGACCTTCACTCGTCGCCGCCGGCGAGTCGGGCGGCAGTCAAACAGTGCGGCGTGTGCGGGCAGTCAGTCTCTGCGTTGCTGGCCAAAGTCCTGACCCTTGGCGCGCTGCTCGGAGCTGCCGCGCTGGCCAGTGCGGCGGCGCTGCCGGTGGATACCCAGCGCCTGCTGAACGCCGATCAGGAACCCGGCAGCTGGATGACCAGCGGCCGCACCTATGGCGAGCAGCGCTTTTCGCCGCTGACACAGATCAGCGACAAGAACGTCGATCAGCTCGGTCTGGCCTGGCAGTTCAAATACGACCTCGACCGCGTGGTTGAAGCGACTCCGGTGGTCGTCGATGGCGTGCTCTACACCACCGGCGCCTACAGCATGGTCTACGCCCTTGATGCGGTGACCGGCAAGCTGTTGTGGAAGTACGACCCCCAGGTGTTTCGCGGCATGCAGAACCAGGGTTGCTGCGATGCGGCCAACCGTGGCGTGGCACTGTGGAAGGGCAAGGTCTATGTCGGTGTCTACGACGGGCGCCTGGAAGCGCTGGATGCCAGGACCGGCAAGAAGCTCTGGTCGGTCGATACGGTCATCGATCACGAGCGCAACTACACCATCACCGGCGTGCCGCGCATCGTCAAGGACAAGGTCATCATCGGCAACGGCGGCGCCGAGCTGGGCGTGCGCGGTTATATCACCGCCTACGATGCGGAAACCGGCAAGCAGCAATGGCGTTTCTTCACCGTGCCCGGTGATCCGGCCAAGGGGGACGAGTCGGACACCATCAGCATGATCCGCAAGACCTGGTTCGGCGACCAGTACTGGGTCCAGGGCGGTGGCGGCACCGTCTGGAACGGCATGGCCTATGACCCCGAGCTCGACCTGCTGTACATCGGTGTGGGCAACGGCTCCTACTGGAACTACGGCCTGCGCAGCGAGGGCAAGGGCGACAACCTGTTCCTCTCGTCGATCGTCGCGGTCAAGCCGGACACCGGCGAGTACGTCTGGCATTACCAGACCACCCCGGGCGACTCATGGGACTACACCGCCACCCAGGACATCATCGTGGCAACCCTGCCGATCGCCGGCAAGCCGCGCAAGGTGGTGATGCAGGCACCGAAGAACGGCTTCTTCTACGTCATCGATGCCGCTACCGGGCAATTCATTTCGGCAGGCCAGTTCGGTTCAATCGTCACCTGGGCCAAGGGTATCGACCAGAAAACCGGACGGCCGATCTTCGACTACGAAGCGGCCGATTACTGGAGCAAGGGCGAGACCAAGACGGTGTTCCCCGGCTCGCAGGGGGCACACAACTGGCAGCCGATGAGCTTCAATCCGCAAACCGGGCTGGTCTACATTCCCCAGCACACCACCGCCGAAGAGTTCAGCCCACTGAAGACAGCGGGCAAGCCGGTGAAGGGCAAGTACAGCCTGGGCGTGGACATCCCGGCGCTACCCGAGGACAAGGCTGGCCGTGACAAGCTGGTCAAGTTGTTCACCGGCAAGCTGCAGGCCTGGGATCCGGTGCAGCAGAAGGAAATCTGGTCGGTGCCGTACCCGATGATGAACAACGGTGGCACCCTGACCACCGCCGGCAATCTGGTGTTCCAGGGCACTGCCTTTGGCGAGTTGTTTGCCTACGCGGCGGATACCGGCAAGCGCCTGTGGCAGCAGCAGGTGTCGAGTGCGGTGATTGCCGGGCCGATCACCTATGAAATCAATGGCGAGCAGTACGTGGCCTTCAACGTCGGTCTGGGCGGCGCTTTCCCGATTGCCTTCGGCCTGGTGGCAGAAAACTCGCCGGTGGTGCCGGATTCACGCCTGTTCGTGTTCAAGCTGGGTGGCAAGGAACCCATGCCGGAAGTGCGCAGGCGCATCATGACCCCGCCCAATCCGCCACCACAAACGGCCAGTGCCGAGGATGTGCAGGCAGGGCGCAAGCTGTATGGCGAGAACTGTTCGGTCTGCCACGGTTTGAGTGCCTACAGCGCCAATGCCATCCCCGACCTGCGCTACCTGACCGCGGAAAAGCATGAGCAGTTCCAGAACATCGTGCACGGTGCCCGTGCCCATCTGGGCATGCCACCCTTTGGCGGGCGCTTGAAGCCGGAGGAGTTCGAAAAGATCCGCGCGTATCTGATCAAGCGCGCCCATGACCTGCAGAACGACCTGACATCGGCTGCCAAGCAGCCATAAGCCACCGACCGGTCGCAAGGCCGGCCACAGTGATGTCTTTGGCGTCGATGGTGGGTTGCGCCGCTGCGCGGCTGACCCACCCTGCAAACGCATGTTCAACCACTAACGCGGGCAGCGCCTGAAAGTACGCCGGACATGTTCAGAGTTGCTGCAGCACCTCGCGCGCCGGCTGGTAGGGCAAGTTGTGGGATGCGGCGACATGGCTGCAGGTGAGTACGCCCCTGGCCACATTCAGGCCATCCAGTAGGTGCGGGTCTTCTTCCAATGCGCGGCGTGACCCCTTGCCGGCCAGGGCGATTACGAAGGGCAGGGTGGCGTTGTTCAGCGCCAGGGTCGAGGTACGTGCCACCGCGCCGGGCATGTTGGCCACGCAGTAGTGCACCACCTCGTCGACCACATAGGTCGGTTCGGCGTGGGTGGTGGGACGGGAAGTTTCCGCACAGCCGCCCTGGTCAATCGCCACGTCCACCAGCACTGCGCCGGGAAGCATCTGCCGCACCATTTCGACGCTGATCAGCTTGGGCGCGGCCGCCCCGGGAATCAGCACGCTGCCGATCACCAGATCGGCGCCGAGCACCTGTTCACGTACGCTGCTGCCCGTCGAGTAGAGGGTCGTGATGCGATTGCCGTAGCGCGCATCCAGGCGGCGCAGGGTGTCCAGATTGCAGTCCAGCACGCTGACCTGCGCGCCCAGACCCACGGCCATCGCCAGAGCCTGACTGCCCACCACGCCAGCACCGAGGATCACCACCTTGCCGGCAGGCACCCCGGGCACTCCGCCGAGCAGCACGCCACGCCCGCCATGCGCCTTTTCCAGACAGCTGGCGCCGGCCTGGATCGCCATGCGTCCGGCCACCTCGGACATCGGCGCCAGCAGCGGCAGACCGCCATGGCGATCGGTGACGGTCTCGTAGGCGATGCAGGTGGCCCCACTGGCGAGCAATTCCTCGGTCTGCGCGCGGTCGGGCGCCAGGTGCAGGTAGGTGAACAGGCAGTGCTGCGGCCCCAGCAGGGCGCGCTCGCTGCGCTGCGGTTCCTTGACCTTGACCAGCAGCCGGGCGTTGGCGAAGACCTCGGCGGCACTGGCGGCGATCTGTGCGCCAGCGGCCTGATAGTCCGCATCGCTGAAGCCGATACCGTCGCCCGCCTGGGTTTCGACCCAGACCCGGTGGCCAAGCGCGGTCAGCTCGGCGACCGAATGCGGGGTCAGGCCGACACGGTATTCATGCACCTTGATTTCTTTGGGGACGCCGATAAGCATGCCGATCTGTCCTGTGCTGGAAGGCTGGAGCCTTCAGTCGGGCTGGCGGGACGTGCTCGGGCCCGGATGAGCATCCAGTGGCAGCCTGTGCCGGCTGACTTGCTGAAGCATAGTCGAGTTGTTCGCCGGAACGGTGGCAGGCCTCAGCTGGCTTTTCCCTTCGCTGCCTCGATGATCCAGTGTGCCGCCCGCTCGGCAATCATTAGCGTCGGCGAGTTGGTGTTGCCGCTGGTGATCAGCGGCATCACACCCGCATCCACGACCCGCAAACCCTCCACGCCGAGCACCCGCAGCCGGGCATCGACCACGGCCATGGGGTCGTCCGTACGGCCCATCCGGGTGGTGCCGACCGGGTGGAAGATGGTCGTGGCAATGTCGCCGGCCAGTTGCGCCAGTTCCGCATCGCTCTGGAATTGCACGCCGGGCCGGTATTCCTCCGGCTGGAATGCCTGCAAGGCCGGCTGCGCCATGATGCGCCGGGTCACGCGCAGGGAGTCGGCGGCGATCTGGCGGTCGCTGGCGGTGCTCAGGTAGTTCGGCGCAATCGCCGGGGCCACGCGGAAGTCGGCACTTTTCAGGTGCACGCTGCCGCGGCTGGTCGGGTTGAGGTTGCACACGCTGGCGGTGATCGCATCGAAGTCGTGCAGCGGCTGGCCGAAGGCGTCCAGGCTGAGTGGCTGCACGTGGTATTCCAGGTTGGGCCAGGGCTGCGCCGGGTCGCTGCGGGTGAAGGCGCCCAGCTGGCTGGGGGCCATGCTCATCGGGCCGCTGCGGCGGAGAGCATATTCCAGGCCGATCCGCGCCTTGCCCCACAGCGAGCTGGCCAGGGTGTTCAGGGTGCGGGTGTTGTTTACCCGGAACACGGCACGGATCTGCAGGTGATCCTGCAGGTTTTCGCCGACACCGGGCAGGTCGTTCACCATCGGGATGCCGAGGGCCTGCAAACGGGCTGCCGGACCGATGCCCGAGAGCTGCAGGATCTGCGGCGAGCCGATCGCACCGGCACTGAGGATGACTTCCTGGCGTGCCTGCACTTCGTGCAGCTGCGTGCCGTCCCAGAACTGCACGCCGGTGCAGCGCGGCGCGGCCCCTGCGGCCGGCGCCGCGAACAGCAGCTTGGCCACCTGCGCGTGGGTGCGCAGCTCGAAGTTCGGCCGCTGCATGCAGGTCGGACGGAGGAAGGCCTTGGCGGTATTCCAGCGCCAGCCGGCTTTCTGGTTGACCTCGAAGTAGCCGACGCCTTCGTTGTTGCCGCGGTTGAAATCATCGGTGGCCGGGATGCCGGCTTGCACCGCGGCCAGGGCGAAGGCGTCCAGCACCTCCCAGTGCAGGCGCTGCTGTTCGATGCGCCACTCGCCACCGGCACCATGCAGCGGGCTGGCGCCCTTGTAGTGGTCTTCATGCTGCAGGAAAAACGGCAGCGATTGCGTCCAGCCCCAGCTGCTGTCGCCGACCAGCTGCGCCCACTGGTCGTAGTCACGAGCCTGGCCGCGCATGTAGATCATGCCGTTGATGCTGCTGCAACCGCCCAGCGTCTTGCCGCGCGGGTAGCGCAGTGTGCGCCCGTTCAGCCCGTTGTCCGGCTCGGTCTGGTACAGCCAGTCGGTGCGCGGGTTGCCGATGCAGTGCAGGTAGCCGACCGGGATGTGGATCCAGTGGTAGTTGTCGCGGCCGCCCGCCTCGAGCAGCAGCACGCGTTTGCTCGGATCAGCGCTCAAGCGGTTGGCCAGCAGGCAGCCTGCCGTGCCCGCGCCTATGATGATGTAGTCGTATGCATTGCTCATGCGCTGTCCTGCTGGGTGCCGGCGAAATGCCTGCAGTCTAACGTGCTTCGGCGCGCGGAGAAGTCGGTAGTCAGTCGGTGCTTCAGCTGATAATGTGTAATGCCTTCAAATTTATCAAATCACCCTGCGAGTGACTGCCAGCATGCCGACCACCGTTGCCCTGCCGCTGAACCAGATAGCCTTTGCCGTTATCGACCTGCGCCGCACCGAAGCCTGGTGGCGCGAAGGCCTGGGCTTTCTGCCGGCCGGCGGCAACCGTCTGCTGTTTCGGCCGCCGCTGTCGGATGGCCTGGTGCAAAAGCTGCCGGGTGCGGCGATGACCTGCTGGTGCATGGTCGGCCGCAGCGACTGGGCCCAGCTGGAAATGTTCCAGTATGAAAAGCCCAACTCCAGGCTGATGGCGGATGACTACCTGCCCAACAATATCGGTTACAGCCGTTGCGGCATCTGGGTCGAGGACTTTGATGCGGCGCTCGCGCAACTGGAGCTGATCGGCACCCAGCCGCTGACACCGCCGATTGGCCCGCCGGGCCAGCGCCGCGCCTGCGTGCGCAACCCCGACGGGGTGTTTGTCGAGCTGATGGAAGACGACCCGCTGCCCGAGGAAACTGGCGCTGGCCGCCAGGACTGCCCGGTCGCCATCCGTACCGCGACCTTGTCCACCCCGGACATGGCCCGCTCGGTAGAGTTCGTGACCCGCGGCCTGGGCATGCGCGAGCTGCCGATTGCCTTGCATGGCGACGAGCATGAAGCGCTGTGGGGGCTGGCCGGTGCCAGTTGCGAGCGCCGGGTATTTGTCGGCGGCAGCGACAACGAAACGATCCTGCTGGAGATCGTGCAGTACCTGAAACCGTTGGGCAAACCGCTGCCGGCGGATTACCGCCTGTGCGACCAGGGCATCCTCAACATCTGCTTCGGTGATCCGCAGAGCGGCAAGGGCGTTTACGCCATGCTCGAACAGGCGCAGGCGCAGGGCGCAGTCGCCACCACCCGCAAGGTGCTCGACCTGAACCTGGTCGGTTGCGTGTACGTGGATGACCCGCTGGGCTTCTCCTACGAGTTCATGTGGGCCAAGCCGGGCTGGGCGCATCGCGCCTTCGGTTTTGTGCCAACCACCATGGCCGAGCGTCCGGAGCTGGATAACCAGCGGGTCGACTGCTCGATCAAGATCGCCGCCAGCCCGGAGCAGCTGTTTGCCGAGCTCGGTGATCACGAGGGGCTGTCAAGCTGGGCCGGACTTGGCCAGATCAAGCTGGACAAACCGGGGCAGGGCGAGCGCAACGGTCGTTTTGCCGAGCGCATCGTCAACTCGCCGGTCGGCAGCATTCGCGAGCAGATCACCGAATGGACCCCGGGCCAGGGCTACCGCTACCGCATCCTCGAAGGCTCGCCCTTTGTCGGCTACTGGGGACACATCCAGCTCACCCCCGAAGGCAAGCAGACCCGGGTGGACTGGACCGTCCGCTTCCGCTCGCGCATCCCGGGCATGGGTGGTGTGCTGAGCCGGGTGGTCGAGGGCAAGTTCGACAAGACCCTGCAACTTCTCAAGCAGCGCCTGGAAAAGCGCTGAGCAGGAGGCGAGCATTCGCTGGGTAACCGCACCGGGTTAGCCAGCGGACGTGGCACTCGCCGGGCGACATGCCTGCATCAGGCAAGGGCAGGCTGGCGCTCAGATCCGCCCGTCAGCCTTGAGCAGCGTTTCCAGGCACTGTTCGCGGATCCCGTAGAACGCCTTGATAGCCTCGATCTTGGCCAGCAGTTCGGCTGGATCAACGGCTTCCGCGCGCCTCACCGCCAGGATCATCTTGTTCTTGTTGGTGTGCTCCAGCGAGACGAACTCGAACACCTTGGTACTGTAGCCGCAGGCTTCCAGCAACAGCGCGCGCAGGCTGTCGGTGACCATCTCGGCTTCCTGGCCCAGGTGCACGCCGTACTGCAGCATCGGCCTGAGCATCTGTGGCGTGTGCATCTGCGGGCGAATCTGCTTGTGGCAGCAGGGCGAGCACATGATGATCGCCGCCTTGCTGCGGATCCCCAGGTGAATGGCGTAGTCGGTCGCTACGTCACAGGCATGCAGGGCAATCATGATGTCGATCTGCCCGGGGCTGTAGCTGCGTACATCGCCATGGCGAAACAGCAGGCCCGGCTGCGGCAGCTTCGCCGCGGCGGCGTTGCACAGGTCGACCATTTCCTGGCGCAGTTCCACGCCGGTGACCCAGGCTTCCAGGCCCAGGCTGTTGCGCAGGTAGTCGTGCATGGCGAAGGTCAGGTAGCCCTTGCCGGAGCCGAAATCGGCCGCATGCAACGGCTGGCCGAGGTCCAGTGGCGACTCCTGCAGGGCGTGGGAAAACACCTCGATGAACTTGTTGATCTGCTTCCACTTGCGCGCCATGGCCGGAATCAGCTGGTGCTGGCTGTTGGTCACGCCGAGGTCGGTGAGAAACGGCCGGGTCAGCTCGAGAAAGCGCTTCTTCTCGCGGTCATGCCCGGCTGCGGGGGCCTCGCGCGGCAACGCGTTGCCGGCAAACAGCTGCGGCTTGTCCTTCTTGCTGAAGGTCAGTTGCAATTCGTCGGTGAGCGACAGCAGGTGGGCGCTCTTGAAGGTGCCTGGCAGCCAGCCGGCAATGCTGCTGAGCGCCTCAGCGGGCGGCAGGTTGCTGGTGATGTCGCGGGTCTTGTAGCGGTGGACGAACGACACGCAGGGCTTGCCCTTCACCGTGACCAGGCGTGCCACCACGCGCTGCAGGTCGACTTCCGCACCGCGGTATTTGGACAGCACCAGCTTGACCAGGGTGTTCTGCGCAATGCAGGTTTCCAGCTGCGCCAGAAACTGTTGGCGCGCATCGTTCACGCGGCTGGCAGACGGGGAATTGAAAGACATGCAATGGCCTCGTGCAGTGGCTGACAAGGCAGCGGGAAGAGGAGAGGCGGCTATTTTAGAGTGTTCTGTGCCTGCTGGTGCGCGTTAATTCGCTGGCGCCAGGTGAGGCGGGGGGCATGCGAGCAGCGCTGGCAGCTGGTGCTGCACAGCATGGGCTCGAACGATCTCCCGCGGGAACGGTGCGCCCAACGGCACTGGTTGCCGGCCGCGCAGTGGAAACGCTGCCGCTGGGCCGGTCCAGTCAAGGCGTCGCGGCAGCGTGGCTGTCCGCCGGCGGGCAGGGCGGCAGCGGCAAGCACTCGCTGGCAACCGGCTGAGGCTGGGGGTGCAGTTGGCGCGGTGCCGGGGTAAAACGCTTGTCGCTCGGCGCCAGCCGCTGGGCGCAGATTCCGGCGCTTCTGGCGGTCGTCGCGCAGCCCTGCTCGGCCAGTACTTGCGACAGGTTGAACCAGCCTGCGGCAAAGCCGGGGGCGTGCTCCAGGCTGACGCGCAGCGCCTGCTCGGCACCTGGGCGATCCCCGCTGGCATAGCGATTGTTGGCCAGGGCAAACCAGCCCATGGCTTGCTCCGGCCAGCGCCGGGTGGCGGTCAGGTAAGCCTGCCGGGCCGCCAGCAGATGGCCAGTTTCCTCCAGGTCGCTGGCCGCCTTCAGCCAGGGCAGGAACTGTGCAGCGGCCGGCAATCGATCGGCCGGCAGTGTTACAACGGCCCAGCGCCCACTGCGGGCCCAGGTGGCGTCGAAGCTGGCGAAGTCGGTCAGCCAGCGCTTGCTGGTGCCCGAGCGCAGCACCAGGCTGCCCTGACGGCGGTCATAGCCGACCACCACGGCAAAGTGCCAGCGTGGATACCAGGCGAACGCCAGATTCTGCAGCACCAGCACCGGATTGCCCGCAGCCACCTGCTGCAGCACCGCCTCCAGGCGCGGCGACACGGGGTAGACCAGCAGCTCATGGGCGCGGGCGGCGGCAACCAGTTCGACCTGCAGGCTGCCTTCGCGCCCGGGAAGGTAAACCTGCTCCTTGATCAAGGTTGGCGAGGTCTCGACACCGCGCTGCGTGAGCATGCTCGCCAACGCCGCCGGCCCGCACTGGTATTCACTCTGGGCGAAAAACGGCACTTCCGTCAGCTCCACCGTGGCCGGCAGCAACGCGCTCTGCGGGGGTAACAGCGGAGCGCGCGCGCAGGCAGCCAGCAACAGTAGCCACGCGAGGGGCAAAAGCCGCCGGTGTCTCAGCGGTTGATGCATTTGACGAAGCTGAAAATATCGGTGGCGCAGAGCATGTCGGTGATGATGAAGACCACCAGAAACAGCACGATGATGCCGATGATGCCCCCGGCTGGCGCCTCATCCAGTTGCTGGTTGAACTGCGCCAGTTCCGCCGGGGTCAGGCTGTTGATCCGCTGGGCTACCTGCGCGCGATCGACGCCGAGCTCCGTCAGCTTTTTCTGCACACCCTGGTGATCGAGCATCGCCTGCAACTGTTGCCGGTCGAGCGGCTTTTGTTGCTGTTGCTGTTGCTCGGCAAGGATTTCGGCAGTCCCCAGCAGGCTGGCATTGGCGGCCGGAACCGTCAGGACAAACAGCAGATGCAGTACCGTCAGGGCAGCGGCCAGCATCCTGTTCAATGAGTGCTTGCGCATGATGGTGCCTCCCGGGTTGACCAATTGGCTGTGTTTCAGCCGATAAAGGCGGCTGGACTCAACAGGCTCAGTACGCGTTACGGGTTGGCTCGCACAAGTGGCCTTTTGGCAGGTGGGGGCAGGCCAACAACCGTATTCCATCTTCCAAAAGCATAGCTGCTGGCGCCTGCGCCTGCGTTGCCAGCCGGTCCTGTGTTGCTGGCAGCCCTGGGGTCAATCAGGACTGCAGACGGAGACTGCTGCATAGTTCAGCGTCGAGTAACCGGGGCGGGTCGAGCTTCGCCCAATGGCCGGGCCGTCTGGCTCAACCACCGAGGTAGGCGTCGCGCATTTTCTGCTCGGGGCTCCGGAAAAAATATGCGCGGGTCGCCGCCTTGAGCGTGTCGATCAGTTCGGGGGCAGTCCCGTGCCCCACGACAAACAGGAATCCAGCATCGGCTGCCTCCGCGCCCAATGCCTGGGCTGCAGTCTTGCGGGCACATTGAACTGTGCTGTCGAGGCTGGAAATATTCACCGGTGGCAAGGGTTTGAACGCTGAGTGCGCTGGTGAATGATCGAGCTCTGACTTCATCAGCAACCATCTGGTTGGGTAATCAAAGGCTATGTTCCAGTTACCTGTCGTAGGCCCTGTTGTGCAGGGTGGCACCTTAGGTTTTGCACCCAACACGTAACGGGTACAGAGCCTAATCAAACCTTACTGGTCGTCGGACAATCAGGAGTCCGGAGACTGTCGGGCCGACGCGCTAAAATGGTTTCCAGCAGGCTCAGCGCGCTATCGCGACCTTGAGGCAATCCGCTACATAGTCGATATCGCCAACAGCCATACTGGAGAAAAACGGCAGGGCAAGGGTGCCTTTGGCGACGGATTCGGTAACAGGAAAGTCGCCCTCCTGATAACCGAATTTTTCGCGGAAGAAGGGTTGCAGGTGGATAGGCGAGAAGTAGGTCCGTGTAGGAATACCCGCCGCTTGCATGTGCTGCATCACGCTGTCGCGGCAAATGTCCGGATCCAATCTTATAAGCATGACAAACCAGCTCATGCGGGTTGTAGCGGGAGTAGGTTGTAACAACCGAACCCCAGGAATGCCCGCGAGCCGCTGTTGGTAGTGGTTGGCGGCATTTTGCCGCTTGTCCAGCAATTCATCGATGCGCGAAATTTGTGAGCAGCCCAAAGCCGCACTCAATTCGCTCATGCGGTAGTTGAATCCAAGCACTTCATGATGGAGCCATGCGCCCATCTTGCTGCGCCCCTGGTTCCTCAGGCTGCGGAATTTTTCTGCCCATTCATCATCATCGGTGAGGATGATGCCGCCTTCTCCAGTGGTCATCTGCTTGTTGGGATAGAACGCGAATACATTGGCCTTGCCAAAACTGCCTACTTTGCGGCCGCGGTATTCCGCACCGACCGCCTCGCAGGCATCTTCGAAAACCAGCAGTTCATGCTTGCTCGCCAGCGTCAGCAGTTCATCCATGGCGCAGGGCTGGCCAAAAACATGAATAGGCAGAATCGCGCGGGTATTCTGGTTGATGGCATTGGCCACCAGTGACGGGTCTACGCCGAAGGTGGCCTCATCTATGTCCACGAAGACCGGTTTTGCCCCCTCGTAAAGGATGCAGTTTGCCGAGGCAACAAAACTGAATGGCGAAGTGATGACTTCATCTCCGGGGCGGAGATTGGCGGCGTGCATGCACAGGTGCAGTCCGGCGGTACCGCTGGACACTGCAATGGCATGCCGGGCGCCGATGTAGGCGGAAAACTTCTGCTCGAACTGTTCGACGAAGGGGCCCATGCTCAATTGCCCGCTTTTCAGGGCCTGAACGACCAGTGCAATATCCTGATCGTTTATATCTGGGGCGGACATCGGAATCTTAGCTATCAATCGTCTTTCCTCGGATGGGTCTCGCGGGTACACCGACCACGGTTGCTTGTTCTCTGATGTCGCCAACAACAACGGAGCCGGCACCGACGATCGCCCAGTCGCCTATCGTCAGATTTGGAATGACCGTGGCGGCTGTTCCAAGGAAAACCCCTTCACCGATGCGGACGCCACCGGCCACGGTGACACCGCCGGCAAGGTGTGCATGCGCACCTATGCGGCAATCATGATCCACAGTGCTGGACGTGTTCAGGATGACATTGGCGCCAACCACACTGCCGCAGTTGACGACCGCATGGGCAAAAATGACGGTACCTTCGCCAAGACTTACATCCTGTCCGAGCGTTGCTTTCGGATGGACGACCGAGAGGATTTTCGCATTGGCGGCCTTCAGTCGCTCGAAAAGCATTTTACGCAGCGTATTGTCTCCCACGCCGATAACCACTGCTTCGGGAGCATGCTGTGGCCAGGCGTCAATGACGCCGAGAACAGGATGACAGCCCAATAGCGTGCTGCCCCATAGCTCGGGGTTGTCATCGAACAGGCCAATGATTGTATGTTCCCCGATTGCATCGATGGCGTCGCAAATCACTTTTGCGTGTCCGCCGGCGCCCAGAATTGCAACTTTCATGGCCAGCAATCGTCCGTATAGCCTAACGTTATAGTGTGAGCCGGTTTTTATCGATTCGACTCTATACGAGGAGCCGGGAGCTGCATAGGCTCATGCAGTTGCAGACAGCCGCTGCTGCTCCGGTTGCTTGCACAACAGCCCTCTTAGCGCATCCAATAGCCAAGATGAGAAAACCAGTTCAGGCCACCGCCCCCAAGGTATGCCACATCGCCGCCACGACAGAGGGCGCCAAGTGGGTATTCGAGCAGTTGCGCGATCTGCGCGATCGGCATGGCTATGAAGTGGCGGTCATCCTGAATGGTCTAGAGGGGGAGCTTGTCGATCGCTTCCGGGCAGCCGGTATCACGGTTTTTGCCTCGAACTTCGACTTCACTTCGAATGCAGACCTGCTATCGCTACCCCGCAAGGTCGTGCAGTTGGTGCGCTTGCTCAAGCGCGAACGCTTTGATGTGGTCCAGACGCACCTGTTTCACTCGATGGTGATTGGCCGTATCGCGGCCTGGTTCTCGGACGTTCCGGTTCGGTTGTCGATGATTGCCGGTCCATTTCACCTGGAAGCCGATACGCCCCGCTGGATCGACCGATATACGCAGTGGCTGGACACTACAATCATTGCTTCCTGTGAGTTCACGCGCTCACTTTATCAGCAGATGGGCGTGCCGCCGGAGCGCTTGAGCGTGATCTACTACGGTCCGGATGAGACCAGGTTCAATCCCGATGCCGTGTCCCCGGCGGATCTGCGTGCCGAATATGGTTGGGGCGCGGAAACCCGCCTGATCGGCATGATTGCGTACTTTTACCCGGAGCTTCCGGTTAATCGCTGGATCCCGCGGCAGGTTCAGGGCCGTTCGGTAAAAAGTCAGGAAGACCTTGTGCGGGCCTTGCCGCTGATCCTGGAAAGATATCCGCAGGCCAAGGTGCTGTTTGTCGGCTCTGGCTGGGAGCAGGGTGGCCGCGAGTATCTGGAAAAGATGCAAGCCCTTGTCCTGAAGCTTGGCCTTGACCAGAGCGTGGTGTTCGCCGGGTTTCGTACCGATATCTCGGCCGTGCTGCGCGGTCTGGATGTGGCGGTCCAGTGTTCCCTTAGCGAAAATCTGGGCGGGACCATCGAGTCCCTGCTGATGGCGTGCCCCACTGTTGCGACCCGGGTGGGCGGCATGGTGGACAGCGTAGTGGATGGGCAAACCGGTGTCCTGGTAGAGCCTGCAAACCCCAGGTCGCTTGCAGAGGGCGTCATGCGGCTGTTGCAGGACCCCGAGGCCGCCCGCGCGATCGGCATTGCCGGACGGCAAAGAATGCTGGCGGGTTTTACTCTGCGGCACACGGTGGAGCGCCTAGCCGAGTTGTACGCAAGCAAGATTGCTCAGGCGCCGGCAGGTTATCGTCCGCTGGTCACAGTCTACCGACTGATGCTGGGTGGCGCCTTGTGCCTGATAATCGTCCTGCGCTACTGCCTGTTTGACGCGTATCTGTTGCGCAAGTGGGATCTGGGGTTGCGGCCCTGGCAGCTGAAAGCCTGGATTCAGCCCCTGCGAACACTGCTTTACCGGGTATATGCCTTTATCGGCAGGCACCCGACGAATTTTGGAATCCGCCGCCGTCTGCGCAAGTGGCTTGGCCGCGCATAGCCAGCGTCGCCGATCTGAGTCAGACCTGATGCAGTACGTCATGCTGGTAGGCATCCATTGCCTCGTCGACAGTACCGCAACATGCAATTTTCCCGCCTTTGAGATAAATGGCCTTGTTGCACCATTGCCGAATGATCGACTCGGAGTGCGAGGCAATAAACAGTATCGAGGCATTCGCCACGAACTTTTCCAGGCGCTCGCGGGCCTTCGACAGGAAGGCAGCATCTCCGGCCAGCAGCCATTCGTCCATGAGCAGGATATCGGGGCGCATGGCTGTTGCGACACCCAGGGAAAGGCGCATCTGCATGCCGGCTGAATAGGTGCGGACAGGTAGGTCAAGATAGTTGCCAAGTTCGGTGAATTCCTCAATTTCACCAGCAACGCGCTCCATCGCTGCCGGCCGGTAGCCGAGGTACATGCCTTGCATACGGATATTTTCGCGCCCCGTCATGTTCGGATTGAAACCGACGCCAATGTCGAGAATCGGCAGGATAGTCCCGGATACCTCGACGCTGCCCTCCGATGGTTCGTAGATTCCGGCGATGATTCGCAGCAAGGTGGATTTGCCCGCACCATTGGCACCGATAAGACCGACGCGGTCTCCTGCCGTAAAGTGTCCGGAAATCTTATCCAGAGCCACAACCGTTGGTATCTTGTGGCTGGTGCGCATGATCGTGCCTCCCGTTGCGGTCGAGAGGAGCGATTTCTTGAATGACCAGTGGTCCAGGTGAAGGATGGGAAACAACAGCGAAACCTGGTCGAGAACGATTCTGGCCATGACTTAGACCCAGTAAACAATTTGCTTGCGGCAGCGAATGAACAGCGCCGCCGCCAGGGCATAACCGCCACAGAGACAGCTCAACGCCAACGCCAGCAACGGCACGGGTATCTGCTCACCAAGCAACGGTGCGCGAACGATCTCGATGAACGCCGCAAAGGGATTCAGATTGATGATCATGCTGTTCATGGCTTGCAGGTTGTCGCTCCAGATGATTGGCGTAACAAAGAAACTGATTTGCATGATTGAGCTCACCAGTGGCGCGATGTCCCTGTAGCGGGCGCAGAGAATGGCGACCAGCAAACCTATCCAGATCAGGTTGAGGCAGACGATGATGAATCCCAGGGCTGCGATGGCGGCTTCGGCTGCGCTGGGAACCCGATAGAACAACAGGACGCCGATATACACGGGCATCACATGCGCCTGGGTTAACAGATTCTTCCAGATCACCCGAAGCAGCAGTGCCAGCCGCGGCAGCCTGATTTGCTTGATCGTCTGGGCCGATGCAATGAATGCACTGCAGCACTCGTTGACGGTGCTGTTGATGAATAGCCAGATGGTCAGGCCGATCGCCATGCCGGGCAGGTATTCGGCAAGGCTGAGCGAGAACAGCTTGGCATACAGCGGACCCAGTCCTCCCACGAAGATGACTGTCGTGACGGTGAGCCAGAGTGGGCCCAGAATCGAGCCGCGGTAATGCTCCTTGATGTCGTGCCAGCCCAGCATCATCCAGAACCAGTACATATTCAGGCTTTCTACCAGGTCGCGCCAGGCAAGTGCTGCCTGGCTGGCGTTCATCGGCTTTATCCGGCGTGAATGGGTTATGTCGGTTGGCATGGGAGCTCTGGTTCAGGTTTCAGAAGACGATTCCGGCGGCGGAAATAACCGCAGTTGGCCGGGAGTTGTGCGACAGCAACGCCTGCTGCCCGCTTATTTATCCCGCAGTTTGCGGCGAATGTGTTGAATGGGCGGGAGCAGGCGGACTCGTATGATGCACCGCGTCAAAAAACAGGAGAACTGGTTCTGGTAGATCCGCGCATGCAGTTGCAGGCGTGCCGTTACCCGGTGGCTGGCCCGCCGGATGCTGTGCTGGGGAGAATACCCGGGTGGCGGCAGATCACTGGCTGGAAGGTTCGGCATGCAGGTTGCCGGGTTGCGGACATCAGCGGGCGCTATTTTTCGCAATTCAGTTCGGCAAGCCTGGTCGCCAGTATTTGCTTGTGGCTCTGGACGGTACGCCGCCATCCACTGCTGGAGCCTGTACTGGGCAGTAATCTTGCGATTGGCCCAGAGGATGCTCGGCGGGATTGTCGCCACCTGATCTGCCGATGGGTAATGTAGCGAGGAGGGCCAAAACCGGCGTCGGAAATAGAGGTCGGCCACCAGAGGCAGCACCAGCAGGTTCTTTATTTTCAGCCGCTGCGTTGGCCAGTGCGCCGGGAGATAGAAATCCCGGAAGGCAATCTGGAAAATCAAGCTGCACAGCAAGGGCAGGCCTATCAGGCAGCGCAGCGCGGACACCAGCGGGTTGTAGGCGCCACGCTGACTCTGCACCAGCAAGCGGCGATACAGCTGGTCGAGATCGGCGCAGCACTTGCCCAGGCAGAAATTCTCCAGCATCCACTGTCGCCCGTTTTCGCCGAGTTTTGCCGCCCAAGCCGGATCGGCAAGCAAGCTGCTGATGCCGCGGGCCATGTCTGCCGGATCCGACGGCCGCACCAGTACCCCGGTCTTGCCATCCAGCACGCAGTCGATCATGCCGCCCACGGCTGTGGCCACGGTCGGGCGGGCCATGATCAGCGACTCGATCACGCCGCCGGAGTTCTCGTAAATGGAAGCCTGGACGGCAACATTTGCACGTTTGAGGATCGAATTGACATCGTGCCTGAAACCGGTGAAGACCACGTGCTGCTCGAGTTGCAGTAGGCGGACCTGCGCCTGCAGTTCTTCCAGGTAGGCTTGTCCGGCGGCCCCCCAGGCGGAACCAACCAGCAACAGCCGGGCGTCGGGACAGGTCTTGTGTATGAGCGGCATGGCCCCGATCAGATCCTCGAAAGCCTTGAGGTTCTTGTCATGCACCGCAGCCGGTGTCCAGGCGCCAGTCGGCTGCCTGGGGTAGAAGTAGGCAACTTTGACGATCACCGGGGTGGAAGCCGGCCAGCCGAACTCGGCCGTGACATCAATGGGGATAACCTGATCGGGAGCATACTTGCTTTCGTCGGCTCCATAGTAGATCAGCGCGATGCGCCCCGGGCTGACGCCCAGTTCCTGCAAGCGCGTGCGGGTGTACTGGCAGGAGGCAATCAGCCCGCTGTCCATCCACCAGTTGAAGCGATCCATCCACTGCGTTATCGGGGCATCCAGGTGGTAGGGCGAGGGATACATCGTCAAACGCACGGGAGTAACTGCCAGCCAGGCCGCAAAGCGGGCGGGAAGCGTGGCGAACAGCAAATGGGATTGCACCACATCGAATCTGTGCTTGCGGAAAAAGCGCATCAGGCGCAGGACCACGCCAAACATGCGCAGCGTCGAGGCGACGCCATCGAGGACAAAACCTGGTTCGACATGGTAGGCAATGCCTTCCTTGCGCAGCATGTCGATCAAGCTGCCCTGCCCAGCGCTGACGACTGCAGTCACATCCCAGCCATGCTGGTCCCGCAGGCCGCGAAGTTGCTCCATCATCCAGCGAGCTCCGGCGGCTGCCGGGACTATATGGCAGACCCGGGGGCGCCTGTGGCCAGGTGTGTTCAACGCGCTCATCCTTCCAGAATGCTCATGCCCATGGGGTGTAGATACCTACACGGATTAGCGGAAGGCCCGGTTCAGCCACCCAGGTAGGCGTCGCGCACTTTCGGGTCGACCAGCAGTTCGGCGCCACTGCCCTGCATGACGATGTGGCCGTTCTCCAGTACATAGGCACGGTCGGCCAGGCGCAGGGCCTGGTTGGCGTTCTGCTCGACGAGGAACACGGTCACGCCGTCGCGGCGCAGCTGTTCGATGATGTCGAAGATCTGCTGGATGATGATCGGCGCCAGGCCCAGCGAGGGCTCGTCGAGCAGCAGCAGGCGCGGCTTGCTCATCAGCGCGCGGCCGATCGCGAGCATCTGCTGCTCGCCGCCGGACATGGTGCCGGCGCGCTGGGCGAAGCGCTCCCTGAGGCGCGGGAACAGGTGCAGGACCTTGTCCATCTGTTCCTGGTAATCGCCCTTCCCGGTGAAGAAGCCGCCCATGGCGAGGTTCTCCTCCACGGTCAGGCGGGCGAACACCCGGCGGCCTTCGGGGACCACCGCGATGCTCTTGCGCATGATCTCCGGGGTGTCGAGGCCGACCAGTTCCTCGCCCATGTAGCGGATGCTGCCGCTGCTGGCGCGGGGCGAGCCGCAGAGGGTCATCAACAGGGTTGACTTGCCGGCGCCGTTGGCGCCGATGAGGGTCACGATCTCACCCTGTTGCACCTCGATACTGACGTGGTGCAGGGCCTGGATCTTGCCGTAGAAGGTGGAGACATTGTCGAAACGCAGCATCAGGCTTCTCCCAGATAGGCTTTGATCACATCCGGGTTGCTGCGGATCTGCTCGGGCGTGCCGTCAGCCAGGGGCGTGCCCTGGTTGATCACGTAGATGTAGTCGGAAATGCTCATCACCAGCTTCATGTCGTGTTCGATCAGCAGCACGGTAACGTCGTGCTTGTCGCGCAGCATGCCGATCAGCGCCTTGAGGTCTTCGGTTTCGCGCGGGTTCAGTCCGGCGGCCGGTTCGTCGAGCATCAGCAGGCGCGGGCGGGTCATCATGCAGCGGGCGATTTCCAGGCGGCGCTGCTGGCCGTAGGCGAGGGTGCCGGCCGGCCGGTTGGCGAACTCGGTGAGGTTGACCTGCTCCAGCCAGTGCGCGGCAAACTCCATGGCCGTGCGCTCGCTGCGGCGGAACCCCGGGGTCTTGAACAGGCCGGCGAGGAAGTTGGTATTGAGGTGGCGATGCTGGGCCACCAGCAGGTTCTCCACCGCAGTCATTTCCTTGAACAGGCGGACGTTCTGGAAGGTGCGGACCACGCCCTTGCGGGCAATCCTGTGCCCCGGCAGGTTCTGGATCGGCTCGTCATTGAGCAGGATCACGCCATCGGTGGGCTCGTAGAAGCCGGTCAGGCAGTTGAACACAGTGGTCTTGCCGGCACCGTTGGGGCCGATCATCGATACCACCTGCTTTGGCTGCACCTTCAGGGCGACACCGTTGACCGCCAGCAGGCCGCCAAAGCGCATGCTCAGGCCGCTGACTTCGAGAATCGGGCGGCTCATGGCTGCAACTCCAGATGGGGACGCTGCATGGGCAACAGGCCCTGCGGACGCCAGATCATCATCAGCACCATCAGCGCGCCGAACATCAGCATGCGGTACTCGCTGAAGTCGCGCATCAGTTCGGGCAACAGGATCATCACTACCGCCGCGAGGATGATGCCCAGTTGCGAGCCCATGCCGCCGAGCACGACGATGGCGAGGATGATCGCCGACTCGATGAAGGTGAACGACTCGGGGGTGACCAGGCCCTGGCGGGCGGCAAAGAAGCTGCCGGCGAAACCGGCGAAGGTGGCGCCCAGGGTAAAGGCCGAGAGCTTGATCACGGTCGGGTTCATGCCCAGCGCACGGCAGGCGATCTCGTCTTCGCGCAGGGCTTCCCAGGCGCGGCCGATCGGCATGCGCAGCAGGCGGTTGATCACGAACAGCGCCAGCAGCGCCAGCAGCAGGGCAACCAGGTAGAGGAAGATCACCTTGTTGATGCCGTTGTAGGCAATGCCGAAGTATTCGTGGAAGGTCTGCATGCCTTCGGCGGCGGTGCGCTCGAAACTCAGGCCGAACAGCGTTGGCTTGTCGATGTTGCTGATGCCGTTGGGGCCGCCGGTCAGCCAGGTCATGTTGCGCAGGAGGATGCGGATGATCTCGCCGAAGCCGAGGGTAACGATGGCCAGGTAGTCACCGCGCAGGCGCAGTACCGGGAAGCCGAGGATGAACCCGAAGAACGCCGCCATCAGCCCGGCGATCGGCAGGCAGGTCCAGAAACCCAGGCCGTAGTAGTGCGAGAGCAGGGCGTAGGTGTAGGCCCCGACCGCGTAGAAGCCGACATAGCCGAGGTCGAGCAGGCCGGCCAGGCCGACCACGATGTTCAGGCCGAGGCCGAGCATCACGTAGATCAGGATCAGCGTGGCGATGTCCACCGAGCCGCGGCTGGCAAAGAACGGCCAGACCAGGCCGAGCATGACCAGGCCGAGAATGATCCAGCGCTGGGTTGACGGCAGGGTGAGGAAGTTGCTGGCAGCGCCGGGTACTTTCGGCAGCTCCGGCAGTTTGCCCCAGAGGCTGTCCAGCCGGCTGCGCAGCAGTTGCCAGACGAACATCAGCACGGCCGCGCCGGCAATGCTCCAGAGCATGGCCGGGCTGGCGCCGTGGACTTGCAGCGCGATGCCTTCGGTGGTCAGTTTCAGGCCGAGCACCGGGTAGGCCACGGCCAGTACCAGCAGGGCGCTGAAGAAGGCGGTCTTGAGGGTAGTGGCGTTCATACCTTTTCCACCTCCGGGCGGCCGAGGATACCGGTCGGACGGAACAGCAGCACCAGCACCAGCAGGGTGAAGGCCACCACGTCCTTGTACTGGTCACCGAAGATGTCGGCGCCGAATGCTTCGGCGACGCCAAGCACCAGTCCGCCGAGCATTGCCCCGGGGATGCTGCCGATACCGCCGAGCACCGCCGCAGTGAAGGCCTTGATCCCGGCGAGGAAGCCCAGGTTGGGGTTGATCACGCCGTATTGCATGCCCAGCAGCACGGCGGCGATGGCGGCCAGCGCGGCGCCGATGACGAAGGTCAGGGCGATGATGTTGTTGGTGTTGATGCCCAGCAGGTTGGCCATCTTGATGTCCTCGGCGCAGGCGCGGCAGGCGCGGCCCAGGCGTGAACGCGAGATGAACAGGGTCAGGCCGAGCATGACCAGGAAGGTGACGACGAAGATCAGGATCTGCATATAGGAAATCACCACGCCATTCATGGTGCTTTCGCCGAATACGATATTCCCCGGAATCAGGTTGGGGATGGCCTTGTCCTTGGAGTCCTGGGCCAGCAACACTTCATTCTGCAAAAAGATCGACATGCCGATCGCCGAGATCAGCGGGATCAGCCGGTTGCTGCCGCGCAGCGGGCGATAGGCGATCCGTTCGATGCTGAACCCGTAGGCACTGGTGACGATGATGCTGGCGACGAAGGCCGCGCCGATGATCAGCGGCAGGCTGTCGATGCCGAACATGGCCAGGCCGGTGACGGCGATGAAGGCCACGTAGGAACCGATCATGTAGACCTCGCCATGGGCGAAGTTGATCATGCCGATGATGCCGTACACCATGGTGTAGCCAATGGCAATCAGCGCATAGGTACTGCCCACGGTAAGACCGTTGACCAGTTGCTGCAGGTAGTGAAAAAGATCGGGCATTGCCTTACTCCTGGAACATCACGCCCGGCGGGCGTGGCGGATGTTCTGAAACAGGGGTGACTTTCGGATAAACAAAGCCCACTGCGGTTGCAGTGGGCTTTGGGTACTGCGGAGGCTTACTTGGCTTCGGTCTTGGAGCCGTCCTGGTGCCATTCGTAGACAACGAAGCTGAAGTCTTTCAGATCGCCCTTGTCATCGAAGGCCAGGGTGCCGGTCGGGGTGTCGAAGCTGTTGGCGCGCAGGGTCGCGGCAACCTTGGCGGTGTCGGTGCTGTCGGCCTTGTCGATCGACTCGGCGATCACCTGAACGGCGGCGTAGGCCGGGAACACGAACGGACCGCTCGGATCCTGCTGCTTGGCCTTGAAGGCGGCAACCAGTGCCTGGTTCTTCGGATCCTGGTCAAACGACTTCGGCAGGGTGACCAGCAGGCCTTCGGAGGCCGGGCCGGCAATGGCGGAAATTTCCTTGTTGCCCACGCCTTCCGGACCCATGAACTTGGCCTTCAGGCCTTTTTCAGCGGACTGACGCAGGATCAGGCCGAGTTCCGGGTGGTAGCCGCCGTAGTAGACGAAGTCGACATTGGCCTGCTTGAGCTTGGCCACCAGGGCGGAGAAGTCCTTGTCGCCGGCGTTGATGCCTTCGAAGACGGCCACGTTAACGCCTTTGCCTTCCAAGGTGGACTTGACCGCAGTAGCAATGCCTTCGCCGTACTGCTGCTTGTCATGGATCACGGCGACAGTCTTCGGCTTGACATGGTCGGCGATGAAGTTGCCGGCGGTCGGGCCCTGCAGGCTGTCCAGGCCGATGGTGCGGAAGGTCAGCTTGTGGCCGCGGGCGGTGATGTCCGGGCTGGTGGAGGCCGCGGTGATCATCAGGATGCCTTCGTCTTCATAAATGTCCGACGCCGGCTGGGTGGAGCTGGAGCACAGATGGCCGACCACGTAGTCGACGTTGTCATTGACCACCTTGTTGGCCACGGCCACGGCTTGTTTCGGATCGCAGGCGTCATCGTAGACCACGCTTTCCAGCAGCATGCCGTCGACACCACCAGCCTTGTTGATCTGTTCGATGGCCATTTCGGCACCGATGAACTGCATGTCGCCATACTGGGCAACCGGACCGGTTTTCGGGCCGGCCAGGGCAATCTTGATCACTTTGGACGAGGCATCCGCGGTTGCAGCAGGGGCTGCCGCGGTTTCGCTGGCTGCCGGAGCCGCCGGAGCAGTTGCAGTCTTGTCGTCCTTGTCGGAGCAGCCGGCCAGACTGGCCAGGGCGATGGCGGTAAACAGTACGGATAGCTTTCTGGTTGATGTATTCATGGTGCTCCACTCTGCTGTTGGTTGTTCTTCTTGGCCTTCGGTTTTTGGCCGCGGCAATTTCACGTTGCAGTTTAGTGTGCCGTTTTACTGCTTGAAAAGACGTAAATTCCCGGCTGCGCCTCAATCTGTCGCCTGAGCGACATGAATGTACAGAAAAACGGCTCGCATGGCTGCTTGCCTGGAATTTTGCCGGCGGTATCATGGCGCCGCCTCGGATCCGGTGACCGTCATGACCACACAACCAAGCCCTTTGTACCTCAAGCTGCTGGGTGAAACTGCGCGCATCCGCTGGCAGGAATTGCAGCCATTTTTCGCCCGCGGGGCGCTGTTGTGGGTAGCCGCCGAGCTGGATCTGGTCGCGGTGGCCGAAGCGGTCGCCCAGGACGACCGCAGCCAGGTAGCTGCCTGGCTAGCCGGCAGCCAGCTGGCGGTGGTCGCCACGCCGCGCGCGGAAGACTGGCTGCAGCGCGATCCGGAATTGTGGGCGGTGGTGGTCGCGCCCTGGGTGGTGATTCAGGAACGCAGCGGCAAGCCGCAGTTGCATTGATCCGCGTCAGCGCTGCAGGTCTCCGGGCAGCTGGACGGCCAGTTGAAATTCGATGATGCTCGGCAATACGCGAATAATCGATACGCCAATCAAGTGGAGAGCTTCCCCATGTTCGAACCAGGTCATCTGCATCGCTCGTTTACCGGTTTGCCGGGCATGCCCGACGGCACCATGGATGTGTTCTACGAAGTGCGCAACGATCCGGCCGAAGGCCAGCTGATGCATTTCAAGGTGGTCGGCGACATCGCCGGCAAGGTCTTCACCGAAGAATTCGACATGCACCGCGATACGGCCTTCAACTTTGCCAGCCTGGTCGCCAAGGCCGTGACCAAGCAGGGCTTGCCGCCCAATGTCAGCCCGATCATGCGCAACCATCAGGAATACGACGCCATGTTCAACGATATCCGCGACAAGCTCGGCGCGCATTCGGGTGAGGCAGTGGATCTCGATCACCTGGAGAAAGACGGCCTCTGAGCCGAACATGCCGAAAGGCCTGCCGCGGGAGACATGACGATGCTCGAGTCCTATCCGTCGCTGGCGTTTGCCGGGCTTGGCCTGATGGGCTTGCCGATGTGCCGGCGCCTGCTGGCGGCCGGCTTTCCCCTGACCGTGTGGAATCGCTCCGCGGACAAGTGCCTGCCGCTGCTGGAGCAGGGCGCCTGGCGGGTAGGTACGCCAGGGGAGCTCTGCGCGGCGGCTGAAGTCGTCATGCTGTGCCTGGCCGATACGAAGGCCGTGGCAGAGGTGGTATTCGGCCCCGATGGGCTGGCCGCCAATGGCCGTCCGGGCCAGCTGCTGGTCGATTTTTCCAGCCTGGACCCGCAACGCACGCGCGAGATGGCCGCTGAGCTGGAAGCCCGCTGTGGCATGCGCTGGGTCGATGCGCCGGTGTCCGGCGGGGTGCAGGGCGCTGCAGCCGGCAGCCTGGCGATCATGGCCGGCGGGGCTTTCGAGGATGTCGAGCGCCTGCGCCCGTTGCTGGCTCATCTGGGCCAGCGCGTCACCCACATGGGCGCCGTCGGGGCCGGGCAGGTGAGCAAGCTGTGCAACCAGATGATCGTTGCCTGCAATGCGCTGGTGATTGCCGAGGCGGTGGCCCTGGCCGAGCGTTCCGGGGTCGATGCGCGCCTGCTGGCGGATGCGCTGGCCGGTGGTTTTGCCGACTCGAAACCCTTGCAGATTCTCGCGCCGCAGATGGCCGAGCGCCGCTTTGAACCGGTCAAGTGGCATGTGCGCACGCTGCTCAAGGACCTCGATGGTGCGGTCCGGCTGTCGCGCAGCAGCGGCACGGCCACGCCGATGAGCGGCCTGGCGGCGCAACTGATGCGCCTGCACGGGCAGCAGGGCGCGCTGGAAAAAGACCCGTCGACCCTGATCGAGCTGTTCGAGCCGCGCGAATGAAGATCGCCGCCAACCTGTCGCTGCTGTTCGGCGAAATGCCCCTGCTGGAGCGGGTGCGGGCGGCGCGGGTGGCCGGTTTCGACGGGGTGGAAATCCAGTTCCCTTACGCAGTGCCCGCCATTCAACTTGAGGAAGCCCTGCAGCGTGCAGGCTTGCCGCTGCTGTTGATCAACCTGCCGGCAGGCGACTTGATGAGCGGTGGGGCAGGGCTGGCCTGCGTTCCGCAGCAACAGGCCGCATTCGATCTGGCGCTGGACGAGGCACTGACCTATGCAGCAATGACGCGTCCGCGCTACGTCAATGTGCTGGCCGGCAGGCTGGTGCCCGGGGTAACTCAGGCGCAGGCCTGGATGTGTCTGACCGACAACCTGCGCCGCACGGCACAGGCCTTCAACACGCTGGGTATCGGTGTGTTGTGTGAGGCGATCAACCCACTGGATATGCCCGGCTTCCTGCTCAATACGCCAGCGCAGATGCTGGATCTGCTGGCAGCAGTGGATCACCCCAATCTGGCGCTGCAACTGGATCTGTATCACATGGCCCGGCAAGGGCTGGATTTGCCACAGGTGATTACTCAACTAGCCGGGAAAATCGGCCATGTGCAATTTGCCGACTGCCCCGGCCGTGGAGAACCGGGCACTGGCCAGCTGGATTTCGGCGTCGCGCTGCGGGCATTGGCCGACAGCGACTATCAGGGTTGGCTGGGTGCTGAATACCGGCCGTCCGGCGCGGATCATCTGGGTTGGCTGGAGCAGTGGCATCACTTGCGCAGCTGATCCGGGCCGAGATGCCCGGCAGCCAGCGAGGTCTTGGTGGACAAGCTTCGCGTTGTCCACCCTACACAATCCAGCCCCCGGGTAGGGTGGAAAACGGCGAAGCCGTTTCCACCGGGTGAGGGTGAGTGAAGGCCTAGCCGGCCACCAGCACCCGAATGGCTTCCAGGCGCAGGCCGGCCTTGTCGAGGAAGGCCAGGCCGTCTTCGCGCTGCTGGCGCAGGGCGTTGATTTCACTGTCGCGCACACTCGGGTTGATCTTCTGCAGGGCGCTCATGCGTGCCAGTTCTTCATCCAGTTCGGCGATCAGGCGCTGACGTGCTTGCTCGACGCGATCAGTGTGGCGCGGCGCAATTTTCCCTTCGGCGGCATTGATCTGCCTGGTCAGGGCTTCGCGCTGAGCCTGGACGAACTTGCTGGCACTGGCGCGCGGCACGCTTTCCAGCTGGTCGTTGAGGGTGTTGAAGGACACCTTGGCGGCCAGATCGTTGCCATTGCCGTCGAGCAGGCAGCGCAGCGCCAGCGGTGGCAGGAAACGGCCCAGCTGCAGGGCGCGTGGCGCGACCACTTCGCTGACATACAGCAGTTCGAGCAACACGGTGCCGGGTTTCAGCGCCTTGTTCTTGATCATCGCCAGCGCGGTGTTGCCCATCGAGCCGGACAGCACCAGATCCATGCCGCCCTGCACCATCGGGTGCTCCCAGGTGAGGAACTGCATGTCCTCGCGCACCAGCGCCTGTTCGCGTTCGTAGGTGATGGTCACGCCTTCGTCATCGCCCAGCGGGAAGCCGGCATCCAGCATCTTCTCGCCCGGCTTGAGTACCAGCGCGTTTTCCGAATGGTCTTCGCTGTCGATGCCGAAGGCGTCGAACAACTCTTCCATATACAGCGGCAGGGCAAACTGGTCGTCCTGTTCGAGAATCTCGGCAACCAGCGCTTCACCTTCGCCGGCACCACCGGAGTTGAGCTCCAGCAGGCGGTCGCGGCCACTGTGCAGCTCGCCTTCAAGGCGCTCGCGCTCGGCCTGGGCTTCGCTGATCAGCGCTTGCCAGTCGGCTGGCTGGCAGTCTTCCAGCAGTGGCAACAGGCGCGGGCCGAACTGGTGCTGCAAGGCATTGCCGGTAGGGCAGGTCGAGAGGAAGGCGTTCAGCGCCTGGTGATACCACTGGAACAGGCGTGCTTGTGCACTGTCTTCCAGATACGGCACATGCAGCTGAATCTTGTGCTTCTGGCCAATGCGGTCGAGGCGGCCGATGCGCTGTTCCAGCAGGTCCGGATGGGCCGGAAGATCGAACAGCACCAGATGATGGGCGAACTGGAAGTTGCGGCCTTCGCTGCCGATTTCCGAACAGATCAGCACCTGCGCGCCGAACTCTTCGTCAGCAAAATAGGCTGCTGCGCGGTCGCGTTCGAGAATGCTCATGCCTTCATGGAAGACCGATGCCGGAATGCCTGAGCGCAAGCGCAGGGCGTCTTCCAGATCCAGCGCGGTTTCCGCGTGGGCACAGATCACCAGTACCTTGAAGCGCTTGAGCATCTTCAGTGTGTCGATCAGCCAGTCAACCCGTGGATCGAAGCGGCACCAGTGCTCGCCGCCAGTGTCCTGGCTGGCCTGGAAGCTGACTTCGGGGTACAGGTCAGCGTGCTCGCCGGGTGGCAGCAACTGATACTGGTCGGGGTTGTCCAGCGGATAGGCATGCAGTTCGCGCTCGGGAAAGCCGCGCACGGCAGCACGGGTGTTGCGGAACAGCAGGCGGCCGGTACCGTGCCGGTCGAGCAGTTCACGCACCAGACGGGCGCGGGCGGCGTCATCGCCAGCGTCGATGCTGTCCAGCAGTTGCTGGCCTTCGCTGCCGAGGAAGCCTTCAATGGCCTTGCGTGCGCCCTTGCTCAACTTGCCGTGATCGAGCAGTTCCTGCACCGCTTCGGCGACCGGCTTGTAGTTGGCGCTTTCGGCGCGGAAGGCTTGCAGGTCATGGAAACGGCTCGGATCAAGCAGGCGCAGCCGCGCAAAGTGACTGTCCAGCCCCAGCTGCTCGGGGGTGGCGGTGAGCAGCAGGACGCCCGGAATTTGTCCGGCCAGTTGCTCGACCAGGCGGTATTCGGGACTGGCCATTTCCGGATGCCAGACCAGATGGTGTGCTTCATCGACCACCAGCAGATCCCAGCCCGCCTCCAGCGCGGCCTGCTGGGCGCGCTCATGGCGCTTCAGCCAGTCCAGAGATACCAGTGCCAGCTGACAGTCTTCAAACGGGTTGCCGGCATCGCTCTCGGCGAAGCGTTCGGCATCGAACAGTGCTACCTGCAGGTTGAAGCGCCGACGCATTTCCACCAGCCACTGATGCTGCAGGTTTTCCGGCACCAGAATCAGCACCCGGCTGGCACGGCCGTTGAGCAACTGGCGATGGATCACCAGGCCGGCCTCGATGGTCTTGCCCAGACCCACTTCATCGGCGAGCAGTACGCGCGGGGCGATGCGATCCGCCACTTCGCGGGCAATGTGCAACTGGTGAGCAATCGGTTGTGCGCGCGCGCCGCCGAGTCCCCAGAGTGTCGACTGCTGCTGGCGGCTGAGGTGTTCGAGGCTGTGGTAACGCAGGGTGAACCAGTTGAGGGGGTCGATCTGCCCGGCAAACAGGCGGTCGCTGGCCAGACGGAACTGGATGAAGTTGGACAATTGGGTTTCCGGCATCACGCAGGGTTCGTGCTGTGCGTTGAAACCCTGATAGATCAACAGGCCATCGACATCCTCAACCGTCTGCACGGTCAGCTTCCAGCCTTCGAAATGGGTAATCTCGTCGCCCGGCGCAAAGCGCACGCGGGTCAGGGGGGCATTGCGCAATGCATACTGGCGGGTCTCGCCGGTCGCCGGGTAGAGCACCGTGAGCAGCCGTCCTTCGGTCAGCAGGATGGTGCCCAGGCCAAGCTCGGCTTCGCTGTCACTGATCCAGCGTTGTCCCGGTTGGTATTCTTGCGTCATGCGTGTCTCCAGCTGGCAAAAAAGCCGGCTATGGTAACGGAACGTCGCGTCCGGGGCGACGACGGCGGCCCGATGAACGCGCTTTTGCAGTGTAGTCCGACGGATTCAGGTATCAGACTTGGCCGCGGCAAATTGCCCTCTTTAACAAATGCCGGCGCTGTGCCGGCGGGATCAAGCATGCCACTGTTCGATGACCTGCCGCTGCAACTGGCGGACGCTGATCTCACCTACCTGCCGCACTGGCAGCCGGCGGTGATCGCCGATCAGTGGTTGCAGACACTGTTGGCGGAAACGCCCTGGGAGCAGCCACTGGTGCGCCTGCACGGGCGCGATTATCCGGTGCCGCGGCGGACCGCCTGGTATGGCGATCCACAGGCCAGCTACGGCTATTCCGGCCTGCAGCATCAACCCCTGCCATGGACCGCACTGCTGGCCGGCATTCGCCAGCGGGTCGCGGCGCAGGTGGGCGCGCCGTTGAATGCGGTGCTGCTCAATCTGTACCGCGACGGCCAGGACTCCATGGGCTGGCACAGCGATGACGAGGCCGAGCTGGGGCCGGAGCCGCTGATTGCCTCGCTCAGCCTCGGTGGCGTACGGCGGTTCGACCTGCGGCGCAAGGGCCGGGGGCGCATCGAACATTCGCTGAACCTCGAACATGGCTCGCTACTGGTCATGCGCGGCCGGACACAGCATCATTGGCAGCATCAGGTGGCGAAAACCCGGCGCCCCTGCGAGCCGCGGATCAACCTGACTTTTCGCTGGATAGCATGCACAACGACGACAAGCTGATCGACTTCGGCAGCGAGCGCGACAAGCGCATCCACGACCTGCACGACAAGCGCCTGGACGAGATGCGCAAGGCGTTCGAGCAGGCGTTGCCGCTGGGCAAGGCGAAAAAGAGCAAAGGCAAGGGCAAGCCGAAGAAGCGCTGAGGCGGTTTTGCTTGATCTGGATCAAGCAATCCATGTGCCCCGGCCAGGCCCGTGGCGGGTAATTGACCAGAGTCAATTTTTTCCCTCCGGCCTGTGGCCTACTGAGTCCAAGTTCATTGCCCCGCCCTAAGGAGGCCCCCATGTTTTTTGATGAAGTGGTTATTTCCGGCATTTTGATTGTTGGCCTGTGCGTGGTGTTCGTGGCGGGTTTCGGTACGTTTATCTGGAAGGATGCGCACAAGCCCAAGGGCAAATGATTTTCACCTGTTCATTGCGTGGTTGGTTTTAGGGCGACTTTGGTCGCCCTTTTTTATGCTTCTCGCAAGGGGGCAGTGCAAAGCCGGGCCATGCCCCAGTAAAGGCAGCCACTGCGGGAAAAGCCGCTAGCGGCGTGTTCATGGCAGTTCGTCACATACCCGCTGTTTTTCCGCTGCAGCGCATGGCTCTCGTCGTACACTGGCGCATTGCAGCACCGCCGGTTTGAGCTTTTGCTGGCCAACGGGTGAACTGGCAGCTAGGCTCGCCGACTTTTTGCACGGGATGAGCGTTCACGTGAAGCAAGCAGGAATCATGCAGCCATGAAGCTTTCCGGCCGCGGGGTGGCCCTGTCGATCGGCGCTTCCGTGCTGTTCGTCCTGTTTCCCGGCTATGTGCAATGGCTGGCGCCGCTGGATGGCGTGCAGGTGTTTGCCCAGCGCGTGCTCTGGTCGATCCCTGCGGTGCTGCTGCTGGTGCTGCTCGCCGGGCAAACCACGGTTTTGCTCGACACACTACGCCGCCTCGCTCGCGAGCCACTGCTGGTGCTGGCCTTTGCGCTTTCGGCGGCACTGGTCGGCGTGCAGTGGGCGCTGTTTGTCTGGGCGCCGCTGAACGGCAGGGTGCTCGATCTGTCCCTGGGGTATTTCCTCTTGCCGCTGGCCATGGTGCTGGTCGGCCGGGTGTTCTATGGCGAGCGCTTGCGGCCGCTGCAGCTGCTGGCGGTCGGCTGTGCGCTGGTCGGGGTTGTTCATGAGCTGTGGCTGACCCGGGCGTTTTCCTGGGTGACGCTGGTTGCCGCGCTGGGCTACCCGCCATACTTCATGTTGCGCCGCTGGATGCGCGTGGATGCGCTGTCCGGGTTCACCTTTGAAGTGCTGTGGATGGCGCCGCTGGCCATCTGGCTGATTGCCCGCTTCGGGCCGCCCGATCTGTTTGTCCAGGCACCGCAGTTGTGGCTGCTCTTACCCGGCCTGGGGGTGCTCAGTGCGCTGGCATTTGGCGCGATGATGGCTGCCAGCCGCTTGTTGCCGATGGGCCTGTTCGGCATTCTCAGCTACGTCGAGCCGGTGCTGCTGTTTGCCGTGGCGGTGGTGTTTCTCGGCGAGGCCTTCAGCCTCGGCCAGCTCTGGACCTACGCGCCGATCTGGCTGGCGGTACTGCTGACCGGCTTCGACAGCGGGCGCCTGCTGCGCAAGCAGGCTCGACAAGGGCTGTAACGGAGGGGCAGGCCATGCAGATCAATCCGGACATGCAACAGCGAGTGGTCATCGATAGCCATGCGGTGCCCTGGCAGCCATCGCCTTTGCCGGGGGTCGAGCGGCGACCGCTGGAACGCCTGGCAGCCGAAAGCGGGCGGGCAACCTCGATAGTGCGCTACGCCGCCGGGTCATCCTTCACGGCGCATGCGCACCCGCAGGGCGAAGAAATTCTGGTGCTGGAGGGCACATTCGCCGACGAGCACGGCAGCTACCCGGCGGGAACCTGGCTGAAGAATCCGCCGGGTAGCCGGCATGCGCCCTGCAGTCCGCATGGCTGTCTGCTGTTCGTCAAGCTTTGCCATCTGAGTGCTGCCGATACCCAGACCTGCGTAGTCGATACGCGCGCCGCCGCATGGTTGCCGGGCCAGGTCGAGGGGTTGCAGGTGTTGCCGCTGGACAGCGTGGGCACAGTCCATACGGCGCTGGAGCGCTGGGCTCCGGGGACGCATTTCGGGGCGCACCGGCCGGTCGGCGGTGAGGAGATCCTGGTGCTCGAAGGGGTGTTCCAGGACGAACATGGTGATTACCCGGCAGGCACCTGGATACGCAGCCCGCGCGGCTCCAGCCATACGCCATTTTCCGCGGGCGGCTGCCTGGTCTACGTCAAACGCGGGCACCTCTGAGCGGCCGCTGGAGAGCGAGCGCTCAGGGGGTGCGGCTTGCCGGATTATCAGGCCGCTGAAAAACTACCTGCGTTGCCCCTCTTGATTAAAGAAAGGGGGCGTTGAAAACAGGCTCGAAATGCTCATTTACCACTTGTAAACTGCGCTTTCTCGCCTGCTTGACTCGCTACGCTCGCCCTGCGGGCCAGCCTACATTTTTCAACGGCCTGTTATTGCAGGACGCCGCGCATCACTTCCTGGACCACCTGGGTCGAGCTGTCGATCAGTACGGCATCAGTGCCGACTTGCCGCCATTCACGACCAGGGTAGTAGGGCAGCTGGCGTTCGATGTCGGAGTTGAAGCGCTTGGCAATCCCCGGTGGCAGCGGCTTGCCGCGCTGGAGGTTCTTGCTGATACCGGGCGGCAGACCTTGATTGCCAACGCCCTTGCCCTTGTTTTCCCGGTAGGCACGCTGGATCTCCGAATAGTCTTCGTCGTAGTCCTGCTCGTAGTTGCCATTCTTGTGCTTGCCTTTGTTCTGGCTGCCGGAGTAGTCGTCGTCATCCTGGTCATAGCTGCCGCCTTGCTGGTTGCCTTTCTGCGATTGGCCGCCGCTTTTGCCTTTGCTCTGCTGCTGGCCGCCTTGGCCTTGGCCGCTGGTGTTCTTCTGCTTGTTCGCGTCAGCCAGGGCACTCTGGCCGCCGATCAGAAAAACTGCGGTAAGCAGGGCGATGGGAAATCTGGGCATGTAAATTCTCCTTGGGTTTGCAGGGTTGCCTACAGCAGTAACTTTACTCCAGCCGTACGCGATATACCTCAGCCAATGAGACCGTTGTTTCCCGCGCAAGTTGCAGGGCACTTTGCGTTAATGGGCGCATTCCGTCGGCGATGGCTTGCTGCTCGATCTTTTGCGCTGAAACCGAGGGTTCGATCAGCACCCGCAGTGCCGGGGTGACTTCCAATAATTCGTAGGCGGCCACGCGCCCGACCACGCCACTGCCATGGCACCGCGAACAGCCGCTGCCGACATAGAAACGCTCATCGGCAGTCAGCCCAAGGGCTTGGCGAACGTGCCCGGGAACCAGCTCCTGCTTCAGGCAGTGCGGGCAGTTGCGTCGCACCAGGCGCTGGGCAAGCACGCCGAGCAGGCTGGCGTTGAGCAGGTAGGGCGCGATGCCGATCTCCAGCAGGCGGGTCACGGTGGTGGCCGCGCTGTTGGTGTGCAGGGTGCTCAGCACCAGGTGGCCGGTGAGGGCGCTTTCGGTGGCCATCAGCGCGGTTTCCTGGTCGCGCACCTCGCCGACCATGATCACGTCCGGGTCATGCCGCAGGATGTGGCGCAGGGCGCGGGCGAAGGTGTAGCCGATTTGCGGCTTGACCTGGATCTGGCGGATGCCGTCGATCTGGTACTCCACCGGGTCTTCCACGGTGATGATGTTCACCCCGGTCGCCTTGATGCTGTTCAGTGCGGCATACAGCGTGGTGCTCTTGCCGGAGCCGGTAGGGCCGGTGACCAGGATGATGCCCTGGTTGTGGCTGATCAGGTTGCGGAAGCGCGCCACGTCTTGCGCATTGAAGCCGATCTGGTCGAGGCCCTTGAGGCTCTGGCTGGTGTCGAGCACGCGGATCACCACGCTCTCGCCGTGGACGGTCGGCATGATCGACAGGCGCAGGTCAATGCTGCGTTCGGCGGTGCGCACCATGTGCCGGCCATCCTGCGGCAGGCGGTGTTCAGCGATATTCATGCCACCGATGATCTTGATCCGGCTGACAATGGCAGACAGATGGCCGCGCTTGATCCGGCGGAGTTCCTGCAGCCGGCCGTCGACGCGCAACAGTACGCTGACGTCATGCTCGCCGGGACGCAGGTGGATATCCGAAGCGCGCCGGCTGATGGCCTCCTCCAGCAGGTTGTCGACGAAACGCACCGTTGGTCGGTCTTCGGCCAGCAGCTTCATCTCGTCCACGCTGAGCGGAACTTCGCCTGTTTCGTTCTCCGGCAAGTCCTCCACGGTGGAGTTGGCAAAGGTGCGATTGATGGCCTGCTCGATTTCGCTGGCCCGGGCCTGCACCAGTTCAATGGTCTTGCCGGTGGCAAAGCCGAGCAGGTGTTGCAGGTCCTGATCGGTCGGGTCGGTGGTGGCCACCACCAGGCGCTCGCCATCCAGCAACAGGCTCACGACCTGGTAATGCCGGGCAAGGCTTTCCGGCAAGAGCCGGGTGCAGGCAGGGTCCAGGTCAAACTGCTCCAGGCTGATGTGCGGAATGCCCAGTTGCTCGGCCAGCGTCTGGCTCAAGCGTTCGCGGCTGAGCATGCCGAGCTCGATCAGGGTCTGGCCCAGCCGCGCCCGGCTAGGGTGGCTGTGCTGATGGGTCAGGGCCTGCTGCAACTGCTCGAGGCTGATATCCCCGCTTTCCAGCAGGAGCATGCCCAGGCTTTGATTGCAGTCGGTCAGCGGGCGACGATGCTTCAGGTAATCCAGCAGTTCGCCGCGATTATTGATGACTGGGGGCATGGAGAATCCTTGTGGCGTTCTCGTCTGATTGTGCAAGCCTCCAGGGAGGGTTTTCCTGTCATGGATCAATGAAGAAATGCTCCTGGGGCTTCTGCCGGATCAGGCGAGCGCGTACAAGAAATTCGGCAGTTCGGGCCGGCAGACGGTAACCTATGCACCTGATTTGCTGATTTTCATCGAGGTATCCCCGTGTTTTCCCAATTCGCCCTGCACGAACGTCTGCTCAAGGCCGTGGCCGAGCAGAACTTTACCGAGCCGACTCCCGTGCAGCTGGCAGCCATTCCACCGGCGCTGGAAGGCCGTGACCTGCGGGTCACCGCGCAGACCGGTAGCGGCAAGACGGCGGCCTTTGTGCTGCCAATGCTCAATCGCCTGCTCGGCGATGGCGCATCTCAGCAGCGTGTGCGCATCCGTGCACTGATCCTGCTGCCGACCCGCGAACTGGCCCAGCAGACCCTGCGCGAGGTGGAGCGTTTCGCTCAGTTCACCTTCATCAAGTCCGGGCTGATTACCGGTGGTGAGGACTTCAAGGTCCAGGGTGCCATGCTGCGCAAGGTTCCGGATGTGCTGATCGGCACGCCGGGGCGGCTGATCGAGCACCTGAATGCCGCTACGCTGAACCTCAAGGAAGTCGAGTTGCTGGTGCTGGATGAGGCCGACCGCATGCTGGACATGGGCTTCGCCGAGGACATCGAGCGGCTCACCGCGGAGTGCGTCAACCGCCAGCAGACCCTGCTGTTCTCCGCCACCAGTGGCGGCAACGGCCTGCGCGAGGTGGTTGGCAAGGTCTTGCGCAATCCATTGCACCTCAAGTTGAATGCAGTGAGTGACCTCAGTGAGGGCACACGTCAGCAGATCATTACGGCTGACGACCTGACGCACAAAGAACGCCTGGTGCAGTGGTTGCTGGCCAATGAAACCTTCCAGAAAGCCATTATCTTCACCAATACGCGCACCCAGGCTGACCGTCTTTACGGGCGTCTGGTGGCTGCGGAAGTAAAAGCCTTCGTGCTGCACGGCGACAAGGATCAGAAAGACCGCAAGATTGCAATTGAACGTTTCCGTACTGGCGGTAGCCGGGTGCTGGTGGCTACCGACGTCGCGGCGCGCGGGCTGGATGTGGACGGCCTGGATCTGGTGATCAACTTCGACATGCCGCGTTCCGGTGACGAGTACGTGCACCGTATCGGCCGCACCGGTCGTGCCGGGGGTGACGGCCTGGCGATTTCGCTGATCTGCCATACCGACTGGAGCCTGATGTCGAGTGTCGAGCGCTACCTCAAGCAGCGCTTCGAGCGCCGGGTGATCAAGGAACTCAAGGGCACCTATCAGGGGCCGAAGAATCTGAAGGCTTCCGGCAAGGCGGTCGGGGTCAAGAAGAAAAAGACTGCCGAGCAGAAGGGCGCTACCAAGAAGCCTTCGGCCAAGACTGCGGCCAAGCGCAAACAACCCTCCAAGCTGATCAGCGCCGATGGTCTGGCGCCGTTCAAGCGCAAGCTACCGGCAGCGGAGTAGCACCGCGGTGGTGTTCAATTCAGTACCCAGGGTAAGCAGGACTTCGGGATGAAAATTCTAGTTACTGGCGGCGCCGGCTTTATCGGCTCGGCCGTTGTTCGTCACATCATCGGCAATACCGCCGACAGCGTGGTCAATCTGGACAAGCTGACCTACGCCGGTAACCTGGAGTCGCTGGCGGGTGTAAGTGATAGCCAGCGCTATGCCTTCGAACATGTGGACATCTGTAATCGTCCGGAGCTGGACCGGGTATTTGCCCAGCATCAGCCGGACCGGATCATGCACCTGGCGGCCGAATCCCATGTCGATCGCTCGATCGATGGTCCGGCGGCGTTCATCGAGACCAATATCGTTGGTACCTATACCTTGCTGGAGGCGGCCCGCCAGTATTGGCTTGGGCTGGATGATGGCCGCAAATCAGCGTTTCGCTTCCACCATATCTCCACCGACGAGGTGTATGGCGACCTGCATGGTCCGGAAGAGCTGTTCACCGAGACCACGCCCTATGCGCCCAGTTCACCGTATTCGGCCAGCAAGGCAAGCTCCGACCACCTGGTGCGGGCCTGGCTGCGCACCTATGGCCTGCCGACGCTGGTCACCAACTGTTCGAACAACTACGGTCCCTGCCATTTCCCGGAAAAGCTGATCCCGCTGGTGATTCTCAATGCGCTGGAGGGCAAGCCTTTGCCGGTCTATGGCAAGGGCGATCAGGTGCGTGACTGGCTGTATGTGGAGGATCATGCCCGCGCGCTGTACCGGGTGGTCACCGAGGGGGCGGTCGGCGAGACCTACAACATCGGCGGGCACAACGAAAAACAGAATATCCAGGTGGTGCACACGCTGTGCGACCTGCTGGATGAACTGCGCCCGCGGGCTGACGGTAACTCCTACCGGGTGCAGATCACCCACGTGCAGGATCGCCCGGGCCACGACCTGCGCTACGCGATCGATGCCTCGAAGATCCAGCGCGAGCTGGGCTGGGTGCCGCAGGAGACCTTCGAGTCGGGCATCCGCAAGACGGTCGAGTGGTATCTGGACAATCCCGACTGGGTCGCTCACGTCAAGAGTGGTGCCTACCAGCAGTGGCTGGACAAGCACTATGCCGGGCGCAGTGCGAAGCCATGAAAATTCTCCTGCTGGGCAAGAACGGCCAGGTCGGCTGGGAATTGCAGCGGGCGCTGGCGCCGCTTGGGGAATTGGTTGCACTGGATCGCCAGGGTGCGGCGGGCCTGTGCGGGGACCTGGCCGATCTCGAGCGCTTGCGCCAGACCATTCGCAGTGTCCAGCCGGACGTCATCGTCAATGCCGCCGCCTACACAGCCGTGGACAAGGCGCAAAGCCAGCCGGAACTGGCGGAGCAGGTCAACGCCGGGGCCCCGCGGGTAATGGCTGAGGAAATGCAGCAATGCGGTGGCTGGCTGGTGCATTACTCTACCGACTATGTCTTCGATGGCAGCGGCAACCAGCCGTGGCGGGAAACCGACCAGCCCGCACCGCTCAATCACTATGGCCTGAGCAAGCTGCACGGCGAGCAGGCCATTGCGCAGAGCGGCTGCCAGCACCTGATTTTTCGCACCAGCTGGGTCTATGCTGCGCGCGGTGGCAACTTTGCCAAGACCATGTTGCGCCTGGCGACCGAGCGCGAGCAGTTAAGCGTGATCGCCGACCAGTTCGGCGCGCCTACCGGTGCCGAGCTGATCGCCGATGTCACCGCGCACGCCCTGCGCACGGCGCGGGGCAATCCGCAAGCTGCCGGTCTCTATCATCTGGCGGCGGCCGGCGAGGTTTCCTGGCACGGCTATGCGGCCTTCGTCATCGACCAGGCCCGGCAGGCTGGCCGGGAACTGGCGGTCAGGGCCATTGCCGCGATCCCAAGCAGCGATTACCCAACCCCGGCCCCGCGTCCGCTGAACTCGCGGCTCGATTGCCATAAACTGTGTGGTGCATTCGACCTGCAGCTGCCCGACTGGCAGGCGGGCGTGGTACGCATGCTCAATGAACTGCAAGGAAACTGAATGAAGCGCAAAGGCATCATCCTCGCCGGCGGTTCCGGCACCCGGCTGCACCCGATCACTCTTGGCGTGTCCAAGCAGCTGCTGCCGATCTACGACAAGCCGATGATCTATTACCCGCTGTCCGTGCTGATGCTGGCCGGCATTCAAGAGATTCTGGTGATTTCAACGCCGGAAGACCTGCCCAACTTCCAGAAGCTGCTGGGGGATGGCAGCCAGTTCGGCATCCGGCTGAGTTATGCCGAGCAGCCCTCGCCGGATGGCCTGGCGCAAGCCTTCATCATCGGCGAAGAGTTCATTGGCGAGGATAACTGCTGCCTGATCCTCGGTGACAACATCTTCTACGGCCAGAATTTTTCCGCCAATCTCAAGGCCGCCAATGCCCGTGAGCAGGGGGCCACGGTGTTTGGCTACCATGTGTCGGACCCCGAGCGTTTCGGCGTGGTCGAGTTCGATGCCAGCGGGCGGGCAATCAGCATCGAAGAGAAACCGGCCAGGCCAAAGTCGAACTACGCCGTCACCGGGCTGTACTTCTACGATAATCGTGTGGTTGCAATCGCCAAAGGCATCAAACCCTCCGAGCGTGGCGAACTGGAAATCACCGACGTCAACCGCGTCTATCTGGAAGAGCAAAACCTCAATGTGGAAATGCTCGGGCGTGGCTTCGCCTGGCTGGATACCGGCACTCACGAGTCCTTGCTCGAAGCCAGCCATTTTGTGCATACCATCGAGCAGCGGCAGGGCCTCAAGGTCGCTTGCCTGGAAGAGATCGCCTACCACAATGGCTGGCTCAGTGCGGCGCAGGTCAAGGAGCAGGCCGAGCGGCTGAAGAAGACTGGCTATGGCCAGTACCTGCTGGGATTACTCAAGGGGACGATGGTATGAAGCTGATACAAACCACTATTCCTGATGTGGTAATCATCGAACCGCAAGTGTTCGAAGATGATCGCGGCTGGTTTATGGAAAGCTTCAACGAGCAACGGTTCCATGCAGGATTGCAAAACCTCGGCTTGCCCGTTCCTCGTCCATTCGTGCAAGACAATCACTCCTGTTCGAAAAAGGGCGTACTGCGCGGCCTGCACTACCAGTTACCGCCGCATGCCCAGGGTAAGCTGGTGCGCGTTATCCAGGGGGCTGCCTTTGATGTGGCGGTGGATATCCGCAAGGAATCGGCGACTTATGGTCAGTGGGTTGGTCTGGAGCTGAACAGTCGCAATCAGAAGATGTTGTGGGTGCCGGAAGGTTTTGCCCATGGATTCCTGGCCCTGGAAGACAACACGCATTTTCTTTACAAAACCACCGATTACTATGCCAAGGATTGCGAGGCAGCAATGCGCTGGAACGATCCGACACTGGCGATCAAGTGGCCGGAAATGGAACCCCTGGTCATCAATCAGAAAGATCGGGAAGCGGCACTCTTTCCTGGATAGCAAAAGGGGAGGGTTGCGCAACAGGCGTACCGAGAAACTCCTTTTTCCCGGACCAGTTTGACAGTCTCGAAACTCCGGCTATTTTGGAATCTGCACGGTCATGGAATAACGTGCGTCCTCAATAACATGGAGTGTTGATCATGCGTAAATTCGCATTCGCTTACCTGCTTTGTTCCCTTCTGTCGGGTGTTTCTGTTGCAGCCACTGCTGCGACTGGCAGCGCCGCGCAAGCTGCCAGCACCGAGTCGGTGCAGCCGGCACAAGCACCGGCTGCCGCCCAGGCCGGTGTGGTCAATCTGAATACGGCCGATGAGGCCACGCTGGAACGCGAGTTGATTGGCGTGGGCGCGGTCAAGGCCAAGGCGATCGTTGAATACCGGGCGGCCAATGGCCCGTTCAGTTCGGTGGATGAGTTGCTGGAGGTCAAGGGGATCGGAGCGGCCACGCTGGACAAGAATCGCGACCGGCTAAGCATCAACTGAGTATCGTGCAAGTGTAGGAAGCTGGCTGCCGTGTGGCAGCCAGTTTTATTTTGGGCGGCCGCAGCGGTAGGAATCCCGTGCAAAGAAAAAGCAATGTCTGCGTTAGTGGTTGAACGTGCTTTTTCCCGCGTAGGGTGGGCTTTAGCCCACCAATGTCTTGCACCCGTTGCGGTGGGCTGAAGCCCACCCTACGACAAGCGGGTCTTCAACCCATAACGCGTACATAACCAAAGAAAAAGCCCCCGGTTCGCACCGAGGGCTTTCAGTCTGGCTCCGCGACCTGGACTCGACAGCGTCAGCTGAACGCGCTTCAGCGCGGCCCGCAGGGTGAGGCCGCAGGCCGAATAACCTGGGACGCAGTCCCTGGTGAGAGTCCTGGGCAAAGCAAAAGCCCCCGGTTCGCACCGAGGGCTTTCAGTCTGGCTCCGCGACCTGGACTCGAACCAGGGACCCAATGATTAACAGTCATTTGCTCTACCGACTGAGCTATCGCGGAATTTCGATGCGCATCCTAATGATCGGGAAAAAGAAGTCAAGATTGCCTGAATGAATTTTAGCCCGCTTTCCCGCGGATGCTCATGTCAGGCAGTCCATCCTGCTGTGCAGGTTCAGACTACCTCGACTATGGCCTGGGTAACCGCATCCAGATTGTTCTCGTTCAGGGCGGCTACGCAGATGCGGCCGGTGCCGACGGCATAGATTCCGAACTCGTTCTTCAGTCGCTCAACCTGTTCGGCGTTCAGTCCGGAATAGGAAAACATGCCGCGCTGGCGGGTCACGAAGCTGAAGTCCCGAGTGGCACCTTTCTCGGCCAGTCTGGCGACAAAGGCCAGGCGCATGTTGCGAATACGCTCGCGCATTTGCCCCAATTCCTGCTCCCACATGGCTTTCAGTTCCGCGCTGGCCAGTATGGCCCCGACCACGCTGGCACCGTGGGTGGGCGGGTTGGAATAGTTGGTGCGGATCACGCGCTTGACCTGGGAAAGCACGCGGGTGGCGACTTCCCGGGATTCGGTGACGATCGACAGCGCACCAACACGCTCGCCATACAGTCCGAAGGACTTGGAGAACGAACTGGAAACGAAGAAACTCAGGCCGGACTCGGCAAACAGCCTGACCGCAGCAGCATCCTCCTCGATCCCGTCGCCAAATCCCTGGTAGGCGATATCGAGGAATGGAACATGCTCGCGCTCGCGAATGACATCGAGCACCGCTTGCCAGTCGTTGGCATCGAGATCCACGCCTGTCGGGTTGTGGCAGCAGGCATGCAGCACGACGATGGATTGGGCGGGGAGGCTTTTCAGGTCTTCCAGCAGGCCGGCACGGTTGATGCCGTGCGACGGTGCATCGTAGTAGCGGTAATTCTGTACCGGAAACCCGGCTGACTCGAACAGTGCACGGTGGTTTTCCCAGCTGGGGTCGCTGATCGCAACCACTGCATCGGGCAGCAGACGCTTGAGGAAGTCAGCGCCAACCTTAAGCGCACCGGTGCCACCGAGCGACTGCGTGGTGACTACCCGGCCTTCGGCCAGCAGGGCGGAGTCAGCGCCGAACAGGAGTTTCTGTACTGCCTGATCGTAGCTGGCGATGCCCTCGATAGGCAGATAACTGCGCGGCGTCTGCGCTTCTGCGCGGGCTTTCTCGGCGACGGCGACTGCATGCAGCAGTGGAATGCGGCCCTGTTCGTTGTAGTAGACGCCCACGCCAAGGTTGACCTTGTGCGCGCGAGTGTCGGCATTGAACGCTTCATTCAGCCCCAGGATGGGGTCGCGCGGAGCCATTTCGACAGCAGAGAACAGACTCATGGTGCAATAACTCGATAGGAGAAGAGACGGGGGCAATAATCCGCCAGCGGATTGGTTCGCGGCTGGGGCTTATGACGGCGCCGGATTATAGCTGTCCGCCCTGGCCGCGGCGAGTGATTCGGCCGGTTTTTCTCGGCAGCAGGTCTAAGTGTGACTTGCTGGTTCAGCTTTTGCTGCAAGGCGTTGAGTGAGCACGGAATACCTGCGCTATGCGGCTGCCTGGATGAGGCCTGGAAAGGTGCCGCGGGCGAGCTGCACAGAGCGCACATAGAAAGCATTACAAGGATTTCCCGAGGCCTATATAATGCGGCCCTTTGCCGGCGATCCGCGATCGTTTGAACTCCGAGAAGACTCCATGAAAAGTGCTGAAATCCGCGAAGCCTTCCTCCGCTTCTTCGAAGAAAAGGGGCATACCCGTGTCGCTTCCAGTTCGCTGATCCCGGCGAACGATCCGACCCTGCTGTTCACTAACGCCGGGATGAACCAGTTCAAGGACTGCTTCCTTGGCCTGGAAAAGCGCGCCTACACCCGTGCCACTTCCAGCCAGAAGTGCGTGCGTGCCGGTGGCAAGCACAATGACCTGGAAAACGTTGGCTACACCGCGCGGCATCACACGTTTTTCGAGATGCTGGGCAACTTCAGCTTCGGCGATTATTTCAAGCGCGAAGCCATCCACTACGCGTGGGAATTCCTGACCTCGGACAAGTGGCTGAACCTGCCCCGGGAAAAGCTTTGGGTCACCGTCTACGCAACCGACGACGAAGCGTATGAGATATGGAATAAGGAAGTCGGTGTTCCCGCTGAGCGCATGATTCGCATCGGTGACAACAAGGGCGCGCCTTACGCTTCGGATAATTTCTGGGCGATGGGCGATACCGGCCCCTGTGGTCCGTGCACCGAGATCTTCTTCGACCACGGCGAGCATATCTGGGGCGGCCCGCCGGGTTCGCCAGAGGAAGATGGCGATCGCTACATCGAGATCTGGAACAACGTGTTCATGCAGTTCAATCGCACCGCGGACGGCGTGCTGCACCCGCTGCCGGCGCCGAGCGTGGACACGGGGATGGGCCTTGAGCGGATCAGTGCAGTGCTGCAGCACGTCAACTCGAACTACGAGATCGATCTGTTCCAGAGCCTGCTGAATGCCGCGGCCAAGGCCATCGGCTGCGAAAACCAGGGGCAGGCATCGCTGAAGGTGGTGGCCGACCATATCCGCTCCTGCGGCTTCCTGATCGCCGATGGCGTGACTCCGTCCAATGAAGGGCGTGGCTATGTGCTGCGCCGGATCATCCGGCGTGCCTGTCGTCACGGTAACAAGCTGGGCGCCAGGGGCAGTTTCTTCTACCAGATTGTTGCAGCGCTGGTGGCGGAAATGGGTGCTGCCTTTCCCGAGCTGGTGCAGCAGCAGGCGCATATCGAACGGGTACTGAAGACCGAGGAAGAACAGTTCGCCAAGACTCTGGAGCAGGGCTTGCGGATCCTCGAGCAGGATCTGGCCGAGTTGCAGGGCAGCGTCATTCCTGGCGATGTGGTGTTCAAGTTGTACGACACCTTCGGTTTTCCGGTGGACCTGACCGGCGATATCGCCCGTGAGCGCGAGCTGACGCTGGACGAGGCGGGCTTCGAACGCGAAATGGAGGCCCAGCGCGAGCGGGCGCGCTCTGCCAGCAACTTCGGCCTGGACTACAACAGCCTGATCAAGGTGGATGTGGACACGCTTTTCACCGGTTACACGAGCACTTGCGGTGAAGGGAAGGTGGTCGCCCTGTTCCGGGCCGGTGAGGCGGTGGGCAGCCTGAATGAGGGTGAGGAGGGCGTGATTGTGCTCGATCGCACGCCGTTCTATGCCGAGTCCGGTGGCCAGGTCGGCGATAGCGGTTACCTCAGCGCCGCCGGCGTGCGCGTTGATGTGCGTGACACCAGCAAGGCCGGTGGTGCCTTCCTGCATCATGGCGTTGTCACCCGGGGCGCGATCAGGGTCGGTGCCGAGTTGCAGGCCGCAGTCGACGCGTCCGTACGCCAGGCCACTGCGCTGAACCACTCGGCGACCCACTTGCTGCACGCCGCATTGCGCCAGATCCTCGGCGAGCACGTGCAACAGAAAGGCTCGCTGGTTGACAGCCAGCGCCTGCGTTTTGACTTCAGCCACTTCGAGGCGATTGCACCGGCCCAGTTGAAAGCCCTGGAAGAGCTGGTCAATGCCGAGATTCGCAAGAACCTGGTCGTCGAGACCGAGGAAACCGATATCGAAACCGCCAAGCGGAAGGGCGCCATGGCGCTGTTCGGCGAAAAGTATGGCGATGAGGTGCGCGTACTGAGCATGGGTGATTTCTCCGTCGAGTTGTGTGGCGGTACCCACGTGTCGCGTACCGGGGACATCGGTCTGTTCAAGATCACCAGCGAAGGCGGCGTGGCCGCCGGTGTACGGCGTATCGAGGGGGTTACCGGGGCCGCGGCCTTGGCCTGGCTGAATGGTGCGGAAGAGCAACTGAAAGAAGCTGCCGCCCTGGTCAAGGGCAGTCGCGATAACGTGCTGGACAAGCTGTCTGGCCTGATCGAGCGCAACCGGCAGCTGGAAAGGGAGCTCGAGCAGCTCAAGGCCAAGGCGGCCAGTGCTGCGGGCAACGATCTGGCCGGTGCGGCTGTCGAGGTCAAAGGCATCAAGGTGCTGGCTTCGCGTCTTGATGGCCTGGATGGCAAGGCGCTGCTGGCCATGGTCGACCAGTTGAAGAACAAGCTTGGCAGCGCGGTGATCCTGCTCGGCGGCGTGCAGGACGACAAGGTTGTGCTGGTTGCCGGCGTGACCCAGGACCTGACGGGCAAGCTCAAGGCCGGTGACCTGATGCGTCAGGTCGCTGCGGCTGTGGGCGGCAAGGGAGGCGGGCGTCCGGATATGGCGCAGGGCGGTGGTACTGACGCCAGCCAGCTGGATCAAGCGCTGGCCCTGGCGGCCGGTTTTGCCGAAAGCGGCCTGTAATCCGATAGAACCCAGGGTCGGTAGTGCGTCCGGCAGACCTTGGCAGCGGGACCCGATGTGGGTCTAATGGGCGCCCTTCGAGGAATCAGGCGGCTTTGATATGGCTTTGATCGTACAGAAATTTGGTGGCACGTCGGTCGGTACCGTCGAGCGTATCCAGCAGGTGGCGGCGAAGGTGAAGAAATTCCGCGAGAACGGTGATGACATCGTTGTCGTGGTTTCCGCCATGAGTGGCGAAACCAATCGCCTGATCGAGCTGGCCAGGCAAGTCAGCGACGGCCAGCCGGTGGGCCGCGAGCTGGATGTCATGGTCTCCACCGGCGAGCAGGTGACCATTGCCCTGCTGGCCATGGCCCTGATCAAGCTGGGTGTGCCGGCCGTGTCCTATACCGGCAACCAGGTGCGCATTCTTACCGACAGTGCGCATACCAAGGCGCGCATCCTGCACATTGATGACCAGAAACTGCGTGCCGACCTCAAGGCGGGTCGCGTTGTGGTGGTGGCCGGCTTCCAGGGCGTGGATGAGCAGGGCAACATCACCACCCTTGGTCGGGGCGGCTCGGATACCACGGGGGTTGCTCTGGCGGCCGCGCTGAAGGCCGACGAATGCCAGATCTATACCGATGTGGATGGCGTCTACACCACCGATCCGCGGGTTGTTCCGCAGGCGCAGCGTCTGGAAAAGATCACCTTTGAGGAAATGCTGGAAATGGCCAGCCTGGGTTCCAAGGTGCTGCAGATTCGTTCGGTGGAGTTCGCCGGCAAATACAATGTCCCGCTGCGCGTGCTGCACAGCTTCCAGGAGGGGCCGGGCACCCTCATTACCCTTGATGAGGAGGAATCCATGGAACAGCCAATCATTTCCGGTATCGCCTTTAACCGTGACGAGGCCAAGCTGACCATTCGCGGGGTGCCGGATACTCCCGGTGTGGCGTTCAAGATTCTCGGCCCGATCAGCGCGGCGAATATCGAAGTGGACATGATCGTGCAGAACGTTTCCCACGATAACACCACGGATTTCACTTTCACCGTGCACCGCAATGATTACGCCAGCGCACTGGAAATCCTCCAGGCAACAGCGGCCAGTATTGGTGCTCGCGAGGCTGGCGGCGATGTCAAGATTGCCAAGGTGTCGATCGTCGGCGTTGGCATGCGCTCTCACGCCGGTGTCGCCAGCCGGATGTTTGAAGCGCTGGCCAAGGAAAATATCAATATCCAGATGATCTCGACCTCGGAAATAAAGGTTTCCGTGGTGATCGAGGAGAAATATCTGGAACTGGCTGTGCGTGCGTTGCACACGGCTTTCGAACTGGATGCACCTGCCCGCCAGGGTGAATGAACGCGGCTTCTTTAATGCTTTGCTTTGTCCGGTTTTCGCATGATGATGCTATCTGCTGCATTTGATTGCATTGTTGAAACTCGAGGTAAGGGTTCTCCGCTGGACAAGTGCTGTTCTCGGTCGTCTTATTCGTGGTTGCAGGTACATTGAATTGAAAAAATGAGGGATTAAGGAATGCTAATTCTGACTCGCAGGGTCGGAGAGACCCTGATGGTAGGCGATGACGTCACCATCACAGTGCTGGGTGTGAAGGGCAATCAGGTGCGCATAGGCGTTAACGCGCCCAAGGATGTTGCAGTGCACCGCGAAGAGATTTACCAGCGCATTCAGAAAGAGAAAGATCCGGAACCAAGCCACTAATTTATCTCTGATTTTTGGCTTTCCAAGCAGGGCAAACATGGGTATTATGCGCCCCGTGTTGCGGAGAGGTGGCCGAGTGGCCGAAGGCGCTCCCCTGCTAAGGGAGTACACCTCAAAAGGGTGTCGGGGGTTCGAATCCCCCCCTCTCCGCCATTTGCATCCTCTGAGGGTGCAAGGTTTTCCGGCAGATCAATTCGCGGATGTCTGGTGAAATGAGTGTCTGGAAATCCGGTTGGAAATGCGCGTTGCTGCACTCATAGCTCAGCTGGATAGAGTACCCGGCTACGAACCGGGCGGTCGGAGGTTCGAATCCTCCTGAGTGCACCATTTTCGAGTGATCCGGGTTTTCCGGATCATTTGCTTCAGCCAGTGGTGACCTGGTTTAAAACCACCTTTTGCACTCATAGCTCAGCTGGATAGAGTACCCGGCTACGAACCGGGCGGTCGGAGGTTCGAATCCTCCTGAGTGCACCAATACCAAAGAAAGGGGCATCTCCTGCGGGATATGCCCCTTTCTTTTTGGCCGCGCTTTTCTGGTCACAGATGATCTAGCGCTTGCTCTTTACGCAGCCACTCTGGTCAAAGCTGACCTGTCGGCTGCCTCCGTCGGCATCCGCGTAGGTGTAGCGGGTTTCGCCATTGCGCGAGGTGCGCTCATCGGGCTTTCCCAGTGCGCTTTCGACATCCGCGCGGGTCATGCCTGCCTGGATCTGCTTGCGGATGATTGCCGTGCGCCGCTGGCTGCCGGTAACCCGATTGCCGCAGCCATCCTGCTTTTCCGCAACTACCTGCAATTCTGCCGCTGGCCGGGGCCGGGCGGGATGCCTGGTTGTGCGCTTTGTGCTGTTGGCCATGGCCACGGGCCGGCCGCTTCCCGGGGAGGGGTTATAGGCACTCTGTACCTCAAGTACCTGCTCGGCAGGACAGCCCAGCTGGGTGAAGGTGATGTGCCCGTTGCTGTCGACACAGCGAAACACATCGGCAGCTTCAAGTGGGGCAGCGGCGACCAGCAGTGCAAGTGCGCAGCCAGAAAATCCAGGCAATCCGTGCATCATGGCGTCCTCCTTGACGTGTGCTGTTCAGCTTAGCCGGGGGATTAACCAGTGCAAGAAGGCAACTTTCGCGGGACTCAGTCTGCTGTAGAAGCGGACTCAGCATTGCCTTGCAACTGATTGTTCTGGCGCAATTTTGTAAGGCGCAACTGCTGATTGCAGTGCTATGCTTCACCTATCCGCCCCATCGGGGCTCATGGACCCAGCCCATGGACTTACCCAGTAGTTACCCACACACGCATTTTTGCAATCGCGTACTGACTGATTGACCCTCGCTGCGTGCGCCGCAACTGGGGTGGAGCACGCCATGACTGATCTGGAAACCAAGAAGCCTCAAGAAAGCCTGCAGGATCGCCTGGCCCAGGTGATCGACCTGTTGCATCGCCATCGCCTGGTGGAAAGCCTGGCGCACCGCCAGGAAGGCCGTAACCAGGGGCTGGTGGAAAACCTCGTCCACCGGCAAAACATCTCCGAACTGCAACAGCGGCTGGACGAGCTGCACCCGGCTGATATCGCGCACATTCTCGAGGCATTGCCGCTGGGCGAGCGCCTGGCTGTCTGGCAACTGGTGAAAGCCGAGCGTGATGGCGACATCCTCCTGGAAGTGTCCGATGCCGTGCGCGAATCCCTGCTCGCGGACATGGATGACGAGGAAATCCTCGCTGCCGCCAGGGACATGGACGCCGACGAGCTGGCCGATCTGGCGCAGGAACTGCCGCGCGACGTCGTTTACGAACTGATGGAAAGCCTGGATGCCCAGGATCGTGAGCGCGTGCGTTCGGCGCTGTCCTACGACGAGGATCAAGTCGGCGCCCTGATGGACTTCGAGATGGTGACCATCCGCGAAGACGTCAGCCTGGAAGTCGTCTTGCGCTATCTGCGCCGCTTGAAGGAGTTGCCAGGACATACCGACAAGCTGTTCGTGGTCGATTATGACGGTGTGCTCAAGGGGGTGCTGCCGATCAAGCGCCTGCTGGTGAATGATCCGGACAAGCAGGTGGCCGAGGTGATGGCTACCGATCCGGTGATTTTCCACCCGAACGACGAAGCCAACGACGCGGCCCAGGCGTTTGAACGCTATGACCTGGTGTCGGCGCCGGTGATCGATGCCAACGGCAAGCTGATCGGCCGCTTGACCATCGATGAAATGGTCGACCTGATCCGCGAAGAAAGCGAGACCGAAGTCCTGAACATGGCGGGCTTGCGCGAGGAGGAAGATATTTTCGCCTCGGTCTGGAAGTCCTTGCAGAACCGCTGGTCCTGGCTGGCGATCAATCTGATCACGGCCTTTGTCGCATCGCGGGTGATCGGCCTGTTTGACGGCTCCATCGAGAAACTGGTCGCCCTGGCGGCGCTGATGCCGATCGTGGCCGGGATCGGCGGCAATTCCGGCAATCAGACCATCACCATGATCGTGCGGGCCATGGCGCTCGATCAGGTGGGCATCGGCAATACGACGCGGCTGGTGCGCAAGGAGCTGAGTGTGGCGCTGATCAATGGCCTGGTCTGGGGTGGGGTGATTGGCGGCGTAGCCTTCTGGCTCTACGACAACCTGGCACTTGGCCTGGTCATGACCCTGGCGATGACGCTGAACCTGCTGCTGGCGGCAATGATGGGCGTGCTGATTCCCATGACCCTGGTGCGCATGGGGCGGGACCCGGCGATGGGTGCCAGCGTGATGATTACCGCCGTCACCGACAGCGGCGGATTTTTCATTTTCCTCGGCCTGGCGACGATTTTCCTCGTGTAGCCAGGGTCTGCTGGCGTTTCGGCACGCTGCGCGACCAAGCGTCATCAGAGTCCAGTCGTTCTGGCGGCTGGCGGGCTCAACTTCCCCGGGGCACTGGGGTTGCCGGGCTCGGCAAATGCTCATGCCGAGCCGCGACCGCGGTTACTCGTCCTGACCTGCCTTGCGCGGGCTGGCGGGTGGCGCCAGCAGGCCATCGGCGCGGAACATGCTCTTGATGCCGCGAATCGCCTGGCGGATGCGGTCCTGGTTTTCGATCAGGGCAAAGCGCACATGGTCATCGCCGTAGTCGCCGAAGCCGATGCCGGGCGAGACACACACCTTGGCCTCGGCCAGCAGTTTCTTGGCAAATTCCAGCGAGCCCAGTTTGGCGTAGGGCTCGGGAATCCTGGCCCAGATGTACATCGACGCCTTCGGGTTTTCCACCATCCAGCCGAGCTCGTGCAGGCCCTTGACCAGCACGTTGCGGCGCTGCCGGTATTGTTCGGCGATGTCCAGCACGCACTGCTGGTCGCCTTCCAGTGCGGCAATCGCGGCCACCTGCAGCGGGGTGAAGGTGCCGTAGTCGTGGTAGCTCTTGATGCGCGCCAGGGCATTCACCAGCTCCGGGTTGCCGACCATGAAGCCGATGCGCCAGCCGGCCATGTTGTAGCTCTTGGACAGGGTGAAGAACTCCACGGCAATATCCTTGGCGCCTTCGATCTGCATGATCGAGGGGGCTTTCCAGCCGTCGTAGACGATGTCGGCGTAGGCCAGGTCATGCACCACCAGCACGTCGTACTGCTTGGCCAGGGCCACCACGCGGGCGAAGAAATCCAGTTCGACGCACTGGGCCGTGGGGTTGGAGGGGAAGCCGAGAATCATCATCTTCGGCTTGGGAATGCTCTCGCGGATGGCCCGTTCCAGTTCGGCGAAGAAATCCACGCCGGGCACCAGCGGCACCGAGCGCACCTGGGCGCCGGCGATCACCGCGCCGTAGATGTGGATCGGATAGCTGGGGTTGGGCACCAGCACGGTGTCGCCCTGGTCGAGGGTGGCCAGCATCAGGTGCGCCAGGCCTTCCTTGGAACCGATGGTGACGATCGCTTCGCGCTCGGGGTCGATGTCGACCGCATAGCGTTCCTTGTACCAGTTGGCGATGGCCCGGCGCAGGCGCGGAATGCCGCGCGAGGTCGAATAGCCGTGGGTGTCCTCGCGCTGGGCGACGGTGCACAGCTTTTCCACGATGTGCGGCGGGGTAGCCCCATCGGGATTGCCCATGCTCAGGTCGATGATGTCTTCGCCGCGTCGACGCGCGGCCATCTTCAGTTCGGCGGTGATGTTGAAAACGTAGGGGGGGAGTCTGTCGATGCGCGCAAAACGGCGCGCTGAACGTGGTTCAGTCATGGATGCCTCGAAACGTAAGCGCCCGGAACCGTCCGAGCGACGCTGGCCACTGCGGTGACCATGGCGCGCAAGATAAACGTGGTGCGCTGCTTCTGTCGAGAGGCACATGCCGCTGGACCAAACTCAATGCGCGGGATTCATCTGTTTGTCATGCAACTTTTCTAGCCTCTTGCAGTCTTGGCATGAACTGATGAGCGAGAGAGACAGCAAGATGGACGAGTACCAGGAAGAAGTGCTGGAAAGCCACGCCAGTGATCCGGACAGCCCGGAGTTGCTGGATGACGCGGCGGAGTTGTGAGGCTCAGCCGGCCTGCCGGCGGCTTCTGCGGAACTCCCCCGGGGTGTTGCCGCTCCAGCGCTTGAAAGCACGCTGGAAGGCTTCAGCCGAGGCAAAGCCGAGCAGGTAGGCAATTTCGCCGAAGCTCAGTTCGGTGTCGCGGATATAGGCCATTGCCAGGTCGCGGCGGGTGTCGTTCAGAATGGTGCGGAACTGGGTGCCTTCTTCGGCCAGCTTGCGCCGCAGGGTCCAGGTTGGCAGTTGCAGGCGTCGGGCAATTTCTTCGAGGTCCGGTTCCCGCCCGTGCAGCAATGGCCCGAGCAGCAGGCTGATGCGTTCGTGCAGGCTGTGGGTACGGGTTATCTGTTCCAGTTCGCGCTCGCACAGCAGCAGCAATTCGTGCCAGGAGTGCGGACAGTGCTCGGCGCCTCGGAGCGCCAGCGTCGCATTTGACAGGCGCAGTTGATTGATCTGCGCCGAGAACTCCACCGGACAGCCGAATATCTCGCTGTAGCGCTCGGCATAGGCCGGCGCTGGGAACTCGATTTCAACTTTTTCGACGGCCAGCGCTTGCCCGCACAGGAGGCTCAACTGGGCCTGCCAGCCGGACAGCACGGAATCCACGACAAAGCGGTTGTAGGCGTTGTAGGGGCTGATCGAATAGAAGCGCAGCCAGCCACCGCGGGCGTCCTCGTGAAAGCTCGACTGGCCGCGATAGTTGCGCGCATAGAGCCGCTCGAACTTCGCCAGGCAGCGTGCCGCCTCGCGCACAGTCGGTGCCTGGGCCGCCGTCACGCCGGCCAGCCCGTAGTGCGCGAGGCGGGCATGACGGCCCATGAGCAGGCCGAGCGCCGGATCACCGGTCAGCTGGATCGCCGCATGGCCCAGGCGCATATAGCGGGGAATCGACAGGCGACCGTGCGGGGTGGCCAGGCGGCTGCTGTCCAGCCCGTAGTGCTGCAGCAGCGCGTCCGCATCCTTGCTGTGGCTGCGCACGGCTGCCGCCAGGCTGTGCAGCGAACCGACCGACAGGTCGCCCAGACGAACCGGTTTCATCCTGCTACAGCCAGAGGTTGATCAGGCGCGCGCCGGATTCATCTGCGGCGAGGACATGCTGCGTCTGGTCGGCGACCAGGCTGTGCCCCGCGCTGCCCAGGTCCCACAACTGGCCGCGCATGAACACGGTGATGCCGGCACGGGCGCCGCTTTGACCGATGCGTCCGGCCATGGCCATCCGTTGCCAGGCATCGCCCTCGGTCAGCTCGCCGGCTTTCAGCCGGACATCCGCCGGCGTCGGGAGGCCGTTGTAGCCGCGCCAGGGCTTGTCCCAGCCGCCATTGCCGGTGAGGAAGGCCGGTACCGCGAGCAGTTCGACCTGCTGTCCGGCGAGGGCCTGGTAGGTTTGCGGGAACCAGCTGTCGGCGCAGATCAGGACGCCCAGGCGGCCGGCCGGGGTATCGACCACCTGCAGGGCGCTGGCGGGCGCGGCGGCGGTAAAGCCCTGTTCGTCGACTATCGGCGCCACCTTGCGCTGTGGCTGGCCAAGCGGCTGGCCGTCCGCGGCAAATACCAGGCTGACGTTGTACAGCGGGCCGTCGCCGGGCAGCAGCACGCCGTTTTCCACCCGTGGCTCCGGCAGCACGATCGAGCCGGCCACCAGGGTTATCCCATAGGCCTTCGCCAGGCCGCCGAACAGGGCCTGGTAGTCGGCGGCCATCTGCGCAGCCTTCATGCGAAACAGCGCATCGGCCAGGCGGTCTGCGCCCTTGGCCGAGGGCAGGGCGCGCAGAAGTTGCAACGGATTGCTGGCTGCCAGCCAGGCCATTGCCTCGCTGACGCTGGCGGCGCTGTAGACCTGGTTCTTCTCGCCGCTGGCGACCAGCCAGGTGCCGACGTGCTCGGGCAGCACGACAATCGTTTTGCCGTTGAGCAGCCCGGCACTGCGGGCCTTGTCCAGGTAGGCGGACAACTTCAGGCGCAATTGTTCGGCGCTGCGGTAATCGTTGGCGAACAGTTCCGGCTGGATCCCCAGCAGGTTGCCGCGCTCGCCCGGCACGCCAAGATCGAGGGCGACCTCGCTGCGCAGGTCGGAGAGGAACAGGCTTTCCGGGCGGTATTGGGTCCAGCCGGCATAGCCGGCCACGGCGGCCAGCAGCAGGCTGCTGAAAAGGTATTTGACGGCTTTGCGCATGGTCATGGGTTTCCCGGTTTGGCAGTCGCTCAGGGTAGGGGAGGCGGGGTGGATTGCCAAGTCGTGCTGTTCATTACGATCAGTAATTTGTCACTTTTGGGCATTGAGACCTGTCCGGGTGCTGATTATTGTCTGTTTCACCCAACACCGCGGCTGACAGTTGCGGCCTGCCTGAACCTGAACCTGAACCTGAACCTTGTAGCGGAGCACCCCAATGACCAATGCCCTTTATCCTCATCTGCTGGCGCCGCTGGACCTTGGTTTCACCACCTTGCGCAACCGCACGCTGATGGGCTCCATGCATACCGGTCTGGAAGAAAAGCCTGATGGCTTCGAGCGCATGGCCGCCTATTTCGCCGAGCGTGCCCGTGGCGGGGTGGGGCTGATGGTGACCGGCGGGATTGGCCCGAACGTCGAGGGCGGCGTGTATTCCGGAGCGGCCAAGCTGACCACGGCGGAGGAAGCGGAAAAGCACAAGATCGTCACCCGGGCGGTGCACGAGGCCGGCGGCAAGATCTGCATGCAGATCCTGCATGCCGGGCGCTACGCGTACAGTCCCAAGTCGGTCGCACCGAGCGCGATCCAGGCGCCGATCAACCCGTTCAAGCCGCATGAACTGGACGAGGAAGGCATCGAGAAGCAGATCCAGGATTTCGTCAGCTGTTCCAGCCTGGCGCAGGTGGCCGGTTATGACGGTGTCGAGATCATGGGTTCCGAAGGCTATTTCCTCAACCAGTTCCTGGTGGCGCATACCAACCAGCGCACCGACCGCTGGGGCGGCAGCTACGAGAACCGCATGCGCCTGCCGGTGGAAGTCGTGCGCCGCGTGCGCGAGGCGGTCGGCCGCAATTTCATCATCATTTACCGCCTGTCGATGCTCGACCTGGTCGAGGGCGGCAGCAGCTGGGACGAGATCGTGCTGCTGGCCAAGGCCATCGAGCAGGCCGGGGCGACCCTGATCAACACCGGCATCGGCTGGCACGAGGCGCGTATCCCGACCATCGCCACCAAGGTGCCGCGCGCGGCGTTCACCAAGGTCACCGCCAAGCTGCGCGGCGAAGTGCAGATCCCGCTGATCACCACCAACCGCATCAATACCCCGGAAGTGGCCGAGCAGGTCCTGGCCGAGGGCGATGCCGACATGGTTTCCATGGCACGGCCGTTCCTCGCCGATCCGGAGTTCGTCAACAAGGCGGCCGCGGGGCGCAGCGACGAAATCAACACCTGCATCGGCTGCAACCAGGCCTGCCTGGACCACACCTTTGGCGGCAAGCTGACCAGTTGCCTGGTCAATCCGCGGGCCTGCCACGAAACCGAGCTGAACTACCTTGCCGCCACCGGGGTGAAGAAGATCGCCGTGGTCGGTGCCGGCCCTGCCGGCCTGGCGGCGGCCAGCGTGGCAGCCGGGCGCGGCCACCGCGTGACCCTGTTCGATTCGGCCGCGGAAATCGGTGGCCAGTTCAATGTGGCCAAGCGAATCCCGGGCAAGGAAGAGTTCTTTGAAACCCTGCGCTACTTCAAGCGCAAGCTGGAGACCACCGGTGTCGATCTGCGCCTGAATACCCGGGTCAGCGCGAATGACCTGCTCGAGGGCGGGTTCGACGAAGTCATCCTGGCCACCGGGATCGTGCCGCGCACCCCGGGCATTCCCGGCATCGACAATCCCAAGGTGATCAGCTACCTGGATGCCATCCTGCAGCGCAAGCCGGTCGGCAACAAGGTGGCGGTGATCGGTGCCGGCGGTATCGGTTTCGATGTGTCCGAGTTCATCACCCATCAGGGCGAGGCCAGCAGCCTGAATCGGGATGTCTTCTGGAAGGAGTGGGGTATCGATACCAGCCTCAATGCGCGCGGGGGTGTCGCCGGGATCAAGCCGCAAGTGCATGCGCCTGCGCGGCAGGTGTTCCTCCTGCAACGCAAGAAGTCCAAGGTCGGCGACGGCCTGGGCAAGACCACCGGCTGGATCCACCGCACCGGCCTGAAGAACAAGCACGTGCAGATGCTCAACAACGTCGAGTACCTGCAGATCGACGATGCCGGGCTGCATATCCGCATCGGCCAAGGCGCGCCACAGCTATTGCCGGTGGATACGGTGATCATCTGTGCCGGCCAGGACCCGCTGCGCGAGCTGCAATCCGGGCTGGAAGCTGGCGGGCAGAAGGTACACCTGATCGGCGGGGCCGATGTGGCGACCGAACTGGACGCCAAGCGTGCCATCGACCAGGGCTCGCGCCTGGCGGCCGCACTCTGAACCCGGCGCTGCCCGTCGAGGGCAGCGTTCTCTCCTGCTGCCCCGGAGGTTACGCTATGACCGCACTCTCGCTACACCCCGCGGCTGCCGCGACGCTGGCCTGCTGGCACGCTCTGGTGGCCCGGAACGACCTCGGCAGCCTGCCGGAACTGCTGCATCCGCAGGCAGTGTTTCGCTCGCCGGTGGCGTTCAAGCCATACGCCGGCGCGCCGCTGGTTTCGCTGATCCTGAACACGGTGCTCAAGGTGTTCGAGGACTTCACCTACCACCGCGAACTGGTTACTGCCGATGGCCAGAGTGTGGTGCTGGAGTTCAGTGCCCGGGTCGCCGGGCGTGAGCTCAAGGGGATCGACATGATCCGCTTCGACGAAGCCGGTAAGATTGTCGAATTCGAAGTGATGATCCGCCCGCTGAGCGGATTGCAGGCGCTCGGCGAGGAAATGGGCCGGCGCCTGGCCCCATTGCTGGCCGCCCGGCCCGCCTGAAGGCTGCTACCGCGTCACAGTTTCACGCTGTGGCGCGCGTCTCCTGCCGGTACTGCAAGAGTGACTGCCAACCCGGTCACATTGCCGGCAAGTTGTTTTCCCCTAAACTTTGGCACAATAGGCCGAGTGCGGCTGGCAGCAATCAAGGTGCTTTCTTTCATCAGCGCGTATTCAGGCACGCCAATCTGGCTGGCCTGAACTGCCAACTGGCTGAAGATCAAGGGATTATATTGGCCGGTCGGCGCTTGCCGGGGGCGGGAGTGGCGAATGAGCATGCAGAAAAAGCCTCAACTGGTCGAAGCCGTGATGTTTTTCGGTGATGGCATCATCCAGAAGGCGATGTTTTTTGCCGAGTTCGAGGCGGTGCTCGACGGCGTGGTGGATATGCCGGAGTTCGCCGATCAGCAGGTCAGGGCGGCTTATGTGCTGATCAATCCGCGTCTGCTGATCCGTTCGGCGGTGTTCTTCTATCTGGACTTCGATGAGCGGGGCAAGGCGGATACCGGCTGGAACATGCCCCTGCGCCATCTTGCCGAAAAGGCCGGCAGGGGGCCGGACCTGGGTGCCGGCCCGATTCGCCTGGCTTGTCGCAGCCAGTGCCCGGTGTCCTGGCACCAGATGCACATGTGGGATCCTGACCTGGCCCCTGGCCATAACGAGCTGTCGCTGTTGCGCGATGCGGTCAAGGTCAACCGGCTGGGCATGCTGGTTGAAGAGGAGAGCCCGCCCGTCGAGTTGGAGCGCCTGCAGATGGCGCACGAAGAGAAATGGCATGCCCCGCCGGATCCCGAGCAGGAGCAGGCGAGGCTGCAGGCCGAGCAGGAAGATCAGGAACAGCGCCTGAAAACCGCCCAGTTGATCAAGCAGCTGCGCCTGCGCATCACCAGCCTGACCCAGCAGAATGACGATGAAGTGGCCCAGCTCAAACTGGCTGCCGAGCAGCAGAGCAGTGAACTCAACGCGCGCATCCAGAGCCTGCAGCATGCGCTGCAGCAGCAGGAGGAGCTCAATCTCAACCTGAAGGCGGACCTGAGCGGGCATGCGGCCAATCTGAGCAATGTCCGCGAGGAAATGACCAGCCAGCTGAAGGCGGCCGAGCGGCATGCCCAGTCGGCCACGGAATTGCTGCGTGGCCAGTTCGACAAGGAACTGCAGGCCAAAATCAGCGCGGCGGTGATGGATTACAAGGAACAGATCGCCATTCGCGAAGTCGAGCTGGCCTATCACAAGGAGCGCGAAATCCACCTGCAGCAGGACCTGGAGCGGCTGCAGGCGGAGCACGAGAAACTGGCCGGGCAGGGCACTGACCAGATTCTGCAGCGGCTGGCGGCGCTCGGCGTGGTCTTCGTGGTGTATCACCCGGGAGCCGGGCACCTGACCATCCCGCTGCAGGATATCGCCCGCTATCAGGACAACCCGATGGCGTACGTTGCTGCCAAGTGCTTTGTTTCCGAAGAGCAGTACAGCGGCTGGCTGGAACACTACCAGCAGCCCGGTTGCGTGGCCCTGTTGCCCAGCGGCGAGCGCTGCGGCATGCCGGTAGACCGAGTGGATACGCCGAGTCGCTTCGTACCCGGCGAATCCAATTGCTGTGCGCGTCACCGCGCGAGCAAGCGTGCCTAGGGGCCTGTGGGGCTAGCCGGGCCTGTGGGGGCAGCGCTGGCGCCGCTGCAGCCGCTGGCTTTCGAATGGTCCGAGCAGGCTGGCATCAGGCTGGCCGTGTTGCGCCTGGATCTGCTTGACCCGCTGCTCGGCGGCAACAAATGGTTCAAGCTGCAAGGGCACCTGCAGGCGGCGCAAGCGGCCGGGGCCCGCGGCCTGCTGAGCCTGGGCGGTGCCCACTCCAATCACCTGCATGCCCTGGCCGCCGCTGGCCAGCGCGGCGGCTTTGCCACGGTCGGCCTGCTGCGGGGCGAGCCCCAGGCCACGCCAACCGTCGCCGATCTGCAGGCGTTCGGCATGCACTTGCACTGGCTCGGCTATGGCGGTTACCGCGCCCGCCATCAGCCAGGCTTTGCCCGCCAGTGGCAGCAACGTTATCCCGGTTTTTATCTGGTTCCCGAAGGTGGCGGCGGCCTGCCCGGCGCAGCAGGCTTCGCTGCAATCCCCGCGCTGCTCAGGCAGCAGCTGGCGCAGCTGGGCTGGTCGGACTACGACGGCTGCTGGCTGGCCGCCGGGACCGGCACTTCGCTGGCCGGGCTGGTCATCGCCGAGGCCGGCGCGCACCTGCTGTATGGCGCGCGGGTGGTACCGGCCGGGCATGGCGTGGAAACGCAGGTCAGCCAGCTGCTGCAGCAGGCCGGCGTGGCGGACCAGGGCTATCGCCTGGTGGATGCCAGTCGCGGCGGCTACGCACGGATCGACCGGCCACTGGCGCAGTTCATCGCTGAAATCGACGCCGACGGGCAACTGCCGGTCGAGGCCTGCTATACCGGCAAGGCATTGCTGGCATTGCGCGCCAGGGTTAGGGACGGTTATTTTGCCAGCGGTACCCGCCTGGTGTTCCTGCACACGGGCGGCATGCAGGGCCGGCGTGCCCAGCAACAGACCCTGCGCGCGCTGTTGTGAGCAGCCTGCCAGTCAACCTAATCCGCTTGTAACCGTCTGGAAATAGCCGATGCGAGAGCCACTCAAGCCTGAACAGTTGCGCAGTTTCATTCCGCTGAATGGGCTGTCTGCACCGCAGTGGGGCGTATTGCGCAGCCAGTTGCTGGCCCAGCCAGTGCTGCCCGGCCAGTGGCTGTTTCGTCGCGGTGATCCAGCCAGCCAGAGCTGTTTCCTGCTCAGTGGCGAGGTCCTGCTCACGGCCGCCGATGGCAGCGAGGTGCGCCTGCACGCCGGCTCGCCGGCGAGTCTGCATGCGCTGTCGCCGGCATCGCCGCGCCAGCACGAGGCCCGGGCGCTGAGCGATGTCAGCGTGTTGCTTCTGGACAGCGAGCAGCTGGCCAGCATGCTGGCCTGGCGCTCGACCTGCCAGAACCTGCTGCTCGATCTGGGCCAGCAGGGCAATGATCTCGAGTGGCTGGAATGCCTGCTGGAGAACCCGTTGTTTGCCCGGGTGCCGCCGGCGAATGTGCGGGCCTTGTTCGATTGCCTGCAGGTGCTGGAGCTGGCGGCTGGCACGGCGGTGCTGCGCGAAGGCGACGCCGGCGACTGCTGCTATTTCCTCAAGAGCGGGCGGGCCGCGGTGGTTCGGGGTGCCGGCCCGGAGCCGCAGCTAATCGCCGAGTTGCAGGCGGGTGCCTGCTTTGGTGAGGAGGCCCTGCTCAGCGAGGCGCCGCGCAATGCCACGGTGAGCATGCTTGAGGCGGGACAGTTGCTGCGCCTGGAGCGCCAGGACTTCCTCTCCCTGCTCAAGGCGCCGCTGGTTGCCGAGGTGCCCTTCAGCGAGGCGGCGCGCCTGTTCAACGAGGGTGCGCAATGGCTGGACGTGCGCCTGCAGGATGAATACGAACAGGCGCATGCCCTGGATGCGCTGCACATGCCCCTGCACCTGCTGCGCCTCAAGGCGCGCCTGCTGGACCCCCAGCGCCGCTATCTGTGCTACTGCGACACTGGCAAGCGCAGCGCCACTGCGGCCTTCCTGCTGGCCCAGCAGGGTTACCGGGTACATGCCCTGCGCGATGGCATGGATGCGCTGCCGCCGGTGGTGCGTGATGGCCTGCTGTGCGAGCGCGGTGCCGGATATCTGACCCGGCCGGGTGGCCGCACCGTGCGCAGCCGCTGACTGCGCTCAGCCGTCGTGGCCTGCCGGCCACTGATTGTTCAGCAACATCACCCGCGTGCGCTCGTACCAGCGGCCATCGGTGTCTTGCGCAAAGCCTGCCAGCAGCATGGGCGGTGCACTGCTGGCCAGTGCGTCGAGCCAGTCCTGCAGCTGCCGGCCCGGCCAGCGTTGTTCTTCCTGCAAACTAAGCGGTGCCAGCCGGCACTCGCGCGGCACGGGCTGCCAGTGCTGCGCGCGCGCGTGCTGGCAAAACCCTGGCCAGTCGCTGTGCCGCAGCCAGTGCCCACGCGCGTGCCCGGCATGGCTGCCCGCCGGTGGCGCACAGCCGTCCGGCCACGGATAGAACAGGTAGCCGCTCATCCATAACGCGGAGTGCACAGTGCTCACGGCATGCTCGGCCAGCAGTTGCCGGGCCTGTGGACTCGCGGCCAGGGGCAGCTGCTGCCGGCTCAGGTGCCGCAGTTTGCGCTGCAGGTTGTCCGCCCGCCCGGCGCCACGCCAGCTCGAGTACAGGCGGCCGTCGCCGCCGGCGGGGCCCAGGTACAGCTTGATCGCCAGTTCCAGGTGGTGCACGCCATCGGCGTCACGCAGCAGCAGATCGAGTTCGCCGAGGGTCCTGGCACCGGCGCGGACCGGCAGGTTGGCGGCCAGCAACTGGACTCCGGGGGCCTGCTGCAGGGCGAATTGCCAGAGCTGTTCGTAGTGGATGCCCAGGCGCTGGCTGCGCGCCCTGGCCAGCCAGTCGAGCAGGGCGCCCGGGTGCTGCTCCTGCTGCAGCAGCCAGTCGGCCAGCAGTCCGGGCTGGCGTGCCCAGCGGCTGCCGGCAAGCGGATGCCGTTGCGCACAGGGCAGCGTTTCCAGCAGTGGCGCAGCCAGCAGTGTCCACGCCAGGTCACGCACGGCGGGGTGCTGCAGGCGCGCTAGGCATTCATCGAGCAGGTGGTCGCTAAGCATGCAGCGAGCATAGACGACTGCGGTTTGCCGCTGCACCAGGCTTTCACCCATAATCGGCCACTCACGCCCGGCACAGAGACTCCCATGGAGCAATTTCGCAATATCGGCATTATCGGTCGACTGGGCAGCGCCCAGGTCCTCGATACCATTCGCCGCCTGAAACGCTTTCTCCAGGATCGTCACCTGCACGTGATTCTCGAGAACAGCATTGCCGAGGTCCTGCCCGGGCATGGCCTGCAGGTGTCCTCGCGCAAGATCATGGGTGAAATCTGTGATCTGGTGATCGTGGTCGGCGGCGACGGCAGCATGCTCGGTGCCGCCCGCTCGCTGGCGCAGTACAAGGTTCCGGTGCTGGGGATCAACCGCGGCAGCCTGGGCTTTCTGACCGATATCCGCCCGGACGAGCTGGAAACCAAGGTGGCCGAAGTGCTGGATGGCCAGTACCTGGTCGAGAGCCGCTTCCTGCTGGATACCGAGGTGCGCCGCCAGGGGCAGGTGATCGGCACGGCGGATGCCTTGAACGACGTGGTGCTGCATCCGGGCAAATCAACGCGGATGATCGAATTCGAGCTGTTTATCGATGGCCAGTTCGTCTGCAGCCAGAAGGCCGACGGCCTGATCGTCGCCACCCCGACCGGCTCCACCGCCTATGCCCTGTCGGCCGGCGGGCCGATCATGCACCCGAAGCTGGACGCCATGGTGATCGTGCCGATGTACCCGCACACCCTGTCCGGGCGGCCCATCGTGGTGGATGGCAACAGCGAGCTGAAAATCGTCGTGTCGCAGAACCTGCAGATCTATCCGCTGATTTCCTGCGACGGGCAGAATCACGTGACCTGTTCACCCGGCGATCACATCATGATCGCCAAGAAACCGCACAAACTGCAGCTGATCCACCCCTTGGAGCATAACTACTACGAGGTTTGCCGAACCAAGCTGGGTTGGGGGAGCCGCCTGGACGGGGGTGAATAATGCTCCTTGATCCGCAGCGCAGCTATGACCTGATTGGCGATGTGCATGGTTGCGCGCATACCCTCGAGCGCCTGCTGGAGGCGCTCGGCTATCGCCAGCAGGGCGGTGTCTGGCGGCATCCGTGGCGCATGGCGCTGTTTCTCGGCGACATCATCGACCGCGGCCCGCGCATCCGCGAAGCACTGCACCTGGTGCACGGCATGGTCGAGGCGGGTCAGGCGCAGTGCATCATGGGCAACCACGAGTTCAACGCGCTCGGCTGGAATACCCCGGCGCCGGCCGGCAGCGGTCGCCAGTTCGTGCGCGAACACACGCCGCGCAACGCCCATCAGCTGGGCCAGACCCATCAGCAGTTCGCCGAGCATCCGCGGGACTGGCAGGACTTCCTCGGCTGGTTCTACGAACTGCCGCTGCTGCTGGATGGCGGGCGCTTTCGCGTGGTGCATGCCTGCTGGGATGCCGAGCTGATCCGCCAGTTGCGCAGCGAGCATGCCGATGCGCGGGTTGACCAGGCCTTCGTCGAGCGCGCGGCGATTCCCGGCAGCTTCCCGCACCGGGTCTTCGATCGCCTGCTGCGCGGCCTGAACATGCGCCTGCCCGGCGGGCTGGCCTTGACCGGCGACGACGGCCTGACCCGCTCGTTCTTCCGCAGCAAGTTCTGGGAAGACGACCCGCAGACCTATGGCGACATCGTCTTCCAGCCGGATGCGCTGCCCGAGGAGGTGGTCGGGCAAGCGCTGCCCGCGGCGGAAAAAGCCGGCTTGCTGCGCTATGCCAGCGACGAACCGCTGCTGTTCGTCGGCCACTACTGGCGGCGCGGCCAGCCGGCGCCATTGCGGCCGAACCTGGCCTGCCTGGATTACAGCGCGGTGCTGCACGGCAAGCTGGTGGCCTACCGGCTGGATGCAGAAACCCGGCTGGAGCCGCACAAGTTCGTCTGGGTCGAGGTTGAGCAACCGGAGGCTCCGCTGTGAGGCCCGTGGTGGCCCTGCGCTTGCCGGTGCAGGTCGATCTGGCCGGCTTCATCGCCTTGCTGCAGCGCCTGCAGGTGCAGCACCGGGTGACCGAAGATGCCGGCGAACAAGTGCTGTGGGTCCCTGCCGAACCAGTGGCCGAGCAGGTTCGCGGGCTGTATGCGCGTTATCCGCAGGGGGATGCCGGCGAACCGCTGGCCGTGCCCCCGCACAATGCTGCCGGCAGCCTGCTGGCGCGCTTGCGTGGCAGCCCGCTGACCAGTGCCGTACTGCTGCTGACCCTGCTGGTGGCGCTGGTCACCTGGGGCGGGGAGAACCTGCAGGCGGTGCGCTGGCTGAGTTTCCTCGACTTCAGCGTGCAGGGTGATTACCTGCAGTTCTACCCGCTGGCGAGCAGCCTCGCCCAGGGCCAGTGGTGGCGCCTGGTGTCACCGGTGCTGCTGCACTTCGGCCTGCTGCACCTGGCGATGAACAGCCTGTGGTGGTGGGAACTGGGGCGGCGCATCGAGCTGCGCCAGGGCGGGCTGGCGCTGTTCGGCCTGCTGCTGTTCTACGGCCTGGTCAGCGACCTGGCGCAATTCCTCTGGAGCGGCCCGGGCCTGTTTGGCGGCTTGTCCGGGGTCCTCTACGGCCTGCTCGGGCACTGCTGGATCTACCAGAAACTGGCGCCGAATGCGGCCTATCGCCTGCCGCCGGGGGTGGTCGGGATGATGCTGCTCTGGCTGCTGATCTGCATGACCGGCATTTTCGAACTGGTGCAGCTGGCGGCGATCGCCAATGCAGCGCACCTTGGCGGCCTGCTCGCCGGCTGTCTGACCGGCCTGCTCGGCGGTGCGCTGGCGCGTTGGCGCCGGTAGAATGGGCACCTGATTAATCTGCATGGATTACCCCCTCTCCCGCTCGCGGGAGAGGGCTGGGGAGAGGGGCTTTTAGCCTGATATGACGTAGCCCCTCTCCCTAACCCTCTCCCCAAAGGGGCGAGGGGACAAAAGCTCGCGCCGGGGGCGACGCTCCTGCAAAAGCGCGGCAAGCGGGTGCCTGATTGGGGGCACCACCCTGAAATTGAATGGCTGTTACGGAGTCACCCATGTCCGGTTTTATTGAAGTGGCCAGTACCATCAGCGCTGAAGTCTACGAGAGCTTCAAGCTGGCGGTGGAGCTCGGCAAGTGGCCGGATGGCCGCAAGCTCAGCCGCGAGCAGAAGGAGCTCTGCCTGCAGGCAATGATCGCCTATGAACTCAAGCACCTGCCGGAAGACCAGCACACCGGCTACATGGGTACGCAGGCGTGCAAGTCGAAATCCATGGAAGTGCCGAATATCCTGTTCAGCAGCAAAGCGGACACCCTGCACTGATGGCGCTGCTCGGGCAGGGCGCCTTGCACAAGATGAGCGCCGAGCTGGATGCCCCGGTGCGTTATGCCTTTCGCCTGGACGAGCAGGTGCTGCCGGTCAATCCGCTGCTCGGCCAGCACCTGTGCATCGAGTTCCTCGGCGCCATCCATTGCACCCATTGCGGACGCAAGACCAGGAAGAGTTTCAGTCAGGGTTACTGCTATCCGTGCTTCACCAAGCTGGCGCAATGCGACAGCTGCATCATGAGCCCCGAGCGCTGCCATTACGCCGCCGGCACCTGCCGCGAGCCGGCCTGGGGCGAGCAGTTCTGCATGACCGAGCACATCGTCTACCTGGCCAATTCGTCCGGAGCCAAGGTCGGCATCACCCGTGCCTCACAGGTGCCGACGCGCTGGATCGACCAGGGCGCCAGCCAGGCGTTGCCGATCCTGCGGGTGGCTACCCGCCAGCAGTCCGGACTGGTCGAGGACCTGCTGCGCGCCGAAGTGACCGACCGCACCAACTGGCGGGCGCTGCTCAAGGGCGATGCCGTCGCGGTCGACCTGCCGGCGCTGCGCGAGCAACTGCTGCAGCGCTTTGCCGCGGGCATCGGCAAACTCCAGCAGCGCTTCGGCCTGCAGGCCATCCAGCCGCTGGCGGACAGCGCAGTGCTGGAGATCAGCTACCCGGTGCAGGCTTACCCGAGCAAGGTGGCCAGCCTCGATCTGGACAAGACCCCGCGAGTTGAGGGTACCCTGCTGGGCATCAAGGGCCAGTACCTGATCCTCGACACCGGCGTGATCAACCTGCGCAAATACACGGCTTACCAGGTCGCCATCTCGGCCTGAATTCTTCTGTAGGAGCCAGCTTGCTGGCGATAGCCGGTAGGATGGGTTGAGTGCAACGATACCCATCGACTACCCCGGGATGGGGATCGGCGCAAACGTCTCAACCCATCCTGTGAAATGCAGTCCCATCATTTTCAGCGCGGAACAAGGACATCAGCATGCGTACCGAACAACCCAAAGTCATCCATCTCAAGGACTATCAGGCGCCCGAGTACCTGATCGACGAGACCCACCTGACCTTCGAGCTGTTCGAGGACCACACGCTGGTGCATGCCCAGCTGGTGATGCAGCGCAATCCCGCACGCGGGGCGGGCCTGCCGCCGCTGGTGCTGGACGGCCAGCAGCTGGAATTGCTGGCACTGAGCCTGAATGATCGTCAACTGCACGCCGGCGACTACCAGCTCGATGACAGCCACCTGACGCTGCAGCCGGACAGCCAGCGTTTCGTCATCGACAGCACGGTACGCATCCACCCGGAAAGCAACACCGCGCTGGAAGGCCTGTACAAGTCCGGCAGCATGTTCTGCACCCAGTGCGAGGCCGAAGGCTTCCGCAAGATCACCTTCTACCTCGACCGTCCGGACGTGATGAGCAGGTTCACCACCACCGTGACGGCCGAACAGCAGCGCTACCCGGTACTGCTCTCCAACGGCAACCCGATCGCCAGCGGCAGCGAGGGTGACGGCCGGCACTGGGCCACCTGGGAAGATCCGTTCAAGAAGCCGGCCTACCTGTTCGCCCTGGTTGCCGGCGACCTCTGGTGCGTGGAAGACCACTTCACCACCATGAGCCAGCGCGTCGTCACGCTGCGCATCTACGTCGAGCCGGAGAACATCGACAAGGTGCAGCACGCCATGGACAGCCTGAAGAAGTCCATGCGCTGGGACGAGCAGGTCTACGGCCGCGAGTACGACCTGGACATCTTCATGATCGTCGCGGTCAACGACTTCAACATGGGCGCCATGGAGAACAAGGGCCTCAACATCTTCAACTCCAGCTGCGTGCTGGCGCATGCCGAGACCGCCACCGACGCCGCCCACCAGCGCGTCGAGGCGGTGGTGGCGCACGAGTACTTCCACAACTGGTCGGGCAACCGGGTGACCTGCCGCGACTGGTTCCAGCTGTCGCTCAAGGAAGGCTTCACGGTGTTCCGCGACGCCGAGTTCAGCGCCGACATGAACTCGCGCACGGTCAAGCGCATCGAGGACGTGGCCTACCTGCGCACCCACCAGTTTGCCGAAGACGCCGGCCCCATGGCCCACCCGATCCGCCCGGATTCCTTTATCGAAATCTCCAACTTCTACACCCTGACCGTCTACGAGAAGGGCTCGGAAGTGCTGCGCATGATCCACACCCTGCTCGGCGCCGAGGCCTTCCGCAAAGGCAGTGACCTGTACTTCGCCCGCCACGATGGCCAGGCCGTGACCTGCGACGACTTCGTCAAGGCCATGGAGGATGCCAGCGGTCAGGACCTCACCCAGTTCAAGCGCTGGTACAGCCAGGCCGGCACGCCGCGCCTGGAGGCCAGCGGCAGCTACGACGCGGCGGCGCAGAGCTACACCCTGAGCTTCCGCCAGAGCTGCCCGGCCACCCCGGGGCAGAGCGAGAAGCTGCCCTTTGTGATCCCGGTCGAGCTCGGCCTGCTCGACGCCCGTGGCCACGAACTGCCGCTGCGCCTGCAGGGCGAAGCCGCCGCGGTTGGCAGCAACCGCGTGCTGTCGGTGACCGCCGCCGAGCAGAGCTTCACCTTCGTCGACCTCGCCGAGCAGCCGCTGCCCTCGCTGCTGCGTGGCTTCTCGGCGCCGGTCAAACTGCAGTTTCCCTACAGCCGCGACCAGCTGATGTTCCTCATGCAGCACGACAGCGACGGCTTCAACCGCTGGGAAGCCGGCCAGCAGCTCGCGGTGCAGGTCCTGCAGGAACTGATCGGCCAGCAGCAGCGCGGCGCGCAACTGGTGCTGGATGAGCGCCTGGTCACGGCCCTGCGCGCGCTGCTGACCAACGAACGGCTTGATCCGGCGATGGTCGCGGAAATGCTCAGCCTGCCCAGCGAGGCCTACCTCACCGAGATCAGCGAGGTGGCGGATGTCGACGCGATCCACGCGGCCCGCGAATTCGCCCGCCAGCGCCTGGCCAGCGAACTGTTCGAGCCGCTCTGGCAGCGCTACCAGGATGCCCGCGTGCAGTCCCGCGAGAATGCCTACCTGGCCGAAGCGGCGCACTTTGCCCGGCGCGCCCTGCAGAACGTCGCGCTGTCCTACCTGATGCTCAGCGAGCGGCCCCAGGTGCTGGCGGCCTGCCTTGAGCAATATGAAGCCTGCGACAACATGACCGAGCGCCTGGCAGCCCTGGCCGTGCTGGTCAATTCACCGTTCGCGGAGGAAAAGGCCGCCACGCTGGCCAGCTTTGCCGAACGCTTCCAGGACAACCCGCTGGTGATGGACCAGTGGTTCAGCGTGCAGGCTGCCAGCACCCTGCCGGGCGGCCTGGAGCGCGTGCAGCAGCTGATGACGCACCCGGCCTTCACCCTGAAGAACCCGAACAAGGTGCGCGCGCTGATTGGCGCCTTCGCCGGGCAGAACCTGGTGAATTTCCACCGCGCCGACGGCGCCGGCTACCACTTCCTGGCCAACCAGGTGATCACCCTCAACGCCTTCAATCCGCAGATCGCCGCGCGCCAGCTGGCCCCGCTGACGCGCTGGCGCAAATACACCGCCGATCGCCAGCAACTGATGCGCGCCGAACTGGAGCGGATTCTCGGCAACGGCGGGCTGTCGGCCGATGTCTTCGAGGTGGTGAGCAAGAGCCTGGCCTGAACCCCGCGGCCATCCTGCACCTGCCCGGTTTTGCAGGGTGGCTGGCCGGAGTCATCCAGCGCTTCGGCACCAGCCGAGGGGCCGCAGCACTTGATGTATATTCACTCCGCGCCCTCTAGGCTGACTGGTCCCCGGGCGGCAAAATCTGGCGTGTGCAGGAACTCAAAGGAGAGGCGTTATGCAGGCATTTCGTATCTATCTGGTGGTGGTGGTTGTGTGCCTGGGCACTTACACGATGATGGTTGGCGTCAATCACGGCTGGAATCTTCTGCCGGTGTTCTTCCATGATCTGCTTGCGATGACCTGGCCTGGGCAGTTCAACGCTGATTTCACGACATTCCTGATGCTGTCCGCCCTGTGGGTCGCGTGGAGGAATCAGTTCTCTGGAACCGGTATCGCGTTGGCTGTTGTCGCGTTTTTCGGTGGGATGATGTTTCTCGCGCCCTATCTTCTTTATGCAAGTATTCAGGCCAGGGGCAACGTCAACGTGATACTGCTCGGCGCGTCACGGGTAAAAGCCTGAGGCGTTTGCGCAAATCAAACAAGACACAAAATCAAAAGGGGTCGGCGTGATTTATTTTTAATCACGCCGACCCCTTTGCTTTTCAGCATAAACTCAGGAAGAGAAATGATGAAACGTACTTTCGCATATATAACGCTAATAACGCTGCTTGCGCTCAATACATCTGTGCTGAGCGCAATGGAAGTACCTGAGGAAGTCAGTAATCCAATTCTTGCCGCGGAAAATCTGGCAGATCCGCACATGCTTCGCTACCAGGGCAAGTATTATCTGTATGGAACGTATCTTGACGGCAGCATGAGTGCGGGCTCGGATCATTACGACGCATATGTCTCCGCAGACATGCACACATGGGACAAGGTCGAGAATATCTTCCAGGCAGATTCAGTAACGCTCTGGGCTCCGGATGTGTTTTACGATCCGTTGTCGAAAATGTTTTATCTGTACTATTCCAATCAGCTGGATATCGGCATTGCAACTTCGAACAGCCCAACCGGCCCGTTCGAGGACAAGGGCATACTGATCGAGAACGCGATTGACGCGCATATGTACTCCGAAGATGGCCAGTACTATCTGTACTATTCGTCGGTGGACTACAAATCCGGCCTGCTCGATATAATTATGGCCCGGCTAACCGGAAATAAAGGCAAGGAAAACATTCTTGTGCAGAGAATGAGTTCGCCGCTGAGCAAAGTCGGCGCGCCGCAACTGTTGTTGGAACCGACGGATGATTGGGAGCAGGGCTTTTTCCTGGATATCACGGAAGGCGCATGGATGTACAAGCACGCCGACACTTACTACCTGATGTATTCAGGCGGCGAGACCATGTTCGGCGAGTACGCACTGGGTTACGCAACATCAAGCAGTCCGCTGGGCCCCTTTGCCAAGCACTCGGACAACCCGATCCTGCGCACCACCTCGGCGGCAGATGGCAAGCCCGGCATCTTCAGTCCCGGGCACCACAGCGTGATCCGTGATGAAGAGGGGACCGACTGGGTCATCTACCATCAAAAGAAATCCTATTGGGATGTGTCACTGAGCCGGCGCTACACCTGCCGGGACCGGCTGCTGGTGGATGACCAGGGGCGACTGGTCATCCAGGCAACGGGCATGAGCGGGGACTGAAACGAAAAAACCAAAGGGGACGGAGTGATTTTGTTTTATTCACTCCGACCCCATTATTTTTTCTCTAGACTCCTTTATTTCTGTTATCTGCTCTTTATCCAGCCTTACTTAATTTCGTAGACCGCGATAATCGAGTTCGCAAATTCGAGGTCGTTCGGGGTGTTCTCTGAAATCTTGGCTAGAGATTTTATTGTGGTTGGCTTATCGGTGGGGTTCACACCAATAAGGAACAAAACAGTTTCGGTAGTCTCACCACCACCGGTAGCCAACTCATGGCGAAACTTCGCGCCATCACCCACAATAATTTCCTTAATCTGGCGTGGTTTTGACGTTGATACTCCCAGCGGAGTGTCTGGACTGAGCGTGGCGAAGTATTGATTTGGCGAGAACTCATACATTGCGCCAGTCGAGGCGTCGGTAGTTGATCCGAAGACACCACCAAGCACGATATTCCCCCAGAACCAGCCATTCGTAGTTGTGCCTAGTTGGGTCTGGTACTGCTTGTAGCCATCCTTCGTAAAAGTGACGGCTAGATTCTCATCACGCTCAACTTGAACGGTTACTGGGGTCTTTCCCATCACACGTCCGGCCACATTCACTGTCGCCCCTTCAGGTTCGGAGTTGAACGTCACCGGTTCGGACTTTCCATCAATGATGGTCGCGCAACCAGAAATCAGGGCGATTCCTAGGGAGATTGTGAGAAAAGATTTTGACTGTTTCATGTGGTTTCCTGATTATTATTAGGGCGCGGAAAATATCATTCTACGATTGCATAATCAACGGCCACTTCAGCTGAATTCAGCAGATAATAATCAAAGGGATCAACTAAAAGGGGGCGGTGATTTATTTTTAATCACTCCACCCCTTTATTCTTTATTGCACTCTGCATTGCGCTCTGCGCTTTGGCGGTGGGTTGGATCTTCGGCGTTATCCAGCCTACGGCGCAGGCTGGGTGGCCGACGCTCAACCACCCTCAGCCAACCACCACCTCGCTGATCTGCATCACCGGCGCGATATCGGTGTAGTTGGCGACGTCCGCGGCGATCGTCTTTGCATGCGGGCCGAAGCCGGCCTGGAAGGTTTGCAGCGAGTCGCAGAACAGGTGACACATGGCGACATAGGTTGCCGGCGTGCCCGGCGCACCTCCGGCGAGGCCCTTGTCGACACTGTAGGACGCGCAGTTGGCGCCCATCAGCGCCTTGACCATCGGCATGTGCTTGTCGCGGTAGTACTCATGGTCGAATCGGGCGTCGGGGGTGTTCGGGTACATCACGCTTACCTTGATCATGCTTCTTCTCCACGGGTTGGTCTGGTGCAGGCAGGTTGGCGGATCATGCACCCGGTACAGCGGGTGCGACAATCTGCCAGGCCCGGGCTGGGCAACCCGCGCATCGCTGGCCAATCGCTGCGTGGGTGTGCGCAGGATGGTCAACGCGCAGCTTGGCCGCCATAGCGGGGCCGAGCGGCCCTCTCATCGCGCCGTCGGTGGCTCCGGCAGCTTGTGCGTCCAGACCAGCAGCAGGCACAGCAGCGAGCAGCCGCCCATGGCCAGCACGATGGCGGTGACGCTTTCCTGGAGCAGGGCCGAGGCGGCGGAGATCAGCCCGGCCAGGGAGAACTGGGTGGCACCCATCAGCGCGGCGGCGGTGCCGCCGTTCTGCGGGAAGAATTCCATGTAGCAGGCCTGGATGTTCGGCGAGACGGCGCCGAGGGTGCCGACGGCGATGACCATGGCCGGGACGAAGAACGCCAGTTCCGGGCGCAGCGCCAGCACCGCCAGCAGCAGGATGATGCCGCCGCCCTGGGCGGTGAGCGCCCAGCGCAGGATGCGTTCCGGCGCGTGCCGGTGCAGCAGCCGGCGGTTGAGCAGGTTCATCACCAGCATCAGCATGACGTTGGCGCCGAACAGCAGGGCGAAGCGGGTCGGGCCGACGCCGAAGTGTTCCTGGTAGATGAACGAGGCGTGAGTGATGAACAGCATCATCACCGAGAAGGCGAGTGCGCCGGTGAGCATGAAGCGCAGCGCCGGGCGGGTGGCGAGCACCGCCCGGTAGCGGGCCAGGGTGCTCACCCGCTCGGCGGGCAGCGGGCGCTGGTAATGGCGGAACACCAGCCGTTTGAGCAGGCCGAGCACGACCAGGGCGTAGACCCCGGTGAACAGGAAGATGCTGGTCCAGCCGAACTGGCCCAGCAGCAGGCTGCCGATGGAGGGCGCCAGGGCCGGTGCCCCGACCATCAGCAGGCCGATCAGGCTGAAGAAGCGCGCGGCCTCGCGGCCGGAAAGACGGTCGCGCACCAGCGCCGGCACACAGACTGCCGCCCAGCCGCCGCCAAAGGCCTGCAGGGCGCGCAGCAGCAGGAGTTCGGGCAATGCGCTGACCTGGCTGATCAGCAGGCTGGCCACGGCGAAGATGGCCAGCCCGCTGAGCATGATGGGCGCGCGGCCGTGATGGTCCGACAGGGTGCCGCCGACCAGTTGCCCCAGCGCCAGCATGAACACGTACACCGAAATGCTCAGCGAGACCTGGTGCACGCTGACCCCGAGGTGCCCGGCGATCACCGGGAAGGCCGGCAGGTAGGTGTCGATGGCCAGCGGGGCGAGGGCCATGGTCATGGCCAGCAGGGCCGCGACGCCGGCATGGGTGTGGTGGCGGGTAGTCACGAAATGCTCCGGCTGCAGGTGGGGAGAATGGCGGGCGAGTCTAGCAGTTGGCGCGAGGGTGCCGCCTCTGGCGGGTTATACCCGCCCTATGCGAGGAGCGGGGGCGTGTTTTCGGGTGGTTCCTGTAGGGCGGGTGCAACCCGCCAGCTGGCCGGCGCCAGGGCTTCAGCCGCTCTGCGGAGCCTGTTCCAGCGCCACGGTCAGCGCGCTGATCTGCGCCTGGCGTTCGGCGCTGTCCAGCTGCCGGCCGGGGTTGAGCGACGACCATTCGGGATGCGCGCGGGCCTTGTGCAGGGCGGCGGGCAGGCGCTGCCACTCGCGCAGGCCGGCGCTGCCGGTGTCCAGCCGCAGCGGCTGCAGGGCGGCGTGTCCGCGCTGGCCGAGGGCGTCGAGCAGGTGCAACTGGCGCACGGCGAGCAGGCGCAGGATGTCGTCGTCGATGCTCAGCTCGCGCCGGCCCTTGAGCTTGCCGAGCAGCCGTGCGCCGTAGTTGCGCGCGGTCTGCACGCCGCCGCCGGCCACTGCGCCAAGCAGGGTCGCGGCGCCCAGGCTGAGGCCGCCGACCAGCAGGTCGAGGCCGGCGCCGGCGGCGGCACCGGCCGCCACCCCGCTGCCCAGCTTGAGGCCGAGCTGGCGCAGGGTTTCCGGGTTGAACAGGTCGTCGCCCCAGCGCCCGTCGAGCAGCGGCAGGTGGCCGGCGCGGGCATCCTCGGGGCGGAAGCGGTACAGCCGCAGCAGCGCCTCGACACAGCGCTGTTCGCGCTGGCGCACGGCGTCGTGCAGGGCGGCGATGGCGGCGCTTTCCAGCGCCGCGCCGCTGGCCACCTGCTGGCGGCAGGCGGCGCAGTCGATCAGCAGTTCGGCGATCAGCTGGCGGCCGCTGTGCCGGCGCGCCAGGGCCTTGGCCTGGTGGTCGTCGACCAGCCGCTGCAGCTGCGGCCGCGAGCGTTCCAGCAGCAGGGCGAGGCTCTCGTACAGGCGGCGCTCGCCGTCCAGCGGCGGTGCCACGCTGTCGAAACGCACCAGCGCATGCAGGCCGAGGCGGGCCAGGGCCGCGCGCCAGGCGTCTTCCCGGGCCTGGCCGGCGCTGGCGAAGTTGAGCACCGGCAGCAGCGGTTTGCCACAGTCGGCAAGCACTGCCAGTTCGTCGCGGTACTTGGCCAGCACCGGCTCGCGGGCGTCGATCAGGTACAGCCCGGCATCGCTGGCGAGCAGCTGGCGCAACACCTTGGCTTCCTGCTCGAAACGCTGGCGCGCCTCGCTGCTGGCGAGAAAGCGCTGGATGCGCGCCGGGCCGTCGAGGCGTTCGCCGGGGCGCTGCAGGCGTTCCAGGTAGTCGAGCAGGGCGATGGCATCTTCCAGTCCGGGGGTGTCGAACAGGTCGAGCAGGGCATCGCCCTCCACTGACAGCCGCGCGCCTTCGACGTGCCGGGTGGTGCTCGGGCGGTGCGACACCTCGCCGAAGCCGACATCGCGGGTCAGGGTACGCAGCAGCGAGGTCTTGCCGACATTGGTGTGGCCGACCACGGCGAGCTTGAGCGGCTCAGTCATCGCCGTGCTCCAGCCAGTGCCAGGGCGCGCGGTCGGCGCAGGGCAACTGCAATGCCTGCAGCGCCGCGTGCCAGTCGCCGAGGCGCTCGGGGTCCAGGCTCGCGCCGGGTTCGGCGGGCAGCAGCCAGATGCGTGTGGCCGCGGCGCTGCGGGCCAGTTCGCCGAGCAGCGCCAGGCTGCCGCGATCGGGCGAGCGGCGCGGGTCGCAGGCGATCAGCAGGCGTGCCGGCGGAAAGCGGCTGAGCTGGTCGAGCAGGTGCTGGCGTTGCTCGCGGCTGTCCAGGTTGCCGGCGTCGGCCACGCCTGCCGGCAACGCAGGTGGCCAGGGGCGCTGGCCGTCCAGCTCGATGGCCACCAGCAGCGCGCCGCTGCCGCCTTCGGCGTGGCCGCCCGCCTGCAGGCCGGGCAGTTCGGGGGCCGGGCTGATGATGCCGAGGGGTTCGCTGTCCGGCTGCAGTTCGCCGCGCAGCAGCTGGTAGGCCGGCAGTGACAGGTCCAGGCGCAGGCGCTTGAGGCCGTGCTGCCAGGCCAGCAGGCTGCCCAGTGCGAGCAGCAGGCGCGGCAACAAACCGAACACCACGAACACCCCCAGCAGCCAGCCGGCCCAGACCTGCCGGGCCCCCGGGTCGCCCTGCGCGAGGTCACCGCCGGCCTGGATCTGCAGGCTGTCCGGCTGGGCGAAGCCGAGCAGGCCCGGCAGCGCGCCGAGGGCGTGGATCAGCCGGGCAAAGCTGTCGCTGCCGAGCAGGGTGGTTTCCCAGACGAAGCCGTAGCGCCGCGTGCTCAGCTGCAACAGCAACATGGCCAGCGCGGCCAGCAGGGTCAGCGACCACAGCCCGTTACCGAGCAGGGCCATGCCCCAGCGGGCCAGGCGCTGGCGCTGCAGCAGCAGGAGCAGCGCCGGGGCCAGTTGCGCCTGCTGTGCATCCCGCGCCAGGCGGTCGCTGAGCCAGTGCCAGAGGCGCAGCGGCAGGCCGTTGTCGCGGCCCAGGGCGAAGCTGGCGAGCGACAGCAGGAGCATCAGCAGGTTGATCCCCAGCAGGCTGCCCAGGGCCCAGAACACATTCACCGGGCGGCTGCCGTCACCCAGGGCGGCGAAGGCCAGTCCGCCGCCGGAGAGCAGGGCGACCAGGGCCAGCAGCAGCAGTGCCAGGCGCGCGGCATGGCGGTAGCCGTGCAAGGCCTGCAGCTGGCCATCGCGCGTGGCCAGCCACAGCGCGCGGCGCTGGATGCGTTGCGCGAGGTCGCCACCGCCGGCGCGCGCCAGGCGGTTGGCTTCGCGGTCGTCCAGGCGTTCGCCGCGGGCCTCGCGCAGGCGCATGGCCTCGCACAGCCAGAGGCGTTCGAGAGGGCGCAGCGGCGGCACTGACTGGTCAGGTGCACTCATGGATTGCTCGGCTCGGCGGTGGTGCCGGCAAGGATAACTGTTAAGCCGCGGCGCAGTCAGGTTGTGCGTGCTGCCGCTGGCGGCGGCGAAACGTCGCTGGCGGCCGGTTGCAGGGCGGCGAAGCGTTCGGCCATGGCGGTGATGGTCAGGCTCGGGTTGACGCCGATATTGCCGGGAATGCTCGCGCCATCCACAACGAACAGCCCCGGATGGCCATGCACCTGATGGTCGGTGCCGATCACGCCATCCTCCGCCGAGCTGCTCATCGGGCAGCCACTGAGAATGTGCGCGGTGGTGGACAGGCCGCCGATGGATTCGAGGATGACATTCATCGGTGTGCCACCGCTGACGGCTGCGTATTCGCGGGTCAGCCGGTTGGCAATCGGCAGATAGCTGGGCGCTTCGTGTCCAGGATTGGCAACGCTGACCAGCGTCTTGCGAAACGGCCAGTACCAGGGCCGGCGAAACTGCAAACCGATATGGTTGTCGAGGTCCTGCATGATGGTGAAGGCGGTGATGCGTTTCTCCCAATCCCTGGCGAACAGGTTGCTGACCAGCAGGCGCGGTGAGCAGAGGATGGCTCCGACGGTTTTCAGCGCACGGCGCCAGGGCAGGGGGTCGTCCACCAGCGGGCCCATGTAGCTGCGCATGAAGCGGTAGCCGCGGTCTAAGCGGTTCTGCGTGGCGTGGGTGGATGCGTCCGGGTGGAAATCGGTGGAAATCGCGGTGCCGCGCGTCATGTCACTGCCGAGCGGGTGCAGCACGGCGGTTACGGCTTCGGAATTAGTACGTACCAGCTGACCGAGGGTCGCGGAGACGTTGGGCAGGGTGCGGTAGTGGTCACGGTTCTTGTAGAGCAGTTCGAGGGTGCCGACCACGCCGGCAGACAGCACCAGATTGCGGGTAGTCAGTGTGCGCAGTTCGCGGCCACTGACGGCATCGACCAGGGTTACGCGATAGCCACCCGCGGGTAAGGGTTCAATCCGCTCGGCTTTGCTTTCGGCAAGGATGTTCACGCCGCGCTTTTGCGCCAGGTACAGGTAGTTCCAGTACAGGCTGTTTTTCGCGCCAGTCGGGCAACCGGTCAGGCAGCCGCCGCAAAAAGTGCAGCCTTCACGCGGCGGGCCTTCGCCGGCAAAGAATGGATCGGCTGCCGTAACCCCCGGTTCACCGAAATACACGGCGTTGGGAACGGCAGCAAAAGTATCTGCCACGCCCATGCGTTCGGCGGTCTGGCGCAGAAAATGGTCCTGTTCGGACTGCCGCGGATTGAGCGTGACACCGAGCATGCGGGTTGCGGTGGCCAGATGCGGTGCCAGTTCAGTCTTGAGGTCCAGACCCAGGGCCTTGAGGCAGGGATCGTTATAGAACGATTCCTTGGGCTCAAGCATCACCGCGGCCCAGACGATGCTGCCACCGCCCACGCCAACCCCGCCGACGATGGCGACATGGCGGAACAGGTGCTGCACGAAGTAGCCGCGCAGGCCCAGTTGCGGCAGCCACAGCAGCTTGCGCAGGCTGCGCTTGCCGGCCTCGATCTCGGGCCGGCCGATGTGCCGGCCCTGTTCTGCGACGGCGACCTTCCAGCCTTTCTCCGCCAGGCGCAGCGCGGCGACCGAGCCGCCAAAGCCGGAGCCGATGATCAGGTAGTCGTGATCGAAGCGGGTGTTTTCAGGCATGCGCCGCAGGCTCCTGCTCAGCGACCGGGCTCAGGCAGGCTGCGGCCTCAGCTTTTCATCTTGAGCATGAAGTCGAGGATGCGCGTCGACCAGCCGGCGTAGGGCGGCAGGAACAGGTCGATGCCGCGCACCGGGCCCTGCTTGAACACCGGGCGCAGCTTGGAGAAGGTCAGGAAGCCTTCCAGGCTGTGGTAGTGGCCCATGCCGCTGTTGCCCGAACCGCCGAACGGCAGGTCGTGCAGGCCGGCCTGGATCACCGATTCGTTGATGCCGACTCCGCCGGAGATGGTGTTGTTCAGGTAGTAGTCCTGCAGCGCCTTGTCGTTGCTGTAGATGTACAGGGCCAGCGGACGCGGGCGCTCGTTGATGTAGCTGCAGACTTCTTCCTTGCTCTGGTAGGTGCGGATCGGCAGCAGCGGGCCGAAGATTTCGCGCTGCATGATCAGCATGTCATCGGTTACATCCAGCACCAGGCGGGTCGGCATCAGGCGCATGCCGTCCTTCGGCGCGGGGCCCTGGTACAGGTCGATGACGCGGGCGCCCTTGGCCACGGCGTCAGCCAGGGTGGCCTCCAGCCGGTCGTAGGAGCGCTGGTCGATCACCGCGGTGTAGTCGCCGCTGTTGATGTCCGGAATGCGCTGGTTGAACAGGGCGCGGGCCGCGCTGACGAACTCCTCGACCTTGTTCGCCGGCAGCAGCAGGTAATCGACGTTGGTGCAGATCTGTCCGGCATTCAGCATCTTCGCCCAGAGCACGCGCTCGGCGGCGGTCTTGGCGGAGAAATCGGGGGCCACGATGCACGGCGACTTGCCGCCCAGTTCGAGGGTCACCGGGGTCAGGTTCTTCGCGGCATTGGCCATCACCGCCTTGCCGGTACCCGGCGAGCCGGTGAAGAAGATGTGGTCGAAGGCCAGGGTGGTAAACACCGGGCCGCGGCCGTTGCCGTCCTCGAAGAACGCCAGCTTGTCGAGCGGGAAGTAGCGGGGCGAGACTTCCTTGAGCAGCAGGGCCAGGTGGTTGGAGTTCTCCGACATCTTGATCATCGCGCGGTTGCCGGCGGCGAAGGCGCAGATCAGCGGCTGGATGGCCATGGCCAGGGGAAAGTTCCACGGCACCACGATGCCGATCACGCCGACCGGCTGCGGGAAGGTCCAGGCCTTGGCCAGCGGGAACTGGGTAGGATCGAGGTGGCGCTTCTGCGGCTTGATCCACTTCTTCAGTTTTTTCACCGCATCCAGCGCGGCGTCCTGCGCCATCAGCACTTCGGTGAACTTGGTCTCGAAGGTGCAGCGGCAGCCGTAGTCCTGGTTGATCGCGGCGATGATGGCGTCGCTGTTCTCGACGATCATCCGGTGCAGGGTGCGCAGGTCGGCCTGGCGTTCCTGCAGGGTCGGGTTCATCTGCTTGCGGTAGGCGGCCTGCTGGGCGGTGAAGACGTTCTGGAATTCCTCGGGAATGCTCAGGTCGATGGCGCTGGTGAGGGTGTTCATGGGCTTCTCTCCGGGTTGATCGGGAATTCGCAGGCGGGCTGGCGGGGCCGATCGTGGGCGCAAACAGGTGTTTGATTGTTTTAAGTAACAGCAGTGTTACGTTTGTCGCGGGATAATGTAACACTGTTGTACTATTGTGCAAACAGTGCACCTCACGAGCCGCCAGCATGCCACCAGTCGTCCACCCAGGTACCCCGCCGGCCAAGCCGGCCGCCACTGCGCGAGCGCGCCGGCGGCCCGGCCGGCCCCGCGCCGACGAGCCGCAGGGCGAAGGACTGCGCGAGGTGGTGATTGCCGCGGCCGCCCGGGTGTATGCCAGCCATGGCTATCGCGGCGGCTCGGTGGACCTGATCGCCCGGGAGGCGGGCATCTCCCGGCCGCTGTTCTACCGGCTGTTCAAGGACCGCCACGAAGTCATCGAGGTGGTGGTGCAGCGGGCCAACGATGACCTGCGCGTGGCGGTGCTGCAGGCCATCCTGCCGCAGGCACGCCTGCTGCCGATGCTTTCGGCCGCCATCGACGCCTATTTCGACTGGTGCCGCTCCCACGCGCCGATCGTCGGCTCGATCTACCGCGAAGTGCATGATCCCGAGTCGCCAGCCAGTTTCCACCAGAAGAAGATCATCGAGGAGATGGCTCAGCTGGTGCGGGTCAAGGCGGAGGAACGCGGCAGCCAGCCGCTGCATCCGCTGATGCTGGAAACCCTGATCGGTGCCATCGAGCACGTTGGCAGCGTGAGTTTCTGGCCGCAGCCGAAACCGCCGGCCGAGCTGGCGCGCAACCGTGCGGTGATCGAGCGCATTGTGCTGGCCGCGGTGGCCGGCGCGGCTGACCAGGCGGACGTGCCGGGTATCGACACGGTGCTGGCCTGAGCCCGCAGCCAGGGATTCGGTCCCCGGACAGCGCGGTGTTGCGGCCATGTAGGGTGGGTTACGGCCGCTGGCCTAACCCACCCTACAAAGCAGCTGTCGAGCTGGCATAAATGAACCGCAGGGCGGTTCCACGTGCAGTTTTTTGACCGGCATCAACCGCGCTTTTGCCGTGGCGGCCTAGCCTGTATACAGGTGAATCTTTCCGGGGGTGGTTTCGATGCAGGTCATACCGAGCATTTGCACGTTTTGCGGCGTCGGCTGCGGCATCGGTTTGCGCGTCGAGCACGGGCGGGTGGTCGGTGTCGAGCCGCAGCCGGGGCATCCAGTCAGCCAGGGCCAGCTATGCGCCAAGGGCTGGTCGACCAGTTTCGCCATCGACCCGGCCAATCGCCTGCGCGAGCCGCTGATCAAGGAGCACGGGCAGTTTCGTCCGGCAACCTGGGACGAGGCGCTGGAGCGCATCGCCAGCGAGTTTCGCGCAGCGCAGGAAACGGCCGGCGCGGATGGTGTGGGCGTGATCAGCTGCGCGCGGGCCACCAACGAGGACAACTACGCCGCGCAGAAGTTTGCCCGCGCGGTGCTCGGCACCAATAACGTCGACCACTGCGCGCGCATCTGCCACAGCCCCTCGGTGGCCGGCCTGGCGCGCACCCTGGGTTCCGGGGCAATGACCAACAGCATTGCCGATATCGACCTGGCCGAGCTGATCCTGGTGATCGGCGCGGATGTCACCGAGAACCACGCGATGATCGGCGCGCGCATGCTGCGGGCGCAGGCACGCGGCGCCAAGCTGGTCGTCATCGACCCGCGCAAGACCCGCCTGGCACGGCTGGCCGATATCCACCTGCAACTGCGCCTGGGCAGCAATGTCGCGCTGCTCAACGGCCTGCTGCAGATCATCTTTGCCAATGGCTGGGAGAACGCGGCCTTCCTCGCCGAGCGTTGCGAGGACATCACGCCGCTGCGCCGGCACCTGGCCGGGATCACGCCGGAGCAGACCAGCGCGGCGACCGGTATTCCGGTAGCCGACCTGCTGCGCGTGGCCGAGCTGTTCAGCCATTCGCCGGCAGCCTTCACCGCCTGGGGCATGGGCATTACCCAGTTCCAGAGCGGCACCAACAACGTGATTGCGGTGTCCAACCTGGCGCTGGCCTGTGGCCAGGTCGGTCGGCCGGGTACCGGGATCAACCCGCTGCGCGGGCAGAACAATGTGCAGGGCGCCTGCGACATGGGCTGCCTGCCGAACGTCTACCCCGGCTACCAGCAGGCCGATGCGCCGGCAGTGCAGGCCAAGTTTGCCCAGGCCTGGGGCGCGCCGATGCCCGCCCGCCCGGGCCTGACCTCGCTGGGCATGACCAGGGCGGCGCTGGACGGTAACCTGCGCGCCTTGATGATCATCGGTGAAGACCCGGTGGTCACCGATCCGGACCAGCGCCAGGTGGCGCGCTCGCTGCAGGCGCTGGATTTCCTGGTGGTGTTCGAACTGACCCTGACTGAAACCGCGAAAATGGCCGATGTGGTGCTGCCGGCGGCGTCCTTTGTCGAGAAGGATGGCACCTTCACCAATTGCGAGCGCCGCGTGCAGCGCATCCGCAAGGCCGTCGGGGCCCCGGGTACGGCGCGTTGCGACTGGCAGATCCTTGGTGACCTCGCCGCGCGCATGGGCTATGCGGGTATGGACTGGGATAGCGCCGAAGCAGTGTTCGACGAGATGGCTGCGGTCGCACCGATCTTTTCCGCCATGAGCTATGCCGAACTGGATGCCCGCCATGGCCTGCACTGGCCGTGTGATGCGGAGCATCCGCAGGGCTCGCCGCTGCTGCATGCGCAGAGCTTCCCGCTGGGCCGGGCGCGGTTGATCCCGGTGTCACAGGTGGAGCCGGCCGAGTGTCCGGACGCCGAGTATCCCTGGTTGTTTACCACGCACCGCTTCCACTTCCACTACAACTGCGGCTCGATGACGCGCAAGTCGCCGCTGCTCGAGCGCGAGACGCCGGCGGGGCTGGTGCTGATGAATCCGCTGGATGCCGCCGAGCACGGCTATGCCGATCTGCAGGCAGTCCGGGTAAGCTCGCGGCGCGGGGCTGTCGAAGCGCGCCTGCAGCTGACCGATGACCTGCCGCGCGGCATGCTGGCGATGCCCTATCACTTCCGCGAAGCCCCCTGTAACCGCCTGACCAACGATGCCATGGACCCGGTCAGCAAGATGCCCGAACTCAAGGCCTGCGCCGTGGCGATCGAGCCATTGCCTGCCGGTGCCGCGCCGCATAACCGCATCGATGCCAGCGAGGTCGCCCATGCAAGCCTTTGAACTCGATCGGCCGGAGCGCCTGCGCGCGCATCTGGCAGTGCGCCGCAAACTCTATGAAGTGCGTGCTGACGGGCAGGGTGGGCAGCACTGGCAAAGCGTCACGGCGGAGGATCCTGCGGCGTTTTGTGCGGATGCCGCGACCCCGAGCTTTTCCGCCAAGAGCTTCTTCTTTGCCGAGCGCGAGCTGCTGTTTCGCTTCGACGGCGGCCAGTTCCTCTCGGCGTTGCCGGAGGTAGCGCCGCAGGTGTTGTTCGGCCTGCATGCCTGCGACCTGCGGGCGGTGGCCTACCAGGATCGCTTCTTTGCCGAAGACCCGTTCTACCAGACCCGGCGCAACGCGACCCTGCTGGTCGGGGTGGATTGCCTGGACAGCTGTGCCGGCGGTTTCTGCACGACGGTCGACAGCGGTCCGGACGTGCGCGCCGGCACGGCGGACCTGATCCTGCTGCCGCGTGCCAGCGGGCCCTGGCTGCTGTTGGTGGCGTCCGCAGCCGGCACGGCGGCGATCGAAGGCCTGGCGCTGCCGCCAGCCTCGGGTGCTTGGCAAGCCGAGCGCCAGGGCAACAGCGCGCAGGTGGCGCAGCAGCAGGGCGCGCAGGCGGACATTGTCGAAGGCGTGGCACGGTTGAATGCCGGGCTGATCGAAGCGGCCACCTGGGAGCGGCTCGGGCTGCAGTGCCTGGGTTGTTCCGGCTGCACCACGGTGTGCCCGACCTGTTCCTGCTTCGCCCCGCTGGATCAGTCATCCGCCGCCGGCGGCGTCCAGCGCGAGCGGGTCTGGGATTCCTGCCTGTATCAGGGCTTCCAGAAGGAAGCCAGCGGGCACAACCCGAGCGCCACCCCCGGTTCGCGGGTGCAGCGCTTCTGGTTCCACAAGTTCGGCGATGACTTCAAGGCCCGCTTCGAGCACTACGGCTGTGTCGGCTGCGGCCGCTGCGACCGTGTCTGCCCGGGCGGCATTGGCGTGCATGGCGTGATGCACAAGGTGGCACAGGCATGATCGATCTGATTCCGCGCAGGCTCTCCCTGCTCGAGCATTACGCCGATGGCGAGGATTCCCGGCATTTCACCTTTCGCCTCGAAACCCCTGCGGCCGCCGATCTGGCGGCACTGCCCGGGCAGTTCTTCATGCTGGTGCTGCCGGGTTTCGGCGAGGCGCCCTTTACCTATGTGAGTACACCGGATGCGCAGGGCTGTTTCAGCGCGCTGATCCGTCGCATGGGCGCCCTGAGCAGCGCCCTGTTCGAACTGGACGCGGGCGCGGTGCTCGGTTATCGCGGGCCGTTCGGCAGCGGCTGGCCAGCGTTCTTCAAGGCCCGGCGGGTACTGGCCGTGGCCGGGGGCTGTGGCCTGGCGCCGTTGGCCGGGGTGATCGATGCGGCCAGTCGCCAGCCCGAACCGACCCAGCTGAGCGTGGTCTATGGCGCCCGCCATGCCGAGGCGCGCGTGCTGGGTCGCGAACGGGCGCGCTGGCAGCAAGCCATGCCGTTTATCGAAACCTTCGACCGCGCCGCGCCCGGGCAGCGCGAAGGCTCGCCGCTGCAGCATTTCGACGAGGTGTTCGCCAGTGGCATGCCGGACCTGCTGTTGTGCTGCGGGCCGGAGCCGCTGATGCTGGCCGCGGCGCGCGAGTGCCTGCGCCGGGGCATGCCGGCCGAGTCCATCTGGCTCTCGCTGGAGCGGCGCATGCATTGTGGTGTCGGCCTGTGCGGGCACTGCTACATCGGTTCCAGCTATGCCTGCGTGGACGGGCCGACCTACCGCTACGACCAGTATCTCGAATTGATCGCGCACTGTGCGGCAGCGTCCGCTGAGCCGCCGCTGCATTCCTGTTGAGCGAACAGGGTGGAAAACGGCGACAGCCTGTTCCACCCTGCCTGGCAGCATCCGCCGAGCGGCGGGCAGCAAAAACAGCCGATTCGTGCTATTTGTTCTGGGCATTTTTTCCGGCTGCTCCGGTCAACCGCTATCCAGGAACCATGACATGCGCAATTACACTCATTCCTACATCAACGGCCAGTGGGTCACTCCGCTCAACGGTGGCAAGCCGTTCGAGGTGGTCAATCCGGCTACCGAAGAAGTCACCGGCTTTGTCAGCCTGTGCGACGAAGCCGATGCGATCCGTGCCATTGAAGCGGCACACGCGGCGTTCGACAGCTTTTCGCGCACATCGCTCGATGACCGTCTCGATTTATTGCAGGCGATAGTTGCCGGCTACCAGAAGCGCATGGAAGAGATGGCCGATGCCATCACCTCGGACATGGGCGCGCCGCGCAAGGGGATTTCCATCAATGTGCAGGCGCCGATCGGCCTCTGGCACCTGGCCACCACCCTCGAACTGGCCAAGACCTTCGCCTTCGAGAAGCAGCATGGCACCACGATCATTCGCCGCGAGCCGGTGGGCGTGGTGTCGATGATCACGCCGTGGAACTGGCCGATGAACCAGGTGGCCTGCAAGGTGGCGCCGGCGCTGGTGGCCGGTTGCACCATGGTGCTCAAGCCGAGCGAGAACGGCCCGGCCTCGGCCCAGCTGTTTGCCGAGATCCTGCATGAGGCCGGGGTTCCGGCCGGGGTGTTCAACATGGTGCATGGCCTGGGGCCGGAGCTGGGGCCGATCATGTCCTCGCACCCGCTGGTCGACATGGTCTCGCTGACCGGCTCGACCGCCGCCGGTGCGGCCGTGACCAAGGCCGGCGCCGACACCATCAAGGTCATGTCGCTGGAGCTGGGCGGCAAGTCGGCCAACATCATTCTCGACGATGCGCCGCTGGAGCAGGCCGTGAGCAATGGCGTGCGGCAGATGATGAGCAACAGCGGTCAGAGCTGCAACGCACCGTCGCGCATGCTGGTGCCGGCAGCCAAGCTGGCCGAGGCAGAGAAGATCGCCGCCGCCACCGCGGCGCAGATCGTCGTCGGTGATCCGCTGGACGAGCAGACCACTATCGGGCCGATCGCCCACCGTCGCCAGTACCAGCGCGTGCAGCAACTGATCCAGGCCGGTATCGACGAGGGCGCCAAGCTGGTCTGTGGCGGCGTCGGGCGTCCGCAAGGGCTGACCCGCGGTTTCTATGCCAGGCCGACGGTGTTCAGTAACGTCGACAACGGCATGTGCATCGCCCGCGAGGAAATCTTCGGCCCGGTACTGTGCATGATTCCCTACCAGGATGAAGAAGACGCCATCCGCATCGCCAACGACTGCATCTACGGGCTGTCCGGCTATGTGTATGGCGGCACCTTGGAGCATGCGCGCAACGTGGCACGGCGCCTGCGCACCGGTATGGTCCACCTGAACGGCGATGACGGCGACATGGCCGCGCCCTTCGGCGGCTACAAGCAGTCCGGCGTGGGCCGCGAGTGGGGCGCGCACGGCATCGAGGAATTCCTCGAAGTGAAGGCCATCATGGGCAACGAGCCGCTCTGAGTGGTTGCCGTTGCCGGCCCGGACGGCGCCCGTTGGGCGCCGTTTTGCTGTGTGGCGCCAGGCGGTCGCAGCCAGTGGCTCAGCAGGTCAGCGTATCGGCCGCGCGATACAGGGCCATGAGTTTCTGCGTGATGGTGCGCTGGATGTCTTCGCGCTGGAAGGTCGAAAGCCCCTTCAGCTGCGCCACTTGCAGGCGATGCAGGTTGATGTAGGGCAGCTGCTGATTGAACTCGCGCAGGTCGCCTTTGCGCAGGATCGGCAGGAATACCTCGCCCTGTTTGCGCTGGTTGCCGATGATTTGCGCCAGGGCCGGCTTGAACGGCATGGTCTTGGGGGTCGGCTGGCCTTCCTGCATCTGGTTGGTCAGCAGCAGGCCGGGTTTGCCCAGCACCACGCCGGGGATCACGCACAGGCAGGTTTTCCTGACGGCTGCCGGGTCAATGCCGTGCAGGGTGTCATGGAAGGCATACGGCGTGGGCAGCACGACCATCTTGCGGCCGTGTTCCGACGGAAAGTGCAGGTTGTAGTTGGTGTAGATCTGCTGCACCGATTCGGAGTAGACGCACAGACGGTTCTCGAACAGCTTCATGAAGCGCTCGGCCAGTTCGCGCCGGGCCATGTTGTCGAGATCCCAGACCAGATCCTGGTTTTGCGTCTGGCCAAAGCGGACTTCCTGATGCTCCATGCGGTTATCCCTACTCCTGCCGTTGGTCATTCTTGCGGCCGGCAAGGCTGACAGCGAGTGCCGGCCGGCGCAAGTCCCCCGCTGTCGATTTGGCCAGCCGCCGGGCGGGTCTGCTAGGATGCGCAGCGCCGCAATCAGGCGGGCATGGCTGAACAAAGGGGCTTACATGGATTTCTGGACCGCCTTCCAGGCGCTCATTCTTGGCATTGTGGAAGGCTTGACCGAGTTTCTGCCGGTCAGCAGCACCGGTCACCAGATCATAGTAGCGGACCTCATCGATTTTCGCGGCGAGCGCGCGATTGCCTTCAACATCATCATCCAGCTGGCGGCGATCCTGGCGGTGATGTGGGAGTACCGGCAGAAGATCCTCTCGGTCGTGGTCGGCCTGCCCAGCCAGCCCGATGCCCGGCGCTTCACCGTGAACCTGCTGGTTGCGTTCATCCCGGCGGCGCTGATCGGCCTGCTGTTTTCCAGGCAGATCCACCAGTACCTGTTCAATCCGCTGACGGTGGCCGCGGCGCTGGTGGTCGGCGGGCTGGTGATTCTCTGGGCCGAACGGCGACAGCACCTGGTCGAGGCCGAAACTGTCGACGACATGGGCTGGCAGCACGCGCTGAAGATCGGTTGTGCCCAGTGCCTGGCGCTGATTCCGGGGACCTCGCGCTCGGCCTCGACGATCATCGGCGGCCTGCTGTTCGGCCTGTCGCGCAAGGCGGCCACCGAGTTTTCCTTCTTCCTGGCGATGCCGACCATGGTGGCAGCGTCGTTCTACTCGGCCTGGAAGTACAAGGAACTGTTCCAGCCGGCCGACTTGCCGGTGTTCGCCATCGGCTTCGTCACCTCGTTCATCTTCGCCATGATCGCCGTGCGGGTCCTGCTCCGGTTTATCAGCAACCACAGCTATGCACTGTTCGCCTGGTACCGCATCGGCTTCGGCCTGCTGATCCTGGCGACCTGGCAGTTCGGCCTGATCGACTGGGCCACGGCGCAAGGCTGATCATTTAGCGGCTGGATGGAGGGCGCGCCGCCAGCCGCGTGTTCCTATCCAGGTCGTTGAAAAATGTTGGCGAGGCAGCCGAGACAAGGCGAAAACAGGCGAGAAAGCGCAGTTTACGAGTGGTAAATGAGCATTTCGAGCCTGTTTTCAACGCCGTATCGGCAACGCAGGTATTTTTTCAACGGCCTGATAGTGGCCGGGTCACCCGGGAGCTTCCTTATGCACGCCATCGAACACCAGTTGCTTGCCGTCAACGGCATCCACTTGAGCCTCTACAGCTGCGGCCCGCTGGACGGCCCGCCGGTCTGGCTGCTGCACGGTTTTCCCGAGTGCTGGCTGAGCTGGCGCAAGCAGATGCCGGCGCTGGCCGAGGCGGGTTACCGGGTGCTGGCGCCGGAAATGCGCGGCTATGGCCAGAGCAGTGCCCCCGCGGCAATTGCCGACTATGACCTGCTGACCTTGTGCGGCGACATCCAGGCAGCCATGGACCTGCTCGGCCAGCAGCAGGTGTGCATGGTCGGCCACGACTGGGGCGCGCCGGTGGCCTGGCACCTGGCGCTGCTCGAGCCGCAGCGGGTGCGCGCGGTGGTCGGCATGTCGGTGCCCTTTGGCGGGCGGCCGAAGAGCCCGATCATCGACACGCTCAAGCGGGTGTATGCCGGGCGCTTCAACTACATCCTGTATTTCCAGGAGCCCGGCGTGGCCGAACAGGAACTGGACGCCGATATCCCGCGCACCCTGCGCCTGATGATGCACAACTGGTCGGCGGCGGTGGGCAAGGAGCTGTTCTGGCAGGACAAGCCGCCGACGGCGGGGCTGCTGGATGGTCTGCAGGAAGTTGATCAGCCGCCGCCCTGGTGCGAGCCGGAGGCGTTTGCCGGCTATGTGGCGACCTATATCGCGCATGGCTTTCGCGGCCCGCTCAACTGGTACCGCAACTTCGAGCGCAACTGGCAGCGCACCGCGCACCTGCACGGTGCGCGCATCAGCCAGCCGGCCCTGTTCCTGCTGGGCGACCAGGACCCGGTGGGGGTGCTGGAGGCCTATACCATCCAGCAGATGCCCAAAGTGGTGCCGCAACTGCACAGCCGGGTGCTGGAGAATTGCGGGCACTGGTTGCAGTGCGAGGCTCCGCAGCAGGTGAATGCCCAGTTGCTGGCGTTTCTGAGCGAACATTTTCCGGTGCCATAGCCTGTCATTGGCTAGGCTGGGTTTCACTCCATTCATCAAGGGAAGATCATCATGTCACTGACCATGTACCAAGCCTCCGTTCCACAGTTCCTGCGCATGCTGGGCAATCTGGCGAGCATTCTTGAGAAGGCGGAAAGCTGGGCCGCCGAGAAGAAAATCGACCCTGCGGTGCTGCTCAATATGCGCCTGGCACCCGATATGTTCCCGCTCAAGCGGCAGTTGCAGATCGCCACTGATTCGGCCAAGGGCTGTGCTGCCCGACTGGCCGGGGTGGCTATTCCCAGCTACCCGGATACCGAGGAGACCTTCGCCGAGCTGAAGGCGCGCCTGCAGAAGACCATCGACTTTCTCGCCAGCTTCACCCCGGCGCAGATCGACGGCAGCGAGGACAAGGCCATTGTCCTGAACTTCCCGAGCATGGAGCTGAAGTTCAGCGGTCGCGATTACCTGTTCCAGTTCGTCCAGCCGAACTTCTATTTCCACCTGACCACGGCCTACGCCATCCTGCGCCACAACGGCCTGGATATCGGCAAGATGGATTTTATCGGGCGCCCGGCCTGATTGGTCCATTGGTTACTGGAGCGGATCAAGGCAGCATTTTTCAGGGCTAGGCATTATCGGTAGGAGCGAGCTTGCTCGCGATCCAGGCCGCACAAGAGCATCGCGAGCAAGCTCGCTCCTACCCGCACGTTGATGTTCTTGTTCGCTCCTGGCCCGATGCGGGCGAGGAGCGCAGGTGAACTAGCCCTGCGGTCGCCGCAACCGGCTGGTATTGACCAGCTCCACGGCGCGGGCCCGCAGCTGCCCGCAGCCGCCGTCGATGTCCTGGCCGGCGGAGTTGCGTACCTTGGTCAGCACCCCGCGGCTGTGCAGGTAGCGCACCATTTGCACGATGCGCTCACCCGCCGGGCGCTGGAATTCGTCGGCTTCCAGGCTGTTGTAGGGAATCAGGTTGAGTACCGCGTACTTGCCCTTGAACAGGCGCAGGATGCCGTCCATTTCTTCCTGACTGTCGTTGATCCCGGCTAGCAGCGTCCACTGGTACTGGATCGGGTAATCCACCGCACGGGCATAGGCCTCGCCCAGTTCCATCAGTTCTTCCGGGTCGATGCGCGGCGCGCGTGGCAACAGCTGCTGGCGCAGTTCGGCATTGCTGGTGTGCAGCGACAGGGCCAGGGCCGGCTTGACCCGTTGCTGCGGCAGGCGCTCGAACACCCGCGGGTCGCCGACGGTGGAAAACACCAGGTTCTTCTGGCCGATGCCGCCCTCGGTGCCGAGCAGGTCGATGGCCTCCAGCACGTTGTCGAGGTTGTGCGCCGGTTCGCCCATGCCCATGAACACGACTTTCTTCACCGGGCGGAAGCGCCGGGCGAGGGCGACCTGGGCGACGATCTCGGCGCTGCCCAGCTGGCGCAGCAGGCCGCTCTTGCCGGTCATGCAGAACACGCAACCCACCGCGCAGCCCACCTGCGAGGACACGCAGAGGCCGCCACGTGGCAACAGCACGCTCTCGACCATCTGGCCGTCGGCCAGTTCGACCAGCAGGCGCGCCGAGCCGTCGCCGGCCGGGTGTTCCGAGCGCAGGCGCAACAGTGCGTCGAGTTGCCCGGTTAGCGCCGGCAGGCCATTGCGCACGCTCAGTGGCAGGAAGTTCTCGGCCTGCTGGTGGCGCGTGCCGGTATCCAGCGGCAGGCCGCGCAGCCAGGCACGGCTGATCCGCCCGATATGCAGGGGTTTGGCGCCGAGTTCGGCAAGCTGCTGGTTAACGTCGAAGATGCGCATGGGGCGCGCATGCTACCACTGCGTTCGGCTGGCGGGAAAACACCGCAGCGGCCGGTCGTGTCGCTCAGGCGCCGGCCAGTTGCCGGTCCAGCTGCTCGATGCAGGTTTGCATCTGCGCCTGGCAGCGCTCCATCAGTTGCGGCATGTCGGCCAGGGTCAGGCCCCGGGTGGAAATCTCCGGCAGCGAACGGATCATCACGCCGCCGGCATTCCAGCTGTTCAGGCGCATCGCCTGCGCATAGTTGCTGACGCACACCGGGATGATCGGTACACCGGCGGCAATCGCCATCTGGAACGCGCCTTTCTTGAATGGCAGCAAGCCCTTGCCGAGGTTGCGCGTACCTTCGGGGAAGACCCAGATCGAGGTGTCCTGCTGCTGCAGGGTTTCGCTGGTGGTGAGCATGGCCTGCCTGGCCTGTTGCGCATTGCCGCGGTCGATCAGCACATTGCCGGCTAGCCAGTACAACTGGCCGAAGAACGGCACCCATTTCAGGCTCTGCTTGCCGATGCTCACGGTGCGCCGCGGCACCACGCTGCCGACCACGAACAGGTCGTAGTTGGACTGGTGATTGGCAATGATCACGCAGGAGCGCTGGTGCTCCAGCAGGCCCTGGACGTCGGCATCCAGTTTCAGGCGCAGGATGAACAGCGCGGGCAGGGAGTAGAGGCGGGCGCAGATCCGGCTGTTGTCCGGATTGAACGGGCGGCAGAGGCCGAGAAGCAGGCCGAGCACGCCGGCGATGACGAACAGCAGCCCCATCAGGAACATACGCAGGATAAACAGCATGGGCTGGCTCGCGGCAAAGGGGCGCGCAGTTTACGGGTGTTCACTGTGCAGCACAAACCGGCCTCAAGCGCATGCCTTCCGGCAGATGCAAACCAGATCAACCTGCTTTGTAGCCATGGGTCACAAATCCGCTCAGCCACGCGCGCGGCCGCTGGCTAATCCAGGCGGCAGAGTGCCTAATCGATTGGCGACCAGTTGTCAGCTTTATGACCATTCAGTCGCCCAAGAACTATTCTGCAAAAAGGTGCTGCGGTAAGGCTGCCTTTCACATGAGGTAATTCACATGAACATGCATAGAACCCTGCTGGCAATTGCGATTGCGGCAACCCTGAGCAATGCCCTGACCCTGATACCGGCCGACGTCGTCGGCTCGTCCAGCGCCTTCGCCCGTGACGGCGGTGGTGGTGGTGGTGGTGGTGGTGGTGGTGGCGGTGGCGGCGGTGGCGGTGGTAACGGCGGCGGTGGCGGAAATGGCGGCGATGGTGGCGGCCACGGTGGCAATGGCGGTGGCCAGGGTGGTGGCCATGGTGGCGAGGGCGGCAACTCCGGGCACGGCGGCGATGACGGCGGTACTTCCGGTCGCTCTGGTGATGCTCCCGGCCATTCTGCGGGTGACGAAGATGGCCCCGGTCATGGCCAGGCTACGTCCGCAGCGGCGCATACCGAAGGCCTGAGCGGCACCGCCAAGGCGGCGGCGGTGGTGGGTACCACCCCGGCGGCTGATCGGGCTTATGGCCTGCACGCACAAACGGACGATGATGACGACACGGATGACGGCGCTACCGATGGTGATGACGACAGCGGTGACGACGGCGCGACCGACGGCGACGACAGTGGCGATGACGGTGCCACTGACGGCGATGACGACAGCGACGATGACGGCGCTACCGATGGTGACGACGACTCGGATGATGGCGACGACGGCACCGATGATGGTGATTCCGGTACCGATGGCTCCACTGACCAGTAGTCGTCAGGTCGACAGCGCCAGCACGAGTGTCAGCTGTGCGGCGTGATCGGCCAGCCCCGTGAAACGAACAAGCCCGGCACTGCCGGGCTTGTTCGTTGATGGCCGCGGGAAAACTAGAGCGTGCCCTGGCTATCCAGCTGGATGAACTTATCGAGGTTATCCAGCAGGGCCTGGCGCACTTTCAGCTTGGTGTTGCGGTGGGCGGTCATGTTGATCTTCTTCAGTTGCTGGGCGGCAGCCAGGGCCGCAGCCTGCAGTTCCTCGACGGCAACCACCTTGTCGAGGAAGCCGGCTTCCAGCGCCGCCTGCGGGTTGAACATCTCGCCGTTGATCACCGTGCGCTGGAAGGCCGTCTTGCGCAACCGGTCGCGCGCCAGCTCGATACCCACATGGTGCATGGTGATGCCGATCTGTACTTCATTCAGGCCGATGCTGAACGGCCCATCGACGCCGATGCGGTAGTCCGCCGAGAGCAGGATGAATGCGCCCTTGGCAACGGCATGGCCCGGGCAGGCCACGATAATCGGGAACGGGTGGGCGAGCATGCGCCGCGCCAGGGTCGAACCGGCCGTCACCAGCGCAATCGCGTTGGCCGGACCGGAAGTCATGACCTTGAGGTCATAGCCGCCGGACAGGATGCCCGGCTGGCCGGTGATGATCACCACTGCACGATCCTGTTCCGCGCGATCCAGCGCGGCATTGAAAGCGGCGATCACGTCCGGGGAAACCGCGTTGACCTTGCCGTTGCACAGGGTCAGGGTGGCGATACCGTCTTCGAGTTGATAGGCGACCAGATCAGTCATGGCAGAGTTCCTCAAGTTGAAGTGGCGCTGACCATACGCAAGCCCCGGCATGCGGTAAAGGTTTCCGACGGGGTGCCGGCCTGGTTTGTCAGGGCAGCCTGCGATTCTGCCCAATTCGCGGCATAACAGCATGAATCTGCTGTAAAAACCTTTTGCCTTCGGCAGGCCTTTCGGCTAAATTGGCGCGCCTCGAAGGACTGCGGTCCGGCGAGCACCGGTGAAGTGTCCGAGCGGTTGAAGGAGCACGCCTGGAAAGTGTGTATACGAGAAATCGTATCAAGGGTTCGAATCCCTTCTTCACCGCCATATACAAAAAGCCCCGACTCGTTCGGGGCTTTTTCGTTCACGCGGCAGTTGCCCCAGGCGTCATGAGTCGTCGGTCCTGGCGCGCCACGCTCCTGGTCGTGGAGTTGAGCCTGGTTCTCCCTTCCGGTCGCCGCAGGTTGCTTGCGCAGCGGTCGCCACCCGTGGCCAGCAAGAGTTTAAATTTGAACTGATTACATGTTTGGCCTTAACCTGCAGCCATTGGGCGTGCGAAGGTCGCCGGTCAGGCTGTGCAAAAACTGCTGTGCTTGACTATGCGGCGTTCAAAGCAGGCCCAAAAGGCTCATTTTCACCGCGTAAACTGCGCTTTTTTGCCTGTTTTCGCCTTGCCTGACCTTCGCTCGCGGGGTTTTCACAGGGTCTGCGGTGTCGGGCTGGTCGCGGTTTCACAACGAATCGGCCGGAAGTGCTGCCTGGGCGTGCATGGGCAGCTAGACTAACTGCTCTGTCCAGGGTCTTTTCCGGCAGATGGAAGCCAGGTTCCGAGTGCAGGGCGAGCTGCTGGGCACATGCCGCACGGCAGTACCCTTGCCAGGGTGCTTCGGATTGGCAAGTGCCGTACTGTGGATCCGCCATTCTGCATAGAGACTGAGCCGCAATCCGTACGAGGTGCACGCATGAAAAGGATGAGTGGGGCAGATGCATTCATGCTCGGGATGGAAACGTCGCGGGTCTACATGCATACCTTCAAGATCGCCATCATCGATCCGAGCACGGACCCGGACGGCTGGTCTTTCGAGAAGTACGCACGGGATATCGAAAGCCGGGTACATCTGGTCCCGCTGTTCCGTTGGAAGTACGCGCCTGCGCCGCTGGGGCTGGGGCATCCCTACTGGGTCGAGGACCCGGATTTCAATCTGGCTTACCACCTGCGCCGAGTCGCCTGCCCATCTCCCGGGGACCACAAGGCCCTTTGCCAATTCATGTCGCAGGTCTACGCCTACAAGCTGGACCGTGATCGCCCGCTGTGGATGCAATGGGTGGTCGAGGGCCTGGAGGGCGGCAAGGTGGCGCTGGTGATGATCGTGCACCATGCCTATGTGGATGGTGTCGGTGCCGGCTGGATGCTGAAGCAGTTCTACCGGCCCCTGCCGGCGGATCACCTGAAGCATATTCCAGCCTGGAATCCCGAGCCTTATCCATCCTGGCTGCGCCGTTTTGCCACTTCTCTGCGTGATCTGCCGGGTTTCATGTTCAGCAATCTGCCCAGGGTGGTCAGTGGTTTGCGGCAGAAGCGGGCGCTTGAACGGAGCATCAGGCTTTCCGGCAAGCCGGCCCATCCCAACTTTACACAGATGCACAAGACGCCCATCAATGTGGTGCTCAGTGCGGGCCGCACCTTTGTCTGCGAAAGCATTCCGTTCAGCAGGCTGCAGGCCGTCAGCAAGCATTTCAAGGTGACTATCAATGATGTCTTCGTCGCCTGCTCAGCGGGTGCGGTCCGCCATTTGTTGCTCTCGAAAAACTTCGATGCCAATCAGCGTCCGCTGATCGCCGGTACGCCGTTCGCCGGGGAGCGCCCGGAAGGCATGGAGGGCCTGGGCAATTTCGCCTCGGCCGATTTCTGTTGGTTGCGCTCTGATATTGCCGATCCGCTCAAGCGCTTGCTGGCGACTCAAGAAGCAAACGACGCGATGAAGGAACACATGGCCGAGGTCAAGGCGGCCGGTGCCGACATCAATGCCCTGATGAACATTCTGCCGAACTGGGCTATCAACCTGACACGTTACCTGATCAAGAAAAAACAGGGCGCCATCGGTTTCTTCGGCAACGTGGGCTTGTCCAATGTACCCGGCCCCAGAGAGCCGCTGTTCCTGGATAAGTGGAAGGTAGAGAACTGGTTTTCCACCGGCATGATCATGGACGGCACGGCGCTCAACATGACCCTCTGGAGTTATGCCGGCAAAGCCAATCTGTGCATCCTCACGGACCCTGCGGTGCTCGCCGATGGCTGGGTACTGTTCAACTACTTTGTCGCAGAGCTTGAAGCACTGGAAGCTCTGGTCGACCACAACTGCATGCCTGCGGAGACCGTCGCATGATCAGGATAAACCCGCTGGACCTGTCTTTCCTGCTGCTGGAAAACGCTACCCGCAGGATGCACATGACCGCCTTCATGATGTTCACCAAGCCCGCCGCGCAGAAGGCCACCTTTGTGCCGAAGCTGGTCGAGGCGTATCGCAACAGCCAGGCCGTTGCGCCGTTCAATCGCAAGCTGAAGTGGCTGGGGCAGGGGGTCGCAGCCTGGGAAACCGTGACGCCTGACATGAGCTACCACGTGCGCTATATCGCGATTCCAGCGCCGGGCAGCATGGAACAGTTTTACGAGACCATCTCCTTTCTCAATACCAGCCTGCTCGATCGCGGCCACCCGCTGTGGGAGTGCTACGTGATCGACGGCATCCAGGGTGATCGCTTCGCGGTGATGATCCGCGTGCACCATGCGCTGATCGATGGCGAAGGTGGCCTGCAGGTGATGCGCAATGCGCTGAGCGATTCGTCGCGCAACAAGCGTTTGGGTGCACCGTGGATGGCGCCCGAGAAGAAGGTCGACAAGCCGCGCCGCGTGCGGCCCACTGCCTCGCAGATGGAAAAGGTGCAGGCGCTGTTCCAGCGTCTGGTCAAACTGCCCAATGATCTGATCGGCATGGGCAGCGAAGTGGTCAGCCTCGGCGCGCAATCGCTCAATCTCAAGCCCAGAGGGGCTTCCCTGCCGTTTACGGCGCCGCGCAGCCTGTTCAACCAGACCGCCAAATCGGCCGCCCGGGTTTACGCCAACATCGAGCTGCCACTGGATGAGGTCAAAGCCCTCGCCAAGGCCACCGGCACTTCGCTCAATGATGTGGTCATGACCCTGATCGATCAGGCCTTGCATGATTACCTGCGTGAACATCAGGCCGACACCAGCAAACCGCTGGTTGCACTGATGCCGATGTCGCTGCGTGACGAGGCAGGCGGCAGCGGCGGTAACCAGGCGGCGATCGAGCTGATTGCCATGGGCCAGCCCGAAGCCGCGATCAGCCAGCGTCTGCAGCAGATAAATGCCGCGACGCAATCGGCCAAGGCCAAGGGCCGCGGCATGCAAAAGCCGGTGCGTCAGGTTTACAGCATGATGCTGATGGGCAGTCTGGCGCTGATCGATACGCTGCCACTGTTCGGCAAGGCGCCGAGTGCCAACCTGGTGATCTCGAACATGAAGGGCCCGGCTGAGCAGCTGTATCTCGGTGGCGCTCCCATGGTGGCTTTCCATGGCCTGCCGATCTTGCCGCCCGGTGCCGGGCTGAATATCACCTTTGCCAGCGTCAACCAGGACATCTGCCTGGCCGTTGGCGCCGCGCCCGAAGCCGTGCATGACCCTTATCGCCTGACCACGCTGATCCAGCAGGCTTTGAGCATGCTGCAGACTGAGGTTTCAGGGCCAAAGGCAAAGGCCCCGCGCCGCTCATCCAAGGCAAGTGCGTAATTCCAAATCCAAGAAGGTCGGAGACCCACATGAAAAATATCGGCGTCATGCTCAAGCAGCGAGCAACTGTATCTCCCCAGCTGGAGGCCTATGTCGAGCCTTCGACCGGGGTGCGCGTCAATTACCGGGAGATGAATGCGCGGGTCAACCAGTGCGCCAGCGTGCTGCGCACGCTCGATGTGTGCAAAGGCGATCGCGTCGCGCTGCTGATGCCCAACAGCTTGGAGTTCTGCTGCCTGTTCTATGCGGCGGCGAAGATCGGCGCGGTGGCCGTACCACTGAATACCCGGCTGACGGCAGCGGAGCTGGAGTTCATCCTGTCCGACAGCGGCAGCGCGGTGCTGGTCTACGGTGATGTCTTTGCCGAGACGGTAGCGGCCATCCGTGCCGGCAGCAGCCATCCGTGCACGGTTCGCGAGTGGGTTGCGGCGACCTCGCTGCAGGCCCGCCTGGAAGCGGCCGATGCCAGCGAACCAACGGTGGTTGCCGGCGGCAGTGACAACGTCTTCATCATGTACACCTCCGGAACCACCGGCAATCCGAAGGGCGTGGTGCATACCCATGACTCGGTGAATGCCGCCGCCAGCGCCTGGTCAATGACCGTGGATGTGCGCTACGAGGACCGCATACTGCTGCCGCTGCCGATGTTCCATGTGGCAGCGCTGACCACGGTGATCTTCTGTGCCATGCGCGGCATCAGCCTGATCTCGATGCCGCAGTTCGATCCGATGAAGGTCTGGCAACTGATCGTCGATGAGCGCGTATCGATTGGCGGCGCGGTTCCGGCGATCCTCAACTTCATGCGTCAGGTGCCGCAGTTCGCCGAACTGGATGCGCCGAATTTCCGCTACTTCATCACCGGTGGCGCACCGATGCCCGAGGCGCTGATCAAGATCTACGCCGCGAAGAACATGCAGGTGGTGCAAGGCTACGCGCTGACCGAGTCCTGCGGTGGCGGCACCCTGCTGCTCAACCAGGATGCCTTGCGCAAGGTTGGCTCGGCCGGGCGTGCCTGCATGTTTGCCGATCTTGCCGTACGCGACGAGCATGGCGTGATCAGCGAGAAGGGCGAAGGTGAGGTGGTGCTGCGTTCGGATTTCCTGCTCAAGGAATACTGGAACCGCCCCGACGCGACCCGCGAGGCCTTCGACAATGGCTGGTTTCGCACCGGCGATATTGGCGAGATCGACGACGAGGGCTACCTGTACATCAAGGACCGCATCAAGGACATGATCATTTCCGGCGGCGAGAACATCTATCCGGCCGAGATCGAGAGCGTGATCATCGGGATACCCGGGGTTGGCGAAGTGGCCGTGATCGGTCTGCCCGACGAGAAGTGGGGCGAAATTGTCTGCGCCATTGTGGTGGCTGACCAGACCAAGACCAACGACGCCGAGATCATTGCTTACTGCGGGGAAAGGCTGGCGCGCTACAAATTGCCGAAGAAAGTCCTGTTTGTTGAAAGCATTCCGCGCAACCCGTCGGGCAAGATCCTCAAGCGGGTGCTGCGCGACCAGTACATCAGGAGTACCTGAGCATGATGCAAAGCTGGCAGACCGACCTGCTCAACCTGCAACTGAGCTTGAGCGTGAAACCGTTGTTTCGTTTCCTCGGTTCGGTTGACCGCGTCCGGAGCATGGTCAAAGTGATGGATCTGACGGTGGGGCGGCTCGCTATTCCGGGTGGTACTGTGCGCAGGAAGGTCAATATTCCGGGAGCGCCCTTCGAGGCAGAGTGGGTCTGCCACGACGACAAGCCGAAGAGGCGGGTGATCCTCTACCTGCCGGGTGGCGCGTACATCTTGCGCATGCCCAACACCCATACGGGCATGGTCAGCCGCTTGTGCCGCCTGGCGGACGCCAAGGCGCTGATGGCCTATTACCGGCTGGCGCCCGAGCATCCATTCCCGGCCTGTCTGGACGATGCGCTGCTGGCGTACAAATGGTTGCTCAGGAAAGGCTATGCCGCTGAACAGATTGTCATTGCCGGTGATTCCGCCGGCGGCGGCCTGACCCTGTCGCTGTTGCTGGCGATACGGGATGCGAGGCTTCCCACCCCGGCTTGCGCCTACATGCTTTCACCGCTGCTGGACGTCAGCGACAGCGCAGCTTCGCGCTGGAAAAATGCGGCCAGCGACAAGGCCTTGCCGGCTGCCCATCAACGCGCGATCAATCCGCGGGTGCTCTACGTGGGTGATTACGCCATTGATGATCCGGGGGTTTCCCCGCTGTTCGGCGATTACCACGACTTGCCGCCCCTGTATGTGCAGGTCAGTGACTCCGAGATGCTGCTCGACGACAGCCTGCGCATGGCGCGGCGCGGGCATACCTACCAGGTCGAGGTCAAGGTGGATATCTGGCGCAAGGTGCCGCATGTCTGGCAGGCGTTTGCTTTCCTGCCGGAGAGCCACGATGCGCTGGGCAAGGCTGCCGATTTCATCCGGCAGAAGATCCCGGTGAAATTTGCCAAGAGACACAAAGTCAACCTGCGGGAGTCCGCCTAGTGGCCGTTTACCAAGTCGACAGTGAAGACGCGAACTTTCTCTTCCTGGAGAAAACGGAAAGTCCCACCCACATCAGCCTGATCTACCTGTATGACCAGTCGACTCTGGGGGATGGCGTGGTGCGCTTTACCCAGATCCGCCAGCACATTTCCAACCGGCTGAACTCGGCACCGGTTTTCCGGCGGAAGATTAGACGCACCCCGGGCAATATTGACTACCCCTACTGGGAGGAAGACCGCAAGTTCGATCTGGATTTTCATGTGCGTCACCTGGCTTTGCCCAAACCCGGCGACTGGCGACAGTTCTGCATCCTGGTTTCACGCCTGCATTCGCGGCCGCTGGATCTCAGTCGGCCCCTCTGGGAGCTGTATGTCATTGAAGGGCTGGAGAATGTCGAGGGCTGTCCGCCGAACTCGTTTGCCCTCTATCTCAAGGTTCATCACGGCGCCATGGATGAATTCACCGCCCAGGAGTTGATGCAGTCCCTGCACTTGCACAAACCGGACAGGCGCCAGCACGAAGCCTCGCAGCAACAGGTTTCACACCTGCTGGCGCTGGCGCCGTCGCCTTCGCAAATGGTTGTGCGTGGCCTGATCAACAACACGCGGCGCAGTGCCCAGTTCGCTGCGCAACTGATCACCAACTGGGGCAGCCTGGGCAAGGTGGCAGCCGGCCTGGCGATCCGGCTGGCCCATCGGGCCGTCGATGGCGAAAGTGTCTCGGGTGCGCCGACGACGCGTTTCGCTGCGCCGCTGAGCTCCTCGCGGGTATTCGAGGGCGGCTTCTACGATCTGGCCCTGCTCGAGCGCTATGCCGCGCTGGTTCCCGGGGCAACCGTGAGCCACGCGGTCCTGGCCATTTGCGGCGAAGCCATGCGTGCCTACCTGCAAGGTCTGGGCGAGTTGGGCGAGCTGCCGCTGCAGGCCATGCTGGCCGTGAATGTGCGCAACGCCGGCGGGCATGCCCTGATCGGCAACAATATTGCCGTCACGCAGATTGCACTGAATACCGATATGGATTTTCCGCTGCCGCGGCTGCAGGCGATTTACCTCACGCAACCCGAGGTGCACAGCATCGAGTCACAGGAACTGACCGGCTTCAGGCTGCGCTCGCTCTACGAGAACCTGCCGGCACCGCTGATGGCCTGGCTGGGCAAGAATGCCAACAGTGAAAACAGTGTTCACCGGGAAGTACTGTCGGCGGGTAACTGCGGCGTCACTGAGATGTCCGGCTCGAAGAAGCCGCTTTATCTGATGGGCGCGCGCCTGCTTGGTTTCAGCGGGATTCCGCCGCTCTACAGTGGCTGCGGGCTGATGTTCAGCGCCAGCACCTATTGCGACCGCATCGGCCTGACGTTCGTCTCCGACCGGCACATGATGCCCGACCCGCGGGTCATGCGCAGTTGCCTGGACGCCGCGGTTGCGCAGGTCGAGCGTTTTCTGAGCGAGGAGCGCCAGAGTCGCAGCGCCTGAAGCGCGAAGCGCAGGCAATCGTCCTGCGGCGTTGCAATGAACAAGGGGGCGATCATCGCCCCCTTGTTCATGCTGTTGCCAGCTGTCGTGCTACTCGCCCTTCGAGCCCCAGCTGGTCAGGTTGCTCAGGGATTTCATCTTCTCCAGCAGCGGTTTGACCCCTTCTAGCTGCTTGACCATCTGCGAGGCCTTGTAGGTCTGGTAGTTGAAGTTGGCCGGATTGATGCTCTGGCCTTCCTGGAACGGGTACTGCGGGAAGGTGTTGATGAAGGCTTCCAGCTCCTTGCGAATCGGTACACCGATCCACAGCATGTCGGCTGCCCAGCGCATGTACATGAGCGATTCGTAGGGAGCGGTTTCGTAGGGATCTTCCTTCAGATTGGTCACGGTTGCCCAGTTGGTCACCGTGCGTGTGCCGGTGGCGATGTCGCCGTTGACCGCAGCGAAACTGACCTTGAAGTCGTTCCAGCGCACGGCATTGAGCTCGCCACCCTGACCAAAGTAGTAATACGACTCGCGCGGTACTTTCGGTACTTCACCTTTGAAGTACGGCAGATAGTTGTAGCCGTCCAGATGCACGCGGTAGTCCTTGCCGTTTACCTTGGTGCCCTTGGCCAGGTCAGCCACCAGGTTGTCGTTGCCGGCAGCCGCAACGAAGGTCGGCATCCAGTCGTTGTGCGCGATCATGTCGTTGTAGAATGTGCCCGGCTTGATCACACCCGGCCACTTGACCAGCAACGGCACACGGTGGCCGCCCTCGAAGGAGGTGCCTTTCTCGCCATGGAACGGACTGGTGCCGCCATCCGGCCAGGTGAACTTCTCGGCGCCGTTGTCGGTGCTGTACATGACGATGGTGTTGTCGGCGACTTTCAACTCATCCAGCTTGTCCAGCAGCTCGCCAACCATGGCGTCATGCTCGGCCATGCCGTCCGGATACAGGCCCTTGCCGGTCTTGCCCTGCCACTCCTTGGACAGATGGGTCCAGACGTGCATGCGCGTGCTGTTGAACCAGACGAAGAACGGCTTGTCGGCCTTGACCGCCTTTTCCATGAAGTTCTTGGTGTTGGCGAGGATTTCCGAGTCGATAGTCTCCATGCGCTGGCGGGTCAGCGGGCCGGTGTCCTCGATCTTGCCGTCGGCGAAGGAGTGGATCACCCCGCGCGGACCATATTTTTTGAGGAATTCCGGGTCTTTCGGGTAGTAGTAGGTTTCCGGTTCTTCTTCGGCATTCAGGTGGTAGAGGTTGCCGAAGAACTCGTCAAAGCCATGGGCGGTGGGCAGGTGCTTGTCCTGGTCGCCAAGGTGGTTCTTGCCGAACTGCCCGGTGGTGTAGCCCTGGTCCTTCAGCGCGTCGGCCATGGTCGGCGCCCAGTCCGGAATGCCCTGGTCGCTGCCGGGAAAGCCGACGGTCAGCAGGCCGGTGCGGAACGGGTGTTGGCCGAGGATGAACGCAGAGCGCCCGGCGGTGCAGGACTGCTCGCCATAGGCGTCGGTGAACAAGGCACCCTGCTGGCCGATGCGGTCGATGTTCGGCGTGCGGAAACCCTGAATGCCGTGGTTGTAGAGGCTGATGTTGTGCACACCAATGTCATCGCCCCAGATCACCAGGATGTTTGGCTTGTCGGCGGCCTGGACCGCCGCGGCGAGGGACAGGCAGGAGGCGGCCACTAGGGCCAGGCTGGGCAGCAAGTTTCGTTTGAGAGGCATCGGAAGATTCTCCAGGGTGGCGTGTGATTGGGTGGCGGGCACCCGGTTTGTTCTTGTTGAATTCACAAAGCAGGCTGAGCGTGGCAATGAACGGTGGAAAGCGCAAATGACATTCCCGCCATTCATCGTGCCGTTGTCCAGGTCAGGTGTGGGTGTCATGCCCCGGTCTGCCTGGCGTCTCTGCAGTCCAGGGCCGCAGTGGCTGTAACTGAAAATCGTTGGCCACGGCACGGGCGCGGCGAATGCGGTGCTTGCGCAGCTTTTGCAAGCCGTGGCGCAGCTCCTGCAGGTCGACCGGTGCGCAATGTTGCGCGCTGTACTGGTCAGTCAGCGCCTGCTGCAAACAGGTGGCGGCCGCCGCGGGTAATTGCCTGGCCAGTGCTTGCAGGTCGGCGTGACCCTGGCTGCGCAATTGCCAGCGGTACAACTCTGCCAGCGGCATGGGGCCCCTGCGCAGGGCGCGCTGCAGGTCGCGCCAGGCACAGCGCTCGGAGGCATGCCAGGTGGCCTGCCGGCGGCTTCGCCAGCCTTGCACCCGGGTGCATGCTTCATGAAGGCGCTGGCGTCCCAGGTAGGCGATCAGGCCCAGCAGCAGAATGCTGCCGATGCCCAGTAGCAGCGGCCGCGAAATGTGGATCAGGCGGCCACGCCCGAGTTTTTCCAGATCGGCTTCGAGGGAGAACGGCAACTGGTAGTCGCCGCTGCGCCGTGCTTCGAATTCGATTGCCGGCACCTGGCTGGTCTGCTCGCGCAGGCTGCGGCTAACCGACCAGTTCAGTTCGAGTTCGGGAAGGCGGTAATCCCCGGCTTGCTCAACCACATAGCTGACGCTGTCGATGCGGACGCCACCGTCGATGCTGCCGCGACCATTGCCCAGCGGGCCGACCGTGGGTGGCTGCGGGTAGCGCTTGAGTCCGGGAATGTCACTGAACCCGACCGGGGGTATCAGCATGGCCTGTGCGCCATCGGCTTCAATACGAATGCGCCGGGTCACGCGGTCACCGACCTTGAGCGGATCAGCCGACTGCTCAACCTGCTGGCTCATGCGTACCTGGCTGGCCACCAGCCGGTTGCCTTGGGTGCCTGTAGCCGCTGCACCGCTCACGGTAAAACTCAGCGCGCGCGTACTGACGTTGATCGGCGCTGCTGCCTGACCCAGATTGAGGCTGAAAGGCAGTGCCGGGATTTCGTACTGGCCGGGCGCGGTGGGGCTGATCAGGTAAGTCAGGCGCAGGCCGAACCAGGTGGAGCCATCGATGTTCAGGGTCAGGCTGTCGGCCTGGCCATTGGGCGGGGTGATCAGTGTTCCCGGCAGATCCAGTGGTGCCGGTTGCGGTGCCTGGGTAAACCAGGTGCTGGTCAGCAGATCAACCTCGAGGCGCAGGGTACCGCCTACCTGATAGGGCGCAGCGGGTTGCAGCCGGGCGTCCACGCGCACCAGCGGTTCGGCCAGGGCGTGGCTCATGCAGGCGAGCAGGGTGACGAGCAGCAGCACATACCTCATGGCGTGCCTCCTGCCGGCTGGGCGGCTGCCTGTTGCAGCTTGAACTTCTTGCGCAGAAAGCCCGCCGGAGAGGTGCTCAGGTTACGCAGCCAGACCTCGGCGGCAGTCGGCTTCGGCGCGGTCACCATCGCGTCCTTGCCTTTGCCAGGCTCGCCCTTGTCATCGTACTGCTCGGTGCCTTCATCATCCTTGGGCGCGTACTGCTGGTCGATCTCGAACTGTCGCTGCAGCTCAGTGACCAGCTCCAGGTTGAAACGCGCCTGGGGAAACTCCGGTTGCAGGCGCAGGGCTTCGGCGTAGGCGGTCATGGCTTGCGGATAGCGATGCAGGCGCGCCTGGCTGTTGCCAATGTAGAAATAGGCCACCGGCCGTTGCTCGGCCGGCCCGTTGGCCATGCGCGCGAAGCTGGCCAGGGCGTCATTGAATTCGGCTGCCTGGTAGGCCGCCAGGCCTTTCCAGTAGGGATCGTTGAAATGCTCTGCGGCGAGCGGCAACTTCTCCTCTTCGAAATACCAGCGGCCCTGTTGATCCGGGGTGAAAAGCGCATCGGCCAGCCAGCCTGCCTGTGCCTGTCCGGAGGGCAGACTGAGGCCGACAGCCAGCCACAGCGCCGGCATCCAGCTGACGCTCCAGCCCTTGCGGATGCCCAGCCAGGCCAGCGGCAGCAACAACCAGCACAACCAGTAGCCCATGTCTTTCCAGTGCAGCTCGGCGTTGTCCGGGTTGGCGGCGCGGAAGTGCTGCTGGGCATGCAACTGGATCCAGTCGAGATCATCGGTGTTCTGCGTCAGGCTGCCGATCGGCGCATCGGCGGCATCGGCCAGTTGCTCCAGCGCCGGCTTGTCGAATTCGCTGATGATCGGCTTGCCGCTGCTGTCCAGCCGCGGCGCGCCGTTGGCGTCGGTGATCAGCCCGCCGCTCTGGTTGCCGACCGCCAGCACCAGCACTTGCAAATCCTCGGGCGAGGCTTTGAGTTGCTGGCGCAGCGCATCCAGCTGGCTGGTGTCGGCGCCGTCACTGATCAACACCAGCGTGCCCGGACTTTTTTCCGCGGCAAGCAGGCGTATGGCTTCTTCCGTGGCAGCCAGCGCGTTTTTGCCCGAGGTGTCGAGCAGGTTGGTGGAGAGGGCCTGGATATAGGTTTCCAGCAGTTCCGGGTCATCGGTGGGTGGCAGGACCAGATGCGCCGACCCGGCATACACAAGCAATGCGGTGCGTGCCCCGGCGCGGCGCTGCAGCAGGTCGCGCAACTTGTTTTGCACGGCTTCCAGGCGGCTGGGGGCGACGTCGCCGGCATCCATCGAGGGTGACAGGTCGACGGCCAGGATCAGCGGCGCCTGGTCTTCGAGAAAGGGCGGACGATCGAGTTCCCAGGTCGGTCCGGCGGCGGTCACGGCGCCGAGGGCCAGCAGTGCACCGAGTAACCAGACCGGACGCAGGCGTTGCTGGTCCTGAGGTCTGACGACCAGATGCTTGAGCAGATGCGGGGCGAACACCGCGCGCAAGCGCTGCATGCCACCGCGCTGGCGTTGCCAGGCCCACGGCAGCAGCGCCGCCGGCAACAGCAGGAGCAGCCACAGCGGGCGGATGAAGTGCAGCTGGTTGAGGTCGATTTCCATCAGCCGGCCTCACTGCTGGCAGCTACGCGGGGCCTTGAGTGCCGGCGTCCGCGCAAGGCAGCCAGCCCGTGATAAAGGGTCAGCAACAGCAGGCCGGCGCCCAGCGGCCAGACAAACAGGTCGCGCTTGGGCTGGAAGCTCAGGTGCTGCACTTCATGCGGGGTGATCTGGTCGAGGGTCTGATAGACCCCGGCCAGTGCGGAGCTGTCAGTGGCCATGAAGCTGCGCCCGCCGGTGGCGTTGGCGATCTTGTCCAGCGCCTTGGCATCGACACGGTTTTCGCCGCTGGCCTGCGGGTCACCAATGCCGATGGCATGGATGCGGATGTGTTTGCTGGCAGCCAGCGCAGCAGCCTGATCGGGCGGAATCACGCTGTGGTTGTCGTTGCCGTCGGTGAGCAGAATCAGCGTCTTGTCCGGCTGCTCACTCTTGTCCAGCATCTTGATGCCCAGTCCGATGGCGTCGCCGATCGCCGTGCTGGGGCCGGCCATGCCTATGCCGGCCTGGTCGAGCAACAGCTTCAGGCTGCCGTGGTCGAGAGTCAGCGGTGCCTGGGCGAAGGCGCCACCGCCAAACAGGATCAGCCCCAGACGATCATCCGGCCGCTGGTCGATAAAGGTCTGCACCACCTGCTTTACCGCTGTCAGGCGGTCCACCGCGATGCCGTCCTGACCCAGATAATCCTTGGCTTCCATGGACTGCGAGATGTCGATGGCCAGCAGCAGGTCACGGGTTGGTTTGGTCTGCTGCAGCGGCGGTTCTACCCAGACCGGACGGGCCAGGGCGATCAGCAGCAAGCCCCAGACCAGCAGGTTGAATGACAGTTGCCAGCGGTTCTGACGCACCCCGGATTGCTGCGGGGCAATGCCGAGGGCCTGGCTCATGGCACCGAAAAACGGCGTGCGCAAAGCCTGACGCGCTTCCTTGTAGGCAGGCAGATAGCGCCAGCCGAGCAGCGGCAACGGCAGCAAGGCAAACAACCAGGGGTAGTCAAACTGCCACATGGTGCTGCTCCAGCCATTGCCGGCTGACGCCCAGCAAGTCTGCGATCTGTTGCTCGGACAAGGCCTGCAGCTGGGCATCTGGTGCGTAGCTGAGCATCGCCAGTTGTGCGCTGAAATCCGCTGGCAGCGGGGCAGGGCAGCACTGTTCAAGGAAGCGCTGCCAGTCACAGCCGCCGAGACTGCTGACCCCGACCTGACCGGGGATCGACAGGGCGGTGCGCTTGAGCAAGTCGGGCAGCTGACGCAAGGGGCTGCGGTCAGTGTTGCTGGTCAGCGCGGCCTGCAACTGCACCAGCTGCGTCAGCGCGGCGCGCCGGTAGCGGTTGCATCGCCAGCGCCAGAGCGCGCGGCCGCCAAACAACACTGCCGTACCGAGCAGGAGCAGCAAGAGTGCCAGCCAGCCCCAGGTCTGCGGGAAATAGCTGACCGGCTCTGGCAGGGGCAGGACTTGCAGCTGGGAGATATTGGCGGCAGCACTCATCGTTTTGTCCCGCCAAGCTTGCCGAGTTCGAAGCGCAACTGCGGCAACGCCGCTTCGCCGGTGCTGATCATCAGCAGCGGGATCTGGCTGCGCCGCAACAACTCGGCGACATCACGCAGACGGCCACTGCTGAAGGCGCTGAGTGGTTGATGGACATGGCGACGACCTACGGCCAGCTCGACCTGCAATTCGCCCTGGGTGATCAGCAACTGGCCGTTCTGCGGGATATTCAGTGCCAGCGGGTCATACACTTGCAGGGCAATCACATCGTTGTGGGCAGCCAGTTCGCGGAGCAATTTCAGGGTATTGGGAGTGGTGCCGGCAAAGTCGCTGATGATGCAGATCAGGTGGTCGTGACCGGCCAGTGACAGGCACTCGCGCAGCACCTTGTCGAGCTGGGCGCTGCTGTCGAGGGCCGGATTGTCGGCGGCCAGTGCATGGTTCTGGCGGACGATGGCGGCACACAATTGTTCAATGCGCTGGCGACTGCGCAGCGGGGCGATGCGTTCGATCTTTTCGTCGTTGAACACCAGGCCGCCGACCCGGTCACCACTGTGGAAGACCATCCAGGCAGCCAACGCAGCCAGTTCTGCGGCAGTGCAGGATTTAAGGCTGTATTGCGAGCCGAAGAACATGTCCATGCGCTGGTCGACCAGGATCAATGCCGGGCGATCGCGTTCTTCACTGAAACTGCGGATAAATGGTTTGCCCTGGCGCAGGCTGACACGCCAGTCGATATGCCGCAGGTCATCGCCGGGCTGGTAGCGGCGCAGTTCTTCGAAGTTCAGCCCGCGCCCGCGCAGGCGCGAGTTGTGCTGGCCGGCGAGAATGCTCGACAGCGGCTGGCGGCTGGTAAAACTGAGCTGGTGGGCCGGCTGCTCCAGGCGCAGCAACCGGGCTACCGAGGTGTAGACCAGTCCGTCAGTGACACGTGCGTTCAGTTCGGGCATGGCCGCTCACTCAGGCCGCAATGGCCACCTTGTCGAGCAGGCGGTCGAGTACCTGATCGGCGGTAATGCCGTCGGCCACCGCGTCGTAACTCAGCTGCAGGCGATGGCGCAGTACCGGGTGCAGGACCTGGCGAATATCGTCCGGGGTGACGAATTCGCGGCTTTCTAGCCAGGCATTGGCGCGGGCGGCGCGATCCAGGCTGATGGCCCCGCGCGGGCTGGCACCGATGCGGATCCAGCGCACCAGCTCGGCGTCATAGGCGGCCGGATGGCGAGTGGCGTTGATCAGGTCGATGATGTAGCCGTCGATGCCGGCAGACACATGGATGCCACTCAGCTCCAGCCGCGCATCGAACAGCACCTGCTGTTCCAGGACCAGTCCCGGAGTGCTCGCAGCATGTTTGGCCTTGGCCGTTTCTTCGCCACGCAGCAGGCGCAGCACGTCCGCTTCCTGAGCGGGTTGTGGGTAGTCCATGAGGATCTTCATCAGGAAGCGATCCATCTGCGCTTCGGGCAGCGGGTAGGTGCCTTCCTGTTCGATCGGGTTCTGCGTCGCCAGCACCATGAACAGATCCGGCAGCAGGTGGCTCTTGCCAGCGACGGTGATCTGCCTTTCTTCCATGGCTTCGAGCAATGCGGCTTGTACCTTGGCTGGCGCGCGGTTGATCTCGTCGGCGAGGATCACGTTGCCGAACAGCGGGCCTGGCTGGAACTGGATCAGGTGATTGCCGCCCTCGCTGTGCAGCACTTCGGTGCCGGTGATGTCCGAGGGCAGCAGGTCGGGGGTGAACTGGATGCGGCTCATCTGCGCATGCAGATGCGTAGCCAGGGCACGCACGGTACGGGTCTTGGCCAGCCCCGGGAGGCTTTCCAATAGCACATGGCCGTTGGCCAGCAGGGCCAGGACAATCTGCCGGACCACGGCCTCCTGCCCCAGCACCGCCTGATTGATGCTGTCCTGGAGTTCCAGGATGCTGCTGCGAACGCTCATGCTCTGATCCTTTTGTGCGGGGGCGTTGCCGGGCGGCTCGGGCCGGCAAGCATCGGCCAAGAGTGGCAAATGCACTGGCAAACTTCAAATGCATTGAGTGGGTTGCTTTGATGCGCCTCCTGCATGGTTTCGGGGGAACGGGAACAACACGTTGGCTGCAGGCATAATGCGCCCAGCCATTCAACGGAAAATCAGCAATGCGCCAGGCTTGGGACATCTTCTGCACGGTCGTGGACAACTACGGCGACATCGGCGTGACCTGGCGTCTGGCGCGGCAGCTGGTTGCCGAGCATGACCTGCAGGTGCGCCTGTGGGTGGACCAGCTGGCGGCCTTCGTGCGCCTGTGCCCGGGTGCGGACCCGCACGCCGCCCGGCAGTTCTGCAGCGGCGTGGAGGTCTGCCAGTGGCCGGCCGTCTGGCAGCCGGTCGCGGTTGCCGACGTGGTACTCGAGGCCTTTGCCTGCAGCCTGCCGGCGCCGTACCTGGCGGCCATGCAGGCGCGGGCGCGCAAGCCGCTGTGGCTGAACCTGGAGTACCTGAGCGCCGAGGACTGGGTGGCTGGCTGCCATGCCCTGCCTTCGCTGCAATCGGGCGGCTTGCAGAAATTCTTCTATTTTCCCGGCTTTACCGCGGACACCGGTGGCTTGCTGCGCGAGCAGGGGCTGCTGCAGCGGCGCGACGCCTTTCAGCAGGATGCCGCGCAGCGCCAGGCGTTCCTCGCCGGCCTGGGTGTGCAGCCGGCGGCAGACGAGCAGCTCTACTCGCTGTTCACCTACGAGTGCGCCAGCATCGCCGGCTGGTTGCAGCAACTGGCCAGGGGTGACCGGCCGGTGCTGCTGCTGGTTCCCGAGGGACGCGCGCTGAGCGATGTGTGGGCCTGGCTGGGTGAGCCCGGCCTGGCCGCCGGAGCGCAAGCCAGGCGCGGCAACCTGCGCGTGCAGGTGCTGCCATTCGTCAGCCAGGACGATTACGACCGGCTGTTGTGGAGTTGCGATTTCAATGCGGTGCGCGGCGAGGATTCCTTCGTGCGCGCCCTGTGGGCCGGCAAGCCGCTGCTCTGGCACCTGTACCAGCAGGCGGAAGAAACCCACCTGGAGAAGCTGGAGGCCTTTCTGCAACGCTATCTGCCCGGGCTTTCCGGCCCTGCGGCAACTGCGCTGGGGCAGTTCTGGCAGGCCTGGAACAGCGCCTTGCCGGCCGGCGAGAGCTGGGCGGCGCTGCAGACGCACTGGCCGGAACTGCGCCGGCACGCGCTGGACTGGTCGGCCCGACAGGCTGCGCAGAGAGATCTGGCGGCGGGGCTGGCGCATTTTTGTACAAATTGGCTATGATACGCGGCCTGTTTTTTGTCTCCCCCTCCAAACGGATTAGCGTATGAAAACCGCACAAGAAATGAAGCCGAACAGCGTGGCCCTGATTGACGGCCATCCTTGGCTTATCCAGAAAGCCGAATTCACCAAGTCCGGCCGCAACAGCGCCATCGTCAAGATGAAGCTGAAGAACCTGATCAACGGCTCCAAGACCGAGACCGTGTACAAAGCCGACGACAAGATGGAGCCGGTGATCCTCGAGCGCAAGGAAGTGACCCTGTCCTACATCAGCGGTGACGACTACGTGTTCATGGATCCGGAGTACAACTCCTACGAACTGCGTGCCGAAGACCTGGAAAGCGTCCTGCCGTTCATCGAAGAAGGCATGACCGACGTCTGCGAAGCGGTGTTCTTCGAAGGCAAGGTGATCTCCGTCGACCTGCCGACCACCATCGTGCGCAAGATCACCTACACCGAAGGCTCCGCCCGTGGCGATACGTCCGGCAAGGTGATGAAGCCGGCCAAGCTGAGCAACGGCACCGAAGTCAAGGTTGCGGATTTCTGCAATATCGACGACTGGATCGAAATCGACACCCGTGACGGCTCCTACAAGGGTCGCACCCAGGCTCCACAGGCTTAAACCTGCGCGAGTCCTGAAAGCCCGGCCATGTGCCGGGTTTTTTGTTGGCTATGTACCCGTTACGTGTTGCGGAACCTTTTTGTAGGAGCCAGCTTGCTGGCGATCGCTGGCAGACAGCTCCTATCGCCAGCAAGCTGGCTCCTACAGAAAGCGAAAGTGGCTAGCAACACATAACAGGGACATAGCCTTTTTGTTGGCGCTGTACCTGTTGCCTGGTGGGCGCAAAACGCAGGGTGGGCTTTAGCCCACCAAACCAGGCAGCGCCAAATGGTGGGCTAAAGCCCACCCTACGCCCACCCTACGCACTGCGTTTTTATCAGCCACGGGAGGCTGCATGGACATTGCAAGCTGGCTGCTGAATCTGCTGCTCGGTGCCGCGCTCGGTACGCTCGGCGGGCTGTTCGGCATTGGTGGCGGGCTGGTCGCGATTCCGGCGCTGGGTGTGCTGTTCGGCCTCGATCAGCAACTGGCCCAGGGCACGGCGCTGGTGATGGTGGTGCCCAATGTGGTGCTGGCGCTGTGGCGCTACCACCAGCACAACCCGATCAACCGGCGGTACGCCCTGGCACTGGGGCTGTCCGGGCTGGGCAGTGCCTGGCTGGCGTCCTTGCTGGCACTGCAGCTGGAGGCGCGCAGCATGCGCCTGGCCTTCGTCGGCTTCCTGCTGGCGCTGGCGGCGTTCAACCTCTGGCGGTTGTATCGCCAGTTGCCCGACGGCGGCCAGCAGCTGCGTCACCCCTGGCCCTGGCTGATCCCGCTGGGCGCGGCTTCGGGCCTGCTCGGCGGGCTGTTCGCGGTGGGCAGTGCGGTGCTGGCCACCCCCAGCCTGACGGCGATCTTCGGCCTCAGCCAGGTGCTGGCCCAGGGCCTGTCGCTGGCCCTGGCGCTGCCGGCGACCAGCGTGACCCTGCTCACCTATGCCGTTCACGGCGAAGTCGACTGGGCGCTCGGCATTCCGCTGGCCATCGGCGGGCTGGCCAGCATCAGCTGGGGCGTGAAGCTGGCACATGCCCTGCCGGATCGCCGTTTGCGCCAGCTGTTCTGCGGTTTCCTGCTGGCCTGTGCGCTGTTGCTCGGGTTCAGAGTCTGAAGCCCTCGGCGATCTGCGCCGCCAGCGTCTCGGTCACCGGTGACTGGCTGCGCGGGTTGCGCAGTAGCACGATGCTGGTCAGCGGCAGTTCGGGCAGGCCCTGTTCCGGGCCGATGATTTCCAGGTCAGGGGTGATGATGCTTTCCATCTGCGCGGTGATCGCCAGTCCGGCGCTGACCACCGCCAGGATCGCCGACAGGCTGGGGCTGGTGTAGGCCACCCGGTAGGCGCGCTCGCGGGCGTCCAGTGCATTGCAGGCCCAGGCGCGGCAGAAGCAGCCGGCGTTGAACATGGCCAGCGGCAGCGGGTTGCATTCGTGCACGTTGTGCCCGCGGGCCTGGGCCCAGACGAAGCGTTCCTGGCGCAGCAACTGGCCGATCTCGTTGCCCGGCTCGCGGGAGACGATGGTCAGGTCGAGGTCCTGGCGCTGCAGCAACTGGGTCGAGGGCTCGCAGTGCACTTCCACCTGCACCAGCGGGTAGGCCTGGGCGAACTGCGCAAGGATGCCGGGCAGGAAACGCATCACGTAGTCGTCCGGGGTGCCGATCTTCACCGCCCCGACCATGTGTGGCTGGCGCAGGGTGTTGAACACCTCGCCCTGCAGCTTGAGGATGCGCCGCGCGTAGCCGAGCAGCACCTGGCCCTCGGCGGTGAGTTGCACGCCGCGCCCGTCGCGCTCGAACAGCGGGCGCTTGAGCACATCATCCTCGAGGCGCTTCATCTGCATGCTGACCGCCGACTGGGTGCGGTTCACCGCGTTGGCGGCGCGGGTGAAGCTGCCGTGATCGGCGATGGCGATGAAACTGCGCAGCAGTTCGCTGTCGATGCTGGGGTGGCTCATGTATCAAATTCCAAGATGGGTCGCATAAGAAACATTCGTTGGATTGATGTTAGCCCCGGCGCGAGACTGGCGCCAACCCCACAGGGAGGGCAAGCAAATGAAAGATCAATCCGCATCCTTCGCGTTCACTTCAGGCGGCCGGCGTATCGTCCAGTTCTGGGCGCCACTGCGCGCCGCCTACCGCCAGCTGCGCCGCTGGTGGCAGCTGTCCGAGCAACGCCGGCGCCTGGCGCTGCTGGACGAGCGGGCCTTGCACGACATCGGCCTGAGCCGGGCGGATGCCATGCAGGAAAGCGAACGGCCGTTCTGGGACGATCCGTTGGCCAAATAACCCGCAATGCCCGGTTGTGGCGAGCGGTTGCACGGTGCAACCACTCACCACAACCGTCGTTATCCGCCAGTAGCCTGCAGGCACCCTGCAACACACTACCTTCGAGCTGGCCACAAGGCATGCCCGGCCAGCGTGCAGCCGTCGGCAACAGCAGTTTTCAGGCTTGATTGGTACGATAGTTCCATATATTCTGCCTGCACTTCGCGACTGTTCTGGGTCGCTCCATTTCTTCCGGTGACACTCCTATGCGACAGTTTCTTGGTGCAACGCTGCTGCTCGGGCTGACCGCAGCCACTTCGTTGAATGCTGCCGATACGGCGCCGGGCAAGGCGCTGTTCGAGGCTACCTGTGTCGCGTGCCATGGTGCCGCCGGGCAGGGCAATCCGGCGCTGCAGGCGCCGGCATTGGCCGGCCAGCAGGCTGCCTACCTGCAGCGCCAGTTGCTGAATTTCCGCACCGATCTGCGTGGTACGGCTGCCGGCGACAGCGGTGGTGCGCAGATGGCGCCAATGGCCAAGGGCCTGGCCGATGACGCGGCGGTAACTGCCGTTGCGGAGTATCTGGCCAGCCTGCCTGCCGCCAAGGCAACGCCAGCCCTGACGGGCGGTGACGCCGCCCAGGGCGCCAAGCTGTACCAGTCCAAGTGCGGGTCCTGTCATGGTGGCAAGGCCGAGGGCAATCCTGCACTGAATTCGCCACGTTTGGCCGGGCAGAGTGATGTCTACCTGCAGACCCAGTTCAACCACTTCAAGCAGGGCAAGCGCGGCTACCAGCAGCAGGATCGCTTTGGCCGGCAAATGAGGATGATGGCCAACAGCCTCAACGAAACCGAGTTGCAGGATGTGCTGGCGTACCTGAATACGCTTGGCGCCAAGTAAGGGCTTGCGGGTGCGATTTTTTATTACTTCACGGCTCTGCTGTACGGTTGTTCTGAGCGGGCTTGCGTCCATGGCTAGTGCTGCCGACACACCGATAGAGCTGGCCAGCATCTGCCCGGCCGGCTTCGAAACCACGGCGGACAACACCTGCAAGCTGCATACGCTGTACGACCAGTACGACTCGCTGTACGACAAGGGCGTCGGCGGTCTGCAGACCTCCCTGCCGCCACACCGCGAGGGTTTCAGTCCGCAGCAGATTGACCTGGGCCGCAACCTGTTCTTCGACCCCGTGCTGTCGGGCGACCAGACCCTCTCCTGCGCCAGTTGCCATCATCCCAAGCTGGGTTTTGCCGACGGCCTCAAGCGCAGCATCGGCAGCAATGGGCTGGAAGGTCAGCGTGGCGCTCCCAGCCTGTGGAACATGGCGTTCCTCACGCATTTCTTCTGGGATGCCCGGGCCACCTCGCTGGAAGAGCAGATGCAGGGGCCCTTGTTTTCTCCGGTGGAGATGGCCAGTTCGCCGCAGTTGCTGCTCGAGCGCCTGAACGGCAGTGCCGAGTATCGCCGGTTGTTTGCCCAGGCTTATCCGGGGCAGCAACAGCAGGGCGTTACCCTTGATCAGCTGTACCTGTCACTGGCGGCTTTCCAGACTTCATTGATCTCGCTGAACAGTCCCTACGACCGTTATGCCCATGGCTCTGCCGATGCCTTGAACGCCAAGGAGCTGGAAGGCTTCAACATCTATCGCTCGTTTGTCGCGCGCTGTTCCGAGTGCCATACGCCACCGTTGTTCACCAACCAGCAGATCGCCGTGATCGGGGTACCCGAGCCGGATGGCCGGCCGTTTGATCCGGGGGCCGAGAAGCCGTCGCATAACAAGGACTGGCGCGGTGGCTTCAAGGTGCCGTCGCTGCGCAATGTCGCGCAAACCGCGCCCTACATGCACTCCGGCACCTTCGGCAATCTGCGCGATGCCGCCGAGTTCTATACCAAGGGCCGCGGGCATGCCCTGCCCGAAGAAGAGAAGGCCAGGGTCCAGTTGCACTGGCATATCTGGGAACCAAAACTCGCTGAGCATGAACTGGATCGCCTGGTCGACTTCATGCGTGCGCTGACCGACGAATCCTTCACCCCTGCGATACCCGAGCGCGTCCCCTCAGGCTTGCAGCCGATCGGCAAGTTGCCGCCGGCCCTGCACGATGGTGCCAATTCTGCTACAACCACAGTCAGCGTTGCTGAACCAACCGGAGAATAAAAAATGGGCAAGAAACTCTTAAGCGTGGCCATCGCCGCCGCACTGCTGGGCGGTGGTGTCTACCTCGGCACGCAACTCGCCGGCAACAACAGCGCCACCATCGTGGGTGGTGCCGACCGTTACGCCAAGACCGAGCACAAGACTGCTGACGTTGGCTCGCTGGCCAAGTCGGTGGGCGCCAGTGGCACGGGCAAGGTGCTTGACGTCAAGGATGGCGAGTCCATCCAGGCTGCCGTCCGCGTCGCCGTGCCTGGCGACGTGATCCGGGTCTACCCGGGTACTTACAAGGAGACCGTGTACATCGACAAGGACGACATCCTGATTACCGGGGTGATCGAGCAGGGCCAGTGGCCGACCATGGAAGGCGAGCGCAAGCTCAACGATGCGATCCTCTATTCCGGCAACAACATCACCGTCGAGAACCTGCTGATCACCCACTACAAGGGCAACGGCATCATGGGCCAGGCCGGCAACAACTTCCTGATCCGCAACAACCGCGTGGTGGATACCGGCGTCTACGGCATCTTCCCGCAACTGGGGCAGAACGGCCTGATCAGCAACAACGTGGTCAGTGGCATCGAGGATGCGGCGATCTACGTGGGCATGAGCGACAACATCCATGTGAACAACAACGAGGTGTACGCCAGTGTCGCCGGTATCGAGTTCGAGAACTCCCGCCACGGCGTGATCGAGAACAACCTGGTGTATGACAACGCCGGCGGCATCCTGACCTTCATCACCCCGGGCCTGCCGATCAAGACCACCTTCGACCTGATCATCCGCAACAACTTCATCACCAACAACAACCATGTGAACTTCGGCGCGCCGGGTTCGATGGTGTCCGGTGTGCCCTCGGGTACCGGCATCGTGATCATGGCCGCCGATGAAGTGACCATGGAAAACAACATCATCTCCGGCAACAAGAACACCGGCATCATCATCACCGACCACGACAGCTTCCCGAACATCACCCGCGATCCGGAAACCGATCCGAAGTCGGACAAGGTCGCCATCCTCAACAACGTCATGTACAACAACGGCACCGATCCGATCGACGAGATCAAGGCACTGAAAGTGGCCACCCTGACCAATGCCAACGTCGATATCGTCAACGTCGGCAACAGCCGCGAGAGCTGCATCCTCAACCGTGAGCAGTACGTCAACATGGGCCTCAAGGACTTCGGTACCTGCGGCTTCTCCACCACCGCCGAGGTGATCACCCGCCTGCTCCCGGAACCTGTACCGCCGCGCGCAATCACCGAGCTGGACAAGGGCAAGCTGACCTACTTTGGTGTGTGCACTGGCTGCCACGCCTACGGCATGCGCATGATCGGCCCACCGGTCGAGACGATCCAGGCCCTCTATATGGAAAATCCGCAAGGCATTGCCGACTACATCGCCAAACCGGAGAAGAAGCGTGAAGACTACCCGGCCATGCCCGCGCAGGATTACCTGTCGGCCGAGCAGCGCCTGGCCGTGGCCAAGTTCATGCTTGGCGTGGACAACCACGGGATCTTCCACGACCAGGCACTGAACCAGAACCAGTAAGCCTGTGTGCAACTGAAAACGGAGCCTGCGGGCTCCGTTTTCGTTGGTGGGGGTTCAGGAGGGGTTATCCGTCTGGTCTGCGCTCGTTGCAGGAGCCAGCTTGCTGGCGATGACTGCATGGCTGCAGTTTGGTAGGGCGGGTGCAACGCGCGGCAACGGCGGGTTGCACCCGCCCTACGCAATTTGGGGGCTCCTGCGAATGAACACAGCGGGTTACCCACTCAATCGGTCAGATGAGCCGCAACAGGCAAGCCAGCGGCCATGCAATCGAGCCGCCAAGTCCCGGCGCTAATGATTGCCTGCCACATCGCTGACGCTGAGCTCACCCAAGGCGGTGTCCAGCCCCTGGTGAAACCACTTCAGCGCCGGCTCGAAGCGACCGTGCCACAGGCGGTCGCTGGCGCCGGCCTGAATGCCGGCCTGGACCCGGGCGGCCATGCCGAAGTCTTCCTCCAGCGCGTTGTAGAGGATCTCGTTGTTCTTCTGGAAGTAGCGCAGGGCCTTCTCGCTGGCTGGCTCCGTGGCCAGCAGGGTGTGGCTGAGCACCCGGGTACCGAGCGGGCCGGCGGGGAACACGCTGGTGAAGTCAATATGGTCAGGCTCGACCAGCACCAGGGTGTTGGGCCAGAGGTAATAGAGCAGGTTCCCATGTAGACGCAGGTTCCAGGCGCTTTCCGGCTGATCCAGCAGGTCGCGCAGGTTGCGCTTCACGTAGTAGTTGCGGATGTGCCGGCCGCAGCGTTCGAACAGCCCGAGGTTGGGCCAGAACAGGTGGTCGATGGTGGCCTGGTGGGCCTTCTGCACGTGGTAGTTCTCGAGGAAGGTGTCGATGGTCAGCTTCCAGTTGACCGGGCGGGTGATGTCGCGCGGGTCGAACACCACATGCGACTCGACACCAAAGCTGGCGAAGTCGGCCAGCAATTGCTCGCCGAAGAAGGTGTCCAGATCGAGTGCCGGCCCGGGCGTGTGACTGGCCCAGACCGCGCCCCAGCGTTCGGCCACCGGCACCTCGGTGAGGTTCAGGCAGCCGCGCTCGATGCCCTCGAAGCCATAGGCATGCGGCATGCCGCGCAGCTGGCCGTCAGGGTTGTAGGACCAGGCATGGTAAGGGCAGACGAACACCCGGTTCGGTCCGCTCAAGTCACTCACCAGCTGGGTGCCGCGGTGCTTGCAGATGTTGAGAAAGGCGCGCAGCTGGCCGTCGTTGTCGCGGGTCAGCAGTAGCGGGGCGAGCAGGTCGCGGGTGAGGAAGTGGCCGTTGGGAATTTCACTGGAGCGGGCTACCAGCAGCGGTTCGCGGCGCAGGATCTGATCGCGTTCGCGGCGGAAGCGCGCTTCGTCCAGGTAGGTGCTGGCGCTAAGCGAGGAGGGGGTCTCTGCGCAGTCGGAAATCCCATGTTCCATCAGGGCGAGCGTGCGCTTGAGGAGTTCAACCTGGGTGGCGTGCTGCATGGTGGCCTCGCGTGTCGGTCAGAGCGGCGCCAGCGCGCCACGGATGAAATGCCAGAGTTGTTGTGCCAGCTGCTCGGCGGGCGGGCGCGGGGTGCGGCCAAGGGCTTCGAGCAGGGCCTGGTGCAGGCCGCCGAGGATCATCGCCGAGACCAGTTGCGCATCCAGAGCGGCATCCAGCTGGCCGGCGGCCTGGCCGCGGCGGATATTGTCGGCGCCCTGACGCACGTTATCGGCGATGCAGCGCGCCTCCAGCGCGGCCACCTCGGGTTCGCGCGCCAGGCTGACCAGCACCAGCGCGGCGAGTGGTTCGCCGTAGACGAACTGCACGGCGCGCAGCACCCGCTGTTCTTCGCGGCTGCACCAGTCGGCACTTTCCGGCAGCGGGTCGGCGGCCATCACCCGGGCCTGGTAGCGGTCGTAGTAGTCCTCGGCGACTGCCGCCAGCAACCCGGCGCGCGAGCCGAAGTAGCGGTAGATCAGCCCCACTGACACGCCGGCGCGCTCGGCCACCCGGCTGACCTCGAGGGCACCGCCCTGTTCGAGCAGTTCGCTGCGTGCGGCCTCCAGCAGGCTGCCACGGGTGTTGCGGGCTTTGGGGGAAAGGTTGGCCATGGCGGTCGCAAATTGGACTTGATTAAAAAGTGAATTCATTTTACTTATTTGCCGGCGCAGGCCAAGCCCTGTCCTCGTAATTTCTTCCCAGGAGTGCCTTTCGTGTCCCAATCCAGCGTGCATTACCAGGTCGAGGGCCGTGTGGCGACCCTGACCCTGAGCCGGCCCGAGCGCCTCAACGCGATTGACCAGAACATGCCGGGCGACCTCGAAGCCGCCGTGGCGCGGGCCAATGCCGACGACAACGTGCATGTACTGGTACTCACTGGCGCCGGTCGCGGTTTCTGCAGCGGTTACGATCTCAAGGACTTTGCCGAGAACCCGCGTGGCGTGTATGGCAGCCAGGAGATGCCCTGGGACCCGATGGTCGACTACGCGCTGATGAAGAAATTCACCGAGCAGTTCATGAGCCTGTTCCGCAGCTACAAGCCGGTGATTGCCAAGGTCAACGGCCCGGCCGTGGCCGGCGGTAGCGACATCGCCCTGTGCTGCGACCTGATCGTGATGGCCGATGAGGCGGTGATCGGTTATCCGCCGGCGCGGGTCTGGGGCTGTCCGACCACCGCCATGTGGGTCTATCGACTGGGCCCGGAGAAGGCCAAGCGCATGCTGCTGACGGGCGACCTGATCGACGGCCGCGAGGCCCAGCGCCTCGGGCTGGTCTACCAGAGCGTGCCGGGTGCCGAGCTGGATGCGGCGGTCGAGGCACTGACTTCGCGCATGCAGGGTATTCCGAAGAATCAATTGATGATGCAGAAGCTGATGATCAACCAGGCCTTCCACAACATGGGGCTGGAGACCACGCAGATGTTCGCCACGCTGTTTGACGGCATTACCCGCCACAGTCCGGAGGGCGTGCGTTTCAAGGCGCGTTGTGAGGATGTCGGGTTTGCCCAGGCGGTGCGCGAGCGCGATTCCGGCGCGCCGATTCCGTGAGGCGCTTGCGCGCGGGCGTTGTCCGCGGCTGGCCGGGCGCTTAGCATGCCGGGGTCATTGAACCTTCGAGGAAACAGCATGCACCCGATTTCCCTGCAAGAAGCCGCCGCGCCCGAAGGCGTCTGTTTTGGCTGCGGTTGCAGCAGCCAGCATGGCCTGCACATCCACAGCTACTGGGCCGAGGACGGTGTGCACGTGCTTTCCGAGCATCTGCCCGACCCCATGTACTGCGGCTGGCCGGATCTGGTCTATGGCGGCCTGATTGCCATGCTGGTGGACTGCCATTCGAACTGGACGGCGATGGCCTACCACTACCGCGCGGAACATCGCGAACCCGGCAGCCTGCCGCCGATCCACTGCGTGACCGGCAATCTGGGCATCCGCTTCCTCAAGCCGACGCCCATGGGCGTGCCGCTGCAGCTGCGCGCACGGGTGGAAGGCGAGGTCGGGCGCAAGACCCGGGTGATCTGCGAGCTGTATGCCGGCGAGCAATTGACTGCCATCGGCGATTCGACCTTCGTGCGCGTGGATGCCAGCCAGCTGGCCGATGCCGCCCACGGTCGGCAGGCCTGAGCCGGCGCATGCCGCTTGACCTGTCGCGCGCCGAAGCAAGGCGCCTGGCGCTGGCTGCGCAGGGCTTCAGCAACCGAAGCAAGGCCGCCACACCGCTGGCGGTGCGGCGCCTGATCGAACGACTGGGCGTCGTGCAGATCGACTCGGTGAACGCGCTGGTGCGTTCGCACTACCTGCCGCTGTTCTCCCGTCTGGGCGACTACCCCATGGACTGGCTTGACCTGCAGGCCTGGAGCAGCGGCCGCCAGCGCAGCTTGTTCGAGTACTGGGGGCATGAAGCCTCGCTGCTGCCGATGCAGCTCTATCCGCTGCTGCGCTGGCGCATGCGCCGGGCTGCGGCCGGGCAGGGCATCTACAAGGAAATGGCGCAGTTCGGCCGTGAGCAGCAGCCGCTGATTCGGCAGGTTTTGCAGTGCGTGCGCGAGCAGGGTGCTCTGGGTGCTGGCAGTTTGTCCAAACGCGCGGAGCGCGCTGGCCCCTGGTGGGACTGGAGCGCGGAAAAGCATGCGCTGGAATGGCTGTTCGCCGCCGGCGAGGTGACGGTGGCCGGGCGGCGTGGCTTCGAGCGCCTCTACGATCTGCCCGAGCGGGTGCTGCCGCATCGCATCCTTGAACAAGCTGAACCGGATGAAGCCGCTGCCCAGCGGCAGTTATTGCTGCATGCGGCCGCTGCCTTGGGCGTGGCCAGCGAGCAGGACCTGCGCGATTACTTTCGCCTGGATGCTGCCGATACCCGCCTGCGTCTGGCCGAACTGGCCGAAGCGGGTGAACTGCAGGCCGTGCGGGTCGAAGGCTGGCGGCAAACCGCCTGGTGCCGTGGCGAGCCGAAAGTGCCGCGCGGGCTCAAACCGACGGCGCTGCTGTCACCCTTTGACTCGCTGATCTGGGCGCGCGAACGCACCGAACGGCTGTTCGATTTCCGTTACCGGCTGGAGATCTACACCCCGGCGCATAAGCGTGTGTACGGCTATTACGTGTTGCCGTTCATGCATGACGGGCAACTGGTTGCGCGTGTCGATCTGCGTGCCGAACGAGCCAAGGGGGTGTTGGCCGTACATGCAGTCCATGAAGAGGAAATGGGCTTGAGTGAGACAGCGCTGCTCGAGCTGGCCGGGCAACTCCGTGCCCTGGCGAATTGGCTGGGGTTGCAGCATGTGCAGCTCAACTGCCGGAAGGCGGAAGGACAAAGGTTGAACGCGTTGCTACAAACCGGGACTGTGTAAAAACGCACTGCGGGCGCCACGTCCTGATGGCGCAACCCGCAGTGGAAAACGGTTAATTGGCAAAGTACATCGATTCGAAATAGTCGTTCAGGAACAGCAGGAAGGCCGGGGAACAAACCAGGGTGACGTCTGCGCTGGGAGCGCTAGCGGCATTGGTATCCATTGCGATTCTCCTTGTAAGACAGATCAGGTTTTAAGTCAGCAACCCGTACTGCATGCTGCGGGAACTGGCAGTTAGTACATAGCATGGGGCGTGCCAGTTTTCGTGCGATTCATGAAAGCCCATAACTATCAATTCGTTATCAAATTCATCTGAAAATTCAGCCGGCGCCGAGGCGGTCTGCCATGCACCATGGGGGAGCGCCTGTGGGCAAAGTGTTCTGCTTCGATGCAGGAATTTTCAGCTGTCGCGGAACAGGTCGTGGGCATCCAGCAGCCGGTAGACAATCTCCGGGCGTTTCTCCAGGCTTTTGCGCACCGCGGCGGGAATGGACTGGCGAATCTTGCGGCAGAGCCCGGGGCGTTCCGGAATGTGGATGCCGATGCCGCGCAGGCTGCGCACTTCGCTGGCCTTCGGGGCGATCTCCAGGCGAATGCCCAGTTGATCAAAAAGCCGTCTCTGCATGTGCTCCAGGTCTTGCAGGCTCTGGATGTTCTCCAGCCGCTCAAGCAGGCGTTTCTCTTCCATCAGCGTCAGGCGCAGGCTGCGCAGGTCGGCTGTGGGTGCGTCGAGCAACGCATCACGCCCGCAGATGCAGGTGCCGGGCGGGCAGGGGTTGCGAATGGGCAGGGCGACGGTCATGGGCACACATCATAGCCAGCGGCGGTTGGGCTTGCCTATTGCGGCCATCAGGACTGTGCGCGCAAGGCGCCGGGTGTGGTGCCAAACCAGCGCCGGCAGGCGCGGCTGAGCGAACGCTGTTCGCTGTAACCGAGCAGGCTGGCCACTTCCGGTAACGGCAGGGCCGGCTGGCGCAGATACTCACGCGCCTGCTGCTGGCGGACGCGATCGAGGATGTCGGCAAAGCGGATCTGTTGATCATCCAGCCGGCGTTGCAGGGTGCGTTCATGCATCGACAGTTGCCGGGCAATGTCGGCCAGGCTGCAGCCGCCCGCGGCCAGTTGCCGGGCAATCAGTTCTTCTATCTGGCACGCCAGGTCCAGCGGGTTGCGCCGGATCAGATGCCTTACGAAGCGTTCGGCTTCAGCACAGATTTGTGGGTTGCTGCCGTTGATCGGGTGCTCCAGCAACGCGTGCGGAAAGATCACGCCATGCCCCGCTTGCTGGAATTCCACGGCACATTCGAACAACGCCTGGTAGCGGGCTGCGGTCGTGCCAGGTGGATGGGCAAAGATCACTCGCCAGTCGTGTCCATGTGCACCGCTGAGCATGCGCATGGCCTTGACTGCCAGCAGACAGCACATTTCCACGGTTTGCCGGTACCCGCTGCCAACTTCGGTCGGCAGGGAATAGCGCAGCCAGGTCTGACCGGCTTCCGGGCCGTCTTCTACCTTCAGCGAGGTACGCGCCACGTGGTAAGGCAAATTGCGCGCAATCGAAATCAAGGCACTGCCCAGGGTTTCGGCGCGCGAAGCCACCAGCGCAATCGGGCCGAGTACGGAGAAGTCCTGATGCAGCGTCAGTTGCAGGCCGAAGTCGGGGGCATCCAATTGCGCGGCGGCGTTTTCGAGCAATCCGAGGAAGTTGGCCATGCCGAGGCTGGACTCGGGGCGAGCCAATAGCTGCAGATCAATTCCAGCCTCGTGCAGCAAGGCTGCGGGGTTGCCGCCCAGTTCAGTGACCAGTTCACTGAAGCCGGTAAGGGCGCGGGCTCGGACAAGCAGGGGGGGCGTCGTAGTCATGGGAAGTAGCATCGTGTAACTGTCGTCGAATGTCCATTTTTTGTCGTCGAGTGTCCTCGACCCGGGTGGGGTGACAGCCCAGACTCATTATCAAATCCCAGCACCCGAGGACTTCTCCATGAACAAAAGCAGCAAACCGACGATTGTCATTACCGGAGCCTCTTCTGGCATTGGCCGTGAACTGGCGCTGGAAATGGCCCGGCGTGGCCACAACCTGGGGCTGACCGCACGCCGTTTGCCGTTGCTGGAAGAACTGCGTGAAGAAATTCACTCCACCATCAATAACAAGTTGAAGGTGGAGCTGGCGATTCTCGATGTCTGCCAGACCGATACGGTAAGCCCGGCACTGCAGACCCTGTTCACCCGCCTGGGTGGTGTCGACAGCATTGTGGTGAATGCCGGGGTCAACGACATGACTGACATCGGTGGCGGTACCAATGATCTGGCCAAAGAGCTGAACCTGATTACCACCAACCTGTCCGGGGCGATTGCCACTGTGGCCGCTGCTGCCGAGCACTTCATTACCCGTGGCAAAGGCCATGTGATCGGCATTTCCTCGCTGGCTTCCTTGCAGCCAATGACGGGGCAGGCCGCCTACTGTGCGAGCAAGGCCGGGTTCTCGATGTACCTCAAGGCGGCCCGCATCGAATTGCGTGCCAAGGGCATCACTGTCACCAGCATTCTGCCGGGCTACATTGCCACCGATATCGTCGAAGGTGTCGATATCAGCAAGATGCCCTTTGCCATTCCGGCCAGCCAGGCCGCACGGGAAATGGCCGACCTGATCGAGAAGAAAGTCGAGTCGGGCGTGGTGCCGGCGTTTCCGTGGAAGCTCGTCAAGCCGTTTCTAGGTCACTTGCCCGAGCGTTTTGCCCATTACTGATCAACCATCAATCAACCGAGCGCAAACTGCAAGGAGCCATCGATGAACGTCTTACGCACCCCGGATGAATGCTTCGCCCAGCTGACTGACTATCCCTTTGCCCCGCATTACCATGAGGTCGAGCCCGGGTTGCGCCTGCATTACGTCGATGAAGGCCCACGCGACGGCAAGCCGGTGCTGATGCTGCACGGCGAGCCGAGTTGGTCCTATCTCTACCGTTTCATGATCCCGCCGGTGGCCGCGGCCGGCCTGCGCGTGCTGGCCCCGGACCTGATCGGCTTTGGCAAGTCGGACAAACCGGCCGAGCAGGGCGATTACAGTTTCTCCGGGCAGGTCGCGTGGATACTGCAGTGGGTTGAAGCCCTGGATCTGCGTGACATCACGCTGGTTTGTCAGGACTGGGGCTCGTTGATCGGCTTGCGTCTGGCGGCGGAAAACCCCGAGCGCTTCTCCCGCGTCCTGCTCTCCAATGGCGGCCTGCCCACTGGCGAGGCGCCCATGTCGCTGGCCTGGCGTATCTGGGAAAAATTTGCCCGTTTCAGCCCGTGGTTCCCGATTGGCCGCATCCTGCAAAGCAGCGTCAAACGCAAGCTGACACCGGCCGAGGTGGCCGCCTACGACGCACCTTTCCCGGATGCCACTTTCAAGTCGGCGGTGCGCGTCTATCCCTCCCTGGTGCCGGTTCGTTTCGATGATCCGGAGGCGGCCAAGAACCGCGCCGCCTGGAAGGTCTATCAGCAGTGGAAAAAGCCGTTCATCACCTGCTACAGCGACGGCGACCCGATCACCCGTGGTCAGGGCGAGCGGTTTGTCCGCGAGGTTCCGGGGGCGCAGAAACAGAAGCATCCAACCCTGCGTGGCGGGCATTTCATTCAGGAAGATGATCCGCAGGGCTTTGCCGGATTGATCATCGCAGCCTGTACAGGGCGCGCCTGAGGCGCTCAGACTCGGACCTTCAGTTCTGCGCACCAAACAAGATCGAACGGCGACACCCGCTAGCGGCAGAAGGAGTTGTTGAAATGAACAGATTCAGGCTGAAGGCAATCCGCGCGGTTTCATCGGTTGTGTTTTTATTCTTCTGCGGGTTGGGTCTGGCGCAGCCAGTGGTGGTCAACGGTGAGCTGGGCTCGGCTGCAGCCGCCACCACCATCAGTGGTGAGCAGCTGCCGCCGCCAGACCCGAAGTTCGGCGGGGTAATCAAGCAAAAGGCGGCAGACTCCAAGGCCTGGTGGCCGCCACGGGTGGTACCACCGAAGGGCGCGCCGAACGTGCTGCTGATCATGACCGATGACGACGGCTTCGGTTCACCGAGTACCTTCGGTGGCGTGATTCCCACGCCGACGCTGGATCGCATCGCGCAGAACGGACTGCGCTATACCAACTTCCATTCCACCTCGCTGTGCTCGCCAACCCGCGCGGCGCTGATCACCGGGCGCAACCACCACTCGGTGGGTTTTGGCGTGGTGGGTGAAATCGCCACCGGGTTTCCCGGCTATGACTCGATCATCCCGGTCGAGAAAGGCACCATCGGCACCATCCTCAAGGAAAACGGCTACGCCACCTCTTGGTTCGGCAAGGACCACAACACGCCATTCTTTGCCAGCAGTCAGGCCGGTCCGTTCGATCAATGGCCCAACGGCATGGGCTTCGAGTATTTCTATGGCTTCGTCGGTGGCGATGCCAGCCAGTGGCAGCCCAACCTGTTCCGCAACACCACGCCGATTTATCCCTTCCAGGGCAACCCGGACTGGAACCTGGAAACGGCCATGGCCGACGAGGCCATCCAGTACATGAAGCAGCTCAAGGAGTTGGCACCGGATAAACCCTTCTTCGTCTATTACGTGCCGGGTGGCGTGCATGCACCGCATCATCCGACAAAGGAATGGATCGACAAGATCAGCTCCATGCACCTGTTCGATCAGGGCTGGGAGAAGCTGCGCGAGACCATCTTTGCCAACCAGAAGCGTCTGGGCATCATGCCGGAAAATGCCGAGCTGACACCCTGGCCGGATGGTCAGGACATCTACGGTGGCGCCAAGTTGCCGCGCTGGGATTCGCTGAGCTTTGAAGAGAAGAAGCTGTTCATCAAGCAGGCGGATGTCTACGCCGCCTATCAGGCGTATACCGACCATGAGATCGGCCGCGTGGTGCAGGCGGTCGAAGATCTTGGCCAGTTGGACAACACCCTGATCATCTATATCAGCGGCGACAATGGCGCCAGTGCCGAAGGCATGGTCAATGGCACACCCAATGAGTTCACTTCCTTCAATGGCATCGAGGTGCCGGTCAAGGACCAGTTCCTCTGGTACGAGTTCTGGGGTTCGGACAAGACTTTCCCGCACTACTCGGCGGCCTGGGCCTGGGCCTTCAATACACCGTTCAAGTGGATGAAGCAGGTGCCGTCGCACTTCGGTGGTACGGCGCAGGGCTTGGCCATTTCCTGGCCGGGGCATATCACTGATGTGGGCGCTATCCGCCGGCAGTTCCACCATGTGATCGATATCGTGCCGACCATTCTTGAAGCCACCGGCATAACGCAACCCAAGACCATCAACGGGATCAAGCAGGAGCCAATCGAAGGCGTGAGCCTGGCCTACACCTGGGACAAGGCCAATGCCAAGGCGCCAAGCCGACGCACTACCCAGTACTTCGAGATGCTCGGCAACCGCGCCATCTATCACGAGGGCTGGGTGGCCGCCACGACCCCGGTGACCATACCCTGGGTGCTCAGCTCCAAGCCTGCACCGGATGTGATCAGCGGCTACCAGTGGGAGCTGTACAACGTGATGGAGGACCCCACCCAGAACAACAACCTGGCGGCGAAGATGCCTGACAAGCTCAAGCAGATGGAGAACCTGTTCTATGTCGAGGCCGCCAAGTACAACGTGTTGCCGCTGGACAACTCCACCCTTGCGCGCTGGAACACGCCGCGGCCGAGCTTGACTGCCGGGCGCACCGACTTTACCTACTCCGGCGTGTTGGCCAGCGTGCCGGGCGGCAGTGCGCCAAGCATTCTCAACAAGTCCTACAGCATCACCGCCGAAGTCGAGATTCCCGAGGGCGGTGCCGAGGGCATGATCGTCACCCAGGGCGGGCGCTTCGGCGGTTACGGCCTGTTCCTCAGCAAGGGCGAACTGGGCATCGGTCGCGGCAAGGTGGTGTTCCTCTACAACCTTCTCGACCTCAAGCGCACCGTCTGGGAAGGACCTGAGCTGAGCCCGGGCAAGCACACCATCGTCTTCGACTACAAGGTCGCTGAGCCTGGCCTGGGCAAGGCGGGTACCGGTGTGCTGTTTGTGGACGGTCAGGAAGTGGCGCGCAACTCAATGGAACACGGCACGCCGATTACCTTCCCCGAGGATGAAACCTTCGATGTCGGTATGGACACGCGTTCCGGATTGGCGATGGTGGAATACCGCTACGATGTGCCGTTCACCTTCACCGGCAAGCTCGACAAGCTGACTTTCAAGCTCGACCCTCCCGCGGCGCAGTAGGCCGGCCGGATCCTCCCTGTCGTGGCACAGCCTTGCCCCGGCAGGGCGGGCCCGCCGCCCGTTTGACCGCTGAGGTGCGCCAGGCAATGTTCGCCGGACGTGGTGCCGGCGAGCCGTTGCAATCTTCAGCAAGGGCAACTAAACCATCTGATGCTTTGCCGGCAAATCCCGGCGGTGCCTGCCCCATAGGTGGTGGCAGGCTGGCCGAAGGCGGGGGATCGAGCATGAAAACAATCACAGCAGGTGCGCAGGCTGCGGTTCAGGTGCGCGGCAGCTACTTCCATGTCTGGACGGCCTGGTGTTTCGTCGCGGTCGCCTTCCTCGGCTTCACCCCGACCTATTTCGTGCCACTGCTGCGCGGCACATTCCAGGCGGCGCCGATCGTGCACATCCATGCCAGCGTGTTCTTCCTGTGGACGCTGCTGTACGCCTGGCAGACCTGGCTGGTGGCGAGCGGACGGACGCTGCGCCACCGGGAAATCGGCCTGCTCGGTATCTCCCTGGCCACGGCGATGACGCTGTTCGGCCTGATGGTGGGGGTGGCCGGGGCCGAGCGGGTGGCGGCCCTGGGTTTTCTGCAGGAAGGCAAGGCGTTCATGATCGTGCCCGTGTCCGGCATCCTCACCTTCGCCGTGCTGTTTGCCCTGGCCATCGGCAACATCCAGCACAAGGAGGTGCACAAGCGGCTGATGCTGGTGGCCACCGCCTCGATGCTGGACGCGCCGGTCGCGCGCTGGTTCCTGACCTTTCTGGCACCGCCGCTGGCAAGCGGAGCAGCGCCGGTGCCGCCGGTCGACGTTACCCTGATACCGGCGTTGCTGGTTGACCTGTTCATCATCGCCGGGATCATTCATGACTGGCGCAGCCGCGGCCGCCCGCATCCGGTCTATCTGCTGGCCGGCGCCGGCGTGCTGGTCCAGCAGTTGCTGCGCGCGCCGCTCTCGACGACCGCGGCCTGGGACGCGATCGCCGGATGGCTGATGCATGTGGCAGGCTAGGCACGAGGCAGCAATCAGGCTGTTCGGATACTGCAAAGAGGAAGTCGCATGCCGCTCGCCAAAGGCTACAAGCAATTACTCGCGGAGGCGCGCGCCAGAATCCGCACCTTGACGCTCGAAGAAGCGGCTGCCAGGCACGGCGATCCGGAGGTGGTGTTCGTCGATATTCGCGATGTGCGCGAGCTGGAGCGTGAGGGCATGATCCCGGGGGCCTTCCACGCGCCGCGCGGCATGCTGGAGTTCTGGGTCGACCCGGAGAGTCCCTATTACAAGGAGGTCTTCGGTTCGGACAAGGAGTTCGTGCTCTATTGCCAGTCGGCCTGGCGCTCAAGCCTGGCAGCCGTGACCTTGCAGGACATGGGGTTGACGCGGGTCAGCCACGTCGAGGGTGGCTTCAGGGCCTGGAAGGACGCCGGTTTGCCGGTCGGCGAGAAGCCCCAGCACCAGCGCTGAGCAGTTGCCGGGGTTGGCCGGGCAGGTGGCGCGGGCGCAACAGAATGCCGGCAGCACCCTACCAGTACTTCTCGAACGCCATCTGCCCGGGGACCCCGCGGCGACCGGTGGCGAAGCCCAGCGCGCTCAGGTGCTGGCGCACCTCGAACGCCATGTCCGGATTGCCACAGACCATCACCCGCGAGTCGGCCAGGCTCAGCGGCAGGTTCGCCGCCTGCTCCAGCCGGCCATTGGCCAGCAGTTGCGGGATGCGCCCGGACAGCTGGCTGGCACCCGGCTCGCGGGTGATCGCCGGGAAGTAGCTGAGTGTCGCTCTGGCCCCGGCGAGCAGGGGTTGCCGGGCAAGGGCGGTAAAATCCTCGCGGTAGGCGAGGTCGGCGGAGTGGCGCACACCATGTACCACGATCAGATGCTCGAACGCCTGCCACACCGCCGGGTCGCGCACGATCGAGAGAAACGGCCCGATGCCGGTGCCGCTGGCCAGCAGCCAGAGGTCGCGCCCCGGCGCCAGCTGGTTGACGGTGAGAAAGCCGAAGCAGGCTTTGTCGACTTTTATCGCGTCACCGACAGCCAGTTTCGCCAGATGCTGCGAGAAGGCACCGCCCGGCACCAGCACGGCAATGAATTCCAGGTAGTCGTCATCGGTGGCAGACACCAGCGAATAGGGCCGCCAGACCAGCGCCTCATCGCTACCGAGGGCCAGCCGGGCATAGTGCCCCGGCGTGAAGCGGAAGCCGCTAGCGCGGGTGGTGCGGAACGAAACCAGTGACGGCGTCCAGTAATGGATCGACAGTACTTTCTCGACCGTCCATTTTTCCTCGGGGTTGGGCGCCTTGGCCTGTGCCCCGGGATCGCTTGTGTCGACCATTTGTGCACCTCTTGGTTAACCCTTGGAAGGCGGTGAACACTTGCGCCAACGCAGGGTGGCGTCTGGTCATTTTGCGGTGTGCAGCAGAAAAATCCATCAGGGTTTTTGCTACCGGCTGTGAGCTGCGGACTGCTCAACCGGTGCCAGCGCAGCAAACCCGACGCTGCACCGTGGCTTCGTCTGGGTTGCTACGACAAGGGGATCAGGCACGTGCCTGTTTCAGCGTTTCAGCAATCAAAAAAGCCAGTTCCAGCGACTGGTCGGCATTCAGCCGCGGGTCGCAGTGGGTGTGGTAGCGGTCGGCCAGGCCGGCTTCGCTGATCGGTCGGGCGCCGCCGATGCATTCGGTGACGTTCTGTCCGGTCATCTCGATATGGATGCCGCCGGCGTAACTGCCTTCGGCCTGGTGGACCTGGAAGAACTCCTTGACCTCGCCGAGGATCTGCGCGAAGTCGCGGGTCTTGTAGCCGCTGGAGGCCTTGATGGTGTTGCCGTGCATCGGGTCGGAGCTCCACAGCACCTTGCGCCCTTCGTTCTGCACGGTGCGGATCAGCCGCGGCAGGTGCTCGCCGACCTTGCCGGCGCCCATGCGTACGATCAGGTTGAGGCGGCCGGGGTCGTTGTCCGGATTTAGGATGTCGAGCAGGCGCAGCAGGTCTTCGCTGCTGGTAGTCGGGCCGACCTTGACGCCGATCGGGTTGCCCACACCGCGCAGGAATTCTACGTGGGCGCCGTCCGGCTGGCGGGTGCGGTCGCCGATCCACAGCATGTGCGCCGAGCAGTCATAGTACTGGCCGGTCAGGCTGTCGCGACGCACGAAGGCCTGCTCGTAGTTGAGCAGCAGGGCTTCGTGGGCGGTGAAGAAACTTGCTTCGCGCAGTTGCGGGGCGCTGTCCAGGCCGCAGGCGCGCATGAACGCCAGGGTCTCATCGATGCGGTCGGCCAGCTGGCTGTAGCGTTCGGCCAGTGCCGAGTTGGCAATGAAGTCGAGGTTCCACTGGTGCACCTGATGCACGTCGGCAAAGCCGCCGCTGGCAAATGCACGCAGCAGATTGAGGCTGGCGGTGGACTGGTGATAGGCCTGCAGCAGGCGCTCGGGATCGGGTACGCGGCTGGCCGTATCGAAGCCGATGCCGTTGACGATGTCGCCGCGGTAGGCGGGTAAGGTCACGCCGTCGATGGTTTCGTCATTGGCCGAACGCGGCTTGGCGAACTGGCCGGCCATGCGCCCGACTTTCACCACCGGGCAACCGGCGGCAAAGGTCATGACGATCGCCATCTGCAGCAGCACCTTGAAGGTGTCGCGGATCTTCAAGGTGGAGAACTCGGCAAAGCTTTCTGCACAGTCGCCACCTTGCAGCAGGAACGCCCGTCCTTCACTGACCTCGGCAAATTGCCGGCGCAATTCCCGTGCTTCACCGGCAAACACCAGCGGAGGAAAGCCGGCCAGGGTTCTTTCAACCTTTTCCAGATGCGCTGCATCCGGATATTGCGGCTGCTGCTGAATCGGCTTGGCTCTCCAGCTTTCGGGGGTCCAGGTGTGCGGCATGGGGTTCTCGGCTTTGGCGTTTACGACGGGCAGGCATCTTAACCGATCACCAGGGATGGAAGCGCGCATGGCTGCGATAGAGGCGTTGCATTGCAACCGCGTAACCACTCACCCAACCTGCCGGTGATGGTTCTTGACCGGCGGTGATTTACAGGCGGGAAGGGTACTCGGTACTATGTTCCGCATATCAATACAAGGTTCCGCTATGCGGAACTTATCTTTTCAAGAGGGCGTATGCATGAACACTCAGCAACTGTTTGATTTGACTGGCAAGGTCGCTGTGATCACCGGTGGTTCCCGCGGTATCGGCCTGCAGATGGCCGAGGCGCTGGGTGAGCGTGGCGCCAGCATTGCGTTGTCAGCGCGCAAACAGTCGGAACTGGACGAGGCGCAGGCGCATTTCGACAAGCTCGGCATCCCGTGCCTGACGGTACGCAATGACCTGTCCGATTTTTCCGGCATTCCAGGCTTGGCGGAGACCATCCTTGGTCACTACGGCCAGGTCGACATTCTGGTCAATAACGCCGGCTGCAGCTGGGGTGCGCCGGCCGAGGACATGACCGATGAGGCCTGGCACAAGGTGATGGACCTGGACATCAATGCGCAGTATTTCCTCAGCCGCGAGATCGGCAAGCGCAGCATGATCCCGCGCCGTGCCGGCAAGATCATCAACATCGCCTCGATTGCCGGTCTGGGTGGCAATCCGCCCGGTTGGGGCATGGGCACCATTGGCTACAACACCGCCAAGGGCGCCATGGTCAACTTCACCAAGGCGCTGGCAGCGGAGTGGGGCAAGTACAACATCCAGGTCAATGCGATCTGCCCGGGCTTTTTCCTGACCAAGATTTCCGCCGGGTTGCTGGACAAGATCGAGCAGAAATACATTGACCTCAATCCGGCCGGCCGCCTCGGCAACGAGGATGATCTCAAGGGCATCGCCGTACTGCTGGCTTCGCAGGCCTCCGACTACATCACCGGTCAGGCCATTGCAGTCGATGGCGGCTGCACGGCGGTATGAGCATGAATGAGCAGCCAGCAGTCAATCCGGGCGCCAAGTTGGTCGGCGTGGTGCATCCCTTTGATGTTGCCGGGCTCGCGCAATGGATGAACAGCCATGTGCCGGGCTTTCAGGGCGATGCTGCGGCGCTGACGGTCGAGCAGTTCCAGGGCGGCCAGTCGAACCCGACCTACCGGGTCAGCTGCAACAGCGGCACGTGCTACATACTGCGCCGCAAACCGCCGGGCAAGCTGCTGCCGTCGGCCCATGCGATCGACCGCGAATACCGGGTGATGCAGGCGCTGGCCGGCACCGATGTGCCGGTGCCGAAGATGTATGGCCTGTGCGAAGACCCCGAGGTCATTGGCACCGCCTTCTACCTGATGGAGTACATCAGCGGGCGCATTCTCTGGGACCCGGCGCTGCCGGGCATGGCCCCAGCCGAGCGGGCGGCGCACTACGACGAGATCAACCGGGTGATCGCCGCGCTGCACAGCGTCGATTATCAGGCGGTCGGGCTGGGTGACTTTGGCAAAACCGGTCAATACGTCGAGCGCCAGGTGGCGCGCTGGGCCAAGAACTACCTGGCCACCAGCGAAGCACCGCGCATTGCAGCGATGGACAAGCTGATCGACTGGTTGCCCAGGCATCTGCCTACAGGCGATGAAACCAGCATCGCCCATGGCGACTTCCGCCTGGATAACCTGATGTGGCACCCGAGCGAACCACGGGTCCTGGCGGTGCTGGATTGGGAGCTTTCTACGCTGGGGCATCCACTGTCCGATTTCGCCTACCTGATGATGGCCTGGCGCCTGCCGGCCGATGTATTTCGCGGCATGGGCGGTGAGGATTTCGCCGCGCTGGGCATTCCCACCGAAGCCGAATTCATCCACAGCTATTGCCTGCGCACCGGTCGCGACAACATTCCCGGATACGAGTACTACCTGATTTTCAACATGTTCCGCATTGCCGCCATTTTGCATGGTGTGTGGGCGCGCGGACTGCAGGGCAATGCTTCCAGTGACGACGCCGTGGTCATGGGGCGCAAAGCCGAACAAATTGCCGATATCGCCTGGGCTTGTGCCCAACAGCAAGGAGACTGACCGTGGATTTTGATTACTCAGCCAAAGTGCAGGATCTGCAAGCGCGCCTGACGGCTTTCATGGAAGAGCATATCTACCCGGCCGAAGCGGTGTATCACGCCGAGGTCGAGGCCAACCGCCGCGCCGGCAATGCCTGGGTGGCGACCAGGGTCATGGAGGAACTCAAGGTCAAGGCGCGCGCCGCCGGCCTTTGGAATCTGTTTCTGCCTGAATCCCATCGCGGGGCAGGGCTGACCAATCTGGAGTATGCGCCGCTGTGCGAGATCATGGGCCGTTCCTGGATCGCCCCGGAAGCGTTCAACTGCAATGCGCCGGACACCGGCAACATGGAGACGCTGGAGCGTTACGCCACTGAAGAACAGAAGCAGCAGTGGCTGGTGCCGTTGCTGGCCGGCGAGATCCGCTCGGCGTTTGCCATGACCGAGCCGGATGTGGCTTCCTCGGACGCCACCAATATCGAGGCGAGCATCGTCCGTGACGGTGACGAGTACGTCATCAACGGCAAGAAGTGGTGGACCACCGGCGCGCCTGACCCGCGCTGCAAGTTGCTGATCTTCATGGGCAAGACCGACCCGCACAATCCCAACCGCCATCAGCAGCAGTCGATGATCCTGATTCCGATCGATGCGCCCGGCGTGAGCATGACGCGCTTCCTGCCGGTGTTCGGCTACGACGATGCACCGCACGGCCATGGCGAATTCACCTTCGACAATGTGCGGGTGCCGGTTTCCAGTATTTTGCTCGGCGAAGGGCGCGGCTTCGAGATCGCCCAGGGCCGCCTTGGGCCGGGGCGTATTCACCACTGCATGCGCCTGATCGGCATGGCCGAGCGCGCGCTGGAGGCCATGTGCAAACGCAGCCTGAGCCGGGTGGCTTTCGGCCGGCCGATTGCCGAGCAGGGCGTAACCCGTGAACGCATCGCCAATGCGCGCATCCTGATCGATCAGGCGCGCTTTTTGACCCTGAATGCCGCGCACAAGATGGACACCGTGGGCAACAAGGTAGCCGCCAAGGAAATCGCCATGATCAAGGTGGCGGCGCCAAACATGGCGTTGCAGGTACTCGACTGGGCGATCCAGGTGCACGGCGCGGCGGGTGTTTCCGATGACTTCAACCTGGCCTTCCACTATGCCCAGGCGCGCACCCTGCGCTTTGCCGATGGCCCGGACGAAGTGCACCGCAATGCCATCGCCAAGCAGGAACTGGCGCGCTACCAGTAAAGGCCGAGACTCGTACGGTGGGCGTGGGTGGGCGTAGGGTGG
>NZ_JADOBE010000002.1:0-231396 GCF_015637705.1 Pseudomonas sp. N040 | reverse complement strand
CCCACCCTACGCCCACCCTGCGTCGCACACCAACCAACCGATACGCGGGAATAGGCATGAATCAAAGCAAACCCGACCGCCTGTTCGTCACCGCCCTGGCCCGCGGGCTGGAACTGCTGCGCGCGTTCCGGCGTGGCGAGCGCTACCTGGGCAATGGCGAGTTTGCCAGCCGCACCGGCTTGCCCAAGGCCACGGTCAACCGGCTGACGCATACCCTGACCCGCCTGGGCTACCTGGAGTACCAGGCGGAACTCGGCAAGTACTGCCTGGGTGCCGGCGTGCTGGCGCTGGGCTATGCCTACCTGTCCGGCTTGTCGTTGCGAGAGAAGGCGCGGCCGCTGCTGGCCGAGCTGGCGGCAGAAACCGAATCCAGCGTGGTGCTGGGGGCCCGCGAGCAGCTGCACATGGTCTGCCTGGAAATCTGCCAGGGCCATCCGCTGTTCCGCCTCAACCTGGATGTCGGCGTGCGCGTCCCCCACGGCCTGACTGCCTTGGGGCGGGCGCACCTGTGCGGCATGCCGGCGGCGCAGCGTGACGACTGGTTGCAGCGCTATCGGGCGGAAAGCAGCCTGCCGGACTGGGCGCAGACCGAGGCGAGCATCCGGCAGGCGCTGCGCGACTACCAGGAATATGGTTTCTGCTACTCGCTGGGGCAATGGAACCCGGAGGTGTATGCCGTGGGTGTGCCGCTGTCCGTACCCGATGGCTCCGGCTCCCTGGCATTGAGCCTGTCCGGGCCGGTGTTCAACATGCACAAGGAACGCCTGGTCGGCGAACTGGGGCCGCGGCTGCTGGCCCTGCGTGACCGCTTGCAGGGCAGCATCGGCAGTGGCCGCTGAGCGCAGGGCAGTCCAGCGGATGGATCAAGCGCAGCGACACCCGGCGCCCAGTGTGCGCCGCGGTGCCGGAACGGGTGCTGTGCTGGCGCACCACGCTGGTCAGTCCAGCAGGTGAAAGCGCGGCAGCGTCCATTTCCAGTGAATGGACGCCATGCGCACGCTGAACACCACGCCCATCGCCACGATGGAGGCCAGTTCCATGGAGCTTCCCAGGTGCAGCAGGCCGATCTGCACCAGGGCGCCGATCATGCAGGCCAGGGCGTAGATTTCCTGCTTGAAGATCAGCGGGATCTCGTTGCAGATCACGTCGCGCAGCACCCCGCCAGCCACGCCGGTCATCACGCCCATGATGACGGCGGCGGTGATCGACGCATCCTGCTGCAGCGCGATGTTGGTGCCGGTGGCGGTAAATACGGCCAGGCCGAAGGCATCCGCCACCAGCAGGCCGAATTCGTGGATTGGCCTGGTCAGGCGCACCCAGAGCACGGTGCCCAGTGCGGCCAGCACCGCGGTCCAGACGCTGGGGGCGTTGACGGTCCAGCCAACCGGGTAGTGCGCGAGGATCACATCGCGCAACGTCCCGCCGCCCAGTGCGGTCACCAGGCCGATAACCACCACGCCGAACAAGTCCATCGATTTGCGTCCGGCCATCAAGGCTCCGGTTACCGCAAACACCGCCACACCAAAGAGATCGAAGTAATACAGCATGCTCATGTCCTGTCAGAAACCGCTCTGTGAAACCGTGCCTGCGGACCCCGTTGACCATGCCCGGTCAAGGTGGTTGTCGTTTTTCATTATAATAGCATTATCATCATATTTGAATAATGGCTGACCCCCTGACGGGTACCTGCGCGGCTTTCGGGGGCGGGTGTGCGTCTGCAGCCGGGGCCGGCGGGAGGCATCACGCGGACCCGCTCAGGGCATTCTTAGCCGTGACAGCCTGGGGTGGCGGCATTAGAATTTTATTAACATTAGCTGATCACTTCGTATGGGAACCTTATGGAAAGCAAAACGGCACGCCTTACTGTCCTGATCGATCCGGTGAAGAAGAAGTCCTTCGAGGAGCTCTGCTCGGCGCAGGATCTGACGCCCTCGCAGGTAGTCCGGCAGCTGATTCGAGACTATCTGGAAAGCCACAACGTCAGCTATGCGACCAAAAGCAAACTGGGTTCGGCGAGCAAACCCTGAGCGTTCCGCTACCGGGCGCGCGCCGCTGCACCAGCCCGAAAACCCTGCATCGCCACGAGAGAGCGCCTGATGAGTGCGGACAGTCAGATTATCCTGCGGCTGCGTGAGCGGATTCCCTGCTTCGAATGTGTGCCCGGTTGCCATGATTGCTGTGGTCCGGTCACCGCCTCATCCGCTGAAATGGCGCGGCTTCCGGTCAAGTCCGAGCGGGCGCATGCCGCCGCGCTGGAAGCCCTCGACTGTGTGCATCTGGGCCCGCAGGGGTGCACGGTGTATGCCGAGCGGCCATTGATCTGCCGCCTGTTTGGCACTACGCCGAGCATGCCTTGCCCGAACGGTCGGCGGCCGGAGCAGATGATCGAGCCGAAGATCGAGAAGGCCGTCTTTCACTACATTGCCAGCACGCGGCAGGTGCTGGTCTAGGTCGCACACTGCCAGCGGCCGAACCTCCCGGGTGCAAGGCCGGCGGACCAGCCCGCGTCGGCATTTCGCGCAGCAAGCGCCACGATCCGTTAGCAGAAAGGTGCGACTTGTATTATCATGTTGCACACATTGTATGTGCATGTTTTGGCTGTGTAGCCGTTACCGCTGGTGTCCAGCACGCAGGGTGTCACCCTGCAAAAACGACCCGCAACCGCTAACGCGTACATAACCTTGTTTTTGCCTGCCCAAACGTCAGCAGACCCCAGGCACTCAGCGCACGGTACTTCCCATGAAGCGTGAAGATCTAAAAAGCCGGTACGCCAGCGGTGTGCTGTTTGATACGCATGTGATGCCCAATCCATCCAATCCCGCGGAATGGATCGTGCTGTTCAAGAAAGACGCCGGGAGAAGTTACTTTCTGGTCGATGCGGACGAAGCCATCGAGTCTTTTGCCCAGCTGGATACCTTGATTGATGTGCTGAAAAGCATCGGCATCAAAAGCGCGGAAATTCACTGCTGATCAATCCATTCTCCTGAGCAGGAAAATGCCGCGGGTGCGGATCGATGCCAATCCACTACGCAAGAAGGCTGACCGGGCGCAAACGCACCAGCGGGGCCAACCAGCACGTCGGCTTTGCCCTGGCTTTCGTCGCCGGGGCCACCAATGCCGGTGGCTTCCTGGCGGTGCAGCAATACACCTCGCACATGACCGGGATTGTTTCTGCCATGGCCGACAACCTGGTGCTTGGCGCCTACGACCTGGTGGCCGCCGGTGCCGGCGGGCTGCTGTCGTTTCTGCTGGGGGCGGCCACTTCAGCGCTTATGGTCAATTATTCGCGGCGCCAAAAACTGCACAGCGAGTTTGCCTTGCCCTTGCTGTTCGAGGCGCTGCTGCTGGTCTGCTTCGGCCTGCTGGGGGCTCGCCTGTCGACGGTGGCCGGCTTGTTTGTGCCGGTAACGGTGATGCTGCTGTGCTTCATCATGGGGCTGCAGAATGCGGTAATCACCAAGCTTTCGCGGGCCGAGATCCGCACCACGCACATTACCGGCATCATCACCGATATCGGTATCGAGCTGGGCAAGCTGGTCTACTGGAATGCGCAAGAGTCGCCGACGCGCCCCAGGGTACTGGCCAACCGCGCACGGCTCCGGCTGCTGGTGTTGCTGGCGCTGTATTTCTTCGGGGGCGGCGTGACCGGCGCGCTGGGCTTCAACTATGTGGGCTATATCGCCACCGTTCCCTTGGCGCTGGTTCTGGTCACGCTGGGGATTGTGCCGGCCGTCGATGATTTGTCGCTGTTCATCCGTCGCCGGCAGCGCAGGTGAGGATGCCGGATCAGTTGGCTTTCTCGACCGTGGCCCGAACCGGCAGCCACTTGCTCTCGATCCGCTCCAGGCTGCCATCGGCGCGCAGCGCGGCGAGGTTGCTGTCGAGCATCTGCAGCAGGGCCGGTTGCTCCTTGCTCACGGCCCAGGCCAGCGCTTCGCTGGTCAGCGGATTGCGCAGGCTGATCAGGCTGGAGTAGCGGCGCTCCTTGTCGATCATCCAGGTGGTCACCGAGTCATGCACCACGCAGTCGATTTCGCCCTGCAGCAGCGCGTCGAGCGCCGGCTCGACCGAGGCGAAGGCGCGCAGGCTGGTCATGCCGGCGAATTTCTTCACGTAGGCGGCGCCGGTGGTGTCGGCGACGTAGCCGACGCGCACCTTGGGCTGGAGGATCTGCACCGGGCTGCTGAAGCGTCCCAGGTCAGCCACGCGAATGATCGCCATCTGTCCCACGCTGAAGTAGGGGGCGCTGAAGGCCACCTGCGCGGCGCGCTCGGGGGTGATGCTCATGCCGGACATGATCACGTCGATATCGCCCTGCTGCAATGCCATGATCAGGCTGCTCCAGGGCAGGACCTTGAACTCCAGCCGGTGCCCGCTGCGCTGGCTGATGGCGGCGGCCAGGTCCGCTTCGATGCCGACCACCTGGCCGCCCACCTGGGAGGTGAGGGGCGGGTAATCGGCGGCGGTGCCAACCCGGATCACCGGGTTGAGCAGGGCATCGGCAGCAAAAACGCTGGTGCTGCCCAGCAGGCAGCAGGCAAGGAGAAGCGAGCGCAAAGAAGGCATGTCAGGGGTTCCTCGTGGTTTCGGATGATCCAGCCTGCACGGCTGTGCCGGCGTTGGCAAGGCGTAGCCCGGATGGCTTGGTATAACGGTGGATTTGTGAATGCCCGCCGGCTCAGGCAGTCTGCTGCGCGGGCCTGGCTGGCACAGGCACTTGGAGACTGTGGTGAGCAAAGCGTTCAATGAGGAAGTCCTGCTGGCCGAAGTGCACGACGACTTCGGTCGTATCCGCGTGGTCGAGGTCGGCGAATACCGCTTCCTCGAGTTTGGCGACCAGGTCGAGCAGAGCTGTGTATTCACCCGCGATCCGGGCTGGCTGGAGTATGACTACACCCGCGCCATGCTGCTCGGAGCGTTGTTGCATGCGTCTCCCGAGACAGCCCTGTTTCTCGGCCTCGGTGCCGGCAACCTGACCCAGTGCTGCCTGCGCTTCCTGCCGCTGGAGGATGTCGAAGTGATCGAGCTGCGTCCGCAGGTGCCGCGCCTGGCCATGGAATTCCTCGGTCTGGCGGATGATCCGCGGCTGACCATTCGCATCGGCGACGCCCTGCAATTGCTGGACAGTGCCGAAACCGCCGACCTGATTTTTCTTGATCTGTACACCGACACCGGTCCGGCTGCCGGGCATCTGGCCTGGCGGTTTCTCGAGGATTGCCAGCGCAAACTCAATCCCGGAGGCTGGCTGGTGATCAACCAGTGGGGCACCGATGGCGGCAAGCCGCTGGGGGCGGCACTCCTGCGCGGCCTGTTCCACCGGCATTACTGGGAGATCCCGGTGAAGGAGGGCAACGTCATCCTGCTGATCCCGGCCAGTCTGGAGCAGGGGCTCGAGCGGGGCGGGGTGACGGCGCGCGCCGAGCAACTGGCCCCACGCCTGGGCTATTCATTGTTGCCATTGCTGGAGGCTGTGCGCCCGGCCAGCTGACCCCCTGCGGCCGTTGGCTGGGTTACTGCCCCTGGCCTGAGCAACCTGCAAAGTCCCACTCTTGTGAACCAGCCGATAACCAGTGCAACGCCTTTATTTTTCCAAAGGCAGGCGGGCGACACAAACATCAGCTTTCATTTCCTTTAGAGAAAACCGTTGCATGTTCAGCTTGCGCATCTGACCAACGGCTGACGACGGATACAGCGGGTTCTGCAGCAACTGCAATGTAGCGGAGAAGATCATGACCACGGCAAAGCGCTCCAGCAGAAAGACCAAGGCCTCCGTCGTCGAGGTGGCAGCCAGCGAACCGGTATTCCGCTCCCGTGAAGAGCGGGTCAACGCGGGGCGACTGCTGCGCGACACTGTGCCGCGTGCCAGTCACGCCGCGTGGAAATTGCCGGCGAAACATCGCGACCCCATCGCCATCCTGGAACAGTCGAACGAAGACCGACTGCCGGAGCTGATACCCATCCGTTACGGGCGCATGCTGCGCAGCCCCTTTACCTTTTTCCGCGGCTCGGCGGCGCTGATGGCGTATGACCTTGCCACGACGCCGAGTACCGGTATCCGGGTGCAGGCCTGTGGCGACTGCCACCTGCTGAATTTCGGCCTGTTCGCCACCCCCGAGCGCCACCTGGTGTTCGACCTGAATGACTTCGACGAAACCCTGCCGGCGCCCTGGGAGTGGGATATCAAGCGGCTGGCCGCCAGCTTCGCGATCGCCGCGCGCGACAGCGGCGCATCCGATGCCCGCTCCCGGGGTGCCGCCGTCGACTGTGTGCGGTCCTATCGGGAACGGTTGCGTGAATTTTCCAAGATGAGCCCGCTGGAAGTCTGGTACGCGAATCTGGACGTCGACAGCGTGATTGCCAGGACGACCGACAAGGAGTTGAAAAGAGCCCGTCAGGAAATGGCCAACAAAGCCCGCCAGCGGGTGGCCGAAAACCTGTTCCCGAAGATTGTCCAGCAAGTTGGCGGGCATCCGCGGATCGTCGATCAGCCGCCCTTCATTTTTCATGTGGCTGATCCGGAGTTCATGGACAAGGTACGCGAAGGTCTGGAGGACTACCGTGCGTCGCTGTCCGATGAGCGCCGCGTGCTCCTCGACCGCTATCGCCTGGTGGATGCTGCGATCAAGGTGGTGGGCATTGGCAGTGTCGGCACCCGCTGCCTGATCGGGCTGTTTTTCTCCGAGGAAAACCATCCGCTGATCCTGCAGTTCAAGGAATCCTGCCGCTCGGTGCTGGAGCCTTATGCGGGCAAGAGCTGCTACGAGAACCAGGGTGAACGGGTGGTCATGGGCCAGCGGTTGATGCAGTCCTCCAGCGATATTTTCCTCGGCTGGACGCGTGGCCGCGCAGGGCGCGACTTTTTTGTGCGCCAGTTGCGCGACATGAAGGTATCCGTGCCCGTCGAAAAAGTGACGCCTCAGCAACTCCGGCATTATGCCGGGGTCTGCGGCTTGACCCTGGCCCGCGCCCATGCCAAGTCGGGGGATGCTGCGACCATCAGTGGTTATCTCGGCAAGTCGGATACTTTCGACGAGGCCCTGGGCGACTTTGCCCTGGCCTATGCCAACCAGACCGAGCAAGACCACGCGGTACTGGTCAAGGCGGTGAACGCCGGCAAGCTGGAGGTGCTGGTCGAGGACGAGTAGCGCCGCCTTGGCAAGGGCCGCGGGCGAGCTGGTCAGGCCGGTTCAACAACCCTTGAAATTGCCCGGGCGGCGTTCCTGCATGGCCAGCAGGCCCTCGCGGGCGTCTTCGCTGGCGAGCAGTTCCCTGGCCAGCGGCTTGAGGCTGCGCGCGGCCACCTCGGCGCCATGGCTGAAGGCCTGGCGGGCGGTGGCGAGGGTGGCCTGGATGCCCAGCGGCGCCTGCGCGGCCACCCGCTCGGTGAGCCAGATGGCGCGCGGCAGCAGTTCCTCGCTGGCCATGACTTCCTGGGTCAGGCCGATGCGATAGGCTTCGCCGGCATCGAACTCGTCGCCGGTCAGCAGCCAGCGCATGGCATTGCCCCAGCCGGCAACATGCGGCAGGCGCAGGGTAGCCCCGGCAAACGGCAGGATGCCGCGCTGCACTTCCATCTGGGCGAAGCGGGTATTGCTGGCGCACAGGCTGATATCGGCGGCGAGCATCAGTTCGATGCCGATGGTGAAGCAATAGCCTTGCACGGCGACAATCAGCGGCTTGCTCAGGCGCGGGCCGCCAAAGGTGCCCCACAGGTCGATGGCGCCCTTGGGCAGCTCCCAGCCATGGCGGAACAGCTCGCTGACGCTGGCCAGGTCGAGGCCTCCGGTGAAGTGCTCGCCATGGGCAAACAGCAAGGCGCAGCGGGCGTTGTCGTCGCGCTCGTACTCGCCCATCGCCAGCACCAGGTCAACCAGCATGGCTTCGTCGAAAGCGTTGCGCTTGGCGACCCGGTCAAGGCCGATCAGCCTGATGTGACCACGGGTTTCACGAGTGACGCGGCCGGCGCTGCTGGAGGTCATGGGAGGATCCTTGAACGGGTCAGTGGTCTGCGGGGATGCCCGAAGGGATATAGCTGCCCGCGTGACGCTTGTCCATGTCCGGCTGGCGCGCTCGTCCGGTAAAGTGGAAAAGCTGCCCGGAGGCCGGGCTTTTCCTGTATGATTCGCGCCGGCCAAACGATTGGCCTCGTTCAGGTTCAACATCTCGAAGCTGCGCTTCGATTGCTGGTCCGCCTTGCGGACCTCCTTGACGTTACTTTCATATCAACACGCGTTCACGCAAATACTCGTCATTCAGGCTGCCAGGGCGACCCACAAGGTCTTTCACGGCAAGTGCAGCCTCGGGGGGCTTGGGTCTTTGCGGATGCACATGAGGCAGACCCATGACCCAGATACCCGGCGGCTTCGCCGCGCTCGGACTTCACCCCAATGTTCTCGCGGCGACTACCGCGGTTGGCTACGAAGAGCCGTCCCCGATTCAGGAACAAGCTATCCCGGTAATCCTTGCCGGCCACGACATGATTGGCCAGGCACAGACCGGCACCGGCAAGACCGCCGCCTTTGCGCTGCCGATTTTGTCGAAAATCGATCCCTCCAAGCGTGAGCCGCAGGCGCTGATTCTGGCGCCCACCCGCGAGCTGGCCTTGCAGGTGGCTACCGCCTTCGAAACTTATTCCAAGCAGATGCCCGGTCTGAGTGTCGTGGCTGTCTACGGTGGCGCGCCGATGGGCCCGCAGCTGGCTGCGATCCGCAAGGGTGCGCAGGTGATTGTGGCCACCCCGGGGCGTCTGGTGGATCACCTCAGCCGTAATGGCCAGGTGCTGTCGACCATTCGCTTCCTGGTCCTCGACGAAGCCGACGAGATGCTCAAGCTGGGCTTCATGGACGATCTGGAAGTGATCTTCGAGGCCATGCCGGCCGAGCGCCAGAGCGTGCTGTTCTCCGCCACGCTGCCCGCGTCGATCCGCGGCATCGCGGAAAAGCACCTGCGCACGCCCAAGCACATCAAGATTGCCAACAAGACCCAGACGGTCGAGGCCATCCAGCAGGCGTTCCTGATGGTGCATGCCGATCAGAAAGTCTCTGCCGTGGCGCGCCTGCTCGAAGTCGAGGATTTCGATGCGCTGATTGCCTTCGTGCGCACCAAGCAGGCCACCCTGGACCTGGCGGCTGCCCTGGAAATCAAAGGCTACAAGGTGGCCGCGCTGAATGGTGATATCGCGCAGAACCAGCGCGAGCGGGTGATCGACTCGCTGAAAGACGGCCGCCTGGATATCGTGGTGGCCACCGACGTGGCAGCCCGTGGCCTCGATGTGCCGCGCATCACCCACGTGCTCAACGTGGATATGCCCTACGATCCGGAATCCTACGTGCACCGTATCGGCCGTACCGGGCGTGCCGGGCGCGAGGGTCGGGCCTTGTTGCTGGTGACGCCGCGCGAGCGCCGCATGCTGCAGTCGGTCGAGCGCGTGACCGGGCAGAAAATCACGGAGATTCGCCTGCCCGATGCCAAGCAGGTGCTCGATGCACGCATCAAGAAGCTCACCAACAGCCTGGCCCCGCTGGTCGCCGATGCCGAGGGCAGCCACGGCGAATTGCTTGATCGCCTGATTGCCGATATCGGTTGCAGCCCGCGTGCGCTGGCCGCTGCGCTGTTGCGCAAGGCGACCAACGGCCAGGCGCTGACCCTGGCTGCGGTCGAGCGCGAGCAGCCGCTGGTGCCGACGGCTTCGGCGCCACGTGAACGCAGCGAGCGCAGCTCGACCGATTCCACCGATCGTCGTCCGCCGCGCGCGCCGGTTGCCGTGACCGAAGGCCGTGCGCGTTGCCGCACCGCCCTGGGCACGCGTGACGGCATCGCCGCGAAGAATCTGCTGGGTGCCATCCTCAACGAAGGCGGCCTGACCCGCGAAGCCATCGGCCGGATCCAGATCCGCGAGGCGTTCAGCCTGGTCGAGCTGCCCGAGGAAGGTCTCGATCGCCTGCTGGCCAAGCTGAAGGACACCCGTGTCGCCGGCAAGGCTCTCAAGCTGCGGCGCTACCGCGAAGATTGATGCGCGCCCCGGCGTGACGCTGCAACATCGATGGCCCGCTGCCTTGCGCAGCGGGCTTTTCGTTTGGCGCTGACCCAGTTATGTGTTGCTAGCCACTTTCTCGCTTTCTGTAGGAGCCAGCTTGCTGGCGAGAAGCTATGCCAGCGCATCGCGAGCAAGCTCGCTCCTACAAAAAAGCTCCACAACACGTAACTGGGACATAGCCTTTCGTCTGGGCGGTTGTAAGTTGCCGGCAAGCCGGTACAATGGCGCCGCTCGCCGTCTGGCGGGTGTCTTTATGGTGGGCCTGCCGGTCCCCCCGCAACGATCAGCCGTGAACCCGGTCAGGCCTGGAAGGGAGCAGCCGCAGCGGTGACATTGTGTGCCGGGGTGTGGCTGGTGGGTCCACCTCCAATCCCGCGGCCCTTGTCCTTGAAAGCGCGGATTTCAACCCAAATTGTTTACTTGGCAGTCGTGTTGAACACTCAGGTGTTGCCCGGCGACCGCTGGCGTGTGCCTGTGGGTGCTGGCCGGCAACGACTGTTCCGCCGGCGCTATATGCAATGGCCCGGCGGCCTGCTGGCGTACCCCTCCCAGATGGAGTTCCCATGCCCTATCCCGAACGCTCCTGGCATCCGAAAAAACTGGCCGGCAGCAAGTGGACTGCGGTGCAGCCGCAGCAGCGCGAAAAGCACTTCCTGGTGGTGGCGCTGGAGGTGGATGACGAGGACCCCCAGCGCGTTACCCGGTTAACCCTGGAGGCGCTGTTGAGCAAGCGTCAGTTCAGCCTGCACTGGTCCGCGCTGGAGGATACGGCGCTCTGGCAGCCGGGCTGGCACTAAGCCGGCGTGATATAAACAGCCCCTTTCGCCGCCCAGTTCTCGAGATACCGATGTCCCAGTTCCAGCTTGTTACCCGTTTTCAGCCGGCCGGCGACCAGCCGGAGGCGATTCGCCAGATGGTCGAGGGGCTGGAGGCCGGCCTGTCGCACCAGACCCTGCTCGGGGTGACCGGTTCGGGCAAGACCTTCAGCATTGCCAACGTGATCGCCCAGGTGCAGCGCCCGACTCTGGTGCTGGCGCCGAACAAGACCCTGGCGGCGCAGCTGTATGGCGAGTTCAAGAGCTTTTTCCCGAACAATGCGGTGGAGTATTTCGTTTCCTACTACGACTACTACCAGCCCGAGGCCTATGTGCCGTCGTCGGATACCTTCATCGAGAAGGATTCCTCGATCAACGACCATATCGAGCAGATGCGCCTGTCGGCGACCAAGGCGCTGCTGGAGCGCTCGGATGCGATCATCGTCTGCACTGTGTCGTCTATCTACGGCCTGGGCGATCCGGCGTCCTACCTGAAGATGGTGCTGCACGTCGATCGCGGCGACAAGCTCGACCAGCGCGAACTGCTGCGCCGCCTGACCAGCCTGCAGTACACGCGCAACGACATGGATTTCGCCCGCGCCACCTTCCGCGTGCGCGGCGACGTGATCGACATCTTTCCGGCGGAATCCGACCTGGAAGCCATTCGCATCGAACTGTTCGATGACGAGGTGGAAAGCCTCTCGGCCTTCGACCCGCTGACCGGCGAGGTGATCCGCAAGCTGCCGCGCTTCACCTTCTACCCCAAGAGCCACTACGTCACCCCGCGCGAGGTGCTGCTGGAGGCAATCGAGAAGATCAAGGTCGAGCTCAAGGAGCGGGTCGACTACCTGCGCAGCGTCAACAAGCTGGTGGCGGCCGAGCGCCTGGAGCAGCGCACCCGTTTCGACCTGGAGATGATCCTCGAGCTGGGCTACTGCAACGGCATCGAGAACTACTCGCGCTACCTGTCCGGGCGCGACCAGGGCGAGGCGCCGCCGACGCTCTACGATTACCTGCCGGACAATGCGCTGCTGGTGATCGACGAGTCGCACGTCTCGGTGCCGCAGGTCGGCGCCATGTACAAGGGCGACCGGTCGCGCAAGGAAACCCTGGTGGAATACGGCTTCCGTCTGCCGTCGGCGCTGGATAACCGGCCGCTGCGCTTCGAGGAATGGGAAGCGATCAGTCCGCAGACGATCTTTGTCTCGGCCACCCCGGGCAACTACGAGGCCGAGCATGCCGGACGGGTGATCGAGCAGGTCGTGCGCCCGACCGGGCTGGTCGATCCGCTGATCGAGGTGCGCCCGGCGCGCACCCAGGTCGACGACCTGCTGTCCGAGATCGGCCTGCGGGTGGCAGTGGGTGACCGCGTGCTGGTCACCACCCTGACCAAGCGCATGGCCGAGGACCTCACCGATTACCTGGCCGATCATGGCGTCAAGGTGCGCTACCTGCACTCGGACATAGACACCGTCGAGCGGGTGGAAATCATCCGCGACCTGCGCGCCGGGGTGTTCGATGTGCTGGTCGGCATCAACCTGCTGCGCGAGGGCCTGGACATGCCGGAAGTGTCGCTGGTCGCCATCCTCGATGCGGACAAGGAGGGCTTCCTGCGCAGCGAGCGCTCGCTGATCCAGACCATCGGCCGCGCCGCGCGCAACCTCAATGGCAAGGCGATCCTGTATGCCGACCGCATCACCGGCTCGATGGAACGGGCGATGGGTGAAACCGAGCGGCGGCGCAACAAGCAGATCGCCTTCAACCTGGAACATGGCATCGTGCCGCGCGGGGTGAAGAAGGACATCCAGGACATCCTCGAAGGCGCCGTGGTGCCGGGCTCCAGGGGCAAGCGCCGGAGTATCGCCAAGCTGGCGGAGGAGAGCGGCCGCTACGAGGAAGAACTGCGCTCGCCGAGCGAGATCAGCAAGCGCATCCGCGTGCTCGAGGAGAAGATGTACGCCCTGGCCCGCGACCTCGAGTTCGAGGCGGCGGCGCAGCTACGAGATGAAATCCATAAGCTGCGCGAGCGCTTGTTGCAGGTCTGACGCTGGCGGGCAGGGGCTGCTGTGTGTAGGAGCCAGCTTGCTGGCGATTCGGTGCTCCAAGAGCATCGCCAGCAAGCTGGCTCCCACGGTTAGCCCGGTATTCACACTTGGTTCGAGCCGAATCGCTAGTGCACGGGCTCGACACTGACGTTGGCCGGCAGCTTCTTGGTCAGCAGGATTGCAGTCAGGCTGATGGCCAGGCCGAGGGCGATGGCCATGAAGGCATCGTTGAAGGCCATGATCTGTGCCTGCTGGTGGGTGATTTCACTGATCTTGCCGAGGGCCGCGGTTTCGCTACCGAGCTTTTCCGTGAGCAGGGCCAGGCGTTCGGCGACCTGCGGGTTGCTTGGCAGGATCGACTCGCGCAGATAGTCGAAGTAGGTCTTGCTGCGGTTGTCGAGCAGGGTGGCGATCAGCGCGATGCCCACGGCGCCGCCGAGGTTGCGCAGCACGTTGTACAGGCTCGAGCCGGAGCCGATGTCCTGCGGCATCAGGAAGGCCATGCAGATCAGCGAGCTGGTCACGATCACCAGCGGCTGGCCCATGGCGCGGATCAGCAGGGTATGGGTCAGCTGCTCGCCGGCAAAGTCCAGGCTCATGCCGGTGTTGGCAACGGTCGACAGGGCAATCAGCGTCAGGCCGCAGGCGCACATCCAGCGCGGGTCGACCTTGCGCAGCAGCAGTGGTACCAACGGGATCACCAGCAACTGCGGCAGCCCGGTCCAGAGCAGCACCCGGCCGATCTGCTGCGGATTGTAGCTGTGGATCTGGGCCAGGTAGAGCGTGAGGATGAACACAGTGCCGTAGATCGCCATGCCGATGAAGAATATCGAGATGCTGCCCAGGGCGAAGTTGCGCTCGCCGAGGATGCGCAGGTTGATCAGCGGATTTTCTCGAGTGAACTGCAGGATGATGAACAGGCCGAGGGCGATGAAGGCGATGCAGCCGAGGCTGACGATGAGGGTCGACTCCAGCCAGTCCTTGCGGTAGCCCTCTTCGAGAAACACCTGCAGGCAACCCAGGCCGATGGCCATGCACAGTATCCCGGCATAGTCAGTCTGCTTGAGCAGTTCCCAGTGCGGCTTCTGCTTGTCCAGGCTGTACATCAGGCCGGCGATCATCAGCAGTGCCGGCGGCAGGTTGATGTAGAAGATGTACTGCCAGCCGAGGTTTTCCGTCAGCCAGCCGCCCAGGGTCGGGCCGATGGCCGGGGCAAAAGTGGTGGTCAGGGCAAACAGCGCCATGGTCCGCGGGCGCATGCGGTCCGGTACCTTCATGTAGGACAGGGTGAACGCCAGCGGGATCAGGGCGCCACCGCTGAAACCTTGCAGGGCGCGGAAGATGATCATGCTTTCGAGGTTCCAGGCCAGCGAGCAGAGCATCGACGACAGCATAAAACAGGAAGTGACCCAGATCGCCAGGCGGCGCACCGAGAGCAGCTGGGTGAGCCAGGCGGTGAGCGGAATCATGATGATTTCGGCCACCAGGTAGGAAGTGGATATCCATGAGCCTTCTTCCAGGGTGGCGGACAGCGCGCCCTGGATCTCCTTCAGTGAGGAGTTGGTGATCTGGATGTCCATCATCGCCAGGAAGGCGCCGAGGATGGCGCAGTAGATGGCGATCCAGTCGCGCCGCGTCGGATCGTCGGTGGCGCGGCCGACTGGATTATTCGCCACTGGCGCCGGTCCGCAGGTCCACGTCCACTTCGACGGACATGCCGGGACGAATCTTGCCGTGCAGGGGATTGTCGGCGGCGAAGGTCAGCTTGACCGGGATGCGTTGCACGACCTTGGTGAAGTTGCCGGTGGCATTGTCCGGTGGCAGCAGGCTGAACTGGGCTCCGGAGGCGGCGAACAGGCTTTCGACGGTGCCTTCGATCGGTGTGTCGGGGTAGCTGTCGAACAGCAGTTCAGCCTTTTGCCCCGGTTGCATCTCGCCGATCTGGGTTTCCTTGAAATTCGCCTGGACCCACAGCGAGTCCTGCGGCACCAGGGCCAGCAGGAAGGTGCCCGGCTGCACGATCTGGCCGACGCGCACCGTGCGCTGGCCGACCATGCCGCTAACCGGGGCATGGATTTCCGTGCGCGCCAGGTTCAGTTCGGCCTGGGCGATATCGGCACGGGCGGTGCTGATCTGCGCTTCGAGGCGCTGGACTTCGGCATTCAGGGTTTCGACTTGCTGGCGCTGGGCCTGCAGGTCAGCCTCGGCCTTGCTCACCAGGGAGCTGGCGACCCGGCTGTCGGCCGTCAGGGTGGTGACGCGCTCTTCGGAGACGAACCCCGGCTTGCGCAGGGCCTGTGCGCGGTTCAGGTCTATCTTGGTCCGCCCGAGGGTGGCCTGGCTGGCACTGACATCGGCACGGCTGGCGGCGATCAGGCTGGATTGCTGGCTCAGCCGGCTGCGCGCCTGGCTCAGTTCGGCCTCGCGGGTGGTCAGGGCGGCCTGGGCGCGCTCCAGGGCCAGTTTGAAATCATCGGCTTCCAGGCGAATCAGCAGCGCGCCCTTGTCCACATGCTGGTTGTCTTCGACCAGCACTTCGCTGACCCGCGCGCCCAGTTGGCTGGAGATTCGGGTGATTTCCGCCTGCACATAGGCGTTGTCGGTGCTTTCGTGGAAGCGACCGATCAGTAGCCAGTGCGCAAAGAGCCCGGCGGCCAGCAGGCCAACAGCAATCAGAAAACTGAACAGTCGGCGTTGAAGTTTTGCGGGCATGGAGTGCTCGGGGTTTTATTAAGCGGAGCAGTAATTTAACAGTGTTCCCTTGATGGATATAGAGGCTAGACTTCGCATGCTTTGTTGCTTGTGGGGAACAATCTTTTGAGGAGCAGCCATGAGTCTGGATGATGCGCAGGTTTTTACCCGGGTCGTCGAGTTGCACAGTTTTACCCAGGCAGCCACCAGCCTGGGCATGCAGAAGTCCACGGTCAGCCGGCGCATTGTCATGCTGGAAGAGCGCCTGGGGGTGCGCCTGCTCAACCGCACCACCCGAAAATTGCGCCTGACCGAAGTTGGCCAGGCTTATTACGAGCGTTGTCGACAGATCATGCTCGACTTCGCCGAGGCCGAGCAGGCCGTCATGCAGTTGCAGCGGGCCCCTTCCGGTCTGTTGCGCATCACCGCGCCGATCGAGTTTGGCCAGATGTTCCTCGGCCAGACAGTGGGCGCCTTCATGCGCGAATACCCGCAGATCAGTGCCGAGATCGAAATCACCTCGCGCAGCGTCGATCCGGTGGAAGAGGGGGTGGATATCGCCATCATGGTCGGCCAGCCGCAGGACTCGACGCTGATTGCGCGCAAACTGTTCGAAAGTTCGCGGCGCTTCTACGCCAGCCCGGAATACTTGGCCATCTACGGCGTGCCCATGAGCACCGCTGATCTGTCCGCGCACCGGGCCATCCTGTTGCCGCAGGATCATCCGCGCTACTGGCCGTTGAAAGGCGAGCAGCGCCCGTGTCACTGCGCGTTGTCCTGCAACAACATCACCTTTGCCCGCGAAGCGGCGATTGCCGGGGCCGGGATCGCCGGCCTGCCACGCATGTTGTGCCGGGAAGTGGTGGAAAGCGGGCAGCTGGTCGAGTTGATGCCCGAGGTGGCATTGCCGATGGGCGAGTTGTATGCGGTGTATCCGTCGCGGCGCTTCCAGGCGATGAAAGTCAGGGCGTTCCTCGACTTCGTGATACAGCGCCTGCCCCCCGACGACCGCGAGATGCTGGAGCCCTGAGCGGCCCGCCTGTTACCATTCGCGCCTTTCCGCTTTTCTGCTCCGGGACCCTTCATGACCACCGTTCGTACCCGTATCGCCCCTTCGCCCACTGGTGATCCCCACGTCGGCACAGCCTATATTGCCCTGTTCAATCTGTGCTTTGCTCGCCAGCACGGCGGCCAGTTCATTCTGCGCATCGAGGACACCGATCAGGTGCGTTCCAGCCGCGAGTCAGAACAGCAGATCTTCGACGCCCTGCGCTGGCTGGGCATCGAGTGGGACGAGGGTCCGGATGTCGGTGGCCCGCACGGCCCTTACCGGCAGAGCGAACGCGGGGCGATCTACCAGCAGTATTCGGCCGAGTTGGTCAGCAAGGGCCACGCCTTTCCATGCTTCTGCTCGGCCGAACGCCTGGATGAAGTCCGAGCTGCACAGATGGCCAACAAGGAAACGCCGCGCTACGACGGCCATTGCATGCACCTGGAGCCGGCTGAGGCGCAGCGGCGCGTCAAGGCCGGCGAGTCCCATGTGATCCGCATGAAGGTGCCGAGCGAGGGCATCTGCAGCGTGCCGGACATGTTGCGCGGCAACGTCGAGATTCCGTGGGACCGCATGGACATGCAGGTGCTGATGAAGGCCGACGGCCTGCCGACCTATTTCCTCGCCAACGTGGTCGACGATCACCTGATGGGCATCACCCACGTGCTGCGTGGCGAGGAGTGGCTGCCGTCGGCGCCCAAGCTGATCAAGCTGTACGAATACTTCGGCTGGGAGCAGCCGGCACTGTGCTACATGCCGCTGCTGCGCAATCCGGACAAGAGCAAGCTGTCCAAGCGCAAGAACCCGACCAGCATCACCTTCTACGAGCGCATGGGCTATCTGCCGGAGGCCATGCTGAACTATCTGGGGCGCATGGGCTGGTCGATGCCGGATGAGCGCGAGAAGTTCTCGCTGGCCGAGATGATCGAGCACTTCGACCTGTCGCGCATCTCCCTCGGCGGGCCGATCTTCGACCTGGAGAAGCTGTCCTGGCTGAATGGTCAGTGGCTGCGTGAACTGCCGGTCGAGCGTTTCGCCGCCGAAGTGCAGCAGTGGGCGCTCAACCCCGGGTACCTGATGCAGATCGCCCCGCATGTGCAGGGCCGGGTCGAGACCTTCAGCCAGATCGCGCCGCTGGCCGGTTTCTTCTTTATGGGCGGGGTGACCCCGGACGCCGGGCTGTTCGAGCACAAGAAGCTCTCGGCCGAGCAGGTGCGCCAGGTCATGCAGTTGATCCTGTGGAAGCTCGAAGCGCTGCGTCAGTGGGAAAAGGAGCGGATTACCGGCTGCATCCAGGCCGTGGTCGAGCATCTCGAGCTCAAGCTGCGCGATGCCATGCCGCTGATGTTCGCCGCCATCAGCGGCCAGGCCAGCTCGGTGTCGGTGCTGGATGCCATGGAAATCCTTGGCCCCGATCTGACCCGTTTCCGCCTGCGCCAGGCCATCGAGCTGCTCGGTGGAGTGTCGAAGAAGGAAACCAAGGACTGGGAAAAGCTGCTGGCGGCGATTCCCTGAGCCCGGGTAAGTAGTTGTTCTGCCAGCATAAAGAAAGAGCAAACTGGCAATAATCTGGTTGACAGTCACTGGGGGCGCTACTAATATGCGCCCCGTCTTAGTGACGGGGCTATAGCTCAGCTGGGAGAGCGCTTGCATGGCATGCAAGAGGTCGACGGTTCGATCCCGTCTAGCTCCACCAATTTCCAGCAATTTGCGATTTCGCATGTGAATTGCACGAGGGTTTCGTCCCCTTCGTCTAGTGGCCTAGGACACCGCCCTTTCACGGCGGTAACAGGGGTTCGAGTCCCCTAGGGGACGCCAGTTACAAACCGCGGTGGTTCGATGTCGCGGGTCGAGAGACGTTAAATCCGGGGGTATAGCTCAGCTGGGAGAGCGCTTGCATGGCATGCAAGAGGTCAACGGTTCGATCCCGTTTATCTCCACCAATCACTAAGCAGCGCAGTCGGTAGTAGCGCTGTTTTTCGAAGGACATGTCCCCTTCGTCTAGTGGCCTAGGACACCGCCCTTTCACGGCGGTAACAGGGGTTCGAGTCCCCTAGGGGACGCCAGTTTCAATGTTGCAGGTTTTAGAAGGGTCACTCCGTAAGGAGTGGCCTTTTTTTTTGGCGCCGACAAGCTGCTTCCCCTGTTGCCGCTCAGGCTTGACGGTATTCACTGGGTGACTTGCCAGTCCAGCGCTTGAAGGCGCGGGTGAAGTTGCTCAGGTCAGTGAAGCCCAACATGTAGGCGATCTCCGTCACCGACAGCGCCGGCTGGCGCAGGTAGCTGCAGGCGAGGTCATGGCGGATCTCGTTGAGCAGGTCGTGGAAGCTGGTGTCGCGCTGGGTCAGGCGTGCCTGCAGGGTCGCCGGGCTCATGTACAGGGCCTCGGCTACCCGATTCTTGGTGCACTGGCCGGAGGGCAGCAGTTCGACGATCTTGGCCCGGGTGCCGGCGACCACGTCGTTGCGATCGAGTTTGGCCAGGTAGCCGGTGGCGATGTTGTCGTTGAACTGTGCCAGCTCCGGGCAGGCGCCGGACAGCGGGGTGCGCATCAGCTCGGAGGGAAAGACCAGCGCCACCGCCTTTTGCTCGAACAGCACGGGGGCGCCGAAATGCTCCACATAGGGCGCGTCTCCGCCACTTGGCTGGCTGTGGGCGAGCTCCACGCGCAGCAGTGTGATGTCGCCGCCGTACAGCAGGCGCATCAGGCGATAGAGGAAGGCCGCCCAGGCATCCTGGGTCTGTGGGCAGGGATCGGCCAGCGGTTCGGCGATCAATTTGCTCTCGCCGTCGCTCTCCTTCACCAGCATGCACGCCGTCTGCGACACCAGGCGCATATAGCGCGCCAGGCGGTTGCAGGCATCCAGCAGGGTGCTGCTGGCCATCAGTCCGTAGCCCAGGGCGTGCAGGTTGGACAGATGCAGGAAACGACTCACGCTGAGTCCGAAGTAGGGGTTGCCGGTGACGTCCACGCAGGCCTGGTAGAGGCGACTGATGGTGGCGACCGGCAGGCGGTGCAGGGGATCGTTCGACAGGCTCTCGTCGATACCCACTGCATGGAAGATACGGCGTGAATCCACGCCGCTGTATTCCAGGGCGTTGGCGATGGCAATGCCATAACCGGCGATCACCGTGGTGCTGGCCTCCGGATTGCCAGCGTAACGTGGCCTGTCTTCGGGGTGGGTGGGGGTGCTGAATTCCACGGGGCTGCTCTCGTGCCGGAGGGAATTGCATTATGGCATCGAATTGACCGGCGATTTAATTAGGCAGACAAGCACTGCCGACGAGTCCTTCTTAGGATGGCCATCAGTAAACGGCGCATGCGCTGACTATGACCCTCCCGAAGGAGCACCCCCATGAGTGACGAATTGCTGGTCAGCATCGACGGGCCGGTAGCCCGCCTGACGCTGAACCGCCCCAAGGCGATGAACGCGATCAACCTGGCCCTGCTCGGGGCCCTGGATGTTCAGTTGCGCGAACTGGCGGCCAACGACGAGATCCGTGTGTTGCTGCTGACTGGCACGGGCAATGCCTTCTGCGCCGGCGCCGACCTCAAGGAAGTGCTGGCCAGCCAGCAGGCCGCGCCCGGCGAGGAAGACTTTCTGGGCAAGGCCGCGCGCGTCTACGCACAATTGCGCGAGTTTTCCAAGCCGGTGATTGCCGCGCTGAACGGCGTGACCATGGCCGGCGGCCTGGAACTGGCCATCTGCGCCGACATCATACTGGCTGCGGAAAGCGCCCGGATCGGCGACGCCCATGCCAACTTCGGCGTGTACCCGGGTGCCGGTGGCGCCGCCATCCTGCCGCGCCTGGTGCCGCTGAACGTGGCCATGTACCTGCTGTTGACCGGCAAGACACTGTCGGCCGCCGAGATGCAGCGGTATGGCCTGGTCAACGAAGTGCATGCCGATGATCAGCTGGCCGCGGCGGCGGACCAGCTGGCCCGGCAACTCGCCGAGAAGAGCCCGGCGGTGCTGCGCCGCATGAAAGCGGTGGCCCGCCACAGCGCCGACAAGAGCCGTGACGACGCCCTGCTGCACGAGCAGGTCGAACTGCGCCAGCACCTGCGCTCCTTCGATATCCAGGAAGGCCTGCGCGCCTTCTCCGAGAAACGCGCGCCCCAGTTCAAGGGCTACTGAAAACTTTCCCAGGAGTAAGCATCCATGACCAAGGTATTCGTTGCTGGCGTCGGCATGACGCCGTTCGGACGGCATCTGGACAAGAGCCTGTATGACCTTTCCGGCGCAGCCATCGCCGAAGCGCTGCAGGATGCCGGCCTGAGCCCGGCGGACGTCGGCGCCGCCTACTACGCCGGTGCCACCAATGGTCCGCTGCAGGGCCAGACCTGCGTGCCCGGCCCGATCGCGCTGCGCCGCGCCGGTTTCTCGGGCATTCCGGTATTCAGCGTGGAGAACGCCTGCGCCTCTGGCAGCTCGGCCTTCAACCTGGCCGTGCAGGCGATCCAGGCCGGTACCTGCGAAATCGCCATCGCAGTGGGCTGCGAGAAGATGAACGTGCCAGACAAGGCCAAGATGTTCGCGGTGTTCGATGGCGGCTGGGACGTCTCCACCGTCGAGCAGAACAAGGCCACCCTGCTGGCGCTCGGTGCGGGCGTCACGCCGCCGCCGGGCACTGTCTCCGAAAGGCCCTACAGCGTGTTCATGGATGTCTACGCTGCGCTCACCCGCGCGCACATGAAGCGTTATGGCACCACCCAGCGGCAGATCGCCGCGGTGGCGGCGAAGAACCACCAGCATTCGGTGCATAACCCGTTGGCCCAGTACCGCGACCCGATGACCATCGAGCAGGTGCTGGCGGCGCCGCCGATCACCTATCCGCTGACCATGCCGATGTGCTCGCCGATCAGCGACGGCGCTGCCGCCGTGATCGTTTGCGCCGAGAGCGCCCTGAAGCGCTTGGCCGATGCCCGGCGCGCGGTGCAGGTGCTGGCCAGCGTGATCCGCATCGGCAGCGACCGCAACCCCGAAGAGTCGGACAAGATCGTGGCCCACCTGGCGGCCCGGCAGGCCTACGAGATCGCCGGCGTCGCCCCCGCCGAGGTGAACGTCGCCGAGGTGCACGACGCCACCGCCATGGGCGAGATCCTCAACGCCGAGTCGCTGATGCTGGCGCCCTTTGGCGAAGGCGGCCCGGCCGCCGAGCGCGGCGATTTCACCATCGGCGGGCGCTGCCCGGTCAACCCCTCTGGCGGCCTGGAATCCAAGGGCCACCCGATCGGCGCCACCGGTCTGGGGCAGATCTTCGAGCTGGTCACCCAGCTGCGCGGCGAGGCCGGTGCCCGCCAGGTGGAAGGCGCACGCATCGCCGCCCACGAGAACGGCGGCGGCTTGTACGGCATCGAGGAAGCCGTGGTCGCGGTCAACCTGTTCGGCCGCCGCTAAGGCCGGTCAAAACCCTGATTCAGAGGAGTCGAGTTCATGCAAGTAAAAGATAAAGTCATCGTCATTACCGGCGGCGCTTCCGGCCTGGGCCTGGCCACCACCCGCTACATGGTCGAGCAGATGGGCGCCCGTGTGGCGATCTTCGATCTGAATGCCGACGTCGGCCAGACCGTGGCCCAGGAGCTGGGCGCGGACAAGGTGCTGTTCGTGCAGACCGACGTTTCCAGCGAGGAGTCGGTGCAGGCCGCGGTGGACGCCAGCATGGCCAAGTTCGGCGCCATCCACGTGTGCATCAACTGCGCCGCCATTCCCTCGCCGATCAAGGTGCTGGGCAAGGACGGCAAGGCCACCCCGCTGGCCAGGTTCGCCCAGGTCACCGCGGTCAACCTCAACGGCGTGTTCAACGTGATGTCCAAGTGCGTCGAGCAGATGGCCAAGAACGAGCCGGAAGCCGGCGAAGAGCGCGGCGTGGTGATCAACATCTCTTCCGGTGCCGCCTACGAGGGTCAGATCGGCCAGGTCGGCTATGCCGCCACCAAGGCCGGGGTGATCGGCATCAACATGCCGGCCGCGCGTGAACTGGGCGCCATCGGCGTGCGCGTGAATGCCATCGCCCCGGGCCTGTTCCTCACCCCCATGGTGCAGAGCCTGGACGAGAAGATCCTCGCCGCCCTGATGACCAACGTGGAGGCGCCCAAGCGTCTGGGAGACATGCGCGAGTTCGCCCACTGCTGCGCCTTCATCATCGAGAACGCCTACCTCAACGGCGAAACCGTCCGCCTGGACGCGGCCAGCCGGCTGCGCGCCCGTTGATTTCTATAGCGCCTCTGCGCATTTGCCCGCATCTTTTGAGGAGTCCTCGGCCATGATCAGCCAGCCCCTGTTTTACGCCGGCGCGCGCCAAGAGCCCGCCAGCGGCCGTTACCAGGATGTCATCGACCCGGCCACCGGCCAAGTGGTCGGGCGTACCGCGCGGGCCGCTGCCGCCGATGTGGATGCCGCAGTCAGAAGCGCCAAGCAGGCCTTCGACAATCCCGCCTGGCGCAACCTCTCGGCCAGCCAGCGCGCCGACATCCTGCTTGGCCTGGCCAAGACGCTGCACGACAACGCCGCCGAACTGATCGCCCTGGAGGCGACCAGCACCGGCGCCTCGGTGGTGCGCATGAGCAGCTTCGACCTGCCGGCGGTGATCCAGATGGCGATGAACGTGGCCAGCCAGCTGCCGGAGTACCCCTTCGTCCAGTACCCGCCGATCCGTCCGCTGCCCGAGGCCCACCACGTGCGCGTGGTCAAGGAGCCGCTGGGGGTGTGCGCGCTGATCACCGCCTGGAACGGGCCGCTGCTGCTGTTCATGCTCAAGCTGATCCCTGCTCTGGCTGCTGGCAACACGGTGGTGGTCAAGCCGGCCGAGAACGCTTCCCTCTCCACCTTCCGCCTGGTCGAACTGTTCAACCAGTTTCTTCCGCCCGGGGTGGTCAACATAGTCACCGGCGGTGGCGCCGAAGTGGGCGACGCGCTCACCGGGCACCCGGACGTGGCGAAGATCTCCTTCACCGGCTCGACCGGCGTCGGCCAGCACATCCAGAAACGTGCCGCCGATGGCCTCAAGCGGGTGACTCTGGAGCTGGGCGGCAAGGGTCCGTCCATCGTGCTGCCGGATGCCGACCTGGAACTGACCGCGCGCGGGGCGACCTTCGGCTATCTGCTGCATTCGGGGCAGATATGTCTGTCCGGCACCCGCCTGCTGGTGCCCGATGCGCTACACGATGCGCTGGTCGAACGCATGGTCGAGCTGGCCGGCTCGTTGCAGCCGGGCAATCCGCTGGACCCGAACACCACGCTGGCGCCCATGGCCTCCGAGGCGCACATGCGCCGCGTGCTCGGCTACATCGAGGCCGGCAAGGCCGAGGGCGCGCGCCTGGCCTGCGGCGGTGGTCGCCTGACTTCGCCCGAGTGCGGCGCGGGCTTCTTCGTCGCGCCGACCATCTTCACCGAGGTGCGCAACGACATGCAGATCGCCCGCGAGGAGATCTTCGGCCCGGTGCTCTCGGTGATCCGCTACGGCGACGTGGAGGAGGCCATCGCCATCGCCAACGACAGCTGCTACGGCCTCACCGCCGGCCTCTGGAGCAGCGATCCAGTGGCGGCCTACTCGCTCTGCTCGCGTCTGCAGGCCGGCACGGTGTGGATCAACGACTGGCACGCGGTGACCGTCGACTCGCCCTTCGGCGGCTACAAGCAGAGCGGTTACGGCAAGGAACTCGCCATCGAGTCCATCGAGAACTATCTGCAAAGCAAATCCATCCTCGCCAGTTTCGAGCGCAAGCCCGAGTTCAAGGCGATGCACAGCATGATCCTGCGCTAAGCGCATCACGAGACGGAGAACCAACATGTCCAGTTCCGGAGCCGCGATCTACTGGCAGCGCAGCCTGATCCACAGCGGCCACGGCAGCATCCTGCGCCTGCCTTCGCTGTTCAACCACCTGGGCGCCAAGCGCGTGTTCCTCATCTCCGATGCCGGCCTGAAGGCCGCCGGCGTGGTCGATAAGGTCCTCCAGGTGTTCGCCGAGGACGCCCGTGGCGGTGACTCGATCCTCGCCGGTGTATTTTGCGAGACCGCGCCCGACACAGAGATGGGCTCGGTCAACGCCGCCCTGGCGGCCGCCCGCGCGGTGTCGGCCGACGCCATCCTGGCGCTCGGCGGCGGCAGCGTGATGGACTGCGCCAAGGCGGTGAAATACGCCCTGCACAAGGGCGCCAGCGATGTCCGGGTACTGCTCAAGTCGCCGATGTGCGTGCTCACCTGGCCGCAGCAGGGGCACATGGGGATCTTCCACATCTCGGTGCCGACCACCGCCGGCACCGGTTCCGAAGTGTCCAACGGCGCCGTGGTCTACAACCCCGACAGCGCCACCAAGCACCTGCTGATCGGTCCCTTCCTCGAGTCGGACATCGCCGTGCTGGACGCCGGCCTGACCCTGGGCCTGCCGCCCATGCTCACCGCCGCCACCGGCCTGGATGCCCTGACCCACGCGATGGAGGTGCTGGCCCTCCCCAATGTCAACGACTTCTCCCTGGCCCAGGTGCTGTATGCGGCCCAGAGCGTGGTCGCCAACCTGCCCAAGGCGGTGGCCAACGGCCGCGATATCGACGCGCGCCAGGCGCTGCTCAATGCCAGCGCCATGGCCTGCAGCGGCCTGGCCAACAACCTGGGCGCGGCGCCGGTGCACAACATCTCCCACGCGGTGGGCGCGCTGTTCCATATCCACCACGGCGAAGCCAACGCGGTGCTGCTGCCGATCTGCATCGAGCAACTACCCGAGTTCTACGCGCCGACTGCCGCGCGCCTGGCCGAGGCCGTGGGCGTGGACGGGCAGGGTGCAGCCGGGGACGTGCTGGCGCGGGTGGTCGAGCGTCTGCGCCGGTTGCTGCGCGACTGCAACCACCCGCTGGACTACGCGCGGCACCAGCTCGATCCGAACCGTTGCGAGGAGCTGGTCGCCGCCGTGCTGCACGACCCGCTCGCTGCCCTTTACCCGCTTCCCGCCGAGCGTGTCGTCGCCATAGCACGCGCCGCCTGTGCCTGGAACTGACACCCACCTTTTTGCAGGAGAAAGATCATGAGTGAACTGACCATCCCCAGCGGCATCTCCTTCGAGCTGTCCGACGACGAGCGCATGATGATCGACTCGGTGCGCCGTTACTGCCAGACCGAGATCGCCGCCTTCGTCAAGGCGCACGGCGCGGAGACCTACATCCCCACCGAGAAGATGCGCGAACTGCTCAAGGGGCTGACCGAGTTCGGCTTCGTCGGCGGCCCCATCGCCCAGGAACACGGCGGCCTCGGCCTGTCCTGGAAGACCTTCGGCCTGCTCCTTGAAGAGTTGTGCGCGGTGTCCCTGAGCATCGGCATCACCGCCTTCATCCAGACCATGGTTGCCACCCTGGCGGAGAAGCTGCTGGCGCCCGAACTGCGCGACAAGTACCTGCCGCAGATCCTCTCCTGCGACGCCATCGCCTGCATGGGCATCAGCGAGCCGGACGTAGGCTCCAACGTGGTGGAGATCAAGTGCAAGGCCAGGCCGGTGGAGGGCGGCTACGCCCTCTCCGGGGAGAAGACCTGGATCTCCAACGGCGACTACGCCGACATCTGCATCTGCGTGGCGCGCACCGGCGAAGCCCCGGCAGCGCTGGACCTGTTCCTGGTCGACCGGCGCGAGAGCCCCTTCGACTCGCACAACATCCACAAGATGGCGCTCAATGCCACCTCCACCGCGCAGTTGTTCTTCGCCGACTGCAAGGTGCCGGAGCAGCATCGCCTGACCCAGAACGGCCAGGGTCTGCGCCAGGTGGCCGGTCTGTTCGGCGTCAGCCGACCGCTGGTCGGGGTGTTCTCCGTAGGGGTAGGTCGCGCCGCGCTGGAAGCAGCGGTGAGCTACGCACAAGAGCGCAAGCAGCATGGCAAGGCCATCGCCGGCCACCAGCTGATCTCCGGCTACCTGGCCGAGATGGCCACCAAGATTGATGCCTCGCGGCTGCTCGTCCTGCGCGCCCTCGACCTGCTCGATCGCGGTGTGCGCTGCGAGTCCGAATCGGCCATGGCCAAGTGGTTCGCCACCGAGCTGGGCGTCGAGGTTACCAGCCTGGCGCTGCAGATCCACGGCGGCAACGGCGTGACCTGCGAGTTCCCGGTGGAGCGTCTGTTCCGCGAGGCGCGCGTGTGCCCCATCCCGGAAGGCACCACCGAGATCAACAAGCTGATCATCGGTCGTGGCCTGACCGGCATTGCGGCCTTTTAACCTGGAGCACTGAGCATGGGCATGAAAGTCAATTTCGCACGTATCTTCCGCCGCCTGGCCGAGCAGCATGGCGACGCGCCGGCGCTGATCAACTGCGAGCGCGAGCGCAGCTACAGTTTCCGCGAGCTGCACCTGCTGACCAACCGCATCGCCAACGTGCTGCGTGACGATCTCGGGCTGGGCAAGGGCGACCGCTACCTGCTGATCCTGGAGAACGACAACCTGGCCCTGCTGCACCTGTGGTCCATCCTCAAGGGCGAGGCCTCGGCGGTGTTCACCAACGTGCGCGATCCGCTGGAAGAACACCTGCGCATGGCCGAGTTCATCAAGCCCAAGGTGGTGCTGATCGAAGCCGGCATGGCCGCGCGCTATGCGCCGGCGCTGCATGCCCAGGGCATCAAGGTGGCGGTGCTGGATACGCCGGCCGAGCCGGTGCCCGGCACCTACGACTTCTGGGCGCTGGTCAACGCCGCCGCCGATACCGAGCCGGACGTGGAACTGGACTGCCACGTGCACCATCCACTGTACCGCTTCACCGGCGGCACCACCGGCACGCCCAAGTGCGCGGCCTACAGCTACGACAACCTGGCCTTCATCATCGACAGCATGAATGCCATCGAGGACCACGTGTTCCACCGCGGCACGCGCATCCTGCACTTCGCGCCGCTGTCCCACGGCAGCTTCCTGTCGCTGTTGCCGACCTTCATGGCCGGCGGTTGCAACCTGACCCAGAACAACCCGGACATCGAGCTGTGGCGCGGCATGGTCGAGCGCCATCGGGTTACCAGTTCCTTCCTGGTGCCGACCCTGCTGTACCGCCTGGCCGCCCTGCAACAGCAGAGCCCGCGCGATCTGGGTTCGCTGGAGGCGGTGATCTATGGTGCCGCGCCCATGAGCCCGGACAAGATCGTGGAACTGCGCCAGGCCTTCGGTGACGTATTCCTCCAGGCCTACTGTGCGACCGAGGCGCCGGGCGTGGTGTGCGCACTGCCCAAGCGGCTGCACCGCAGCGACAGCGAAGCCGACCGCGCGCGCCTGGCCTCGACCGGCCTGCCGAACCCGGGCGTCGAGGTGATGATCGTCGATGACGAGGGCCGGGAGATGCCGGTGGGCGAGCCGGGCGAGATCTGGATCCGCCACCGCGGGGTGATTTCCGGTTACTACGGCAACCCTGAGCAGACCGCCAAGGAGTTCGTCAATGGCTGGTGGAAGTCCGGCGACATCGGCCGCATCGACGAGATAGGCCTGCTGTACCTGATCGACCGCAAGAAGGACATGATCATCAGCGGCGGTTTCAATGTGTACGCCTCCGAGGTCGAGGCCGCGCTCAACTCCCATCCGGCGGTACTGATGTCCGCTGTGATCGGCATTCCCAGCCAGGAGTGGGGTGAGGCGGTGCACGCCGAGGTGATGCTGCGCGAAGGTGCCGCGGTCGACGAGAAGGCTCTGATTGCCCACGTCAAGGCGGCCATCGGCGCGATCAAGTCGCCCAAGAGCGTCGCCTTCGTCGCCGAGCTGCCGCTGTCGGCCGTGGGCAAGGTGCTGCGCCGCAAGGTTCAGGACAAGTACTGGCAGGGCAGGGAACGGCGCATCGGTTGATTTGCTTCGGCTTGCCATCGTGAGCCTTGCCCCGATCCTCTTGCTGCGGAGAACCCCTTGGCTATAGCCGTCCCCCAGAGCAGTGTGCCGCCAGCACTTGACGAGCCCTACCCGGTCAAGCGCCTGTACGCGTGGACCGTCTTCGCCATGGCCTTTGGACTGATGGTGTCGGACTACCTGTCGCGCCAGGTGATCAACGTGCTGTTCCCGTTCCTCAAGGCCGACTGGCACTTGAGTGATACTGAACTGGGCTCGTTGGTCAGTGTCGTGGCGCTCATGGTTGGCATCATGAGCGTGCCGATTGCGTTCCTCGCCGACCGGATTGGCCTGGTCAAGAGCATTACGCTGATGGCCTTGATCTGGGCGCTCGCGACCATTGCCTGTGGCTTCTCGGTCAATTTCACCATGCTGCTGATCGCGCGCGCCTTCGTTGGGCTGGGCGAGGCAGGGTACGGTAGCGCGGGCTCCGCTATGTTGGCCAAAGTCTTCCCTGCCCGGCTGCACGCGACGGTGCTGGGGGCGTTTCTTGCCGCAGGGATGATCGGGGCGGTGTTTGGTGTTGTCCTCGGCGGACTGATCGCCAAATATCTGGGCTGGAAGATGTCCTTTATCATCATCGGCTTGTTTGGCTTGGTGCTGGCCATTTCCTTCCCGTTTGTGGTGAAAGAGCCGCCGCGGACTGGGCCGGCGGATGCACCTCGTCCGAGTTTGCGAGCGGTGTTTCGCTTGCTTTTCGCCAAGCGCACCACGATCTTCACCTTTCTTGGCGTCGGCTTGGGCATGTTCCTTCAGGGCGCTTATCTGGCCTGGATGCCGAGCTTCCTCAATCGCTATCACGGTCTGGAGCCATCCAAGGCCGCCCTGTCTACCGGTCTATTGGTGGTGTGCACCAGCATCGGCATGATCGGTGGCGGCATTCTGGTCGATCGCCTGAGCCGGAAAAATCGACTGAACCGCTTGCGTCTGTCGGCGATCTATTGTCTGGGGTCGGCACTGGTGTTGTTCCTGGCGTTCAGTTTGCCGGCGGGCAGTCTGCAATTCTTCCTGATTGGCAGTGGCCTGATGCTCAGTGCAGGCTTTAGCGGGCCCTCGGCGGCGGTGGTGGCCGATTTGACGCCATCGAGCATACACGCCACCAGCTTTGCCGTGATGGCGATGTGCTATGCCCTCCTGGGCATGGCGCCGGGGCCGGTGGTGACCGGTTGGCTGGGCGACCAGATCGGCTTGCAAAACGCAATGATGACGGTACCGATCATCAGCGTCATCGCCTCCGGTTTTTATTTTCTAGCGCTGAAGCACTACGCGGCCGACCGTGCCTCGTTTCATGGGGAGTAAGGCCAGTATTGCCGTCACGCGCAAAAGTGGCCTGATGATCGGCGCCCGAACCTTCCCCGGCAACCCCAAGACGGACATGTTCTGAACGCGCAACTGGAGCAGACAACGATTTTGCTCGAAGACATCGGTCGTCGGCCCAAGGAGGTCATCGTCGACCTGGGCTGGTGCACGCCGAGGTGATGCTGCGCGAAGGTGCCGCGGTCGACGAGAAGACGCTGATTGCCCACGTCAAGGCGGCCATCGGCGCGATCAAGTCGCCCAACAGCGTCGCCTTCGTCGCCGAGCTGCCGCTGTCGGCGGTGGGCAAGGTGCTGCGCCGCAAGGTGCAGGACAAATACTGGGAAGGCTGCGAGCGGCGCATCAGTTGATCTGTCCACCCCTCGCGGTTTGTGTCAGCGCTCGGCTTTATCGGTTCTGCACGCAGCCAACTCAGCGCAAGGGACCAGAAAAGCAGCGGAAAAGACCAGCGGTACTGGCATGGCGCCGGTAGCCTTTTACCGAGCAACGTTGAACCAGGCGGCCCGTGCTGGCCGACCGCTACGACAACACAGAGGAGTACATCTAATGGTCAAAACATGGCGGCTACTGCTCGGCGCACTGGCGCTGCTCGCACTGACGGCCCAGGCCGCGAGCGAGCGCCCCAACATCCTGGTGATCTGGGGCGACGACATCGGCTGGTCCAATGTCAGCGCCTACAACCACGGCATGATGGGTTACCAGACCCCCAACATCGACCGCCTCGCCAAGGAGGGCGCGCTGTTCACCGACTGGTACGGCCAGCAGAGCTGTACCGCCGGGCGTTCCGCGTTCATCACCGGGCAGGCGCCGATCCGTACCGGGCTGACCCGCGTGGGCTTGCCGGGCGCACCCCTGGGCCTGAGCAAGCAAGACCCGACCATCGCCGAACTGCTCAAGCCACTGGGATACACCTCGGGCCAGTTCGGCAAGAATCACCTGGGCGACCGCGACGAGTTCCTGCCGACCCAGCACGGTTTTGACGAGTTCTTCGGCAACCTCTACCACCTCAACGCCGAGGACGAGCCGGAGCACGAGGACTACCCGAAGAATCCCGAGTTCCGCAAGCGCTTCGGTCCGCGCGGGGTGATCCACAGCTACGCCGACGGTCGCGTCGAGGACACCGGCGCGCTGACCAAGAAGCGCATGGAGACCGTGGATGAAGAGTTCACCACGGCGGCGCTGAATTTCATGGAGCGCGCGCACCAGGCCGACCAGCCGTTCTTCGTCTGGCTGAACACCAGCCGCATGCACATCTGGACCCGCCTGAAGAAGGAATCCCAGGGGCGCACCGGCGAGGGCATCTACGCCGACGGCATGGCCGAAGCCGACGACTACGTTGGCCAGGTGCTCGACAAGCTGGACGAGCTGGGCATCGCCGACAACACCATCGTGATGTTTTCCACCGACAACGGCGCCGAGGTGATGAGCTGGCCGGATGGCGGCACCACCCCGTTCCGCGGCGAGAAGGGCGGCAACTGGGAAGGCGGCTTCCGTGTGCCCACCCTGATCCGCTGGCCGGGGATGATCAAGCCGGGTACCGTGAACAACCAGATTGCAGCCCACGAGGACATGCTGCCGACGCTACTGGCCGCGGCCGGTGAGCCCGACATCAAGCAGAAGTTGCTGCAAGGCCACAGCGCTGCAGGCTCGACCTTCAAGGTGCATCTGGACGGCTACAACCTGCTGCCGGCGCTGGCCGGCAAAGGCGAGTGGCCGCGCAACGAGTTCATCTACTGGACCGACGACGGCGACCTGTCGGCGATCCGCCAGGGCAAGTACAAGTTTCTCTTCATGGAGCAGACGGCGGAAGGCATGGACGTCTGGCGCGAGCCCTACAAGGTGCTGCGCCTGCCCTACATCTTCGACCTGCACGCCGACCCTTTCGAGCGTGCCGCGCGGGAAAGCTTTGGTTACGACCGCTGGCAGGCCGAGCACCTGTTCCTGCTGGTGCCGACCCAGGCCTACGTGGCCCAGTGGCTGCAAAGCTTCAAGGCGTTCCCGCCACGGCAGAAGCCGGCGCGCTTCGGTGTCGAGCAGTTGACCAGCATCATCTACAGCAACATGAAGCAGTAAGGGGGTTGCACCCCATGAGCATCCTGGATTGGCACCTGTTCGCCGCCACCTTCTGATTCGGCTTGCTGGCGATGGAAACGGTGATGGAGCTCTACGCCAACAACCCCTCGCGGCGCGAGATGGCGGCGAAAATCCACGCCTGGAGTGACCCGCTGTTCGAGCTGCCGGCGGTCAGCGTGATTCTGCTCAGCGGTTTGTGGATGCTGAGCAGGGTCGAGCACGTCAGCGCGCTGCTGTGGCTGAAGATCGCGCTGGGCGGCGGCGCCATCCTGATCAACTACTGGTGCTACAGCTTCGTGTTCAGGCGGGCCAGGGATTCGGCCAGCGATGAGCAGCGGATTCACTGGACCCGCTGCATCGCCTGGACCGGCCTGGCCATTCCGCCGGCCATCGCAGCCTTCATGATTGGCAAGTTCTTGCTCTGAGCCATGCTGGACGCGGCCTGAGCCGCCGGTACGGGTCAGGTACTCCGCACCATTGCGGGAGCTGCTGTGCAAGCAGCGCAGTCGCGCAGAGCATGCTGCTCAGGGCCAGAACCATCGAGAGTGTGGTTTTTCGTAAGTTCATGGATACCTCCTGTCAGCTATCGCGCTTGTGTGCCGATGCTCTTTACCAAGTGGCGAATGCGGCCGGGTCGCCAAGCGCCCCATGCGTTGTTTCCCTGGGTGGGCCGGCATTTCCTGCGCTGGTTCCGATTTCGCCCACAAGCCCCTGAACAGATGGCCTGCCCCGGCTCAATCCGCTGAACAGGGCGGCCAAGGGCATAGAGCGCGGCACCCATCCGGGGCATGATGTGGTCCCCGTAGCAGTCAAAGCATCGCACCCATGAATTTCTTCGAGTTTGCGAGTCGTACCCAAGCCCTGGATGCTCTTGCGTCGATACTGGTTGCCCGGCTGAGTGCCGATCTGACCGCCTTGGGTCAAGCCAGCCTGCTGCTGCCGGGCGGCAGCAGTCCACGAGCGCTGCTGCCCGGTCTGGGAGGAGCTGCCCTGGATTGGTCGCGGGTGCGGGTCACGCCGACCGATGAGCGCTGGGTGCCGGCCGGGCATCCGCAGAGCAACTGGAACCTGTTGCAGCAAGGCCTGCCCACCGCCCTTTGCCTTGATCCGCGCCTGCATGCCGAACCGGCGCAGGCTGCGGCTGCGTGGGGCGCCGCGCTGCACGACTGGTTGCCCTTCAGCGCGGTGCTGCTGGGCATGGGTGAGGACGGACATTTTGCCTCGCTGTTTCCGCGCATGCCCGGGCTGGCGCAGGCGCTGGATGCGGCGCAGCCACCGGCAGCGCTGGTCGGGCTGGCACCACAGGCGCCGCAGACTCGCCTGTCACTCAATCTGGCCATGCTGCTGAGCACGCGCTGGCTGGGGCTGTTGGCGTTTGGTGAGCGCAAGCGCGAGTTGATCGAGGCGGTGCTGGCCGATACCGTGACCAGTCGCGAGTGGCCGTTGCATGCGCTGCTCCGGCAGTCAGCTGTGCGCGCAAACATTTATTGGGCGCCCTGAGCCGGTACACTGGCGGCGAGGATTCTGACGCTGGGGGCATGCTGCATGCTGCATATCGTTGTCGAGGAAGTCACTGCGCGCCTGGAACAGCGCTCGCAGAAGCGCCGGCAAGCCTATCTGGCCCGGCTGCAGGAAGCTGCGGAGCGCCCCGCGCGGCAGCACCTGGGTTGTTCCAATCTGGCCCATGCCCTGGCGGCGCAACCAGAGGATGCCCGGCTGATCATGAAGCAGGGCGGTGCGCCGCACATTGCCATCATCTCCAGCTACAACGACCTGCTCTCGGCGCATCAGCCCCTGCATGATTATCCTGAACAACTGAAAGTTGCCCTGGCACGCGTGGGTGCCACCGCGCAGTTTGCCGCCGGCGTGCCGGCCATGTGCGATGGCATCACCCAGGGCGCGCCGGGCATGCAGCTGTCGCTGTTCTCGCGCGACCTGATTGCCCAGGCCACTGCCATCGGCCTGACCCATGCCATCTTCGATGGCGGCCTGTACCTGGGCGTGTGCGACAAGATCGTCCCCGGCCTGCTGATCGGTGCCCTGCATTTCGGCCACCTGCCGGCCGTGTTCGTGCCGGCCGGGCCGATGCGCTCGGGGCTGGCGAACAAGGACAAGGCCGCCGTGCGCCAGCGCTTCGTCAGCGGCGCGGCGACTCGCCAGGAGTTGCTGGCGGCCGAGCAGGCGGCCTACCACGAGGCCGGTACCTGCACCTTCTACGGGACCGCCAACACCAATCAGCTGCTCATGGAAGCCATGGGCCTGCATGTGCCGGGCAGCGCCTTCGTGCATCCGCATACGCCGCTGCGTGACGCGCTGACTGCCGAGGCGGCGCGGCTGGTAGCCCGCAACAGTTTGAAAGGCGAACGCTACCTGCCAGTGGGCCGGCAGGTGGATGCGCGGGCCCTGGTGAACGCCGTGGTGGCCTTGCTGGCCAGTGGCGGCTCGACCAACCACACGCTGCACCTGCCGGCGATTGCCCGTGCTGCCGGCTACGAATTGCAGTGGGAAGATTTTGCCGAGCTGTCCCGGGTGGTGCCGCTGCTGGCACGGGTCTATCCCAATGGCGCGGCCGACGTTAACCAGTTCCAGGCGGCCGGTGGCCCGGCCTGGCTGTTGCGCGAGCTGCTCGGTGGCGGCCTGCTGCATGCGGATGTGCCGAATGCCGCCGCAGGCGGCTTGGCGGCGTACACACAAGAGGCCTGGCTCGATCAGGGCCGTCTGAGTTGGCGCGAGCTGCCGGTACAGAGTGCTGCACCAGAAATCCTGCGCAACCTGGCCGAGCCCTTCAGTAGTGAGGGTGGTTTGCGCTTGCTGCAGGGCAATCTGGGCCGGGCGATTATCAAAACATCGGCGATGCCGGCATCGGCCTTGCGGGTACGCGCTCAGGCACGCGTGTTTGACGATGAAGCGACGGTGCAGCAAGCCTATGCGGCGAATGAGCTGCAGGGCGATTTGATTCTGGTGGTGCGCTTCCAGGGGCCGCGTGCCAATGGCATGCCCGAGCTGCACAAACTGATGCCGCTACTGGCCAATCTGCAACAGGCCGGCCAGCGCGTGGCGCTGGTCACGGACGGGCGCCTGTCGGGGGCCTCCGGGCAGGTGCCGGCAGCCTTGCACCTGACCCCCGAAGCCGCGCTGGGTGGGCCGCTGGCGTGGCTGCAGGACGGAGACTGGATTGAGCTGGATGCCGTGCAGGGCATCCTGAGCGTCGAGCAGGATGTGTCCGAGTGGGCTAAACGTCAGCCTGCCAGTGTGCCGAAAAATACACCCGCAGGTTACGGTCTGCACTTGTTTGCGCAACAACGGCGACTGGTTGGCCCGGCTGATCAAGGCGCCACGATCCTGGAATGGGAGGATTGAAATGAGTCTGACAATCGAAGCGGTGCTGCAGCGTGCGCGCCCGGTGCTGCCGGTGCTGGTGCTGGAGGATGTCGCGCTGGCGGTCGATCTGGCCGGTGCGCTGCAGGCTGGCGGGGTCACGGTGCTGGAAGTGACATTGCGCACCGATCGGGCCCTGGAGGCGCTGGCGGCGATTCGCCAGGCCTTTCCGCAGCTGCTGGTCGGCGCCGGCACGCTGATCCATACGGAACAGTTTTCCGAGGCGCGCGATGCCGGTGCGCAGTTTGCCGTGAGCCCCGGGCTTACCGAGCGTCTGGCGGCGGCCGCCGAAGGTGCGGGCCTGCCCTATCTGCCCGGGGTGATGACCCCTTCGGAAGTGTTGCTGGGCCTGGAGTATGGCTACCGTTCGCTGAAGCTGTTCCCGGCCAATGGCAATGCCAGCATCAAGCTGCTGAAAACCCTCAAGGGGCCGTTCACCGGTATCCGCTTTTGCCCCACCGGCGGGGTGACCACGGACAACCTGCTGAACTTCCTGCGCCTGCCCAATGTCATCTGCGTCGGTGGTACCTGGATTGCCCCGGCCAATCTGATCCGTGCCCGCGCCTGGGATCAGATCACCCAATTGGCGCTTGAAGCCCGCGAACTGGCGGCCAGCCTGGAGCATCACGCATGAACTGGGATCTTGCTCACCCCCCCTATGTGATCGACCTGCAGGTACAGGCCGACGAGATCGATGCCCTCGGGCATGCCAACAATGCGGTGTATATCAGCTGGCTGGAGCGCTGTGCCTGGAGCCACTCGCAGAGCCTGGGGCTGGACGTGGCCGACTATCAGCGCCTGGACCGGGCCATGGCGGTGGTGCGGCATGAGGTGGATTATCTGGCCAGCGCCTATCTGGGCCAGCAACTGCAAGTGGCCACCTGGATCATCGACTCGGATCAGCGCTTCAAGATGACCCGGCGCTTTCAGGTAATCAGACCGGCGGATGGCGCCACCCTGTTGCGCGCGCTGACTACCTTTGCCTGCATCGAGATGTCCAGCGGCAAGCCGCGACGCATGCCGGCCGCGTTTGTCGAGGGCTATGGCCGGGCGGTGATCGAGCATTATCCACGGGAGTTGTAGGTTCGCTCGATTTGCTAGGGCGGGTGCAACCCGCGCGGCAACGGCGGGTTGCACCCGCCCTACACAAGCGGTGCAGTTGGCGACCGGACGCAGTCAGAGGGGCGAGCGCAGCGAGTCAGGCAAGCAGGTCTCCCGGCAAGGGCGAAAGCGGGGGCTCGGCGCGCCGCGCTCACCCGCCCGGTGCTGGTCATCAAGTCTGCCGCGGATTAGCAATCCGCAGTCCAGCCCCATTCGGGTAAACTCCCGCGCCCGGCAACTGCCTGTCTTTGATTCTCGAGAACAATCCCGTGCAAATCGCCCTGGCACCGATGGAAGGCGTGGTCGACGAGATCCTCCGCGATGTGCTGACGCGCGTCGGCGGGATCGACTGGTGCGTGACCGAGTTCATTCGGGTCAATGACCGCCTGCTGCCCACCGCCAGTTTCAGCAAGCTGGCTCCCGAACTGGCCGTGGGCGCCCGTACCCGCGCCGGCACCCCGGTGCACGTGCAACTGCTCGGCTCCGATCCGCAGTGCCTGGCCGAGAACGCGGCGCTGGCCTGCGCACTCGGTGCGCCGGTGATCGACCTGAACTTTGGCTGCCCGGCGCGCACGGTGAACAAGTCCCGTGGTGGCGCGATCCTGCTGCGTGAACCCGAGTTGCTGCAGGCCATCGTCGCTGCGGTGCGGCGTGCGGTGCCGGCGCAGATTCCGGTCACCGCCAAGATGCGCCTGGGCTACGAGAGTGCCGATGTGGCGCTGGACTGCGCGCGGGCGCTGCAGGACGGCGGTGCGGCGCAGATTGTCGTGCATGCGCGGACCAAGCTCGATGGCTATCGGCCGCCGGCGCACTGGGACTGGATCGCCCGGGTCGCCGAGGTGGTCAGGGTGCCGGTCATCGCCAATGGCGAGATGTGGACGCTGGAGGACTGGCGCCGTTGTCGCACGGTCAGTGGCGTCAACGACATCATGCTCGGCCGCGGCCTGCTGGCCCGGCCGGATCTGGCCCGGCAGATCGCCGCCGAGCGTGCCGGTCTGGCCGTCCCGGCGCTGCAATGGCCCGAAGTGTTTCTGTTGCTCGAGGACTTCTGGCGGCAGTCACGCAACCGGCTGGCGCCACGCTATGCCCCGGGGCGCCTGAAGCAGTGGTTGAAGATGCTTGGCCGCAGCTACCCGCAGGCGCTGCAACTGTTCTCCACGGTACGCCCTGAGACCGATTGCATTCGGCTGGATGCGTTGCTGGCCGGCGCGCGTCCCCCTGCCGCGGGCTGAGGACGCTGCCGGTTGCTCAGCGCTGGTTGTCCAGCAGGGTCATGAAGGCCCGGGCGGCGTTCGACAGGGTGCGCTCGCTGTGCAGGATGTAGCCCAGCTGGCGCTCCAGCTGGATTCCCGGCAGCGGCAGGCGAGCCACCTGGTCGTCGAGCATGGTGCGCGGCAGCACGCTCCAGGCGATGCCGATGGACACCATCATCTTGATGGTTTCCAGGTAGTTGGTGCTCATGCCGATGTTGGGTGTCAGGCCTTCGCGCTCGAACAGCCGGCGCACGATGTGATGGGTGAAGGTGTTGCCGCCGGGAAACACGGCCGGGTGGCGGGCCACGTCGGCCAGACTGATGGCGCCACTGCGCGCCAGCGGGTGTTCGGGGGCGGCGACGAAATCCAGCGGATCGTCCCACACCGCTACGGCGCGCACCGGCTCGCGGGTGTCCGGGGCCAGGGTGATCACCGCCAGCTCCGCGCGGCCATGCAGAACTTCCTCGTAGGCCACTTCCGAGTCGAGAAACTGGATGTCCAGGGCCACTTGCGGATGGGCGCGGGTAAAGGCGCGCAACAGCGGCGGCAGGCGGTGCAGGCCGATGTGGTGGCTGGTGGCCAGGGTCAGGCGACCGCTGATCTCGCCACTCAGGTTGGTCAGCGCGCGGCGCGTATCATCAAGTACTCCGAGAATCTGGTAGGCCCGCGGCAGCAGGGCGCGACCGGCTTCGGTAAGACCGATCTCGCGGCCCAGGCGGTCGAACAGGCGCACCTTGAGCTGCTGCTCCAGGCCGGCGATACGCTTGCTGATGGCCGGCTGGGTCAGGTGCAGGCGTTCGCCGGCATGCGAAAAGCTGCCGGTTTCGGCAATGGCGATGAAGGCATTCAGGTTGGCGAGGTCCACGGCGGCTGCTCCCGGTTGGCGGAACGGAGGCTGGAGTTTAACTTACATTCCATATTGTTATCCAAAGCATAAAAAGAATGAATTGGAGTTATTTGTTAGTTATCCCTAGGATTTGTCTGGTGAAAAGAGGGGCAAAAATCCGCATTGCTCCCAACTGACCAAGCCCGAAGATGAGGATTGACCCATGGCCGGCAAAACGCTGTACGACAAGCTCTGGGATGCGCACGAGGTAAAGCGTCGCGATGATGGTTCGTCGCTGATCTATATCGACCGGCACATCCTCCACGAAGTGACCTCGCCGCAGGCCTTTGAAGGGCTGCGTCTGGCCGGTCGCCAGCCATGGCGCGTCGACGCCAACATCGCCACCCCGGACCACAACGTGCCGACCACCAGGGCCGAGCGTCAGGGCGGCCTGGAGTCGATTGCCGATGAAGTCTCGCGCCTGCAGGTGCAGACTCTCGACGAGAACTGCGACGACTTCGGCATCCTCGAATTCAAGATGAACGACAGCCGCCAGGGCATCGTCCACGTGGTTGGCCCGGAGCAGGGCGCCACCTTGCCGGGCATGACCGTGGTCTGTGGCGACTCGCACACCTCGACCCACGGCGCCTTTGGTGCGCTGGCGCATGGCATCGGTACGTCGGAGGTCGAGCATGTGCTGGCTACCCAGTGCCTGGTGGCCAAGAAGATGAAGAACATGCAGGTGCGCGTCGAAGGCCGGTTGCCGTTCGGCGTGACGGCCAAGGACATCGTGCTGGCGATCATCGGCAAGATCGGTACCGCCGGTGGTAACGGCCATGCGCTGGAATTTGCCGGCAGCGCGATTCGCGACCTGTCGATGGAAGGCCGCATGACCATCTGCAACATGGCCATCGAAGCCGGAGCACGGGTCGGTGTGGTGGCTGTTGACGACAAGACCATCGCCTACGTCAAGGGTCGCACCTTTGCGCCGAAGGGCGAGGACTGGGACAAGGCGGTCGCGGTCTGGGCCGATCTGGTGTCCGACGCCGATGCGCACTTCGATACCGTGGTCGAGCTGGATGCCGCACAGATCAAGCCGCAGGTGACCTGGGGCACCTCGCCGGAGATGGTCTTGCCGGTGGATGCGCAAGTGCCGGACCCGGCCGCCGAAGCCGACCCGGTCAAGCGCGACTCGATCGTGCGCGCCTTGAAGTACATGGGCCTCTCGGCCAACCAGGCAATCACCTCGATCCAGCTGGACCGGGTGTTTATCGGCTCCTGCACCAACTCGCGCATCGAAGATTTGCGTGCCGCTGCCGACGTGGCCAAGGGCCGCAAGGTCGCCAGCACCATCAAGCAGGCGCTGGTGGTGCCGGGTTCCGGTCTGGTCAAGGCGCAGGCCGAGGCCGAAGGGCTGGACCAGATCTTTATCGAGGCCGGTTTTGAATGGCGTGAGCCGGGCTGCTCGATGTGCCTGGCGATGAACCCGGACAAGCTGGGCAGTGGCGAACATTGTGCGTCGACGTCCAACCGCAACTTCGAAGGGCGTCAGGGTGCCGGCGGGCGTACCCACCTGGTCAGCCCGGCGATGGCTGCGGCCGCTGCGGTGACCGGGCGCTTTATCGATGTGCGCGAGTTGAGCAAGCAAGGAGCTGAATGATGAAAGCGTTTACCCAACATACAGGCTTGGTGGCTCCGCTCGATCGTGCCAACGTCGACACCGATCAGATCATTCCCAAGCAGTTTCTGAAGTCGATCAAGCGTACCGGCTTTGGCCAGAACCTGTTTGACGAGTGGCGCTATCTGGATGTCGGTCAGCCGGGCCAGGATTGCTCGCAGCGTCCGCTCAACAAGGACTTCGTGCTGAACTTCCCGCGTTATCAGGGCGCCAGCGTGTTGCTGGCGCGGGAGAACTTCGGTTGTGGCTCCAGCCGTGAACATGCGCCCTGGGCGCTGGAAGAGTACGGCTTCCGTGCGGTGATCGCGCCGAGCTACGCCGACATCTTCTTCAACAACAGCTTCAAGAACGGCATGTTGCCGATCATCCTGACCGAGGCGGAAGTCGACGAGTTGTTCCAGCAGGCCGAGGCCTGCGAGGGCTACCAGCTCAGCGTCGATCTGGCGGCGCAGACCGTGACCCGTCCGGACGGCAAGGTCTACCACTTCGAGGTGGACGCCTTCCGCAAGCACTGCCTGCTCAATGGTCTGGACGACATCGGCCTGACCCTGCAGGACAGTGACGCGATCAAGGCCTTCGAAAGCAAGCACCAGCAGAGCAACCCCTGGTTGTTCGGCGCGATCAAGTGATGTGTAGGGTGGGAAGCCGAAAAGCGTTTTCCACCATGAATTTCGGTGGATAAGGCCGTTGGCCGTTATCCATCCTACGGAATAGAGGAATGCGATGAGCAAGCAGATTCTGGTTCTCCCTGGTGACGGTATCGGCCCGGAAATCATGGCCGAAGCGGTCAAGGTGCTGCAGCTGGCCAACGCCAAGTACAGCCTGGGCTTCGAGCTGAGCTTCGACGAGTTGGGCGGCGCCGCCTACGACAAGTACGGCGTACCGCTGGCGGATGAAACCCTGGCGCGCGCGCGCGCCGCCGATGCCATTCTGCTCGGCGCCGTGGGTGGCCCGAAGTGGGATGCCATCGAGCCGGCCCTGCGCCCGGAGCGCGGCCTGCTGAAAATCCGCTCGCAACTGGGGCTGTTCGCCAACCTGCGCCCGGCGATTCTCTATCCGCAGCTGGCCGACGCTTCGTCGCTGAAGCCGGAAGTGGTATCCGGTCTGGATATCCTGATCGTGCGTGAGTTGACCGGTGGCATCTACTTCGGCCAGCCGCGCGAGAGCAAGCTGCTGGAGAACGGCGAGCGCATGGCCTACGACACCCTGCCGTACAGTGAAAGCGAAATCCGCCGGATTGCCCGTGTCGGTTTTGATATGGCGCGTGTGCGCGGCAAGAAGCTGTGCTCGGTGGACAAGGCCAACGTGCTGGCGTCCAGCCAGTTGTGGCGCGCCGTGGTCGAGGAAGTGGCCAGGGATTACCCGGATGTCGAGCTGAGCCATATGTACGTCGACAACGCCGCCATGCAGCTGGTGCGGGCACCCAAGCAGTTCGACGTGATGGTCACCGACAATCTGTTCGGTGACATCCTCTCCGACGAAGCCTCGATGCTTACCGGCTCCATCGGCATGCTGCCGTCGGCTTCGCTGGATGCCAACAACAAGGGCATGTACGAGCCCTGCCACGGCTCGGCGCCGGATATCGCCGGCAAAGGGATTGCCAACCCGCTGGCGACCATCCTCTCGGTGTCGATGCTGCTGCGCTACAGCTTCAGCCAGGTGGTAGCGGCAGATGCCATCGAGCGTGCCGTCAGCCTGGTGCTGGATCAGGGGCTGCGCACCGGTGATATCTGGTCGGCAGGCAAGACTAAAGTCGGTACGGCAGCCATGGGTGATGCGGTAGTCGAGGCACTGCGCAGTCTGTAATCTTTCGCTCCGCCGCGCAGGTGGCGGAATGACTCTCTCTTTGAAGGTGTAGTGCTATGAAGCGCGTAGGTCTGATCGGTTGGCGCGGTATGGTGGGTTCGGTGCTCATGCAGCGGATGCTGGAAGAGCGGGATTTCGACCTGATCGAACCGGTGTTCTTCACCACCTCGAATGTGGGCGGGCAGGGGCCGGATGTTGGCAAGGACATTGCCCCGCTGAAAGACGCCTACAGCATCGATGAGCTGAAAGGCCTGGATGTGATCCTTACCTGTCAGGGTGGTGATTACACCAACGAGGTTTTCCCCAAGCTGCTGGAAGCCGGCTGGGACGGCTACTGGATCGACGCTGCTTCGGCGCTGCGCATGGCCGATAATGCGGTGATCGTGCTGGACCCGGTGAATCGCAGGGTCATCGACCAGTCGCTGGATAGCGGGATCAAGAACTACATCGGTGGCAACTGCACGGTCAGCCTGATGCTGATGGCGCTGGGCGGTCTGTACGAGGCCGGCCTGGTCGAATGGATGAGCGCCATGACCTACCAGGCCGCATCCGGGGCGGGTGCGCAGAATATGCGCGAGCTGATCAAGCAGATGGGCGCTATTCATGGTGCTGTGGCTGACGATCTGGCCAATCCGGCCAGCGCTATTCTCGATATCGATCGCAAAGTCGCCGAGGCGATGCGCGGCGAAGGCTTCCCGGTGGACAATTTTGGTGTGCCGCTGGCCGGCAGCCTGATCCCCTACATCGACAAGGAACTGCCAAACGGGCAGAGCCGTGAAGAGTGGAAAGGCCAGGCCGAGACCAACAAGATCCTCGGGCGCAACAAGAATCCGATTCCGGTCGATGGCCTGTGTGTGCGCATCGGTGCCATGCGTTGCCACAGCCAGGCACTGACCATCAAGCTGAACAAGGATGTGCCGATGGCTGACATCGAGCAGCTGATCAGCCAGCACAACCCGTGGGTCAAGCTGGTGCCCAACCAGCGTGAAGCAAGCATTCGCGAGCTGGGCCCGACCGCGGTGACCGGTACCCTGAGCGTGCCGGTTGGGCGTTTGCGCAAGCTGAACATGGGCTCGCAGTACCTGGGCGCCTTCACCGTCGGCGATCAGTTGCTCTGGGGTGCTGCCGAGCCGCTGCGGCGCATGCTGCGGATTCTGCTGGAACGCTGATTCTTGACGCATCCGGGTTAGCCATCGGCAAGGGTGGTTGGCCCGGAGCAAGCCTGCTTGGGCTTAAGCGCCGCATTTCCCGGTTTTATCTGCAATCCTGCTTCGCTAGGTCGGTGCGCATTGGTGATCCTGCTCAACGGTTCACTGGCGTCAATTTGTGGATTGCTTCTGATTATCGCTGCATGGCATTCCTGTGGACTGCTTTGCAGATGGGTCAAAAGTTGATAAAACACTATCTGTGAAAGATACTTACCGTAAATTTGAAGAATCTTTCTAGCTTGTCGCTCCTGCTTGAATCGCTGACTGGTCGGAAAGCGCCTCGAGTTGTGGGCAATTAGTGGCAAAATACCCTCTCGCTGGTCGAGAAAAAAAAGATAAGACAAGGGATATCACTATGATTCGGGTTCGCAAACTGGTACTGGCAATCGCGGCTGCAACGTCGCTTACTTCCGGTATGGCGCATGCGCTGGGACTCGGAGAGATATCTCTACAGTCATCGCTCAATCAGCCGCTTGATGCGAACATCGAGTTGCTCGAAATCCGCGATCTGGACAAGGCCGAGATCATTCCCCGTCTGGCTTCTCCCGAAGACTTCAGCAAGGCCGGGGTCGAGCGCGAGTTTTTCCTCACCGACCTGAAGTTCACCCCCGTCATCCTGGCGAATGGCAAGGGAGCGATCCGTGTCACTTCGGGCAAGCCGGTGCGCGAACCTTATTTGAACTTTCTGGTAGAGGTGGTCTGGCCGAGTGGTCGGGTTCTGCGTGAGTACACCCTGCTGCTGGATCCGCCCCTGTATTCGCCGGAGACCGCGATTGCCGCGGCACCCCGTCTTCCTGTTGCAGTGCCTGCGCCGAGCCCTGTCCCGGTTGCTGCGCCGCGCAGCCAGAGTGCTCCTGCAGACGGCCCCTTCAAGGCAGGTTCCCTGCCGGGTTCGCCAGTTGCCGCGCCTGCCCGTGCCGAGTCCCGTCCGGCGGCGGTGGCCGCTGAAGCAATCTCTGGCGATCAGTACAGGACCAGCAAGAACGACACGCTTTGGGAGATTGCCCAGCGGGTTCAGTCGAGTGGTTCCCTGAATCAGACCATGTTGGCCATTCAGGACCTCAATCCGAATGCCTTCATCGGCGGCAATATCAACAGTCTGAAAAGTGGCCAGGTGCTGCGTCTGCCGGATGCGTCCCAGGTCAATGCACGCTCCGGCTCGGCTGCCACGGCTGAGGTGGCGGAGCAGAACAGTGCCTGGCGTGAAGGGCGCAGCCTGACGCCGGTAACCGCCCGGCAACTGGATGCAACCAAGCGCGATGTGGCCGGTGAGGCGCCGGCGCAGATCGAAACCAAGGACAGTCTTCGGCTGGTTGCCGCCGAGGCTGGCAAGGCAGCTTCAGGCAGTGACAAGGGCGCTGGGGAGGACAGCAAGGTCCTGAGCGACAAGCTGGCAGTTACCCAGGAAAGCCTGGATACCTCGCGCCGCCAGGGTGAAGAGCTCAAGGAGCGTGTGGCGGACCTGCAAAGCCAGATGGACAAGCTGCAGAAACTGGTCCAGCTCAAGGATGACCAGTTGGCCAAGTTGCAGGCCGATCTGCTCGCGCAGGAAAAGCAGGCCGCCGAGGCGGCGCTTGCAACCAAGTCCGAGCAGCCGCTCGCTCCAGCACCAATCGCGGACAAGCCAGCACAGGCGCCGGTCGTCGCCGAGAGTACTCCTGCACAGCCCACTGCCCCCGTGCAGCCGGTGGCTGATGCCCCGGCGACCGCCAAGGTGGAGGAGCCAGCAGCTCAAGCCGCGCCAGCCCCTGCAGCAGCCAAGCCGGCAGCGGCGGTAGCGCCAGTCGAAGAAGTCCAGCCTGTGCAGGTTGTCAGCGAAACAGCCAGCGCGGTCGCGCCGGAACCGGTCAGTCCGGTCGACGAGTTCCTGGGCAATCCACTGCTGGTAGGCTCTGCCGGCGCAGGTTTGCTGATTATTCTGCTTGGTTTGATGGCGCTTTCACGGCGTAACGCCTTGAAAGACAGTCAGTCTGCAGCAGCCAAACCTCTGGATATCGACACCGACAAGGATTTCGATAGTGAGGCTGAGCTGCCTGATGACACCTTTGCCGGGCTGGATGATGCGGCAATAGAGCCGCAGAAAGAGCCGGTCAATGCTCAGCCAATCGATGCCTTGGCCGAGGCGGAAAGCTATATCGCTTATGGCAAGTTCAATCAGGCCGCCGAATTCCTGCAGGGCGCCATCAACAATGAGCCGCAACGCGCCGATCTGCAGCTGAAGTTGATGGAAGTGCTGGCAGAGCTGGGTGATCGTGACGGCTTCCAGCGCCAGGAAGCCGAACTGCAGGAAGTTGGTGGGGTGAGCGCGCAGATCGAGCAGATCAAGGCCAAGTATCCGGCGATGGCGGCGGCGGGGTTCGCCGCGGGTGTTGGCCATGTTGCCGAGCCCGATGATTTTGCCATGGAAGATCTGATTTCCGACGCGCCACCTGCCGCGCCGCAGGATGCGGATGATGCGTTCGATTTGAGCCTGGAAGACCTGGATGCTGAAATCGACGAAGAGTTTCGGGCGCCGGCAAGCGCATCCGACCAGGATCTGGATGACTTTGCGCTGGATATCGATTTTGCCGAGCCGGCAGCCAGCGCTAAAGATGACATTGATTTTGGCCTGACGCTTGAAGCGCCGGCGGCATCCGAATCGAGTCAGGCACTCAAGCAAGTCGATGATTTTTCAGATTTCGACTTCGAGCTGGAGCCTGCCCAGGCATCGACCGGCAGTAGCGATTACGCGTTGCCCGATGAGAATGAAATCAGTCTGGAGTTGCCGGAGCTCGATAGCGGCGCAGGTGCTGACGATGACAGCTTCGGGCTCGACTCTGCGCTGGACCTGGCCGAAGACTTCGCTTTGCCGGCCACCGGCGAACAGCAATCCCTCCAGTCGGCGCTGGCAGAGCCGGAGCCGACGCTGGAAGCGCTGAATGACGAGCTGGACCAGTTGAGTGCTTCGTTTGACGATTTTTCGCTGCAGGACGAGCCGGAACTGTTGCAGGAGCAGGGCGATTTGGCGGCAGACGATGATGAGGATTTCGATTTCCTTTCTGGCACCGATGAAGCGGCGACCAAGCTCGATCTGGCGCGCGCCTACATCGATATGGGTGATGCCGAGGGTGCCCGCGACATTCTCGACGAGGTGATTGCCGAGGGTAGCGAATCCCAGCAGCAGGAAGCGCGTGAATTGATCGGTAAACTGGCCTGATAAATGTCTGAAGTATTGTCACCAGCGGCAGCCGACATGGCTGCCGCTGGCGTTTTCAGGATAGCCCTCGGGGTTGAGTACAAGGGCTCCCGCTACCGTGGCTTTCAGCGACAGAGAGCGGGCGTTCCGTCGATTCAGGAGAGTCTGGAAAAGGCTTTGTCCAAGGTCGCGGGCGGCGCTCCGGTCAGGCTCAGTTGCGCCGGCCGGACCGATGCGCTGGTGCATGCCTGCGGGCAGGTGGTGCACTTCGAAACCGAGGTGGATCGCTCCATGCACGCCTGGGTGATGGGGGCCAACATGAACCTGGCGCCCGATATAAGCGTGACCTGGGCGCGCGCGATGCCCGGCCATTTCGATGCGCGCTTCAGTGCCATGGCCAGGCGTTATCGCTATGTGATCTACAACGACCAGATTCGTCCTGCGCACATGGCCGAAGAGGTCACCTGGAACCATCGTCCGCTCGACGTGACCCTTATGCGCGCAGCCGCGTCCTGTCTGGTTGGTACGCACGACTTCAGTGCCTTCCGGGCCAGGCAGTGCCAGGCCAAGTCACCGATCAAGACGGTGCATCACCTGCAGCTGATCGAGCATGGCAAGTTCATCGTCCTGGATATTCGCGCCAATGCGTTTCTCCACCACATGGTGCGCAACATAGCCGGCGTACTGATGACCATCGGTGCCGGCGAGCGACCCGTCGAATGGGCCAGGGAGGTCCTGGAGACGCGGGTACGTCGAACCGGCGGGGTTACCGCGCATCCTTACGGGCTCTATCTGGTCCAGGTCGATTATCCGGCGGAGTTCGACTTGCCTCAGCGCTACACCGGTCCGCACTTCCTTTCAGCCTTGCCTGAGGCGGCAAGCTGACGCAGCAGGGCGGCCTTTGCTAACATCAGGTTCATTGCCCGGATAATCCAAGTTGACCATTGTGCGTATCAAGATCTGTGGAATTACCCGAGTCGAGGACGCACTGGCGGCTGCCGCTGCAGGCGCCGATGCCATCGGCCTGGTGTTCTATGCGAAGAGCCCCCGGGCCGTAAGTATTGAGCAGGCGCGCGCGATCATTGCGGCATTGCCGCCGTTTGTTACCACGGTTGGCCTGTTCGTCAATGCCAGTCGCGGCGAGCTGAACGAAATCCTCGCTGCACTGCCGCTCGACATGCTGCAGTTCCACGGAGATGAAACCCCTGCCGACTGCGAGGGTTATCGCCGGCCTTACCTGAAAGCCCTGCGGGTGAAGGCCGGAGACGATATTCGGGCACAGGTCGCCCGTTATCCCGGTGCTGCAGGCATATTGCTGGATACCTTCGTTGCCGGTGTCCCCGGCGGAACCGGCGAGTCATTCGACTGGTCACTGGTGCCAGACAAGCTGCCTTGCCCGGTAATTCTGGCCGGAGGGCTGAATTCGGCGAATGTGCGGGCTGCGATCACCCGGGTGCGCCCCTACGCGGTGGATGTCAGTGGCGGGGTAGAAATCAGCAAGGGCATCAAGGATGCCGGCAAGATTCAGGCCTTTATTCGGGCCTGCAAAGAGTTATCGATGTGACGGTCTGGCCAGAGTGGCCGTCAGCTAGCCTGTTGCGAGGCAGCGGGGCAGTTGGCGCTGATGCTGCTTGCCGGCTTGTCGGGCAGTGTCCGGGTTTGCCAGCGCCGGGCAACCGGCAGACAATCATTAATTTTCAGGCGGCTCGCCAGGGGTAATCCCGGAGTTTCCAGTGTTGCGGTTTTGGAGAGTTAGAGCATGAGCAACTGGTTGAGAGATAAGTTGATCCCCTCGATCATGCGTTCCGAGGTCAAGAAAAGCTCCGTGCCCGAGGGGCTTTGGCACAAGTGCCCGTCCTGTGATGCCGTGCTGTACCGGCCCGAGCTGGAAAAGACCCTGGATGTATGTCCGAAGTGCAACCACCACATGCGCATCGATGCGCGCACCCGTCTGGACCTGTTTCTCGATGCGGACGGCCGCCAGGAAATCGGGGCAGACCTGGAGCCGGTTGATCGCTTGAAGTTCCGCGATGGCAAGCGCTACAAGGACCGCTTGCTGGCGGCACAAAAGGATACCGGCGAGACAGATGCGCTGATTGCCTTGAGCGGAAAACTCCAGGGCATGCCGATTGTCGCCTGCGCCTTCGAGTTCGGCTTCATGGGCGGCTCGATGGGCGCCATCGTCGGCGAACGCTTCGTCCGCGCGGCCAACGTTGCGCTGGAACAGCGCTGCCCGCTGGTCTGCTTCGCCGCCTCGGGGGGCGCGCGCATGCAGGAAGCCCTGATTTCCCTGATGCAGATGGCCAAGACCTCAGCGGTGCTGGCACGTCTGCGTGAAGAGGGCGTGCCTTTCATTTCCGTGCTGACCGATCCGGTGTACGGCGGTGTATCGGCCAGTCTGGCGATGCTGGGCGATGTGATCGTCGCCGAGCCCAAGGCGCTGATCGGGTTTGCCGGTCCGCGGGTAATCGAGCAGACGGTTCGGGAAAAGCTGCCGGAAGGATTCCAGCGCAGCGAGTTCCTGCTCGATCATGGGGCGATTGACATGATCATTCCGCGCGCGGAGTTGCGTGAGCGTCTGGCCCGCCTGCTGGCCCAGATGCAGCACCTGCCCAGTCCCGCCCAGACCGCATGACCGAACGGAGCCTGCCGGACTGGCTGGCCTACCTGGAGCAGTTGCATCCGACCGCCATCGACATGGGCCTTGATCGGGTGCGCCAGGTGGCCGAGCGCATGGGCTTGCGCCGACCCGCCGGGCGGGTTGTCACGGTCACTGGCACCAACGGCAAGGGTTCAACCTGCGCATTTCTCGCCGAGCTGCTGCTCGGCCAGGGATTGCGCGTAGGCGTCTATGCCTCGCCCCATCTGCTGCGCTACAACGAGCGGGTGGTCATCGACCGCCAGCAGGCGACGGATGCCGAGTTGTGTGCCGCCTTTGCGGTGGTTGAGTCGGCGCGGCAGGAAATATCCCTGACCTACTTCGAAATGGGCACCCTGGCGGCGTTCTGGCTGTTCCAGCAGGCTGCCCTGGATTTTGCCGTGCTTGAGGTCGGCCTCGGCGGCAGGCTGGATGCGGTCAATCTGATCGATGCGGATCTCGCCATCGTAACCAGTATCGCTCTGGATCATGCGGATTGGCTCGGCGATACCCGCGAGAGCGTGGCTGTCGAAAAGGCCGGAATTTTTCGCCCGGGCATACCCGTCGTCTGCGGCGATCTCGACCCGCCGGCAGTGCTGCTGCAGCAGGCTGCCGTGCTGGCAGCGCCTTTTTACCTTCGCGGACGGGATTTTGACCTGGCGCTAACGCCTGCAGGTTGGCATTGGCAGGGTCTCGACCGGGCAGGGCAGGTGCGTGAACTGCACGATCTGCCACTGCTGGACCTGCCCCTGGAGAACGCGGCGCTGGCCCTGCAGGCCTTCAGTCTTCTCGATCTGGGCTGGCAGCCAGCGCAGTTGTCGCTTGCCTTGCAGCGCACCCGCCTGAGCGGCAGGCTGGAGCGGCACAGCCTCGAATTTCAGGGCAAGAGACTCTCGCTGTTGCTGGATGTTGGGCATAATCCGCATGCCTGCGAGTTTCTCGCGCGGCGTTTACGCGAGACACCGCTTGCAGGCCGGCGCCTGGCGGTTTTCGGCCTGCTCGCGGACAAGGATCTTGCGGGGGTGGTGCAGGCAATCCAGGCTGAAATCAGCCAATGGGCGGTGACAGCGTTGCCTTCACCGCGCTCGCGGTCGGCGCTCGAGCTGCACGACGAGTTGCTCAAGGCGGGTGTGCAGGCCAGCCGGCATGGGTCGATCGGCGAGGCGCTGGAGGCACAGTGCCGGCAGGCTGCCGAGGGTGATGAAGTGCTGGTGTTCGGATCTTTTTATTGTGTGGCGGAAGCGCTGGCCTGGCTGGCGCAGAGGGGAGCTGGAAATGGCTGTACTGGATAAGAGCCTCAAGCAACGCATCGTTGGCGCCCTGGTGCTGGTTGCGCTTGCCGTCATTTTCCTGCCGATGCTGTTTTCGCGCCCGGATGACCTGCGCCAGGTGGTTGTCGACGCGCCACCAATGCCACCGGCACCGGCGATGGTCCCGGTTACCCAGGAGCCTGTTGTGGTGCCGGAGCCGGAGCCATTGCCGGAAGATCCGGCAGCCAGTGCACAGGCGCTGGTCGCGCCACCACCGGTTGCCGCACCGGCCACTGCAGCCGCTCCAGCCCAGGCTGACCCGGGCAACGCGCCGGCCAGCCATCTGGACCGGAACAGCCTGCCCGTTACCTGGTCGGTTCAGCTTGCCAGTCTGGCCAGCCTTTCCAGCGCCCAGGACTTGCAGCAGAAGCTGCGCAGCAAGGGTTACAACGCCTATGTGCGCAGTTTCGAAGGCAAGAACCGGGTGCTGGTCGGGCCGGTGGTGGAGCGCGCGGAAGCTGACCGTTTGCGCGATCAGCTCAAGCGTCAGCAGAAACTGGATGGCTTTATCGTGCGTTTCGAGCCCGAAGCGCAGTAATCAGCGCCTTACCCGGGCAGAGTCGCTCTGTTAGAATGCACCCCCTTTTCAGCGGCGGACGAAACAGTGGCATTCACTTGGGTAGATTGGGGCATCGTCGCCATTGTCTGCGTTTCCTGCCTGATCAGCTTGCGCCGCGGCTTCGTCAAGGAAGCGCTGTCCTTGCTGACCTGGGTCGTCGCCGGGACCATCGCCTGGATGTTTGGCGGCGCCCTGGCAGAGCACCTGGTGGAGTTCATCGAAATACCATCGGTGCGGGTCATCGCCGGCTGCGCCATTCTGTTCCTGGCCACCCTGGTGCTGGGGGCGCTGGTCAACTATCTGCTCAGTGAACTGGTGCGGGTCACCGGCCTGTCCGGCACGGATCGCTTTCTGGGCATGACCTTTGGTGCGGCGCGCGGCGCCTTGCTGGTGGTGGTGCTGGTCGGCCTGCTCAGCCTGGCACCGGTGCAGCAGGATCCCTGGTGGCAACAGTCGGTTTTGATCCCGCACTTTCTGATGGTGGCCGACTGGTCGAAGACCTTCATTCTGGATCTGACCGACGGCTGGTCTCCTGCGAGTGCGCTGCACTTGCCTGCAAATTCTTGATTCACAACGTAGGGGTTGCGTCACATGTGTGGCATTGTCGGAATTGTCGGAAAATCCAACGTCAACCAGTCGCTGTATGACGCGCTCACCGTTCTCCAGCATCGTGGTCAGGACGCTGCCGGTATCGTCACCAGCAATGCCGGCCGGCTGTTCCTGCGCAAGGACAACGGACTGGTCCGCGACGTCTTCCAGCAGCGCCACATGCAGCGCCTGGTGGGGCACATGGGGATTGGCCATGTACGTTATCCGACGGCGGGCAGCTCCAGTTCCGCGGAAGCGCAGCCGTTCTATGTCAACTCGCCCTATGGCATCACCCTGGCGCACAACGGCAACCTGACCAACGTCGAGCAGCTGGCCAAGGAAATCTACGAGTCCGACCTGCGCCATGTGAACACCAATTCCGATTCGGAAGTGCTGCTCAACGTGTTCGCCCATGAACTGGCGGTGCGCAACAAGCTGCAGCCGACCGAAGACGATGTGTTCGCCGCGGTTGCCGGGGTGCATGGGCGTTGCCGCGGCGGTTACGCGGTGGTCGCGATGATTACCGGCTATGGCATCGTCGGTTTCCGTGACCCGAATGCGATCCGCCCGATCGTGTTTGGCCAACGGCATACCGACGAGGGCGTCGAGTACATGATCGCCTCGGAAAGCGTGGCGCTGGATGTGCTCGGCTTTACCCTGATCCGTGACCTGGCACCCGGCGAGGCGGTTTACATTACCGAAGACGGCCGGCTGTTCACCCGCCAGTGCGCGGAGCACCCGCACTACGCCCCCTGCATCTTCGAGCATGTCTACCTGGCCCGCCCGGACTCGATCATCGATGGCGTTTCGGTGTACAAGGCGCGGCTGCGCATGGGCGAGAAACTGGCCGAGAAGATCATGCGCGAGCGCCCGGAGCATGGCATCGACGTGGTCATCCCGATCCCGGACACCAGCCGTACGTCGGCACTGGAGCTGGCGAACCGGCTCGGCGTGAAATTCCGCGAGGGCTTCGTCAAGAATCGCTACATCGGCCGCACCTTCATCATGCCCGGCCAGGCGGCGCGCAAGAAATCCGTGCGGCAGAAGCTCAATGCGATCGAGCTGGAGTTTCGCGGCAAGAACGTGATGCTGGTGGATGACTCGATCGTCCGCGGTACGACCTGCAAGCAGATCATCCAGATGGCCCGCGAAGCCGGGGCGAAGAATGTCTACTTCTGTTCGGCGGCGCCGGCGGTACGCTACCCGAATGTCTACGGCATCGACATGCCCAGCGCCCATGAGCTGATCGCCCATGGCCGCAGCACCGAAGAGGTGGCCGAACTGATCGGCGCCGACTGGCTGGTCTACCAGGACCTCAAGGACCTGGAAGATGCGGTGAGCGAGGGCAATGCCAACGTCAAGGACTTTGACAGCTCGGTGTTTACCGGCGAGTACATCACCGGAGATGTCAGCGAGAGCTACCTGAACCGTATCGAGCAGGCGCGCAATGACGCCACGAAAGCCGGTGGCCAGGTTGTCAGCGCGATCATCGACCTGCACAACAACTGAGGAACCTGCGGCATGACAGCAGAATGGGAAGCCGGTCGGCTGGACAGCGACCTCGAGGGTGCCGCTTTCGACACCCTCGCCGTGCGTGGCGGGCAGCGCCGTTCGCCGGAAGGCGAGCATGGCGAGCCGCTGTTTTTCACCTCCAGCTATGTTTTCCGCTCGGCGGCGGATGCGGCTGCCCGGTTTTCCGGCGAGGTGCCGGGGAACGTCTACTCGCGCTACACCAACCCCACCGTGCGTGCCTTCGAGGAGCGCATCGCGCTGCTCGAGGGCGCTGAGCAAGCGGTTGCCACATCCTCCGGGATGGCGGCGATCCTGGCCACGGTCATGAGCCTGTGCAGTGCCGGCGACCATGTGCTGGTGTCGCGCAGCGTGTTCGGTGCGACCGTCACCCTGTTCGAGAAGTATTTCAAGCGCTTCGGCGTGCAGGTGGATTATGTGCCGCTGATCGACCTGGATGCCTGGGCACAGGCCTTCCGGCCGAATACCCGGCTGCTGTTTGTCGAATCGCCGTCCAATCCGCTGGCCGAACTGGTGGACATCGCTGCCCTGGCGGACCTGGCGCATGCCAGGGGCGCCCTGCTGGCGGTGGATAACTGCTTTTGTACGCCGGTCCTGCAGAAGCCCCTGAACCTGGGGGCCGACATCGTGATTCACTCGGCGACCAAGTACATCGATGGCCAGGGCCGCTGCCTGGGCGGGGTGGTCGCCGGGCGCGCCGAGCAGATGAAGGAAGTGGTCGGCTTCCTGCGTACCGCCGGCCCCACGCTGAGCCCGTTCAACGCCTGGGTGTTCCTCAAGGGCCTGGAAACCCTGCGCCTGCGCATGCTGGCGCATTGTGCATCGGCGCAGGCGCTGGCCGAGTGGCTGGAGCAGCAGCCGGGCGTCGAGCGCATCTATTACGCCGGCCTGCCCAGCCATCCCCAGCACGAACTGGCCAAGCGCCAGCAGAGCGGGTTTGGCGCGGTGCTGAGCTTCGAGGTCAAGGGCGGCAAGGATGGCGCCTGGCGCTTCATCGACGCGACCCGGATGATCTCGATCACCGCCAACCTGGGGGATGCCAAGACCACCATCACCCATCCGGGCACCACCACCCACGGCCGCCTGTCGCCGGAGGATCGTGCCGCGGCCGGGATCAGCGACAGCCTGGTGCGGGTTGCCGTCGGGCTGGAAGATCTTGCCGACCTGCAGGCGGATCTTGCCCGCGGGCTGGCGGCGCTCTGAGCCGGCAAGGGTCTTGGGCAAAGGTTAACGAGGAGAAGTACAGATGAACTTTCTACTGTTTCTGCTTATCGGGGCCCTGGCTGGCTGGATTGCCGGCAAGCTGATCCGTGGTGGCGGCTTTGGCCTGATCGGCAATCTGGTGGTGGGCATCGTCGGCGCCGTGATCGGCGGGCATCTGTTCGGCTATCTGGGCCTGCAGGTCGGCGCCGGGATCATCGGCTCGCTGATCACCTCGGTGATCGGCGCGCTGGTGCTGCTGTTTCTGGTTGGCCTGCTCAAGCGCGGCTGACCCGCGCCTGCCAGTTGCCGGGTGGATTGGGTGTTGACTTGCGCGGGGTGTCTGCGTAAATTGCGCGCCTCGCAAGTACTGCCGGGTTATCCCGGACAGGGCTGTGAATCGGACGCAAGTCCACCGACAAGCAGCGGTAGTTCAGTCGGTTAGAATACCGGCCTGTCACGCCGGGGGTCGCGGGTTCGAGTCCCGTCCGCTGCGCCATACACGAAAGCCCTTGAGCCTCGCAGCTCAGGGGCTTTTGCTTTTCCGGGCCGGAACTGGCGCGATCGGCAAGCGCCGTCGACCTTGCGACAGTTGCCTGGCCAGCGCGGGTGCAATTTGCCCCATGCTCCGTTAGCATTGACCCTCTTCAGCACCCGCCGCGATGGATATCAATGAGTTATCAGGTTCTTGCCCGCAAATGGCGTCCGCGCTCGTTCCGCGAAATGGTCGGTCAGACCCATGTGCTCAAGGCCCTGATCAACGCGCTGGACAATCAGCGCCTGCACCATGCCTACCTGTTCACCGGCACCCGCGGGGTCGGCAAGACCACCATCGCGCGGATCCTCGCCAAGTGCCTGAACTGCGAGACCGGCATCAGCTCCACGCCTTGCGGCGTTTGCTCGGTGTGCAAGGAGATCGACGAAGGCCGCTTCATCGACCTGATCGAAGTCGATGCTGCCAGCCGCACCAAGGTCGAGGACACTCGCGAACTGCTGGATAACGTGCAGTACATGCCCAGCCGCGGGCGCTACAAGGTCTACCTGATCGACGAAGTGCACATGCTTTCCGGGCACTCGTTCAATGCGCTGCTCAAGACCCTCGAAGAGCCGCCACCGCACGTCAAATTCCTGCTGGCCACCACCGATCCGCAGAAGCTGCCGGTGACCATCCTCTCGCGCTGCCTGCAGTTCTCGCTGAAGAACATGCCGCCGGAGCGGGTGGTCGAGCACCTGACTCATGTGCTCGGGGTGGAAAACATCCCGTTCGAAGCGGATGCCCTGTGGCTGCTCGGCCGCGCCGCGGATGGCTCGATGCGCGATGCGATGAGCCTGACCGATCAGGCGATCGCCTTCGGTGACGGCAAGGTGCTGGCGGCCGACGTGCGTGCCATGCTCGGCACCCTCGATCACGGCCAGGTGTATGGCGTGCTCAATGCCCTGCTGGAAGGCGATGCGCGGGCCCTGCTCGAGGCCGTGCGCCACCTGGCCGAGCAGGGCCCGGACTGGAACGGCGTGCTGGCCGAGATCCTCAACGTGCTGCACCGCGTGGCGATTGCCCAGGCCCTGCCGGAGGCGGTCGACAACGGCCAGGGCGACCGCGACCGCGTGCTGGCCCTGGCCGAAGCCTTGCCTGCCGAAGATGTGCAGTTCTATTACCAGATGGGCCTGATCGGTCGGCGCGACCTGCCGCTGGCGCCGGAACCGCGCAACGGCTTCGAGATGGTCCTGCTGCGCATGCTGGCGTTCCGCCCGGCGGATGCCGACGGCGCGCCCGGTCGATTACTAAAGACCCCGGGAATCAGCCAGGCCACAGCTGATTCCGCTGCCAACCCAGTGGTCGGTGTTGCACAGACGGCGCCGGTAGCCGCGCCTGTGTCCGTTCCCGCGGCGCCGCCCGTGCCCCAGCCGGCGGCGGCCAGCGTGCCAGCCCCGGTAGCGCCACCGCCGGTCAAGCCGGCAGCCGTGATCGATCTGCCCTGGGACGAGCCCGCCGCGGTTGCTCCGCCGCTGAGCGCCGCGCCAGCCGGCACGCCGGTAGAGCCGGATGCAAGCGATGACGAGCCGCCAACCGCGGATGACAGTTACTACGAGACCGCCGGCGAGGCGCAGCACTACCTGGATGACCTGCCGCCGAACGCGGCGCAGGAGACCGTCGAGGACAGCTTGCCTGAGGTCGCGCCGGCGACCGGGCTGGCGGCCGAGTGGCTGCAGTTGTGTCCGGCCATCGGCCTGTCCGGCATGACCGGCAGCATTGCCGCCAACTGCACGCTGGTGGCCAGGGACGGCGACAACTGGACGCTGCATCTGGACCCGGCGCACAGTGCGCTGTTCAATGCCAGCCAGCAGCGGCGCCTGAACGATGCCCTGGACCAGCACCTGGGGCGTACCATCGCCCTGCAGATCCAGATCAGCAAGCCCGCGCAGGAAACCCCGGCGCAGGCCAATACCCGCAAGCGCATCGAGCGCCAGCGCCAGGCGGAAGAGGCGATCAGGAACGATCCGCTGATACGCCAGATGATTGAACAGTTCGGGGCGGTGATTCGTCCCGATTCGATTGAACCCCTGTAACGCCGAGGAACAGCAAAATGATGAAAGGTGGCATGGCCGGTCTGATGAAACAGGCCCAGCAGATGCAGGAAAAAATGCAGAAGATGCAGGAAGAACTGGCGAACGCCGAAGTCACCGGCCAGTCCGGCGCCGGGCTGGTCAGCGTGGTGATGACCGGCCGGCATGACGTCAAGCGCGTCAGCCTAGACGACAGCCTGATGCAGGAAGACAAGGAAATCCTCGAAGACCTGATCGCTGCCGCGGTGAACGATGCGGTGCGCAAGATCGAGGCCAACAGCCAGTCGCAGATGGCCGGGATGACCGCGGGGATGCAGCTCCCCCCCGGCTTCAAAATGCCCTTCTGAACGTGGCGTCCAGCTGGCGCACATGACTGCGTTGCGGACTGGCCCGGGCATGCTCATTTACACTCAGTAAACTCCGCTGCCCGTGCCAGTCCGCGCCTTGTCCTGCACGCCATCTGATCACCACTCGCACCGTGTGGATAGACGGTGTGAACCGGTAGGAGCGAGCTTGCTCGCGATGCCGTTGTATGGCTATTCACCTGTTACGGGTTGCCTGGATCACCCCCTCTCCCGCTTGCGGGAGAGGGCTGGGGAGAGGGGCTTTGGGACTGATGCAGTGTGCCCCTCTGCCTGACCCTCTCCCCGGTGGGGCGAGGGAATAACCAGCTGTAGCGCAGCTTCCACGAATCATCCAGGTAACTCCCCATGAGCTTCAGCCCGCTGATCCGCCAACTGATAGATTCCCTGCGCACGCTTCCCGGTGTCGGGCAGAAGACCGCGCAGCGCATGGCCTTGCAACTGCTGGAGCGTGACCGCAACGGCGGGCTGCGCCTGGCCCAGGCGCTGACCGCGGCCATGGAAGGGGTGGGGCATTGCCAGCGCTGCCGGACCCTCAGCGAGGACGACCTGTGTTCGGTGTGCGCCGACCCGCGCCGCGACGACAGCATCCTCTGCGTGGTGGAAGGTCCGCTGGACGTGTTCGCGGTCGAGCAGACCGGCTACCGCGGCCGCTACTTCGTGCTCAAGGGGCACCTGTCGCCGCTGGATGGCCTGGGTCCGGAAGCCATCGGCATTCCGGAGCTGCTTGCGCGCATCGAGGCCGGCAGTTTCAGCGAGATCATCCTGGCCACCAACCCGACCGTCGAGGGCGAGGCGACCGCCCACTACATCGCGCAGATGCTGGCCGGCAAACCACTGGCCATGACCCGCATTGCCCACGGCGTGCCGCTGGGCGGTGAGCTGGAACTGGTCGACGGTGGCACCCTGGCCCATGCATTGGCGGGTCGCCGGCCGATGGGCAGCTGAATCCGGCCATGCCCAACACGATTGACCGGATTGCCGCTGCCCTGCAGGACCACTCGCCCCGGCGGATTCCCGGTCGGCGCTGGGTCAGGCGCTGCGGCGTCGTGTTGCTGTTGGCCGATAGCGACCCCAATGCCAGCCGTGATGAGCCGGTGGTGTTGATGATGAAACGGGCCGAGCGCCACGGTGATCCCTGGTCGGGGCATGTTTCTTTCCCTGGTGGCAGGGTGGCGCGCGATGATGCCAGCACCCGCGCCGCAGCCTTGCGCGAGTTGCACGAAGAGACCGGCTTTGACCCCGCTGGGCGGGTCGAACCGATTGGCCGGTTATCGGACCTGTTGACCAGAGAGCATGCCCGACCGCTGCCCATGGTGGTTTCGCCCTATGTCTATCACACGCCGCGGGCGCTGGCGCTTAAGCCTGGGATCGAGGCCGCCGAACTGCACTGGGTGCCTTTGTCCTGGCTGACCGATCCGCTCAGGCGGCAGACACTCACCTGGAAAGTAGCCGGTCTGCGCATACCGGCGCCCTGCATCGATCTGGGCGGGGCGCGCCTGTGGGGGCTGTCCTTGATGATGACCCGCGAGCTGCTGCGGGTCGCCCGCCTGGGTGAGCAACGGACATAAATGGCCTGCTGCATGGCCAGAGTGCCGCTTTGCTAACCAAGCAAGCGCTTGGTAATGTATCTCCAGTCATTATCGGAGATGCCCAATGAGCGCCTGCCAGGAATATTTCAACGCCGAACACCAGCTGGTCCGCGACACGGTCCGCCGCTTTGTCGAGCGTGAAATCCTGCCGCACATCTGCGAGTGGGAGGAGGCCGAAGCGTTTCCCCGCGAGTTGTACCAGAAGGCCGGTGCGGCCGGCATCCTCGGCATCGGCTATCCCGAGCAGTACGGCGGCAGCTATGAAGGCGACCTGTTTGCCAAGGTGGCGGCCAGCGAGGAACTGATGCGCTGTGGTTCCGGTGGTCTGGTCGCCGGGCTTGGTTCGCTGGATATCGGCATGCCGCCGGTGCTCAAGTGGGCCAGGCCGGCGCTGCGCGACCGCGTGGTGCCGCAGGTGCTGGCCGGCGAGAAGATCATGGCGCTGGCGGTCACCGAGCCTTCCGGCGGTTCCGACGTGGCCAGCCTGAAGACCCGCGCGGTGCGCGAGGGTGATTGCTACCGGGTGACCGGCAGCAAGACCTTCATCACCAGCGGTGTACGGGCCGACTTCTACACCGTGGCGGTGCGCACCGGTGGCGACGGCTTCGGCGGGGTCAGCCTGCTGCTGATCGAGAAGGGCACGCCTGGCTTCAGCGTCGGCCGTTCGCTGAAGAAGATGGGCTGGTGGGCGTCGGATACTGCTGAACTGTTCTTCGACGACTGCAAGGTGCCGGTCGACAACCTGATCGGCGTGGAGAACATGGGCTTTGCCGGGATCATGGCCAATTTCCAGAGCGAGCGGCTGTCGTTGGCGATCATGGCCAACATGACCTCCCAGCTGGCGCTGGAAGAGTCGCTGAAGTGGGCCAGGGAGCGTGAAGCGTTCGGCAAGCCGATCGGCAAGTTCCAGGTGCTCAAGCACCGCCTGGCCGAGATGGCCACCCAGCTGGAGGTGTCCCGTGAATTCACCTACCGGCAGGCGGCGAAGATGGCGGCCGGCAAGAGCGTGATCAAGGAAATCTCGATGGCCAAGAACTTCGCCACCGACGTGTCCGACCGCATCACCTACGACGCCACGCAGATCCTCGGCGGCATGGGCTTCATGCGCGAGAGCCTGGTCGAGCGGCTGTACCGCGACAACCGCATCCTCTCGATCGGTGGCGGCACCCGCGAAGTGATGAACGAGATCATCAGCAAGCAGATGGGCTTGTAGGCACGAGCTGACGCGTAGGGCGGGTGCACGTTTGCCGGGCAATCGGTACGCGGGTTGCCCCCGTACTACCGATCGGCAGGCCGCGCAGCAGGCTTGCGCGGGGTGTACCAGTGCGCCAGCCGGCTGGCCGGCACGCCGAGCATGAAGGCCGCGGCCAGCAGGCGATTGCGCAGCGAACGGCGCCACCAGCCATCGCGTTGCCAGCGCCGCGGATCGACCTGCAGGCCCTGCGCGAGGCGGACCAGGCGGCCGTGCCGGCGCAGCTGGCGCACCAGCTCCACCTCCTCGAACAGCGGCCACGGACTGTGCTGCCCGCTGCCGAAGTAGGCCGTGCGCGTGGCAAACAACCCCTGATCGCCATAGGGGATGCCGAAGCGGGTACGCCAGTTGGTCAGCCGTTCGAGCAGGCGGCCCTGCCAGCAGCCGGGTCCGGCAAAGCGAAAGTCGAAATAGCCAGCGACGGCGCCGCCGGCCAGTGCCGCGCGGAGCTGCACCAGCGGATCGCCCTGCAGCTGCGCGTCGGCATGCAGGAACCAGAGCAGCGCATGTTGCGCCTGGGCCGCACCCAGGCGCAGCTGTTCGCCGCGGCACGGCTGGGCGCCAAGCCACTGCGCGGCATATTGCCCGCACAGCTGCTGGCAGGCCGGATTGCGTGCCGCATCCACCACGATGATCTGCAGTTCCTGCGCGCTGCTGGCAGGCAATTGGCGCAGCTGCGCGAGCAGCCGGGCCAGGCTGGCTTCGTCGCGGTAGCAGGGAATCACCAGGCTGATGGGCGGGGCGGATATGCGCAGATTGGCCGGGGTGTCAGGCATGTGCGGCGATCCCCAGCGCGGGCAGGGCGGCGAGCAGGGCGCGCCGGGCGGGGCGGTTATCCCCGGCCAGGCCGTCGCCCAGCAGCGCCAGATCCTCCTGCTGGTCGATATCGAACAGTTCGCCTGCCACGTGCAGCGAGTGCCCTGCGGCCACGCAGCAAGCGGCCAGGGCCTCACCCAGCTGCGCGGTACTCCACGGCAGCTGGCTGAGGTCCGGCCACGGCCGGTTGGAGGCCAGCAAAACCACGCCACCGTCGCGCGCCCCGAGCAGCACGCTGTCGCAGGACTCGAGCAGCTGCGCCACCCGCGCATAGTCGGCTGGCCGCAGCGCCGGACAGTCGCTGCCGATGTACAGCAGGCGCTGCTCGCCGCGCGCGCGCAACGCCCGGTCCAGGGCATTCAGGCGCTGCCCCAGGTTGCCTTCGCCCTGCGCCAGCACCCAGGCTGGCGGGCAGACTGCCTGTGCCCAGGCCAGGTCGTGCGCCTGATCCGGGGCAATTACCCGCGCTCCCGGCCACTGCCGCAGGTCTTCCAGCGCACAGTCGAGCAGCAAGCGGGCTATTGTCAGCGCCGGCAGGCGGCCGATCTGGCTGGCCAGGCGCTGTTTCGAGTGGCCGGGAGCCGGGTGCTTGCACAGCAGCACCAGGCAGGGCGTAATGACAGTCGCGGTGTCGCGGCTATGGCTGGCGGTCACGCTTCTCTCCCGGGCATCTGCGGTGGGTCTCCCAAGGACATCCAGCCCGGGCATTTGTTACAAAAGGGCTGTCTGCCAATCATCCGGTGTTTTGGCTTTTCACGCTATAAAGCTCCTGTGCGCACGGCGCAGCCGGAGCCGCACCAGCTGGTCTTGCCGGCCCCTGTAACGCTGGCGCCTGTCACGACTCCAATGAGCAGTTTCCCAGAGTAGAACCCTATGCATGCCACCTTGCCCCTGCTTGATGCCCTCGGTTTCCCCGCCCTTGCGCGCGGCCCGCTGCAAGCGCTGCAGGTCAATCTCACCTACCGCTGCAACCAGCGCTGCCTGCACTGCCATGTCAACGCCGGGCCGACCCGCAGCGAGGCAATGACCGACGAGAGCCTGGCGCTGCTGCTGCAGGTACTCGACTGCCACAGGGTGCAGACTCTCGACCTCACCGGCGGCGCACCGGAGCTGCACCCGCGCTTTCGCGAGCTGGTCCGGCATGCGCGCCAGGCCGGCCTGCGGGTGATCGATCGCTGCAACCTGACCATCCTCGGCGAGCCGGGCCAGGAGGACCTGGCCGACTTCCTCGCCGCGCAGGGCGTGGAAATCAGCGCCTCGCTGCCGTGCTATGCGCGGGCCAATGTCGACCGCCAGCGCGGCGACGGGGTGTTCGCCGCGAGCATTGCCGGATTGCAGGCGCTCAACCGCCTGGGTTATGGCAGCGACGGCAGCGGCCTGATCCTGAATCTGGTGTACAACCCGCAGGGGCCGAGCCTGCCGCCACCGCAGGCGCAACTGGAAGCCGACTACAAGGCGCACCTGGCCGAGGACTTCGGCATCCGCTTCAACCATCTGCTGACCATCACCAACCAGCCGATCGCGCGCTTCGGCAGCACCCTGGTCAGCCAGGGCGGCTTCAACCAGTACATGCAACTGCTGCGCGACAGTTATCGAGCGGAAAACCTGGAAACGGTGATGTGCCGCAGCCTGGTCAGCGTCGACTGGCAGGGCTACCTGTATGACTGCGACTTCAACCAGATGCTCGACCTGCCGATGCCGGCGCTGATCGGCCGCCAGCGCGCGCACCTGCGCGACCTGCTGCGCAGCGCCAGCCTGGACGGCCGGCCCATCGTGACCCGCGACCATTGCTATGCCTGCACCGCCGGGCAGGGCTCGAGCTGTGGTGGCGCACTCAAGGAATAGGGGATAGATAATGGAAGCGACGGGCCTGATCGGGATTTTTTTCTGGGGTTTTCTGCTGGTGTACGGTGTGCTGATGTATGCCCTGTCACCGCGGACGGTGACTATCGGCGGGTTTTTCCATGGCGAGGATGCACAGGGCCGCAGCGCGGCGCCCTGGTTGCTGACCTCGAGCATCTTCATCAGCTGGATATTTGCCAAGTCGGTGACCAATGCCGCCAACCTCGGGGCCAGCTATGGGCTGGTCGGCGGCCTGGCGTATGCCACCTACTGGCTGTCGATTCCGCTGGCCGGTTTCGTCATCTACCGCTTGCGCCGGCGCTTCGCCGCCACCGGCCTGGTCAGCTTTCTGACCAGCCACTACGGGCGGGCGGCGGCGCTGGCGTTCACGGCGGCGATCCTGATCCGCCTGTTCAACGAGGTGTGGAGCAACACCGCGGTGGTCGGCGGCTATTACGGCGCGTCCGGCAGCGCCGGCTTCATTGGCGCCGCTTTGCTGTTCACCGCGGTGACCCTGGCCTACAGCCTGCGCGGCGGGCTGCGCAGCTCGATCATCACCGATGCCGCGCAGGCCGCGATCTTCCTCATCGCGCTGCTCTGGGTGCTCGGCCTGGTGCTGCCGCAGCACAGCGTTGCCGAACTGGCCAGCACCAGCCACTGGCGCCTGGATGCCGGGGTCGATCTGCTGCTGGTGGCCGGCCTGCAGGTGTTCAGCTACCCGTTTCACGATCCGGTGCTGACCGACCGCGGCTTCATCAGCGATGAACGCAGCATGCGCCGTTCCTTCGTGCTGGCTGGGGTGCTGGGTTTCCTGGCGATTCTGGCGTTCAGCCTGATCGGCGTGCACGCCAGCCTGGCGGGCATCGCCGCCGGCGACAATGTGCCGGCGGCACTGGCCAAGTCGATGGGCGTGGTGGCCCTGCTGGTGATGACGGTGGTGATGGTCTCGGCTGCCGGCTCCACCCTGGACTCAACCTTTTCCAGCCTGGCCAAGCTGGCCGGCCGCGAGTTGCCGCGGCTGGCCGGGCGCGACCTGGGGCAGAAGGCCATCGGCGTGGGCATCGCCGCCATGGTCAGCTTTGCCGTGCTGGGTAACCTGCCGATGCTGGCGGGTACCGATATCCTCAAGGCCACCACCATCAGCGGCACCATGGTCATCGGCCTGGCGCCGGTGTTCGTCCTGCACGGCCTGGTGCGGCCGACCCGGCTGGGTTTTCACCTGAGCTTCTGGACCGGCCTGCTGCTCGGCGTCGCGCTGACACTGGACTGGATACCCGCGGGCTGGGCCATCGGTAGCGGCAAATATGCCTTGCTGCTCGGCACCAACCTCTATGGCCTGTTGCTCTGCACTGCGGCCTACCTGCTGGCGGGCCTGCTGCCTGCCAGCGCTGCGCAGCCGAGCGGGGCCGCCCATGAATCGGTCTAAGCTGGCGCTGCTGCTCCTGTTGCTGGCGCTGCTGGGTGCATTCTTCGCCTTCGACCTGGACCAGTACTTCAGCCTCGCCAGCCTCAAGGCCCAGCAGGCCAGCCTGGAAGCCCGCGTGGCGGCCAGTCCGTGGCTGGCCGGCGGCCTGTTCCTGCTGGTGTATGTGGCAGTCACCGCGCTGTCGCTGCCCGGCGCGGCGCTGATGACGCTGGTCGGCGGCGCGCTGTTCGGCCTGCTTGGCGGCACCTTGCTGGTGTCCTTCGCCTCGACGCTGGGCGCGAGCCTGGCCATGCTGCTCAGCCGCTTCCTGCTGCGCGACTGGGTGCAGGCCCGCTTCAGCCAGCGGCTGGCCGGGATCAACCAGGGCATCCAGCGCGAAGGCCCGGCCTACCTGTTCGCCCTGCGCCTGGTGCCGGTCTTCCCGTTCTTCCTGATCAACCTGGCCATGGGCCTGACCCGGCTGCCGCTGCGCACCTTCTGGTGGGTCAGCCAGCTGGGCATGCTGCCGGGCACGCTGGTCTACGTGAACGCCGGGCGCGAGCTGGCCCGCCTGGATTCGCTGGGCGGGATTCTCTCGCCGGGGCTGCTCGGCGCCTTTGCCCTGCTCGGGCTGCTGCCGTTGCTGTCGCGCAAGGCGCTGGAGGTCTTCAGGGCGCGCCGGGTCTATGCCGGCTGGAGCAGGCCGAAGTCCTTCGAGCGCAACCTGCTGGTACTCGGCGCCGGTTCCGGCGGGCTGGTCTCGGCCTACATTGCCGCCGCGGTGAAGGCCCGGGTGACCCTGATCGAGAAGCACCGGATGGGCGGCGACTGCCTGAATACCGGCTGCGTGCCGTCCAAGGCGCTGCTGCGCTCGGCCCGCCTGGCCAGCGAGATGCGCAAGGCCGGACAGCTGGGCTTCAGGCCGGTCGCGGTCGAGGTGGATTTCGCCGCGGTGATGCAGCGCGTGCAACGGGTCATCGCCGACATCGAACCGCATGATTCGGTCGAGCGCTACCGCGGGCTGGGCGTCGAGGTGCTGCAGGGCGAGGCGCGCCTCACCTCGCCGTGGACCGTCGAGGTGAATGGCCGCACCCTGAGCGCCCGCGCGATCATCATCGCCACCGGCGCGCGGCCGCTGGTGCCGGATATTCCGGGCATCGAACTGGTCGAGCCGCTGACTTCGGACAACGTCTGGGAACTGCGCGCGCAGCCGGCGCGCCTGCTGGTGCTCGGTGGCGGGCCGGTTGGCTGCGAGCTGGCGCAGGCGTTCCAGCGCCTGGGCAGCGCGGTCACCCTGGTGCAGCGCAACCAGCGCCTGCTGCCGCGGGAGGATGCGGAAGCCAGCGCGGTGCTGCTTGCCGGGTTGCGTGGCGACGGCGTGGACGTGCGCCTGCAGCACCGCGCGCTGCGCTTCGAGGTGGTCGACGGCCAGCGCCAGCTGGTTTGCGAGGACCTGCGCGAACACAGTGAGGTGCGCCTGCCGTTTGACCGGGTGCTGCTGGCACTGGGCCGGGTCGCCAATGTCAGCGGCTTCGGCGCCGAAGCCTTGCAACTGGGGCTGCGCGCGGACGGCAGCCTGGAAACCGACGAATACCTGGCCACGCGCTTTCCCAATATCTACGCGGTGGGCGATGTCACCGGGCCCTACCAGTTCACCCATGTTGCCGCGCATCAGGCCTGGTATGCGGCGCTCAACAGCCTGTTTGGCGGTTTCCGCCGGTTCAAGGTGGATTACCGGGTCATCCCCCGGGCGACCTTCACCGAGCCCGAAGTGGCGCGCGTCGGCCTGACCGAACAGGAGGCGGCAGCCCAAGGCATCGCCTGCGAGGTGACCCGCTACGGCATCGACGAGCTGGACCGCGCCATCGCCGAGGATGCCGCGCAGGGCTTTATCAAGGTGCTCAGCGTACCGGGCAAGGACCGCATCCTCGGAGTGACCATCGTCGGCGCGCAGGCCGGCGAGCTGATCGCCGAGTACGTCGCGGCGATGCAGCACGGCTATGGGCTGAACAAGATCCTCGGCACCATTCATATCTATCCGACCCTGGCGGAAGCCAACAAATACGTGGCCGGCGCCTGGAAGCGCGCGCATGCCCCGCAACGGGTCCTGCGCTGGCTGGCGCGCTTCCACCAGTGGCGCCGGTGAAGCCGGGCTTCGACCTGCTGCTGGCGGGCGCCGGGCATGCCCATCTCGGCGTGCTGCGCCAGTGGGCCCAGGGATCGCGACCCCGGGGCCGTATCGCGCTGCTCAGCGCCGGCCCGCAGGCCTGGTACTCGGGCATGCTGCCGGGGCTGCTGGGCGGCCGCTACGCGCCGGCAGACTGCTGCGTGGCGCTGCCTGCGCTGTGCGCCGCCGCCGCGGTGGAGCTGCTCGAAGGACAGCTGGTCGGGCTCGATCCGCAGGCCGGCAGCGTGGCCCTGGCCAGCGGCGAGCGTATTTCAGCCACCTGGCTGTCGCTGAACCTCGGCGCGCAAGTCGCGCGGCTGCCAGCGGCGGCGGATGCCCGGCTGGAGCAGCTGCCGGTCAAACCCTTCGCGGACTTCCTCGCCGGCTGGAGCCGCTGGCAGGCCGCGCCGCAGCCGCTGGCGATCCTCGGCGGCGGGGCGGCCGGCGTGGAACTGGCGCTGGCGCTGGCCACCCGGGTGCCGGCAGTCGCCCTGCTGAGTGCCGGGCCGTTGCTGGCCGGCCACCCCGCGACCTTGCGCCAGCGTGCACTGCGCCATCTGGCGCGGGCCGGGGTGAGCGTACGGGAAGGCGTCGCGGTGGAGAGCATCCAGGGCGATTGCCTGCTGGCTGGGCGGCAGCCGGCCTGGCGCGGTACGCGGGTGATCCTCGCCACTGGCGCCAGTGCCTGGCCCTGGTTGCGCGCGTGCGGGCTGGCCTGCGACGCGCAAGGCTTCGTCACGGTCGCCCCGACCCTGCAAAGCCTGTCGCATCCGCGGGTGTTCGCCGCCGGCGACTGCGCCAGCCTGCCCGGAACGCTGCGCAACGGCGTGTACGCGGTGCGCCAGGGCCCGCTGCTGGCAGCCAACCTGGCGGCGGCGCTGCACGGCCGGCGCCTGCACGCGTTCGTGGCGCAACGGCATGCCCTGGCGCTGCTCGCCGATGGCCGTGGCGGCGCCTTGCTCAGCTGGGCCGGGCTGAGCGCCGAGGGCCGCTGGCTCGGCTGGTGGAAAGACCGCCTCGACCGCGCGTTCATCCGCCGGCATAGTGTCCAGCACTGAACGCGGGCCAGGGTTGTTGGCGCCGCGGCGGTGCATGCATAGTACCGGGCAGGCGCTCGAACAGACCGGGGAGGTAGGCGAATGGGACTCAAAGTGATAGGCGCGGGGTTTGGCCGGACCGGCACCTTGTCGGTCTATACGGCGCTGAACCAGCTGGGCTTTCCCTGCTACCACATGTTCGAAGTGCTGGAGAACAAGGCCAACCAGGCGCATCTGGATTTCTGGCTGCGGGTGGCCAATGGCACGCCCGGCACGCAATACGACTGGGAGCAGGTGTTTTCCCGCTACACGGCCGCGGTGGACAACCCGGCGTGCTGCGTCTGGCGCGAATTGCTGGTGGCCTACCCGGAGGCCAAGGTGCTGCTGACCGTGCACCCGCGCGGCGCCGAGGCCTGGTACGAAAGCACCGTGGAGACCATCTATTTCACCGAGACCATGTGGCAGTTCAAGGTGCTCGAACGCACCACGCCGTTCGCCAGGAAAATGGGCGAGATGTGCCGCAAGCTGATCTGGCAACGTTCGCACCAGGGCAGCATGAATGATCGCGCCAAGGCCATCGCGCACTACCAGCAGCACATCGCCGAGGTGCAGGCTGCGGTCCCCGCCGAGCGCTTGCTGACCTATTCCGTCGAGCAGGGCTGGAAGCCGCTCTGCGAATTTCTCGGCGTGCCGGAGCCGTCCACGCCGTTCCCCAACGTCAATGACCGCGCCGCGATCAAGCAAAGCATCGGCCAGATGACCCGTGGTGCCTATGGCATCCTCGGCCTGGCCGCGCTGGCGGGTGCCGCGCTGCTGTATGGCCTGCTGCGGCTGCTGCAGTGAATCCTGTGGAGACTGAAAAATCATGATGCTTGCCGTGCTCGCCGCCACCTTCGCCCTGGCCATCTACCTGCGCCTGCACGGCGTGGGCGCGCTGCTCGCGATTCCACTGGCGGCGCTGCTGGTGCCCGCCGGCATCCTCTTCGCAGCCTTTGTCTTCCCGGCACATGCCGAGCTGCGCGCCGAATGGCCGGCCGCCTGCGGCGTGGGGCTGTTCTTCGGCGCGCTGGCCGCCACCTTTGGCTACCAGGTGGCGGCCATGCTCGGCAATCGCGAGCCGTGAGGGCTGGCCCCGGCACGCCGGGGCAACAGCCAGCGTTCGCGCCGGGGGCGGCGCTCACTTTTGCTTACAACTCGCGGCTGACAAAGCCTCGCCAAGGCTGTAACAACTCAAGCCTTGCGCCGTCTATTGGGCAGATAACCGCAGGAGAACCGCCATGCAAAGACGTATCGCCCTCAAGGGGCTGGCCCTGTTGCCAGTCTTCGCCCTGTTCGGCCGGGTTCGCCCGGCTCGCGCCGCAACCCCGACCGCCAGCAGCGTGGTGGCGTTGGACAAGCCGCACAGCGCCTGGCGCGAGCTGGTCTCGGAGCAAGCCTATGCCGTGCTGTTCGAGGAGGACACCGAGCGCTCCGGCAGCAGCCCGCTGAATCAGGAGAAGCGCAGCGGCACCTACCTCTGCGCCGCCTGTTACCTGCCGTTGTTCGACAGCCAGCACAAGTATGAAAGTGGCACCGGCTGGCCGAGCTTTACCCAGCCGATCGAAGGCCATGTCGGGTTGAAGGACGACTCCCGGCTGTTCATCCCGCGCACCGAATACCACTGCGCGCGTTGCGGCGGGCACCAGGGTCATGTGTTCGATGACGGCCCGCCGCCGCGTGGCCAGCGCTGGTGCAACAACGGCGTGGCCTTGCGCTTCATTCCCCAGGATCAACCTTTGCCAGCCTTGCGGAGCTAGCCATGCAGACCATCCACAACCGCGGGCGCCTGCGCCGTCCGGCACTGGCCATCCTGGCCAGCCTTGCCCTGCTGGCCGGCGCTGCCGCGACCATTGCACAGACGGACCAGTCCGCAACGCCAGCGGCCAGCGCACCGGCGCCGGCAGACTACGCCGAGGCCGTGTTTGCCGGTGGCTGCTTCTGGTGCACCGAGGCGGATTTCGACAAGCTGCCGGGCGTGATGCAGACCACCTCGGGCTATACCGGCGGGCAGCTGCCGAACCCCAGCTACGAGCAGGTCTCCTCCGGCAGCAGCGGGCATGTCGAAGCGGTGCGGGTCCGTTATGACCCTGCCGAAATCAGCTACGCCGAGCTGCTGGAGGCCTTCTGGCCAACCATCGACCCGGTCACGGCGAACGCGCAGTTCTGCGACAAGGGCACCCAGTACCGCAGCGTGATTTTCTATGGCAATCCCGAGGAACAGCGCCTGGCGCAGGCCTCCAGGGCGGCTCTGGAGCAGTCCGGCCGGTTGCCCGGCCCGGTGGTGACGGAAATCCTGCCTGCCGGCACCTTCTATCCGGCCGAGGCTTACCATCAGGACTATCACCAGCGGAATCCGATTCGCTACGCCTTCTACCGCAACGGCTGCGGTCGCGATGAACGCCTGGAACAGTTGTGGGGCAAGCCGGCCAAGTGAGCCGGCATCAGGCGCTGGTCGGACTTTCCCTCGCGACGGGTGGTCAAGTCCGACAGGCTCCCAGGCTACATCTGGAATTCGGGTAGCCGCACGACCAGGCCGTCGAGGGCCTCGCTGACGGTGATCTGGCAGCTCAGCCGGGAGTTGTCCGCCTGGTCCGGGCGCATGTCGAGCATGCCCTGCTCATGCGGACTGGCCTGGCCGGTGGCGGCGCGCCAGTGTTCGTCGACGAACACGTGACAGGTGCCGCAGGCACAGGCGCCACCGCAGTCCGCGTCGATTCCCGGCACGCCGTTTTCCACCGCCGCCAGCATCAGCGACTTGCCGCAGGTGCCCTCGACGCGGTGCGGGGTGCCATCGAACTCAATGAAGGTAATGCTCGGCATCGCGGCCCTCCGCTGTACCCGCCGTTAAGCAATCGCTCTGTACCCGTTACCTGTTGGCTGCAAAGCGTAAGTGCAGGGTGGGCGTAGGTGGGCTTCAGCCCACCATAAAGCGCGGGCCGATATCGGTGGTACGCCCACCCTACGCCTGCGCCCAGCCTACGCAGCCACCAGCCGGACCGGCAGCTGGCTGTAGCCCATCACGAAGTTCGATTCGACGCGCTGCACGGCCCCGGCCAGCTGGATGTCGCTGAAGCGCGCCAGCAGTTCTTCCCAGAGGATGCGCAGCTGCATCTCGGCCAGGCGGTTGCCCATGCAGCGGTGGATGCCGAAGCCGAACGACAGGTGGTGGCGCGGATTGGCGCGGTCGATGATGAATTCATCGGGGTGGTCGATCACCGCGTCATCGCGGTTGCCGGAGACATACCACATCACCACCTTGTCGCCCTTGCGGATGGTCTTGCCGCCCAGTTCCACGTCCGCCGTGGCGATGCGCCGCATGTGGGCCAGCGGGGTCTGCCAGCGGATGGTTTCCGAAACCATGCCGGGAATCAGCGAATGATCGGCGCGCAGCCTGGCGAACTGCTCCGGATAGCGGTTCAGCGCATAGACGCTGCCGCTCATGGTGTTGCGCGTGGTGTCGTTGCCGCCGACGATCAGCAGCACCAGGTTGCCGAGGAACTCCAGCGGTGCCAGCTCGCGGGTCTCGGGGCTGTGCGCCAGCAGCGAGATGAAGTCCATGCGCGGCGGCTGTTGCGCGCGCTCGTCGCGCAGGCGGCTGAAATACTCCAGGCAGACCAGCAGCTCGGCCTGGATCGCCTCCTCGGACATCGCCGTACAGCCGACGATCGGCCCGGAAGTCGCCACATTCGACCAGTGGGTCAGCAGGCGGCGTTCCTCGAAGGGAAAGTCGAACAGGGTGGCCAGCATCATGGTGGTCAGCTCGATCGACACGCGATCGACCCAGTCGAAGGTCTCGCCGACCGGCAAGCCGTCGAGCACGCCCTGCACCCGCGTGCGAATCAGCGCTTCCCACTCGCTGAGCTGCCTGGGCACCACGGCCGGGGCAAACACGTTGCGTTGCCGGTCATGCCGTGGCGGGTCCATGGCGATGAACATCGGCAGGGTGAAGTCGATCAGCGGATCGCCGATGACAATCCGCGGCTCGGAGGAGAACAGCTCGTGATGGGTATCGACGAACACGATGTCGTCGAAGCGGGTGATCGACCAGTACGGACCGAACTGCGCGCTGTCGACGAAATGCACCGGGTCCTCGGCGCGCAGGCGGGCGAAATAGGCCAGATGCCGGCCATCCTGGAACAAGCGCCCGTCGCTCGGGTCGAGCTGCGCAAGGGGTATGGCGTAAGGCTCAGGCAGGGCGTTCATGCGTGTGCTCCTTGCACGGCTCGGCTCAGTAGCTGTCAAACGCGCGGCGGTACAATATTTCGGTGCATTCGACCCAGCGCGCATTCAGCTTGCTGACCGGTGCCTCGCCCTTGTCGCGGGCCGTGCGCCAGGCATCCCAGGCCTTGCCGAAGGAGGTCGCGTCGGGACTCCGGCCGACCCAGGCCGTGCTGTTGGGTGCATCGCTGAAGATCGAGGTGACCACCTCGCCGGTCATGTTGTAGGGCTTGCCCCACTCGTTCATTTCCTTGTTCAGGGCGATGAAGTCCTTCAGGGTGCAGGCGGGTTTCAGCTTGACGTCGATTACATCCAGATAGTCTGCCTGCACCAGCGCGCTACATAGGCAGAGGCCGATTCCGATCAGCAGCTTGTCATTCATGTCAGCTTCCTCGTTTGCGTGAACGGGCGCCGGACTCAACAACGTACTTCTGAGAGGGGCAGTTGCCACCGCTTTCGCGGGTCGAACTACACAATGGTTATTGCAAGAAGAAGGTTAGTAACCCTTGGCCGGGACATTAGATTGCTTGTTGATAAACGCCCGGGTGCATGTGCCCGATTCAACTATCCGGCAGGCTCCTAGCTGTAGACCCACACCACCCGCGTGATGCCCGTGCTCTGGTTGGCGCAGCGGCAGGGCACGCCGGCGGGGATCTGGAAGCCGTCGCCGGCACGGACCCGCAGTTCCTCGTCGTTGACCCACAGGGTCAGCTCGCCCTCGAGGACGTAGCCAGCCTGTTCGGCGCTGTCGATGAGGTTGCGTTCGCCGAAATCCGCCCCCGCTTCGAGGCGGGTTTCCAGCAGGATCAGCTGGCTCGACAGGTTCGGCGAAATCACCTGGTCGCTGACCCCGCGGGCGTAGCCCAGGGTGCGTCGCGCGCCGGGCCGGGTAATCCACGGATGCTGCGGGCCGTGCGCCGGTTCGACGAAGTAGGTGAAGGGCACGCCGAGCGCCTGGCTGATCGCCAGCAGGTCTTCCACGCTGGGTTGCGAGAGGCCGCGCTCGATCTGCGAGATGAAGCCGATCGAGCGGCCGATCTGTTCCGCCAGCTGCCGCACGGTGACTTTCCGGCGCGTGCGCAGGTCGCGGATGGTCTGGGCCAGGGCCTCGGTGGCGGATCTGTTCATGCTCGGCTCGCGTTGCGCAGGGGCACTGATTATGGGGTATTGCCGGCGGTGCAGGCACGCTGCGCCGGCTTGTCGGATGAACAGTATGCCTGTAAAGTTCATGAACATTTAGTTAATTATGTTCACGAAGGCGCCTGGCATGAGTAACGGCTTCCCCACCCACGCGCGCGTGGTCATCGTCGGTGGTGGTGTGATCGGCACCAGCATCGCCTATCACCTGGCCCAGCTGGGCTGGACCGACGTGGTGCTGCTCGAGCGCGACCAGCTGACCTCCGGCACCACCTGGCACGCCGCCGGGCTGATCGCCTCGGCCGGCATGTCCAGCGAGACCCTGCTGTGGTCGCAGCAGTATTCGCGCCAGCTCTACGAGCGCCTGGAGGCCGAGACCGGCCTGGCCACCGGCTTCAAGCGCATCGGCCACCTGCACCTGGCCAGCAACGCCACGCGTCGCGAAACCCAGCGCCGCGAGGTCAACTTCGCGCGCCTGCACGGGCTGGACAAGTTCGAGCTGAGCCCGGCGGAGATTGGCCAGCTGTTCCCGCTGGTGGAAACCGCCGGCCTGGTCTCGGGCGTGTACACCCCATCGGATGGCCGCGCCAATCCGGTCGACCTGACCATGTCGCTGGCCCGCGGGGCGCGCCTGCAGGGCGTGCGGATTATCGAAGGGGTGCAGGTCACCGATTTCATGCTGAAGAACCAGCGGGTGAGCGGCGTGCAGACCAACCGGGGCGCCATCACGGCCGAGGTGGTGGTGCTGGCCGCCGGCATGTGGTCGCGCCAGCTGGGGGCGAAGATCGGCGTGTCGGTGCCGCTGCAAGCCGCCGAGCATTACTACCTGCTGACCGAGCCGCTGGCCGGGGTGCATCCGGACCTGCCGGTGGTCGAGGATCCGGATGCCTACGCCTACGTGCGCGAGGAGAGCGGCGGCCTGCTGTTCGGCCTGTTCGAGCCGCAGGGCGCCAGCTGGTGTCCGCAGGGGATTGCCGACGACGCCAGCTTTCTGCACCTGCCGCCGGACTGGGAACGCATGACGCCGCACCTGGAACACGCCTTCAAGCGCTTCCCGGTGATGAACCAGGCGGGCATCAAGAGCTTCTTCTGCGGCCCGGAAAGCTTCACCCCGGATGGCGCCTTCCTGATGGGCGAAAGCCCGGAAGTGGACGGCCTGTACGTGGCCAGCGGGCTGAATTCGCTGGGCATCCTCTCGGCCGGTGGCATGGGTCGCCTGCTCGCCGAGCAGATCGTCCACGGCAATGCCTCGCAGGACATGACCGGCATCAGCCTGGCGCGCACCCAGCGCTACGAGTCGACCCGGCACTTCCTCGCCGCACGCATCCCGCACAGCCTCGGCTACATCTTCAACCATGCCGGCCTGCCCAACTTCAAGCACCAGAGCGGCCGCAACGTGCGGCGCCTGGCCCTGCATGAGCGCTATGCGGCGCGCGGCGCCTATTTCGTCAGCCTCGGCGGCTGGGAAATGCCCTACTGGTTCGCCGGCGACGGGCAGATGCCGGCGGTGGAATACCGCTACGGGCGCCAGCCGTGGTTCGCCTGCGCGGCCAGCGAGCACCGCGCCACCCGCGAAAGCGTGGCGCTGTTCGACAAGTCGTTCATGGGCAAATTCATCGTCCAGGGCCGCGATGCCGAGCGCGTGCTCAACCGCGTCAGCGCCAACTCGGTGTCGATCCCGCTCGGGCGCAACATCTACACCCAGTGGCTGAACCGCCAGGGCGGCATCGTTGCCGACCTGACCATCACCCGCCTGGGCGAGCAGCAGTTCATGCTGGTCACCGGCGACCTGCTGCAGCGCTTCACCCCCAGCTGGCTGCGCCAGCACACCGGTGCGGACGAGCAGTGCACGCTGACCGACGTGACCTCGGCCTACACCCTGCTCAGCCTGCAGGGGCCGCAGTCGCGCGAACTGCTGCAGGCCATCAGCGGCGCCGACCTGTCGACCGCGAGCGTGCCCTTCCGCGGCAGTGGCGAGATCGAACTGGGTTATGCGCGGGTGCTGCTGGTGCGCATCACCTACATGGGCGAATTGGGCTACGAGCTGTACATCCCGACCGAGTACAGCCACACCGTCTACGACGCCTTGCTCGACGGCTGCGCGGCGCAGGGCGTCGAGCTGGTGCACGGTGGCCTGATGGCGCTGGACAGCCTGCGCCTGGAGAAGGGCTACCGCGATTTCGGCGTGGACATCGACAACACCGACACCCCGCTGGAAGCCGGCCTGGGCTTTGTCGTCGATTTCGCCAAGGGCGACTTCATCGGCCGCGACGTGCTGCTGGCCCAGAAGCAGGGCGGCCCGCTGAAGAAGCGCCTGCTGCAGTTCCTGCTCAACGACCCGCAGCCGCTGCTGCTCGGCCAGGAGCCGATCCGCTGCGACGGCCGCTACGTCGGCTACATGCGCTCCGGCGCCTACGGCCACACACTCGGCGCGGCGGTCGGCCTGGGCGTGATCGAGCTGGAGGAGGGCATCACCGCCGAATTGCTGCGCAATCGGCGCTTCGAGGTCGAGGTCAACGACCAACTGGTCGAGGCGACCGCCTCGCTGGCGCCGCTGTACGACCCGCAAAGCGAACGCATCCGCCACTGACCTGCGGCAGCGCCCACCGGGTTAGCGGCTGGCGCAGGCGGGTGCAGGCGCACGGCCCCTGTAGGAGCGCCGCCCCCGGCGCGAGCTTTTGCTTTGGCCTGCTGTGCGCAGTTGGCCTTCCGCTCAGGAGTGGCGGTGGCTCTTGCCGACATGGCTGGGTTCGGCATCGCCTGCGGCGTTGCCGGCCACGCTGCCGAGTTGCTGCAGGATTCCGCATTGCGCCACGCCACGCCCGCTGGAACAGCGCTGGCGCAACTCGAGCAGTTGCTGTTGCAGCGCCTGCAGGCTGGCAATGCGCGCCTGCACATGGCCGATGTGCTCGTCCACCAGTTCGTCGACCCCGCCGCAGTCGGCGCCCGGGTTGTCCTGCAGGGTCAGCAGGCGGCGGATTTCCCCCAGGGTCATGTCCAGGCTGCGGCAGTTGCGAATGAAGCTCAGCCGCTCCAGGTGACTGCTGCCATACAGGCGGTAGTTGCTCGCGTTGCGCGCCGGGGCCGCCAGCAGGCCTTCACGCTCGTAGTAGCGCACGGTTTCCACCGGGCAATGGGCCAGTCTGGCCAGTTCACCGATTTTCATCAAAATTGTCTGCACCAAGGGCTTGACCCTATAGTGGCTTCAGGGTGTTCACTTGGCAACAGGAAGCACTGAGGAGACATTCATGAGTACTCGCTGTGGCGCTCAAGCGCCAGACACACTGCCCGCCAAGGGATCCCGCTGCAGCCCGGCAGCCACCGTTACCGGCAGCCCTGCCGAGGTTGTGCCTTTGCCTGGCCTGCAGCTCAGCCGCCTGCGCATCGAGCAGATGGACTGCCCGACCGAAGAGCAGCTGATCCGCAACAAGCTCGCTGGGATGCCCGGCATCGCCACCCTGCAGTTCAACCTGCTGCAGCGCGTGCTGACCGTGCAGCACGCGGCGGGTGTGCTGCCGGCGGTGCTGGCGGCACTCGGCGAACTGGGCTTTTCCGGCGTACCGCAGGCCGAGGGCGGGGCGGCGACAGCCCTGCCAGCGAGCAAGAAGCCCTGGTGGCCGCTGGCCCTGGCCGGGGTTGCCGCGCTCGGCGCCGAGCTGCTGCACTTTGCCCAACTGGCGCCGGAATGGCTGGTGGCCGCGCTGGCGCTGCTGGCCATCCTCGGCAGCGGCCTGGGCACCTACCGCAAGGGCTGGATCGCGCTGAAGCACCGCAACCTGAACATCAACGCGCTGATGAGCATCGCCGTGACCGGTGCCGTGCTGATCGGCCAGTGGCCCGAGGCGGCCATGGTGATGGTGCTGTTTGCCGTCGCCGAACTGATCGAGGCCGGTTCGCTGGAGCGCGCGCGGCATGCCATCAGCGGCCTCATGGCGTTGTCGCCGCCGCAGGCCACCGTGCAGCAGGCCGATGGCAGCTGGCTGGAGACCGCGTTGCAGGACATCGGCATCGGCGCGCTGGTGCGCGTGCGTCCCGGCGAGCGGATCGGACTGGATGGCGAGGTGACCACTGGCCATTCCACGGTCGATCAGGCGCCGATCACCGGTGAAAGCCTGCCGCTGGAGAAGGGCCCGGGCGACCCGCTGTATGCCGGCACCATCAACCAGGCCGGCGCGCTGGAGTTCCGTGTGCTGGCCGCGGCGGACAACAGCACCCTGGCGCGGATCATTCATGCGGTGGAGGCGGCGCAGGCTTCACGTGCGCCTACCCAGCGCTTCGTCGACCGCTTCGCCCGCATCTACACCCCGGCGGTATTCGCCCTGGCCCTGGCCGTCGCAGTGCTGCCGCCACTGCTGCTGGCCGCGCCCTGGTATGACTGGATCTACCGTGCGCTGGTGCTGCTGGTGGTGGCCTGCCCCTGTGCGCTGGTCATTTCCACCCCGGTCACCATCGTCAGCGGCCTGGCCGCCGCGGCGCGCAAGGGCATCCTGGTCAAGGGCGGGGTCTATCTGGAAGCGGGCCACAAGCTCGACTTTCTCGCCCTCGACAAGACCGGCACCCTGACCCACGGCAAGCCGGTGCAGACCGACTACCTGCCGCTGCAGGCGGAGCATGCCGAGTACTTCCGGCGGGTCGCCGCCAGCCTCGCCGGGCGCTCCGATCACCCGGTATCCCAGGCCATCAGCCAAGCCGAAGCGGGCAGCCCGCTGGCGGTCGAGCACTTCAGTGCGCTGCCGGGGCGCGGCGTGCGGGGCCGCATCGAGGGCACCGATTACCAGCTCGGCAACCAGCGCCTGGTGGAAGAGCTGGGACTCTGTCCGCCGGCGCTGCAAAGCACCCTGGAACAACTGGAACAGCAGGGCAAGTCGGTGGTGCTGCTGTGTGATGCGCAGCGCGCGCTGGCCCTGTTTGCGGTGGCCGACACCGTCAAGGCCAGCAGTCGCGAGGCGATCAGCCAGCTGCACGCGCTCGGCGTGAAGACCCTGATGCTCAGCGGCGACAACCCGCACACCGCCAACGCCATCGCCGGCCAGGTCGGCATCGACGAAGCACGCGGCAACCTGTTGCCCGAGGACAAGCTGCAGGCCATCACGGCCCTGCAGGCGCATGGCCACGTGGTCGGCATGGTCGGTGATGGCAGCAACGATGCCCCGGCGCTGGCGCAGGCGGAAATCGGCTTTGCCATGGCCGCGGCCGGCACCGACACCGCCATCGAAACCGCCGACGTGGCGCTGATGGATGACGACCTGCGCAAGATCCCGGCCTTCATCCGCCTGTCGCGGCGGACCGTGCGCATCCTGCGGCAGAACATCGTGCTGGCGCTGGGCATCAAGGCGCTGTTCCTCGGCTTCACCGTGGTGGGCGAGGCCAGCATGTGGATGGCGGTGTTCGCCGACATGGGTGTCAGCCTGCTGGTGGTATTCAACGGCCTGCGCCTGCTGCGCAAATAGGTGCTGCAGGCAGCCCGATTTTGGGTGGCGTAGGCTGGGCGTAGGGTGGGCTTCAGCCCACTAAACCAGGCAGCGCAAAAGGTGCCCACCCAGCGCCCGAATCGACAGGAGAGTCACATGCACAACGCCTTGCAGGCAGCCATCGAACAGGCCTTCGCCCAGGCCCGGCAGGCCATGCGCGCCGGCCAGGCCGACGCGGCCTGGCCCTGGCTGGAACGCGCGCACATCCTCAGCCAGCGCCTGCCGTTGCGGCATGCCCGGGCGCACTGGCTGATGCTCCGCTGCGGTTGGCAGACCGGCGATTACCGCGAGGTGGCGGGGCAGCTGCCGCGCATCCTCGCCGCCGTGCTGTTCTCCCTGATCTGGGTGCCGCTGGGCAATACCGGGCGGGCTCGGGTGAGTGCCTTTGCGCCGATGCCGCTGAGCGCAGAACTGCAGGCACTGCTGGCGCGCGACGAGCATTGATCCGGCCGTTGAATAGTCATGGCGCCTGCAGGAGCACCGCCTCCCGGCGCGAGCTTGTGCCTTTGCCTGGCGGCCCGACGCCGGCCCCATCGCGGCGAGGGCGCCGCTCCTGCCAATTAAGTTAAGTGCCGCATCAACAGGCTGCCCGCGCGGGTCAGCCCTGCGATCGAAGCGCTATGATGCGCCGAGCGATTGTCCGAACAAGGAATGAACGGCATGTACCACGGTGAACGCTTCAACGCCTGGACCCATCTGGTCGGTGCGCTGCTGGCCGTACTCGGCGCGTTGTGGCTGCTGCTATTGGCCGGCCACAGCGGCGATCTCTGGAAGATCGTCAGCGCGGCCATCTACGGTGTGACGCTGGTGCTGCTGTACAGCGCCTCGACCCTCTATCACAGCGTCAAGGGCAGGGCGAAGCGGGTGATGCGCAAGCTCGATCACCTGTCGATCTACCTGCTGATTGCCGGCAGTTACACGCCGTTCTGCCTGGTCACCCTGCGCGGACCGTGGGGCTGGTCGCTGTTCGGCACGGTCTGGGGCCTGGCGCTGCTCGGCATGCTGCAGGAAATCAAGCCACGCTCCGAGGCGCGGGTGCTCTCGCTGGTGATCTACGCGCTGATGGGCTGGGTGGTGCTGGTAGCGGTCAAGCCGCTGCTCGCCGCCCTCGGCCCGGTGGGTTTTGCCTGGCTGGCCGGCGGCGGTGTGCTGTACACCGTGGGCATCGTGTTCTTTGTCTACGACAGCCGCTTCCGCCACTGGCACGGCATCTGGCACCTGTTTGTCATGGCCGGCAGCCTGCTGCACTTCGTCGCCATCGGCCGCTACGTACTGTAAGGCCAAACCGGCAGATAGATTGATTTTGTGTAGGAGCCAGCTTGCTGGCGATGCTTTTCGCCCGCCTGATTGCCAGCAAGCTGACTCCTGCATGCGGTGTAGTGCTTCACAGTTGATTCGGGCCGGATCAATAGGGGAGAGAGGGGGAGCGCGCAGCCTTCGTAGGATGGGTTGAGCCTGCGATACCCATCGATTCCCGGCCGCAATCAACCGTCTTGGCTACCGCTACCCAGCACCTCAGCCGGCGCCCGAGTTTGGTTCGCAAGGCAGGCAGCGCCTACACTACGCGCCCAGCCCAAAGGCCCGCTCACTGCATGAATGCTGCCTCACCCCTCGCTGCCTACCACCACGCGATTGCCGAGCAGGGTTTTTGCCCGGATGACTTTCAGCTGCGCGCCGCGCAGTGCCTGCAGCAATGCTACGAGGCGCTGCACCGGCAGGGCGATGGCGAACCGCCGCGCGGCGTCTACCTGTGGGGGCCGGTCGGGCGCGGCAAGACCTGGCTGATGGACCGCTTCTACCAGAGCCTCAAGGTGCCGGCGCGGCGCCAGCATTTCCATCACTTCATGCGCTGGGTGCATATCCGCCTGTTCGAGCTGACCGGCACGCCCGACCCGCTGCGCGCCCTGGCCCGTGAACTGGCCGCCGAGGTGCGCGTGCTGTGTTTCGACGAATTGTTCGTCAACGACATCGGCGACGCCATCATCCTCGGCCGCCTGTTTCAGGTGATGTTCGAGGAAGGCGTGGTGCTGGTGTGCACCTCCAACCAGCCGCCGCAAGAGCTGTATGCCGACGGCTTCAACCGCGAGCGCTTCGCTCCGGCCATCGCCGCCATTCAGCAGCATATGCAGGTGCTGGGTGTCGACGGCGGCCAGGACCATCGCCAGCATCCGGGCGTCGCCCAGCCGCGTTACTGGGTGCAACTGGACGGCGCTGACAGCCAGCTGGCCGCCACGTTTCAGCGCCTGAGCAGCGACCAGACCACCAGCACCACACCGATCGAACTGGGCCATCGGCAAGTCCAGGTGGTGCAGCGCAGCGAACAACTGCTCTGGTGCCGCTTCGCCGACCTGTGCAGCGGGCCGCTGTCGGCGCTGGACTTCATCGACCTGTGCGACCGCTATAGCGCCATCTTCCTCAGCGACGTGCCCAACCTGAGCGCCAGCCAGCGCCCCGGCCGCATCGCCCGCGGCACCGAGGATGGCGTCGAGCAGATAGAAGCGGGCGACCGCCACCTGCCGTCCCTGTCGCAGCACGACGACAGCGTGCGGCGCTTCATCGCCCTGGTCGACGAATGCTACGACCGCCGCGTACCGCTCTATCTGGAAGCCGCCGTGCCGCTGACCGAGCTGTACACCGAGGGCTACCTGGCTTTCGCCTTCCGCCGCACCCTCAGCCGATTGCAGGAAATGCAGTTGCAGCGGTTTGCGCATGGCTGAACCTCGCACTTGTGTGTTGCATTCAGCAGGGGGCTACTTGTGACTGGATCGCTTGCAAATCGAGTCATGTGTTTCCCCGGGATACGTACAATAGTTCGCGCCGCCCCCTTTGATTGAGAAACCGCCAGTGGATAACCACAACGCCTCATTTGCGCAGTCGCTGACCGGTTGGCTGGCGCGCTTTGCTCCGGGTTTGCCGGCGTTGCTGGGTTACCGGCGTGCCGATTTACCGCATGACCTGATTGCCGGTCTGTCGGTGGCGGCGGTGGCGCTGCCGGTGGGTGTCGCCTATGCGCTGCTGGCCGGGTTCAGCCCGGTGGTCGGTTTGTATGTGAGCATCCTGCCGCTGTTCATCTACGCGCTGTTCGGCACTTCGCGGCAACTCATGGTGGGCCCGGATGCGGCCACTTGCGCGCTGGTTGCCGCAGCGGTTACGCCGCTGGCGGCCGGTGACGCGCAGACTTACCTGGCGCTGACCATGCTGATGACCACGCTCGCCGGGCTGATGTGTATCGCCGCCAGCTTTCTGCGCCTTGGCGCGCTGGCGGACTTCCTGTCCCGGCCCATCCTGGTGGGTTTCCTCAACGGTATCTCGCTGTACATCCTGGCCGGCCAGCTCGGCAAACTGCTCGGTTTTTCCATCGATGCCGGCGGCATCCTGCCCAAGTTGCTGGAGGTGGCCGGCAAGATCGATCATATCCACTGGCCGACACTGGCGGTGGGCCTGGTGACCCTGGCCATCTATGGGGTCGCGAAACGCTGGTTGCCGCGCCTGCCAGCACCTTTGCTGGCGCTGGTTGGCTCGGGCCTGCTGGTGGCGCTGTTCGGTCTGGATGAGCTCGGCGTGGCGGTGGTCGGTACGGTTCCGGCCGGTTTGCCGCAGCTGCGCTTGCCCAGTTTTTCCTTCGAGCAGATCGAAATGGTGGCCGGCCCGGCGGCGGGTCTGGCGCTGATCACCTTCACCAGCATGATCCTGACGGCGCGCAGCTTTGCCGCGAAGAATCATTATGAAATCGATGCCGACCGCGAGATGGCAGCGCTCGGCGCGGCGAATATTGCTGCGGCCGTTTCGCAAGGTTTCGCCATCAGCGGTGCCGACTCGCGCACCGCAATGGCCGATGCATCCGGCGGCCGCACCCAGATGACCGGGCTGGTTGCAGCAGCGTCCATCGCCCTGGTGCTGGTCTTTCTGTCTGATCCGCTGCGCTACATCCCGATGGCGGGGTTGGGTGCCGTGCTGATCATGGCCTCGTTGTCGCTGCTCGATCTGCGACCCTTGCGTCAGTTCTACCGCCTGAGCCGCTTTGAATTTGCCCTTTGCCTGTTTGCCACCTTCGGCGTCATCTGGGTGGGTGCCATCAAAGCCATCGTGGTGGCAGTGGTCTTGGCGCTATTGCACTTTGTTCACCTGAGCGCGAGACCCAGTGCCGAGATACTCGGCAAGGTCAAAGGCCTGCGCGGCTATCACTCGGTCGCGCGTCATCCAACCGCGCAGACTGATTCCGGGCTGTTGCTGTTCCGCTTCAACGCCCCGCTGGTGTTCTTCAATGCGTCCCATTTCAAGCAACAGGCGCAAGCGGCGATAAACGCGGCCGGCCCTTCCCTGAAGTGGTTCGTGCTCGACACACTGCCGGTCACTCACCTCGACATTACCGGGTATTGCACGGTCGATGAGCTGGCCCGCAGCCTGCGCGAACAGGGCGCGGAGCTGGTCCTCGCCGGGCGCATGACCGAGCTGATGGAGCGGCGTAAATCCCTGGGGCTGGAACAAAGCATCATCAGCCACCACTTCCCATCGATCGGGCATGCCGTGGAAAGTTACCGTTCCACTCAGCTCGAAAAAAGCTAAATGGGTCGGAGTGATTTATTTTTAATCAATTCCCCACGATGAGAACCACAAAATAATTGACTCCGACCCCTTTTGCCCTCACTTGAAGGACCTCAGTTTCCTGATAGCTGGACGCACGGTGCACCTGGCGCCGTTTTGCGACTTGCTGTGCACGGCGGTCTACGGCACCAGGGCATTTGATCAGGACAGATGGCCCAGCCAGGCAACCCTGTGGCCTGGCCAGTCAACGGGATTGAGCGGCTTGCCGATATCAATTGGCAGGTTTTGCTCAGTGCCGGCGAAAGTCTGGGCATCAAGACCGCTATAGCCAGAACCATCATTACCAGGCTGGTCGGCAGCCTTCCGCGAAGGCCAGGGCACTGTTGGCGGAAGTCGAACAGCAGAATGCCGAACTCGCCCTGGTGCAACCGGAGGTCTGAGCAACGCTTGCAGGGGAGATACACCTGTTGCGGGCGATCGAAGGCATTGTCATCCATGAGATGTGCCGGCAGTTGACCGGGGAATGAACCGCTGTGGCGGGAAATGCTGCGCAGTTTCCCACCCTGTGCCGGCGGGCACGACTGCTTGTGCGCTTACCTGATTGAGTAAGTGGCTTTCATCAGCCGCTCGAACAGTCGCGCCGGGATCAGGCGCTTGAGGAAGATTCCGGCGCGCTGGCCGAGGGCGCCGACCGGGTAGCGCACGTCGAGTGAGGGTTTGTCGACCAGGCGTGCGACCCGTTCGGCCACCTGGCGCGGGTCGGCACCTTGCTGTTCATCGCGTTCGTAGATCGCCACAGTGGTATTCAGTTGTGCGGCATTCACGCCGTTGCGCGCGTGCTGGGCAAGCACCCGGGCGTCGGTGAAGCCGGTCTTGAAATCGCCGGGGTTGAGGGTGGTGGCGTCGATGCCGCTGCCGCTCAGTTCCAGCCGCAGCGCTTCGTTGAGGCCTTCGATGGCGTACTTGCTGGCGCTGTAGAAGGGCTGGAAGGGCAGGCCGGCCAGCCCGGCCAGCGAGCTGACGGTGATGATCCGGCCGCTGCCCTGGGCGCGCATCTGCGGCAGCACGGCGCGGATCATGCGCACCGGGCCGAAGAAGTTGGTGTCCATTTGCCACTGGGCTTCGGCCAGGCTGGTGTCCTCGACCGCGCCACACAGGCCGACGCCGGCATTGTTGACCAGCACGTCGATGCGTCCGGCTTCGGCGATCACCTGCGCTACCGCATGTTCGACCAGCACCTCGTCGGTGACATCCAGCACCAGCATGCGCACCTGGCCCGTGTCCGGCAGGGCGCGGCGGCTGGTGCCGAACACCTGGTGGCCGCGGGCGGCAAGATGCTCGGCGATCAGTTGGCCGAAGCCGCAGGAGGCGCCGGTGACCAGGATGACTTTGCGCATGGGGGGTTCCTTGTGCGGAAGGGGTTGCGCTCAGGCTACATGCCTGTTGCCGGCAGCGCGATTTTGTAGGAGCGCCGCCCCCGGCGCGAGCTTTTGCGCGGTCAGCGCTCCTACAAGGACAGGGTGGCGCGGCCATGACCAGGGTTGCGCCACGGATAGCGCAGGAAAAGCCTTAGCGGCCAATACCCTCGCGGCGGATCTTGCGGTCGATATGCCGGTCGATGCCGTTGACCACGCCGAGCAGACCTTTCACCGCCAGCCAGCGCAGCGGGCCGGGTGGCAGGTAGACCGGTTTGCGGCAGATCACCGCGTGCCACGGGTTGGCCTTGCCGAGCATCTGGTCGGCGAGCAGGGCGCCCATGCTGGAGGCCTGCGCCACGCCATGGCCGTTGTAACCGACGCTGTAGTAATAGCTCTGGTGTTCCGGCGAGCGGCCGACAATCGGCAGGAAGTTCATCGTCATGCCGATCCAGCCGGCCCAGGAGTGGGCGATCTGCACTGCGCTCAGTGCCGGGAAGCGCTCGCGGAAGGCGTTGATCACGCTCATCTTGCTGGCATCCGCTTCGCCACCGTGGCGGCGTGGCTGGCAGTCGTAGAAATACTGCACATTCTTCGAACCACCGATGATGGTGCGCTGCGCGGTGAGGCGGTAACTCTCCATGCTTTCGTGGGCGGTGTAGATGCCTTCGCGGCCCTGCCAGCCGCCGATGGCTGCCAGTTGCTCGTCAGTCAGCGGTTCGGTCTCGAACAGGGTGACGTGCAGCGGCACGATGCGTTCGCCCGGCTTGCCGATCTCCGGGGTATAGGCGTTGCTGGCCATCAGCAGCTTGTCGGCACTGACGCTGCCGCAGGGCGTCATCACGCGCAGCGGCTTGCCGTGCTGGATGCGGTCCACTGCGGTCTGTTCATAGATGCGGATGCCACGCTGCAACGCTGCCTGGCGCAGACCGAGGATGAACTTGCCCGGGTGAAGGGTGCCGCCGGCTTCTTCCAGCGCACCGCAGAGGAAGGCTTTGGGCAGGCCGCGTTCGCGCATCTCGCCCGCCTCGATGAAGTGCATCTTGGCGCCGAGCGCACGCGCCGATTCGGTGGCCTTGCGCAGGCGCGCCTCCTGCGACGGATGCACCACGCTCATGATGTTGCCGCTTTGCTGGTAGTCGCAGTCGATGCCGTACTCGCCGAACATCTGTTCGGCGCTCTCCACACAGTGGTCGGCAAAGCGCACCAGCTTGGCTGCGGTTTCGGCACCGAACAGCAGGTTGGCAGTCGGCAGATCCTTGCAGATGGTCGGGGTCAGGTGGCCGGCATTCCGGCCGCTGGCGCCATAACCACAGAAGCTGCGTTCCAGCACCACCGCCTCGACACCCGCCTTGTGCAGCGCGAGGGCGGTGGACAACCCGGTGAAGCCGCCGCCGACGATCACCACATCGGCGCGGATGTCACCTTGCAGCGGTCCCTGCAGGTCGGTGGGCAGGCTGACGTAGGGGCTGATGTCGAGAAATGGGGTTGCACGGTCATGAGTAGTCATTTTTGTTTTTATTCCGAACGAGTGAGCCTGTGTTTTGATAGTTCGAAACCAGCTGGAACAGGTGTGCTGATTGGCCGCATTTCGTATCCATGGATTGCTGGATAGTAGTACGATCGTGCCAAAAATAACACTGGGCCTGCAAGCTCGGTCGATTGCGGCGCAGACAGACCCTGAGCGGATAAAGGCCTCAGACGTAAAGTCAGATCCCTGCCGGCAGCACCGGCCAGCGCGCTTCGATCTGGTCGCCGCGCACGGCGAGCAGATCGCCGAACTGCAACAGCACGGCTTCGCTCTGGGTCGGGCGCAGGAAGATGAAGTCGTCCACGCCGATGTTCACCGCATCCGAGGCGTTGTAACCCTGCTGGTTGGAGCTGATATAGGCGAAATTCGGCTGCAGGCCCGGTGGCGACTCGGGCTCGGCCAGCCAGTTGCCGCCGTAGGCGAAGTAGATCTGCGCCTGGTTCGGGTTCCACGCACGCAGCACCGGGCCGAGTCCGTCCATGGCCGGCAGGCGGCCGCCCTGCAGGCGCTTGAGCACCGGCGAGGCGATAAAGGCGCTGGGCTCGAAGTCGTCGAGGATCGGCAGGTCGTAGTGGGTCGGCTTCATCAGGCAGGAGCCGGCGGAGATGTCGTTGAGCAGGGCGTCGCCGTCGTAATAACGGAAGGTCGGGCTGCCGGCGCCGTTGAAGCAAAGATGGTCGCTGAGCAGTTGCGGGAACTGTGCCTGCAGGTAGTCCTTGCACGCTGCGTAGCGCGCCTTGACCTGCGGCAGTTCGCGCCTGGCGAGAAAACCCGGCAGGCCCATGAGGTGCGCGTCGTAGCCCATGAAACCGGCGTATTCGAGGTGCTGCGGGTTGTCGCGGATGCTGCTCAGTACGCCGTGCAGCGCTTCCGGGCTTGCAAAACCGCCACGGCGCAGGCCGACGTCGATCTCCAGATTGATGCGCAGTTTCAGGCCCAGTTGTTTGGCCATCTCCAGGTACTGTGCCAGCCGGGCTTCAGTGTCGATCAGCCATTGCAGTTGCCGGGCCGGATCGAACGGGCCCTGCTGGCTGGCATAGAAATGCCGTGCCGCGCTGACCGGCATCGGCTTGCCGAGCAGGATGTCGGCCTGCGGCCGCAGCTGCGCCATGGCTTCGATAAAGGGGCGGTGAAAGCACATCAGCGCCTGGGTGTTGGCACGCCGGGCCACGTAGTCGACCAGTTGCGGGCTGGGCAGTGACTTGACCACCACCCGGTAAGTCCTGGCCGGCGCAATGGCTGCGGACTGCACTACCCGGTCGATGTTGCGATCGAGGCGGTCGAGGTCGATGACCAGCACCGGGCGGTCGATGGCATTGCTGCGCAGGGTCTGGTTCAGCCGGGCAAAGTAGTCGTCATAGGGTCCGCCACGGTCACCCGGTCTGGCGATCACGGCAGCACCGGCCAGAGCCGCGCTGCTCAGCAGTAACGAACGTCGTGAAACCATGGTCGGACTCCAGAAAAAGCCTGTGGGGGAGGGTCGGGCATTCTGCCCTCGGGATCAAGCGGCGGCGCGCTTGCCGACGGTCTAGGCTGAAACGTGCAGCGTATCCTGCTGCCTGCCTGGGTTGAACCAGGCAGCCGCCAGCGCCGCGCAGGCAGAAGCCCGCGGCCGTCATCCACCGCAGCTCGGGAGGGCGATTAACGTGAACCAGTATCAGATAGCCGTCATCGTCGGCAGCCTTCGCCAGGATTCCTTCAACCGCCAGTTGGCCACGGCCCTGGCCCGGCTGGCACCGACGGAGTTCAGCTTCAAACAGCTACAGATCGGTGATCTGCCGCTGTACAACCAGGACGACGATGCCGACCAGGCCGCCGCGGTCAAGCGCCTCAAGGCCGAGATCGGGGCGGCGCAGGGCCTGCTGTTCGTCACCCCGGAATACAACCGCTCGCTTCCCGGCGTGCTGAAGAACGCCATCGACCATGCCTCGCGGCCCTATGGCCAGAACGCCTGGGCCGGCAAGCCGGCGGGGGTGCTGGGGGTGTCGGTCGGCGCCATTGGCACGGCACTCGCCCAGCAGCACCTGCGCAACATCCTCGCCTATCTGGATGTGCCGACCCTGGGCCAGCCGGAAACCTTCATCCAGGTCAAGGATGGCCTGTTCGATGCGGCCGGCAATATCGGCGCGGGCAGCCTGGGTTTCCTGCAGCACTGGATGGAGCGCTACGTGGCCTGGGTCAGGCAGCACGCGGCCTGACCGGGCCCCACGCGCCGGCGCCACGCCTGGCCGTGGCGCCAGCAGGGCTAGCGGGTCCGGTTGCGGTAATTGCGCACGGTGTCGAGGAAGGATTCGAGTATCGGCGACGGGTCATCCGCCCGGTAGATGCAGTTGAGGTCGACCTGGGTATTGCCCGGGACATCGCTCAGCGGGCGATAGACCACGCCCGGCAGGGCCAGCACGGTGGCGGATTCGGGCACCAGGCAGACGCCAAAGTTACTCGCCACCAGGGCCACCCCGGTCAGCGTATCGCCGACCTCCTGGGCAATTTGCGGAATGAAGCCGGCCTGCTGGCACATGCTCAGCACCTTGTCCAGGAAGCTGTTGCGGGTGCCGGCGGGAAACAGGATCAGCGGGTGATCGGCCAGCGCCTGAAATGGCACGCAGGTCTCGCGGGCCAGCACGTGATCCTCGTTGACCGCGAGCAGCAGTTTTTCCGTGGTCACTATCTCGTTGGCGATGTCGCTGAAGGGTTCGATAAAGCGGTTGAAGCCGGCGTCGATGCGGCGCTGGCGCAGGGCTTCGATCTGCGCCTCCTTGGTCATGGTGTGCAGGATGACTTTCACGTCAGGGAAGGCATTGCGAAACTCCAGCAGCAGCTTGGGGATGGTGTCGAGAATCCCCGAGCCGAAGATGGCGATGTCCAGCCGGCCGAGCTTGCCCTGGCCGGCGCGTTGCGTGCGCTCCGTGGCTTGTTCGACCACCGCGCGGATATTCCGCGCCTCGGTGAGGAACAGCGCGCCCGGTGGGGTCAGTTCCATGCCGCGCGGGGTGCGCACGAACAGCTGCACGCCGAGTTCTTCTTCCAGCTGCTGGATCTGCCGGGTCAGCGGCGGCTGCGAGATGTGCAGGCGCAGCGAGGCGCGGCGGATGTTCAGCTCTTCGGCAACGGCGATGAAGTAGCGAATGTGGCGTAAATCCATCTCGGCAGTCCCTCTTCTAATGGCGGCCAGGCACCCGGCAACACTCAACTTTCGTCTATAGCGGGCTGCAATGCCGGCCTGCGGCGGCGGCTTGCCCGGCATTCCGCAGCGCCGCAAGCAACTGCGCCGGGCTTGCCGCGGCGGCGCCGCGCCAGGGCCTGCGGCCCATCAAGAACGGCCGTTCCAGGCCGGTGCAGTGCTCCGGCATGGGGCATGGATGGCTCCACGGCAGCGCACTCAAGGGAAATCTTAATCGAGAATCCGGCGTTATTGATACCCAGGAGGTATCGATCGGGCATTTTTTTGGTATTGGACGGTAATTCTCCAGCGCAATAGCTTTACCCCCAAGCCTGCTGCCCGCGAGTGAAAACCGGGAAGGCGGATCAAGTGAAAATTTAAAAAAACAAAAAATTTTCCAGGAGAGTCATATGAACGAAAGTAACTGCCGACCACCGTTCCTGCGCAGCGGCAAGTCGCTTCTGGCGATCAGCGTGCTGGCCGGATTGTCGCTGACCGATACAGCCCTGGCTTTCCAGTTCGATACTGGAAATCCGGACTATCGCGCGTCATGGGACAACACCGTCAAGTACAGTGCCGCCTGGCGTGTGCGCGATACCGACGCCGACATCGCCGACAACTCGATTGGTGTGCAGGCTAACACCAACGATGGCGACCAGAACTTCGACAAAGGGCTGATCTCCAACCGCCTGGACCTGCTGTCCGAGTTCGATCTGCGCTACAAGCGCAACTACGGCCTGCGCCTCAGCGCCGCCGCCTGGTACGACGATGTCTACAACCAGTCCAACGACAACCCGGGGGCCTATGGTGGCGCCCTGGTCAACTCGGACACGGTTGCCTACGACGAATTCACTTCCGATACCGAGAAGCTCCACGGGCGCAAGGCCGAGATGCTCGACTCCTTCGTCTACGGCAGTTTCGCCCCGAACGAGATGCAGCTGAACCTCAAGGCCGGGCGCTTTACCCAGCTGTATGGCGAGAGCCTGTTCTTCGGTTCCAACGGCATCGCGGCGGCGCAGACCTCGCTTGACCTGATCAAGGCGCTGTCGGTGCCGAACTCCCAGTTCAAGGAAATCCTCCGCCCGATAGCCCAGACCGCCGGCCAGCTGCAGATCAACGAGACGGTCTCGGTGGGTGCCTACTACCAGCTGGAATGGCGTAAGAACCGCCTGCCGGCGGCGGGCAGCTACTTCAGCTTTGCCGACTTCGTCGACGAGGGGGGCGAGACGCTGATCCTCGGCCCGGGGATTCGCTTTGACCGTGGCCGCGATATCGAGGCCGATGACGCCGGCCAGGGCGGCATGCAGGTCAAGTTCAATGCCGGGGATACCGAGTACGGCATTTATGCCGCGCAGTTCCACGACAAGATGCCGCAGTTCTACGTGTACCCGGACGTGGCCCAGTACGAGGAAGTGTTTGGCGAAAAAATCCGCACCGTGGGTTTCAGCTTCAGCACCCTGGTCGGCGAAGCCAATGTCGGCGGGGAAATGTCGTTCCGCGACAACATGCCGCTGGTGGCCTCCGGCAACACGGTAATCCTGCCCGCCAGTTTCGGCGCGGATGGCGACAACAATGCGGCCTACCCGGTCGGCCGGACCATGCACGCCAACCTGTCGCTGATCAACGTGCTGAACGAAACGCCCTTCTGGGATGGCGCTTCGGTGATCAGCGAGATCGCCTGGAACCGCCGCCTGAGCATCACCGACAACGCCGCGCAGCTCGATCCCGAGGCAACCCGGGATGCCAGTGCCCTGCAGTTCATCTTCACCCCCGAGTACTTCCAGGTCGCACCAGGGCTGGATCTGCAGGCGCCGATCGGCATGGGCTACGGCCTGTCCGGGCGCTCGTCGGTGAATGGCGCGCTGTTCCCCGCGCAGAACGGCGGCAACATGACTTTCGGTCTCAAGGCCGATTACCAGAAAACCTGGCAGGCCAGCGTGAACTACACGCACTACTTCGGTCCTGACGGTTCCGTCATCAAGTACGACACAGCGGTGCCGGAGTTGTCCTACGACAACTTCCACGGCGATCGGGACTTTGTCTCGGTCTCGCTCCAGCGCACTTTCTAAGCCAGTACAGAGAACATTCGAGGTTAATGACCATGTTTAAGAAAACCATTCTGTGCACCGCCATGGCTGTCAGCCTGCTGGGCATGCAGGCCGCACAAGCCGCCGTGAGCGCCGAGGCCGCAGCGGCCCTGAACAGCAACCTGACCCCGCTGGGCGGCGAGAAGGCCGGCAACCAGGACGGCAGCATTCCGGCCTGGAGCGGCGTGGCCGGGCTGGCGGTTTCCGAGCAGAAGATCGGCGATATCCCGGTTCAGGTGTTTGCCGGCGAGCAGCCGCTGGAGAAGATCAGCGCGCAGAACATGGCGCAGTTTGCCGCCAACCTGTCCGAGGGCACCCAGGCGCTGCTGAAGAAGTACCCGGACAGCTTCCGCGTCGACGTGTACCCCGCGCACCGCACCGCCGCGGCCCCGCAATACGTGTATGACAACACTCTGAAAAACGCCACGCAGTGCCAGCTCAAGGACAACGGCCTGTCGCTGCAGGGCTGCTATGGCGGGATTCCCTTCCCGATTCCGCAGACCGGCGTGGAGGTCATCTGGAACCACCTGCTGCGCGTCGAAGCCGAGGCTTCCGAGCTGGCCAGCTTCAAGAACATCATCCTCACTTCCGATGGTACGCGCGCCCTGGCGACCATGAACGACGAGGCCAACCAGTACCCGTACTACTACAAGGACGGCGCTGCCGATACCTGGAGCGGCGAGTACTGGCTGCAACGCTTCAGCACCATCGCGCCACCGTTCAAGGCCGGCGAGTCGCTGGTGTTCCGCGACAGCATCGACGTGGCCAATTCGCGCCAGGCCTGGCAGTACCTGGTGGGCCAGCGCCGTGTGCGCCGCGCGCCGACAGTCGCCTATGACACCCCCGATTTCGTTGCTTCCGGGGCCAACTACTTCGATGAAGTGCAGGCCTTCATGGGCCACCTCGACCGCTACGACTGGAAACTGGTGGGCAAGCGCGAGCTGTACGTGCCGTACAACAGCAACGCGCTGGTTACCGCGACAGTGGACCAGGCCTACGGCCAGCATCACCTGAACCCCGACCTGATGCGCTGGGAAAAGCACCGGGTCTGGGAAGTCGAGGCCACTGTCGCCGCCGGCAAGCGGCATGCGGTGCCGACGCGGCGGGTGTTCTTCGATGAGGACTCCTGGATGATCCTGCTGATGGACGGCTACGACAGCGAAGGCAAGCTCTGGCGCACCACCCAGGTCACGCCGTTCGTGGTGCCCTCGGTGCCCTTGCTGGAACTCAAGCCGGCGCATGTGTTCAACCTGCAGGCCGGCACCATGAGCACCACCCAGTCGCTCAACGAGGCGGTGTTCCAGATCGTCGAGCGCAAACCGGAGATGTACTTCACCGGCGACTCGGTGGCCGGCGAAGGCATTCGCTGAGTTCAGGGTTGCTGTCCCGGTGCTGCCACCCCGCCTGATGCGCCGGGTGGCAGCCGTCTCTTACCTAGATCCTCCTTCCTGCAGGCATCGCCGTGGCGCGTGCCGCGCAGGAACGGGGATGGCTTCGAGTACCCAAAATGCCCGCATTCAATCCGCTCCGGCGGGCCGTCGCGGCCCTGTGCCTGGCCAGCCTGGCCAGTCTTTCCAGCGCCGCCGACACGGCCAGCGTGCCTGACCTGCTGGATCTTCCGGCGCAGCACAATGCCCGCGCCCAGACGGCCCTGCAACTCGCCGTGGCGCAGGCCGGCGAGCGCCTGGTCGCGGTTGGCGAACGCGGCGCGGTGCTGCTCTCCGACGACCAGGGGCGCAGCTGGCGCCAGGCCGGCAGCGTGCCGGTGAGTGTGCTGCTGACCGATGTCGATTTCGTTTCCGCCAGCCACGGCTGGGCGGTCGGCCACAGCGGGGTGATCCTGCACAGCAGCGATGGCGGGGAAACCTGGCAGCGCCAGCTGGATGGCCGGCAAGCCGCGCAGATCATCCTGGACGATGCCCGCCAGCGCCTGGCGGCCGGGGAGGAGGGCGCCGCCGCCGCTGTGCGCAGCGCCGAATTCCTGGTCAGTGACGGTCCGGACAAGCCGTTCCTCGGCGTGCACTTCAGCGATGCCCTGCATGGCTACGCCGTCGGTGCCTACGGCATCGCCGTGGTGACGGCCGATGGCGGCAACAGCTGGCAGTCGCTGGTCGGGCGGATACCCAACCCGCGCGGCAAGCACCTCTATCAGGTCCAGGCCGGGCACGGCCAGTTGCTGGTCGCCGGTGAGCAGGGTGCGCTGTTCCGCTCGACGGATGGCGGTGTGCAGTTCAGCGAAGTGCGCACGCCGTATCCCGGCACCTTCTTCGGTGCCCTCAGCGTCGACGACAACACCCTGCTGGCCTATGGCCTGCGCGGCAATGCCTGGCGCAGCACGGATGGCGGGGCCAGCTGGGAACATATCGGGCTGCCGCACGCGGTGACGCTCACGGCGGGCCTGCGGCTGCAGGATGGTAGCTGGCTGCTGGCCGATGAAAGCGGTGGCTTCCTGCGCAGCAGCGATGCGGGCCGCACGTTCGTGGCGCTACAGGTTCAGGCCGGCGCCGGCCTGAGCGGCATTCTCGAGGCAGCGGATGGTGCGCTGATCATTTCAGGGTCACGCGGCTTGTCGCGGATCGAGCCTGATGCAGTCGTGGCGGGGAATTAATCATGAGTCATGCCCATTTCAACGCGTCGGAAACCGTCATCGCGGACCTGCAGGACTTCGACCAGCAGTCGGGAACCTTCGGTGAACGCCTGCTGTTCAACAATCGCCTGGTGATCGTGGTGCTGTGCCTGCTGACCACGCTGCTGCTCGGTTACCAGGCGCTCGGCCTGTCGCTCAACGCGGCCTTCGAGAAGATGATTCCGACCAGTCATCCGTACATTGTCAATTTCCTCGAGAACCGCAAGCAGTTGTCCGGCATGGGCAACACGCTGCGCATCGCGGTGGAAGCCAGGCAAGGCACGATCTTCGATGCCGAATACCTGGAAACGGTGCGCAAGCTCAGTGATGAGGTGTTCCTCCTGCCGGGTGTGGATCGCCCGTACATGAAGTCGCTGTGGGCGCCCTCGGTACGCTGGACCGGGGTGACCGAGGAAGGCCTGGATGGCGGTACGGTCATCCCCGATGGCTATGACGGTTCGCGCGAGAGCCTCGAACAGGTGCGCCTGAATGTCGAGCGTTCGGGAGAGGTCGGCCAGCTGGTCGCGGCCAATTTCAAGTCGAGCATCGTGCTGGTGCCGCTGCAGGAAAAGGTTGCCGAAACCGGTGAGCGCATCGATTACCACGCGCTGTCGCAGAAGGTCGAGCAGCTGCGCAGCAAGTACGAGTCGGAGCAGATCGCCATCCATGTCACCGGCTTTGCCAAGGTGGTCGGCGACCTGATCGACGGCCTGCGCCAGGTGCTGGTGTTCTTTGCCGCGGCCATCGTGATCTGCACGGCGGTGCTCTACTGGTACACCCGCTGCCTGCGCAGCACCCTGCTGGTGGTGTTCTGTTCGCTGGTCGCGGTGGTCTGGCTGCTCGGCCTGTTGCCGACCCTGGGCTACGAGCTGGACCCGTATTCGGTGCTGGTGCCGTTCCTGGTGTTCGCCATCGGCATGAGCCACGGCGCGCAGAAGATGAACGGCATCATGCAGGACATCGGCCGCGGCACCCACCGCCTGGTGGCGGCGCGCTATACCTTCCGCCGCCTGTTCCTCGCCGGGTTGACCGCCTTGCTCGCCGATGCGGTGGGCTTTGCCGTGCTGATGGTGATCGATATCCAGGTCATCCAGGACCTGGCGATTACCGCGAGCATCGGCGTGGCCGTGCTGATCTTCACCAACCTGGTGCTGCTGCCGATCCTGCTGTCCTATACCGGCGTCAGCCTGGTGGCCGCGCGGCGCAGCCTCAAGGCCGAAGTGCAGGACGAGGGCGATGTGCAGCACAAGAAGCACCCGTTCTGGGCCTTCCTTGACCTGTTCACCCGCACTCCCTGGGCCGGCCTGGCCCTTGCCCTGGGGCTGGGCCTGGGCGCCTTCGGCCTGGCGGTGAGTACCCAGCTGAAGATCGGCGATACCGATCCGGGCGCGCCGGAGCTGCGTGCCGATTCGCGCTACAACCGCGACAATGCCTTCATGGTGGCCAATTATGCGGCGAGCAGTGATGTGTTCATCATCATGGTCAAGACCCCGCAATATGCCTGCGCCCACTACAGCACCCTGATGGCGGTGGATGCGCTGTCACGCGAGCTGCAGCAACTGCCGGGCGTGGAGGCGGTCAGTTCGCTGGCGAGCATCGCCAAGGTGGCCAACTCGGGGATGAACGAGGGCAGCCTGAAGTGGTCCGAGGTGCCGCGCTCGCAGGACATGCTCAATGCGATCATCACCCGTGCGCCGCGTGAAGTGTTCAACCAGAACTGCGACCTGCTCACGGTCTACGCCTACCTCAAGGATCACAAGGCCGACACCCTGACCAGCGTGGTCGAGGTGGTGGAGGCCTTTGCCGGCAAATACAACAGCGCCGAGATCCGCTTCCTCAATGCGGCGGGCAATGCCGGGATTGAGGCGGCAACCAACATCGTGGTGAAGAAAGCCAACGTGCAGATGCTGTTCCTGGTCTACGCGGCGGTGATCCTGCTCGCCTTCATCACCTTCCGTTCGTGGCGGGCGGTGATCTGCGCCGTGGTGCCGCTGATGATCACCTCGGTGCTCTGCGAGGCGCTGATGGTCTGGCTGAACATCGGGGTCAAGGTGGCCACCCTGCCGGTGATTGCGCTGGGTGTCGGCATCGGCGTGGACTACGCGCTGTATGTGATGACCGTGACCTTGGCGCGGCTGAAGGAAGGCATGTCGCTGTCCGAGGCGTATTACCAGGCGCTGCTGTTCACCGGCAAGGTGGTGGTGCTGACCGGCATCACCCTGGGCATCGCCGTGGCCACCTGGGTCCTGTCGCCGATCAAGTTCCAGGCCGACATGGGCATCCTGCTGGCGTTCATGTTCATCTGGAACATGCTCGGTGCGCTGATCCTGCTGCCGGCGCTGGCGCACTTCCTGCTGCGGCCGAAGGCTGCCGCGGCGGCATGATCCGCGCCCGCAGCCAACTGGCCGGGCACCCCTGGCCATGGCCGGCTGCCGGCAAACAGCAGAGGCGAGTGGCAAGCGAACGGCCTAAACTGTAGTCCGTATGGCGAAGGCTGCAGATTGCACGTACAACAACAAATGCCTGCGCCCCGCAGGGCCCCCGCGGCCCAGCGGGGCGAAAGGCCCGTGCTTGGACCCGATTCAGGAATCTTCATGGCAGAGCAACCCCTAGTCGAACGCTTCAACCTGCGTTCCCGGCTGCGCTTCAATATCGAGAGCGGGCAGATCTGGCTCGACGAGAACCGCATGCTGCTGATGCACGCCAAGGCCTTCGGCGCCCTGCGTCAGGAGATGATCGAATCGCTGGGCCCCAAGCGCGCCTGGCGCCTGCTGTTTCGCATGGGCTTTGCCGCCGGCCAGCAGGATGCCGACCTCGCGCACAAGCTGTATGGCGAGGGCGATGCCTATGACGTGTTCAAGATCGGCCCGGAGCTGCATGCGTTCGAGGGCTTGGTGCGCTCGACCATTACCGAAGCCGAAATCGACTGGGAAAAGGGCGTGTTCATCGGTTCGGTGAACTGCGACAACTCCTGGGAAGGCGAGTCCCACCTGCAACTGTTCGGCGTCGGTGACGAGCCGGCCTGCTGGAACCTGGCGGGCTATGCCTCGGGCTATACCAGCCGCTTCTTCAAGCGCGACATCATTTTCCGCGAAACCCAGTGCGTCTGCTGCGGTGATCCGCGCTGCGTGCTCGAGGGCAAGCCGGCCGAGGACTGGGGCGATGCCGCCTTCCTCGAGTACTGCCTGGAGCCCAAGGACCAGGAAACCTCGTTCGAGCAGTTGCAGGACGAGCTGTGGCAAGTTCAGGGGCGCCAGCGCGAGCAGCGCGCCGCGGGCAAGCTGGTCGGCAGTTCGCCGACCTTCCGCGCCGCCTTCAGCCTGCTCAGCAAGGCCGCCAGCAGCCCGATCACCGTGCTGCTGCTGGGTGAAACCGGGGTCGGCAAGGAGGTCTTCGCCCGCTGGCTGCACGAAAACAGCACACGGGCAGACAAGCCGTTCGTCGCGGTCAACTGCGCCGCGATTCCCAACGACCTGATCGAGTCGGAGCTGTTCGGCGTGCAGAAGGGCGCCTATACCGGCGCGCAATGTTCCCGTCCCGGGCGCTTCGAGCGCGCCGATGGCGGCACCCTGTTCCTCGATGAGCTGGGCGAACTGTCGCCCTCGGCCCAGGTCAAGCTGCTGCGCGTGCTGCAGACCGGCGAACTCGAGCGGCTGGGTGACGACAAGCTGCGCAAGGTCAACGTGCGCCTGGTCGCGGCGACCAACGTCAACCTGCAGCAGGCGATTGCCGAGGGCCGCTTTCGCGCCGATCTCTACTACCGCCTGGCCACCTACCCGCTGGAGATTCCGCCGCTGCGCAAGCGCAAGTCGGACATCCCGGTGCTGGTCTCGGTGCTGATCGAGAAATACTCGCCGCTGTATCACAAGCACATCCAGGGCATCAGCGACCTGGCCATGCTCGGCCTGATGGCCTACGACTGGCCGGGCAATGTCCGCGAGCTGGAGAACCTGATCGAGCGGGCGGTGCTGCTGGCGCCGTCCGACGGGCAGATCGAGGTCGAGCACCTGTTTCCCGGCATGGCGCCGGCCGCGGCGCCGGGCGCTGCGATCGACCGCCAGGGGCGGGTGGGCAATGCCGACGAGGCGCGCAAGGACCAGCTCTACGAGACCCTGCTGGAAGACGGCTTCGATCTGCAGGCCCACGAAGCACGCCTGCTGCGCCTCGCGGTAGACCGCGCGCGCGGCAACCTCACACATGCCGCGCGTCTGCTCGGCATCACCCGCCGGCAACTGGCGTACCGGGTGAAACAGGTCCTCGGCGGGGCCGAACCGCCGGAGCACGATGCCTGAGCAAAACCTTTAGCGCTGAACCTTGAGGCTTGTGGCCAAACCGTCATTCCGCCAACAACCGCGCCTTGGCGCGGGGAATACCTGATTGTTAAGCCGCCTTGTGCCAGATGCGTCGTTTCGGCGCATTTTTTTTGCCCGGATTAACGGGGGGCGGGTAGCGGCTATTAGCCATCGGCCTGGCGCTGAAATGGTTGTGGCTGCCTGGTGGCCCCACCGATTCCGCTCACGCTCCTGACTGGGCCTTTAGTCCGTGCCAGCGGGGAAGTTTATTGCTCGATTTGGTAGGGCGGGTGCAACCCGCGCAGCAACGGCGGGTTGCACCCGCCCTGCACAAGCGGTGCTGCTGGCGACCAGGCCCCGTCAGAAGGCCGAGCCCCATAAACCCGCGCTGAACGCTGCCCGGCCCCCCCGCAATTTCTCCCGCCCCGCGCGGCCGCCGGCCGGCTCGCCCGGGGACAGCCTTACGTTTTTGTAAGGCGCTGCGGGGCAACGGACAAAAGCGTCATGCCCGGGGTCTGCGGATTCGCCCTGAATTTCATGGTTAATCCTTTTAAATCAACAACATGCATTTGTTGGCATCATCTCTGCAATGTTAGGTCGAGGCTGTAAATCCGGCTAGTCGCCAGCCCCCCGCGGGGCATGCGCAGAGCCAACCTCATCCGGCCAACAATGGAGACAAGAAATGGCGATGACAGGTGTATTGCGCCCAGGGCATGCCCAGGTGCGCGTGTTGAATCTAGAAGAAGGCATCCAGTTCTACCGCGACGTGCTGGGCCTGGTGGAAACCGGGCGGGATGCGCAGGGGCGGGTGTATTTCAAATGCTGGGATGAACGCGACCACAACTGCTACGTGATCCGCGAGGCGGAGAGCGCCGGTATCGATTTCTTTGGTTTCAAGGTGCTCGACAAGGCCACCCTGGACAAACTGGATGCCGACCTGCAGGCCTACGGCCTGGCCACCACCCGCATTCCGGCGGGCGAGCTGCTGGAAACCGGCGAGCGCGTGCGCTTCGAGCTGCCGTCGGGGCATCTGATCGAGCTGTATGCGGAGAAAACCCAGGTCGGCAACGGCATCCCCGCCATCAACCCGGCGCCCTGGAACCTGCAGCGCGAGCACGGCATCGCGCCGGTGCAGCTCGATCACTGCCTGCTCTACGGGCCGAACATCGCCGAGGTGCAGAAGATCTTCACCGAGGTGCTGGGCTTCTTCCTGGTCGAGCGCGTGCTCAGCGAGGATGGCGGCAGCGACCTCGGCATCTGGCTGTCCTGTTCGCACAAGGTCCACGACATCGCCTTTGTCGAGTACCCGGAGAAGGGCAAGCTGCACCACTGCTCGTTCCTCCTCGAGTCGTGGGAGCAGGTGCTGCGCGCCGGCGACATCATGTCGATGAACAAGGTCAACGTGGACATCGGCCCGACCCGCCACGGCGTCACCCGCGGCTGCACCATCTATGCCTGGGACCCCTCCGGCAACCGCTTCGAAACCTTCATGGGCGGCTACCACCCGTATCCGGACTACCAGCCGCTGACCTGGACCTTCGACAACTTCGCCCAGGGTCTCGACTACCCGCAGCGCAAGCTGCACGAAAGTTTCCTCACCGTCGTGACCTGAGGGCTGCGCCATGAATGCCTCCGAGCAATCCCTGGACCTGCAGCCGGCCACGCTGGATACGCGCAAGCGTTTCGTGCGGGTCACCGGCAACCGCGGCAGCCGCTTTGTCGAGTTCGACTTTGCCATCGGCGAGCCCGAACTGTTCGTCGAGATGATCCTGACCCACGAAGCCTTCGCGGAATTCTGCAGCACCAACCGCGTGCAGTTGATGGCCGCGCCCGCCGCGCCTGGCGGGCAAGGCGCCGAGGCCGAGTGGAACTGGCGGCTGGCGGATGCCACCCAGGTGCGTTTCAAACATTAACCCAATTGCGCGCGTCACCCCGGAGTGACGCGCGGCTGGAGAGACAACATGCATATCGATTTGCGTACGGTCAGCATCACGCCCTTGCGGCAGACGTTCGACCATCTGGCCCGTCGCTTTGGCGACAAGCCGGCCTCGCGCTACCAGGAAGGCAGCTATGACATCCAGGCCGCCGAGAACCTGCACTACCGGCCTACCTGGGACCCGGAGCAGGAGCTCTACGATGCGGGCATCACCAGGATCGTCATGCGCGACTGGTACGCTCTGAAGGATCCCCGCCAGTTCTACTACAGCACCTACACCCTGGCGCGTGCGCGCCAGCAGGAAAACGCCGAAGCCAACTTCAACTTCGTCGAAACCCGCGGCCTGGCCGACATGCTGCCGGAGGCGCTGCGCCAGCGCGCGCTCAACCTGCTGGTGCCGCTGCGCCACGCGGCCTGGGGCGCCAACCTGAACAACACCTTCATCTGCAGCTACGGCTACGGCACGGTGTTCACCCAGCCGTGCATCTACCACGCGATGGATAACCTCGGCACCGCGCAGTACCTGTCGCGCATCGGCCTGCTGCTCGGCGGCACCGAGGCCCTCGAGGCCGGCAAGGCGGCCTGGCTGGACGACGAGACCTGGCAGGGCCTGCGCCGCTACACCGAGGACTGCATGGTGGTGCGCGATCCGTTCGAGCTGTTCGTCGCGCAGAACGTGGCACTGGACGGCCTGCTTTACCCGCTGGTCTACGAGCGCATCGTCGATGAGCAGATTGCCGCCAACGGTGGTTCGGCGGTGGCCATGCTCACCCAGTTCATGAGCGACTGGTTCGACGAGACGCGCAAGTGGGTCGACGCCGTGCTCAAGGTGGCGGCGGCCGAATCCGAGCAGAACCGCGCCCAGCTGCAGGCCTGGACCTGTGCCTGGCGTGATCGTGCGGCGGCGGCCCTGCTGCCGGTGATCGAGCAGGAGTTCGCCGATCAGGCCGATGAACTGATGGGCGAACAACTGGCTGCCTTCAAGGTGCGCCTCGACAAAACCGGCATCGTGCTCTGAGAGGTTCCCATGTCAACCGTATTTATTGCGCTGCAAACCAACGAAGAAACCCGCCCGATCATCGAGGCGATCGAACTGGACAACCCCGCGGCGGTAGTCAACCGCGAACCGGCGATGGTCAAGATCAATGCCCCCGGGCGCCTGGTGATCCGCCGCGAAACCATCGAAGAACAACTCGGCCGTGCCTTCGACATGCAGGAGCTGAACGTCAACCTGATCACGCTCTCCGGCAATGTCGAAGAGGATGAAGATTCCCTGACCCTGAGCTGGGGCAACTGAGCGAGGAGATTTATTGTGGACATGAAGACAGCCAACAAGAAGCTCACCCTGAAAGAAAAGTACAAGCTGCTGACCCGCGACCTGGCCTGGGAGCCTTCCTATCAGACCAAGGAAGACGTGTTCCCGTACATTGCCTACGAAGGCATCAAGGTGCATGACTGGGACAAGTGGGAAGACCCGTTCCGCCTGACCATGGATGCCTACTGGAAGTACCAGGCGGAAAAGGAGCGCAAGTTCTACGCCATCATCGATGCCCATGCGCAGAACAACGGCCACCTCAACATCACCGATGCGCGCTACCTGTCGGCGCTGAAGATCTTCCTGCAGGCCATCAGCCCCGCCGAATATTCGGCGCACAAGGGCTTTGCCCGGGCCGGTCGCGAGTTCCGCGGTGTGGGGACGCAAGTGGCCTGCCAGATGCAGGCGATCGACGAAATCCGCCACGCGCAGACGCAGATCCACGCGCTGTCCAACTACAACAAGTTCTACAACGGCTTCCATGCCTTTGCCGACCAGCGCGACCGCATCTGGTACACCTCGGTGGCCCGCTCGTTCTTCGACGATGCCATGTCCGCCGGGCCGTTTGAGTTCATGATCGCGATCGGCTTCTCCTTCGAGTACGTGCTGACCAACCTGCTGTTCGTGCCGTTCATGTCGGGTGCCGCCTACAACGGCGACATGGCCACCGTGACCTTCGGCTTCTCCGCCCAGTCGGACGAGGCGCGGCACATGACCCTCGGCCTGGAATGCATCAAGTTCATGCTCGAACAGGATCCGGCCAACCTGCCGATCGTCCAGGGCTGGATCGACAAGTGGTTCTGGCGCGGCTTCCGCGTGCTCGGCCTGGTCAGCACCATGATGGATTACATGCTGCCCAAGCGCGTCATGTCCTGGCGCGAGGCCTGGGAGATCTACGGCGCCGAGAACGGCGGGGCGCTGTTCAAGGACCTGGCGCGCTACGGCATCCGGCCGCCGAAGAGCTGGGATGACGCCGAAGCGGCGATCGACCACATGTCGCACCAGTTCATGCTGGGTTTCTACCAGTGGAGCTTCGGTACCGCCTTCCACGCCTGGATCCCCTCGGAAGAGGACCTGCAGTGGTTGTCGGCCAAGTACCCGACGACCTTCGACAAGTACTACCGGCCGCGCTGGGCGTACCTGAAGAAAATGGCCGACGCCGGCACCCCGGTGAAGAACTTCGGCCTGGCCAAGCTGTGCCAGTGCTGCCAGTTGCCTTGCGTGTTCACCGAGCCGCAGGACCCGACGCTGACCTGCCACCGCGAAGTCGAGTACAAGGGCGAGATCTATCACTTCTGCTCCGATCACTGCATGGGCATCTTCGACAACGAGCCGGAGAAATACATCCAGGCCTGGCTGCCGATGCCGGCACTGTTCCAGGCGCCGAACCATGGCGACCTGGGCGCCTGGATGGACTGGGTATCGCTCAAGGACGGCCAGGACAACGGCGACTTTGCCGACTCCGCGGACCGCCGCAACTTCGAGATGTGGCGCGGCATGGCCACGTCCAACCACTAATCCGCAGCGGGCCCGGCCAGTGCTTGCCGCGGCCGGGCCCCTGCGCAGCAACAAGGAGAACAACATGCCTGTAGTCGCCCTTAAAGAATATGTCGGTGTGGCCCGTGACCGGGTCGAGAACTTCAATGGCAAGCAGCTGATCTACGCCAGCTGGGATCACCACCTGCTGTTTGCCGCCCCCTTCCTGCTGTGCCTGCCGCCGCAGACCAGCTTTGCCGAACTGCTGGAAACCGCGCTCAAGCCGCTGCTGCTGGCCGATCCGGATGCCGCGCTGATCGACTGGCACAACATCACCTGGCTCAAGGGCAACCAGCCCTGGGTGCCGGACTTCGCCGCCAGCCTGGCCGCCAACGGCATCCGCCACAAGGACCAGCTGCGCTTCCAGACGCCGGGCCTCAACACCGTCTGTGCGGTCAGCTGAGAGGGGGACAGGCGATGAGTTACGAGCTGACGATTGAACCGCTGGGCCAGACCATAGAGATCGAGGAAGGCCAGAGCATCCTCGATGCGGCGCTGCGTGCCGGCATCTACCTGCCGCATGCCTGCTGTCACGGGCTGTGCGCGACCTGCAAGATCCAGGTGCTGGATGGCGAGATCGAGCATGGCGAGGCCTCCAGCTTCGCCCTGATGGATTTCGAGCGCGAGGAGAAGAAGTGCCTGGCCTGCTGCGCCACGGCCGAGAGCGATCTGGTGATCGAGGCGGAAATCGACGAAGACCCGGATGCCGAGAACCTGCCGGTGCGTGACTTCGCCGGCACGGTCAGCCGCATCGAGACCCTGACGCCGACCATCAAGGGCGTCTGGATCAAGCTCGACGAGGCGGCGGGCATGCACTTCCAGGCTGGCCAGTACATCAACCTGCAGTTGCCCGACGGCATCGGCAGCCGGGCCTTTTCGGTGGCCAGCGCGCCGGCGCACGGCAGCGAGATCGAGCTGAATATCCGCATCGTGCCCGGTGGCCGCGGCACCGGCTACGTGCACGAGCAGCTGCAGGTGGGCCAGCGCATCGGCATCAGCGGGCCGTACGGGCGCTTCTTCGTGAAGAAGTCGGCGCACCTGCCGGTGATCTTCATGGCCGGCGGCTCCGGGCTGTCCAGCCCGCGCTCGATGATTCTCGACCTGCTGGCGGAAGGCTTCGACCTGCCGATCACCCTGGTCTATGGCCAGCGCCACCGCGCCGAGCTGTATTACCACGACGCGTTTCTCGCCATGGCCCGCGAGCACCCGAACTTCACCTACGTGCCGGCGCTCTCCCACGAGCCGGAGGATTCGGACTGGACGGGGGCCCGCGGCTTCGTGCATGACGTGGCCAAGGCGCACTTCGGCAACGACTTCCGTGGGCACAAGGCCTACCTGTGCGGACCGCCGCTGATGATCGATTCCTGTATCAGCACGCTGATGCAGGGGCGCCTGTTCGAGCGCGACATCTACACCGAGAAGTTCATCTCGGCGGCGGATGCGCAGCAGGTGCGCAGCCCGCTGTTCAAGGCGATCTGAGCATGCGCCAGGCTCCTTTGCGGTACACGCGGGGGAGCCTGTGCGGCAGCAGGCAGGCACGCCGGATTCGATACCTTTTAGGTATTGAGGATGCAGAAATAAAGTATTAGTCGGTATTGGCTGCTTTTTCTAGACTCGCTCTCAGGGATTGGCACCCGCCGGCCTGTGCGGCCACGGCGAGCAGTCATCAAGAACAACCTCCACGGAGTTCCCATGCGCCAGATTGAAAACTTCATCGCCGGTGAATACGTCGCGGCGGCCAGTGGCCAGCGCTTCGACAAGCGTTCACCGCTGGACAACCGCATCATCTGCTCGGTCAGCGAAGCCGGCCGCAGCGAAGTCGATGCCGCCGTCCGCGCCGCCCGCGCCGCCCTGCATGGCGAGTGGGGCGGCCTGAGTATCGAGCAGCGCGTCGAGCTGCTGTACGGCGTGGCCAACGAAATCACCCGCCGCTTCGACGACTTCGTCGAGGCCGAGATGTCCGACACCGGCCAGCCCGAGCATGTCATGCGGCATGTGTTCATCCCGCGCGGGGCGGCCAACTTCAAGGTGTTCGCCGACGTGATCCGCAATGTCGCCAGCGAATCCTTCCAGATGGAAACCCCCGACGGGCGCGGCGCGCTGAACTATTCGATCCGCCGGCCCAAGGGCGTGGTCGGCGTGGTCTGCCCGTGGAATGCGCCGTTCATGCTGATGACCTGGAAGGTCGGTCCGGCGCTGGCCTGCGGCAATACCGTGGTGATCAAGCCGTCCGAGGAGTCGCCACAGACGGCGGCGCTGCTCGGTGAGGTGATGAACACGGTGGGCATCCCCAGGGGCGTGTACAACGTGGTGCACGGTTTCGGCCCGGATTCGGCCGGCGAGTTCGTCACCCGCCATCCGCAGGTCGATGCGATTACCTTCACCGGCGAGACCCGCACCGGCACCGCCATCATGAAGGCCGCGGCCGAGGGCATGCGCGATGTGTCCTTCGAGCTGGGCGGCAAGAACGCCGGCATCGTGTTCGCCGATGCCGACTTCGATGCGGCGGTGGACAGCTTCGCCCGTTCGGTGTTCCTCAACACCGGCCAGGTCTGCCTGGGCACCGAGCGGGTGTATGTCGAGCGGCCGATTTTCGAGCGTTTCGTGCAGGCGCTGAAGGTCAAGGCCGAGTCGGTCAAGTACGGCCGCCCGGATGACCATCAGGCCAACTATGGCCCGCTGATCAGCCTGGAACACCAGCAGAAGGTGCTGTCCTACTACCGCAAGGCGGTGGAAGAGGGCGCCACCCTGGTCACCGGCGGCGGCGTGCCGCAGATGCCGGCCGAGCTGGCCGCCGGTGCCTGGGTGCAGCCGACCATCTGGACCGGCCTGCCGGAAACCGCGGCCGTGGTGCGCGAGGAAATCTTCGGCCCGTGCTGCCACATCTCACCCTTCGATAGCGAGGACGAAGTGGTGCAGAAAGCCAACGACACCGACTACGGCCTGTCGACGACCATCTGGACCAGCAACCTGGCGCGCGCGCACCGCATGGCCGGGCGCATCGAGGTGGGCATCAGCTGGATCAACAGCTGGTTCCTGCGCGACCTGCGCACCCCGTTTGGCGGCTCCAAGCAATCCGGCATCGGTCGCGAAGGCGGCGTGCACTCGCTGGAGTTCTACACCGAAACCCGCAATGTCTGCGTGAAACTCTGAGGCTCTTATGGACCAGCAAAAGATCGAGCAGTACGGCGAAGAGCTGTATCAGGCGTTCCTCAGCCGTCGCGCTGTCGCGCCTCTGCTCAGCCGCGAGCCGGATATCAGCATCGAGGATGCCTACCGCATCCAGGAACAGTTTGTTGCCCGCCGCCTGGCGGCCGGGGAACGCATCATCGGCAAGAAGATCGGCGCCACCAGCAAGCCGGTGCAGGAGTTTCTCGGTGTCTACCAGCCGGACTTCGGCATGCTCACCTCGGGCATGCTCTACGAGGAAGGCGACAGTCTCGACCTCGGCCAGATGATCCAGCCGAAGGCCGAGGCGGAACTGGCCTTCGTCCTCAAGCATGACCTCAAGGGGCCGGGGATCACCGCCATGGACGTGATCCGCGCCACCGACTACGTGCTGCCGTGCTTCGAGATCGTCGATTCACGCATCAGCAACTGGCAGATCAAGATCCAGGACACCGTGGCCGACAACGCCTCCTGCGGCGTGTTCGTCCTCGGCAAGACCAAGGGCGACCCGCGCAAGCTGGACATCACCCTGGCCGGCATGGTGCTGGAGAAGAACGGCGAGCTGTTCTCCACTGGCGTCGGCGCGGCGGTCCAGGGTTCCCCGGCCAACGCCGTGGCCTGGCTGGCCAACACCCTCGGCGAGCTGGGCATCCCGTTCAAGGCCGGCGAGGTGATTCTCTCCGGTTCGCAGTCGGCGCTGGTGCCGGTCACCGACGGTGACGAGCTGGTGTGCAGGGTCGGCGGCCTTGGTAGCTGCCGGGTGAAGTTTTCCGGAAGGAGCGCAGCATGAGCAGCAACCTCAGCCTGTCCCGCGAGGACATCGTGCGCCTGTGCGAGCGCGTCGAAGGCGCGCAGACCCGCGCCTATGCCATTCCCAAGCTGACCAACGAATACCCGCAGATGAGCATCGCCGATGGCTACGCGGTGCAGAACGAATTGCGCCGGCGCTTCATCGCCCAGGGCCACAAGCAGGTCGGCTGGAAGGCCGGGCTGACCTCCAGGGCCAAGATGCAGCAAATGGGCGTCAGCGTGCCCTCGATCGGCTTTCTCACCGACCGCATGGCGCGTCCGGAGAACTCGGCGATCAGCACCGCCGACCTGGTTCATCCGCGCGTCGAGTGCGAAGTCGCCTTCGTCATGAAGGCCGACCTGCAGGGCCCCGGCTGCACCGCCGCCGACGTGCTGGCGGCAACCGACTACGTGCTGCCGGCGGTGGAAATCATCGACTCGCGGTTTTCCGGCTTCAAGTTCGACCTGGCCAGCGTGATCGCCGACAACGGCTCGTCCGCGCGCTTTGTCGGCGGTGGCCGCGCCCGCTATGTCGAGGACCTGGACCTGCCGACCCTCGGGGTGGTGATGGAGAAGAACGGCGAGATCGTCGCCATGGGCGCGGCGGCGGCGGTCATGGGCCATCCGGCCGAGGCCATCGCCATGCTGGTGAACATCCTCGCCGAGATGGACGAAATGTTGCCGGCCGGCAGCTTCGTGATGAGTGGCGGGATCACCGAAGCCATTGCGGTGCAGCCCGGCGACAGCATTGTTGCGCGCTTCCAGGAGCTGGGCAGCGTATCGATGCGCTTTGTGGAATAACGACAAGAACTTGAGGAGGCATGCATGCCCATTATCGAAATGCACATGGCCGAAGGCCGTACCACCGAGCAGAAGAGCCGCGTTGCGGCAGCCGTGACCGAAGCGGTTTGCCAGAGCCTCGAGTGTGCGCCGGAGACCGTGCGGATTCTGATCACCGAACACGCCGGCGACGAGTTCTATGTTGCGGGTATCACCATGGCCCAGCGCGCCGCGAAGAGGGGACAGCAGGCATGAAGAAGATCAAATGTGCACTCATCGGCTCGGGCAACATCGGCACCGACCTGATCTACAAGATCCTGCGTAGCCCGGTGCTGGAGCCGGTGTGGATGGTCGGTATCGACCCCGAATCCGAAGGCTTGCTGCGGGCCCGCGAGATGGGCCTGAAAACCACCCATGAAGGCGTCGACGGCCTGCTGCCGCACGTCCTCGAGGACGGCATCCAGATCGCCTTCGATGCCACCAGCGCCTATGTGCATGCGGAGAACAGCCGCAAGCTGAACGCCCTCGGCGTGCTGATGATCGACCTGACCCCGGCGGCGATCGGCCCGCTGTGCGTGCCGCCGGTGAACCTGCGCGAGCATGCGCAGAAGCTGGAGATGAACGTCAACATGATCTCCTGCGCCGGCCAGGCGACCATCCCGATCGTCAATGCCATCTCGCGCATCCAGGCCGTCGACTACGCCGAGATTGTCGCCAGCCTGGCCTCCAAGTCGATCGGCCCGGGCACCCGCGCCAACCTCGACGAGTTCACCAACACCACCTCGCGCGCCATCGAAAAGGTTGGCGGGGCACGCAAGGGCAAGGCGCTGTGCATCATCAACCCGGCCGAGCCGCCGATGATGATGCGCAACACCATCTCCTGCCTGACCAGCGAAGAGCCGGACCGGGCGCGGATTTCCGCCTCGATCCTGCAGATGATCGGCGAGGTGCAGAAGTATGTGCCGGGCTACCGGCTGGTCAACGGCCCGCTGTTCGACGGCAAGCAGATCTCGGTGTTCATGGAAGTCGCCGGCCTGGGTGACTACCTGCCGACCTATGCCGGCAACCTGGACATCATGACCGCGGCCGCCACCCGTACCGCCGAAATGTTCGCCGAGGAAATCCTCGCCGGCACCATCCAGTTGCAAGCCGCGGAGGTCGCGTAATGAACCAGTCCAGCAATTCGAGCCTCAAGGGCCGCAAGGTCATCCTGCATGACATGTGCCTGCGCGACGGCATGCACGCCAAGCGCGAGCAGATCAGTGTCGCGCAGATGGTCAAGGTCGCCACCGCGCTGGATGCCGCCGGTGTGCCGTACATCCAGGTCACCCACGGTGGCGGGCTGGGCGGCAATTCGCTGCAGCACGGCTTTGCCCCGCACAGCAACGAGGAATACATCAGCGCGGTAGCCCCGCTGATGCAGCAGGCCAAGGTCTCGGTGCTGCTGATCCCCGGCCTGGGCACCATGGCCGAGCTGCACTCGGCCTACGACTGCGGCGCGCGCAGCGTGCACGTGGCCACCCACTGCACCGAGGCGGATACCTCGCCGCAGCACATCGCCTATGCGCGCAAGCTGGGCATGGACACCAGCGGCTTCCTGATGATGGCGCACCTCAACGATGCCGCCGGCATCGCCAAACAAGGCAAGCTGATGGAGTCCTATGGCGCGCACACGGTGTATGTCACCGACTCCGCCGGCTACATGCTGCCCGAGGATGTCAGGGCGCGGATCGGTGCCCTGCGCGAGGTGCTGAATCCGGAGACCGAGATCGGTTTCCACGGCCACCACAACCTGGGCATGGGCGTGGCCAACTCGATTGCCGCGATCGAGGCCGGCGCCAGCCGCATCGACGGTTCGGTCGCCGGGCTGGGCGCCGGTGCCGGCAACACGCCGCTGGAAGTGTTCGCCGCGGTCTGCGAGCGCATGGGCATCGAGACTGGCACCGACCTGTTCAAGCTGATGGACGTCGCCGAAGACATCATCGTGCCGATGATGGAGCACATCGTGCGGGTCGACCGCGAGTCGCTGACCCTCGGCTATGCCGGCGTCTACTCGACCTTCCTGCTGCATGCCAAGCGCGCCAGCCAGCAGTTCGGCATTCCGGCGCGCGACATCCTGGTTGAGCTGGGGCGCAAGAAAATGATCGGTGGCCAGGAAGACATGATTCCGGACACCGCCATGACCATGGCCCGGGAACGCGGCATTCCGCTGCCCGCCTGAACGCCGCGGGCGCCGGTACGGCATGCCCGCACTGCAACGGAGGCTGGATATGAGCACGGGCAAGGAACTGGCGGTGGTGGTCGGCGCCAGCGGCGCCTTCGGCCGGCAGATTGTCGCCCGGCTGTGCGCCAGCGGCGTGGATGTGGTGGCGGTGGCGCGCAGCGCCGTGGCGCTGGATGAGCTCGCCGGCCTGCATCCCGGGCTTATTCCCTGCGTCGCCGACATCGCCAGTGACGCGGCGGTGGCGCAGATCCGCGGGCTGCTCGATCGGCCGGTACGCATGGTCGTGCACGGTCCCGGGGTGGCGGTGGTGGGTGGCATTCTCACGGCGCCCACCGCGGCGCTGGTGGATGCGGTGAATATCAAGGTCGGCGGTTTGCTGCGCCTGACCCGCGCGGTGGACGAGCACCTGCTCAGGGGCTCGCGGCTGGTCGCGATCGGCGGCCACTACGGCTTCGAGCCAACGGCCTATGCGGCCTCCGCCGGGATCGCCAATGCCGCGCTGGTGAATGCCGTGCGCCAGCTGAGCCTGGCCTATGGCGCGCGCGGGGTGACCGCGCACCTGCTGGCGCCGGGGCCGGCGGACACCGAACGCTTGCACCGCGTCGCCGCCGACCGCGGCCGGCAGCGCGGCGTGAGTGCCGAGACAGTGTTGCAGGAGATGTGTGCCGAGTCCTCGCTCGGCGCCTTCACCACGCCGGCGCAAGTGGCCTGGGCCGTGAGCCTGTTGCTGGCGCCCGAGGCCGATGCGCTGACCGGTTCCAGCCTGATGCTGGATTCCGGCCGCCGCCGCGGTTTGCCCTGAGGTGTTTGCGGTCGGTTAGTCGGCCATCCAGTCGAGATCATCAATATGCCAGTCGTGACGTTCCATCTGGTCGAAGGCCATTGCTCTGCCGAACAAAAGGTCCGCCTGCTCCAGGGCGCTTCCCGGCTGTACAGCCAGGTGCTGCGCGCGCCGCTGGAGCGGGTGCGCGCGTTGATCAGCCTGCATGCGCCCGACGAGTTCGCCGTGGCCGGCGAGGTCAACGGCCTGCCGGCGCCGTTCTTCGAGTTCATCGTGCTGGAAGGCCGGCCGCTGGACGAGCGTCAGGCCTTGCTCAGCGGCTTTACCGAGTTGCTGGTGGAGACCCTCGCGGTCGAGCGCAGCGGGGTGCGCGGCCGCTGCATCCGTGTCGAGGCGCAGGACTGGTCGATCGGCGGGCAGAGCGCGGCGCTGCTGCGCGAGCAGGAAATCCGTGCCCGCGCCGCCAGTTCCGGAAGTGCCGCATGAGCAGCGAAGAACTGTTCTGCGCGGAAGCCGCCAGCCTCGGCTGGGTCGGTGCCGCGCTGGCGGTCGAGTCGGCGCTGAGCCGCGCCGAACGCCTGGGCATCCGGGTCAATGCGGCGGTGGTCGATCAGCACGGCAATACCCTGGCCTACCTGCGCATGCGCGGCGCCTTCCTGCATTCCGAGGGCCTGGCCATCGACAAGGCCTATACCGCCGCCAGCTTCGGCTTTGCCAGCGGCGAGTGGCTGCAGCGGATCGGCAGCGACGAGCGCTTGCGCCTCGGCATTCCCGCCCGACCGCGACTGGTGGTGCTTGGCGGTGGCCTGCCGATCCTGCGCGATGGCGTCTGTCTGGGCGGCATCGGGGTCTCCGGCGGCACCGAGGCGCAGGATGAAATCTGCGCCAGGGCGGGCCTCGAGGCCCTCGGGCTGTAGCCGATAGCGAGGGCTGGCGATGAAGCATCAGGTGGTGATCGAGGATACCGGCGAGCAGTACGGCTGCGACGAGCAGGAGTCGCTGCTCGATGGCATGGCGCGGCTCGGCCGGCGCGGTATTCCGCTCGGTTGCCGTGGCGGCGGTTGCGGGGTATGCAAGGTGCAGGTGCTGACCGGCAGCTACGCGGCAAAGGCCATGAGCCGGGCGCACGTCAGCGCCGAAGAGCAGGCCGGCGGCACGGTGCTGGCCTGCCGGATCACCCCCACCAGCGACCTGCGCCTGGCGGTGGTCGGCAAGATGAAGAAAGGCGTGTGCCGCGGCGTGGTGCCTGCCGCGGAACACTGAACAGCTGGCAGGGCCGTTATTGCGGTTCGCTCACACCGCCTCGACCAGCGCGCGGGTCGCGGCTCCCGTATTTTTCGGCAACGCGCTGCAAGGAGTCTTTGCATGTTCACCATCGGTTATGCCGCCCAGAGTGCCGGTGCGCCGCTCGCGCCGTTCAAACTGCAGCGCCGCGCGCTGCGCCCGGCGGATGTTGCGCTGGAGATCCTCTACTGTGGCGTCTGTCATTCCGACCTGCACAATGTCCGTAACGACTGGGGCATCAGCCGCTACCCGATGGTCCCGGGCCACGAGATCATCGGTCGGGTTATCGCCGTCGGCAGTGCGGTCAGGCGCTACAAAATCGGTGATGCCGTCGCCGTGGGCTGCATGATCGACAGCTGCCTGGATTGCCAGCACTGCCACCACGGTGACCAGCAGTTCTGTCTGCACGGGCGCACCGACACCTACAACGCGCCCGACCGTCTGAGCGGGGAAAACACCCTGGGCGGCTATTCCAGGCATATGGTGGTGCGCGAGGAGTTCGTCCTGCGGGTGCCGGCGGGCCTGGATCTGGCGCGCGCGGCACCGCTGCTGTGCGCCGGGATCACCACCTATGCGCCGCTGCGTACCTGGAAAGTCGGCCCCGGCAGCCGGGTCGGCGTGCTCGGCCTTGGCGGTCTCGGCCACATGGCGGTCAAGCTGGCCGTTGGTTTGGGGGCCGAGGTCAGCGTGCTGAGCCGCAGTGCGGACAAGCAAAGCGATGCCCTGGCCCTGGGCGCCGAGCGCCTGCTGGTGTCGACCGATGCCCGGGCGATGGCCGCGGCGGCGGCCGGTTTCGACCTGATCATCGACACCATTCCGGTCAAGCACGACATCAACCCCTACCTGCCGCTGCTACAGGTCGACGGCACCCTGGTGCTGGTCGGCCAGGTCGGTCCGCTGGCCGAACTGAGCAGCGTGCCGCTGCTGATGGGCCGGCGCAACATCGCCGGCTCGCTGATCGGCGGCATCGAGCAAACCCAGGAAATGCTCGATTTCTGCGCGCGCAAGAACATCCTGCCGGACTGCGAAATGATCGGGATGGAGCAGATCAACGAGGCCTTCGAGCGCCTGGAGCGCGCCGACGTGCGTTATCGCTTCGTCATCGACATGGCTTCGCTGGCGGCGCCGTGTCCGTGACCCCTGCGCATACCCTGGCTTTGCGGGTTAACCGGATGGCCTGGCGCGTTCCCTTGGCACGCGCCGGCTTGCGGGTGGCTCAGAACTTCCAGCCGTAGGCGACGCCGAGGATGTCCTCGCTCATTTTCAGGTTGGCTTCGCCGCCACCGAAGTTTTGTGGGATCGAGTCGTGGCCATTGACGGTTTCGCTGAAGGCATGGGTGTAGGCCAGGCTGATTTCACCGTTGGCGGAAACCGCGTAGGTGGCACCGAGGCTCAAGTGGTCCTGGACCACACCGGGGGCGAGGATGTTGAAGAACGTCTGGTCGCTGGGCACCGGTTGTTCGGCATGACTGACACCTCCGCGCAGGGTCAGTTGCGGGTTCAACTGGTAGCTGGCGGCGAGCTTGTACACGGTAATGTCATCCCAGCCGAAGCCGGCGCCGTTGTTGCCGCCCAGTGGATTGCCCGGCGTCAGCAGGGACAGCGGATTGGCCACCGAGTCGATCTGGCCGTAGCGGATTTCCTGCACATCGGCGGCCAGGGTCAGTTGCGGGGTGGCCTGCCAGGCCAGGCCGATGCCGTAGTTCTCCGGAATGTCGAAACTGCCGGCATGCGCGAACAGACCTTCGTAGTCCTTGAAGCGGGTGGTATTGATCTTCGATGACCAGGCGATGCCGGCTGTCAGGCTGTCGCTCAGCTGGCCGTTCCAGCCCAGGCGCAGGCCCCAGCCGTCGGAATCGTCATGGCCGTTGTTGGTGACATTCGCCGGCGACCCGGAAAGCCCCTCGAAGGCCTGCAGGCCCTTGGCTTCGAAGCGCTGGTAGGCGTAGTTGATGCCGATGCCGAAGGCGTGCGCCTCGGTAAGCTTGAAGGCCAGCGAGGGGGTGACGAATACTTGCGCCAGGTCGACCCCGGCGCTGCCCGAGCTGCCGTAGGCGGCATACGGATTGTCGTTGTAGTCGGTGTTCATGCCGCCATTGCCGTAGACCGCCAGGCCGACGCTCAGGCGCTCGTCGAGTTCGCGGCTGTAGCCGAATTCGGGGATGTAGAACAGGTCGGTGTCATTGCCGTCGAAATCGCCGTCGGCGGAGAAACCCGGGCCGAGCACGTTGCCTTCGATTTCCGACTGGCGATCGGGCTTGAACACGGTCAGGCCGACATCCAGGCGATTGCCGATGCGTGCTGTGCCGGCCGGGTTGGTGGCAGCCGCCAGGGCATCCTGGGGCAGGGCATAACCGACTCCGGCCATGCCCTGGGATTTGACCCCGTAACCGTGGGCGAAATAACCATTGGTGGCCATGGCGCTGCCCGACGCTGCAAGCAGTGCGCTGGTCAGGGTGGCGAGGGTAAAGGGGCGGATGGACATGGTGGACAACTCCTGACAGTGGATCGGATGAGGGCGTGCTCTGCTGGCACGTTGCGGCAGTTTTGCCGTGGTTGTCGGCCGCGGCCCGTTGGCAGTGGCCGGCCCTCTGGTGGTCCAGTCGGGAGCAAGTTGCTGGGTAGTGCTGGTGTGCTGCAGTACAGCCGGGGCAACCCCTGAATCAGGCTGGCTGCGGTCATGTAGGCGTGGAAGGCAGACGCGGAATGCTCACCCGCGCTGCGGGAACTGCGCATACAGCCTCTGCGACGGTCCTGCCACGCTGCTTGCCGTGCCGGGCCATCGCAGGCCGGGTTTTCACTGTGCCTGAAGGCGGGTTTCCGGTTGCCCCGGTCGTCCGCTGGATGCAATGGTAACGATCTAAAAAAATCAAATTAAATACTTTTATGGAATTAGCTTATGCGATCGCCCTGGAGGCAGGGGTCGCAATGACATATTCCATAATGATATTAAAAAGTAATAAACAATTCTTTTGAGAGATTATCAAGCTCGCCTAAAGTCCGCTTCAAGCCGACAGCGGACCTCCGCACCGAGCCCAATGATGGGGCTCAACCGCATACCAGCATGACCCGGTACAGATAAGCCGGGCAGCGAGCCCCACTGCAGAGTCACACACAGCCATCACCTGCATTTGGAGCTTGACGCATGAAATACCAACACCTGCCACTGGCCATCGCGCTTGGCGCAATCGCCCAACAGGCTGGAGCAGCCGGTTTCATCGAAGACAGCAAGGCCACCCTGGGCTTGCGTAACTTCTACATCAACCAGGACACCCGCAATCAGGACGCCAACACCCAGGAAGAATGGGGCCAGGGCTTCGCGCTGAACTACGCCTCGGGTTTCACCGAAGGCACCATCGGCGTCGGAGTCGATGCGTTGGGTTTGCTCGGGGTCAAGCTTGATTCCGGCAAGGGCACCCACTACAACCCGACCAGCAGCAAGTTCAGCGGCACCGTGTTTCCGACCGATTCCGAGGGCAAGGCCGTTGACGAATTCAGCAGCCTGGGCCTGACCGGCAAGGTGTCGCTGGCCGGCAAGGCCGAAGGGCGCGTTGGCACATTGCTGCCGAAATTGCCGGTGGTGGTCTACAACGATGGCCGCCTGCTGCCGCAAACCTTCGAAGGGGGCCAGCTGTCTTCCAGCGCCATCACCGATCTGACCCTGGTCGGCGGCAAGCTGGAACAGGCCAAGGGCCGCAGTTCAAGCAACGATACCGGGCTGTCGATCAGCGGTGCCAACAATGCCCAGACTGGCCAGTTCGTCAACGAGTTCTGGTTTGGCGGCGCGGACTACAAGCTCAGCAAGGATTTGCTGGTGCAGTATTACTACGGTGGCCTCGAGGATTTCTATCAGCAGAACTTTCTCGGTCTGACCCATAGCCTGGCGCTGGGGAGCGGAACGCTGAAATCCGATCTGCGCTATTTCAACAGTGCCTCCCAAGGCAAGAATGCCAGCGTTTCCGGACGTGCCGATGGGTACAACAGCAGCGGCTACTGGGCCACTGGCGACAGCGACAAGGGTGAAGTCGACAACAATGCCTGGAGTGCGCTGTTTACCTACGGCATTGGTGGTCACGCCATCAGTGCCGGCTACCAGGAGCTTAACGGCGACAGCAACTTCCCCTACCTGAACCAGGGTGACGGTGCCACCACCTACCTGATCACCGACAGCCTGATCGGCAAGTTCGCCAATTCCGAAGAGAACACCTGGGTCGCGCAATACGCCTACGACTTTTCCACGCTCGGCATCAATGGCCTGAAAGCCAGCGCGGTCTACTTGTCCGGCGACAACATCGCTTCATCCACGGGTGACAAGCAAGAGTGGGAGCGCGATCTGCGCCTCGACTACGTGCTGGCCGACGGGCCGCTCAAAGGGCTTGGCTTCACCGTGCGCAACGGTGTGCAGCGCGGCAACACCAGTACCGCAGACCAGGATGAAACCCGCCTGAGCGTCAATTACACCCTGAGTGTGCTGTAACAGTCCGGGGCCGCTGCGGCGGCTCCTTCATTTTTTCAGGAGAGCATGAGCATGAGTATTCGCCTAGGCGATATCGCCCCCGATTTCGAACAGGACTCCAGCACCGGCCGCATTCGCTTTCACGAGTGGCTGGGCAACGGTTGGGGCGTGCTGTTTTCGCACCCGGCTGACTTCACCCCGGTGTGCACCACCGAACTGGGCCTGACGGCCAGGCTCAAGGAGCAGTTCGCCTTGCGCGGGGTCAAGGTGATTGCGCTGTCGGTCGACCCGGTTGAGTCGCATCTGCGCTGGATCACCGACATCAACGAAACGCAGAACACCGAAGTCAATTTCCCGATCATTGCCGACGCAGACCGCAAGGTCTCGACGCTGTATGACCTGATCCACCCGAACGCCAACGACACCCTGACGGTGCGCTCGCTGTTCATCATCGATCCGCACAAGAAAGTGCGGCTGACCATCACCTACCCGGCGAGTACCGGCCGCAACTTCGACGAGATCCTGCGGGTGATCGATTCGTTGCAACTGACCGATACCCACAAGGTCGCCACGCCGGGGAACTGGAAAGACGGTGACGAGGTGGTGATCGTGCCTTCGCTCAAGGACGAGGCAGAAATCCGCCAGCGTTTCCCGCTCGGTTACCGCGCAGTCAAACCGTACCTGCGGCTCACCCCGCAACCCAATCGCTAGGAGCGCAGCATGCAGATTGTCAGCCTGTCCGGCAGCCCGAGCCGGACGTCCCCCTCCGCGGCGTTGCTCGAGCACGCCGAATTCTGGCTTCAAAGGCAGGGTGCCGCACTGCACCGCTTCCAGGTGGCGGATTTCGCTGCCGAGGACCTGCTGCAGGTGCGCGTCCACAGTCCGGCGGTGCGGCACCTGAGCGAGCAGGTGGCGCGGGCGGATGCGCTGCTGATTGCCTCGCCGATCTGCAATGCCTCGTTTTCCGCGGCACTCAAGGCACTGCTTGACCTGCTGCCCGCCGGTGCCCTGCAGGGCAAGGTGATACTGCCCATCGCCAGCGCCGGCAGCCGCACCCAGGAACTGGCGCTGGACCAGGCGCTGCGGCCGGTGCTCGCGGCACTGCAGGCGGAAACGGTGCTGCCCGGCGTGTTCGCCGAGGTAGTACAGGTGCGCGCACTGGAGGAGTGCGTGCTACTCGCGCCGGAACTGGAGCGCCGTCTGGAGCACGCCCTGGAGACACTGCAGGTGGCCATTGCGCGGCATGCGTGGCGGTCCGCCGGTAGCGAGTGCCTGCAGCGGGTGGCCTGCTAGCCCTGCCAGCAGCGATACCAGCCGTCCTGCTCGGTCACCCGCAGCGGGGTCTGGTAGAGGCTCGACAGCTGCGCGCTGGTGAGGATCTCGGCCTTGGCCCCATCGGCCACTATGCGGCCTTCGCGCAGCAGTACCACGCGCTCGATCTCCGGGATGATCTCGTCGATATGGTGGGTGGTGATGAGCATGGCGTGGCCGCTGCCGCAGAAGTTGCGCAGCAGGCTCAGCAGGGCCAGGCCGGCGCCCATGTCCAGGCCGTTGGCGGGTTCGTCGAGAATCAGTGCCTGCGGGTTGTGCACCAGCGCCCGCGCCAGCAGCAGGCGGCGCTTCTGCCCGGTGGAGAGGCGCTGGAACATGCACGCATCGATGCCGGCGATGCCCATCTGCTCCATCAGTGCCCTGGCCCGGGCCACCTGCGCCGCTGTCGCTTGCAGGTGCGCATGGCTGCCAATGGCGCCGAAAAACCCCGAGATGACCACCTCGAGCGCGCTGGTGTAGGGGGTGTAATCCTCCTGCAGGTCCTGCGAGACGAAGCCGATGCGGCTGCGCAGTTGCCACAGGTTCACCGTGTCGCTGCCGAACAGCTTGAGCCAGCTGTCGGCCTGCTGCACTGGATAGAGCTCGCGGTTGAGCAGCTTGAGCAGGGTGCTCTTGCCGGCGCCGTTGGGGCCAAGGATGGCCACGCGCTCGTGCGCGCCAATCGCCAGCGACAGCCCCTCGAAGACCCGGGTCTGCTGCTGGCAGGCGCTGATGTTGTGCAGTTCGATCATGGCGTGTTCCCGGGCCGCAGGTGGCGTGCAGGCGGTGCTGCTTGCCGCCATCTTCGCAGGTCCAGGCCAGGCTTGTCAGGTCTGCCGTGCGACCGGCCGAATGCGCCTGCCGGGACAGGTCGTCGCCAGGCAGCTGCTGCCGCCTGGGAGTACTCCAGCCAGATACTGGCCCGGCAAGGCGCGGTTGCCGATTGTGCGGCGGGGAGGGGGTGATCGAGTATCGTGAAAGGTGTCGGGCATTGCGCCCGGGACTGGCTTTCAGCCGAGTGCCCGGGCAGCGCGCTTCGCTCAGCGGGTGTTCTTGCTGGTCATCAGCAGGGAGGCAATCGCGGGCAACAGAACCAGCGCGCCGACCATGTTCCAGATGAACAGCAACACCAGCAGCCAGCCGGTCACGCATCGATCAGGACAACTCGATTATCAGCGGATGCCAGCGCCGGCCAACGCATCAGGAGTCCACTGTGCCTTGGACAGGTTCGGCAGGTAGCGGATGCCACCGTAAGGGCCGCCCATTCCGGAGACGCTGTAGCTGCCGGCTACCAGGTCGTAGATCATGTGCGGCGTCGCGTCCATCACCTTGGCGTCGTAGCTCTGGGTGGTGAAGGCGAAGGAACCACGGTACAGCCCGCCGCGGGCGTCAAACTCGTCGGAGGCCAGGGCGATCCAACTGTCTTCGTCGAGGTAGAAGGTGCGCTTGTGGTAGATGTGGCGCTTGCCCGGCTTCAGGGTTGCTTCCACTACCCACACGCGATGCTTCTCCCAACGCACCAGGTCCGGCTGGATGTGTTTGGCGGTGACCAGTGGTTTCAAATCCTTGATGTAGGTGATGTCGTAGGAGTTGTAGGGGACGTACATCTCCCTCTTGCCCAGCAGCTTCCAGTCGTAACGGTCCATCGCGCCGGCGAAGACGAAGGCGTCGTCATAGGTTGAGGCGCCGGCGGAACCCGGGTTTGGCGTGTCGTAGGCCAGCTCCGGAGCCAGTTTCACCCGGCGTTGGCCAGGCAGGTACTGCCAGGCGCGGCGTGGCTGTACCAGCGGGTTGGCGGCATCCTGCACCATGGTCGCTTCGCCGGCACGGCGAGCCGGGGCTTTGAAACTGATCTTGATCCGGTAGTAGATGTCCTTGCCGGAGATCGGCTTGTTCATGTCCTCGTAGATCGGGTAGTTCACCCAGCCTTCACCTGTGGTGGCCAAGGTTGCCACGCCGGAGCCGTCAACGTTGTAGTTGTCGTACTTGTTGCCGATGGTCTGGCCCTGGTAGCGCAGCAGATGGTTCCACATGGCCTCGTTGCCCGACTGCGGGATCGGGAAGGGCACACCAGGCAGCACGTTTTCCACCGCCAGACCTTCGTTGACCGACTTGGCGTTGGTCGCGTTCTTCAGGGTGTTGTCCAGATTGGCCTGGGGCAGCACGGCGCTACGGTGGCTCGGGTACAGATCGATGCGGTAGCTGGGGTAGCGCGCGAGCAGTTCCTGGCTGACTGCGGTCAGGTGCTCTTTGTGTTCGGCGGCATTGGCGCCGCTGATGGACAGCAGCGGTTTTTCCCCAGCGTAGGGGTTGGGTCGGTAGGACTCGCCAGGCGTGAAGCCGGCCGGCGCGGTGGTCAGACCACCCGTCCAGGCCGGGATAGAACCATCAGCGTTACCGGCCATTTCAGCACCGGTAGGTGTCAGGCTGGTGCCCAACTTGGCCGCTTCTTCCGGCGATACGGCCGCGTTGGCCAAGCCGGTAACGGCGACTGCCAGAGAGGCAGCCAGCAGAGTTTGCACGAATTTCATCTTGATAGTTCTCCTGCGCAATAGTCAGTTCATGGCGGGCCCCTGTGGACCGGACCCCGCCATGGGGCTTACTTAGAAGGTGGTCTTGAGGGTCAGATAAACAGCGCCGCGATCTTCCAGAGCCGCTCCCGGGCCGGAGAAGGATGAGTAGCCGCCGGCATAGCAGGAGTAGTTCTCGGCATTGCTGAACGCCCCCGGCGCCGCACCGTCGCCACTGCCGGCAACCGTGCCATAGCCACTGGTTTTGCACTTGTTGGTCTTGCCGAAGGAGTCCACGTATTTCAGGTCAACGAAGTACTGGTTGTAGATCTGCGCGCCCACGCCTAGCGAATAGTTGCCAGTGTCTTTGGCGCCGCCACCGCTGACGGGCGAGTTACCGTCGATCCCGACGTTGATCGCCATCGGCATGGTCATGTCCACCCCCGGTGAAACCTGGTACCAGGTGGGAGTGAAGTTGACTGCGACACCGACGTTATCGCGGTCCGCCTTGTCAATCCCGCGGTAGCTGTCGTTACCCTTGTACAGCGCCGAATTGGTGTTGTTCATGCTCAGCAGGTTGCTGTAGTACAACTCGCCCAGCAGCACCGCGGAGTCGAACAGCGGTGTGTCGGCGAAGGTGGTCAGGCCGTTGAGGGTCCAGTGCAGGGTATCGCCGGTGGCGCTGTAACTGTGCCCCGGTACTGCCGTCACCACGCCGGTCTCGGGAGTACGGGCCGGCAGGGCGATAGACGGAAAGCCAGCGGCAAGACCCGGACTGACCACCATGGCAATGCTGGCCAGCGGCATGTTGTGACGGATGTTCAGGTCGCTCCCGACGCTGACCCCTTCGATGTTCTTCGACAGGCTGAGGCCATAGATATCGATATCCTCGGCATAGGCAAAACTGTAAGAGGCATTCGCAGTCGAGTTCAGCAAGTTGGCCACGGGAAGAGGAGTCGGTGCGGCAAGGCTATTACCATCCAATACCGCCTGGGGCAGGATGTCCGAAGTTTTCCGGTAATAGACGCCCAAGGTGCCATCCAGCCACTCCGGCGACCACTTGGCCATCAGGCCGAAGTCACCGCTGTCGTCCGGGGTTATATCGTCGCCGCGGCGGACACTGAGTTGAGCCGCGCAGGGCAAAAGACCACAACCGACTGTCCCCGGAGTAGCCTGTCCAGTAAGCGGGTTCAGATTGGTGCTACCAAGTAAATTGGATTTCGCGCCAAAGCCCACCGAATCATTGGCGCCGTAATAGGTGCCGGCCTCCGCCAGGCGCGCCGCATCCCAGTCGAAGAAATACTGGCCAGCCAGGGTCAGCTCGGAATTGACGATGAAGCTGGTGGAAAACTGATTGCGCGGCACAAACAGCTCCTTGGCTTCGGTGCCGGGGGAGGCTGCCAGCTTGGCCAGGTCCAGGCCGGACTGGCCGTAGCTGACCGAATGCACCGGGTTGAGCAGCGTCTCACCCCAGAAGATGTTGTGCTGGCCGGCCTTGGCGCTGAGCAAGGACTCCTCACCCACCTCGGTGCTGTAGAACACGAAGGCATCCAGAATCTCGCCGGATGGGCCGCTGTAATAACGCTGGGCATAGTTGCTCAAATGCGAACTGCCGTAGCCGATATCATCCGCAGTCACAGCAGCATTCACCGGGTGAGGCGCGACCAACCCTGTTGCCGAATCATTGCCATTGACGAACGGATTCGAATTGGAACCGGTGTTGGCATAGGCCTTGTCGTACCAGCTGGCGGCGCTGACGCGGAAGCCCATGTTTTGCTTGTACACCACATCCAACTCGGTCAGCAGATCGACGCGATTGGTGATATTGGTGCCGGCTTTGCGGAAGTTGTAATCGCCGTCGTTACTGTTTGGCGTAGCCAACATGGTTTTATCGGCGCTTTCGGTGCGTACACCGTAGTTGTACTTGATGGTGTTATCGAAGCGGACGGCGAAGTCGCTGTTACCGGTATCCAGCTCGAGGGCCTGGGCGGAGGACAGCCCCATTCCTGCCAGCACGGCCGAGGCCAACAGCCCCCGGCGCAGGTTGACGGTTTGACTCTTGTTTTTCTTCATGGTGCTTACTCACCTGGTTTTTGTGACGGGTTCAAAAAAAATTTGCTGCTGGCGCATCCAGGCATGGATACGTTGGTGCTGTTATTGCGCACATCTGTCGAAGCGAATGAGGGATCTGTAGCGTGCATGGCGCGACATGAAGAGACAGGCCATGCGCTGCTCTGCAGGCTGAAATGGATGGACAAACGCGGTGGCGTTGGGTGGATTAACCTGACCGGGGTGCTGGGCGCCCCCTGTGGCTATCCATGCAGCTGAGCGTTTGCTCAGGCGCAACACTAGGGTCGTGAAGCGGGGAAATCTGTAGTGTTTCGGACAAAAAAATGAATTACCGCCCAGTCCCGGCGCAGCCTGGAACAACCTCTGTTGTTTGCGCCCGCTGCGCACCCGCAGGTGCTGGCCAATGCCGGTGAACGCCCGGAAACTTGATGCTTCGCACACGCTGCCTGGGACCCGGACGGATGCCTTGCCGGGTTCTGGGAACATCAGGGTCGCTGATTGATGGAGTTGTATTGCCAAACCAAGTACCTGACAGTTTTGTGGGTATTGTTTTAAGAGCCGGGGCTTACGCGACCCGCTCTGTCGGTCAGCCTGATGCCCTGCAACTGCGTAGCTGACAGGGCTTGTATTCATTAGAAAAAAACGGTGGCAGTCATTGACCGCCACCGTAAATCACCATGAAGTGGTGTTGGTGGTACCTGGCACTCACAGCGGAACCGGACAGCCTTTGCCCCGCCAGTTGTGGATGGGTATTCTTCTGAAAGGTGGCTGCGGGTGCTGGGTATTTCGTGCCAACTTCTTGGCATTTGATGTCAGGTGGGGGGCATACTGCGCCGATCAACAATCGGTGCGGCCTGGTGGTTTCGCCCGGCTGGACGCAGACGAGCTCTGCCCGCGCAAGCCTGCTGCCTGCCTGAATCTGAATGGGTCCAACTGCCGCGTGCGCGTGCCGAATGCAGCATTGGCTGCTAGATGTTCAAGAGATGGAAAATGTCAGCTGAAAATAAAAAATATAATGCTCGGCCAGAAAGGATATTCCGCCGCTTTGCAGACATCCTTCGACCCTACATTGCCCAGGCGGGGCTCGATGAGGGTTTCTTCACCGATTCCGAATACGAGTGCTTTACCGCGCAGATGGTGTTGCTGCTGGAGCTGGCGGCGCAGGCGGATGACTCGGTCGGGCTGCACATCGGCCAGCAGACGCTGTCCACCGACCTGGGGGTGCTCGGACAGGCGCTGCGCAGCCTGGACAAGCTGGGTGACACCCAGTACGGGTTGAGCCGCTATCTGATCGTGCGCGGGACAATCGAGCAGGTTGAGGTGCAAGAGAGCGCTGGCCAGATCTTCGTTTCCTACCGGCTTGCCGACCCGGCCACCAGCCTCAGTCGCCAGTATTCGGAATACATCCTGTCGCTGATGCTGGCCAGTTGGCGCGAGGTGACCGGCAGCCGGCTGACCCCGCTCAGGGTTGACTTCACCCATCAGCGGCCGGCTGATACCGGGCCGCTGCGCGAGTTCTTCGGTTGCCCGCTGTATTTCGAGCAGCCGGTGAGCGGCCTGTACATCCACAAGTCGGTACTGGAGATGCCGATAGTTACCGCGGATCGGCGGCTGTTCAAGGCGCTGCAACCTTTTCTCGAGTCGCAGAAAGAAAAGTACGAGTCGGACTCCCTGCTGGTCGATGTCTCACAGGCCATCGCTGCCGGGCTCGAGAGCAACCGCAGCGGGCTGGTGAATATTGCCGACACGCTGGGCATGAGCGTGCGCACCCTGCAACGGCGCCTGAGCGAACAGCGCCTGGAATTCGGCGATCTGGTCGAGGATGTGCGGCGGGCGCTGGCGCTGGAATATGTGGGCAAGGGGGCCTATCGGCTGACCGATGTGGCCTTGATGCTCGGCTATAACGAACCCAGCTCCTTTTCGCGGGCGTTTCGCCGCTGGACCGGCTGTTCGCCCCAGGAGTATCGCAAGCAGTCCGGTCATCCTCCCGAGGAGCATGGGGGAAGTGCCACGTCTGCCTGAGGCCTGTGGAAGGCCCGCGAGCCAGGCTCTGCGGGCGCCTGACGGGTTATTCAGTGCTGTTTGGGGTGGCTGGCCTGGTATTGCTGCAGGCCGGCGAGGGCTTTTTCCAGCTTGCCCTGCATGACCCGCCGCAGCAGGCCGCCGAGTCCGGGGATGCCGCAGCGAAAGCGGATGATCCAGGTCACGCGGGTTCCACCGGTCTCCGGCGCAAGGCTGATCAGGCCCTGGTGATTGCGCATTAGCCGGCTGCCGACAATCCGGTAGCGCACGCAGTGCCCGGGCTGCCACGCGGTGATCTGCTCACGCAGGGTGCCCAGCGGGGTCGCCACGCTGCGCTCGCCACCCACACCGCATGCGGCGCCGGAGGGCGTGGCGATCTGGGCGAAACGGCCGAGCCCCGACCAGCGGCTCAGCGCCGCGTTGTCATTCACCAGTTGGAACAGCTCGGCGGCCGGTGCGTTGATCACCAGGCTGCTGCCGGCGCGCTGGTTGTCCGGCAGCGGGCGCCGGTTGACCGGCAGGACGCTGAAGCCGTAGTTGCGGTGACCGCGTCCGGGCGCCGCCCACATGAATTCGTAGGAAAACCCGAGCGGGTCGTTGGCGTAGACGCAGCCCGCCCGCAGCGTGTGGATCGGCCGCGAGTTTGCTCTGGCCCCGGCCTTGAGCGCCCGCTGGTGCATGGCATTCACCCCGTGGCGGTTGAGCGGATCGCCAAAGCAGATGTTTAGGATGCCCTGGTCACAGACCCGATAACCCTGGCGCCACGGCTGGCCCCTGGGCTGCTGGTATTCGACGACCTCCAGCAGCAGGCTGGGGCCGCCGAGTACCCGGCGCGTGCACTGGGCACCCGCCAGCCCCCAGAGGGCCTCGTGCGCGTCGTCATGCAGCTGGGTGTCCAGTTCCGCCAGGCCCAGGCCGTCGACCAGGAAGGCCAGCGAGCGGGCCATGTCCGGGGTGGACATGCTGACATAGCGCAATGCCACCGGGCAGTCCTGGCGCCCCAGGCGATTCTGTGCGGGTAGCGGGTCTGCTTCCATCAGTTCGACATACACGCCGTCCGGGTTGCGCACGCAGACGCGGCGTTGACCAAGGCTGCCGATGGGGGGCGCCAGTGGTCGCGTGTCCAGGCGGGCCAGCCGCGCGAGAGCCGAGTCGAAGTCCGCCACCCAGACGCCACAGCGGGTGTAGCCGATGTCGTTGGGCTTGAAGTCGGTCGGCAGCAGCTTCGAGGTGGGTGACTCGTACTGGAACATCTCGATCTGGCTCCAGTCGTTGCGTCCGAGCAGGCACCAGCAGGTCATGGCCGCGCCAGGCACATTCTGGATGGCCGAGATCAGCGGGCCGCGAAACAGCAGGCGATTGCCACCGGCGGGCAGAAAGCCCAGCCCTTCGCGCCACCAGGCTTCAGTGCGGCGCAGGTCGATGACCGAGAACGCTATCTGGTTCAGGGGCAGTGGTAACGAGGTGTTCGGGTTCATTCGGGAATGTCTTCAGCAGGCGAGGATGAGGATCGCTGCATGAAACCCGAGATCACGCCGGCTGGATTGTGAAGACATGCCATAAGTTTGGCATTTGCCGCCAGCACGCTGCTGCCCGGCTGTGGCTGGTTGCGCGCGGCGGCTGGCTGGCGCTTGCTGCGGCACCACTCAGCGGGCTGTTTGCGCGGCGCGGAATTTCATCGGGGTACTGCTGGTCCAGCGCCGGAAGGCCTGATTGAAGGTGCTCTGGTCGGCATAGCCGAGCACATCGGCAACCTGGATCAGGGGCAGGTCCTGCTGTGTCAGCAGATCCATGGCCAGGGTCTTGCGATAGTCATCCAGCAACTGGTTGAAGGTCACGCCTGCATCGCTGAGGCGGCGCTGGAAGGTGCGTGGATGCAGGTGCAGGCAGTCGGCCACGTGCTCGCGCGAACAACGACCGGTGGCCAGCAGCTTGCCGATCAGCTGCCGCGTCGAGGCCAGGATGTCCTTCTCCACGCTGGGCCGGATCTGCTCCAGGTAGGCGTTGATGATCGGCGCGTAAGCGGTGTCGCGGATGGCGGTGGGCAGCGCCAGCAGGGCCGGGTCGAAGTACAGCGTGTTGCCGGGCCTGGCGTAATTGACCGGCGCGGCAAAGAACTGCCTGGCCGGCTCCGGGTCGGCCGGCGGCGGATGCTGAAAGTCGACGCGCAGGGGCCGGAAGTCGGCCTGGCCGGTAGCGATGACCAGGATGTTGCGTGCGATGCCCAGCGACAGTTCCTGGATTTGCCGGCCCGATTGCGAGCCGGGCCTGGGCAGGAAGCTGATCGAGGCCGGCCGGCCCTTGGCACTGTCACCCTCGTCGAGGCTGGCGGTGTAGCCGGTGGAATGGATGCTCATGCGGTCAGCCAGCGCCTTCAGTGCTGCACCGACGTTGTCGCTCAGGCGTGCGACTAGGCCGACCGGGCCGAGAATGTTGAGGTTCTGGATGCGCGCCAGGCGCAGGCCGAAATCCGCGCAATCCCATTCGGCGGCGCAGTCTTCGTGCAGTTGGCACAGCGCATTGAAGGAAATCCGGCTTTCGGGATCGGCCAGCAGGCCGCGGGAAAAACCGTGGCGTTGCAGCATGGCGTCCAGCTGCGGCTCGCGACCAAGCGCGACAGCCACCTCGACGATGCCATACAGCGACTCCGCGCGGGAGTGATAGGCGGTTATTGCCGGTGTTCTCTTCATGTCTCGGATACTAAATAACTTGGCTCGGATAAACAATAAAAGCGCGCGCTATCCCTTTACTCTCGAGCAACCGTACTTGCCTGCGTCGAGCCGTGCCTGTCGCGGCATGCGCCACCCATCACCGGTAAAGCCAAGGAGACTACAAAAATGCTTACCCGCCTGCTCTGCCTGTTGCTCGCCTGCACGCTACCGGGTCCGTCTGCCTGGGCGGTACCTGCTCCGGCGCAGCCGAATATCCTGGTGATCTTTGGCGACGACATCGGCTATATGAACATCTCCTCCTTCGGTGGCGACATCATGGGCGTGCCCACACCGAACATCGACCGCATCGGCCGCGAGGGCATGCGCCTGACCTCCTTCTACGGCCACCCCAGTTGCACCGCCGGCCGCGCCGCGTTCATCACCGGGCAGTTGCCGGTGCGCACCGGCATGACCCTGGTGGGCCTGCCAGGCTCGACGACCGGGCTGAAGAAGGAAGACCTGACCCTGGCCGAAGTGCTCAAAACCAAGGGTTATGCCACCGCCCAGTTTGGCAAGAACCACCTGGGTGACCTGGAAGAGAACCTGCCGCACCGCCGCGGTTTCGACGAGTTCTGGGGCAACCTGTACCACCTCAATGCCCAGGAAGAACCGGAAGATGCCGATCGTGCGCGGATCATGGGCAAGAGCACGGCCTTCCTGCCGCGCGGGGTGATTGCCGGCACGGCGGATGGCGAGACCAAGGACGTTGGCCCGCTGACCGCCAAGCGCATGGAAAACTTCGATGACGAAGTGCTGGCCCACGCCAAGGACTTCATCGACCGTCAGGTCAAGGCGGAAAAACCGTTCTTCGTCTGGCACAACGCGACCCGCATGCACGTGTTCACCCATCTCAAGGATGGCGTGAAAGGCACCTCGCGCGCCTCGGCATCCGACAACTACGGCGCCGGGCTGGCCGAACATGACGGGCATGTCGGCGCATTGCTCAAGCAGCTCGATGATCTCGGCATTGCCGACAACACCATCGTCCTCTACACCACCGACAACGGCGCCTATCAGTACATGTGGCCGGAAGGCGGCACCACGCCCTTCCGCGGCGACAAGGGCACTACCTGGGAAGGCGGGGTGCGCGTGCCGGCATTGATCCGCTGGCCCGGGCACATTCAACCGGGTCAGGTCTCGGCCGACATCGTGGCGATGGAAGACTGGTTCCCGACCCTGGCCACCCTGGCCGGCGAGCCGGATACCGTGGCCAAGCTGCTGAAAGGGCAGAAGTACGGCGCCATGGACTACAAGGTGCACCTGGATGGTTTCGACCAGACCGACTTCCTCACCGGCAAGAGCCCGAAATCGGCGCGCAACCATGTCTTCTATTACGACGAGGCCAACCTGACCGCCGTGCGCATGGGCCCCTGGAAGGTCTCGCTGGCCTCCAAGCGCGGCGGCAAGTGGGATGACCAGCTGCAATCCTATGGCCGGCCGCTGATCACCAACCTGCTGATGGACCCGTTCGAGCGGCAGGACGGCGACGTCAACCGCGCCTGGATCGAGGCCAAGGGCTGGGTCTACCTGCCGGTCATGGGCCTGCTGCAGCAGCACCTGGAAAGCTTCAAGGCGTTCCCGCCACGCCAGGTCAACATGTCCGGCGACGTGAGCAAGATGGTCTGGGGCACCATGCAGCAGATCAATGCGGCCGCGGCTGCGCAGCGTGCTGCAGGCAAATGAGGCCTGCAAAAGCTGACGGCTCAACAGAATGTTCAACCCAGTGCCTCCAGGAGTAGCCCATGTACCGTCGACCCAACCCGCTGCTGATTCTGCTGTTCCTGCTCTGTGGCCTTGGTGCGACAGCCAGCGCAAGCGCTGCCGAAACCCGCTCGCAGCCGAACATCCTGTTCATCCTCGCCGATGACCTTGGCCATGCCGATGTCGGCTTCAACGGCAGCGACATCCAGACGCCGACGCTGGATCAACTGGCCGCCAGCGGTGCGCGGCTGCAGTCGTTCTACGGCCAGCAGGTGTGCACGCCGGCGCGTGCGGCACTGATGACCGGACGCTACCCGATGCGCTACGGCCTGCAGACGTTCGTGGTATTCCCCGCGCACGCCTATGGCCTGCCGCTGCAGGAACGCACGTTGCCGGCAGCACTCAAGGAAGCCGGCTACAAGACGGTGATGACCGGCAAGTGGCACCTGGGCCACTACAAGAAAGCCTACTGGCCGCAGAACCGCGGCTTCGACCATTTCTACGGCAGCATCCTCGGCGAAGTGGATTACTTCACCAAGGAAAAGGCCGGCTTTGTCGACTGGCAGCGCAACGGCGAGTTCCTCAAGGAAACCGGCTACCACACCACCCAGCTGGCCGATGAAATGGTCCGGGTGATTGCCGCCGATGACGGCAAGAAGCCGCTGTTCATGTATATGCCGTTCCTCGCGCCGCACGCACCGTATCAGGCGCCCAAGGCGTACGAGGACCGCTACCCGGACATCCAGGATCCGACCCGGCGCACTTACGCCGGCATGGTCACCGCCATGGATGACTCGATCGCCCGCGTGCTGGCCGCCCTGAAGCAGAAAGGCATGCTGGAGAACACCATCGTGGTATTCACCAGCGACAACGGCGGCCCGCTGTCAGCGGAAATCGCCTCGGGCACCGGTGGCAGTGCGGCCGGGTTGAAGATGCCGGCCATCAACGCACCGCTGCGCGACGGCAAGAGCACGCTGTACGAGGGCGGGGTGCGCACACCGACGATCATCAGCTGGCCCGGGCATATTCCGGCCGGGCAGGTCATCGACGAGCCGCTGCACATGGTCGACTGGTTCCCGACGCTGATTGCTCAGGCCGGCGGTACGCTGGACGGTGGCAAGCCGCTGGATGGCAAGGACATCTGGCCGGTACTGACCAGCAAGGCGGCCAGCCCGCACAGCGACATCCTGATCAATGTCGAAGCCTTCCGCGGCAGCGTGCGCAAAGGCAAATGGAAGCTGCTGCACACCGCCACCTGGCCGCAGAAGACCGAGTTGTATGACCTGCAGGCGGACCTCTCGGAAAAGACCAATGTGGCCAGGGACAACCCGGCGGTGGTGGAGGAGCTGATGGCCATTCTCGACGCCTACGGCAATCAGCAGGCACCCTCCAAGTGGCTGGTCTCGCAACTGCGCTTCATGAAGTTCCAGGGCAAGATGCTCACCGAGGAAGACGACGGCGGCCTGGCTGAGAAGCAGGATATGGGCGCACTGCGCATGCTCGGCGGGCAATAGCGCGGCAGGCGGTTAGTGGCGCAGGTGCAACTTCCTGGGCTTTTTCGGCAGGCAGCGGGTCTGCCAGTTTTTCGGGGACAGCCCGAACCAACGCTGGAATGCCCGGGAAAAGGCGCTCAGATCCGAGTAGCCGAGCATGCTGGCCAGCTGCGTCATGCTGATCGACGAGTCGGTCAGGTAGCGCTTGGCCATGCCTTGCCGGGTCTTGTCCAGCAACTGCTGGAAGGAGGTTCCCTCATCGGCGAGGTAACGCTGCAGGGAGCGACTGCTGAGCATCATCAGGTCGGCAATCTGCTCGATGCTGACCCGGCCATTGGGCAGCAGGCTGCGCAGCAGCCTTTGCACATGATCGGGCAGCTCCTGGGTGGACATGTCGTCCAGGGCTTCGAGGTGCTGCTTGATCAGCCGGTGCAGGGCTTCATCGGCCGAACTCAGCGGCATTTCCAGTAAGCGCGCATTGAACAGCCAGGCATTGCTGGACGCATTGAATTGCGGCGTGTGTCCGAGCAGGCGCTTGTAGGCAGCCGGATCACCCGAGGGCGTTCCCTGCAGCAGCAAGGCCTCGGCCACCCAGCTTTTGCCCAGCAGCATGTGCATCAATTGCCAGCCCACCCCGACCGCCAGCTCCACCCCCTGGCGGGCATCCTCGATGCTGTCGTCGAGCACGGTAAAACTCAGCTGGGCATAGCGTCCGTCCGTCTCCAGCGCCACGTCATTGGCACCCGAGTGCAGGTGATAGAAAGCCGACAGCTCGTGCAGGGCTTCGCCAACGGTCTTTGCATTGCGAATCAGGTAGAGCAGGGGGCCCAGAATGCCGATCCCCTGGTGCAGGCCGAACTGCAAGCCAAACAGTGGGTTGCCGGTGCGTGCCACGCAGAGGTTCAGCAGCCTGACCAGCTTGCGGTAGGAAATCAGGCTTTCCGACTGCTCCAGGATATCTATCGGCAGCCCCGCCAGGGCGAGCATCTCCTGGGCATCGAGGTGCTGGCTTGCCGCGTAGTCGGCAAAACCGTGGAGCGCACTGGCGCGGGCAAAATCGGTCATGGCAAGGCGTTCCGGCTGGTTGATGTTGCGCAGGCGCCGGGCTGGATCCGGCGCCCCAAGCGGGTTGCTGAACAGTGCACCGATCTGGCGGAAAATGTCAAATGTATGGCGCGTTTTCACATTACAGGCTGCTGGCATTCAGTTCTTATAGCGAACCCCAAATTCATTTGTTTTCCCGGAGCTCGCATGAAAGCCGTCATCTGCAAGGACAAGACGCTTCGCGTTGTCGATAAAGCCAACCCGCAACCCGGCAAAGGTCATGTCCTGCTCAATGTGCTGCGCTGCGGCATCTGCGGCTCCGACCTGCATGCGCGCACGCATTGCGATCACTGGGCCGACCTGATGGCCAAGACCGGCTACCCGCAGTTCATGCGCAGTAGCGAAGAGGTGATCCTTGGCCATGAGTTCTGCGGCGAAGTCGTCGAGCATGGCCTGGGCTGCACGAAGGCTATCAAGCCCGGCACCCGCGTGGTGGCCCTGCCGATTCGCCGCCAGGGCCAGGCGGTCGACATGCTCGGCTTCACCGCGCGCAGTGCCGGCGCCTATGCCGAGCAGGTGGTGGTCGAGGAGTCCCTGATGCTGCCGGTACCGAACGGCCTGTCCTCGGACCTGGCGGCACTGACCGAGCCGATGGCCGTGGGTTATCACGCGGTGCGCCGCGGCGAAGTGCCCAAGGATGGCGTGGCCATCGTCATCGGTTGCGGGCCGGTGGGCCTGTCGATCATCAGCGTGCTCAAGGCGCAAGGCGTCAGGACGGTGATCGCCAGCGACTTTTCGGCCGGCCGCCGCGCGCTGGCCAAGCAGTGCGGCGCCGACATCGTCATCGACGGCAGCACCGACACGCCATTCAAGAACTGGGACGACTACGGTTTTATCGGCGACCTGTCGGCCAACTTCGAACTGGGCGTAAGCACCCGGGAAAAGCTCGGCAAGCTGCCTTTCCCCTGGTGGCACACCTGGCGCGTGGCGGAAACCCTTGGTTTCGCCGAACCCAAGCGCCCGGTGATCTTCGAGTGCGTCGGTGCGCCGAACATCCTGCAGCACATCATCAATGGCGCGCCGCTGTACGCGCGCATCGTGGTGGTCGGGGTGTGCATGGCTGCGGACCGGATTGAGCCGGCGATGGCGATCAACAAGGAAATCGACCTGCGTTTCGTCCTCGGCTACACGCCGCTGGAATTCCGCGACTGCCTGCACATGATCGCCGAGGGCAAGCTCGATTGTGCCCCGCTGATCACCGGGGTGGTCGGCCTGGAGGGGGTGGAAAACGCCTTCAGCGCACTGGGCGATCCGGAGAAGCACGCGAAGATCCTGATCGACCCGCAAAGCAGGGCCATCCAGCCGGTGCCCGTCCAGTGAGTACTGTCGACGGCAGTGCCGTTGCCACCGCAGCAGGTTGCCTTTACGCAGCAACGGCAGCCATGAGTGCCCCATGTCCAGGAGACCCATTGCCATGCAAATAATCAGAAAACTCGGCAAGCATGTTGTGTTGAACATCCTCGTCTCGGTCGCCGTCGTGGCGACCGGGCATGTCATTTTTTACTACTTCGGTTGAGGAAGCAGCCATGAATCGATCCTTCGTGTTGCCCATGGCGCTCAGCGGTCTGGTGCTCGGCAGCAGCCTGCCGGCCCTGGCCGGAACCATCAGCGGTACGGTGACGGCAGGCGACAAGCCGGTAGCCGGCGCCCTGGTGACCCTGTGGAATGCCGAGAAGAACCGTAAAGAGACCGTCTACACCGACGACCAGGGCCACTACACGCTAAACACCGGTTTTACCGGCAAGCTCGTGCTGCGCGCCCGCACACCCTATTTCAAGGATGTGAAGCAGGACCTCGAACTCGCCGCGGATACCAGCAGCAGCGTCGATTTTGCGGTGGAGAAAATCGCTTCGCTGGATGAGTTGTCTGCCAGCTTTCCGGCTTCGGCGCATGCCGCAACGCTGAAATTCCCCGATGACCAGACCAAGGCGGCGTTCATCAACCAGTGCAATTACTGCCACCAGCAGGGCAATGCCCTGACGCGCATGAATCACACCCCGGAACAGTGGAATTCCACGGTCTGGCGTATGGAAGGCTACGGCGCCTACATCACCCACGGCGAGCACAAGCGTATCGCCCGGATGATGGACGAGACCTACGATGGCAAGCCGGTGAACGCGATCCAGACCCAGGATTACGCGCCGGAGCTGGCCAAGGCGCGCATCGAGGAATGGCATGCCGCCACGCCGATGTCGTTCCTGCACGACACCATCGTCGGCTCCGATGAAAAGCTCTACGGCATCGATGAAGCCCAGGACATCATGTACATCCTGGACCGCGAGACGGGCAAGATCGAACAGAGCCAGATGCCGGCGAACGGCAACCCGGTCGGCGGCGATTTCGCCGGCCTGCAACTGCCCATCGGTATTTTCACCGGCAATCAGGGCCCGCACAGCGCGGTCGAAACCGCCGATGGCCGCATGTTCATCACCGGCGCCTTGTCGAGCAGCCTGATCATGTTCCGTCCCGCCACCAAGGAGTGGAAAGTCTACGAGATTCCGCGTGGGTTCCTCTGGCGCAAGGGGCTGTACCCGCACACCATCCGCGCCGACAAGGAAGGCAACATCTGGTTCACCGCGATGTCCTCCAACCGTCTGGTCAAGTTCGATATCAAGACCGAGCAGTTCACTGACATCGCCCTGCCCAGCAACGGCGTGATGCGCTGGCTGACCGACACCTTCATGGGCGTTATCCTCAAGGTCGCCGCCTGGTTCCCGCAGCAAAACGTGCACCTGGCGCTGTCCCACCACAAATGGCTGAACGGTGGCATCGGCATCTTCAACTGGCCTTACGGTATCGACGTCAACCCGGTCGATGGCGGTATCTGGTACAGCAAGCTGCTGTCGAACAAGATCGGCCATGTCGATCCCAAGACGCTGGAAGTCACCGAGTACGACGTGCCGCACAAAGGCCCGCGCCGCCTGCGTTTCGACAAGGACGGCATGCTCTGGATCCCGTCGTTCGACGAAGGCAAGCTGATGAAGTTCGACCCCGCCACCAAGCAGTTCGAGACCATCGACCTGCCGCTGCTGGCGCAGAACGAATACGAAATCCCTTACGCATTGAATGTCGATGCCAGGGGTGATGTGTGGATCGCCACCAACCAGCAGGACCGTATCGCGCGTTACATCCCGAGCCAGAAGAAGTTCGTCATGTACGCAATGCCCAACCGGGTCATCTGGTTCCGCGACTTCGAGTTCACCAAGGACGGCAAGGTCTGTACCAGCAACTCCAATCTGCCGGCCTATGCCCATGAAGACGGCCTGCCAGCCTTCTTCTGCATCCAGCCGGACGTGAATGACCACAGCAGCCTGATCCCGGCCCATCAGCTGCCGGTGCAGCTCAAGTAGGGTGTGCCGGTTGCGGCCGGCGGGTAGGGCGTAGGGTGGGCTTCAGGCCACCCTACGCCAATCTGACTTTTTACAGGATCCAGCAATGTCCAACGCACTTGCCACACTCAACGGAAAAACTGTCCTGGTCACCGGTGCGGCCTCCGGCATCGGTCTGGAATGCGCCAAGGCCTATGCCCGTCAGGGCGCGCGCATTGTGCTGACGGATATCAACGCGGCGGCGCTGGAAATTGCCAGGGCCGAGATCAGTGCGCTGGGTGTGCCCTGTCTGGCGCTGCTGTGCAACGTCGGTGATAGCGCCTCGATCAGTGCCTGCGCCGCAGCGGTGAGCCAGGAGTGGGGCGCGCTGGATGTGCTGGTCAACAATGCCGGGATCTTCTATCTGGGCGGCTTCATGGAGACCGATGCGGCCATCTGGCAACGCATGTTCCAGATCAATGTGCTGGGCGTTGTGGAGATGACGCGCGCCTTCCTGCCAGCCATGCGTGCCGCCAGCGGCGCACGGCGCATCGTCAACATCGCCTCGTTAGGGGGCTTTCTGCCCGCACCGAATATCTCGGCCTATGCCATGAGCAAGCACGCCGTGGTCGGCCTCTCCGAAGCGCTGGCGATGGAATTGACCGGCAGCAATGTCGGCGTCACCGTGGTTTGTCCGGGCGTCATCAACACGCCGCTGCTGGGCGGACGCAATGCCGGGGCCAATATCACCGAGCGCCAGTTGCAGATGCAGGCGGATTACTACCGCACGCACGGCTGTCACCCGAGCGAAGTGGCCAGCGCTGTGGTCAAGGCCACACAGCAGGGTATCGCCTATTGTTACACCGGTCCCAAGGCCAAGTTGGGCATCTATGCCGTGCGCTTCTCACGTCGACTGGCGCGCTGGTTCTCCATACGTGGCGCACGCGACAACGGTTACCTTGACCCGGGTGCCTGAATAACGACGTGATCAAATAATTCCAAGAAAGGTCAGCACATGAAACGCACATTCCTCGGTCTGTCCATTGCCTGCGCGCTGCCAGCGATTGCTGTTGCCGCGGATTTCTCGCCAACCCTCAAGCAGCCGCTGGCCGACCATGTGTACTGGGGCGACACGCACCTGCACACCATGTATTCCACCGATGCCGGCATGATTGGCAACAACCTGTCGCCGGACGACGCGCTGCGCTTTGCCAAGGGCGAGACGGTCACCTCCTCGCTGGGCATGCGCGCCCGGCTCAGGCAGCCGCTGGACTTTCTGGTGGTCGCCGACCATGCGGAGAACCTCGGCTTGCCGGTGCTGATCCGCGAATCCAATCCGGAGCTTTTGAAAGAGCCGTGGGGCAAGGCCGTGCATGATCTGGTCAAGGCGGGGAAGGGCTGGCAGGCCTATGCCAAGTGGGGCATGGAGGGCATGGCCAAGGGCAAGGATCCGATGCCCAACCCCAAGCTGGTGCGCATCGCCTGGGAGGACATCGTCGAGCAGGTCGATCAGCATAACCAGCCCGGGCGCTTCACCGCCTTCCACGGCTTTGAATGGACCTCGACGGTGGGCGCCGCCAACCTGCACCGCAACGTGATTTTTCGCGATGGCAAGGACAAGGCGTTGCAAGTCCTGCCACTGTCGACCTTCGACACCAATGACCCGGAAAGACTCTGGGACTATCTGGAAACCTACGAGCAGAAAACCGGTGGCAAGGTGCTGGCGATTCCGCACAACGGCAATATTTCTCAGGGCCTGATGTTCGATGACGTCACCCTGACCGACAAGCGTCCGCTGGACAAGGCGTATGCCGAGCGGCGCATGCGCTGGGAGCCGCTCTACGAAGTCACGCAGATCAAGGGTGATGGCGAGACGCATCCGGCGCTGTCAGCGACGGACGAGTTTGCCGATTTCTATACCTGGGACAAGGGCGACTTTGGCTTCTCGGCCAAGACCGCGGACATGCTGCCCAGAGAGTACGCGCGCTCCGCGCTCAAGCGTGGTCTGGCCTATGAAGAAAAACTCGGGGCCAACCCGTTCCAGTTCGGCATGATCGGTGCCACCGACAGCCATACCGGTTTGGCCAGCGCCGAGGAGGATAATTTCTTCGGCAAGTTCACCGGCGTCGAACCCGGTGCCGGCGAGCGCCGCTATACCGATCCGGTGATTCAGGATCGCCGGCCAGGCAACCAGGGCGAAATCACCATGCAGCACTACAAGGCCATGGCCGGTGGTCTGGCGGGTATCTGGGCCCATGAAAACACCCGCGAAGCCCTGTGGGATGCCATGGCGCGCAAGGAAGTCTATGCCAGTACCGGCACCCGTCTGACCGTGCGGGTGTTTGCCGGGCAGGATTTCAGTGCCGATGATCTCAACCGCTCCGACTTCGCCGCCAATGGCTACGCCAAAGGCGTGCCGATGGGTGGCCAGCTGCAGGCCGATGCCGGCAAACCCGCGCCGATGCTGCTGATCCAGGCCCTGCGTGAGCCGGACGGGGCCAATCTGGATCGTATCCAGGTGATCAAGGGCTGGCTGGATAGCAACGGCGCGCAACAGGAGCAGGTCTACGATGTGGCCTGGTCCGGCGAGCGCAAGCCGGACGCCAACGGCAAGCTGCCGGCGGTGGGCAATACCGTGAATGTCGAGCAAGCCAGTTACCGCAACAGTATTGGCGCACCGATGCTGCAGGCCGCCTGGCGCGATCCGGATTTCGACCCGCAGCAGCGCGCCTTCTATTACGTGCGCGTGCTGGAGATTCCAACGCCCAGTTGGCTGGCCTATGACCGCAAGCAGTTCGGCCTGCCGCTGCCGGCCGATGCACAGCTGGTGCTGCAGGAGCGTGCCTACACCTCGCCGGTGTGGATAGCGCCACGCTGATCGCCATGACCACTTACCACTGGCAGCCGCCGCGCTAATTGACGTGGCTGCTGCGAACACGGTTACCCGGAGACTGATATGAAACAACTGTGCATTGCCTTGCTGGCCGCGTTTTTCACGCTGACCGGTCATGCCCAAACCAGCATCTCGCGCGAGGTGTTGCCACCGGCGGCGCCGGCGTTCGCCGGCAAGATCGGCAACAACTACAAGGAATCCACGCCCGACTTCAACCCGGCCCTGCCGCTCAAGGCTCCCGAGGGCGCAGCGAACATCCTGGTGGTGGTGCTGGACGATGTCGGTTTTGGCCAGCTCGGTGCCTATGGCGGGCCGATCGACACGCCCAATATCGACCGCCTCGCTGCCCAGGGCCTGCGCTACAACAACTTCCACACCACCGCGCTGTGTTCGCCGTCGCGCGCGGCGCTGCTCACCGGGCGCAATCATCATGCGGTGGGCATGGCTGCCATCACCGAAGCCGCGACCGGGTTCCCCGGCAATTACGGCAGCATTCCCAAGAGTGCCGGCACCATCGCCGAAATCCTCAAGCAGAATGGCTACAACACTTTTGCTACCGGCAAGTGGCATCTGGCGCCCTATACCGCGTACACCGCGTCCGGCCCGTTTGATCGCTGGCCATTGGGCATGGGCTTCGAGAAATACTACGGCTTCCTCGGCGGCGAAACCGACCAGTGGGCACCCTTGCTGGTGCAGGACAACAGCTTCATCGAGACGCCCGTGCGCCCCGGCTATCACCTGAGCGAAGACTTGGTCGACCGCACCATCAGCTACATCCGCGACCAGCAGCAGAGCAATACCGGCAAGCCGTTCTTCGCCTATGTCGCACTGGGCGCGGCGCACGCACCGCTGCATGCGCCGCGTGAATACATCGACAAATACCGTGGCAAGTTCGATCAGGGCTGGGACAAGTTGCGCGAAGAAACCTTCGCCCGGCAGAAAGCCCTGGGCATCATCCCGGCCAATGCCGTGCTGCCACCACGCAACCCCGGCGTTGCCGCGTGGGATTCCCTTACTCCCGAGCAGCGCAAGGTCTATAGCCGCCTGCAGGAGGTGTATGCCGGTTTCCTCGATCACGCCGACCACAACCTCGGCCGCCTGTTCGCTGCTCTCGATGCCATGCAGTTGCGCGACAACACGCTGATCCTGCTGGTTTCCGACAATGGCGCCTCGCAAGAAGGTTTGCAGAACGGCGCGATGAATACCGACCGCTTCCGCAACTTCACCCCCGAGAGCGTGCCGGAGATGCTAGGCAAGCTCGATCAGGCCGGCAGCGCTGCGACCGATCCGCATTACCCGATGGGCTGGGCGGCCGCCGGCAATAGCCCGTTCAAGCGCTGGAAGCAGGACACCCACAGCGGTGGCAACACCGACCCGCTGATCATTTCCTGGCCGGCGAAGATCAAGGATGCCGGCGCGATTCGCAGCCAGTACCACCATCTGGTCGACGTGATGCCGATGCTGCTCGAAGCCGCGAAAGTACCCATGCCCACCTTGATCAACGGCGTGGCGCAGATGCCGCTGCAAGGGGTGAACATGGCGTACACCCTGACGGAGCCAAACACACCTACCAAGAAGCACGTGCAGTACTACGAAATGCTCGGCAGCCGGGCGATCTGGTCCGATGGCTGGAGTGCGGTGGCCTGGCACCAGAAGGACACCCCGTGGGAAGCCGATAAATGGGAGCTGTACAACACCGATATCGATTTCAACCAGTCCAACGATCTGGCCAGCCAGCACCCGGAAAAACTCGCCGCGCTGCAACAGCTGTGGCAGGCCGAGGCCGAGAAATACAACGTGCTGCCGCTGGATGACCGCCGCTATGAGCGCGCCGCCGATCCCACACGTCCGGTGACGGCGATTGCCAAGCGCGAATACGTGTTCTATCCCGGCACCTCGATCCTGCACCCGCTGGCCGCACCGCAACTGAATGGCCGCGCGCACACTATCAGCGCGCAGGTCGACATCCCCGCGCAAGGCGCCGAGGGTGTGCTGGCCTGTTCCGGTGGCGAGTTTGGCGGCTGGTCGCTGTTCATTCAGGGCGGCAAGCTGCACTACGCGCACAACTACCTGAAGATCGAGGAATACCTGGTGTCGTCCGCCAAGGCCGTACCAGCGGGCCAGCATGAGGTGAGTGTCAGCTTCACCCCGACCGGCAAGTCGCTCAAGCCGGACTTCTTCACCGGCGACGTGACGCTGTCGATCGATGGCCAGCAGGTCGGCGAGCTCAAGGGCATCAAGGTTGCCCGGCAGTACAGCGCCGTTACCGGCTATGGCCTGCTGATCGGGCGCAACACCGGCACGCCGGTCAGCCACCTGTACCAGCCGCCGTTCGCTTTTGCTGGCGGGCTGGAGCGGGTGAAGATTCAAATCCAATAACCGGGCGGGAAAGGACTACATGAAAACAACAATCACACGGCTTTCCGTCGCCATCACCCTGTCGTCGCTGTCCTGGATGAGCCAGGCGGCCAGCGAATATTCGCCCAACGTCGGCCAGGCCTTGCCGAACCGGGTGCTGTTCGGCGACACCCACCTGCACACGGCTTATTCGACCGATGCCGGCATGCTCGGCAATCGTCTCGGGCCGGCCGCAGCCTACCGCTTTGCCATGGGCGAGGAGGTCACCTCGAGCACCGGGGTGAAGGCCAAGCTGGCACGGCCGCTGGATTTTCTGGTGGTCGCCGATCATGCCGAGAATCTGGGCTTTCCGGTGCAGCTGGCGCAAGGCAATGCCAAGCTGCTGGGTAATGCCTTCGGACAGAAAATGATCGAATTCGTCAAGGCCAAACAGTTTGCCGAAGCCTTTGCCTACTGGCGCAGCCAGCGCATGGCCGGCACTGATCCAACTGCCGGCCTGGGCCTGGAGAAAGATGCCTGGGACCAGCTGACCACCCTGGCCGACCAGTACAACCAGCCGGGGCGCTTCACCGCACTGATCGGCTTCGAGTGGACCTCCGCGCCGGGCGGCCGCAACCTGCACCGCAACGTGATCTTCCGCGACGACAAGAGCAAGGCCGGCAGCATCACGCCGTTCTCCACCTACGACTCCCCTGATCCGGAACAGCTCTGGCAGTGGATGGCCGACTATGAAGCCAAGAGCGGCGGCAAGGTGCTGGCGATTCCGCACAACGGCAACCTGTCCAACGGGCTGATGTTCGACGACGTCACCCTGACCACGCAGAAGCCGCTCGACAAGGCCTATGCCGAACGCCGCGCGCGCTGGGAGCCGGTGGTCGAAGTCACGCAGATGAAAGGCACTGGCGAGACCCACCCGTTGCTGTCGCCGAATGACGAGTTCGCCAACTTCGAGCTGCTCGATAAAGCCGCGCTGGCCGGCCCGGTGCCGACCACGCCGGAGATGTACCCGCGCGAATATGCCCGTGCCGCCCTCGAACGCGGCCTGGCTTACGAGGCCAAACTGGGTGCCAACCCGTTCAAGTTCGGCATGATCGGCTCCACCGATTCGCACACCTCGCTGGCCACGTCGGAGGAAAACAACTTCTTCGGCAAGGTCACCCCGGTTGAGCCCAGCCCCAGGCCCGAACGTTTCAACGAGTTGATCACCGGGCGTATGCCCAATGCGCCAGCGGTCATCCAGCAGGCCATGTGGAAAGCCTCGGCCTCCGGTCTGGCGGCGGTCTGGGCGCGCGAAAATACCCGCGAAGCGATCTGGGACGCACTGGCGCGCAAGGAGGTGTACGCCACCACCGGCACCCGCCTGGAAGTGCGCGTATTTGCCGGGACGGATTTCACCGCAGCCGACCTGACCCGCGCCGACTGGGTAGCCAACGGTTACGCCAAGGGTGTGCCGATGGGCGGTGACCTGCAGGTGAATGCGCAAAGCCAGGCCCCAAGCCTGTTGATCAAGGCCTCACGCTCGGCGGACGGCGCCAACCTGGATCGCATCCAGGTGATCAAGGGCTGGCTGGATAGTCAGGGCCAGACCCAGGAAAAAGTCTATGACGTGGCCTGGTCAGGCGCACGCCAGCCCGGCAAGGACGGCAAGCTGCCGCCGGTGGGCAACACGGTCGACGTGAAAAACGCCAGCTACAGCAACAGCATCGGCGCGCCGGAACTGGAAACCTACTGGCAGGACCCGGCATTCAAGGCCGGCGAGAAGGCCTTCTATTACGTGCGCGTGCTGGAAATCCCGACCCCGCGCTGGACCGTTTACGACGCCAAGGTGTTCGGCACCACGCTGCCTGACGAAGCGCCGACCGCCATTCAAGACCGTGCCTACACCTCGCCGGTGTGGGTCAACAGCCTGTAACAGGAGAATTGTCCATGAAGCTCAATCCCATCACGCTGTCGGTTGCCCTGGCGCTGGCCACCAGCTCCGGCGCCACGCTGACTGCCGAATACTCGCCCAATGTCGGCCAGACTTTCCCCAACCAGGTGCTGTTTGGTGACACCCACCTGCACAGCAGTTATTCGACCGACGCCGGCATGGCCGGCAACCGACTCGGCCCGGAGCAGGCCTACCGGTTTGCCCTGGGCGAAGAAGTCACCGCGAGCATGGGCATGAAAGCCAGGCTGGCGCGGCCGCTGGATTTTCTGGTGGTCGCGGATCACTCGGAAAACCTTGGCCTGGCCCCGGCGATCATGGAAAAGAATGCCGACCTGTTGAGCAATCCGTGGGGCAAGCAGCTCTATGACCTGGTGATGTCGGGTGCCGCTCCGGAAGCCTACATGACCTGGATGAAGGCCATTTACGTGCGCCAGGACCCGCTCAAGGGCAGCCCGTTGCAGCAGACCTACTGGCAGCGCCTGACCGCCGCGGCGGAAAAGTACAACCAGCCGGGGCGCTTCACCGCACTGATCGGCTACGAGTGGACCTCGATGCCGGGTGGCAACAACCTGCACCGCAATGTGATCTTCCGCGACGACAAGGCCAAGGCCGACCAGATCGTGCCGCTCTCCGCCTATGACACCGAAGACCCGGAAAAACTCTGGGAGTGGATGGCCGATTACGAGAAGAAAACCGGCGGCAAGCTGCTGGCGATTGCGCACAACGGCAACCTGTCCAATGGCCTGATGTTCGACGACGTCACCCTGTCCGACAAGAAGCCGCTGGACAAGGACTACGCCCTGCGGCGCATGCGCTGGGAGCCGATCTATGAGGTCACGCAGATCAAGGGCGATGGCGAATCCCATCCAGCGCTCTCGCCGAGCGACGAGTTTGCCGATTTCGGTACCTGGGACAAGGGCAGCTTCGGCCCACAGGCCAAGACCGCAGAGATGCTGCCGCGTGAGTATGCCCGCGAAGCGCTCAAGCGCGGCCTGGCCTACGAGGCCAAGCTGGGCGCCAACCCGTTCAAGTTCGGCATGATCGGTTCCACCGATGCGCACACTTCGCTGTCCACCAGCGAAGAAGACAACTTCTTCGGCAAGGTCTCCCTGCTGGAGCCTTCGACCAACGTGGCCTACCGCTTCAATGAAGTGATTGCCGGCCGCTCGCCGAACCCGGAGGGCAAGGATATTCGCCAGTACGCCTGGCAATCGCTGGCTTCGGGCATAGCCGCGGTGTGGGCGCGGGAAAACACTCGGGAAGCAATCTGGGACGCACTGGCGCGCAAGGAGGTCTACGCCACCACCGGTACCCGTCTGCAAGTGCGCGTGTTTGCCGGTGATTTCAGCCCGGCTGACCTGACCCGTGACGACTGGGTCGCCAACGGCTACGCCAAAGGCGTGCCGATGGGCGGTGACCTGAACGGGCAGGGCACTGGCAAAGCCCCCAGCCTGCTGATCAAGGCGTCACGCTCGGCCGACGGGGCCAACCTCGATCGCATCCAGGTGGTCAAGGGCTGGCTGGATGGCAAGGGCCAGACCCAGGAAAAGGTCTATGACGTGGCCTGGTCCGGCACGCGCCAACCGGGCAAGGACGGCAAGCTGCCGGCGGTGGGCAACACCGTCGACGTGAAAAACGCCACTTACAGCAACAGCATCGGCGCGCCGGTACTCGAAGCCTACTGGCAGGACCCGGCGTTCAAGGCCGACCAGAAGGCCTTCTACTACGTGCGCGTGCTGGAAATCCCGACCCCGACCTGGACGGTCCACGACGCCAAGGTGTTCGGTACCACACCACCCAAGGAAGCCCCCACCAGCCTGCAGGACCGCGCCTATACCTCGCCGGTCTGGTACACCCCGGGCAATGGCTGATTATCCGCGGCGAACACTGACTCGGGCAGGCCTGCGGGCAGTCGCCCTGGTCGTGCTCTGCACCGGCACGCAGCTGCCGGGGCCGCTGCTCGCCTGCGGTTACGAGGACCCGGCGAGTGTCGCGCTGGGTTCACTCAACTTTACCTACCCGAATGCCTTGTACGTCGGCACGGCCGTCTGGCAGGCACGCCAGAACGGGCTGCTGCCGCCGCAGGCCAACCCGCCGGCAACCGGTCCGGAGGCGGCCATGCGCGCGGGGCAGGACGCGCGCCTGCAAGCCATGCGCACGCTGTACCAGCTGCGCCGGCACCTGACCGGTGCGCCGGAACTGCCGACGCTGGCCATCGTCTTCACCCCGGCAGTCATGTGGTCGCGCCTGTCGCCGCAGGGCGAGCGCCTCGGCCTGCAGATGCACGTCAGCGGCCCCGAGCCGGACGATGTGGTGATGGTGACCGAGCCGGCGGCCCTGCAGGCCTGGATCAGCCGCAGCCTCACTGTCGCGCAACTGATCGAACATGGCCTGATCCGCTTGTATGGCGGCGAAGAGCCTGTGGCCAGGGTCAGGGCCGCGCTCGATCGCGCGGAGGCCCGCAGGAACGCCGCCTGAGCATGGTCCCGGTGGTGGCGGAACGGCGCCTGATTCTGTCTTTGATTCTAAAAAAATTGACTCGCAGGAAAAAGAATTGTCCGGCGTTTGACCTCATTATGCATGCCATCGAAACCTGCCCGCAGACACAGATCAGGAACTCATCATGGCCCGTAGCAAAGCGTCAACCGAGCAAGGCAAGCTGCCGATCAGCGCACCGCAATCGGTCTTCATCACCGGTGCCAGCGGCTTTATCGGCCGCGCCCTGGGCGAGCGCTACCGCGCGCTGGGTGCCGAGGTGCGCGGCATGGATCTGCGTGCCGACAAGCAGAACGGCATAGTCGCTGGCAACCTGACCGACCCCAAGTCCTGGGCCAAACATGCCAAGGGCTGCGAACTGTTCATCAACACCGCGGCGATCGTTTCGACCAATGCTCCGTGGCAGCTGTACCGCGACGTCACCATCCAGGGCGTACGCAACGCTCTGGACGTGGCGATTGCCGGTGGCGCCAAGCGCTTTCTGCACTATTCCACCGTTGCGGTGCTGGGCTGGGAGTCCACCGGCGATGCCGACGAAAAGCAGCCGGTCATCATCGGCGAGCAGTACCGCTACGGCGTGGCCAAGGGTGCCAGCGAGCATGCGGTGCTGGCGGCCCATGCGGCCGGTGAAATTGCCTGCACCATCGTCCGCCCCGGCGATGTCTACGGACCGGGTTCGCGGGCCTGGCTGAACGTGCCGCTGGAGATGTGCCGCAAGGGCATGATGACGCTGCCGGCCAACGGCGAGGGGCTGTTCAGCCCGGTGTACATCGACGACCTGCTCGACGGCACCATGCTCGCCGCCGGTCTGGATGCCGGCAGCGGCAACATCTTCCATATCAGCGGCGGTCATACGGTCAGCTGCAAGGAATTCTTCAGCAACCACTGGCACTGGGCGGGCCGCAGCGGCTCGCCGCGTTGCGTTTCCACGCCGGTGGCCGTGGCGTTGACCAGCGCCATCGAGAAGGTTAACCGGCTGCTCGGGCGGCAGGACGAAACCGGTCCCGACGCCATGTACATGCTGGCGCGCAAGGGTGGCTACTCGATTGCCAAGGCGCAGAGGCTGCTGGGCTACCAGCCGCAAGTCGGGCTGGCGGAAGGCTTGCAACGCTCCGCAGCCTGGCTGCGTGAGACCGGCGAGATCCAGTAAGCAGCCCGCACAGTTGATTCCATCCATGACGCCCACAGCACCACTCCATTCAGCCCCGCAATCCCAGAGGAGCACGCCCTTGAAACCGCGCATGAACCAGATCGCCCTGAGCGTCGTTGACCGCGAGGCCTCCAAGACCTTTTACGCCGCGCTGTTCAAGCTTGCCCATGTCGGTGGCACGCATTTCACCGGCAAGGTGACGGAGCAGGTGCAGGGCATGCCCGGTGCCACCTCGGATGTCGCCTGGCTGATGGATGACCGCGAGTTCTTCCAGCTGGAGCTGTTCCAGTTCAGCACGCCGGTGCCGCGTGCCTATGCAGCCAATCGCCAGCCCTGGGATATCGGCTACAGCCGCCTGGCGGTGGAAGTCGCCGACCTGCCGGGCTTCCATGCCAGCTGTGTGGCACGCGGCGTCCAGGGACTTGGCCCGATCCGGCAGGTCGCGGGCAAAGACTATTTCGTGATGACCGACCCCAACGGCGTGCTGATCGAAGTCGGCAGGGCCAGCCGGCCGATCGGCGCCGGCGTCGGTGCGCGACTGGTCGGCGTGGCGCTGTCCGTGCCGAACCTGGGCGTCGCCGTGCAATCGTTCCAGCACGCCATCGGCTGCCCGCTGCTCGACTCGGCCCCGGCCGACAAGGGCGTGCTGTGGGATGAGCCGCCCGGCGAGAAGCGCAGCGTGCTGCTGGATGCCGGCACCTGCTGGCTGGAAATCAGCGAGTACCAGAACCCGGCCCCGGCGCCCTGGCCGGCGGGTTACCGCATCAGCGATCACGGCCTGCTCAACGTGGCCTTCGGTTCGCGCGATGCCGGCGAACTCCGCGGGCTCTACCAGCGCATGGTGGCTGCCGGCTTCAGGCCCAATACCGAACTGGTCAGCTCCGCAGGTCAGGTGCTGGTGACCTACCTCAATGACCCACAGGGCTTCAACGTCGAACTGCTGATGGTCAAGCCCTGGCTCGACGGCGTGATGGGCTTTCGCCCGGCCAACTGGTTCGATCGCATCCTGATGAAAATCATGATGGCGTTTGTCTGAACAGCAGCACTCAGTAACTGGAAATTCCTGGCAGCGCGCCCCGTGCGCGCCGTGCCAAACCTCACGAACCAAGCTAGAGACAGGTGAAACAGATGGCAGCCATGTGGAAAACAGCAGTAATTTCGGGCGGCGGCAGCGGCCTTGGCTTGCGCATGGCCGAAGAGTGCCTGAGCGCCGGGGGCAAGGTGGCCCTGCTCGATCTCGCCTATGGCGAGGCCGCCCTGGCCCGGTTGACCAAGGCTGCCGGCGGCAACCTGGAAGGCCGCGTGTGGCGCTATCAGGTGGATATGCGCCAGGGCGAGGCGGTGACCAGGGCGGCGGCCGAGGCGTTCGCGGCGCTGGGCCGCATCGACCTGGCACTGAATTCGGCTGGCGTGCAGCACGTCGGCGAATTCGAGAATATCAGCGAAGAGCAGTTCCGCCGCGTGATGGAAATCAACGTGATGGGCTCGCGCAACTTTGCCGCAGGCGTACTGCCGTACCTGCAGGAGGGAGCGCAGCTGGCGCTGATCGCCTCGCTGGCAGGCATCGTCGGCACCTACGGCTACAGCCCGTACAACGCCTCGAAATTCGCCGTGGTCGGGCTGGCCGGGGCGCTGCGCCTGGAGTGCGCACCGAAGGGCATCTGCGTCTCCTGCGTGTGTCCGCCCGAGGTCGAAACGCCGATGGTGGAGGAGGAGCGCCGCATGTCGCCGAAGGCCACCGCCAAGCTGAAGGAATTTGCCGGCACGCTGCAGGTGGAACCGGCCGTGCGCGAAATCCTCGAGCAGCTGCTGGAGCGCCGCTACATGGTCATTCCGGGCGCACGGGCACGCCTGACCTACCGGCTTGCCGGCTGGTTCCCCGGGTTGCTGCGCCGCGTCAGCGACGGCATCGTGCGCAAGGCACTGGCCAGCTGAGTGGCCGGCCTTGCGACCGCTTGATGGGTTACGGTCGTTGGCCTGACCCACCCTACAGATGAACCAATCTATAACTGCGACATAACCACCGATTGTACCGGGTGCGCGGTTCAGCTGACCGGGTTCAGGCGCACTGGTATCCGGCGCGCGCCGAAGTGCCCGGCGCTGGCGGCGAAACGCCCGGCAATCGCGGTCTGGCAGTGCGGGCAGTGGCCGCTGGCGGTCAGCTGATAGTCGAGTATCCGGTACCAGTCGCGCACGATCAGCGCTGCGTTGCAGCCGGGGCAGAAGGTGGTGTCGCCCTCGGTGTCATGCACGTTGCCGGTGTAGACGTAATGCAGGCCCTGGTCACGGCCGATCTGCCGCGCGCGGCTGAGGGTGGCCGGCGGCGTGGGCGGCACGTCGGGCATCTTGTAGTCGGGGTGGAAGGCGCTGAAATGCAGCGGCACGTCCGGCCCCAGTTCGCGGTAGACCCACTGGCACAGCGCCTCGATCTCGGCGCTCGAATCGTTGTAGCCGGGAATCAGCAGGGTGGTGATCTCGGTCCAGACCTTGGTTTCGTGGTGCAGGTAGACCAGGGTGTCGAGCACTGGCTGCAGGTGCGCGCCGGTGAGCTTGTAGTAGAACTCGTCGGTGAAGGCCTTGAGGTCGACATTCGCCGCATCCATCACGGCGAAGAACTCGCGCGCCGGTTCGGCGTGGATATAGCCGGAAGTCACCGCCACGGTGCGGATGCCCAGTTCCTGGCAGGCACGGGCGGTGTCGATGGCGTACTCGGCGAAGATCACCGGGTCGTTGTAGGTGAAGGCCGCGCTGGTGCAGCCGGCGTCCCTGGCAGCCCGGGCGATCTGCTGCGGGCTGGCCTGATCCATCAGGCGGTCCATGTCGCGCGACTTGCTGATGTCCCAGTTCTGGCAGAACTTGCAGGCCAGGTTGCAGCCGGCCGTACCGAAGGACAGCACCGCAGAACCGGGGTAGAAGTGGTTGAGCGGCTTCTTCTCGATCGGGTCGATGCAGAAGCCGGATGAGCGCCCGTAAGTGGTCAGCACCATCTGCGCACCTTCGCGCTGGCGCACATAGCAGGCGCCGCGCTGGCCGTCATGCAGCTTGCAGTCGCGCGGGCACAGGTCGCACTGGATGCGCCCGTCGGGCAACGGGTGCCACCAGCGGCCCGGATGGTTCTGCGCGAGGTCAGACATGTTGCTGCTCCTGCCACTTGCTCACCGTGTAGCGCGCCAGGCGCAGCTCGGCATGCCAGAAGTCGGCGGGCAGGCCGGCCTTGCGCTTGAGCTGCGCGAGGAACTCCGCCGGCCGCGGCAGGCTGTCCCAGACCTGCGGCAGAAAGGTGCCGCGGGCGTGGCGGTACTCCAGCAATAGACCATCGATACCGGGGCGAAGTTGCGCCAGCGCGTGCTGTTCGTTGTCGAAGTGCATTGGTTCACTGGGCGACAGCAGCGACACCTCGATGCGCGTCTGCGCCAGCTCGGCGCGGCTCAGTGGCGCAAAGCGCGGGTCGCGGCTGGCGGCGGCCACCGCGTTGCCGCGCACATCCTCGACCAGCGCGCGGTGCGCCTGCAGGCTGCCGATGCAGCCGCGCAGCTCACCGCGCTGGGTCAGGGTGACGAAGCTGGCCCCGGGTTGCTGCATCCAGGCCTGTTCACCGGCGGCCTGCGCCGGCGCGCCCAGGTGCTGGCTGATCGCCGCGCGGGCGACCTGCAGCAGCGCGGCGCCTTGCGTGTCATCCAGCCGGGCCGGCGCGCTGGCCTCATGGAAGGCGATGGCGCCGTAACCGACCACGCGGGCCTTGTCGCCGGCGGTGTCGCCGGAATTGCGCAGGTCGAGCAGCTCGGCGCGCAGCGGGTGGCGGGCGGCAAACGCCAGCAGGCCGTTGACCGGGGTCGCGCCGCAAGCCTGCTGGTGGTCGAGGCCGGCCCGGCCGGCGAGGATCTGCTGCACCGTGGCGCTGTCGCTGCGCTGGGCCTGGGCATGGCTCAGGTAGTGCGAGAGGTCCGAGCTGATGACCACCAGCGTCTCCGCGCCACCCCACAGGCGTTCCAGCACCTCGGCCACCTCGGCCGCGCTGGCATCGCCTACCGCCAGTGGCACCAGCTGGAACTCGCCGAGTACCTCCTGCAGGAACGGCAGCTGCACTTCCAGCGAATGCTCCTGGGCATGCGCCGCGGCGCTGCGGCAAACCTGTGGCAGGTCGGCGATGGCGGCGATGCCGGCGCTGTCCAGCGGCACGCTGCCGAGCGGGGTGGCAAAGGTCGTACAGGCGGGCAGGGCCAGGCCGCGCACCGGCACCCGGTGCACCGGGCCCAGCAGCACCACACGTTTGATCCGTCCGGCCAGCGGCTGCAGGCGCGCATAGGCCTGTGCGGCAATCGGCCCGGAATAGACATAGCCGGCATGCGGGACGATCAGCGCCTTCGGCACCCTCGCCGGGCTGGCGGGGGCGGCGGCAGCAGCCAGCAACTGGCGTACCTCCCGGGCCAGTTGCGCCGGGTCGGCGGGGTAAAACAGGCCGGCAACGGCCGCGTGGCGAATGCTGTTCATGGAAAGCCCTCCATTCGATAGGGAATAGATGGGGACGATGCAGGTAACTGCAAGGGTGCCTGAGCGGCGGCGGATATGCGCTGTTGCGTTGCTGCCAGTCAGCCTCCGGCCTGTGCCCGGGCGTACGCCCTGGCCAGCTTGCGGTCGACGATCCAGTGGAACAAGCCGGTGGTCTTGCGCGCCAGAAAGCGCGTCAGCTTGGCCCTGCAGCCGGGGGTGATCATGAACTGGCGGCGCTGCACGCCGCGCAAAATGCCCGCCACCGCCTCATCCACCGAAAGCACGCCGGCGAAGGCATTCATTGCCTCGGTGATCGGGCTGCCATGTTCGCGCTCATAGGCTAATAGCGGCGTACTGATTTCGCCCGGACACACCACGGACACATCGATGCCGCGCAGTTTCAGTTCCGTGCGCAGGACATCGGCCAGACCGACCACGCCGAACTTGGACGCGGCGTAGGCCGCCTGCGTATAGCTGCCGACAATGCCGGACAGTGATGCCACCAGCACCAGATGGCCGCCAGCCTGCATATGCCGGAGCACGCCAGCGGCAAAGTTGCGGCTGCCCAGCAGGTTGATGCGCACCACCAGTTCGAAGGTCTCGTAGGGCAGTTCGGTGAACACTGCCGTGCGCAGAATGCCGGCCGAGTTGAAGGCTAGATCGGGCGCGCCCAGTTCGGCGGCAGCCTTATCGATCGCCGCCTCGACGGCCAACGGATCGGTGATATCGACCAGACAGGCCGCGACACGTTGCCCGGGTCTGACCTGCAGACCCTGCAACTCAGTGAGCAATTCGGCCGCCACCTTCAGGTCGAAGATCGCCACGCTGCTGCCTTCGGCAAGCAGCGCCCTGACCATGTGCAAGCCGATGCCGCTACCGCCGCCCGAGACAAACGCGACCCGTGGCGCAGCCTTTTTCCAGTTGCTCATAGATGACTCCGAATTCAGTAGAAAAGGGCGCGCTGCGGCGGCTCAGCGACGGGCGGCGAAGTGCTCCGCCAGTTCCTGCATGGCCTGTTCAAAGCCGACCCGCGGCTGATAGCCGAGCAGGCGTCGCGCCTTGTCTGTGCAGAATTCATTGGGGCCACCGGTCAGCCGATAGGACTGCCGGGTAACCAGCGGCCGCTCCTTGCGCCCGGTCAGATGTCCCAGCCACTCCAGCGTCGGCGCCAGCACCCGCGCCAGCCAGTTGGGCAGGCTTCGCGGGGGTGGCGTAGCGGCGACGCGAGCCAGGCAATTGAGGTAGGTGTTCCAGTGGATGCCGAAGCCATCGGCAGCGATGAACACCTCGCCGCGGGTGTGGTCTGAGCGTGCGGCGGCGATCAGCAGCGACACCAGGTTGTTCACATGCACCAGCCCGGCATCCCAGTCGCCGCTGCCCAGCAGGCAGGGTTTGTCTTCACGCAGCATCGGCAGGAATGAATTGACCCAGACGCTGCCGACTCCATAGACATTCGCCGGGCGCACGATGGTCGCCTTGAGCCCGCGCGCCACCCCTTCGCGGGTCACGCGCTCCTGTTCCTGCTTGCAGAACTCGTAGGGCGAGGACGGCACGCCAAGCGGACTGTCTTCGTCCAGCCGGCCCCTGGCCAGCGCGCTGGCAAACGCGCAGACGCTGGTGGTGACGACGAAATGCGCGTCCCAGCCCAGCGCCAGCTCGATCGCCTGTTCGGTGCCATGCACGGTGATGTCGACATGCGTCTGCTGCGCGCCCCAGTCGCTGACCACCGCTGCCAGATGAAACAGCGCATCCACCCGGCCGATCTGTTCGCCCAGCGCGGCGAGCGTGCGCACATCGCCGGTGACGCAGCGCACCCGTGTGCCCCATTCGGCCGGCACCGGTTCGCCGGGCAGCATCAGCGCCACCACGGCGACCTGTTCGGCCAGCAACTGGCGCACCAGATGGCGGCCGATAAAGCCGCCGGCACCGGTGACGAAAGCGGAAGTCAGTGTGCTCATGGGTTATTCGCCGAACACGATGACCTTGTCGCAGGTCTTGCCTTCGGCCATGCACAGGGCGCGATACACCATCAGGATGGTCTTGGCATCCAGCACACTGATGACATCGCCTTTCTCATTGATGTTGACGTTGCTGCCGAAGATGGCGAACCAGACCACCGCGTCTTCCTTGGCGTCTTCGGCCACGGTCAGGGTGTGCACCGAATGCGCCGGCTCGTAGAGGTAGGAGCCGGCCTTGTTGATCTTGTCCGGGTACTCCTTGTAGAACCACTCGCCGGACTGGGTCACCGCGAACACCGGGCCGGTGTGGTAGTGGGTGTCGATGCAGAAACCCGGCTTCAGACGGTTGCGCACCACCCACAGGTTCTGGTTCAGGTCGACCTGCAGCAGTTGCAGTTGTGAACCATCGGGCAGCGATACCCACGGCAGATCCTCGTCGTGAAGCAGAATCGCCTCGCGGGTGTGCTGGCGCGACACCACGCCATTGGCCTGCATGGCGGCGGCCAGCATTTCGAATACGGGGTTCTTGGCTTCGCTCATTGGTGTTCTCCAGATCATCGGGGTGGCTGGCCTGGATGCAGGCCAAGGGCAATCAATCTACGCCCCGGCAGTACGGATAAATTGATTTATCGCGAATGTTTTTTGATACTTCACGAACATTCGGCCATCCACCGGCAGGGCAGGCATGTTTCTGGTTCGCACCGGCTCCATCGAGGGTTATGAAAAGCTGGTCAGCCAGCTGGGGCAGAACCCGCCGCAGCTGCTGCGCAAGGCCGGTTTCAGCCCGGCGCAATTGCACCAGCCCAACACCTATGTGTCGTATAGCAAGCTGGCCAGTCTGCTCGACAGCAGTGCCGTGCTGTGTGATGAGCCACTCTTCGGTCTGCGCCTGGCCGCTGGGCAGAACCTGATGGTGGTCGGCGAACTGGCCCTTCCGGTCAGCCACCAACCGACGCTGAGCGCCGCACTGAGCTATTACGACCAGCACGCACACCTGCATTCACGCGGCGTGCATGTGCACCAGTTGGTGCGCGGCGAACTCGCCGAGGTCAGCCTGAGCTTCGATTTCAGCAATGCCAGCGGTCTGCTGCAGCTCAAGCAGCTGAGCGTCTGCCAGCTGTTCAACGGCATGCGGGTGATGCTGGAAAACGCCGGCCAGCAACTGAAATTCCACCTGCGCCAATCCCGCCCGAGCCAAGGCAACTGGCACTGGGATGTGCCCGCCGGGCAACTGCTGTTCGACAGCCATCTGGATGGTGTGAGCTTCCCGGCCAGCTGGCTGGCACGCAGCCCGCGCAAACTGGAAGCACTGGTGACTGACCATCTGGAGCAGCGCATCCAGTTCCTTGAATCGCGTTATCCCAACAACCTGCAGGCGCAGGTCTGTCACCTGATCAGCAATCTGTTGCCGCATGGCGAATGCACTGTCGGTAGCGTCGCTGCGGCGTTGAGTCTGCATCCGCGGGTTTTGCAGAAACGCTTGCAGGCCGTCGGCAGCAGTTTTGCCGGTTTGTTGCGCGACACCCGGCTGGAGATTGCCCAGCAGCACCTGCGACACAGCCGCCTGAGCATCACCGAGCTGGCATTGAACCTGGGGTATGCCGAGGTGGCGGTGTTCAGCCGCAATTTCAAAGCCTGGACCGGCGAGTCGCCGCTGCAGTGGCGCCAGCGGCAGCGCACCGAAGGCTGACCGGTGGTTGAGCAAGTCCCTGTACCCGTGACGTAGTGCATGAGTCACCCCCTCGGCTTTAACAGCCGCATCGCGGCGAGGGCGCCGCTCCTGCACATCAAGGCGCTGTACTGGTTCAGGCAGGGTGGTTTGGGCCAGGGGCCATGACGTGTTGCAAGGCGGGTTTTCCCCGGCGCGCCGCAGGGGTATGGTGCTGCCTTTGATCAACCGCACCCGGAGCCCCCATGAGCCTGCATGGCACTTACGACCCGCAGAACATCTTCGCCCTGATCATTCGCGGCGAGGCCCCTTGCTACAAACTCTACGAAGACGACGAGGTGCTGGCCTTCCTCGACCTGTTTCCGCAAGCCCCTGGCCACACCCTGGTGATTCCCAAGCGGGTACAGGCGCGCAACATCCTCGATGTCGACGCCGAGTCCCTCGGCAAGCTGATGGCGGTGGTGCAGCGCCTGACCCGCGTGCTGGTCGACGAACTGCAGCCGGACGGGGTGCAGGTGGCGCAGTTCAACGGCGCGCCGGCCGGGCAGACGGTGTTCCATCTGCACATGCACATCGTGCCGCGCTATGCCGGTCAGGGCCTGGGCATCCACGCGGCGCACAAGGCCGATCCGGCCGAGCTGGCGCAACTGCAGGCGCGCCTGATCCAGCGCCTGCAGGGCTGAGCAGGGCTGCGCCGCTCAGTCCCGGACACGCTCCACTGGCGGCGGCACGAACTTCCCGGACAGGGCCGCTTCCTGCGGCCCATACATGCGCAGGATCAACCAGATCGGCCCGGATTCGCCGCTGGGTAACCAGTTGGCAGCCGCGTCGCCCTCCGGCTTGTTCTGTTGCACATGGATATCGATCGAGCCATCCGCATTGCGTTTGAGTCCGGGGGTGCGGTCACCAAAGGCATAGCGGTTGAGCGGATTGGCCTTGAGCTGGTTTTCCGGGCGGCTGTACAGCGTGATCGACCAGAACTCGTTCACCGGCGGCAGGTTGTCGGCGCTGAAGTGGATGCGGTAGTTGCGCTCGCTCACCAGCGGCTGATTCTCGTGATCGAGGAAGGCCGGCAGGTAGAGTGCCTCTTCCGCCCGGTTGGCCCCATACCCCATCAGGCCGATGGCCGAGGCCAGCAAGTGTTTGTTGCCATAGGCGCCCAGGTTCGTCGCGAAGCGCCAGCCATTGCGTACCTCGCCATTTTCCTGGCCGTGCAGCATGACCCGCTGGTAGGCCGTCTCGACCGCCCGTTGCAGACCCTTGCGCTGGGCCTCGGTGAGCGCGGCGGGGTCGAAGGTGAGGCCCGGGCCGATGCCCAGCTTGGCGAACTGGCCGACCACTTCCTGGTCCTGCGCGCGTACGCCACCGAAGCTCCAGGCGCGGTTGAGCAGGCTGTAGAACTCCAGTGACTGCCACAGCGGGTTGTTCAGCTTCGGATTGGGCACCGGGGTGCCGGGGGCAATCAGCGGGTACTGCGCATCCGCATTCAGCGGCTGCAGGCGATAGGTCTTCAGCTGCGCCACCACCGGCGCAATGTCGGCCTCGACCTCCGGCTTGACCACCGTGCGCGCCTGCAGGAACACGCCGTTGGTGGGTGACTCCAGCCGCGTCACGCCCGCCGGCAACTCGCCCTGCCAACCCGGCGCCACATAGGCATAGGTGCCGGGCGCGGAGTGCACGCGCTTGCCAACATAGGCAAAGGTATTCAGCGCCCAGTCGGTGGCCTGCACGGTCCAGTAGCGCGTCGGCGTCTCGGGGATGGTCATCAGCACCGGGCCCTGGCTCAGGTCCAGCCAGGCCAGACCGTAGACGGTGTCGTTGTTCGGCGTGAAGTCGATCGCCGCCGCTGGCGTGGCCAGCCCCGGGTAGACATTGAAGGCGTTCAGCGGAGCATTCAGCGGCGCATCCGGGTTGGTGTCCTTTTCCATCAGGATCTGCGAGCGGGCATACACAGCGCCGACCACATAGGCCTGGTAACCCAGGGCAAAGGCTTCGGCTTCGGCAAACTCGTCCGGCAGCCGGTAGGGCATCGGCACCACGCAGGAGGCCGAGCTGACGCCATTGATAAACAACAGGCAGCCGGCCTTGTTGCGCAGGCTGGGGCTGGCAAGCACGGCAATCAGCAGGGCGGCCAGCAGTAGCAGGGCGGCGCGCCTCAGGTTGCGCGGCCAGGATTTTGTCGGAGCAGTCATCGTCTTGTCCTGTTCATTCGGATTGTGGTGCAGTCCCAGTAGGGTGGAAAACGCCGCACTGCGGCTTTTCCACCGTGGCGGGTAACGCGTCGCGGTTACCCACTCTACGTCAGTTGGCTTTTTTCGCGCCGCCCAAGGTCTGTGCGCCGATACCGGCACCGGCCTGGCGTGGCGGGAACTCCTGCAGGCTCTTCTGGAACTTCATCAGCTGCGGCATCAGTAGCGGCATGATGTAGCTCTTCTCCTTCATCCACAGCAGGTGGCCGCCGGTCTCCGGGCTGCGCTCGAAGGGGTCGAGCTCGATGTCGACCAGCAGGCCGCCGTCCAGCACTTCGCGCTGGCCCAGCCAGCTGTTCTTCAGCGCCAGGTGCAGCTTCCACTGGTCAACGCGCACGGCGTTGAGGTTGTTCTCGCCATAGAAGAAGAACTCGCGGCGCGCACTCTTGCCCTGACCGGTGAGCATGGCGGTCTGGTCGTAGCCATCCAGATGCACCTTGTAGTCGCGTGCGCCGACCTTGGTGCCGGCCAGCAACTGCTGCTTGATCTGCGGTTCACCTGCGGCGGCCATCAGCGTCGGCAGCCAGTCCTCCATGGTCATGAATTCGCCAGTCCAGGTATTCGGCGCGATCTTGCCCGGCCAGCGCACGAACAGCGGCACACGGAAGCCGCCGTCCCAGGTGGTGCCTTTCTCGCCACGGAAGGAGGCACTGCCGGCACTTGGCCAATGGGCCAGATTCACACCGTTGTCCGAGGTGAAGATGACGATGGTGTTGTCGGCCAGGTCCAGCGCATCCAGCTCATTGAGCAGCTTGCCAATCACATCGTCCATGTGCAGCAGGCCGTCGGCGTACAGACCGTGCCCGCTCTTGCCCTGGAAGGCCGGCGGCACATGGATCTGCTGGTGCATGGCGACTGGTGCGAACCAGAGGAAGAACGGCTGCTCAGCCTGCTTGGCGCGCTTGAGCCAGGCAGTGGTCTGGGCCAGCACTTCGTCGTCGAAGGTTTCCTGGCGCTTGGCGCCGAGGGTGCCCTGGTCCTCGATGGTCTGCTTGCCGACCTTGCCGAAGCGCGGGTCGAGCGTGGCGTCATCCTTGTCGCTGGCGACGGTGTGCAGCACGTTGCGCGGCCGGCCGACGAAGTTCGGGTCTTTCGGGAACTCCGGCTGCTCGAACATTTCCATCATGTTCAAGTGGTAGAGGATGCCGAAAAACTCGTCGAAGCCGTGTACGGTCGGCAGGTGCTCGTTGCGGTCGCCGACATGGCTCTTGCCGAACAGCGCGGTGTTGTAACCACGCGCCTTGAGCAGCTCGGCGAGGGTCACATCCTCGGCCGACAGGCCGATGGGCGAGCCCGGCTGGCCGACCGAGGTCAGCCCGGTGCGGATCGGGTACTGCCCGGTGAGGAAGGACGCACGCCCGGCGGTGCATGACGGCTGCGCGTAGAAGTCGCTGACCATCAGGCCTTCAGTGGCGATGCGGTCGATGTTCGGCGTGTTGACCGCGCCGACACCCCGGTGAATCGCGGAGATGTCCATGGGGGCGACGTCGTCGACCATGATCATCACGATGTTCGGCGCATCGGCTGCCTGCGTGGCCACAGCCAGCAGACTCAGACTGGCACCCAGTGCCAGCTGGCGCAGACGATCAAGTAGCGGGTTATGCATGACGTTCTCCTGGTAAGAATCAGTTGGCAACTTTTTGCACCGCTGGCGCGGCATAGCTCTGGTCGAGCAGGCTCGGGCCGGGGAAATAAGCGCGCAGGAACAGGTTGAACTCCTTGCCTTTGGGCGATGGCAACCAGTTGGCCGCCTTGTCACCGGCGGGTTGCTCGGGCTGGATATAAATGTCCAGCGAGCCATCCTTGCCGTAGATCAGCCCGGGCACCTTGTCGCCGAAGGAGTAGCGTCCGGCCTCGTTGAACACCAGGTTGAAGTTCTGGTCGTACAGGGTCACCGACCAAAACGATTTGGCCAGCGGAATCTGTTCCTTGCTGAAATGGATCACGTAGTGGTGATCGCCATTCAGCGGCTGACCCTCGCTGTCGACAAAGGTGCGCAGCTTGACGGTCTCTTCGATCAGGTGTTCGGTGATGCCGGAAAACGCCTGGGTACCGGCGCGGCCGAGGAAGTCGCCGTCAGCCGCCATCCGCCCCCAGTTGCTCGGGCCGTAGAACCAGCCGTTCTGCGTGCGGGTGGCGCCGGTGATCGAACCGCCGGCCTTGGCCACGCGGCCGAGCAAGGCCTGGCCATCGACAATCGCCCGTTGCAGGCCGCGCTGGATGGCTGGATCGAGCTCATCAATGCTGCCCTTGGCTTGCGGGCCGAGGCCGACCAGGGCGAACTGCGTCAGCAGGGCGGCGTCGCGCGCTGGCGGCGGATTTTCCCGCAGCACTGCATTCATGGTCTTGAACGCGCCCAGCGGGTCGGTCTTCGGCGCTACATCCAGCACGTCGTGGCGCACTGCAACCTGAGCGGCCGGTTGGCCATAGTGCGACAGGGGCGTGATCTGGTAGCCATCCTGGAACGCGCGCATTTTCAGCAGATCGGCTGCGCTGCCATCGGTGTAGGTGCGGCCGGCAATGAAGGCCCAGGGTGTCCAGGACGGGATGACGCCCTTGATGCCCTTGGGCACCTCACCCTGCCAGCCCGGCCCGGTCACCAGATAATCGCCAGCGACGTTGTCAGTCGCGCGCACCCCGACATAGCCGATGGTGTCGGAGTAGAAATCCATCAGCTGTAGGGTGTAGTAACGCTCGTCCGGGTTGGCCGGCACGCTCAGCACCATGGGTTCACGCAGATCAAGCATGGCCAGCGAGTAGGGCGTCTCGCGGTTGGGTGAACCACCGTACTGCAGCTTCGGGTCGGACAGACCGCGTGAATGCCAGTACTGGTTGACGCCCATTTGCACCTGGCCCTGGCCACTCTCGATCCACTGGTAGCGCAGGTTGGCGTACATGATGGCGGGGAACGCATAGATATAAGCCTGCATGCCGGTCAGGTAGGCGAACTCTTCGTTCCACGGCGTGGCTGCCGGAGGCGAGGCCGCCGGTGCTAAGCTCTCGGCGGCGCTAACTGGAAACGCACCGCTGGCCGAGAAACACAGCAGCAGTGCCGCAGCGAACTTGCGTGAAGTCTGGCGAAGAATGGACATTGCATGGCCTCCCGAGTAAATACCCCGGACGATAAAGCGCCGCGCCCGGCAGCTCTGTCGCAAATGTGACGAAAAAGGAAAATCATCGTGCTGGATAGCTACCTGCCGCTGGCTCGCCGGTTACTCGAACAGACCGAACTGACTCACCGGGTTGCCGCCGCAACCCTTGACGACTTGCTCGCGGCTAGCAGCATCCAGCGCCATCCGCCCGGGCGCACCTTCTCCATGCGCGGCCAGCCCATGGCGAATTTGCTGTTTGTGCTGGAAGGCAGCCTGGAAGTCAGCATGGAAGGCAGCGACGGCCGCCGCTCCATCGTCTGGTACCTCGCGCCTGGCCAGTGGATGGGATTGATCCCGATACTCGACGGCAAGGGCGCAATCCATAACCTGCGCGCGCATACCGAGGCGGTCCTGTTGCATGTGCCGCGCGCAACTTTTCAGGCAGCCCTGCAGGCTGACCAAAGCCTCGCACTGATGTGTCTGGATGTGCTCTGTGAGCGCTCGCGCTCGATCTACGACAACATGGCCTCGGAGACTCTGCTGCCGCTGCGGGCGCGGGTGGCGCGCCTGCTGCTGCTGTTGCTGGAACAGCACGGGCGGGATGCCGTGACTGGCATCGAACTGGCGCTGAAGCTTTCCCAGGACGAATTCGCCGCCATGCTCGGCGTGACCCGGCAGAGCCTCAACCGCGAACTCAAAGCGCTGGAGAAGATGGCGGTGCTGTCGATTTCCTACTCGCGCATCACCCTGCAGGATCTCCCGGCCTTGCAGGCACTGGCCGGAGTGGCTGCCTGAGGGGGCGCTTATTCGCAATAGACCCGCTCGGTACGAATCGAGTAGTGTTCGAGGCGAATTTGCTCGCGCATCTGCATGAGCAATCGTGGCTTTCCAGCCATGGTGCATGACGCCCTTATTGGGTTATCCGCCCGCTGCACCGCCCGGTCTGGACAGGGATAGCGAAGAGGGCAAGGAGTGTTATCCATCCAGCCGGTGAAAGCGTTATTGGCCTGTTTGGGGGCTGTTTGTAGTTGGGCGGCTGCGTAATTGTGTGAAGGAGAAGTATGTGAGGATCATCGTCACTGCAGTCTCTTACGTCATTTCCTTGGCCGTGGTCGCTGCTTTGTCCTTCTTTCTTGTCCTTGTTCTTGCCGGTCCGCATGCTGGACTTCTACCTTCCTGGTTGGAGGTAGTCGTGTTGGGGGTGGGATGGCTGGCCGTTCTGGCATTGCCGGTGTTGTCGGCGCGTGCGGTCTGGCGTCGTATTACGGGTGCTAAGCCGCCCAACAACTAATGGGGTCGGAGTGATTTATTTTTAATCAATTACCCACGGTGAGTGCTACAAAATAATTGACTCCGAGCCTTTTGCCTCAGCTTTACCTCAGGTAATCAAATGCAGGCTGTTACCGATCTAAAAGAACTGCTGACCCACATGCAGCCGGTACTCAATTCCGGGCGCTATGCATTCGTTGCCGTGCCGAGCAACGTGATGCTTGATTCAAGTCTGATCGTGGCGTCAGTGCGCGAGCCAGAAGGCCTCTCGGTCATTGTTGCAGAGCACGTTGCGCTTGAGCTGGATTTGCCGGTGGCATTCACCGCGGCCTGGATCACTCTGACCGTCCATTCGGATCTTGCGGCGATCGGCCTCACTGCCGCATTTTCCAGTGCGCTTGGGCAGGCCGGGATCAGTTGCAATGTGGTTGCCGGCGTTCACCACGACCACCTGTTTGTTCCTGTCGATCAGGCGCAGGAGGCAATGGCGGCGCTGCGTGGATTGTCCCGGAGCACTGTGTAACGACAGAGGTTGGAGTGATTTTTTTAATCAATCACTCACGACGAGCGCCACAAAATAATTGACACCGAACCCCTCTGCAGATGGCCGCAAGTGGCCGTGCACTGCCTGGCTCAGCCGACCTCGAACTCTTCCAGTTTCGGCCGGCGCAATTCGCGGGTGAAGTGGGCGATGCCGAAGGGGTAGACGATTGGGTCGCCGTTGCCGTCCAGATACCAGCTCTGGCAGCCGCTGGTCCACACCGTGCCCTTCAGCCCCTGGCGAATCTCGTCCTTCAGGCGCAGCGCCACTTCCAGCTTGGGATTGAGGCTTTTCAACTTGCCGCTGGCGATCATCTCCAGGCATTGCATGATGTAGCGCACCTGGATTTCCGAGTTCTGCACGATCGAGTTATTGCCGATCGGGCTGTACGGGCCGAACAGCGAGAAGTAGTTGGGAAAGCCCGGCACGCCGATGGTGCGATAGCTGATCGGGCTGCCCTGCATGCGCTCGGCCAGCGTCAGGCCGTTCTCACCGACCACCTCGACCGAGGTGTGGTAGGGAATGAAGCCGGTGGAATACACCAGCACATCCAGTTCGACCACACGTCCGCTGGCCAGCTTGACGCCCTCGGGGACGATGCTGTCGATGGCGTCGGTGACGATCTCGACATTGTCTTTCTGGATCGCCGGATAGAAGTCCTCGGAAATGATCAGGCGCTTGCAGGCGGGCGGGTAGTCCGGGGTCATCTTGCGGCGCAGTTCGGGGTCGCGGATGGTCTGCAGGTTGGCCTTCACGCTGCGATTGAGCAGCCACAGGGTCAGCGGGTTGCCACGGGTGGCGCTGCCGAACAGGGCGTGAAACAGGTGCAGGCCGAACCAGTGTTTGAACCTGGCCAGCCACTGCAGTTCACGGTGGCGATCCTTGTGCGCGCGGCTGAATTTTTTGTCCGGCACAGCCAGCACCCACTGTGCGGTGCGCTGGAACAGCTTGACCTCGCCAGCTCGGTCAACGATGCCGGGGACAATCTGCGCGGCGGTGGAGCCGGTGCCGATGATGCCCACGCGCTGGTTGCGGATGTCCACGGTGTGATCCCAGCGCGCGGTGTGAAAAGCCGGGCCCTTGAATGAACCTACACCGGGAATCTGCGGATAGCGCGGTTCATGCAGCGCGCCGACGGCGGAAACCAGCACGTCGGCCCAGTCCTGCTCGCCGCAGCAGGTGCGGATCTGCCAGCGGCCGTCTTCCCAGCGTGCCGAGGCGATGCCGGTGTTGAAGCGGATGAACGGGGTCAGGCCGTACTTGCGTTCGCAGCGCTCGAAATAGCGCTGGATCTCTTCGCCGCGACCAAAGCGGAAATTCCACTCCGGGTTGGGGTCGAAGGAGTAGCCATAGCTTTGCGCCGGGACGTCGCAGGCGACGTTGGGGTAGCTGTTCTCGCGCCAGGTGCCGCCGACCCGTTCGGCCTTTTCGTAGATGCGGAAGTTGTCGTTGCCGGCTTCGCGCAGCTTGATGCCCATGACCAGGCCGGACATGCCGGCGCCGATGATGACTACCCGTGGCGGTTGGCGGTTGGGGGCGGCGTTGTTCATGTGATCTGTTCGCTCCAGAGTTGCATCGAAATGGCTATGTCCCCAGTTACCTGTTCCAGGCGAGCGCAGGGCACGTAGGGTGGGCTTCAGCCCACCGATAGCGGCCCGCACCTTGTGGTGGGCTGAAGCCCACCCTACGGCCGTCCCACGGCGACCCTGCGTTGTGCACCCGACACGAAGTACCCAGGACTGTAGAGTGCCGACCCCGGCTTGAGAATGTGCTTGGCGGCCTGCTACTTGTGATTAACGGTCATGGCGCTTAGGGTAGACCAGCAACCTTGAAGCTGCTGGAGTCCAGATGCCCCTGACCATTGCCATGACCCACCCGGTGGCCGGCCTGCTGCCTCCGCTGAAAATGATGCAGGGCGAAGGGTATGCCGCCGAGGCTTGTCTCAAGGGCACCGGCCTGCAGGTGCAACAACTGAATGAGCCTGCCCGCTCAGTAACCCTGCAGCAGGAGGTGCGTTTCTATCGCAACTTGCTGGAGTTGACCGGCGATGCGGCAATCGGCCTGCGCCTTGGTGCCGCCTTCGTGCCCCAGCGCTACGGCATCTTCGGCTATGCACTGCTCAGCGCCGCTACCCTGGGCCATGCGGTGAACATGGCAGCGCATTTTGTGGCGCTGAGTTTCAGCTGGTTCGAGTTGGCTTACAGCGTCAGGCAGGGCAGTGTGCTGCTGACCCTGAGTGACCGGCTGCAGATCGAGGCGGATGTGCGCAATCTGCTGCACGACCGCGACTGTGCGGCGGTGTGGGTCGACCTGGGCGAGATGCTCGGCCAGCGCTTGCCGCTTGAGCGGGTGACATTGCCCCACGACGGACATCGACGTGAAGCGGTGTATCGGGATTTCTTCGGCTGCCCGGTGGCGTTTGGCGGCATGCCGTCGAGTCTGCAATTCAATGCCGGATTTCTCGATCAGCCCCTGCCGCACCATGATGCGGTTGCCTCTGAACAATTGCGTCAGCAATGCCAGCTGCTGTTGGCACGTATGACTCGACAAAATCCGCTGGTGCAGCAGGTCCGCCAGTTGCTGTTGAGTCATCCGGGTCGCTTTGCGGAAGTCAGCGTGATTGCCGAACAGATCGGCATGTCCGAGCGCAGCCTGCGGCGGCATCTGACGGAGGAAAACACCAGCTACAAGGAGATACTCGACGAGGTGCGCTTTAGTCTGGCCAGGCAGTATTTGAGTGAAACCAGTTTGCCGCTGCAGGAGATCGCAGTGCTGCTGGGCTATACCGAGCCGGGGAATTTTACCCACGCGTTCAAGCGCTGGGCAGGTATCTCGCCGCGGCTATTTCGTGATGAGGTTCGTGGCTTGGCAAAAGGCTGAAGGTGAATCCTTGCCCGGCGGAATGTCTGGACCTTTGCGTTGCAAAGGTTGGGCATCTATAGGCTCGGCCTGCAAATAGATCGATTTTATGTAGGAGCCAGCTTGCTGGCGATCTGCTGCTCGAAGCGGATCGGCTCTGGCATCCTGCTTCGCTCTACCTCCTGCATCCATGCAGTCGTCGCCGGCAAGCCGCGCTTCTCTTCGGCGGGGCACCGGGTGGGAGGGCGGTGCAACAAAAGGCCGGAGCCAAAAAAAGGCCGGTCAGCCCTGATTGGCGCTGCCGGCCTGGTGTGTGGCGGGTGCGCTTACTTGAGCATGACGGCCATGTCGTCGGTCATGCCCTTGATGGCTTCCTTGAAGTCATCGGCGGTGATCTCCTGGCTGTCATTGTCCAGTTGCTTGCCGAAGACCTTGCGCACCACTTTTGCCACCGGCTTACCGCTGGCAGCATCGATAATGTCGGCCTCGATATACAGTTCGGTGTCCTGATCGCGGGTTCCGGTGGCCACCTGAACGCCGGAGATCACGGCTGAAACCGGAATCACGTTGTACCACTTCATGCCTTCGTTGGAGGCGGAAACCCCCGTCATCGCCGCGTTCAGGACCAGCGTGCGCGAACCGGCTGGCGCGGCTTGCAGGCTGGATACGACCTTGTATTTCTGTGCGAGGGTGCTCTTCACATTGCTGTCGGTGTAGGCCTGCAGTTCCTGCAGGGTCTGCGTGTTGACCCGCTCATTCGGCTTGGGTGCCGGATACTGTTGCAGGCCCTTGAACACCACGGTGTTGTAGGCCGAGGGTTGGAAGCCTTCGGCAACCCAGCGCATGGCTGTGGCGCCACTCGGTGTGGTGACTTCCTCGAGGCCGTCATAGTTGGGCAGGAAGCCCGAGTACTGGCTTTTTTCGGTGACCATCGAGGTGCAGCCGGTGAGCAGCAGGCTGCCCAGCGCTATACCGGTAAGCCATTGACGGGACATGTTCATGGTGGTGGCACTCCTTGTGTTGGACGATGGCAGCTGAGATTGCTGCAAGTTTGCTTGTGCGGGGTATTGCGGGATCCATCGACGAATCATGTATAGCCCAATGTCGGTTTTCTCGTGTGAAAAAAATGTAGAAACACGTGCGATCCGGCAGGGCTTTCGACGTTACCAGCTCGATGTGTCAGACGAATGACCCAAGTCAACGTTGACCTGCCTGCCCTGTTGCGCCGGCCCTTGATGGGTAGGCGACGCCCGCGCCGCGCTCGGGAGGCAGGCAGCAGCGGCGCCTAGCGCCGGTCGAGGTTGTGGTAGAGCTCGTTTTCCTGCTCGAAATGCAGGGTCAGCACGGTATCCAGGCGCAGCAGCACGCGCTGGATTTCCTCCAGCGTCAGGCTGCTGCGGCTGCTCGCCAGGTCTGCGTGCATGCGCGCCAGCAGGTGGGTCAGGCGGAAGATTTCCCGGTGGGTGTGGCTCATCGCTGCCAGCGGGTCGTCGCCATGCAGGTATGTGGTCAGCAGCGGGTACAACTGGCTTTCGTCATTCTGCTCGTGGGGCACCAGGTGGGTTTGCAGCTGTTCCAGCAGACCCTGCAGTTCGGATCTGGCCTGCGCCGGTGAATAGCTCGCCAGCTGGCTGGCCAGGTTGTGCACGGCCTCCAGCACGCGGGCCAGGTCGGCGTGCTCGTGCTTGAGCTGGTCGATGCTGGTGCCCTGCAGAGGCTCTGCCGTGCTGGCGTTGCGGCCGGCGCCAAGGGCGCGCAGGGCATTGAAGATCACCGCCACGTCGATCACTTCCTGGAGGATCGCGCCGCTCAGTGCTGGCAGGTAGCCGAGCGCGGCCACCAGCATCGCCAGCAGCGACAGGCCCATGCCGACCAGCACGCCCTGCTCGGCGATCCGCCGCGAGCGGCGGGCGATCTGCAGGGCTTCGGCGACGCGGTCGAGGCGGTCCACCAGCAGCACCACGCCGGCGGCTTCGGAGGAGGCGGTCGCACCGCTGGCGCCGAGGGCGATGCCGACATCGGCGACCGCCAGTGCCGGGGCATCGTTGATGCCGTCGCCGACCATCAGCGTCCGGCCAAACTGCCGGCCCTGCTGCACGGCGGCTACCTTGGCGGCCGGATCGAGACCGGCGCGAATCTCGTCCACGCCGGCCGCCAGGCCGATCATCTGCGCGGTTTCCAGACGGTCGCCGGTGAGCATCACCACCTTGCGGATGCCGGCCTGGCGCAGCCGGCGCAAGGCGTACGGGGATTCGAGGCGCAGCGGGTCGGCAAACAGCACGGCGCCGGCCATGACCCCGTCAATGCCGATGAAGCTGCCGCTGCAGGCCTGGTAGTCCATGCGCCGGAGGACGGCCGCATCCCACTCCGCGGCCGGCTGCTGGCCGGCGATGAAGTGATGCGCGCCGAGCTTGACCAGGTGTCCGTCGATCGTGCCGGAGAGCCCGGCTCCCGGTTGCTCCTGCACCTGCGCTGGCGCGCTGAGCCGGAGCCCGGCGTTGACTGCCGCGCTGACGATGGCTGCGGCAATCGGGTGCGGCGAGGCCTGCGCCAGCGAGGCCGTCAGCTGCAGCAACTGTTCCTGCGGGTAGCGCCCGCTGCTTTCCACCGACTGCACGCTGGCATGGCCGCTGGTGAGGGTGCCGGTCTTGTCGAGAAACAGCACTTCTACGCCAGCCAGTGCCTCGAGGGTGGCGCCATCCTTGACCAGGATGCCGCGCCGCGCGCAGCGCGAGATGCCCGACATGATGGCGACCGGCACCGCCAGGATCAGCGGGCAGGGCGTGGCGACCACCAGTACCGCCAGCGCGCGCAACGGATCGCCACTGAGCAGCCAGGCCAGTCCGCCGAGCAGCAGCGTCAGGGGTACCAGGGCCAGCGCGTAGCGGTCGGCCAGCCGCGCGAAGGGCGCCCGCGACTGGCTGGCTGCCTGCGCCATCCGCACGATGCCGGCGTAGGTGCTGCGCTCCGCGGTCTGGCTGGCGCGCAATTGCAGCGGGTCGCCGACATTGACCCCGCCACTGCGGATGCTCGCCCCGGCATGCAGGGTGACCGGCAGTGACTCGCCGCTCAGCGCCGACTCGTCGAGGATGGCCACGGCCGACAGCAGCACGCTGTCGACCGGCACCACCTCGCCCATGCGCAGCAGCAACTGATCGCCTACCGCGACCTGCTCCACCGGGATCTGCACCAGCTGGCCGCTGTCCAGGCGCGTGGCAAAGCGCGGCGCGCGGTTGATCAACTGCTTGAGTTCGCGCTCGGCGCGTTGCGCGGTGAAGTACTCGAGGGTGCGGCCGCTGGCCAGCATGATGGCGATGACCGCTGCGACCAGCGCCTGCTCGAGCAGGACCGCCGCACCGATCGAGAGCAGGGCGATCAGGTCGACGCCAACTTCGCGGCGCAACAGGCGCTGCACGATTTCCACCAGCAGCACCGCAGCCACCAGCAGGGCGCTGAGGTTCCACAGTCCGGCGGCCACCGCCGGCTGGTCCAGCCAGCGTGCGCCGCCACCGGCCAGCAGGGCCAGCAGGGTCAAGCCCAGCAGTGCCGGATTCAGCCAGTCCTTGTTCATCCAGTGACACTCGGCGAGGAGGTGATTGTCAGTTGTAACGCATTTTGGCTGTGGTCAGCAGCTAGTATCGGGGTCAGCCAGGCCATGTCGAAACGTTCGGCCGAAATCCGAGCCTTTGCAGCCTGCGGGCGTTCACCCCTGCCCAGGGCTGCCGCGGCCTGCTTATGGCTGGAGTCGGCCCTGCACAGAGGACAGCTCGCGGAACCCATCGCCATCGCGCAGCACAAACACAGCATCCATACCTCGCGCCTGAACCAGTGCAGGCCCGGCCTGCGGGCCAGCCACCAGCAGGGCAGTGGCCCAGGCATCGGCCAGCATGCAGCTGGATTCAATGACGCTGACTGCCGTCAGGCTGCCGGAGACGGGCGCCTGCTGCCCTGGCTGCATGGTGTGAGAGAAGGTTTTTCCGTCCAGCTCCACCCAGTGCCGGTAATCGCCGGAGGTGGCGATGGCGGCGTTGCCGATTTCCAGCACGCCCAGCACTTCACGTACACCGCGAACCGGCTTTTCCATGGCTACGACCCAGGGCTGGCCATCCGGCTTGCAGCCTTGCGCGCGCATTTCACCGTCGATGCCGACCAGATAATTCGTAATGCCCCAGTCATCCAGGCAGCACGCCAGCTGATCGACGCCATAACCTTTGGCAATGCCGCACAGGTCCAGACTCACGGCGGCCTGTTTGAGCACCCGGCTGTTGGCGATGTCGAGCTGCAGTACATCGGCCGCCAGTTGCCGTGGCTGGGTGTGCAACTGGTCAATCCGTGCGGGATCCGGCTGACTGCGCTCGGCACCAAAGCCCCAGGCATTCACCAGATCGCCAACTCCTATATCGAAGGTCCCACCCGAGAGCCGGCTGACCTGCAGCGCACACTGCAGCACCTGCAGCAGTTGCCGGGGAATAGGCAGCCATTGCTGCAGCGGTGCGGCATTCAGGCGATTCAGCGCGGAGTCCGGCTTCCACGGCGACATTTGCCGGTCGACTTCATCAACGGCGGCAAACAGGCTGCGGCTGATGGCGATCTGATCCAGTCCCGGGCGGGCGTAGAACACCGCGCTGTAGCGCGTGCCCATGGTCTGCCCGTTGAGGCTGTAGCGCTGCAGCGCGCGGGTTGTTGCGGTCTGCGCTTCAATACACATCTTCACGGTAGCGCCCCTGGGATTTCAGTGTGACTACGCTGAGGTTCATCGGTGCCAGCACCACATCCAGTGCCAGCATCACGCTCTTGGCCATGTCGCGGCTGCCGCACACCAGCACCTGCGCACCTGTCTCTATCAGGCGGCGCATCTGCAGGGCATCACCGAGGATGCGCTCCTGCACGTAGCTGCCGTTGTTGACGCGGGAAAAGGCGGTCTGCAGTGCGGTCAGGCGTTGGTCTGCGAGGTAGTCGTTGAGCTCCGGCTCATAGAGGAAATCGGAGTCGGGATTGCGCCCGCCCCAGTACAGGTGCATTGGCTGCCGCTCGCTGTTGTTGCGGATAAAGCCGGCCAGCGGGCCGATACCGGTACCCGCGCCGATCAGGATGACCGGCGCCTTGCCGCTGGCCGGGCGGAAGTCCGGGTTGTGCTGAATGAAACCTTCGATACAGCCACCCACTGGTAAATCATGCAGATAGCCCGAGCACAGGCCCTGCGCATGCTTGCGCACGCAGATTTCCAGCACGCCATCGCGGCGGCTGCTGGCCAGTGAATACAGGCGTGGCAGCGGACTGCCCGGCGGGACTATGCCGACCAGATCGCCAGCCTCGAAGCGCGGCAAGCCGCTGCTGCCAAACCGGCGCAGCACACGTTCAGTGGCGGTGTGCGCGGGGCTGGCCTTGAAGCGCAGCACACAGGTCAGCGCATCAGCCTGCTCGCCGTATTCCACGCGCTCGATCAATTGCAGCTGCCGTGTTGCGGGTTGCCGGGGCGTGTGCAGTAAATTCAGTTCAACGCCGAGGCGTGCCCCAAGGGTTTTACCCCAGCGGGCGAATTCCTGTGCGGACTGGCGGTCGATGCAGTCCAGCTCCTGCAGTTGTGTCAGTCCGCGTTCCAGCAACGCGGCCTCGGTGTGCCGGGCAAACTGGCAGAACTGCGGGAATTGCCGGTCGCCGAAGCCAAGCACGGCAAACTTCAGGTTTTGGTCAAGGCTCGCTTTGTTCAGAAGGCCGAGGAACTGGTTGGCCGAGGCGGGCGCATCGCCATCGCCATAGGTGGCGGTGAGCACCAGCAGCTGTCTGGCGTTGCGGTAGTCCCTGGTCAGCTGGTTCATCGGCGCGCTGTGCACGCGCTGGCCGGCTGCAACCAGCGCGGAGTGCAGCGTGCGGGCAAAGCCCCAGGTGCTGTTGTTCTCGCTGCCGACCAGAATCACCGTGTCGGCCGTCTGCGCGGGGCTGTTGTGGGCAATCCGCGGCTTCGCCTGACGGCGCTGCCACCAGATCACTGCACCGCTGATGCTCATTAATGGCACGCACAATGCGCTGGCACCAAGGATCAGTCCCAGCCACCAGAGGCCTTCGCCGGTGTGCAATTGATAGATGAATTCATAGGTGCGGCGCCTGGCGTCATGGGCCTGATAGGACAACAGCGCGCCGCTGGCCTGATCGACAAAACCATCGCCCTGCGCTGTGCTGAGGGTGAATACATCGTTCGGGTCCTGCGGGTTGGGGTAGACCAGCTCGCGCAGGTCGTTCATGTCAACCGCTTGCAGGGCCTTGAGGCTGGTTACCGGCGCGGCACGGCCGCCGGCTACTGCTGTGGGGAAGTCTGGCTCGCTTTGCGTGCCATCACTGACCAGACCAAAGGTGGCCGCGGACAGGTACAGCGCGGTCAGGGAAGACAGCAGCAAGCCCAACAGGGCAAAGCGCCCGGCCTCGGCGTGCCAGCGCTGGTTGAAGCTGCCGCGCAGCGGGCGCAGCAACTGCCGCCAGCCGCCCAAGCGCTTTGCCAGCATGGCCGCGCCGCTGAGTGACAGCAGCAGCATTGCCAGTGCGCCAATGCCGGCGATGGCGCGCCCGGTGGTGTCGAGCAGCAGGGAGCGGTGCAGATCCTTGACCCAGCCGGCAAACTCGGAGGGGGCGTAAGCGCCGATTCCTTTGCCGCTGGCCGGGTCGATACGGTCAATGCCGGTGTCGCCGTCCTGGCTGTAATAGACGATCACCGAACCCGAAGGCGTGCGCTGGATCTGCTCGGCATTGGGGTAGAACTGCGCGACCCTTCCGGCCAGTTCGGCGACGTTCAGCTGTCCTGCAGCCGGCACCGGGCTGTCCAGGCGTTCAAGTGCCGGATTGAGCGACAAAACCGCGCCGCTGATGGCCAGCAGCATGACCAGCAGGGCAGCGAACAGGCCGGGCAATGAATGCAGCCGACGTAACATGGGCTTCTCCCGTTTACAGGTCGTAGCTGAAGGTTTCGATGTAGCCGCTGCCGCTGGATGGCTTGCCGGCGCCGGCGGTGGTCAGCGGCACCTGGATATCGGCGCGGTTGTCACGCTTGTTCTCGACGGCGCTGTCCACGCGGATTTCGTAGCCGGCATCGAGCAACGCATCGGCCAGTTCCACCTTGACCGTCAGGGTTTCACCGCTGCCCACGCTGGCGCCGGTGATGCCGTCAAATGACGCGCTGTCAGCACTGCTGCCGCGCTTCCAGTCGCGCAGGTGCTTGTAGTACTTGGCCTTCTTGCCGGAGACCCACAGGGTGCTGTGGTACTGGCCCTGGGCATCGGTGAGGTAGAACGCCAGGTAGGCGTCACGGCCGCCGTAGTCTTGCAGTTGGGTGTTCAGGGTTACCGTGCGGGCTTGGGCCAGTCCGGGCAGGGCAATGGCGCCGGCCAGGCAAATGGCGGCAGCGAGCTGTTTCAGTGGAGCAGGTTTCATCATGTCTCTCCGGTGGTATCGGTATGGTTGTCAGCCTATCGGGCTGAGCTGACAGCCAGCTGAACGGGCGGCCATTCGTTTTCCAGGCGCCGCATTACTGCAGTTGCAGCAGGTAGTCAGAGGTGTCTGCCGTTGTGTCGAACTCCACTTCCAGGGCGCGGACCTGCAGCGTCGCCGGGGCAAATTTGGCCTCGAAGCGGTTGCCCTTGCGGTCAATCCCGCGGACCTCGTAACAGCCGTCATCGACCTTGATGCGCTGCACTTCCCAGCCGTAGTGCCGCACCTGCTCGCGCAGGGTTTCGCGCGGCTGCCAGTCGGCCACCGGGTCGGTGCAATGCTCTTCGGCCATAACACCTGAACTGAGCAGCAGGCCAAGCGTGGCGAGGCTGAATGTGAGTCGGCGGTTCATCTTCGTTCCTCTGGTCTGTACAGATGTGGCATACCCTAGCGGCCGTTGCTGACAGCAACCTGAAGACGCACATGGCGCCTGTTAAGCTTGTCGTCAGCGACAGTCGCTACGCTGCCTTTAGCCGAGGAGGGTTTCATGCGGGTATTGCTGGTCGAAGACACGCAGGCGCTGGGGCAGGCCGTGCAGGAGCAGATTGCCGATGACGGGCATGCGGTGGACTGGATGCAGCGGCTCGATCATGCCGAAGCCAGCCTGCGCTCCACGCGCTATGACCTGATCCTGCTCGACCTCATGCTGCCCGACGGCAGTGGCGTCGATTTTCTGCGCCGGCGCCGCGCCGCCGGCGATGCCACACCGGTCATCATCCTCACCGCGCGGGACCAGATTTCCGACCGCATCGCCGGGCTGAACGCCGGTGCGGATGATTACCTGGTCAAGCCCTTCGACCTGTTCGAGCTGTCGGCGCGGGTGGCCGCCGTGGCCCGGCGCTACAGCGGCAATCCCAACCCGCTGCTGCAGCTGGGCCCACTGCATATCGACAATGCCGCGCGCACGATTGAACGGGATGGTGCGAAGGTCGACCTGACCGCGCGCGAATGGGCGTTGTTCGAAGCCTTTATCCAGCGCCCCGGCGCACTGTTGTCCAAGGCACAGCTGGAAGATTGCCTGTACGCCTTCGGTGCGGAAATCGAAAGCAACACCATCGAGGTGTACATCAGCCGCCTGCGCAAGAAACTCGGGCACGAGCTGATCGAAACCGTGCGCGGCATGGGTTACCGGCTGGTGACGGCATGAAGCCGGCGGTCAGCTTGCAACGGCGGTTGAGCATCGGCCTCACCGCAGGGATCGCGCTGCTGTGGATCATCGCGGCCATCGTCGCCAGCCTGGCCGCGCGCGAAGAGCTGAACGAGACGTTCGACAGCGGGCTGGAGGAAACGGCGCAGCGCATCCTGCCGCTGGCCGTGCTGGAAATCGTCAACCGCGAGGAAGATGGCCGCTCGCAGCGCATTGCCGCACTGCAACCGCACAAGGAACATCTGACGTATCTGGTGCGCGACAAGCAGGGCAAGATCCTCATGCAATCGCACGATGCGGATCCGGCAATCTTCAATCGGTTCCCGCTGGAAGGCTTCACCGACACCGCCACGCACCGTATTTACACCGCCAGTGCCCTGCGCGAAACGCTGTTCATCGAGGTTGCCGAGCGCCTCGAACATCGCCGTGAGGCAGCACTGGAGGCTGCTCTGGCATTGTTCTGGCCACTGCTTGTGCTGATCCCGCTGAGCTTGCTCGGCAGCTGGCTGTTCGTGCGCTTCAGCCTGCGCAGCATCCTGGTCTATCGCGGCGCCATTGAGGCGCGTGGGGCAGGGGATCTGTCACCGATCCGGGCGGTGCAACTGCCGGCGGAAATCGATCCACTGGCCAGGGCCGTCAATCACCTGCTGGAGCGTTTGCGCCGGGCGCTGGATGCCGAACGCAGTTTTACCGCCAACAGTGCCCATGAACTGCGCACGCCGCTGGCGGCAACCCTGGCGCAGGTGCAGCGCCTGCACAGCGAGGCGCCGGAGGGCAAACTGCGCGAGCGTGCGGCGCAGATCGAGAAGTCCCTGCGCGAACTGGCAAGGCTGTCGGAGAAACTGATGCAACTGGCCAAGGCCGAAGGCGGCAGCCTGCTGCCTGAAACCCCGCAAAACCTGCTGCCGCTGCTCCGTCATGTGGTCGATGAGCTGAGCCGCAGCAACACCGCCGCCCGGCTCGCTCTGCAACTGCCGGCCACCGATACGGTGCTGGCCAGCATTGATGCCGATGCCTTCGCCATCCTGCTGCGCAACCTGATCGAAAATGCCTTGAAACACGGCGCTGCCAGTCAGCCGGTGGAAATCGCCCTGAGTGCCGATGCGCTGTTGCGCATCACTAATGCCGGGCCGGTGGTGCCGGCGGCTGTGCTGGCCCAGCTCACCGGGCGCTTCGTGCGCGGTGGCAGCGTGGCGGAGGGCTCAGGTCTGGGCCTGGCCATCGCCGCGACCATCGCCCGGGGTGTGGGGGCCAGCCTGGCACTGGCTTCACCGGCAACGGGGCGGGCAGACGGTTTTGAAGTGAGTGTGCAGTTTACCCGGGCGTAGGACGGCACCTCGGTGGGATTAGCCAGCGGTGCTGTCAGTCGCCATGCCGGTTGCGGCTGGCCTGAACGATGCGCTGCGCCGGCACGTGCAGCTGGGCCAGCAGGTACTCGGCAAAGTCGGCCGGGTAAGCCTGCCGGGCGATGGCGCCGGCCATGCAGTGCAGCCAGGCGGCGCTGTGTGCCTGGTCGATCGGCCACTGGGCGTGGAAGGCCGGGATGGCGATCGGGCCGTAGCGCTCGCTGAACAGGCGCGGCCCGCCGAGCCAGCCGCTGAGAAAGCAGGCCAGCTTGTCGCGCGCCAGTTCCAGGCTCTGCGGGTGCATCGCGCGGATCGCCGCGGCCTCCGGCAGTTGGTCCATCAGCCGGTAGAAGTCATCGACCAGCCGGCGCAGGCCGTCGATGCCGCCGGCGGCCTGGTAGGAGGCGTCGCCGACGCCGTAAGTGGGTGCTTGGCTCATCGCAGGGGCTCCGGGCAAAGCGCCATTGTAACTGCGGCGCTCGCTGCGGGGTGCCGCGCCGCTCAGGCCGGCAGCGGATGCAGCTGTGCGTCGAACTGGTCGAGGCGGACGAACTGCAGCGGCGGCAGGCTATCCAGAGTGCGCAGGCGCTGACGGTATTGTTCGAGCAGCTCCACGCGCGCTTCATGGGTGATATACGGGACATGGTGGGCGACGAAGGGTGGCAGCACCGTCATCCCGGTATAGGCCAGGGTGCCGCGCAGTATCGGCCGCAGCATGTCGTTGAGTTCACCGTGCACGCCGCCCTCGACCAGCATGTGCGGGCGCCCGCCGATGCTGATGGCCAGCATGGCCCGCTTGCCGGCCAGGCCGCCCTGGTCATAGAAGCGCTTGCCGCCATAGCAAACGCCGGAAACCAGCACGCGGTCGAGCCAGCCTTTCATGATCGCTGGCATCGAGAACCAGTAGACCGGGAAGTTGAAGATCACCAGGTCGGCGCGCAGCAGCTTGTCCAGCTCGTCCCGGATATCCGCGGCCAGCGCCTGTTGCTGCTGGTTGTGGCGTTGCTCGAGGGCGTAGACCAGATAGTCCGGCTGCTGGCGTACGCCGAAATCCGCGGCGCTGGCGACCGGGTTCCAGTGCATGGCGTAGAGGTCGGACACCTCCACGGCATGTCCCTGGCTGCGCAGTTCGGCGACGGCGAGGTCTTTCATGGCGGCATTGAAGGATTGCGGCTCGTGGTGGGCGTGGACGATGAGGACGTTCATGCGGGGGCTCCGGGGGTGTGCATGGCGATGACGCCACTCTAGGGGCTGTTGCGCCAGGGCTGAATTGGCAAAAAAGACTATTAATGTGCGATTTACGACAGAATGCCGTTTGTGCACACGACAGAGCCGGCCCGCATTGCCTGTTTTAGCGTAGGCGCCAGCTTGCCGAGGGGTTTAACCCGGTTTGCCTGGCTGGTTCGGGTTGGATCAACTAAAAGGCTGTGGAACCCAGGAGGCCCTGTGCCAAGCGCCGCGATACTCGGTTTTGATGACGTCTACGCCTCGGTGCTCGGCGGTTATGCCGACATGCTGCAGGTGGCCAATGCGCACCTGCGCAAGCAGGGCGCCACGCCGGCGCAGCTGTTCGACTGGCAGTTCCTTTCCGCCAGCGGCCAGCCGGTGCGCGCCAGCAACGGCCTGCAACTGGCCATGCAGCCGCTGCCGGCGGACCGGCGTTTCGACCTGGTGTTCATCCCCAGCCTGCATTACCGCGGCTGGGACGAGTTCCAGCGCTTCCTCGAGCAGCAGACGGCCCTGCGGGCCTGGCTGATCCGGCAGTGGCAGCAGGGCGCCTGGCTGGTGGCCAACTGCACCGGCACTTTCCTGCTGGCCGACACCGGCCTGCTCGACCAGCGCCTGGCGACCACCACCTGGTGGCTGGAAGCGCATTTCCGTGCGCGTTTCCCGCGGGTCGATCTGCAGCTGCGCCCGCTGGTGACCGAAGCCGAGCGCCTGGTGTGCGGCGGCGCACACGCCACCTTTCTGTTGCAGTCGGTGCGCGTGCTCAGCCATTTCGTCGGCCAGGCGGTTGCCCTGCAATGCGCCCGCAGCATGCTGATCGACCTCAGCCAGAGCACCCAGACCCCGCTGTTGCCGTTGAGTTCCGAGCGCGCGCACCACGATGCCCTGGTGCAGCGGGCGCAGGGCTGGTTGCAGGAACACATGGCCGAGGCGGTGAAGATTGCCGATCTGGCCCGGCAGCTGGCGGTCAGCGAGCGCACCCTGGTACGCCGCTTCCAGGCCGCGCTGCAGCAGGCCCCGCTGGCCTACCTGCAGGGCCTGCGCATCGACACCGCCCGCGCGCTGCTCGAGGCCGGTGCCCTGTCCACCGCGCAGATCGCCCAGTACGTCGGCTACAGCGACATCAGTTCCTTCACCCGCCTGTTCCGCGAGCGGCTCGGGTGCACGCCGGCAGCCTACCGCGGGCGTTTTCAGTTGCCTGCGGAGCCGTCCTGAGCGTGCCGGCCGGGCCGGGCTGGCCGCAGACTGCTGCGTCGGGCCACCAGCAGGACGCCGCCCAGCACCAGGCCGGCGCCGAGCAACTGCAGGAACGACACGGGTTCTGCGAGCAGCAGCCAGGCGAACACTATCGTCAGTATCGGGCCGAGGGTGCCGATCAGCACGGCGCGGGCTGCGCCGATGCGCTGCACCGCGGCGGCCAGCCAGAACACTGGCAATACGGTGGAGAAGATCGCCATCGCCGCGGCATGGACGTAGACCGGCAGCGGCTGGATCAACGCGGAGAAGGGCTGCGTGAGCACGAAGTGCAGCTGCGTGGCGATGGCGGACACGATGAGCGCCAGCGCCGCAAAGCGGATGGTGCCGATCCGATGAATGGCGATCTCGGCGCCAACGCTATACAGCGCATAGGACAGCGCTGAGCCGAAGACGAAGGCGGCGCCGATCAGCACCGGGCGAATGTCGCTGGCGACCTGCAGGTCGTGGGCAAACGCCAGGCCGATGCCGGCATAGGACAGCAGCAGGGCACCGACCTGGCGGCGTTCCAGGTGCTTGCCCAGGGCGAATACGCCGATCAGCACGGTAATGGTCGGATAGACGAACAGAATCAAGCGTTCGAGTCCCGCCGAGATGTATTGCAGGCCAATGAAGTCGAGGATGCTGGCGCCGTAGTAGCCCAGCAGGCCCAGCGCGAGCAACAGGCCCCAGTCCCTGCGCTGCAGCGGTGGCGCCGCGCGGCACAGCCAGAGGCTGGCCCAGAGCATGACGGGCAGGGCAAAGGTCATGCGCAGCGTCAGCAGCGTAACGGCGTCTACCGGCGCAGCGGCATAGGCCAGCTTGACGAAAATCGCCTTGAAAGAAAAACCGAAGGCGGCCAGCACCGCAAGCGCGATACCCAGGCGTTCGGCTGACCAGGTTTTCCATGGCATGGCAGGTTGGCACTCGAAGAGTTGTCTTGAGACGAATGATGAGGGGTGTAAGATCGGCGCAAAATTGGCCTTTTCGCAACACTACGTTCGGATTTAACCAACGCTATGCACTATGACCTGATCGATCTGCGGCTTTTCGTGGCGATTGCCGAAGCGCGCAACCTGACCCGCGGAGCCGCCCGCGTACATCTGGCACCGTCTTCGGCCAGTCATCGCCTGCGCCTGCTGGAGGAGTCGCTCGGCACCCCGTTGCTGCTGCGCGCCCCGCGCGGCGTCAGCCTGACCCGGGCCGGCGATGCGCTGCTGCGCCATGCACGCCAGGTATTTGCCCAGCTCGAACAGCTGCATGCCGACCTCGCGCCCTACGCCAAGGGGGTGCGCGGACATGTCAGCCTGTGGGCCAACACCCACGCCACCCATGCGTTTCTGCCGGACAGCCTCGCGGCCTTCCTCAAGCGCAATCCGCAAGTGAGCATTTCCCTGGAGGAACACACCAGTCCAGAGGTGGTCATGGCCGTGGCGCGCGGCGAGGTGGAAGTCGGTGTCGTGGCGGAGGCAGTGGAGGGTGCCGAAGTCGAGCTGCTTCCCTACCGCGCGGATCAACTGGTACTGATTGCGCCTGCCGATCACCCGATCGCGCAGCGGTCGAGCATCCAGTTTGCCGAGGTACTGGATTACCCCTTCGTCATGCTGCATTCCGGATCGGCCATTCATACCTTCACGATGAATACAGCTGCCGCGCTCGGCCGGCATCTGCAGGTGCGCATCCAGGTCCGCAGTTTCGAGGCGGTCTGCCGGATGGTCAGCGCCGGCGTCGGCCTCGGTCTGGTACCCCGCAGCGCCGTGGCGGAAGGACCGCCCCGGCCGCCCCTGGCAGTTGTCGAGCTGGAAGAACCCTGGGCACAGCGGGACCTGAAGGTCTGCGTGCGCAAGCGGGAACTGCTCTCCGGGTTTGCCGCCGAGCTGGTCGCCTGCCTGATCGGCCACCCGCTGGCGGGCTGAAGGCCGGCGCTGCCGGGTGGAATGCGCTGGCGGCTCGGGTTGCCGGTGCGCTGCGGGCCTTCAGATCGCGGATGGCGTCAAATGTGCCGATGTTGCCCAGCGCAAGGCCAGGTGCATCTGAGCCGGGCCGTCGGCAAAGCGCAGGGCGCGGCCGGTGGTCCCTATGTCGGCCAGCGGCGTGTCCGGGGTCAGGCCCATGGCGCCGTAGACCGGATGGCGCGGTCGACCACCCGGCAGTGCATGGCCGGCACCAGTGCCTTGATCTGGGCGATTTCCTTGCGCGATTCGGCGATTCAGTCGCCGATATTGGGGTACTGGTGCAGGTATTTGCCGAACACTTTGCGCACCGGGCAGGCTGGCGATCAATGGGCCTGCACCATAGCCACTCCAGCCTGCCAGGCCGAGGATATTCGAGGGCCTGAATCAGCGCCTGTCACGGCCGACGAAAGTTGATTGCGATCATTGCTGATGGCTCACCTGCTGGCGGGCGCGGCGGCGGGCTACCAGTGCAGGTAGAACATCGCCTTTGCCAGCACCACGATGGCCAGCATCTGCGCGAGCACGGCCCAGTGCAGCCGGCGGTACAGTCGCGGCGTCATGCGCCCGCGGCGCAGCAGCATGGCCACCGCGGCGTAACTGGCGACCACGCTCAGCGCGAGGACGATCTTCAGCGTCAGCAAGCTGGCAAAGCTGCTGGCCAGCGGCGCGCTCAAGGCCTGCCGATGCTGCCAGGCCAGGCCAAGGCCGGCACCGTACAGCAGCAGCACCACCGCGTGCAGCACCCGGCGGGTGCGCGCCGCGAGGGCCGGCTCGAGCACGGCCAGCTGGCCAGGGTCGAGCTGCGGCTTGACCCTGGCGAGGATGATCACCTCGTAGAACAGCGTGCCGATGAAGCCGATCGCCGCCAGCAGGTGCAACAGGTGCAACAGCGCATAACTGCTCATGCCGGCCTCCTCAGACGGTGCGCGAGAAATTGCCTTTCTGCGCCTCGCCGAGATAGGCATCAAAGGCCATGGCCACGCTGCGCAGCATCAGTTGACCCTGCGGCAACAGCAGCAGCGCATCGTCGCGAATCTCCACCAGCTGGTCGGCGACATGCTCTCGCAGCCGGGCCAGCGCCTCGGCGAAGTACTCCGTGAAGCGGATTCCGTGGTGCGCCTCGATGCCGGCAAAGTCGATGCGCCCGTGGCACATCAGCGCGCTGATCACCTCGCGGCGCAGCACATCGTCGGCGTTCAGGCGGTAGCCGCGGTGCACCGGCAGCAGGCCCTGGTCGAGCCGCGCGTAGTACTGCGACAGCTCCTTGACGCTCTGGCTGTAGGTGTCGCCGACCTTGCCGATGGCCGACACGCCAAGGCCGATCAGGTCGCACTCGGCGAAGGTCGAGTAGCCCTGGAAGTTGCGCTGCAGGGTGCCGTTGGCGCGGGCCAGGGCCAGTTCGTCGTCGGGCAGGGCGAAGTGGTCCATGCCGATGTACACGTAGCCGGCGGCGGTCAGGCGACTGATGGTCAGCTCCAGCAGCTCCAGCTTGCGTTCCGGCGGCGGCATGTCCTCGCGGAGGATCAGGCGCTGCGCGCGCACCAGTTCGGGCAGGTGCGCATAGCTGTAGGCGGCGATGCGGTCCGGGCGCAGGGCGATGATCTTGCTCAGGGTCACGTCGAAACTGGCCACGGTCTGCAGGGGCAGGCCGTAGATCAGGTCGACACTGACCGACTTGAACTGCGCCTGGCGCGCGGCGGCGACCAGGGCGTAGATCTGCTCCTCGCTCTGTACACGGTTGACCGCCGCCTGCACCTGCGGGTCGAAGTCCTGCACGCCGAAACTCAGGCGATTGAAGCCGAGCTGGCGCAGGTGCTCGATCTGCCCGGTGCTGATGCTGCGCGGGTCGACCTCGATGGAGAACTCGTGGGCGTCGCTGTCATCCAGATTGAACGCCTGGTGCAGGCAGTCCATCAGCTCGGCCAGTTGTTCGCGGCTCAGGTAGGTCGGCGTGCCGCCGCCCAGATGCAGTTGCTGCAAGGTGCGCGTGCGGTCGAACAGCGCCGCCTGCAGGGCGATCTCGCGCTTGAGGTACTCCAGGTACTCGGCCGCGCGGTGGGTCTTCTGGGTGATGATCTTGTTGCAGGCGCAGTAGTAGCACAGGCTCTGGCAGAACGGGATGTGGATGTACAGCGACAGCGGCTTGGGTGCGCTCGCCTGGTTGCTGGCCTGGGCGGCGCTGCGGTAGTCGTCCAGCGCAAAGGCCTGGTGGAACTGCGGCGCGGTGGGGTAGGAGGTATAGCGCGGTCCCGGGCGGTCGTACTTCTCGACCAGGGCGCGATTGAACGTGAGCGATGGGGCCATGCGTGTCACCGGCGGGCTTGTCTGGCGCTGCAACCCGCTGCAGCGCCGTTCCGAAAGGGAGTTGCCCCGACACACACAGGGTGCGCGGGGCAACGGGAGGGGTCCTGTTGTCAGGGCGCCAGCATCGCCGGCGACGTGCTGCGGATTCAAGCGGTTTCGTTGCGGCCGCTGGCAGTGCCCGGCTGCCGTGCCGCGCAAGGCTGGCCATGAGGGCGCAGGCCCGTGGCTGCAACAAGGCCTGCGTTGCTGCCGCTCGGCAGCCGGCTGGCTAGTTCGGACTGCGCGGGGTGCGCATGGTGACGAACTCTTCGGCCGAGCTGGGGTGGATGCCGATGGTTTCGTCGAAGACTGCCTTGGTCGCGCCGGCCTTTATCGCCACCGCCAGCCCCTGGAGGATTTCCCCGGCCTCCGGGCCGACCATATGGCAACCCAGCACGCGGTCGGTCTCGGCATCCACCACCAGCTTCATCAGCGTGCGTTCCTGGCTGTCGCCCAGGGACAGCTTCATCGGCCGGAAACGGCTTTCGAAGATCCGCAGCGAATGCCCGGCGGCGCGCGCCTGCTCCTCGCTCATGCCCACCGTGCCGATGTTCGGCAGGCTGAAGACGGCGGTCGGGATCATCTGGTAATCGACCGGCCGGTATTCCTCGGGACGGAACAGCCGGCGTGCGATGGCCATGCCTTCGGCCAGGGCGACGGGGGTCAGCTGGACCCGGCCGATGACGTCGCCGAGCGCGAGGATGCTCGGTTCGCTGGTCTGGTACTGCTCGTCGACGGCGATGAAGCCGCGCTCGTCCAACGCCACGCGGACGTTTTCCAGGCCGAGGTTGTCCAGCATCGGCCGGCGGCCGGTGGCAAACAGCACGCAGTCGGTTTCCAGCATGCGGCCATCCTCCAGGCGGGCCAGCAGGCTGCCATCGGCCTGGCGTTCGAGGGCGGCGATATTGCTGTTGAATTGCAGGTCGAGGTCTTTTTTCAGCAGCTCATCGCGCAGGTGTTCGCGCACGGCCTGGTCGAAGCCGCGCAGGAACAGCTCGCCGCGGTACAGCAGCGAGGTCCTGGCGCCCATGCCGTGGAAGATCGAGGCGAATTCCACCGCGATGTAGCCGCCACCCACCACCAGCACGCGCTTGGGCAGTTGCGCCAGGTGGAACACCTCATTGGAGGTGATGGCCAGTTCCTTGCCCGGGATTTCCGGCACCTGTGGCCAGCCGCCCACGCCAATCAGGATGTGCCTGGCGCTGAAGCGCTGGCCGGAGACCTCGACCTCCTGCGGCCCGACAATCCGCGCGTGGCCTTCGATCAGGTTGACCCCGCTGTTGCGCAGCAGCGAGCGGTAGACATCGTTCAGCCGGGCAATCTCGCGGTCCTTGTTGGCAATCAGGGTCGGCCAGTCGAAGCGTCCCTGTGGCACGCCCCAGCCAAAGCTGCCAGCCTGCTCCAGTTCCTCGGACACGTGGCTGGCATAGACCATCAGCTTCTTCGGCACGCAGCCGACGTTGACGCAGGTGCCGCCCAGATAGCGGCTTTCCGCCACGCCCACGCGGGCACCGAAGCCGGCGGCAAAGCGCGCGGCGCGCACGCCACCGGAGCCGGCGCCAATCACGAACAGATCAAAATCAAACATGCAGAACTCCATTCAATCATTGGCCGGCAGCAGCGGACTGCTCCCAGGTTGTGCTGTGACACGCAGGTACTGGCGCTTTTCCTGCCTCAATTCGAGGAGGCGGGTTGCAGCAAACCACGCTGGACGGCCGGCCGCGCACCGATGGCGGCGATCCAGCGCTGCAGGTGAATCAGGTCAGCGGCCTCGACCCCCGGCACCTGATGCAGGCGGGCCCAGGTCCAGTTGGCAATGTCGGCGATCGAATAATCACCGGCCAGGTACTCATGATCCCTGAGTTGCCCGTCAAGCACCATCAGCAAGCGTCGTGTCTCGTTCTGGAAGCGCTCGATGGCCGGCTGGATCTTTTCCGGCATGTAGCGATAGAAGGCATTGGCCTGACCCATCATCGGGCCCAGTCCGCCCATCTGGAACATCAGCCACTGCACCACCCGGGAACGTCCCTTGATGTCGCCGGGCAGCAGCTGGCCGGTCTTTTCCGCCAGGTACATGAGGATGGCGCCGGACTCGAACACCACGAAATCGTCTTCGTCGTGGTCGATGATGGCGGGGATGCGGCCATTGGGGTTGATCGCCAGGAACCAGTCCTGCTTCTGCTCCCCTTCGAGCAGCTTGAGTTCACGGAGGCTGTAGGGCAGGCCCAGCTCTTCCAGGGCAATCGAAACTTTGTGGCCGTTGGGCGTGGCCGCGCTGAATAGCTCAATCATGACAATCAACCTCGTTGCATCTGTGCCGCACAGGCGGGCGAAATTCAGCAGGTAAACCCGGATGCCGCGCGCGGCATCCGGGTGCTATGGCGTTGCCGCCTGCACAAGCGGGTATCAGGACGCCTGCTCGACGTGCTTGATGTGGTAGCCGATGCGCGGGAAGTGCACGACCACGGTGCCGGCGCGCTCGTCGTGACGGCGGACGGCCATGTGGTTGCTTTCCACCAGCACCAGCTCGCCCTGTACCGGGTCCAGGCCATAGTCGCTGGGCATGATCTGCACCTGATCGCCGAGGGCAATCCCGGGGATGTCGCTGGCCTGGCTGTGGATGCTGCTTGCCGGGTGCTGCTTGGCAATCGCCAGAGCTTCCAGGGCCGACAGTTCGCTGCGCTGACCATGGCCGATAGCCTTGACGCGCTCGAGCCAGGCCAGTACCAGCGGATAGCCCTGCAGCAGGCAAGCGGTGGCCGGAACCATTTGCAGGATCCACAGCGGGTGGTAGCAGCAGACATCGGCCAGCGAGGCGCTTGCACCCAGCAGGAAAGGCTGGCCGCCTTCGAGCATCTGCTGCAGGCGTTGCAGGTAGACCAGCAGGGCGGCGTGGTTCTCCGCGAGGCTGATCTGCGGCCGCGAGGCCAGCAGGGCGGCGCGGTCGTTGACATAATTCTGGGCCATTTCTGGCGACAGGGCGGACAGGGCCTGGCTGATGCCTTCGCTCTGGTAGAAGTAACCCATGGCGGCCCAGAACAGGTAGTTGTCGCCCCATTGCGCCAGGCTTTCGGCAACGCCCTTCAGGCCTTGCGGGTAGAGGCTGGGCTGCGGCGCCAGGCGCTCGAGGGTCTCGGCAATCAGCGCGGTATCGCAATAGACGTCATTGCCGATCTGCAGGATCGGCGTGCGCCGATAGCCGCCGGTCAGCGGCATCAGGTCCGGCTTGGGCATGACCATCGGAATCAGCACGGATTTCCAGCTGAGGTTCTTCATGCCCAGGATCAGGCGGACTTTTTCCGAGTACAGCGACTCGGGGTAGTGGTGCAGGATGAGCTCTGACATGGCGGGTTCCTGTGGTTGGCGCGCAGTTTGATTCAAGTCGCCCGCAACGCCGGCGGGAGCTTCCCCAGCCGGCGTTGCGAAGCGTTACCCGGGCCGGCTTAGCCCGGCTCGGTACCCAGTACCAGCGGCAGCACAGGATCGGATGCCCACTCGAACATCGAGCCGTCGTAGATGGCGACATCGTTGTGCTTGAGCATGGTCAGCGCCAGTGCGTCGATCGCCGCCGAAACGCCGCCGCCGCAGTAGACAATGGTCGGGCGGCCGAAGGGTGCGGACTCTTCGAAACGCGTCTTGAGCTGCTCCAGGGGCAGGAAGGTGCCGTCTTCCGGATTCATCAGGCTGCTGTAGTAGACGTTGAAGCTGCCGGGGATATGCCCGTGACGGCCGTAACGGTTGATCTGGCCGTCATAGATGTCCGGCTGCAGGGCATTGATGGTGCACACCGCGGGGCTGCGCATGGCCATCAGCACATCGGCCTTGTCGGCCCACATGGCGGGCTTGGCCTTGGCGGTCAGGGTAGCCTTGGGGTAGGGACGGGTCTCTGCCGTCATCGGGCGCTGCTCGCGTTCCCACTTCTCCAGGCCGCCATCGAGGACCGCGGCGTTGTCAAAGCCGATGCTGCGCAGCATCCACCACATGCGTGCCGACCACATGATGTTCTGGCCGCTGTAGAAGACCACGGCGGTGTCGTCGCCGATCCCTTTCTCGCCGCAGATCTGGGCGAACTTCTCCGCCGGGAGCATGGCAAAGCCGGCCGGTGTCGAGGTATCAAGCATCTCGCCCATCATGTCGAGAAAGCCGGCGCCCGGAATGTGTGCCTGCGACCACTTGGTCACGCCACTTTCGGTGATGTAGCCCGGACCATCCGGGTTGGGGGTCAGGTAGAGGGAGCAATCGAAAATGCGCAGCTTCGGGTTGTCGAGGTTATCTGCCAGCCACTGGGTGCTGACGGCGGGGCTAGGGAGTTTCATGGTGGATCTCCTGGGTTGATTGGTGTGCGGTAACTGGAGGCTTTGCTGCCAGGGCAACCTGGCAGCGTTTGGCTGGGGAGCCTGCATCAGGCGCTTGGGCGCCATCCGCCGAGCACCGATACGCGCTGCCCAACCCGCTTGTTCGGGAAGTAGTCCCAGACTGCGTGGTGCTGGGTGGCACGGTTATCCCAGAAGGTCAGGGTGTTGGGTGTCCACTGCACACGGCAGTGCAGTTCGACCATGGTCTGGCAATGGCGGAAGAGCATCTGCAGCAGGGCGTCGCTTTCATGGGGCGCCAGTTGCGGGATATGCGACGTGAGGCCGAAGTTGACGTAGAGCATCTTGCGACCACTGACCGGGTGACGGACCACGATAGGATGTTCGCACTCATGGGTGACCCCGGCCGGTGGGGTGATGCGCAGGAACTTGTTGTACAGTCCGGCGGCGCTGTGCACGGCAGTCAGGCCTTCCAGATAACCCTTCATGCTGTCGGAGAGGGTCTCGTAGGCCAGGTGGCTGTTCATGAACAGGGTGGCGCCACCGCCTTCGCCGGGCAGTTCGGTGATATACAGCAGGGAGCCCATGGGCGGCTCTGCTTCGAAGGTGGCGTCGGTATGCCAGCCTTCACCGGCGACGTTCTTCGAGGTCTCGTCGGCAGCGATCGCGAGGATTTCCGTATCGTCGGTCAAACCGATCTGTTTGTAGCGCGTGATGGCTTCCTGGTCGCCGTCAGCCTTGGCTTTCATGTAGTAGCTGTGGCCCGGGTGCGAGTGCAGCTTGCCGAACAGGCGGCCGAAAGCCTTGTGGCGCTCCGGCGACAAGTGCTGGTCGCGGAACACGATGACCTGGTATTCGACCAGGGCGGCATTGATCTCGGCGAACAGTTCCGGAGAAATATCCTGAGACAAATCGACACCGAAGATTTCGGCGCCGAGGGTTGGGTTGATCGGCTTGACGTCGATCAGGCGAAATTGCGGGCGCTGTCTCTGGTTCCAAGCCCGGATTGCTGCAAGTGCAAAGTTATCCATGCGGGTTCTCTCAACAGGTTCGGGCTTGCCGTGATTGGCTTCCCTGATCAACGTCTCGAGGATATGGAAGGATGGGCAGACGGTCGCCACTCCGGAGGAGTAGTGTCGAACCATAGGGGAGTGGTCTGCACGCGCGCTGACCAGCGCCGGGCTACGGCCCTTGCCTGCTTGCGCGTCGGGTTGCAGCCGGGGGCAATGCGCGGCACCCGCTCAAACCGAGGTATTTGCCTGGAATTAGCTGCGGGCCGGCGAACAAACACTGGATGGGCAGGGTATTGTGTCGCCGGGTGCAACTATAGAATGTCGAAAAAGTCGAAGGGCCATGCCGCTGATGGGATCTGAAAGTACATATTCGCAGGTGGTGCTGAAGGCAACGCCGCCAAGGTTGCCCAAGTCATTATTGCCTCGTGAACGTCTTGGCCTGGCCAGTCCGAGTCTCTGCGAAAAATCCATTATCGCCGTCATTGCCCCGACCGGCTTTGGCAAAACCGCACTGCTTGGTCAGTGGCGCCGCGAAGCGCTGGCGCACGGAGCAGTGGTGGCCTGGTTGAACGTCGATCAGTGGGACGACGATGCGCGGTTGGCCGAGGGGCTGGAGGTCGCCCTGCAGTCGGCCACCGGCCGGCAAAAGGCTGAGCCGGGCGATCTGTCCGCGGTGGAGAGCCAGCCACAGGCGCGGCTGTCCCGCTGGCTGGCGGAAGTGCTGGCTTTTGCCGGCCAGGTGGTGCTGATCCTTGATGATGTGCATAGCCTGCCGGCGGCAACCGCCACCAATTCGTTGGCCTATCTGCTGCAGCATGCCCCGCCCAATCTGAGAGTCCTCCTGGCCTCGCGCAAGCCCCTGGCGTTTCCGGTCACGGAACTGATAGCGCATGGCTGTTTCGCCGCAGTGGATGCCGCCAGCCTGTGCCTGGACCCGCAGGAGACCAGTGCCATCCTGACGGCGCGTTTCGAGACGCAGATCGATGCCGATCTGTGCGCACAAATTTATCAGCTGACCGAAGGCTGGCCGCTGGGCCTGCAGCTGATCCTGGCCAGCCTGGAGAAACGCCCGAATCTGCGCGCGGCGATTGCCGAGTGTCGCGCATCACGTTCCGGCGATATCCGCCAGTACTTCGTTGAATCCCTGAGCGAGGGTTTGCCGGCAGACGAGTTCAGCTTTCTGGTCTGTATTTCCTTCGTCGATGCGCTGCATCCCGAGCTGTGCCAGGCCATCACCGGCCGGCAGGACAGTGCCCGAATGCTGGCGCACCTCTGCGATGAGATCCCCGTGCTCATGCAGAGCAGCGACAGCCCGTGGCTGCGCCTCCAGCCCATGGCCAAGGCTTTTCTGCGCGAGTATTTCGAGGCGTTGCCCGCCGTGGAGCAGTCCGGCTACCGGGGCAATGCAGTCCGCTGGCTGGCCGCGCACAAACACTATGAAGAAGCCGCGCGGCATGCCCGGCTGTGCGGGCAGGATGAGCTGTCCTACGAGTTGGCCGAGCGCTGCCTGTACGATGTGTTGGTGACCGGCCAGATCTCGCGGGTGGCCGAATGGATAAAACACATTCCCGCCGCCGAGCTGGCCAGCAGGCCCCGGCTGTGCATCGCCTTCGGCTGGACGCTGGCGCACGGAGCGCGCAATGCCGAGGTGCAGGCCCTGATCGGGCCGATCCTGGAGGACCCTGCGGCGGATGCCGGCGATCGTTTCGAAAGTGCGTTGCTGCTGGCGGCTGCCGCGATATTTGCCGACGACTTTGACCGTGCCCAGGCGCTGATCTCAAGCTGGCCGGAACACTTCGTGCCGAAGACGGCGGTGCAGCAGCTGGTGTTCCTCAACCTGCAGGCAATTCTTGCGCTGTACCGGGGACAACCGGAACAGGCGCGCTACATCCTGAGCCAGTCGCTCGGCGATGATGAGGCCGGTGGAGCCTATGCGCGCACCTGGCGTGACTGGCTGGTTGCCACCAGCTATTTGTGGCAGGGGCAGGTGGCGGTCGCCGAACAGTTGCTGCGCAGCGCCCTGGCCGAAGCCGAGTCGATTGCCGGGCGGCACAGTCCGTTGGCCGCCATGATCGGTGCCTCGCTCGCCGCAGCGCTGTGGGAGCGCAGCGAGACCGCTGAAATTGCTGCGCTGCTGGCCGGCCGCGGCGAGCTGGTCGATCGCGCCACGCCACCCGAGTGCATCGCCCTGAACTACCTGACGGCGGCGCGAATGGCGCTCCTGGGTGGTGACAATCGGCTGCTCTATGACCTGCTGGAAAGGCTCTTTGTGCTGGGCGAGAACCGTAGCCTGCCGCGCTTGTGCCTTCTCAGTCTGGTGGAGCAGATTCGTATCGCTGCCCTGCAGGGCCGGGAAACCTCCTGTGCCATCAATCTCGAACGGCTTGACCGGCTCATCAAACAGGGCGACAGCACTGGCTGGGGCATGCTCCGGCCGCTGGTCGAACTCCAGGTCGGCATGGCCCATGCCTACAGCCATGTAGCCTCGGGCGACTGGCCGAAGGTGCGCGAGGTGCTGGCCAGCATCAAGCCGCTGACCAAGCAGCTGCGGCGCAACCGGGACTGGCTGCAGATCCTCTTGCTGGAAGCGCTGGCGGCGAAGCACTGTGGCGAAGACAGCGAAAGCCTGTTTATCGAGGGGCTGTATATCGTCGATGCGCTTGGCCTGCGCCGCTTGCTGATCGACACACACCCTGAATTCAGCGCGTGGGCCCTGCAGGTGCGTAACGATCCCCGGGCTCAGCGCCTGCTCGCGGCCTCCCCGGCAGCCGTGCATGGGGATTGGAGTAGCGAGGCTCAGCCTGCGCCCAAGGCCAGCGCTTCAACCAAGGTTGCGCCGAGCATCCTGCTGACCATCAAGGAGCGGGAAGTCATCGGGCTGGTGGCACGCAACATGTCGAACAAGGAAATCGCGGTGGCGCTGGATCTGAGCGTGCAAACGGTGAAGTGGCACCTGAAGAAACTGTTCGGAAAGCTGGATGCCGGCAGCCGCAAGCACCTGATCGATCGCGCCCGGCTGCTCGGCATCATCGACTGAGCGCTCAGTCAGGCTATCGGCTACACGCCTTCGGCCGCCGGCTGGTAGCGGCTGTAGGGCGTCCGCTCGGTGTCCTTGTGGTAGGTTCTGGATGCCAGGAAGAAAAACAGCGCCGAGATCAGCCCGGCAACAGGCACTACCTGCAGGGCCGTGGAAAGCTCGGTCAGATCCCCCAGCCAGCCGGTCAGGAACGGACCCGGCGCCAGGCCGATCAGGGAATAGGACAGGGCGAGTACGGCAAAACTGGTCGCGTGGATCGACCGCGGGGTGATATCGATGATCACCGCCGATGCCGGGCCGACGAAGCTGGTGCACAGGGTCAGCCCGAGTCCGATCAGCACGATTTGCAGCCAGCCCGGCGGGCAGCTGAAGGCCAGCAGGAAGGTAACTGCCGAAAACAGGCCGTAGGCCATCGAGATGCGCAAGCGGTTGACCTTGTTGCGCACACTGAACAAGTCGACCAGCCGGCCTCCGATAATCATGCCCACGCCGGCGCAAAGGACCAGGGCGCCGCTGGCCATGCCGGCGGTCGAAGGTTCGAGGCCGTAATAGCGGTTCAGGTAACTGGGGATCCAGGCCAGCATGGAGCCCTGCACGAACATGCCGAAGCCACCGGCAAGAAAGGTGAAGACGAACGTCGGTGTGCCGAACAGGCCCTTGAACAGCCGGCCCAGGGCGATCGGCTGATCCTCCTCGTGGCTGGCAGTCTTGGCAGGCTCCTTGACCACCATGGGGAAGGCAATCGCCAGCGCCAGGCCGAAACCGCCGACCAGGATAAAGGCCATTTGCCAGCCCAGATGCTGGGCAAGCACCCCGCCGAGCATGACCCCCAGTACCGAGCCGATCATTCCGGCGGCAAGGAAGGTGCCGATGACGGTGGCGTGCAGGCGTGCGGGAAATACCGAGACCAGGATCGCACTGCCGGCGCTGGCATAGCCTGCCTCGCCCAGACCAACCAGGGCCCGCGAGACCAGCAGCATGATGAAGCCTTCGGAGAGTCCGCAGGCGATGGTGGCGCTGCCCCAGACCAACGCCATCAGGGTGGCGCTTTTAACCCGCCCGATGCGATCGGCCATCAGCGCGATGGGAACGCTCATCAGGCCGACCGTGAGGGCCACGACACTCACCAGGGAGCCGAGTTGAGTGTCACTGAGCCCCCAGTCCGCCTTGAGGAACGGGAAAATCGCATTGATGACCTGGCGCGACAGGTAATCGGACATCATCAATGCAAAGGTCATGGCCAGCACTATGAATGCATAGCGGCGGCTTACGGGGTAGGCACCGCAATCGGTCGGATCGTTGGCAAGGGGGACTGGAATGGCCACGAGTTCTCCATGGAGAGAGAGGGGGATGCTGCGGTGTGTTCAGCAGTTCGCGCAATGCTGGAAGGCTGGATCCTATACCGCTGAGCTTTCAACGCCACCCACTCCAGCGGAGTAGGGGGGGGGCGCCAGGCCAGCTATGGCTAACAACTGGCGGGCCGGCAAGCAGCTTGCAGGATGGGTCGAGTGGCGCCAGCCATGCGGCTGCGGGCGTCTAGCGCCGCATGCGGCTGCGCCCACGCCACAGCAACCAGCCATACAGCAGCAGGTTGACCGCCAGCACCACACCGGCCAGCAGCAGCTGGATATCCCGGGTGAGGCCGGCCGGGTAGATGACACCCAGCAGGTAGTGCTCGATGAAACTCTCGGTATAACCGGACTGGCCCGCCCTGCTGCGCAGCGCATTCTCCCAGGGCGTGAGCGGGCAGACCCGCCCGCTCAGCTCGACGAAGCAGCCCCAGGCCGCCGCCGGCAGATGAAGCAGCGGCATCCAGCGCCAGCAGGCCGCCAGCGCCGCGCCGAACAGGGCGAACAGGATGAAGAGCAGGTGCAGCAGCAGGACTGCATCGGCGGCCAGGCGAAAAATCATGGGCTTCCCCGGGTAAGCCAGTTCCCGCAGGTGTAACCGAGGAGCACGCAGAATGCCAGCCGCAGCGCGGCAAAGCAGTTTGGCGTGCCAGCGCTCAGCGCAGCGCGCCGGGCACACTCGGCCTTGGCTTGAAGAACAGGCTCTCGCCGCGGATCAGGCCGGTCAGACTGTCGTGGTCCTTGACCACTTCGGCCTCGATCAGCTCGTCCTGATCCTTGACCTTGAGGGTCACCCGGGTGATGGCGCCCAGCGGGCGGATGTCGCGTACTTCGGCCAGACGGTGATCGTCCAGCTCGCTGCGCGACAGTGACACCTCGTGCGGACGGAACAGGATGTGCTGGTCGTCGCCCAGGTGCAGCCGGTTGGAGTCGCCCAAGAAGTGGTAGACGAAATCGCTCGCCGGCTTCTCGTAGACCTCGCCGCGGGCGCCGATCTGTTCGATCACGCCCTTGTTCATCACCACGATGCGGTCGGCCACTTCCATGGCTTCTTCCTGGTCGTGGGTGACGAACACCGAGGTCAGATGGATTTCCTCGTGCAGGCGGGCCAGCCAGCGGCGCAGTTCCTTGCGCACCTTGGCATCCAGTGCACCGAACGGTTCATCGAGCAGCAGCACCTTTGGCTGCACGGCGAGGGCGCGCGCCAAGGCGATACGCTGGCGCTGGCCGCCGGAGAGTTGCTCCGGATAGCGGTCGGACAGCCAGTCGAGCTGCACCATGTTGAGCAGTTCGTGCACACGTTCGGCAATCACCTTTTCGCTCGGGCGTTCCTTCTTCGGTTTCATGCGCAGGCCGAAGGCGACGTTGTCGAATACCGTCATGTGGCGGAACAGTGCGTAGTGCTGGAACACAAAGCCGACGTTACGGTTGCGCACGTCATGCCCGGAGACATCTTCGCCGTGGAACACGATGTTGCCGGCGTCCGGCGTTTCCAGCCCGGCGATGATGCGCAGCAGGGTGGTCTTGCCGCAGCCGGACGGGCCGAGCAGGGCCACCAGTTCGCCACTGCGGATATCCAGATTGATGTTGTCCAGTGCGCGGAAGGCGTGGAAGTTCTTGCTGATGTTGCGGACTTCGATCGACATGAAGAGCCTACCCTTTGGATAAATCGCGTTTGCGTTGCTGCCCCAAAGCACGCCAGGCAAGGCGCGGGGTGCAGGTAATGGTCATTCCCTTATCAAACCCCGCAACGCCGCATGGCGTGCTTTGGGGCGCAACCCGAAGGGCCGGGTCCATTTTTCCGCATGGCTGCGTCAGTTGTCGTTTATTTGGAGTAACCAAACCTCACTCCGCCTTCATTGCCCTGCGCAAAAATGGTCTCCGGCGCAGACGCGATTTATCCAAAGGGTAGGCTCCTATTCCTCATCCCCGGCTGACTTCAGGCGGGACAAACGTTCTTCGCTCCACTGCTTGAGCAGCAGGATGAACAGCGCCAGGATCAGCAGCAGGCTGGCGACGCTGAAGGCAGCGACGTGGTTGTATTCGTTGTAGAGAATCTCGACTTGCAGCGGCAGGGTGTTGGTCAGGCCGCGGATGTGCCCGGACACCACTGACACCGCGCCAAACTCGCCCATGGCCCGCGCCGTACACAGCACCACGCCGTAGATCAGGCCCCACTTGATGTTCGGCAGCGTGACGTGCCAGAACATCTGCCAGCCGTTGGCACCGAGCAGGCGCGCGGCTTCTTCTTCCTGGGTGCCTTGTTCCTGCATCAGCGGAATCAGCTCACGAGCAACAAAGGGCACGGTGACAAAGATGGTGGCCAGCACGATGCCGGGTACGGCAAAGATGATCTGGATATCGTGTTCCTGCAGCCAGGGGCCGAAGTAGCCCTGGGCGCCGAACAGCAGCACATAGATCAGGCCGGCGATTACCGGCGAGACCGAGAACGGCAGGTCAATCAGGGTTACCAGCAGGCTCTTGCCGGTGAATTCGTACTTGCTCACACACCAGGCAGCGGACACGCCGAATACCAGGTTGAGTGGCACCGAGATGCCAACGGCGAGCAGCGTAAGCTTCAGCGCCGAGATGGTGTCCGGCTCGATGATGGCACTGAAGAAGGTGCCAACGCCTTTCTGCAGGGCTTCATACAGCACGATGTACAACGGCAGCAGCAGAAACAGCGCGAAGGCCAGCCAGGCACTGGCGATCAGCACGCGGCGGGCGATGATGTTGCCGCGACGGGCTTCGTTGGCCGCAGCGCTGGCAGTCAGGGTTGCAGTGGTCATACCAGCCTCCTCAAGGGGTTTCGATGCGTCGCTGCAGCAGGTTGATCAGCAGCAGCAAAATGAAGGAGACCACCAGCATCAGTACACCGATGCTGGTGGCGCCGGTGTAGTCGTACTGGTCGAGCTTGACCATGATCAGCAGGGGCAGGATCTCGGTCTTCATCGGCATGTTGCCGGCGATGAAAATCACCGAACCGTACTCGCCGACGCCGCGGGCAAAGGCCAGCGCAAAACCGGTCAGCCAAGCGGGCAACAGGGCTGGCATCAGCACGTGGCGGAATACCTGCAGCGGTTTGGCGCCCAAACAGGCCGCGGCTTCTTCGACTTCACGCGGGATGTCGGCCAGTACCGGCTGCACGGTGCGCACCACAAAGGGCAGGGTGACGAAGGTCAGCGCCAGGGTGATGCCCAGCGGGGTGTAGGCGATCTTGAAACCGAGGTCGGTGGCAAACTGGCCAACCAGCCCACTGGGGGCATACAGGGCGGTGAGGGCGATACCGGCCACCGCGGTGGGCAGGGCAAACGGCAGGTCGATCATGGCGTCGATGATCTTGCGGCCGGGGAAGGTGTAACGCACCAGCACCCAGGCCAGCAACGTGCCGATCAGGCCATTGAGCAGGGCGGCGTACAGGGCGGTACTGAAACTTAATTTGAGGGCGGCGAGTACCCGCGGGGAACTGATTACCGTGAGGAACTGTTCCCAGCTCAGCTCGCTGGTTTTAAGAAACAGGGCGCCGAGGGGGATCAGCACCAGCAGACTGAGGTACACCAGCGTGTAGCCCAGTGTCAGCCCGAAGCCGGGTATGACGGGGGAAATACGGCGCGACATTGTCTGTCCTTAATCTGCGTTGGAACGCTCAATGACCGGGCAAGTCAGCTGTAGGGTGGAAGTCGCTTTGCACTTCCACCAACGGCGCCCTCTGAGAGGTCGATGGTGGATCGGTGAAGCGTGATCCACCCTACGGGCTGGCTCCTACGGTTGCTCCATGCCTTACTGCGCGGCGTAAATCTGGTCGAACACACCACCATCATTGAAGAACTTCGGTTGCGCGGTTTTCCAGCCGCCGAAATCCTTGTCGATGGTGACCAGCTTGATCTCCGGGAATTGCTTGCTGAACTGTGCAGCGACCTTCTCGTTGCGCGGACGGTAGAAGTGCTTCGCGGCGATCGTCTGGCCTTCATCGCTGTACAGGTACTGCAGATAGGCTTCAGCGACTTTGCGGGTGCCATGCTTCTCAACGTTCTTGTCGACGACAGTCACCGGCGGCTCAGCCAGGATGGACAGGCTTGGCGCGACGATTTCGAAGTTCTTGCCACCTTCTTCTTTAAGCGCGAGGAAGGCTTCGTTTTCCCAGGCCAGCAGCACGTCACCAATGTTGTTGTTGACGAAGGTGATGGTCGAGCCACGGGCGCCGGTATCCAGAACAGGGACGTGCTGGTAGAGCGCTTTCACGTACTCCTGGGCCTTGGCTTCGCTGCCGTAATGCTGCTGGGCCCAGGCCCAGGCAGCGAGGAAGTTCCAGCGTGCACCACCGGAGGTTTTCGGGTTCGGCGTGATCACTTCCACGCCTTCCTTGGTCAGATCACCCCAGTCTTTGATGCCTTTGGGGTTGCCCTTGCGCACCAGAAACACGATGGTCGAGGTGTAAGGCGTGCTGGCTTGCGGCAGGCGGGTCTGCCAGTTTTCCGGGATCAGCTTGCCGATCTTGTGCAGCTCATCGATGTCGCCAGCCAGGGCCAGCGTCACTACGTCAGCCTGCAGGCCATCGATCACGGCGCGGGCCTGTTTGCCCGAGCCGCCGTGGGATTGCTGGACTTTCACGGCTTCGTTACCAGCGGCGGTCCAGTGTTTGTTGAAGGCAGCGTTGTATTCGCTGTACAGCTCGCGGGTCGGGTCGTAGGACACGTTGAGCAGGGTGGTTTCAGCCAGTGCCGGCGCGGCGAACAGGGCGGCGGTGATCAGCGACAGGCTCAGTTTGCGAATGGACATGTGTTACTCCTTGGCGTACCGCTGCGGGTACGTTTCATCTGTATGGGGCTTGCGATGTATTTGGTGCGAGGGTGTCTAGCGACACATTCGCCGGAAACATCGGCACAGATGGGGAGCAGTGTTGAGGTGCGTGTTCATGGTCGGGCTCTTCCAGTAGTTGGCTCGGTTCATTGCACGCCCTCTGGTGGTCCAGTCGGGCTGTTGTTCAGGCCTGGCGGTTTGGCGCCGCTTGCAGGCGTATCTTTTCCTTGCGTTCGATCTGGACGATCTGGCTGTTGTGTACGGTGATTTCCACCGCACCAAAGCGCAGACCCTGCAGTGCGCGAACTATCTCGCGCAGAATGCTGTTTTCGTCCTGATCGTCCGCAGGATGCTCATGCGGGGCGCTCATGATTCTCTCCAGTTCGTCACCGCTGACAGGGCAGCTGTCGGCGTGGAGCGCATAGTAGGTCGCGTTTTGTAATACTTAAAAATACTATTTATTGATTAGATTAGAACCTAATAGAATATGAAGAAGTCGATATTGCTGCGTTGAACGAATGAACATATTTGTATAAGCAAATAGTTTTATATTCTTTTGAGAACTAACTCGCTGTGCCTAGACTCCGCCAAAAGTACCCAGGCGGAGATGCTGCATGACCGATTCAGCTTTGCATTACCTGATTGTTCCCGGTTGGCAGGGCTCACCCGACGCGCACTGGCAATCCCACTGGCAGAGCGTGTTGCCCTCCGCTTCGCGGATACAACCAACGGATTGGCTGCAGCCGCAGAAGGGCGACTGGATTGCCGCCGTGCAACGCGCCATCGAAGAAGCCCCGGCACCGGTGATTCTGATCGGCCACAGCCTGGGCTGCGTCACCATTGCGCATTGGGCGGCGCAGGCTGATGCGCAGACGCTGGCCAAGGTTCGCGCGGCCTTGCTGGTCGCGCCGGCAGACGTCGAGCGTGCGGATTGCCCACAGGCGCTGGAGAATTTCGCGCCTTTGGCTGTTCAGGGTCTGCCTTTCCCAAGCCTGCTGGTGGGGTCGAGCAACGATTCGGCGGCAACGCCTGTGCGCGCGCAGTGGCTGGCCAACTGCTGGGGCAGTGAAGTGGTCATTTTGCCGGGAGCCGGGCATATCAATGTGAAATCCGGCCATCGGCTGTGGGAGCAAGGCTTTGCCTGGCTCTACCGCCTGCAAGGGCGCAGCGAGCGACAGGCACGCCAGAGCGCCTGATGCGCATTCAATCGTAAGGGTTCGCCGCCTGGCGGCTGGGGGATATATGCCTGCACAGTTTCATCCTGCCGGGCTGCTCAGTTTCAGTGAAACCGATCGCAGTCCGCTGAGTATCCGCGCCCGTGCGCTGGTGTTTATCGATCCCCGTTCACGACAGCTCCGCGACCAGGTGGAAAGCCTGGCACCTGCCAGACAACCCTTGTTGATCCGCGGTGAAAGCGGCACCGGCAAGGAGTTGCTGGCGCGCCATGTACACAAGCACAGCGAGCGTTCGGGACTGTTTGTTGCCGTGAATGGCGGTGCACTGAGCAAGGCACATGGCGCCGCTGAGTTGTTTGGCCATAGTGCCGGCTATCCGGCTGGCCCAAGCAGTCGCGCCGGCTGGCTGGGTTCGGCGCAGGGCGGCACGCTGTATCTGGACGAGATCGCCGATCTGCCGCTGAGCCTGCAACAGCGCCTGCTCGAAGTACTGCAACAGGGCGCGGTGTGGCGCGAGGGTGCGAGCCAGGCACAAGCGGTGGATGTGCGCCTGATCGCTGCCAGCAGCTTGGATCTGGCGCTGGCGGTACGCGCAGGCAAGTTCAATGCGGCGCTGTTCGAGCTGCTGCAGGCCGGCCAGGTCGATCTGCCGGCGCTGCGCCAGCGGCCCGGGGATATCCTGGCGCTGGCCGAGTACTTTCTCGGGGTCTATTCCCAGCGCCTGGAGCTGCCCTTGCCGCTGCTCAGCGAAGCCGCCGAGGCGGCACTGCAGGCCTATCACTGGCCGGGCAACACGCGCGAACTGGAGAATGTCGTGCACTTTGCCCTGCTGGTCAGCCAGGGCCAGAGCATCCGCGCCGACGACCTGCAGATCCGGGGTTATTAGACCCCGGAGCGCCAGGCGACATGCCGGCTGGCACGGCGCGCGGTTGCAAACATTCTGCGCCGAACGTGCAGGGTGGGCTCCACCCGCGCTGCAGCGCCGGTCGGAGCAATAGAGGCTCTGTCCACGTTGGTGGTTGAACGTGCTGTTGTTGTGGGTTGCGCCGCTGCGCGGCTAATCCACAGCGCCCCCTGCGCCCCCAATCGAGCTCGCCCCTGCGGCTCACGTGCCAACCATCAACCGCAGGGTGGGCCTTGGTCCACCGCTGCCAACCTGCCGCTCAACCTTATTGCACCGCTGCTTTTACTGGGCTGAAGCCCACCCTGCGACTGCGAGGATTCAACCCGTAACGCGGACACAGCCAAAAAAAGGCGCGGAGGTGAGTCCGCGCCTGCTGCTGCGGTCCGCCGGGATTACTTGAACTGCAGGGCCAGGGGCGGGTTGTCCTCCGAGCGCGGCGTCAGGTTGCCGATGCTGCGGATCAGGTTGGCCAGCGGCAGGATGTGGTGGGCGACCACCGGGATGCCGGTGGTCAGGATCGCGGCGGAGAGTTCCCGCTGCGGATCGGCCCAGGCGAACTTGTTGATCAGTCCGGCATGGCCGAAGGCCTGGGAACTGTGCGGGCCCCAGATGCCGAAAGGCTCGTCGCCGAGCATCAGGCCGGCGCTGTAGCGCATCGGAATCATCAGGGTCTGGTCCAGCTTGCGCTTGCCGAATTCCTGCACGGCGCGGACCACGGTACTTTCCGCGCAGATGCGCTTGCGTCCCCACTTGCCGCCGTTGAGCAGCATCTGGAAGAACGCCGAGACCTCATCGACGCTGGCCACCAGATTGCCGGCGGGGATGATTGCCTGGTGGAAGCGCGGGTCGTTGCAAATGTTGGCCACCGAGACGATGTCGGTACCCAGGGCGCGCTTGATGAAGGCGCCGAGCAGCGGGCCGGGGCGCGGGCCGGTGGCGTAGTGCAGCGCCAGTTCCGGCAACTGTTCGGCGGGCATGCCGTAGGTGAAGTGGCGCATGCCCATCGGCTGGCGGATCTTGCGGTCGATATAGGCGTTGATGTTGGCGCCGGTGACCTTGCGGATCACCCGCTCGAGGACGAAGCCGCCGGTGATCGCGTGATAGGCCAGCTTGGAACCATCGGTCATGATCGGCTCGGCATTGCAGAGCAGTTCCCAGGTGGCGTCTTCGTCCCACAGGACATCCAGTGCAACGTTCTTCGGCAGGCCGGGGATGCCGCCACGGTGGGCGAGGATCTGGTGGATGGTGATGTTGCCCTTGCCCTTGCGGGCGAATTCCGGGGCGTAGAACGACACCGGATCCATCACGTTGATCAGGCCGTCTTCCACCAGGAAGTGCATCAGCACGGCGGTCACCGCTTTCGAGGTGGAGAACAGGCAGACCGGGGTATCGGTAGTGGCGAGGACTTTCGGGGTGCCGGCGTCGTCATCCGGGCCGTTGCCGCGGGCATGGCCGATGGCGCGGGACAGGATGACCTTGCCCTGGCGGCGCAGGCTGACGGTGATAGCCGGGTGTACGCCGGTCTTGTAGACCTTGATGACGTTGTCCCAGATCTTCTCGATGTCGGCGGGCAGCATGCCGACCTCGCGCGGGTCGACTTCCTTCTTCGTATCGATCGAAATGACCGAATCAAGGTCGCGCGGTATGGCGCTCAGGTGCAGAACCCGCTTGCGTAGCAATTCCATCAAAAGCCTCTCAGTCAATGCGCGAATAAACTTCGAGTTTCCATCCCCCCCGGGGTTTTTCAAAGCACTTTTTCCAGCATTGGGCGGGCAAAGTGGACGGCATTTAGCGACCCGGATGGCCCGCCGGGGCTGGCCCGGGGCACGGCAAAAAGCTGCACCGGGGGGCAGGATTCAGAATCTGGCGCGTATGGCCTCGATCCGCGCCCGATTCTTGCCGAAATCCTTGCGTCCCAGCCGGCTGGCCGAGCGCAGCTGGATGACCCCGGCTTCGCGGTCCAGCCAGAATTCCAGGTCATCGGTGAAACCCAGCCAGGTGGTGCGGCTTTGCGCGTAAATGTAATCGGCGCGCTGCGTGATGATCCGCGTGCCCGGGCTGCTGGCGAGCACGCCGGCCAGTTTCTGCATGGCGGCTTCGCCATCTCCGCGGTAGCGCAGCGGGGCGATCGCCGCATAGTCCCGCTGCGGGTGATCCGGGTAAAGGCCGGCCTGACTGCTCACGCTGTTCGGCGTGGTGGACGGCGGCAGCAGCCGGCCGGCACTGACGCCCAGGTTCTGCGGCGGCGTGCCGGCGAACAGGCCGGCCTGGCCGGCAACCAGCAGGCCGAGGGCGCCCAGCAGCAGTATGGCGGCGAGCGAATAGAGGTATTTCATCGGCTGCTCCCCTGTGACATCTGCCCCGGCGGGCTGCCGGTTTGCGGCTGTTATCAGACAACAAACCACGCAGGGCGGGGCTGCTGCTCCAGAGCCGCGGTTCAGCGGCTCCAGCGGGTCAGGGTCACGACCAGGCGCTGGTAGGCGGCGGGCAGGATGCGCTGGATCCAGTCGGCCAGGCGGGCATCCAGGCCGACGATGATGCGCCGGCGGTTGCGTTCGACGCCGCGCAGGATGATTTCCGCCGCCTTGTCCGGTGAGGTGCGCAGCATGTTGTCGTTGAAGGCCTGGCGGCTCAGGTCGGAGTTCTTGCCGAGCATTTCGCCGCCGCTGTCGGTGAAGCGCGCCGCCTGGGCGATGTTGGTCTTGATCCCGCCCGGGTGCACGCAGCTGGCCGAGACGCCGCAGTCACTCAGGTCGAGCTCCTGGCGCAGCGACTCGGTAAAGCCGCGTACGGCAAACTTGCTGGTGTTGTAGACGCTCTGCGTCGGCTGGGCGAACAGCCCGAAGACACTGGAAATATTGATCACATGGCCTTCGCCACTGGCCTGCAGGTACGGCAGGAAGGCCTTGGTGCCGTGGATCACGCCCCACAGGTTGATGCCCAGCAACCACTCGTAGTCGCTGTATTGGGTAGCGGCCACCGTGCCGCAATGGGCCACGCCGGCGTTGTTGAAGATCAGGTTGACCTTGCCATGCTCGGCCACCACCTTGTCGGCCCAGGCATGCATGGCGGCGCGGTCGCTGACATCGACCAGGGTTTCGCTGGCCTTGACGCCGAGCTTCCTGGCCTGGCTGGCGGTTTCGGCCAGGCCAGCGTCGTTGATATCCGACAGCGCCAGATCGCAACCGCGGCGCGCCAGGGCATAGGCGAGGGCGCGGCCGATACCGGAACCGGCGCCAGTGATGGCGGCAACTTTGTAGTTGAATGACTGCATGAACGGCATCCCGTGAAATGGTGGCTGTTTTTATTGTGGGCGAGGCCAGCAAACGAAACATTGCGCGCCAGCAAGAGTGCACCCGCTGGCCACTGAGTTCCAGAACGGTTTTACCAAACAGTCACGGTTTTGCGCAGCCCGTTTTCATTCGTCTCGAATAACCCGGCGCCAGCCCGGCGTGGCCGCGCTGTGTTGCGCAGCAGCGCAGCGAGCCGCGACCGTTCAGCCGAGGCGGCGCAACCCGAACCTGGCGCAGAGCAGGCGGTCGAACAGGCGGGTCGGCAACAGGCGGTTGAGCCACCACATCGGGTTGAGCGGGTAACGCGGCCTGGCCCGCGGGCGGCTGATGGCGTGCAGTACCGCGCTGCTGACCGAGGCCACTGGCGCGCCTTGCGTGGCCATCTTTGCGGCCAGGCTGGACAGGGCCTGCATGGCCGGGGCGAAGTCGCCCTGCGCAAAGCGCTGGTCACCCTCGGCCTTGCCCCAGATCGGTGTCCTGATCGGGCCGGGCTCGATCACGGCAACCTGGATGCCGTAGATCGACAGTTCGCGGCGCAGGCTGTCGCTGAGCGCCTCGACGGCAAACTTGCTGATCGCGTAGCTGCCGGCCATCGGCGTGGCGATGGCGCCGGAGGTCGAGCCGATGTTGACGATGCGCCCCGGCCGGGGTGCCCCGCGACGGGCGCCGAGCAGCGGCAGGCAGGCCTGGGTCATGGCCAGCAGGCCGAGCACGTTGACCTCGAACATGGCGCGCACCTCGGCGATCGGTTGCCAGCCCAGGGGCGCATTGGGCGAGGCGATGCCGGCGTTGTTGACCAGGGCGGCCAGACCGTTGTCGCCGACCAGCGCGCTGACTTCGGCAATGGCGGCGGGGATGCCGGCCAGGTCGGTCACGTCCAGCAGCAGCGGGGTAAAGGCGCTACCCAGCTGTTCGCGCACGCGTTCGCCATCGGCGGCCTGGCGCACCGTGCCGATGACCTGGAAGCCGTTTTCGATCAGCAGGCGGGCGCAGTCCAGGCCGATGCCGGAGGAAGTGCCGGTGATCAGTACATGTGGCTTCATGGGGTGTGTTCCTGTTTGGCTGGAAGGGGCTCGGGGGGGCGCTGCGACAGCCAGAAGGCCAGCAACGCGGCAAATTGCAGGGCGGCCACGCCCAGCGCGAGGCTCAGCGTGCTGCCCAGCAGCAATGGAATCAGCAATGCCGAAGACAGTGCGTTGCTGGCCTGCTGCACCGTGACATAGCCGCTGGAGGCCAGGCCGCGGCGTGCCGGGAAGCGGTCCAGAGCCAGTAGCTGCAGCCCCGGCTGGGTCAGCACCATGCCGAGGGCGAACAGTGGCAGGGCGACGATCGACCAGGGCAGGCCGGGCGGCAGGCTCATGGCGATAGCGATATTGAGCAGGTTGGCGCCGAACATCAGGGCATGTCCGAGCATCACGCTGGCCGCCGGCACCATGCGTCCGGCGACGCGCAGCGCGACCAGAGAACCGCAGAGCATGCCGCCGACTATCGGGATGAACAGCCAGCCGAACGACTGCTGGCCGAGGCCGAGGTGACGGGTGACGAAAGTCGGCGCACTCAGCACGTAGATGTAGATGGCTGAATTCACGGCAGCGTTGGCCAGCGAGATCAGCATGAAGCGCCGGTCTGCCAGCAGCCCGACATAGGCCTTGCCAAGTGCCGCCGGGTGCAGCGGGTGACGCCGCGCCGGCGCCAGGGTCTCGGGCAGCCAGAGCCAGCAGGCCAGCAGCAGGCCGGCGGTGATCAGGCTGAGGAAGGCGAAGATGCTGCGCCAGCCGCTCCACAGCAGCAGCAAGCCACCGCAGACCGGCGCCACGGCGGGTGCCAGGGCGAACAGGATGGAGACCATGGCCATCTGCTTGAGTGCCGCGCTGCCCTCGAAGCAGTCGCGCACCATGGCGCGCCCGACCACGATACCGATCCCCGCGCTGAGCCCCTGCAGTACGCGGCCGGCATACAGCTGCTCGATGCTGCCGGCGAAGGTGCAGAGCAGCGAGGCCGCGAGGAACAGCAGCAGGCCGACCAGAATGAAGTTGCGCCGGCCGATGGCGTCGGAGATGGCACCGTGCCAGAGGATGGTCAGGGCGAAGGGCACCAGATAGGCAGTGAGCGTCTGCTGCACCTGCAGCGGACTGGCCTGCAGCGACCGGGCGATGTCGTCGAACGCCGGCAGGTAGGTGGCGATGGCGAACTGCCCGAGGGCCGCCAGGGCGGCGATCAGGCTGACGAACAGCAAGGGCGGGGGCATCTTGCCGGCCATTGGGGGCGTTGTCGTCATGCGGGAAAATCTCGCGCACGGGGCGCTGGATGTATAAAAGGCGCTGTACTCATAGATGCGTACAGTCCCCTGTAGGAGCCAGCTTGCTGGCGATCCTGACTCGGTGCAAGCATCGCGAGCAAGCTCGCTCCTACACGTGCCGCTGCTTTACCGGTGAATGGCGCAGCCGGTGCTGGCTTGCAGTTCCTCAAAGCTGACATCGGGCGCCAGTTCGACCAGCTGCAGGCCGTGCTTGGTCACATCCAGCACCGCCAGATCGCTGATGATGCGGTTGACCACGCCGACGCCGGTCAGTGGCAGGTCGCAGCGCTCGAGGATCTTGTGCGCGCCGCCCTTGGCCGTGTGCTCCATCAGCACCACCACGCGGCGGACGCCGGCCACCAGGTCCATCGCGCCGCCCATGCCCTTGACCAGCTTGCCGGGGATCATCCAGTTGGCCAGGTCGCCGTGCTCGGAGACCTGCATGGCGCCGAGCAGGGCCAGGTTGATATGGCCGCCGCGGATCATGCCGAAGCTTTCGGCGCTGTCGAAGAAGCTGCTGCCGGGCAGGGTGGTGATGGTCTGCTTGCCGGCGTTGATCAGGTCCGGGTCGATCTCTTCCTCGGTCGGGAACGGGCCGATGCCGAGCAGGCCGTTCTCGCTCTGCAGCCAGACATCCATGCCGGCTGGAATATAGTTGGCGACCAGGGTCGGCAAGCCGATGCCGAGGTTCACATAGAAGCCATCCTGCAGCTCATGGGCGGCGCGTTGCGCCATTTCTTCACGCGACCAGGCCATCTTCAGTGGTCCTCGCGGCTGCTGATCACCAGGCGCTGGGTGTATATGCCCGGCTGGTGCAGATTGCTGCCATCGGCAGCTTCCAGCGGGTTGAGGGCTTTGATGCCGTCGCTCAGCGGATTGCAGAAAGCCAGTCCGAGGGTGCCGGTAAACACCTGGTTATCCGCCAGCGGCAGGATGGCGAGGGTGCGTGCAGCCGCGTCGGGTGTGTTGCCACGCAACTGGTTGCTGCGCTCGTACCAGGCGTTCATGCCATCGGGAACAAAGCTGGCGACCAGTTCGGATGGGCCGGTGCTCAGGTGGACATGGGTGTGGGCTTGCAGAATCGGGGTCATGATCAGTTCCTTACCGTACGCACTTCGATGCGTTTTTCCGGGTTGTTGTTGAGTACCAGGCGTTGCACATAGATGCCGGGCAGGTGAATTTCATCGGCAGAGAGTTCGCCGATCTCGACGATCTCCTCGACCTCGGCGACGCACACCCGACCAGCCTTGGCCGCGGCCGGATTGAAGTTGCGCGCGGTCTTGTTGAACATCAGGTTGCCGGCCTTGTCCGCCTTGGCGCCCTTGATCAGCGCCACGTCGGCGGTCAGCGAGCGCTCCATGACGTACCACTCGCCATCGAACTGGCGGGTTTCCTTGCCTTCGGCGACCAGCGTGCCGTAGCCGGTCCGGGTGTAGAACGCCGGGATGCCGGCGCCGCCGGCGCGCAGCTTCTCGGCCAGGGTGCCTTGCGGGGTGAATTCCAGCTCCAGTTCACCGGACAGGTACTGGCGCTCGAACTCCTTGTTGCCGCCGACATAGGACGAAATCATCTTTTTGATCTGCCGGGTGTGCAGCAGCTGGCCGAGGCCGAAATCGTCGACGCCGCAGTTGTTGCTGATGATGGTGAGGTCGGTCTTGCCGGTGTCCTTCAGCGCGTCGATAAGGGCTTCGGGAATGCCGCACAGGCCAAAGCCGCCGACGGCCAGGGTCATGTCATCCGCCACCAGCCCTTCAAGGGCTGTCTGGGCGTCGGGGTAAAGCTTGTTCATGCATTTCTCCGGTTGATGTGCACGGGGCGGCAGCGGCACGCGCTGGTCGTGTCGGTGCCGCGGGTTGAGCGGTGGTGGCTGCACGGCCTGGCGATGGCCGTGCGGTTTGAGCCGCTTGGCTCAGATCACGAAGATCGACGAGCCGGTGGTCTTGCGCGCTTCCAGGTCGCGGTGCGCCTGCACGGCGTCTTCCAGGGCATAGCGCTGGTTGATCTCGATCTTGATCCGGCCGCTGAGGACGTGGTCAAACAGCTCCCCGGCCAGGGCGGCCTTGTCGGCCGGGTCGGCCAGGTAATCCGCCAGGGCCGGACGGGTCAGGAACAGCGAGCCCTTGAACGCCAGGATCTGCGGGTTGAACGGCTCGATCTGGCCGGAAGCGGTACCGACACAGACCATCAGGCCGCGGCGCTTGAGCGAGTCGAGCGAGCCCATGAAGGTGGTCTTGCCGACACTGTCGAAGACCACGTCGACGCCGACGCCATCAGTCAGTTCGCGCACGCGCTTGGGGATGTCCTCGTGGCTGTAGTTGATCACGTGGTCGCAACCGTGGGCGCGCGCCAGTTCGGCCTTGGCCTCGCTCGACACGCTGCCGATCACCGTCAGCCCGAGCAGCTTGGCCCATTGCGAGAGGATCAGGCCGACGCCGCCGGCCGCGGCGTGCAGCAGGATGGTGTCGCCGGGCTGGAAGGGGTGAATGCGGCGCAGCAGGTAGGCGCTGGTGAGGCCGCGAATGGTCATGGCGGCGGCAGTCTGCGAGTCGATGCCTTGCGGCAGCTTGATCAGCGGCGCTGCGTTGATCAGGCGCTCCGTGCTGTAGGCGCCGAGGGTGTCGAGGTAGCCGGTGTAGCTGACCCGGTCGCCGACCGCAAGGTTGTCCACGCCTGCGCCGAGGGCCTCGATCACCCCGGCGGCTTCCACGCCGATGCCCGCACCGATACCGGCAGGCAGCGGGATCGGGTAGGTGCCGTTGCGGAAATAGGTGTCGGCATAATTGAGGCCGATCGCCTCATGGCGCAGACGCACCTGGCCCGGGCCGGGCTGGCCGACTTCGACCTCTTCCAGACGCATGACGTCTGGTGCACCGATTTCATAGAAGCGCACGGCCTTGGCCATTGATTGTCTCCACTGGGTGTGAATCATTGGGTGCGGCGGACGCCGTCTTCAACAGGTAGCGACTGTAGGTTACCGCAGTGCCGCGTGCTTCTCATCAGGTGACAGCGGCTTTTCATTACATGACAGACTGACGCCGATGTAGGGTGGGGTGGTGTAGGGGCGGGCTTGCTCGCGATCAGCGGTATTTAGGCAAGATCGCGAGCAAGCTCGCTCCTACAGAGCCGCCCTCGCTTATTCCAGCACGTAGGTGCCGGGGGCGGCGCACAGCGCGGGGTGGCGGCGCGAGCCGGCTTTCTTCGGGGCGTCCTTTTCGGCGCCTGAGCGCTGCTGGATCCAGCTGCGCCAGTGCGGCCACCAGCTGCCTTCGCGCTGCTCACCGGCGCTCTCCAGCCATTTGCGCGGGTCGCCCTGCTTGGCCGTGCCGGCGTAGTAGAAGGATTTCTTGCCGCCCGGCGGATTGATGAAGCACTGCAGGTGGCCGGCATTGGCCAGCACGAAGGTGCTGTCCTCGCCGAGCAGCCGCGCGGTGCCGTAGCAGCCCTTCCACGGGGTGATGTGGTCGGTGGTGCCGGCGATCACGTAGGCCCCGACCTTGACCTTGCGCATGTCGATCCACTCGCCGGCGACCTGCATGCTGTCGGGGTTGATGAAGGGGTTGAGTTCCACCAGGTCGAGGTAGTCCGCGTGCAGTTGCGCCGGCAGGTTGGTGGTGTCGGCATTCCAGGCGAGGATGTCGAAGGCCGGCGGCTTGTTGCCGAGCAGGTAGTTGTTGACCCAGTAGTTCCAGATCAGGTCGTTGGGGCGCATCCAGGCGAACATGCGCGCCATTTCCTCGCCGGTGAGCACGCCGTTGCGCCGCGATTGCGCGCGGGCCGCATGCAGCGTCTGGGTGGTGGTGAACAGGCCGAGGGTGGTGCCATCCAGCGAGGCACTGGTGTTGAGCACGCAGACCGCCCAGCTGGTGTTGGCGACTTTCCGGATGTCGTTGCGCGCGGCCAGCCAGCCCAGGTAGGCGGCCAGGGTCATGCCGCCGGAACAGGAACCCCACATGTTCACGTCCGCACTGCCGGTGATCTCGCGCGCCACCTCGACCGCCTGGTCGAGGCACAGCACGTATTCGGACAAGCCCCAGTGGCGGTGCTCGGCGGTGGGGTTGCGCCAGCTGATGACGAACAGCTGCACGCCGCTGTCCTGGATCCACTTGATCAGGCTCTTCTCCGGCGACAGGTCGACGGCGTAGTACTTGTTGATCTGCGGTGGCGACATCACCAGCGGCCGGCCATAGACCTTGGCGGTGGTGGGGGCGTACTGCAGCAGTTCGAACATCTCGTTGCGGAACACCACCTCGCCCTTGGCGGTGGCGATGTTCTCGCCGAGCTTGAAGCCCGAACTGTCCACCTGGCTGGGCAGTCCCTTGTTGGCGCGCACATCCTGCACGAACTGCTGGACGCCGGTGACCAGGTTCTGGCCACCGGTGTCGATGATCTTGCGCAGTGCCAGCGGGTTGAACAGCGGGTTGTTGTTCGGCGACAGGGCGTCCATCACCAGCGCGGCGATGAATTGCGCGCGGCCCTTGGCCATGCTGTCGAGGCCGGATTCGTCGATAAAGCGCTTCAGCTCGTCGTTGCTGGCCAGATAGCCCTGCATGATCCGGTGCAGGAGGAAATTGCCCTGCCAGGCCGGGTCGGCAAAGCGCTTGTCGCGCGGGTGGGGGGCGATCTCGGAGTCGCCCTTGACGATCCGGGCCAGGGACTTGCCGTAGCTGAGCAAGTGCCCGCCAGCCTTCTTCGGCGCCTTGCGCACGGCCTGCAGCAAACTGCCAGCGGCGCTGGCCACGTCGGCGGCGCGCAGGCCGATCAGCGGGTTGGCGGCCAGGGTGTGATTGGCCACATCGGCCACCAGATCGACAGCCTGCGCGGTGCGCGCCATGGCCTTGCCTTCACGCGGCGCGGCCGCCGTCGCCGGTCGGCGCTTCTGGCGGGTGCTGCTGACGGCCTTGCTGGCCGCCGGCTGGGCGGCAGGCCTGGCTGTGCTAGCCGGCGGGCGCTTGGCGCGGCTGGCGGGCTTGGCCTTGGCCGGGCGGGCGCCGGGCGGCGGCGCGGAGTCGGTCGGGACGGGGGTGGCTGTCTGTTGCATGCAAATTTCCTCTTCAGACGCTGAGCAACACGAGGTTCTGCGCGGTCAGTGCCGGCTTGCCCTCACCTTCGATTTCGAAACTGTTCTGGGTGGTCACCATCCAGCGCCCGCGACCGCGGTCTTGCACCGCGAGCAGGGTGATGCAGTTGCGCACCCGCTTGCCGGCCTTTACCGGGGCGATGAAACGCACCTGCTCGAGGCCGTAGTTGATGGCCTGGCGCACCTGCAACGGGTCGATCAGTACTTCGAACAGGGTAGGTGCGATCAGCGCCAGGCTGAGGAAGCCATGGCCGATGGTGCCGCCGAAGGGGCCTTCGCTGGCCGCGCGGGCGGGGTCGACATGGATCCACTGGTGGTCGTCGGTGGCTTTGGCGAAGTCATCGATACGGCCCTGGTCGATGCTGATCCAGTCCGATTTGCCGAGCTCTTCGCCGATGCGCAGGGCGAGGGCGGCCAGTTTCTCTGCCGGGCTGATGGTGGGGCTGCTGTTGGTCATGGTTTTCTCAGGGTTGCTGCAAAAATGTATGCACCGCCGCCGCAGAGGCTTCGGCTTCGGTGACCAGGAACAGGTGGCCGCAATGGCTGTGCCAGAGCTGGGCGTTGGGCATCAGCACGTGCATCAGCCGGCCGTTGGCCGGCGGGGTGATCGGGTCATCCTCGCCGACCATGATCAGCGTCGGTTGCTGGAGCTTGTGCAGCCAGGGCAGGCTGCTCCAGCCGGAGAGGGCGAACAGCTGCAGGTAGTAGCCCAGCCGGGACTGCCAGCGTACATGCTGGAAATGCTCGCGGCCGAGGTTGGGGTTGCGGCGGAAGGCCCCGCCGTAGATGTCGCCGACGATACGCCGCGCGTACTCGGCGTCGAAGTAGCGGCGCGGCGTGGACATTTTCAGGATGGTGCTCAGCTTGCCGGGAAACATGATCACCCCCGGCGTGGTGGCGGCCAGGATCAGCTTGCGGCACTGGCGCGGGTAGTTGCGGGCGAACTGCTGGGCCAGCGTGCCGCCCCAGGAAATGCCCAGCACATCGACCTGCAGGTGGCCCAGTTGCTGCAGCAGCAGGTGCGCCAGGCGGGCGATGCCGGACAGGCGGTAGGGGCGCGCAGGCATCGGCGAGTGGCCGACCCCGGGAATGTCGAAGGTGATCACGGTGCGCTCGGGCAGGGCATCGACAAACGGTTGCAGCAGCTCGGCATTGCCGCCGATGCCGTTGAACAGCAACAGCGGGATGCCGCCCTTGCGGCTGTGGCGGATACCGACGCGCAGGCGCTGGTTGCCGACCTTGATCATTTCAAACAGAAAGCCTTTCACCGCCGGCGGTTTGGGTTCCCGCGACAATGCCCTGGTGGTGGTGCTCGAACTGGCCATGTCGGTGTTTCTCCTGGTATCGCGGTAGCTCCCGGCCTCCGCTGACGAATATTGGCGCGCACTGGCTGGCAGGCTGTTGCCAGGCCTGGATTGGCCTGGCTTGTCTGTTTATCGCATTGGGGTGGCCAGCGCCAGCATCACAGCCACCAGCGCAGGGCGGCCAGCACCAGCAGCATGAGGAACAGGGTTTCGCCGAACATCAGCAGGATCGGCTTGATTCCCACGGCGGCCAGTTCCTTGAGCTGGGTCTTCATGCCCAGCGCGCTGATGGCGATCACCAGGAACCAGCGTGACAGTTCGTTGCCCGTCGTCTGCACCAGCGCCGGCACCAGCCCGGTGCTGTTGATGCTGGCCAGCACGATGAAGCCAACGGCGAACCAGGGCAGCAGTGGCGGGCGTTTGTCGCCGGCCGCGGCACCGCGCATGCGGGTGATCATGGCGGCGCAGAGGATCACCGGCAGGAGCATGGCCACGCGCAGCAGCTTGACCACCGTGGCGGTATCGCCGGTCTCCGGCGACATGCTGTAGCCGGCACCAACCACCTGGGCCACGTCATGGATGGTGGCGCCGAGGAAGATCCCGGCCTCGCTGGCCGAGAGGCCGAAGAAGTTGGCGATCATCGGGTAGCTGATCATCGCCAGGGTCGACAGCGCGGACACGCCGATCACGGTGAACAGGGTGGCCTTTTCCTTGCCGGGATGGCCGGGCAGGGCGGCGGAGATGGCCATCGCCGCGGAGGCTCCGCAGATTGCCGTGGCGCCGCCGCTGAGCAGGCCGAACAGGCTCTGGAAGCCCATCAGGCGCGCCACCAGCATGGACAGCAGAATGGTCGCGGCCACCGAGACGATGATCAGCGCCACCGGCTCCCAGCCCAGCGCGGCGATCTGCCCGAGGGTGATGCGCATGCCCAGCAGGGCCACGCCAATGCGCAGCACTTCGCGGGCGGTGAACTCGATGCCGGGCTTGCACTTGCTGTCGCCGGAGAGAAAGTTCAGCGCCATGCCCAGCAGCAGGGCGAACAGCATCACCGGCGCGCCGTAGTGCTCGGAGAGAAAGGTCGCCGCCGCAGCGACTATCAGGCTGACGATGAAGCCGGGCAACAGTTCGCGGCCACGGCTGTTAAGTGCGGTGAAGGCAGTGGCACTCATTGGGCAGACTCCTGGGATGAACTGATGGGGTCGGGCTGAAAACCATCAGAGCATCTGTTGGTTGAATATATTATCAAGATCAAAATTGAACACAAGTGTTCATTTGTGAGTTGGGTTGCCAGTATCACCGCTCTGAACATGCTCAGGAGCTGGGCAGGCTTTGCCCCGCCAGCGGAGCGCTCGACGCGCTGCAAGCAGTGGCGCTCATTGGGCGGACTCCCGGCTGGGGCGGTCGGGAAGCAGGATGAAGGTCCTGCCTTCGGTGATGTCCAGCGGATAGGCGGCAACACCGAAGTTGGTCACGTTGGGCATGCAACCGCTGGCCAGGTCGAAGCGCAGGCCGTGGGCGCGACACTGGATGATGCGGCCCTGCAGGTCACCGCCGAGCAGTGAAGCGCCCTGGTGCGGGCAGCTGTCATCGATGGCAAACAGGCTGCCGTCGACGTTGAACAGCGCCAGGTGCTTGTCCTCGATCTGCAGGGCGGCGCGCGCCCCGCTGGCCGGCAGCTGGCCGGCCGGGATCTCGATACGGCGGGTCATGCCGGGCTCCCCTGCGGTGCCTGTTCGATGGCGCGCAGCAGGGCGCCGAGCAGCACTTCCGGCGGCTGCGCCCCGGACAGCGCCAGGCGCTGGTTGATCACGAAGGTCGGCACGCCGCCGCTGCTGTGGGCCCCCGGGCCGTAGAACGGGGAGCCGTCGCCGCGCAGGGAATTGGCCAGTTGTGCGGCCGGGTAGCCGCACTCGGCGGCAATCTGCAGCAGGGTGGCGCTGTCGCCGAGGTCTTCGCCACGCATGAAGTAGGCAGCGAACAAGCGTTCCAGCAATGCATCCAGCTGCGCGGCGCTGCCCAGCGCGCTGGCGTGGACCAGCAGGCGATGGGCATCGGCGCTGTTGGGCATGCGCGGGATGCGTTGCAGGTCGATGTCCAGTCCGGCGCGGGCGGCGGCAGCCTGCACCTGGGCCTGGCGCTGGCGCACCGCTTGCGTGCTGCCCAGGCGGTTCAGGTAGAACTCGGCAAAGGGCACGCCGCTGGCGGGCAGGTCGGGCAGCAACTGCACGCCGATCCAGTCCAGCTCAACGGGCGTCTGCGGCTGCTGACGGGCCAGCAGTTGCAGGGCCTGACTCAGATTGCGCTTGCCGATCAGGCACCACGGGCAGATGAAGTCGAAGTACACGCTGATGTGCAGCGGACGGTTCACGATTGCACCTCCACCAGGGCTTCCGTGGCTTTTTCGGTAACGCCAGCGCCATTCAGGCGGGCCATGTCGTTGTGGTAGTGCCGCTTGGCGTAGAAGAACACCGCCGCCGAGGCAATGCTGATCAGCGGCACCAGCTGGAAGGCTGCATCCAGGCCGATGATGTCCGACACCCGGCCGGTGATGTACGGCCCCGGGGCCAGCCCCAGCAGGTTGTTGGCCAGGGTCAGGGTGGCGAAGGCGGTGCCGTGCACCTTGTAGTGGGTCAGGTTGGCCACCATGGCGCCGGCCGGGCCGGAGGTGCCGGCCGCGATCAGCATGCCCAGGCAGATCAGTACCAGCTGCGGCATGCCGAACGGCAGGGCAAAGGCCAGCGACAGCAGCAGGCAGCTGCCCAGGCAGTAGGCGATGGCCAGGCTGATCTTGCGGTCGGGCCGGTTGCGGCACATACGGTCGCTGAGCATGCCGCACAGCACCATGCCGGCGCCGCTACACAGCACGATGATCGCGGCCACCGCGCCGGCCTTGTCGGTTGGCATGTGGTAGAAGCGGTTCAGGTAGCTGGGCATCCAGACGATCACCGTGCCACCAACGAATAGCTGCAGACCGCTGCCGACGTAGGCGGACAGCACCGAACGGCTGGAATAGAGGGTGCGCAACGGCCGGCTGAGCTTGTCGGCGGCGATACTGGCGGCGTTGACCACGTGCTTTTGCGCAATCCGTGATTCCCTGACCACCACCGGATACAGCGCCGACAGCACTAGGCCGAAGATCGCCATGCCGGCAAACGCCCAGCGCCAGCCCAGCCATTCGGCCAGCAGGCCGCCGGTGGCCATGCCCAGCACCGAGCCGAACATGCCGCCGGAGATGAAGGCCCCGGAGAGGGTGGCGCGCATGTTGCGCGGAAACACCGACACCACCACGGCGATGCCGACACTGCCGTAGGCAGCCTCACCGACACCGACCAGGAAGCGTGCGACGAACATCTGCTGATAGTTCTCCGCCAGCGCACAACCGAGTGTGGCCAGGCTCCAGAGGAAGGCCATCAGCGCCAGGCTGCGGACCCGGCCGAAACGGTCGGCGAGCAGCGACAGTGGGAAGGTCAGCAGGCCGACCATCAGCGCGACGATGCCGCTGAGCAGGCCCAGCTGGCTGTCGGTCAGCGCCCATTCGCCCTTGAGCATGGGAAACACGGCATTGAGCACTTGCCGCGACATGTAGTCGGAAATCAGCAGACCAAAGGTCAGCGCAAAGACGATCCAGGCGTAACTGCGGGGAATGCCGATGGACGTATCGACTTCGTCATTCGCCGTGCTGTGGTGATAGGCCATGCTGCCTCCTGGTTGTCTTCACGCTGTATCGGGTCAGTCATGCAGGGTGGGCTTCAGCCCACCAACGGCGCTGGCTGATATCGGTGGGCTGAAGCCCACCCTACGCCCACCCTACGCCTGCGGGTGAATCATTTGCGCAGGAAGCCCTGCTGGCCGCCCTTCGGGTTCGGGGCGAAGCCGTTGGCGGCCAGGGTTTCTTCGACCGTGTTGTAGAACACACCGATCTTGAGGATTTCCCGGGCTTCCTTGCCGTTGGCAACCGGACGGCCGATTTCTTTGGCGATGCGCACCAACTGCTCGATCTGCTCGACGGAGGTCATCTTGCGCGAACGATCCTGGGTCCAGATGTTGTCCTCGATGCCGCAGCGCACATGCAGGCCCATCGCCATGCCCATCAGGTTGATCGGCAGGGTGTTGAGCATGGTGCTTTCCACCGTCAGCATGGTGCCGTCGGGGATGGCGCGCAGGAAGTTGGCCATGCTGTAGATATGCGGCTGGTCCATGCCACCGCCAATTGCCACCCAGTTGCACACCAGCGGCCCCTTGTAGACGCCGCGACGGATCAGGCGCTCCACCGACTCGTAGCTGTTGATGTTGTAGAACTGGAAGGCACTCTGGATACCGGCAGCGCTGAGGCGCTTGACGTGCTCCTCGATGAAGCCGGGGCCGGAGGGTACGATCATCTCGCGGTAGGCTTCGTAGGTGTCGCCGCCCATGGAGGTGCCGGCGTAGTCGCGCACATCCATCTGCTCGATGACGTTCATCTGCGTGGTGTTCACCGTCACCGTGACCTGGTCGGGCTTGGGATCGAGTTCGGCGAGCATGTGCCGGGTATCGTCATGCAGCCACTTCGCCGCCGCGCCGTCTTCCGGAGGCGCGAAGGAGATGGAGCCGCCGACCTGGATGATCATGTCCGGCACCGCCTGGCGCACGCCGGCGATCAGCTCGTTGAACTTCTCCAGGCGCTTGGAGCCCTTGCCGTCCAGCTCGCGCACATGCAGGTGAAGTACCGAGGCGCCGGCTGCGTAGCAGTCGACGGCCTTCTGGATCTGCTCCTCCATGGTCACCGCGATGTCTTCCGGGTAGTCGGAGGGGAACCATTCAGGGCCGTAGGGGGCGGCGGTGATGACCAGCTTGTCCTGGTTTTCGGGGAAGAGCGCGCCGTCGAGAAAATTCATGTCTGTTACCTCAAAAAAGTGAAAGTGAGCGGTTCAACTAGGGTGCTTTGACTCAGTAGGGCTTGTCGCCAACGATCCCGGCGCGTTCCATCTTGCGATGGCAGGGCGGGTAGTCCATCACCGCGTAGTGCTGGGTGCAGCGGTTGTCCCAGATGGCGATGCTGTTCGGCTTCCAGCGCCAGCGCACCTGGTATTCGGGGATGTACGCCTGGCTGATCAGGTAGCGCAGCAGGTCTGAACCGCCGGGGTTGGCGTCCTGGCCGAAACGCACCCGCTCCGGGGTGTGGAAGTTGCTGAAGTGGGTGGTGAAGGCATTGACGTAGAGGATCTTCTCGCCGGTGTCCGGATGGGTGCGCACCACCGGGTGCTCGGCGTCCGGATACTGCGCCTTGAGCGCCAGGCGTTTGTCGATCGGCATCACCGCGCCGAAGCTGGCCTCGATGCTGTGCCGCGCACGCAACCCCTCGATCTGTTGCTTGATGTGCTCGGGCAGACGCTCGTAGGCCACCACCATATTGGCCCACATGGTGTCGCCACCGACCGGCGGGCACTCCACGCAGCGCAGCACGCAGCCGAACGGCGGTGCCTCGCGCCAGCTGGCATCGGAGTGCCAGGCGTTCTCGTAGCGGTCGATCGGGCTGTCGGGGTTCTTGTAGATCTGCACCAGGCCCGGGTAGTCCGGGTGGCTGCCGGCCACCGGATGGCTTTCCAGCTGGCCGAAACGCTCGGCGAAGGCCACATGCTCGCCGCGGGTGATGTCCTGGTCGCGCAGGAACAGCACCTTGTGCTGGAGCAGCAGGCTGCGGATCTCGCTGAACAGGCCGTCATCGTGGATGGCGTCGGCGATGTTGATGCCGCTCAGCTCGGCGCCGATGTTGCAGGTGAGTTGTTCGACGTGCATGGCAAACCCCCTCAGATGACGAAGATCGACGAGCCGGTGGTCTTGCGCGCTTCCAGATCGCGGTGCGCCTGCACCGCGTCTTCCAGCGCGTAGCGCTGGTTGATCTCGATCTTGATGCGGCCGGCGGCGACGTGGCCGAAGATCTCGTCGGCCAGGGCGGTCTTCTCGGCCGGGTCGGCGATGTAGTCGGCCAGCGCCGGGCGGGTCAGGTAGAGCGAGCCTTTCATCGCCAGGATCTGCGGGTTGAACCCTTCGATCGGGCCGGAGGCGGTGCCGACACAGACCATCAGGCCGCGGCGCTTGAGCGAATCCAGCGAGCCGAGGAAGGTGTCCTTGCCGACGCTGTCGAACACCACGTTGACGCCGACGCCATCGGTCAGTTCACGCACGCGCTGGGCGACGTCTTCATGGCTGTAGTTGATCGTGTGGGCGCAACCATGGGCGCGCGCCGCTGCGGCCTTGGCCTCGCTGGACACGGTGCCGATCACGTTCAGGCCGAGCAGCTTGGCCCACTGCGACACGATCAGACCGACACCGCCGGCGGCGGCGTGCAGCAGAATGCTGTCGCCGGGCTTGAAGTCATAGATGCGCCGCATCAGGTAAGCCGAAGTCAGGCCGCGCATGGTCATGGCCGCGGCGGTGGCGCAGTCGATGCCGGCGGGCAGCTTGATCAGCGGCGCGGCGGCGATCAGGCGTTCGCTCGAGTAGGCGCCGAGGGTGTTGATGAAGCCGGTGTAGCTGACCTTGTCGCCGACCGCGACGTTGCTCACGCCTTCGCCGATGGCTTCGACCACGCCGGCGGCTTCCACGCCCATGCCGTTCGGCAGCGGGATCGGGTAGGTGCCGTTACGGAAGTAGGTGTCGGCGAAGTTCAGGCCGACCGCCTCGTGGCGCAGGCGGACCTGGCCGGGGCCGGGCTGGCCGACGTCGACCTCTTCGAGGCGCAGAACTTCGGGACCACCTGTTTCGTAGAAGCGTACGGCTTTGGCCATGCCTGTTCTCCAGTGTGCTGATCAGTCGTCGTGGTAGCCGGGTGGTTACCATCGTGGGTGAGATGACTTTAGGTCAGCAGGACTGGCCATGCTTCACATCGCACGACATCGACTTTTCATTACATGACAGGCGGGCGGATGTTCAGCCGTAAAGATTGCGTAGGGTGGGTTAGCCGCAAAGCGGCGTAACCCAGCATCGCTGCCGAAAGATATCGGCAGCGACCAGCCTGACGGCTGGTTGGTGGGTTACGGCCGGCGGCCTAACCCACCCTACGTGTGCTGGCGTCAGGCGTGCTGGAGGAAACCTACTTGCCCAGGCACGCGGTTTGGCGCAAAGCCGTTCTTCGCCAGGGTCTCGTCGGCGTCCTTGTAGAAGGTGCCGATCTTGTAGATCTGCCGGGCTTCATCGCCGTTGGCCACGTCGCGGCCGAACTCGCGGGCGATACGCACCAGTTGCTCGATCTGCGCCACGGTGCCCATCTTGGCGGTCTGCTTCTGGTTCCAGATGTTGTCCTCGATGCCGCAGCGCACGTGCAGGCCGAGCGCGATGGCTTGCATGTTCAGCGGCAGTACGTTGCGCATGCTGGTTTCCAGGGTCAGCACCGAGCCGTCCGGGCAGCCGCGCACGAAGTTGGCCAGGTTGTAGAGGTTCGGCGCATCGAAGCCGCCACCGATGGCCACCCAGGTGAGGATCAGCGGCACGTTGCACACGCCGCGGCGCATCATGCGCTCGACGGTTTCCAGCTGGTTGATGCTGGCGAGCTGGAAGTGCGTCTGGATCTTGTTGGCACTCAGGCGCTTGATGTGTTCCTCGACCCAGGCCGGGCCGGCCGGGATGGTCATCTCGCGGTAGGCGTGCATCAGCGCCGGGTCGGCCAGCGAGGTGCCGGCGACATCCTTGGCGGTCATCTGCTCGCAGACGTTCATCTGGTTGGTGTTGATGGCAATGGTCACCTGGTCCGGGGTCGGCTTCAGCTCGGCGAGCATGTGCCGGGTGTCATCGGACAGCCACTTGGCGGCATCCCCTTCGCTTTCCGGCGCGAAGGAGATCGAGCCGCCGACCTGCAGCACCATGCCCGGGCAGGCGGCGCGGATGCCGGCGAGCAGTTCGTTGAACTTGGACAGGCGCTTGGAGCCCTTGCCGTCGGCTTCGCGGACGTGCACATGGAGCACGGTGGCGCCGGCGTTGTAGCAGTCAACCGCCTTCTGGATCTGGGCTTCCATGCTGACCGGAATGTCTTCCGGGAAATCTTCGGGCATCCATTCCGGGCCATAGGGGGCGGCGGTGATGACCAGTTTCTGCATGTTTTCGACAAACAGTGAACCATCGTTGAAGTTCATGGCGTATTCCTCGGGATGAAGTAGGGGGTGGTGTGGGCGTTGCAGGTTCAGAAGGGCTGGTCGCCGATGATCGCGGCGCGTTCCATCTTGCGGTGGCAGGCCGGGTAATCCATCACGGCGTAGTGCTGGGTGCTGCGGTTGTCCCAGATCGCCATGCTGTTGGGTTGCCAGCGCCAGCGCACCTGGTACTCCGGAATGAACGCCTGGCTGACCAGCAAGCGCAGCAGGTCGTTGGCGCCGGGGTTGGCGTCCTGGCCGAAGCGCACCTGCGCCGGGGTGTGGTAGTTGGTGAAGTGGGTGGTGAAGGCGTTGACGTAGAGAATCTTCTCGCCGGTGTCCGGGTGGGTGCGCACCACCGGGTGCTCGGCGTCCGGGTACTGCACCTTCATCGCCAGGCGCTTGTCGAGCGGCATGGCCGCGGCGAAGGACGACTCGAAACTGTGGTTGGCGCGCAGGTCGGCGATCTGCAGTTTGATTGCCTCTGGCAGGCGCTCGTAGGCCAGCGCCATATTGGCCCACATGGTATCGCCGCCCACCGGCGGGCATTCCACGCAGCGCAGCACGCAGCCCATGGCTGGCGTTGCACGCCAGCTGCCGTCGCTGTGCCAGGCGTTTTCGTAGCGGTCGATCGGCTGATCGGGGCGCTTGTAGATCTGCACCAGACCGGGCGCCTCCGGGTGGCTGGGGGCCATCGGGTGGTCTTCCAGCTGGCCGAGGCGGGAAGCGAAGGCCACGTGATCCGGCCGCGAGAGGTCCTGGTCGCGCAGGAACAGCACCTTGTGCTCCAGCAGCAGGGCCTTGATTTCATGGAACAGGCCATCGTCATGGACGGCCTTGGCGAGGTCGAGGCCGCTCAGTTCGGCTCCGATGCTGCAGGTCAGTTGTTCGACGCGCATGTTGTTGTTTTCCTCAGTGCTAGCCAGTGTTCTGCAGGGCATCCTGGGCGCCGGGCGCCAAGAGCCATTGCGGTAGGACCGTGTCGGGTCTGGAGTGAATTTATGGCCGCTGGCGTGGATCAACTTCGCAATAAATGACAGTCAGTTTTCTTTACGTGACTAAACTGGCTATATTTCCCGGGCATGCGGTGAAACGTTGATCTGGATCAGTTTTATCGGCGCCTAACTCCATTCCCTGCCTTTGCGATCAGCTGACCATGACGACTCTGGTACGTGCCGCCGTTCTCACCAAGTACTTCGGGGTTGCCCGGCAGGTCGGGCTGAACCCGCAACCGCTGCTGCGCCGCCTCGGCCTGACCCAGGCCATGCTGGAAAACCCGGACCAGCTGCTTGCCGCCGATACGGCGGTGACGCTGCTCGAGGAGTCGGCCCGCGAAAGCGGCTGCAGCACCTTCGGCCTGCGCATGGCCGAGGCGCGGCAGATGGCCGATTTCGGCCCGGTCAGCCTGCTGCTCAACCATCAGCGCACCCTGCGCGAGGCATTGCAGACCACCGTGCAGTACCGGCATCTGCTCAACGAGGCGCTGGCGCTGTTTATCGAGGAAGTCGGCAAGACGGTGATCGTCCGCGAGGAAGTGGTCACCGACCGTCCGATCCCGGCGCGCCAGGCCACCGACCTGGCCCTCGGCGCGCTGTTTCGCCTGTGCAGCGGCCTGCTCGGGCAGAACTGGCATCCGCTCAGCGTCAACTTCACCTATGAGGCGGTGCCCGACCAGCAGGACTATCGCCGCCTGTTCGGCTGCAAGCTGGAGTTCGGCAGCGAGTTCAATGGCTTCATTTTCTCCGCCATCGACCTGGACAAGCCCAACCCGCTGGCCGACCCGGTGATGGCCCGGCACGCCGAGCGCTTCATCGACTCCCTGCCGGGGGTCAGCGAGCATTCGCTGGTGCTGGATGTGCGCAAGGCGATCTACATTCTGCTGCCGATGGGGCGCGCGACCATCGAACAGGTGGCGCAGGCCCAGGGCATCAACCTGCGCACCCTGCAGCGTCGGCTGGAGGAGGAAGGCGTGACTTTTTCCGAGCTGATCAACGAGGTGCGCCGCGACCTGGTGCTGCGCTACATGGGCAATCCGCGCTATTCGCTGGGACGCATCGCCGAACTACTCGGTTATTCGGTACCCAGTTCCTTCACCCGCTGGTTCACCACGCAGTTCGGCCTGGCTCCGGCGGCCTGGCGGCAGGAATGGCGGAAAAGGGGCAGCAGTGTGGAAGGGCGGGAATAACGGGATTTCCAGCGGATTGGAAATCCGCTGCAGATTTTCTGACGGGCGCAGGCTTCGAGCCTGACCGCAGCACTTTCCTCGGCTTAGGGCTACAGGTTGCGTCCTGCACGACGCCTCACTTTCTCTTTGTTTGCGCAAAGAGAAAGTAAGCAAAGAGAAAGCGCCCCCGGCATCCGGCCCGGCACTTCGCTGCGCGATGTGCCGGGTGCGTTCGCTCCATCGGCGCTCCAGAGGCCCGCTGCGATGGGCCGTCCATGGCCCAGCGCAGCTTTCGCGGCATCCATGCCGCTCAACCCCTTGCACACCGATTCCGCTCACCCTCCTGACGGGACTGTCAGTCCGTGCGGGATTGAACGACATTCGTAGGGCGGATAACCGCACAGCGTTATCCACCAAAACCGCGCTCGGTGGAAAAGCCGCAAGCGGCGTTTTCCACACTACACAAGCGATACGGTGGCCACCCAAGTCCCCGTCAGCAGGCCGAGTGCAGGTACTGGGCAGAGGGGCATTTGGCAGGGATGCCAAATGAGGCGCGATGGGCCATGGATGGCCCTTCGCGACGACCCTCGGAGCAGTGCCGGAGCGAGGGGAGTCTGAGCGCAGCGAAGACCCGGATGCCGGGGGGTGTTTCTTTTGCTTACTTTTCTTTGCACAAGCAAAGAAAAGTGAGGCGCCCGGCGGGGCGCAACCGAAGCCATCAAGCAACCTCGATAATCAGCCCGGCATATGGGCCTAACAGCAGCGGATATCCAATCCTTAGTTGATCAGGCTGTTACCGCACCAGCGGCGGGGCGCCATGCTCAGCGGTCGAGCCGGCGCAGCAGTTCTTCGGCCTGCGGCCACTCGCCGAAGCCTGCTGCCGGGTTGAGATGGCCGACCGCGCCGAGGTCGAGCAGTTCACTGTGCCAGTCACTCGCCAGTTGTTCGAGGCGCTCGAAGCTGGCCAGCGGGTCGTTGCGGCTGGCGGCGAGGATGCTCGGGAAGGGCAGCGGCTGACGCGGCACCGGCAGCCAGCCATTGGCCTGCAGGGCCGCGGTGGTTGGATAGCCCGCGGGGAAGGGCGACTCGACATCGGCCGGGGTCGCCAGCAGTGCGCCCTTGATCGGCCGTGCATACTTCTGCGCCCAGTGCGCCACCATCATCACCCCGGCGCTGTGCGCGACCAGGATCACCGGGCCGTCGATCTGCTGCAGGGCAGCCTGGAGCGCCTCGACACGGGCGGCGCAGCTGAGCTTGTCGGTTTCCAGCGGCGCTACCGTGTGTACCCGTGGCAGTTTGGCCGCCAGCAGGGTCTGCCAGTGGTCGGCGACGTGGTCACGCAAACCGGGAACGATCAGGAAGGAAGTAGTGGACACGGCGGGGTTCCTTGCAGGGGACGAGTCAGTGGCACGCCGGGCGTGCGGTTCGTCGTGCATCTTGCCGCGGGCAGCATCTGCCTGCTTCGCAATGGGTGACAGCGGCTTTTCAATTGATGACGCGGAGCCGTGCGCGATGCGGCGCGGCAAGCACTGCTCAGTTTTCGCCGAGGGCGAAGGTGCAGAGGCTGTAGGTGCGGATGCCGATTTCTTCCAGCCGGCGTGAACCGCCGAGCTCCGGCAGGTCGACGATGGCTGCCGCTTCGTGAATGCGGGCCCCCAGGCGATGCGCCAGGCGGGCAGCAGCCAGCAGGGTGCCGCCGGTCGCGATCAGGTCATCCAGCAGCAACAGGCTGTCGCCTTCGCACAGGCTGTCGCTCTGCACTTCCAGTTGCGCGCTGCCGTACTCGGTCTGGTAGGTTTCGCCGAGTACCTGCGCCGGCAGCTTGCCGGCTTTGCGGAACAGCACCAGCGGCTTGTTGAGGGTGTAGGCCAGCACCGAGCCGAGCAGGAAGCCGCGCGCGTCGAGTGCCCCGACATGGCTGATGTCCGCCTCGACATAGCGTTGCGCCAGGCTGTCGCAGACCAGGCGAAACGCCCGTGGCGACTGCAGCAGCGGGGTGATGTCGCGAAACATCACGCCCGGCTTGGGGAAGTCGGGAACCGGGCGGATCAGGCTTTTGATGCTGAACGGGTCGCTCGGCATGTGCGCAACCTCGGGTGTTCGGGAATGCTGCTCAGAGATCCAGATTGCCACCGGCCAGCGCGCAGAGCTCGAGCGACTTGAGGATGTGCACTTCCTTGCCTTCGGCTTCGATCAGGCCGTTCTGCTGGAAGCGGGTGAAGACCCGCGACACGGTTTCCACTGCCAGGCCGAGGTAGTTGCCGACTTCATTGCGCGACATCGACAGGCGGAACTGGTTGGCGGAAAAACCGCGCGCGCGAAAGCGTGCGGACAGGTTGACCAGGAAGGCGGCGATTCGCTCGTCGGCGGTCTTTTTCGACAGCAGCAGCATCATTTGCTGATCGTCGCGAATCTCGCGGCTCATCACGCGCATCAGCTGGCGGCGCAATTGCGGCAGTTGCATGGACAGGTCTTCGAGGCGATCGAAGGGAATCTCGCAGACCGAGGTGCTTTCCAGTGCCTGCGCCGACACCGGGAAGGCTTCGGTATCCATGCCGGACAGGCCCACCAGTTCGCTGGGAAAGTGGAAGCCGGTGATCTGTTCTTCACCGTTGTCGCTCAGGCTGAAGGTCTTGATGGCGCCGGAACGCACGGCAAACACCGACTCGAAGGGGTCACCCTGGCGAAACAGGAAATCGCCTTTCTTCAGTGGCCGGCCGCGCTTGACGATCTGGTCAAGGGCGTCGACGTCATCGAACTCAAGAGAAATCGGCAGGCACAGTGAGGACAGGCTGCAGTCGTTGCAGTGGGCTTGATGCGGGCTGCGCGCCTTGAGTGATTCAGGCATGGAGAAAAACCTTCGCGGAATAACGATGCGCGAAGGTTACCGTACAGCGCGAGTTCAGGCCAGTTAGACCTTTGCCTGAGGTTCCGTCAGATAAGGCCGGGGAAGCGGCTGATCCGGTCATTTTCCGGACGTTTCCAGATCAGATGACCCGCGAGAAGCGCTGCCGGGACTGCTCGTTCAGGTAGTGATCGAACAGCATGCACACCGAGCGCGCGAGCAACCGGCCGGCCGGGAGGATATCGATGCCCTGTGGGGTCAGGTTGATCAGGCGGTCCTTGGCCATCTGCTGCAGGTCCGGCCAGCACTCGGCGAAATAGGCGCGGAAATCGATATTGAAGCAGTTCTCGATGCTGGCGAAATCCAGGCTGAAGGAGCAGATCAGCTGCTGGATCACTGCCCGCCGGATACGGTCATCGTCGTTGCACTGCAGGCCGCGCGTGGTCGACAGCTCGCCGCTGTCCAGGCTGGCCTGGTAGGTGTTGATGTCGCTGCTGTTCTGGCAGTAGAGGTCGCCGATCTGGCTGATCGCGGACACCCCGAGGCCGACCAGGTCGCAATGGCCGTGGGTGGTGTAACCCTGAAAATTGCGCTGCAGGGTGCCATCTTCCTGGGCGCTGGCCAGTTCGTCGTCGGGCAGCGCGAAGTGATCCATGCCGATGTAGCGATAGCCGGCCGTGGTCAGTTGCTCGATGCTGTTTTGCAGCATGAGCAGCTTGTCGCCCGGGCTGGGCAGGTCGTCGGCATTGATCCGCCGCTGCGGCAGGAAGCGCTCGGGCAGGTGCGCATAGTTGAACACCGACAGCCGGTCAGGCTGCAGGGCAATGATTTCGGTGACGGTGCGGGCGAAGCTCTCCGGCGTCTGCTTCGGCAGTCCATAGATCAGGTCGATGTTCACCGAGCGGAACTGCAGAGTGTGTGCGGCGTCCAGCACGGCGCGCGTCTGTTCCAGGCTCTGCAGGCGGTTGACCGCGCGCTGCACCTCGGGGTCGAGATCCTGCACGCCGAGGCTGACCCGGTTGAAGCCCAGCTCGCGCAGCAGGCCCATGGTCGCCCAGTCCGCCTCGCGCGGGTCGATCTCGATGCTGTAGTCACCGCTGTCATCGGCCAGCAGGTTGAAGCTCTGGCGGATTTCCTGCATCAGCCAGCGCAGTTCGTCGTGGCTGAGGAAGGTCGGGGTGCCGCCGCCAAAGTGCAGCTGCTCGACTATCTGGCCGGGGCCCAGGTGGTGGGCGATCTGCTTGATCTCCCGGGCCAGGCTCTCGAGATAGGCCTGGGCGCGGCCCCGGTCCTTGGTGATGACCTTGTTGCAGGCGCAGTAGTAGCAGATGTTGGCGCAGAACGGCACGTGCACATACAGCGAGAGGGGGCGATTGGCTTTGCGGCTGTCGCGCAGTGCGTGCAGCAGGTCGAAGGGGCCGATCTGGTTGTTGAACTGCACGGCAGTCGGGTAGGAGGTATAGCGCGGGCCGGCGCAGTCGTAGCGGCGGATGAGGTCGTTATCCCAACGAATGGCGTCGAGCATGCTGGCAGGTCCGGTTTGGCAGGCAATGGCCGGAGTCTAGGGAAGGAGTACGCGTGGCGTTTTGATCTGCATCAACGAGGGCCGTGGTGAGTGCGCAGGATGGGCAGGCCGCGCCGCGTCTAACCCGCCCTGCTAGTCCGTGCTTGTTCAGTGCCCCATCAGCCACTGCTGGTGCGGGCCGGGCAAGGTCCAGAGGCCGAACAGCATGACCAGCAGGCCGCCGGCCATGCGCACGCCGCGCTGGCGCAGCAGGCCGAGCAGGCGCTCGGCGGCCAAGCCGGTGGCGAGCAGGACCGGCAACGTACCGAGGCCGAAAGCCAGCATCAGCAAGCCGCTGTCCAGCGCCGAGCCCTGGCTGGCCGCCCACAGCAGGGTGCTGTAGACCAGTCCGCAGGGCAGCCAGCCCCAGATGGCGCCCAGGCAGAGCGCGCGCGGCAGCGAGGTGACCGGCAGCAGGCGGCGGGTCAGCGGTTGCAGGTGACGCCAGAGGTGGCGGCCGATGGCTTCGATGCGGGTCAGCCCGCTCCACCAGCCGGCCAGGTACAGCCCCATGCAGATCAGCAGCACTCCCGCGGCGATGCGCAGCAGCATGGCCGCCGGGCTGTGGCCCACGGCCCAGCCCGCCAGCCCGACCAGCAGGCCGGCCACGGCGTAGCTGAGAATCCGGCCGACATTGTAGGCGAGCAGCAGGCGCAGGCGTTTGCCACGTTGTTCGACGGGAATCGCCATGGTCAGCGCGCCCATCAGACCGCCGCACATGCCCAGGCAGTGGCCGCCGCCGAGCAGGCCGAGAATCAGTGCAGAAAGCAGCATCGGCAGCAGCTCAGTCACCGCGGCGATCCTTGTCCGGCTGGCCTTCGGCCTCGCGGATGGCCGCCTTGTGCGCAGGATCTTCGTCATCGAACAGGATGCTGTTGGCCGGGCCGTCGAGGTCGTCGTACTGACCGCTGTCGACAGCCCAGAAGAACAGCCAGATCGCCAGGGCAACGATGATGATGGCGATTGGAATCATTACGTAGAGCGCGGGCATGCAGGCTCCAAAACGGTTAGGCCGGTGGGTGCCGGGTCAGGCGCAGGGCGTTCAGCACCACCAGCAGCGAACTGAGTGACATGCCCAGCGCCGCCCAGACCGGGGTTACCCAGCCCATGGCGGCGAAGGGCAGTACCAGGCCATTGTACAGCGTGGCCCACAGCAGGTTCTCGATGATGATGCGCCGGGTGCGGCGGGCCATGACAAACGCCTGCACCAGGCTGTCCAGACGGTTGGACAGCAGCACGGCATCCGCGGTGGTCTTCGCCAGGTCGGTCGCGCTGCCCATGGCCACGCTGATGTCGGCGGCGGCCAGTACCGGCACATCATTGACGCCATCGCCGAGCATCAGTACCCGATGGCCCTGCTGGTGCAACTGGCGCAGGACTTCGAGCTTGTCGCCCGGCGTCAGGCCGCCGCGCACGTCGGCAATGCCCAACCGGGCGGCGACCTCGGCGACCATCGGCGAACTGTCGCCAGAGAGCAGCAGCGTGCGCCAGCCGCGCTGGTGGCAGGCATTGATCAGGGCGGGGGCATCGACGCGCAGGTGATCATCCAGCACCAGCCAGGCCAGCGGGCCAGCCTGATCGCCGAGCAGCAGCCACTGGCCGTGCTCGGCGGGCATGACCGGCGGCGCCTGGTGGCTCAGTTGCGCGACATAGTCCGGCTGGCCGATGCGCACCAGCCGTGCGCCGATCATGCCCTGCAGGCCCTTGCCCGCGGTGACCTGGACATCCTCGGCGGCCTGCGCCGCGCGACCGAAGGCTTTGGCGATCGGGTGTTCGGAGCGATTTTCCAGTGCCGCGGCCAGTGCCAGGCAGTTGTCTGCATCCAGTTCACCCAGCGGGCGGATTTCGCGCAGGGTCAGACGGCCCTCGGTCAGGGTACCGGTCTTGTCGAAGATCACCGTGTCGATCCGCCCCAGGCTTTCCAGTACGTGGCCGCGGGTCAGCAGCAGGCCCATGCGGTGCAGGCTGCCGGTGGCCGTGGTCAGCGCCGTGGGCGTGGCCAGCGACAGCGCGCAGGGACAGGTCGCGACCAGCAGGGCGAGCACGATCCAGAAGGCGCGTGAGGCGTCGAGCTGCCACCAGACCAGGCCCACCCCCGCAGCAGTGAGCAGCACCACCAGCAGGAACCACTGGGCCACGCGATCGGCCAGCTCGGCCAGCCGGGGTTTTTCGCTCTGGGCGCGCTCGAGCAGGCGCACGATGGCGGACAGCCGGGTGTCCTGGCCCAACGCGAGGACTTCGACGGTCAGCGGACCCTCGACATTCAGGGTCCCGGCGGTGACGGCATCCCCGGCAGCCCGCGGCAGTGGCAGGTATTCGCCGGTAAGCAGGGACTCGTCGATGCTCGACTGGCCCTGGATGATCCGCCCATCGGCCGGTAGCAAGGCGCCCGGCGGTACCAGCACCCGATCCCCCAGGGCCAGTTCGCTGAGCAGGATGCGTTCGCTGTGCCCGTCCGCCTGCAGGCGCAGGCAGGACGCCGGCAGCAGTTGTACCAGCTGCGCGGTGGCAGCGGCCGTGCGCTCACGGGCCCGGCGTTCCAGGTAGCGGCCGGCCAGCAGGAACAGGGCAAACATGCCGACCGCATCGAAATACAGTTCGCCACTGCGGCTGACGGTAGACCAGATACCGGCCAGATAGGCACCGCCGATGGCCAGCGACACCGAGACGTCCATGGTCAGGTGGCGGCTGCGCAGGTCGCGCAATGCGCCCTTGAAGAAGTCGGTGCAGCAGTAGAAGACAATCGGTGTGGTGAGGAACAGGCTGACCCAGCGCAGGATCTGGTCGAGCTCCGCAGACAGGTCGAGGTTGAACTCTGGCCAGGTGGCCATGCTGGCCATCATTACCTGCATCCACAGCAGGCCGGCCACGCCCAGCTGGCGGATGGCCCGGCGGTTCTCCCGCTGCAATTGCGCGGCGGCGCGATCCGCCTGGTAAGGGTGCGCGGCATAGCCGATCCGGCGCAGGCTGGCGAGTAGCTGGCTGAGTGGTAGCTGGCTGTCGAGCCAGCGGACCTGCAGGCGATGGCTGGACAGATTGAGGCTGGCCTCGGCGACGGCCGGCAGGCTGCGCAAGTGCTTCTCGATCAGCCAGCCACAGGCGGCGCAACTGATGCCTTCGATCAGCAGGCAGGTTTCGGCCAGTTCGCCCTGGTGCTGGACAAAGGGTTGTTGCACGTCCTGCCGATCCAGCAGCTCAAGCTCGTCCGGCAGGGCACGGGTCAGCGAGTCTGGATTGGCGGCACTTTCGCTGCGGTACCGGTAGTAGCCTTCCAGACCGCCACTGACGATGGCCTCGGCAACGGCCTGGCAGCCGGGGCAGCACATCTCGCGCATCTCGCCGAGCACGAGAGTGCGGAACGGCGCGCCGGGTGGAACCGGCAGGCCGCAGTGGAAGCAGGGCTGGGGCGTCGCCACGGCTGGTTCAGTTACCGAGGAGGATCACCTGGCCGGAGACCAGTTCTTCCTCTTCGAACAGGCGCCATTCCTGACCGCCTTCCATGCCGAGAACCTCGACGAAGCGACGGCCGCCAATCGCGTCCGGCAACAACCCGCGATAGACCTGGCCGACGCCCGGTTGCAGCACGATGCGGCGATCCTTCTCGGCCTGGGTGGGCGAAATCAGGTTGAGGGTCAGTAACTGTGGGGCACTGTTGCCGCTTAGCCGCAGCTCAGCCGTGCCGGTCTGGTTGTCGAGGGTCAACTGGCCACGAATGCTCAGGCGCTCCGCCAGACGCTCGCGCTCAAGACTCTGGTTGATGCCCTTGCCGGCGTCGTAGTAATTGCTCACCACCAGCGTGTCGGCTGTCTGCACGGCGATGAAGGCGAGCGACAGGCCCAGTACCACAGCCATCGCCAGGATGGCGAGGATGAACCAGACCCAGAACTCTTTGTACCAGGGTTGAACAGGGCTATCGCTGTGCATGGAGTTCCTTTGGATTAGCGGACTGCCGGGCCGATGAAGCGGCTTTCGGATTCGGATTTTATACTCGGGTCTTCGATCGCCTGAATGCTGAAACGCACGTCATTGGTGCTGGACGGCAGCTTCTCCGGATCGATCGACAGTTCGACCGGTACGGTGAGGATTTCCCCTTCGGCGGCGACTATCTCTGGCTTGCCCTCGTAAACAAGGCCTTCCAAGCCATCGGCCTTGATCGTGAAGGTGAGGTCGCGCTGCGCCTTGTTCATGATTTTCAGGACATAGACGTTTTCAATCCGCCCTTCATCATTCTCGCGGTAGAGCACGCGGTCCTTGAGTACGTCCAGCTCTGCCAACGAACGGATGGAGATGGCGTAGGCCAGCAGGCCGGCCATTGTCACCAGGGCGATCGCGTAACCGATCAGGCGCGGTCGCACCAGGTGGGTCTGCTGGCCCGAGAGGTTGTGTTCGGTGGTGTAGCTGATCAGCCCTTTCGGATAGCCCATTTTATCCATGATGCTGTCGCAGGCATCGACACAGGCGGCGCAGCCGATGCACTCGATTTGCAGGCCGTCGCGGATATCGATGCCGGTCGGGCAGACATGCACGCACATCTTGCAGTCGATGCAATCGCCCAGGCCCTCAGCCTTGTAGTCGGCATCACGCTTGCGCGGGCCGCGCTTTTCGCCGCGCCGCGGGTCGTAGGAGACGATCAGCGTGTCTTTGTCGAACATCACGCTCTGGAAGCGAGCATAAGGACACATGTAGATGCAGACGTTTTCCCGCAGCCAGCCGGCATTGCCATAGGTGGCCAGGGTAAAGAAGCCGATCCAGAAATATGCCCAGGCATCGGCAGTGCCATTGACCAAGCTGGGAAGCAACTCGCGGATCGGGGTGAAGTAGCCGACGAAGGTCAGGCCGGTCACCAGTCCGATCGACAGCCACAGGCCGTGCTTGGCAAATTTGCGCAGAAACTTGGCACCGCTCATGGGCTGCTTGTCGAGTTTCATGCGCTGGTTGCGGTCACCCTCGGTGATCCGTTCACACCACATGAACACCCAGGTGAAGACGCTTTGCGGGCAGGTATAGCCGCACCAGACGCGGCCCGCGAACACCGTGATGAAGAACAGGCCGAAGGCGCAGATGATCAGGCTCCAGGACAGCAGGACAAAGTCCTGCGGCCAGAAGGTCGCGCCGAAAATGTAGAACTTGCGGCCGGGCAGATCCCACAGGACGGCCTGACGCTCACCCCAGTTCAGCCACAGCGTGCCGAAATAGAGGACGAAGAGCAGCGCTCCACCGGAAATGCGCAGGTTGCGGAACAGGCCAGTGAACGAGCGGGTGTAGATCTTTTCCCGGCTGGCATAGAGGTCGGTGTACTCGGTTGCTTTGGCTTTAACCGGGGTTACATCCTTTACTGGTATCTGTTCGCTCATTACTGCTTACCACGTCAGTGAGGGATGACCCCGGCGATATCAACGACCAGGGTCTGCGCAAGGAGACTGCGGCCCAATGATACGCCGTCAGACCATCTGCCAGTCTGCGACCTTTGGTCGCCGGCTACTGACCGATCCAGACAGGATTAAAGCAAAACGGCGCCGGGTTTCCCCTGACGCCGCTCAATAGAACTGCACGCAATAGGCTTATTCTGCAGCTGGCTTGCCTTGCGACAGGCTGTACACGTATGCAGCCAGGACATGTACCTTGTCCTTGCCGAGGAACGCTTCCTGTGCCGGCATCTTGCCGTTGCGGCCATAGTTGAGGGTCTGCTCGACTTGCGCCAGGCTGGTGCCGTAGATGTAGCCGGCTGGCTGGGTCAGGTCCGGTGCCCCCATGGCGACATTGCCCTGACCCTGCGCGCCGTGGCAGGCAGCGCAGTTGGTGGCGAAAGTCGCTTTGCCAGCAGCCAGGTCAACCTTGGCATTTTCCGGCAGCTTGCGCCCGGCCAGGTCATTCAGCACATAGGCGGCAACGTTCTTCACCCCGGTGCTGCCAAGAATCGTGCCCCAGGCGGGCATGGCAGCCTGGCGACCGTTGAGGAGGGTGGCCTGAATCGCTTCAGGCTCGCCGCCCCAGCGCCAGATGTGGTCGGTCAGGTTGGGGAAGCCGTGGGTGCCCTTGGCATCCGAACCGTGGCATACCGAGCAGTTGGAAGCGAACAGGCGACCGCCGATCTTGAGTGCCTGCGGATCCTTGGCGACTTCCTCGATGGGCATTGCCGCATATTTGGCAAAGATCGGACCGTATTCGCTCTGCGCCTTCTGCATTTCCTTGTCGTACTGCTTGTTTTGCGTCCAGCCACCTTCATAGCCAGGCAGCACGCCAGTCCAGGTACCCAGCCCGGGGTAGAGCGCCAGGTAGCCAAGGCCGAACACGATGGTGCTGACAAACAGCATGAACCACCACTTGGGCAGCGGGTTGTCGAACTCCTCGATGCCATCGAACGCATGACCGACGGTCTGCTCGGTCGTGTCGCTACGCTGGCCCTTGCGGGTTGCCATGATCAGCCAAACCAGCGCGACAATGGTGCCCAGTGTCAGGATGGTGATGTACCAACTCCAGAACGTGGTCATTGGTTGTTACTCCTAGAGAATTGTTCGACGTGCTGTCCGTGCGCGGCTTCATCGGCGAAGGGCAGGTTGGCCGCTTCGTCGAAGCGCGCCTTGTTCCTGCCGCTGTAGGCCCAGAGGGTCACGCTGACGAAGGCGACCAGCACCAGCAAGGTGCCGAGTCCGCGCAGGGTTCCGATGTCCATCGCGCTTACCGCTTGTTCTTGAGGCTGGTACCCAGCCCCTGCAGGTAGGCGACCAGTGCATCCATTTCGGTCTTGCCCTTGACGGCATCGCCGGCACCGGCGATGTCGGCGTCGGTATACGGCACCCCGAGCGTCTGCATGGCCTGCAGCTTGGCGCCGGTCAGCTTGCCGTCGAGGGTGTTCTCCACCAGCCACGGATAAGCCGGCATGATCGACTCGGGCACCACGTTGCGCGGGTTGTACAGGTGCGCGCGGTGCCAGTCATCCGAGTAACGGCCACCGACGCGGGCCAGGTCCGGGCCGGTACGCTTGGAGCCCCACAGGAACGGGTGATCCCAGACGCTTTCACCGGCGACCGAGTAGTGACCATAACGCTCGGTCTCGGCGCGGAACGGACGGATCATCTGCGAGTGGCAACCGACGCAGCCCTCGCGGATGAAGATGTCGCGGCCTTCCATTTCCAGGGCGGTGCGCGGCTTCATGCCCTCGACCGGGGTGTTGGTGACGTCCTGGAAGAACAGCGGGACGATCTGTACCAGACCGCCGATGCTCACTGCCAGAACCATGAACAGGGCCATCAGGCCGATGTTCTTCTCAAGGATTTCGTGCTTTTTCATCAGTGAGCTACCTCGGGAATCCGCGCATCGGCTTCATATTCGGCAGGATTGGCTGCGCGCACGGTGCGGTAGGTGTTGTAGGCCATGACCAGCATGCCGGTGAAGAAGATGGCACCGCCGATCATGCGCACCACGAAGCCCGGGTGACTGGCTTCCAGTGCCTCGACAAAGGAGTAGGTGAGGGTGCCGTCGGTGTTGACTGCACGCCACATCAGGCCCTGGGCGATGCCGTTGACCCACATCGAGGCGATGTAGAGCACGGTGCCGATGGTGGCCATCCAGAAGTGCGTGTTGATCAGGCCGACGCTGTACATCTGCTCGCGACCGAAGACCTTCGGAATCAGGTGGTAGAGCGCGCCCATCGAGACCATGGCGACCCAGCCGAGGGCGCCGGCGTGTACGTGGCCGATGGTCCAGTCGGTGTAGTGGGACAGGGCGTTGACGGTCTTGATCGCCATCATCGGGCCTTCGAAGGTGGACATGCCGTAGAAGGCCAGCGAGACCACCAGGAAGCGCAGGATCGGGTCGGTACGCAGCTTATGCCAGGCGCCGGAGAGGGTCATCATGCCGTTGATCATGCCGCCCCAGCTGGGTGCCAGCAGGATCAGCGACATCACCATGCCCAGCGACTGCGCCCAGTCCGGCAGCGCGGTGTAGTGCAGGTGGTGCGGACCGGCCCAGATGTACACGGCGATCAGGGCCCAGAAGTGCACGATCGACAGGCGATAGGAGTACACCGGGCGTCCGGCCTGCTTGGGCACGAAGTAGTACATCATGCCGAGGAAGCCGGCGGTCAGGAAGAAGCCCACGGCGTTGTGGCCGTACCACCACTGGATCATCGCGTCGGTGGCGCCGGCATAGACCGAGTAGGACTTGGTCAGGCTGACCGGCAGTTCGATGTTGTTGACGATGTGCAGCAGCGCCACGGTCAGGATGAAGCCGCCGAAGAACCAGTTGCCCACATAAATGTGCTTGGTCTTGCGCTGCATCACGGTGCCGAAGAAGAC
>NZ_JADOBE010000019.1 GCF_015637705.1 Pseudomonas sp. N040 | reverse complement strand
CCGGCGTAGGTGCCGTCGCTGCTCTGGTCGAAGATCACGGAGGCGTCGTTGATGATGTCGCCCTGCAGGCTGCCGGTATTGCCCTGCAAGGTGCCAGCGTTGACCGTGGTGCCGCCGCTGTAGCTGTTGCTGCCGGTGAGGGTCAGTTTTTCCACACCCTGTTTGCTCAGCATGCCCGTGCCACTGATATCTCCTGCATAAGTTGCGGCATTGGTCTGGTTTACGCTCAGGGTCTGGTTGCGCAGATTGATGCTGCCGCCCGCGCCGGAAAGGTTGCCCACCGAGGCATTGAAGGTGTTGAGATCCAGGGTTCCGGCATTGACGGTCAGGTTACCCGTCGTTGGCAAAGCGTTCGCGGAGCCCAGCAGCAGGGTGCCGGCGTTGACCGTGGTACCGCCGCTGTAAGTGTTGTTGCCGGTGAGGGTGGCGGTGCCGCTGCCGGCCTGGACCAGCGCGCCCGTGCCGGAAATGGCGTTGCCGACGGTGATGGCGTTGCTGCGGTTGATCTGCAGGGTGCTGTTGTTGACCACGGCGCCGTTGCCGAGCTGGCCGGTGGTGCCGCCGGCGCCGATGCTGAGGGTGCCGGCGCTGAT
>NZ_JADOBE010000018.1 GCF_015637705.1 Pseudomonas sp. N040 | reverse complement strand
TCATCGGCGAAGGGCAGGTTGGCCGCTTCGTCGAAGCGCGCCTTGTTCCTGCCGCTGTAGGCCCAGAGGGTCACGCTGACGAAGGCGACCAGCACCAGCAAGGTGCCGAGTCCGCGCAGGGTTCCGATGTCCATCGCGCTTACCGCTTGTTCTTGAGGCTGGTACCCAGCCCCTGCAGGTAGGCGACCAGTGCATCCATTTCGGTCTTGCCCTTGACGGCATCGCCGGCACCGGCGATGTCGGCGTCGGTATACGGCACCCCGAGCGTCTGCATGGCCTGCAGCTTGGCGCCGGTCAGCTTGCCGTCGAGGGTGTTCTCCACCAGCCACGGATAAGCCGGCATGATCGACTCGGGCACCACGTTGCGCGGGTTGTACAGGTGCGCGCGGTGCCAGTCATCCGAGTAACGGCCACCGACGCGGGCCAGGTCCGGGCCGGTACGCTTGGAGCCCCACAGGAACGGGTGATCCCAGACGCTTTCACCGGCGACCGAGTAGTGACCATAACGCTCGGTCTCGGCGCGGAACGGACGGATCATCTGCGAGTGGCAACCGACGCAGCCCTCGCGGATGAAGATGTCGCGGCCTTCCATTTCCAGGGCGGTGCGCGGCTTCATGCCCTCGACCGGGGTGTTGGTGACGTCCTGGAAGAACAGCGGGACGATCTGTACCAGACCGCCGATGCTCACTGCCAGAACCATGAACAGGGCCATCAGGCCGATGTTCTTCTCAAGGATTTCGTGCTTTTTCATCAGTGAGCTACCTCGGGAATCCGCGCATCGGCTTCATATTCGGCAGGATTGGCTGCGCGCACGGTGCGGTAGGTGTTGTAGGCCATGACCAGCATGCCGGTGAAGAAGATGGCACCGCCGATCATGCGCACCACGAAGCCCGGGTGACTGGCTTCCAGTGCCTCGACAAAGGAGTAGGTGAGGGTGCCGTCGGTGTTGACTGCACGCCACATCAGGCCCTGGGCGATGCCGTTGACCCACATCGAGGCGATGTAGAGCACGGTGCCGATGGTGGCCATCCAGAAGTGCGTGTTGATCAGGCCGACGCTGTACATCTGCTCGCGACCGAAGACCTTCGGAATCAGGTGGTAGAGCGCGCCCATCGAGACCATGGCGACCCAGCCGAGGGCGCCGGCGTGTACGTGGCCGATGGTCCAGTCGGTGTAGTGGGACAGGGCGTTGACGGTCTTGATCGCCATCATCGGGCCTTCGAAGGTGGACATGCCGTAGAAGGCCAGCGAGACCACCAGGAAGCGCAGGATCGGGTCGGTACGCAGCTTATGCCAGGCGCCGGAGAGGGTCATCATGCCGTTGATCATGCCGCCCCAGCTGGGTGCCAGCAGGATCAGCGACATCACCATGCCCAGCGACTGCGCCCAGTCCGGCAGCGCGGTGTAGTGCAGGTGGTGCGGACCGGCCCAGATGTACACGGCGATCAGGGCCCAGAAGTGCACGATCGACAGGCGATAGGAGTACACCGGGCGTCCGGCCTGCTTGGGCACGAAGTAGTACATCATGCCGAGGAAGCCGGCGGTCAGGAAGAAGCCCACGGCGTTGTGGCCGTACCACCACTGGATCATCGCGTCGGTGGCGCCGGCATAGACCGAGTAGGACTTGGTCAGGCTGACCGGCAGTTCGATGTTGTTGACGATGTGCAGCAGCGCCACGGTCAGGATGAAGCCGCCGAAGAACCAGTTGCCCACATAAATGTGCTTGGTCTTGCGCTGCATCACGGTGCCGAAGAAGACTACCGCATAGCTGACCCAGACCACGGCGATCAGGATATCGATCGGCCATTCCAGCTCGGCATACTCCTTGGAGGAGGTGTAGCCCAGCGGCAGGGTGATGGCTGCCAGCAGGATCACCAGTTGCCAGCCCCAGAAGGTGAAACTGGCCAGCTTGCCGAAGGCCAGACGGGTTTGGCTGGTACGCTGGACCGCATAGTAGGAACAGGCGAACAGGGCGCAGCCGCCGAACGCGAAGATCACCGCGTTGGTGTGCAGCGGACGCAGGCGTCCGAAGCTGGTCCAGGGCAGGCCGAAGTTCAGTTCGGGAAAGGCAAGTTGCGCGGCGATCAAGACGCCAAGACCCATGCCAACGATCCCCCACACCACCGTCATGATGGCGAATTGGCGGACCACCCCGTAATTGTAGGTGGTACTGGTTGCTGTGCTCATAGTGCTGTGCTCATGCTGGGAGTTTCCGAGTTTGCGCAGATTCACTGTAACTTGCGGTTACAGTTGGAAAAAACGGCGGCAAGTATGGAGAAAGGCCAATCGCATTGCAATCAGGCCTGCTGCAGAGAAAGGTAGATCATTTTCAGCATGGCTCGCGGTTTTTAAGCGCCAGATCACCGCCTGATTTACCTGTTACCGGTGTGTTGGCCAAGTTTGTCAGAGAAAAGTGCTGCGCAAGGATCCAGCGGCGCTATGAACAGTGTGCCACTTTGTCGCAGCCCCTGATGACCGGCTGTGCGTATCAGGGATTGCTGGTTTTCGCTCTGGTGGCGGCTTTGCTGGCAACTTTCTCCGCATTTGGCGCTTTGGCGGGCTTGGCTGGCTTGGCGGCAGGCAATGAGCGCGAAACCAGCCAGTCGGCGGATTTGGCCCAGACCACGCGCTGTGCGTTACTGCCCAGAATCACGCCCATATGGCCGCCGGGAGCCACTTCGAAGTGCTTGTCCTGCGAGCTGACCAGGTCGAGGATGCCTCTGGCGGTGGAGGCGGAGACCAGTGCGTCCTGTTCGCCGGCAAACACCAGCATGGCGGCGCGAATATTGCGGAAGCGCGAAATCTTGCTACCCACTTCGATTTCGCCCTTGGCCAGCTTGTTGTCGACCACTACCTTGATCAGCATGTCCTGCAGCATGCCGACCGGGTAACTCAGCATATTGTTGAGGTAGTCGGAGGTGGTGCTGTGCGATTCGACGAACTCGCGATCCCACAATCGGGTAATCAGATCCCAGTAGGTAGTCAGGCTGCTGACGGGGTCGGTCAGTTTGAACGCCAGGCTGGTGACCCAGCCGGAGGTGTGCAGCTTGGCGGGGTTTATCGCCAGCAGCTTGAAATCGGTGTACTTGCGGATCAGCTTGGCAGGCGTATTCAGGGCCTGGGCCACGCCAGCCACCATGCCGCCGCCACGCATGTCGATCGGGCTGGCGACCGTGATGATGTTGCGGATGCGTTTGTCGTACTTCAGTCCGGAGTACAGCAACGACAACAAACCGCCCATGCACCAGCCCATCAGCGATACATCCGCGACGCCACTGTGTGCGCGCACGGCCTGGAGCGCTTCGCCCATCATCCGGTCGGCGTAATCCGTCATGCCCAGCGCCGCGTGTTCGCGACCTGGTTCGCCCCAGTTGATCAGGTAGACCTTGAAGCCGCGGGCGGCCATGTAGCGCACCAGGCTGCGATTGGGCAGGAGGTCAAAGGTTTCGCTGGTCACGCCCAGTGGCGGTACCAGTACCAGCGGCACCGCATGCTTGCGCGACTTGATCGGCAGCTGGCTACCATCGGCCAGTTCAATCGAGCGCTGGCCGGTCAGGCTGTAGTAGCGAACCGTCATCAGTCCGCCGTCATGGACAAGATCAAAGTCGCTCAGGCCGGATTTGATCAACTGGTCGCGACGGAACAGCCAGTCGAAACCATTGCTTGCCGAAGCGGCCAGGCGCTCATTGATTTCCAGGCTCTGGTCGAGGGCCTGCCTGAGCAGATTGATCATGGTCGTCTCCATTTGCCATCAGGCCGGGGCGGCAATGGCGAGTGTTGCCAGTTCAGTTAAGCAGGCGGGTCTGCTGTTGCAAAGCCGGCCGCGGCGCAATCTGCGCGGAGGCTGAGGGTGCGAAAAAAGTGGCGAAGTATACCTGCGCTCGCCGCCCCCAGGTAGCAACAGCGCTCCGGGTCGCTGCCACTGTGGCAAAGCGCTTGGCAGCCGGTCACCGAGTGCCTGCAGCGAGGATCGGGATGGGGCTCATGGCTGTCGCCCTGCTGGCTGCGCAGGCGTCAGGTTGGCGGGGTGGGGCGGGCTATGACACGCGGGATGCCCGCAGCACCTGGCGGTGCTGCGGGCGGATGCATCACTTGCTGGCTTGCTGGGTTTCCGGGTGCGACAGGCTGTAGACATAGGCGGCCAGGATATGGACCTTGTCTGCGCCGAGGTATTGCTCCTGGGCGGGCATCAGGCCGTTGCGGCCATTGCGGATGGTCTGCTCAAGCTGGGCCAGGCTGGTGCCGTAGATGAACCCGCCTGGCTGGCTCAGGTCGGGTGCGCCCATCATCGCCATGCCTTTGCCTTCTGCGCCATGGCAGACCGCGCAGTTGGTGGCGAAGACCTGCTTGCCTGCGGCGGCGTCGGCATTGCTGCCTTCCGGCAGTTTCAGGCCGGCCAGATCCTGACGCACATAGGCGGCAACGTTCTTCACCCCGGCATCGCCGAGGATCGAGCCCCAGGCCGGCATTGCCGCATGGCGGCCGTTGAGGATGCTGGCCTGAATGGTCTCTGGCTCGCCGCCCCAGCGCCAGATGTTGTCAGTCAGGTCGGGGAAGCCGACGGCACCCTTGGCATCCGAACCGTGGCACACCGAGCAATAGGTGGCGAACATGCGGCCACCCATTTTCAGCGCAGTGGAATCCTGGGCAACATCGGTGATTGGCATGGCGGCATATTTGGCGAAGATCGGCCCGTACTCCGCTTGCGCCTTGTCAACCTCATGCTGCCATTGCTTGTCCTGCGTCCAGCCGCCGTCGTAACCAGGCAATACGCCTTTCCAGTTGCCCAGGCCCGGATAGAGGATCAGGTAGACGATGGCAAAGAAGATGGTGCCGACAAACAGCATGAACCACCACTTGGGCAGCGGGTTGTCATACTCCTCGATACCGTCGAAGGAGTGCCCCATGGTTTGGTCGGTGGCGCCCTTGCTTTCGCCCTTGCGGGTGGCGAACACCAGCCAGAACAGCGCCACAAAGGTGCCCAGTGTCAGGATGGTGATGTACCAACTCCAGAACGTGGTCATTCGCTCTTACTCCCAGAATCTTTTTCTTCACTTTTTTTGGCTGCGGGCTCATCGGCGAAGGGCAGGTTGGCCGCTTCGTCGAAGCGCGCCTTGTTCCTGCCGCTGTAGGCCCAGAGGGTCACGCTGACGAAGGCGACCAGCACCAGCAAGGTGCCGAGTCCGCGCAGGGTTCCGATGTCCATCGCGCTTACCGCTTGTTCTTGAGGCTGGTACCCAGCCCCTGCAGGTAGGCGACCAGTGCATCCATTTCGGTCTTGCCCTTGACGGCATCGCCGGCACCGGCGATGTCGGCGTCGGTATACGGCACCCCGAGCGTCTGCATGGCCTGCAGCTTGGCGCCGGTCAGCTTGCCGTCGAGGGTGTTCTCCACCAGCCACGGATAAGCCGGCATGATCGACTCGGGCACCACGTTGCGCGGGTTGTACAGGTGCGCGCGGTGCCAGTCATCCGAGTAACGGCCACCGACGCGGGCCAGGTCCGGGCCGGTACGCTTGGAGCCCCACAGGAACGGGTGATCCCAGACGCTTTCACCGGCGACCGAGTAGTGACCATAACGCTCGGTCTCGGCGCGGAACGGACGGATCATCTGCGAGTGGCAACCGACGCAGCCCTCGCGGATGAAGATGTCGCGGCCTTCCATTTCCAGGGCGGTGCGCGGCTTCATGCCCTCGACCGGGGTGTTGGTGACGTCCTGGAAGAACAGCGGGACGATCTGTACCAGACCGCCGATGCTCACTGCCAGAACCATGAACAGGGCCATCAGGCCGATGTTCTTCTCAAGGATTTCGTGCTTTTTCATCAGTGAGCTACCTCGGGAATCCGCGCATCGGCTTCATATTCGGCAGGATTGGCTGCGCGCACGGTGCGGTAGGTGTTGTAGGCCATGACCAGCATGCCGGTGAAGAAGATGGCACCGCCGATCATGCGCACCACGAAGCCCGGGTGACTGGCTTCCAGTGCCTCGACAAAGGAGTAGGTGAGGGTGCCGTCGGTGTTGACTGCACGCCACATCAGGCCCTGGGCGATGCCGTTGACCCACATCGAGGCGATGTAGAGCACGGTGCCGATGGTGGCCATCCAGAAGTGCGTGTTGATCAGGCCGACGCTGTACATCTGCTCGCGACCGAAGACCTTCGGAATCAGGTGGTAGAGCGCGCCCATCGAGACCATGGCGACCCAGCCGAGGGCGCCGGCGTGTACGTGGCCGATGGTCCAGTCGGTGTAGTGGGACAGGGCGTTGACGGTCTTGATCGCCATCATCGGGCCTTCGAAGGTGGACATGCCGTAGAAGGCCAGCGAGACCACCAGGAAGCGCAGGATCGGGTCGGTACGCAGCTTATGCCAGGCGCCGGAGAGGGTCATCATGCCGTTGATCATGCCGCCCCAGCTGGGTGCCAGCAGGATCAGCGACATCACCATGCCCAGCGACTGCGCCCAGTCCGGCAGCGCGGTGTAGTGCAGGTGGTGCGGACCGGCCCAGATGTACACGGCGATCAGGGCCCAGAAGTGCACGATCGACAGGCGATAGGAGTACACCGGGCGTCCGGCCTGCTTGGGCACGAAGTAGTACATCATGCCGAGGAAGCCGGCGGTCAGGAAGAAGCCCACGGCGTTGTGGCCGTACCACCACTGGATCATCGCGTCGGTGGCGCCGGCATAGACCGAGTAGGACTTGGTCAGGCTGACCGGCAGTTCGATGTTGTTGACGATGTGCAGCAGCGCCACGGTCAGGATGAAGCCGCCGAAGAACCAGTTGCCCACATAAATGTGCTTGGTCTTGCGCTGCATCACGGTGCCGAAGAAGAC
>NZ_JADOBE010000017.1 GCF_015637705.1 Pseudomonas sp. N040 | reverse complement strand
CTCGACAACCGGTTCTTCGCCGCCCTCTTCAAACTGGCGGGCGTGCAGGCGGGTGTAATAGCCATTCTGCGCCAGCAACTCGGCGTGGGTGCCGCGCTCGACGATCCGCCCCTGGTCCATCACCAGGATCAGGTCGGCTTTCTCGATGGTGGTCAGGCGGTGCGCGATGACCAGCGTGGTCCGCCCGCTTACCACCTTGTCCAGCGCCGCCTGGATGTGCCGCTCGGACTCGGTATCCAGCGCCGAGGTGGCTTCGTCGAGAATCAGCAGCGGCGCATCCTTCAGCAGCGCGCGCGCAATCGCCAGACGCTGGCGCTGGCCCCCGGAGAGCAGCACGCCGTTTTCGCCGACCAGGGTCTCGTAGCCCTTTGGCATGTTCGCGATGAACTCGTCGGCATAGGCATCCTCGGCAGCCTTGCGCACGGCCTCGGCAGGCGCGCCAGCCAGGTCGCCGTAGGCGATGTTGTTGCTCACCGTGTCGTTGAACAGGGTGACGTGCTGGGTCACCAGGGCAATGTGCCGGCGCAGGTTGCGCAGGGTGTATTCCTCTATGTCCAGGCCATCCAGCAGGATCTGCCCTTGTTCATGGTGATAGAAACGCGGCACCAGGCTGGCCAGGGTCGACTTGCCGCTGCCCGAGCGGCCGACCAGGGCGACCATCTGTCCCGGCTCGGCAACGAATGAAATGTCCTCCAACACCACCTTTTCAGTGTCTGGATATCGAAAGCTGAGATTGCGCACCTCCAGCCGGCCACTGACCCGCTCGCGCGTCTGGGTGCCTGTGTCGACTTCCGGGGACTCGTCAAGCTGGTTGAAAATATTCTCCGCCGCAGCAACTCCACGCTGGATCGTAGAGTTCACTTCGGACAACTGCCTTATCGGTTTCGGCAACAGCCCGGCAGCCGTTATATAGGCCACCAGCTCGCCCGCACTTGAGTCGCCGCGCAAATAAAGCACCAGATACATCAGCACCGCCATGCCGCTGTAGATCACCAACTGCAAGGCCGGCGTATAAATCGACTGAACGCGGGTCATCTTCAAACCCCGGCGCATGTTGTCATCACACACTTTGCGGAAGCGCTCCCGCTCGTAATCCTCGCCACCAAAGCTGCGCACCACGCGGTAGCCCTGGATTGTCTCGGAAGCCACGTGGGTCAGGCCGCCCATGCTGTCCTGCACGGCCCGACTCATCTTGCGGAACTTCTTGCTGGCGGTGGTGACCATGAACGCAACGATAGGGAGAATCGCAACCAGCACCAATGTCAGCTTCCAATGCATCCACAACAGGTAGGCAAACAGGAAAACCACCGTAAACCCCTCGCGAATAACCACCTTGAGGGCATCGGTGGCAGCTCCGGTTACCTGCTGCACGTTGAATGAGATACGCGAAATCAGTTGGCCGGAGTTGTGGTTATCGAAAAACCGGTTGGGCAAATGCAGCAGGTTTTCGAACAACCCGCAGCGCAAATCATGAACCAGACCCCTCGCCACCTTGGCCAAATAGTAATTCCCGAGAAACGACCCTATACCCTGATAAATGGCAATCAGTACAATCAGCAACGGCACGCCATAGACCATTGGAATATTGAATATCCGGGCATCGTCGGGATGCTCGATGCCTTCAAGGAAGTATTTGAGGATATCGGCCAGCATTGGCTGGCTCGAAGCAAACAGCAGAAAACCGAAAATACTCAGCGCAAAGGCTTTCCAGTAAGGCAGAACATATCCAAGCAGGCGTACATAAATTTTAAGTCCAGATTGCCGGGCTTTACGGGCCATACAGCGCGCCTCACAAATAAAACAAGAACGAACGAATGCAAATTGTACCAGCGAACGAATTAATGCAGTGGCTCGCCAGCGCCACGCCGCTGGCGGATGTGTCCCTCACACCCCGGATGGAATGTCCCGCCACTGGCCTGCCGCTGAAGATGTTATCCCGATCATGCGCGGCGCCTGATGCCCGACGCCCGCAATCCGGCAGACTGCATTTCCACCCGGCACCATCCCGGCCCCTTTCGTTCACGGCAGCCGGACAACATACTGCTGCTGCCAGAACTCGTTGGGCATCCGAGCGACTGCCTCGGCACTCATTTCTCCAGCAACCCCCTCAGCGCCGGCATGTTGCCGCGCGACTGCATGAACCTGAAGCACTAACTGCCGCGCCAAACAACTCCAGGCTTGCCATGACCCGCGTTGATTCAGACCTGAACCCAGGCACAGACAAAAACACCGCCAACACCTCGCCAACGCGAGCTTCGAGCAACCCCGCATCAACTGCGCACTGCAATTTCAGCTGGCAAGGAGCTCGCCAATGACCGAATGCATCATTCATATCGGTATGCACAAGACCGGCAGCACATCCATTCAGCAATCCCTGAATGGATTTGTGAATGACCGGTTTCGCTATGCCGATCTTGATCACACCTCGAATCACAGCTTTGCAATGAGCAACCTGTTTTCAGCCAGCGATGTCAGCCAGAACAGCCAGCGAGCCAATGAAATAAACCCGGCCGAGCTGAAAAAGGATATTGAGCAGGCAAAGCGCAAGCTGGAAAAGGCCATACGCATGCAGGATGGCCGTCACCTGATCATTTCCGGTGAAAGTATCAGCAAGCTGGACAAGGCCGCCCTGGAGCGACTGCAAAGCACATTGCGCCCGCACTTCAAGCGCATTCGCATCGTGGGCTATGTGCGTTCGCCGGCAGCCTACATATCCAGCATTTTCCAGCAGTTCCTGAAAAACCGCTTACCGCCTTTGAGTGCCGATGCGCTCTACCGCCCTTACAGGGAGACTTTCGAGAAGTTCGATCAGGTCTTCGGCGCAAACAATGTGGCACTGTGGAAGTTCGATCCTGCCAGCTTTCCCGACCACTGCGTGGTCAGCGATTTCTGTGCACGGCTCGACATCGCCCTGCCTGGGGATCGCATCATCCGTGTCAACGAATCCTATTCCCGACAGGTGATCGGCTTGCTCTATGTCTATCGGACCTACGCCGCGCAATTCAACTACCCGGCATTGCATGCAGGCGAAGCCAACCGGCTGAACATGGCGCTGAAAACGCTGGGCAACCAACGTTTTCGCTTCAGCCCACAACTCAGCGCAGCAACCCTGGTCGCACAACAGGAGGACATCCAGTGGATGGAACGGCGGCTCGGCGACTGCCTGCGCGAAGAGCTTGGTGATGCACGGCCGGGCGATGTGGCATATCCGGCCGATCTTTTGCACACTCCCGGCGAGGTGGTAATGGAGTTGCGCGCGCTGCTCGGTGAATATGGCCCGCAGAAAGCGACCGAGCTCGAGCCTGAAGAAGTTGCCCAACTCTTCCATGCTTTCCGCATGAGCCAGATCGAACCCAAACTGCACGGCGTCAGAAAGTGGGCGGTCAAGCTACGCCGCTGGCGACAAGGCCTGCCGTAACAATAGCGGGCTTGCCGCGCAGTCATATGGCTGCTGCCGAATTGCCACCAATCAATCGCTTGCCGATTGCATGGTGCCTGTCGCTGACAGGAATAGTTTTTCGGGGCATGCTGCCTGACTGCCGCCTAAGCCCTGTACACCCAGAACCTATGAGCACAGCGATGACCGCAACTGCCATTTCAAGCCCCTCAGCTCGCGCCGTGCTGGTATTAGGCATGCACCGCAGCGGCACCTCCGTGCTGGCCAATGGCCTTGCCACACTTGGCGTGGAGCTGGGCGAACGACTGATGCCGCCATCGCCCGACAACCCAAAGGGTTACTTTGAAAACATTGAGGTGGTGGCCTTCAACGAACGCTTGCTGTCCACATGCCAGTCCCGCTGGGATTCGATTCTTGCGCCAACCATGCCTGAGCATGTGCAAGAGACCCATGCAATGCTCGCCGAGAAACTTCTTGATGATCAATTTGGCAGGGCCAAGTTATGGGGCATCAAAGACCCGCGCATGACCCGCCTGCTCCCTTTCTGGCGCATGGTTCTGGATAACCGCAACACAGGCGTATATTACCTGCTGGCCAATCGTCATCCTGCGAGCGTTTGTGCGTCGCTGGCCAAGCGCGACAACCTCCCCCCCGCTCTCGCCCTGACCCTCTGGCTGCAACATCAGTCCCAGGGACTACAAGCCCTGCTCGAGCATGGCGGGCTAGTGGTCGACTACGACTGTGTGCTCAACGCTCCTCTCGAAGAACTGCAGCGCATCGGCGAGTTTTTGCACTTGCCCACCGAAAAATTTGGCGCGCTCCAGCTGAAGGCATTTTCGGACGATTTCCTTGACCCCGAACTGCGGCGCAATAGCGACCATTCATTCCCGGCAGAGCAGTTTCATAACAGCAGACTGCCGGAACTATCCCTGCAACTGCACAATTGCCTGAGTCTCTGGGCGCGAACCAATGGAACGCCCTCTCAGCAGTTGCTGGAACAGTCGGCGGATGTACTGCGGCAGCTGGAGTTGTTTATGCAAGAGCAGTACGACTGGCTCGCCTGCATTGACCAGACCCGAATGGACTGCGCCAGACAGTTATTGCACTCCGCCATGGAACTAAAGTCTGCCAAGAAGAAACGCAACCAGCGCGTAAGCACGAAGCTGTTACGCCTGTTCCGGCTCGACAAACTGTGCTCCACCCGGCAAAGATGAGCCACCCGCCAGAATGGGCGGCCCCTGCCGCCCCCGCCAAGACCAACCCAGACCAGCCTTATTCAATGACAGACAATACCCCGCTAGTCTCGATAGCCCTCGCCACCTATAACGGAGAGGCTTTCCTCGAGGAGCAACTAGCCTCATTACATGCCCAGAGCTACCCCAATCTGGAGATAGTCGCCTGCGATGACTGCTCCCGCGACGGGACTGTGGAGATCCTGCGCAAGTGGCAAGCCAGCCATGGTCTGCATGTTCACCTGAATCCGCAGAACCTCGGTTTCGTGCGCAACTTCGAGCAATGCCTGCGGATGTGCCGCGGAGAATACATTCTGCTGGCTGACCAGGACGATGTCTGGGAACCGCACAAGGTTGCGACACTGTTAGAGAAAATCCGCAGTAGCGAGGCATTATTGGTGTACTCCGACGCCCAGCTGATTGATGAGCAGGGCGAGCCACTGCCTTGCGGTCTATGGGAGACCCTGGAGCGCCAGCCCGTTGCGCAGAATGCTCGAACTGCCTTTTATCTGGGCAATGTTGTGACTGGTTGCACCACCATCATGCGGCGCGAACTGCTTGAGCACACCCTGCCAATACCCGACGGTTTCACCTTCCATGACTGGTGGCTGGGCTATGTCGCAGCCCAGCATGAACGACTGGACTTCCTGCCCCAGCGCCTGACGCGCTATCGCCAGCACGATGGCAACGTAGCCGGTGCCGGCCTCAAAGCAAAGCGCAGCAGAAGGACCTGGAAATCACCGCTAAGCATCTGGAACGAGAAGCGGCGCAAGCTGCAGAAACTGGACAATTTTGCCAAGGATCACGCACGAAACCTGCAGATTTTCCATCGCTACGAATCCGAGCACGGCCTGGATAACACTGTCTCGGCGATGCTGTTGCGCTGGGGACGCGACTACGACAGCAAATACTCACTGCACGACTATCGCGAGTTCTTCCAGCAAAATCCGCAGCTGTTTGCCACGATGAGCAATCCGCGAAAGAGCATGCGGCGCAGCCTGAAGTCCAAGATAAGGCGCAAGCTGAAAGTCCTCATGACGCCGCTTATAGCTGTGACAGTAGCCCTAGTTTGCGCTGCAATCTGGCTGTTCTGAAGGCGTGATTGTCCGCCCAAATGCTGCCAGGACGGATTCGCCAGGTAATCCAAACCGCCTAGATCCGTCCCTCATCACTCGCATGCAACCCATGCCAATACACAACTCAACGCTGCAACATGCTGCGCAAACGCGGCCACAGCCCCGTGCGCGGAGCGACAGTAGCACGCTGCTCCTCGGGACAGACGATCGCCGCCCGTCGCGGCTCAAGGTCAGGCACTCCCTGGAGCAGTTGGTGGTAAAAAGCCGGCAGATCACCCAGGCGCGCATCCTGCCCGGCAGCAGCGGCAAGATCCTTGTCGGTCAGTTCGTACAACAGCAGGGCTGCAGCGCACGAATCAATTTCACTGAAGCGCCGGGCATAGTAGCCAAGAGCCGCCACACCGAGACGCCCCTTGTGTCGCGCCAGGAACTTTGCAACCGTGCGCAAGATATCCAGATCCAGAGGCTGTTTGCAGGTCAACGGCTCATCAGCAAAGACCGCATCTGCCGCATGCAGCTCCAGGCTGACTGCAAAGCGCTCGCCAACGTTCCGGTTGAACCAGAGCAGATCATCGACAAACTTCTCGCGCAAATCGCCAATTACTGTTGCGCTGTAGGGCAGGTCGGCACGCTTCTCGGGAAACCCATTGACCAGCCAGTCGGAAACCAGCGCCGAATAATTGAAAGCCTGGGCATTACCGAAAAACTCCTGCGAGATGCGCGTAAAGAACTGCACAACGGCAATCTCGGCCGAGGTCAGGGTGCGATTCACCGTTCGCGCCTGCAAACTTCCTAACTGCGCATAGTCGGCGCCAACTGCCGCGCAGAATGGACGAACCACATCACGCTTGACCGCATCGTAGTGAATGACATGGTAGTTTGTGCCCGATTCGACGATTCGCCTGGCTCGTTCGACATGGCGCACCTTCTCCGTTTTGGCAACAAAATCCCGGAAATCGCCGAGATAACAATGCCGTTTGACCGCCTGCACGAATGCCGAATAAAGGAACTCGTAGCAGTTGCGCACATAAAAGACGACTTTCAGTGACAGCCCATGCCTTCCGCAAAACTCATTGAGACGTTTTAGTGCTGCAGCATCCAAGCCCAGCACTTCACTCGAAATGATCGTGGCAGAAAGGCCATGTGCAAAATAGGTGGCCAGCAGCTTCTTTTCGGTAACCTCACCGGCCAGAAACTTGGCCAGCACTTGGGCATTGCCACTGGAAACCCGGTAATTCAGGCTTTCATCGTCGAGATTGGTATAACTGAACCCCTGCCGTGCCAACGCCGCAACGTTGTTAGCCAGCCAGGACTGCAAGGCAGAAGAACCTGTTTTTCCGAAGCCGTTATGCAGATATAAATATTTCATCAACACCTTCAAGGGCAGTATCAGGGCCTGCCCAGATAATCAACAAAGTGAGCGAATCACAACAACCAAGCCCTGCAGTCCCAGCCGAGCATTTGCTCAAGCGCACAGATTTCAAATCTGAAAATATTGCGCAAATATTCCCGCTCTAGATCGGTCATTTGTGCAATGTACGGGCGACTATGCACATCGCGCGGTACCGCCTGGGCAAACGCGTCGATCTCAAGAAAACCTGATAGCCGCGCGAGCACGCCCTGCAGATCAGCCCGCAGATCATCATGCTTGATGATCAGGGTTTGCTCGACCGGGAAGAAGCGCCACAAGCGCCTGATCTGTGCGGTGTAAAAGCCGCGATCCACATATGAATAGACGAGATTTTGCCTTGGCAAACTCTCCCGGCAACGGGCGGATTCTGCCTGCAAAGCCTGCAAAAATGGCAGGGTCTCTACGGCTCGATCACGCTCCATGTTCCAGTGAGAAAATGCTCGCTCTATCGGATTGCGAAGCACCAGGACTATCTTCATATCCCGGTTGTAAGCCCACATCCGCTCCACCGCACGATCATGATAAAGGTAAGCAGGGGTTGCTTCGCCATAGCGCAGAACAGCATTCGCTGTGGAAAAATGCGCATGGAATATTCTGTCCCGCAACCACGCCCCAGGCATTGCAAACACCCGGTCATCATCAAAATGATGGACTTCCTTTATCTTGGCCATCGCTACCTGGGGATGGCTTCTAAGATGCAGATCAAGAGCGGTCGTGCCGGATTTTTGCACCCCGGCGAGAATGAAGGAAACCCTGATATCCGGCGCCGAAAGCAACTCGGCAGGAGAGTGCCTAAAGACCCTGCGATGCCTTCCATGCTTCTCGACCTTCATTGCCCCCCCTTCAAAAGCATGCTGCGCAACCGATGGCTAAACCCTGAAATCGAGATAACAAGTGCATTCCATTCAAGCAGATGCCAGGACTGCATGATCCACAGTAAAGACATCGCAACCGTCTCGTCGAACTGACGACTGAATGCCAGTAAAGCCACAGTACCGGCGCCCAGCCTCTTTACGAATTCAGCACAGCTGCCTACGCATGAGCCTCGACAACCGGTTCTTCGCCGCCCTCTTCAAACTGGCGGGCGTGCAGGCGGGTGTAATAGCCATTCTGCGCCAGCAACTCGGCGTGGGTGCCGCGCTCGACGATCCGCCCCTGGTCCATCACCAGGATCAGGTCGGCTTTCTCGATGGTGGTCAGGCGGTGCGCGATGACCAGCGTGGTCCGCCCGCTTACCACCTTGTCCAGCGCCGCCTGGATGTGCCGCTCGGACTCGGTATCCAGCGCCGAGGTGGCTTCGTCGAGAATCAGCAGCGGCGCATCCTTCAGCAGCGCGCGCGCAATCGCCAGACGCTGGCGCTGGCCCCCGGAGAGCAGCACGCCGTTTTCGCCGACCAGGGTCTCGTAGCCCTTTGGCATGTTCGCGATGAACTCGTCGGCATAGGCATCCTCGGCAGCCTTGCGCACGGCCTCGGCAGGCGCGCCAGCCAGGTCGCCGTAGGCGATGTTGTTGCTCACCGTGTCGTTGAACAGGGTGACGTGCTGGGTCACCAGGGCAATGTGCCGGCGCAGGTTGCGCAGGGTGTATTCCTCTATGTCCAGGCCATCCAGCAGGATCTGCCCTTGTTCATGGTGATAGAAACGCGGCACCAGGCTGGCCAGGGTCGACTTGCCGCTGCCCGAGCGGCCGACCAGGGCGACCATCTG
>NZ_JADOBE010000016.1 GCF_015637705.1 Pseudomonas sp. N040 | reverse complement strand
CCGATTACTCGATGATCTTGGCAACCACGCCCGCACCAACCGTACGACCGCCTTCGCGAATCGCGAAACGCAGGCCATCTTCCATGGCGATTGGCTTGATGAGGGTAACAACCATCTTGACGTTGTCGCCCGGCATTACCATCTCAACGCCCTCTGGCAGCTCGCAGCTCCCAGTAACGTCAGTGGTACGGAAGTAGAACTGCGGACGGTAGCCCTTGAAGAATGGCGTGTGACGACCACCCTCCTCCTTCGACAGCACATACACTTCGGACTCAAACTTGGTGTGCGGCTTGATGGTGCCCGGCTTGGCCAGCACCTGGCCGCGCTCGACGTCATCACGCTTGGTGCCGCGTAGCAGCACGCCACAGTTCTCGCCAGCACGACCTTCGTCCAGCAGCTTGCGGAACATCTCAACGCCAGTGCAGGTGGTCTTGGTAGTAGGACGCAGACCAACGATCTCGATCTCTTCCTGGATCTTGACGATACCGCGCTCAACACGACCAGTCACAACAGTACCGCGGCCGGAGATCGAGAAAACGTCTTCGATCGGCATCAGGAAAGGCTTGTCGATGGCGCGAACAGGCTCAGGGATGTAGCTGTCCAGGGTCTCGACGAGCTTCTTGACGGCCGTGGTGCCCATCTCGTTGTCATCCTGACCGTTCAGAGCCATCAGCGCGGAACCGATAATGATCGGGGTGTCATCGCCCGGGAAGTCATAAGTCGACAGAAGATCACGAATCTCCATTTCGACCAGCTCCAGCAGCTCAGCGTCGTCCACCATGTCCGCCTTGTTCATGAAGACGACGATGTAAGGAACGCCTACCTGGCGGGACAGCAGGATGTGCTCACGGGTTTGCGGCATCGGACCATCAGCGGCCGAGCAAACCAGGATCGCGCCGTCCATCTGAGCAGCACCGGTGATCATGTTTTTTACGTAGTCAGCGTGACCCGGGCAATCAACGTGTGCGTAGTGGCGCACGGCCGAATCGTATTCAACGTGAGCGGTGTTGATGGTGATACCACGAGCCTTCTCTTCTGGAGCGCTGTCGATCTTATCGAAGTCAACGCGAGCCGAACCGAAAACCTCGGAGCAAACACGGGTCAGAGCCGCAGTCAGAGTGGTCTTACCATGGTCAACGTGACCGATGGTACCTACGTTGACGTGCGGTTTGTTACGTTCAAATTTTTCTTTAGCCATCGCGAACGTCTCCCACTGATGTTATTGAATCAATCGCAAAATTAAAATAAAGGCAGATATTTGCATATCTGCCTTTATGATTTTGGAGCTCATGAGCGGAATCGAACCGCTGACCTCACCCTTACCAAGGGTGTGCTCTACCAGCTGAGCTACATGAGCAAAACAGTTGCGTGAGACCAGCACTTGGAGCGGGTAGCGGGAATCGAACCCGCATCATCAGCTTGGAAGGCTGAGGTTCTACCACTAAACTATACCCGCCGAGCCTTGACTCACGCTTGAAACTGGTGGAGGGAGAAGGATTCGAACCTTCGAAGTCTATGACGTCAGATTTACAGTCTGATCCCTTTGGCCGCTCGGGAATCCCTCCAAAAAGGAGGCGGCATTTTCTATGCCGCCCCCTCAACTGTCAAGCCTTACCTTATATAAATCTTGAGGTTAGCCTCAAAAAAATGCAGCCCCACAAATGGCGCGCGCATTCTATTCAATCTTCCAATCTGTAGCAACACCGGAGCAAGCCTTCAGTTCGTGCTTCAAGCCATCAAAGTCCTGCAGCAACACCGTAAGCACATTATCATCCAGCAGCCGACTTCCCGACGCGCCCACGCGCACCCAGAAGTTTCGCTGTGTGCGCTCAAGCTCTCGCAATATCGGCTCATAGCCCGCTTCGACTAGACGCCCAATAACGCTGGCCGCGGACTCTGGGCGCGGGAAAATGCCCAAAGATATCCCATTTGCAAGATCGCCATCAGCGATAATGAAACTGTCGATCTGCCTGGCCTGAAGCTCTTTTAACTGGCGGAGCGAGGCCTCACGAGAAGCTAGAGGCGGTAGGTACACCCAGTAGTCTAAAGCAGGCTCAGCATCGACCCCTAATACTTCAGACTGGATATTTAGGCCGGACAACCTTTGCCGAAATATCTCAGCATCTTCCTGCGCCTCAAACCCACCAAAGAACATGCAAACTGACGAACCCTTATCAGAAGCAGCCTCCGTAGACGCCACTGACTTCGACTCCGCTGACTCACTGAGAAGGCGAATGTTCTTCTCTTGCGCTCGATACTGCTCAATTGGCGCAATTTCTACGCCATGCAGAGGGGCGCGCTGTTGATTCCATATGTAATAAAACAGGTTCAGGACCAACAACAGCAAAAACAACCAGCGCACATTCACTGCCTCAATCAGGGCAAGCTATAGCAAGCCCGCGAAACACCAAGTCAGGAATGACTAATGCATTTGGCACAAACTCCGCCACGAGCAACGCATCCCCCCCCGTCAATATGGTGCAAAACTCCCCGCCAAAGTGTTTGCCCGCGAGGGTCAATTGTGTTCGGATAAATCCTTCCAGCATCAACAGACATCCACACTCAATCGCTGAGGACGTTGTTTGAGGCGGCCCAGCGCACTCCGCTACCAAACCAGGTACATAACTAATACGCCCGGTGTGCTCGCTCAGCTGCCTATGCATTAACGTTAATCCGGGACAGATATAACCCCCAAGATGCTGGCCACCGGCCTCCACATAATCAGCAGTTATCGCCGTCCCGATATCCAGCACAAGACAGGCCTCAGCCTTCATACTGTATGCAGCTACGACAGCCAGCCAACGGTCAGCGCCGAGCTTCCCGTAGTCCTTATAGCCGTTCTCTACACCTGCAAGAAACCGCGCCGGCTGTGCAATCTCTGGAATAATAGAAAACTGCACTTTCAACATGTCAACCAGGCGATTTGTTTCGGCTCTGGAGCGGACACTCACCAGGCGTATCCGCTTTATGCCTAGCATTAGCTCATCAGCTAGAAGTTGCTCTCTAAGTTCAGCCTCATCAGCAGCAGCACCAAACTTGCCGACCAGTGATGCATCAGCATCAAAAAGCCTCCACTTGATTAAACTATTCCCACAATCAATCTCAAGAATCATCCTGCAACCTCAGGCTCAGCTCGCCACCACTAAACTTGCGCTCAATACCATCGACTAGCAGCCTAAGAGCACCGGACGAATCAACACCGACCACAGTTCCTGTAATTTTTTTCTCCCCTGAAGAAAGAATCACGGGGCGTAGCTGCCAGAGATGGTTAACCTCCCATTCAGCCTGCAAAGCAGAAAAGCCTCCTGCCGAATGCCTTCCAAGATAGCCGTCAATCTGCCGCTGCAACTCTGACAGCAAGACATTTCTATCAATCATTGCTCCACTTAGCTGGCGTATTGATGTCCATTTCTGATCAATCTCCTGCCCGGCATTAAGCATGTTGGCATTGATGCCAATTCCAATAATGACATGGCAAGCATCAGCAACATCACCGGCCAACTCAAGCAAAATTCCGGCAATTTTTTGGCCAGAAGCCAAGACATCATTCGGCCACTTCAAGCCAACATCCGCAACACCAACACTCTTCAAGGAATTTACCACCGCGAGCCCGACAACCAAGCTCAAACCTTCCAGCTGGCGGATCCCCTGGTCAACCCTCAAAGCCAAAGTGAAATAGAGATTTTCACCAAACGGACTAATCCAGATTCGTCCACGACGACCTCTGCCTGCCGTTTGTTGCTCAGTAACTATTGCAAAGGGCGCTGGAACGGAAGCAGCCAGCCGGCGAAAAGCCTCTGCATTTGTAGAGTCGAGCGTCTGCAGAACGTCCACGCGCCAGGACAAATGCTCTCCAGAAAAGTATCCGGGCGGGTCAAGTGCAATAATCCTGTCTGCCAACTTGTACCCCCGCCCTTTCACACAGTGGATATTCACACCCCGTTCAGCCTTGAGTCTTTTAATTTTTTTCCAGACAGCGCTACGGCTGATCGCAAGCAATGCCCCGATCTCTTCGCCTGAATGAAAGCGACCGTCCTGCAGGATATTCATCAATGCCGACAGGCTGTCCGCTGGCAAATTTGCAGCTTGATTGCTGTGACTGGTACAGATCTTTTCCAACACCACGATCGCTCATCGTTCGGCTTTTCGGCGCCCGTTTTGGCGAGTTCGATTATAACCCTATCCTGCAAAAGCAAACCCCCGACCCGCTTACGCGGATCGGGGGTTTGGGATAGGTGCTTGACGATGACCTACTCTCACATGGGGAAACCCCACACTACCATCGGCGATGCATCGTTTCACTTCTGAGTTCGGGATGGGATCAGGTGGTTCCAACGCTCTATGGTCGTCAAGCAATTTTGTTGCTGTCTCGGGGTTAGCCGCTACAGCGAATCGGGTATGTGATATCGGTTGGTAATGCGTGTTCTGGCAAACTTTCGGTTTGTTGTCGACTTCAACCATCGAGCACGCAAACTACAAATTGTTTGGGTGTTATATGGTCAAGCCTCACGGGCAATTAGTATTGGTTAGCTCAACGCCTCACAGCGCTTACACACCCAACCTATCAACGTCGTAGTCTTCGACGGCCCTTCAGGGAGCTCAAGGCTCCAGTGAGATCTCATCTTGAGGCAAGTTTCCCGCTTAGATGCTTTCAGCGGTTATCTTTTCCGAACATAGCTACCCGGCAATGCCACTGGCGTGACAACCGGAACACCAGAGGTTCGTCCACTCCGGTCCTCTCGTACTAGGAGCAGCCCCTCTCAAATCTCAAACGTCCACGGCAGATAGGGACCGAACTGTCTCACGACGTTCTAAACCCAGCTCGCGTACCACTTTAAATGGCGAACAGCCATACCCTTGGGACCGGCTTCAGCCCCAGGATGTGATGAGCCGACATCGAGGTGCCAAACACCGCCGTCGATATGAACTCTTGGGCGGTATCAGCCTGTTATCCCCGGAGTACCTTTTATCCGTTGAGCGATGGCCCTTCCATACAGAACCACCGGATCACTAAGACCTACTTTCGTACCTGCTCGACGTGTCTGTCTCGCAGTCAAGCGCGCTTTTGCCTTTATACTCTACGACCGATTTCCGACCGGTCTGAGCGCACCTTCGTACTCCTCCGTTACTCTTTAGGAGGAGACCGCCCCAGTCAAACTGCCCACCATACACTGTCCTCGATCCGGATAACGGACCAGAGTTAGAACCTCAAAGTTGCCAGGGTGGTATTTCAAGGTTGGCTCCACGCGAACTGGCGTCCACGCTTCAAAGCCTCCCACCTATCCTACACAAACAAGTTCAAAGTCCAGTGCAAAGCTACAGTAAAGGTTCACGGGGTCTTTCCGTCTAGCCGCGGATACACTGCATCTTCACAGCGATTTCAATTTCACTGAGTCTCGGGTGGAGACAGCGCCGCCATCGTTACGCCATTCGTGCAGGTCGGAACTTACCCGACAAGGAATTTCGCTACCTTAGGACCGTTATAGTTACGGCCGCCGTTTACCGGGGCTTCGATCAAGAGCTTCGCTTGCGCTAACCCCATCAATTAACCTTCCGGCACCGGGCAGGCGTCACACCCTATACGTCCACTTTCGTGTTTGCAGAGTGCTGTGTTTTTAATAAACAGTCGCAGCGGCCTGGTATCTTCGACCGGCATGGGCTTACGTAGTAAATACTTCACCCTCACCGGCGCACCTTCTCCCGAAGTTACGGTGCCATTTTGCCTAGTTCCTTCACCCGAGTTCTCTCAAGCGCCTTGGTATTCTCTACCCAACCACCTGTGTCGGTTTGGGGTACGGTTCCTAGTTACCTGAAGCTTAGAAGCTTTTCTTGGAAGCATGGCATCAACCACTTCGTCATCTAAAAGACAACTCGTCATCAGTTCTCGATCTTGAACGCCCGGATTTGCCTAAGCATTCGATCTACCACCTTAAACACGGACAACCAACGCCGTGCTGGCCTAGCCTTCTCCGTCCCTCCATCGCAGTAACTAGAAGTACAGGAATATTAACCTGTTTCCCATCGACTACGCTTTTCAGCCTCGCCTTAGGGACCGACTAACCCTGCGTCGATTAACGTTGCGCAGGAACCCTTGGTCTTTCGGCGTGGGTGTTTTTCACACCCATTGTCGTTACTCATGTCAGCATTCGCACTTCTGATACCTCCAGCCAGCTTCTCAACTGACCTTCACAGGCTTACAGAACGCTCCTCTACCGCATCACTTACGTGATACCCGTAGCTTCGGTGTATGGTTTGAGCCCCGTTACATCTTCCGCGCAGGCCGACTCGACTAGTGAGCTATTACGCTTTCTTTAAAGGGTGGCTGCTTCTAAGCCAACCTCCTAGCTGTCTAAGCCTTCCCACATCGTTTCCCACTTAACCATAACTTTGGGACCTTAGCTGACGGTCTGGGTTGTTTCCCTTTTCACGACGGACGTTAGCACCCGCCGTGTGTCTCCCATGCTCGGCACTTGCTGGTATTCGGAGTTTGCATCGGTTTGGTAAGTCGGGATGACCCCCTAGCCGAAACAGTGCTCTACCCCCAGCAGTGATACATGAGGCGCTACCTAAATAGCTTTCGAGGAGAACCAGCTATCTCCGAGCTTGATTAGCCTTTCACTCCGATCCACAGGTCATCCGCTAACTTTTCAACGGTAGTCGGTTCGGTCCTCCAGTTAGTGTTACCCAACCTTCAACCTGCCCATGGATAGATCGCCCGGTTTCGGGTCTATACCCAGCGACTAAAGCGCCCTATTAAGACTCGCTTTCGCTACGCCTCCCCTATTCGGTTAAGCTCGCCACTGAATATAAGTCGCTGACCCATTATACAAAAGGTACGCAGTCACCCAACAAAGTAGGCTCCCACTGCTTGTACGCATACGGTTTCAGGATCTATTTCACTCCCCTCTCCGGGGTTCTTTTCGCCTTTCCCTCACGGTACTAGTTCACTATCGGTCAGTCAGTAGTATTTAGCCTTGGAGGATGGTCCCCCCATATTCAGACAAAGTTTCTCGTGCTCCGTCCTACTCGATTTCACTTCTAAGACCTTTTCGCGTACAGGGCTATCACCCACTATGGCCGCACTTTCCAGAGCGTTCCGCTAAAATCAAAGAAGCTTAAGGGCTAGTCCCCGTTCGCTCGCCACTACTAAGGGAATCTCGGTTGATTTCTTTTCCTCAGGGTACTTAGATGTTTCAGTTCCCCTGGTTCGCCTCTTGCACCTATGTATTCAGTACAAGATAACCATCTTATGATGGCTGGGTTCCCCCATTCAGACACCTCCGGATCAAAGTCTGTTTGCCGACTCCCCGAAGCTTTTCGCAGGCTACCACGTCTTTCATCGCCTCTGACTGCCAAGGCATCCACCGTATGCGCTTCTTCACTTGACCATATAACCCCAAGCAATCTGGTTACTGTCTCGAACGTGAAGACGACATTCGCCGAAAATTTGCACTTGAGAACACGCAAATTTTACCTTGACTCAAACAATCACCAGTGAAAGAGATTGTTTGGTCACTTCTATCACATACCCAAATTTTTAAAGAACAGTTCTGGCGCAAAGACCAGAACTCAACATCTCAGCCTATCCAGGCAGATGCTCAGTTCTGAGCTTTCAGCGATTTCGAGTTAATGGTGGAGCCAAACGGGATCGAACCGTTGACCTCCTGCGTGCAAGGCAGGCGCTCTCCCAGCTGAGCTATGGCCCCATCTAATGATCTGGCCACGACCCTTGACAATTGGTGGGTCTGGGCAGATTCGAACTGCCGACCTCACCCTTATCAGGGGTGCGCTCTAACCAACTGAGCTACAGACCCAATCGTCTCTCTCGGGTCTATTAACCCAATCGCTTTTCGCAAGTGAATCAAGCAATTCGTGTGGGTGCTTATGAAGAAGCTGAAGTCTTCGATTAAGGAGGTGATCCAGCCGCAGGTTCCCCTACGGCTACCTTGTTACGACTTCACCCCAGTCATGAATCACTCCGTGGTAACCGTCCCCCTTGCGGTTAGACTAGCTACTTCTGGAGCAACCCACTCCCATGGTGTGACGGGCGGTGTGTACAAGGCCCGGGAACGTATTCACCGTGACATTCTGATTCACGATTACTAGCGATTCCGACTTCACGCAGTCGAGTTGCAGACTGCGATCCGGACTACGATCGGTTTTGTGGGATTAGCTCCACCTCGCGGCTTGGCAACCCTCTGTACCGACCATTGTAGCACGTGTGTAGCCCTGGCCGTAAGGGCCATGATGACTTGACGTCATCCCCACCTTCCTCCGGTTTGTCACCGGCAGTCTCCTTAGAGTGCCCACCATAACGTGCTGGTAACTAAGGACAAGGGTTGCGCTCGTTACGGGACTTAACCCAACATCTCACGACACGAGCTGACGACAGCCATGCAGCACCTGTGTTCGAGTTCCCGAAGGCACCAATCTATCTCTAGAAAGTTCTCGACATGTCAAGGCCAGGTAAGGTTCTTCGCGTTGCTTCGAATTAAACCACATGCTCCACCGCTTGTGCGGGCCCCCGTCAATTCATTTGAGTTTTAACCTTGCGGCCGTACTCCCCAGGCGGTCAACTTAATGCGTTAGCTGCGCCACTAAGTCCTCAAGGAACCCAACGGCTAGTTGACATCGTTTACGGCGTGGACTACCAGGGTATCTAATCCTGTTTGCTCCCCACGCTTTCGCACCTCAGTGTCAGTATCAGTCCAGGTGGTCGCCTTCGCCACTGGTGTTCCTTCCTATATCTACGCATTTCACCGCTACACAGGAAATTCCACCACCCTCTACCGTACTCTAGCTTTGCAGTTTTGGATGCAGTTCCCAGGTTGAGCCCGGGGATTTCACATCCAACTTACAAAACCACCTACGCGCGCTTTACGCCCAGTAATTCCGATTAACGCTTGCACCCTCTGTATTACCGCGGCTGCTGGCACAGAGTTAGCCGGTGCTTATTCTGTCGGTAACGTCAAATCAGCAACGTATTAAGCTACTGACCTTCCTCCCAACTTAAAGTGCTTTACAATCCGAAGACCTTCTTCACACACGCGGCATGGCTGGATCAGGCTTGCGCCCATTGTCCAATATTCCCCACTGCTGCCTCCCGTAGGAGTCTGGACCGTGTCTCAGTTCCAGTGTGACTGATCATCCTCTCAGACCAGTTACGGATCGTCGCCTTGGTGAGCCATTACCTCACCAACTAGCTAATCCGACCTAGGCTCATCTGATAGCGTGAGGTCCGAAGATCCCCCACTTTCTCCCGTAGGACGTATGCGGTATTAGCGTCCGTTTCCGAACGTTATCCCCCACTACCAGGCAGATTCCTAGGCATTACTCACCCGTCCGCCGCTCTCAAGAAAAGCAAGCTTTTCTCTACCGCTCGACTTGCATGTGTTAGGCCTGCCGCCAGCGTTCAATCTGAGCCATGATCAAACTCTTCAGTTCAATACTGATCGGGTTTTGAGAAAACCCTAAACTTGGCTCAGCAATCGCAAAAAACTCTCAAATTAACGAGTGTTACTTGTGATGCTGATAATCTTGCGATCCTCAGTCTTACTACACAAGCACCCACACGAATTGCTTGATTCAGTTGTTAAAGAGCGTTTGGCTGATTCGTTCGTCTCAACCAAGGCCGCGCATTCTACAGCAGCCTCTACTTCCGTCAAGCCTATTTCAAAGAATTTTTCGTTTCTTCTCAACCGCTTGCGCTACTAACACCAACACTGCATGCCGGTAGCGGGAGGCGAATTCTACAG
>NZ_JADOBE010000015.1 GCF_015637705.1 Pseudomonas sp. N040 | reverse complement strand
CCGATTACTCGATGATCTTGGCAACCACGCCCGCACCAACCGTACGACCGCCTTCGCGAATCGCGAAACGCAGGCCATCTTCCATGGCGATTGGCTTGATGAGGGTAACAACCATCTTGACGTTGTCGCCCGGCATTACCATCTCAACGCCCTCTGGCAGCTCGCAGCTCCCAGTAACGTCAGTGGTACGGAAGTAGAACTGCGGACGGTAGCCCTTGAAGAATGGCGTGTGACGACCACCCTCCTCCTTCGACAGCACATACACTTCGGACTCAAACTTGGTGTGCGGCTTGATGGTGCCCGGCTTGGCCAGCACCTGGCCGCGCTCGACGTCATCACGCTTGGTGCCGCGTAGCAGCACGCCACAGTTCTCGCCAGCACGACCTTCGTCCAGCAGCTTGCGGAACATCTCAACGCCAGTGCAGGTGGTCTTGGTAGTAGGACGCAGACCAACGATCTCGATCTCTTCCTGGATCTTGACGATACCGCGCTCAACACGACCAGTCACAACAGTACCGCGGCCGGAGATCGAGAAAACGTCTTCGATCGGCATCAGGAAAGGCTTGTCGATGGCGCGAACAGGCTCAGGGATGTAGCTGTCCAGGGTCTCGACGAGCTTCTTGACGGCCGTGGTGCCCATCTCGTTGTCATCCTGACCGTTCAGAGCCATCAGCGCGGAACCGATAATGATCGGGGTGTCATCGCCCGGGAAGTCATAAGTCGACAGAAGATCACGAATCTCCATTTCGACCAGCTCCAGCAGCTCAGCGTCGTCCACCATGTCCGCCTTGTTCATGAAGACGACGATGTAAGGAACGCCTACCTGGCGGGACAGCAGGATGTGCTCACGGGTTTGCGGCATCGGACCATCAGCGGCCGAGCAAACCAGGATCGCGCCGTCCATCTGAGCAGCACCGGTGATCATGTTTTTTACGTAGTCAGCGTGACCCGGGCAATCAACGTGTGCGTAGTGGCGCACGGCCGAATCGTATTCAACGTGAGCGGTGTTGATGGTGATACCACGAGCCTTCTCTTCTGGAGCGCTGTCGATCTTATCGAAGTCAACGCGAGCCGAACCGAAAACCTCGGAGCAAACACGGGTCAGAGCCGCAGTCAGAGTGGTCTTACCATGGTCAACGTGACCGATGGTACCTACGTTGACGTGCGGTTTGTTACGTTCAAATTTTTCTTTAGCCACGACAATTAACTCCTTGCCTAAAGGGGCTGAATCAGCCTTGTTTTTTGGTTACAGCTTCGACGATATGCGACGGAGCAGTATTGTATTTTTTGAATTCCATAGAGTAGCTTGCGCGCCCCTGTGACATGGAACGGACGTCGGTCGCATAACCGAACATCTCGCCCAACGGAACCTCGGCACGAATTACTTTGCCGGAAACCGTATCTTCCATGCCCAGGATCATGCCGCGACGACGGTTAAGGTCGCCCATCACGTCACCCATATAGTCTTCAGGGGTAACAACCTCTACCGCCATGATCGGCTCAAGCAACTCACCACCGCCCTTCTGAGCCAGTTGCTTGGTTGCCATGGAAGCAGCCACCTTAAACGCCATCTCGTTCGAGTCGACGTCATGGTAGGAACCATCAAACACGGTAGCCTTCAGGCCGATCAGCGGATAGCCGGCAACAACACCGTTCTTCATCTGCTCTTCGATACCCTTCTGGATAGCCGGGATGTATTCCTTCGGAATCACACCACCAACCACTTCGTTCAGGAATTGCAGACCCTCCTGACCTTCGTCAGCAGGAGCAAAACGAACCCAACAATGGCCGAACTGACCACGACCGCCGGACTGACGAACGAACTTGCCCTCGATCTCACAGCTCTTCGTGATGCGCTCACGATAGGAGACCTGAGGCTTACCGATGTTGGCTTCAACGTTGAACTCACGACGCATCCGGTCAACCAGGATGTCCAGGTGCAACTCGCCCATGCCGGAGATGATCGTTTGACCGGTCTCCTCATCAGTCTTGACGCGGAAAGACGGGTCTTCCTGAGCAAGCTTGCCCAGAGCGATACCCATTTTTTCCTGGTCGTCCTTGGTCTTAGGCTCTACGGCAACCGAAATAACCGGCTCCGGGAAGTCCATACGAACCAAGATGATTGGCTTGTCAGCGTTGCACAAAGTTTCACCGGTGGTGACGTCCTTCATGCCGATCAAGGCCGCAATGTCGCCCGCGCGCACTTCCTTGATTTCTTCGCGGGCGTTTGCGTGCATTTGCACCATACGACCCACGCGCTCTTTCTTGCCTTTAACCGAGTTGATCACGCCGTCACCGGAGGCCAACACGCCCGAGTAAACTCGAACGAAGGTCAATGTCCCCACGAATGGATCGGTAGCAATCTTGAACGCCAGCGCCGAGAACGGCTCGTCGTCACTTGCATGACGCTCCATCTGCTTTTCCTCGTCATCCGGGTCAGTACCCTTGATCGGAGGAATGTCGGTCGGAGCCGGCAAGTAATCGATAACGGCGTCGAGAACCAAGGGAACACCCTTGTTCTTGAAGGAAGAACCGCAAACAGCCAGAACGATCTCACCAGCGATAGTACGCTGACGCAGACCGGCCTTGATCTCCTCGTTGCTAAGCTCTTCACCTTCGAGGTACTTGTTCATCAGCTCTTCGCTGGCTTCGGCCGCAGCTTCAACCATGTTGCTGCGCCACTCTTCAGCCAGTTCCTGCAGCTCAGCCGGGATAGCTTCGCGACGGGGAGTCATGCCCTTGTCAGCATCATCCCAATAGACCGCTTCCATCTTCATCAGATCGATCTGACCCTTGAAGTTGTCTTCGGAACCAATAGCTAACTGGATCGGCACCGGAGTGTGGCCCAGACGCTGCTTGATCTGACCGATAACGCGCAGGAAATCGGCACCTGCACGATCCATCTTGTTCACGTAAACAATACGCGGAACGCCGTACTTGTTGGCTTGACGCCATACGGTTTCGGACTGCGGCTCAACCCCCGAAGTACCACAGAACACCACGACCGCACCGTCGAGAACGCGCAGAGAGCGCTCAACTTCGATGGTGAAGTCCACGTGCCCCGGGGTATCGATTACGTTGAAGCGGTACTGATCTTTGTGCTGCTTCTCGGAACCCTGCCAGAAGGCGGTAATAGCAGCAGAAGTAATGGTAATACCACGTTCCTGCTCCTGCACCATCCAGTCGGTGGTCGCGGCGCCGTCATGCACCTCGCCCATTTTGTGACTTTTGCCAGTGTAAAAAAGGACGCGCTCGGTGGTGGTGGTTTTACCAGCATCCACGTGAGCCACGATACCAATGTTACGGTAGCGATTAATCGGTGTAGTACGAGCCATAAAGCCCTCGAAAATTTAAAAGCGCTGAAATTAGAAGCGGTAGTGCGAGAAGGCCTTGTTTGCCTCTGCCATGCGATGCACGTCTTCACGCTTCTTGACTGCCGCGCCCTTACCCTCAGCAGCATCCATCAACTCACCCGCCAAGCGGAGAGCCATGGATTTTTCGCCGCGCTTGCGGGCGTAATCAACCAGCCAACGCATAGCAAGGGCGTTGCGCCGAGACGGACGAACTTCGACCGGAACCTGGTAAGTTGCACCGCCTACACGGCGCGACTTCACTTCGACCAGCGGAGCGATGGCGTCGAGAGCTTTCTCGAAGATTTCCAGGGGGTCGCTGTTCTTGCGCTCTTTAACTTTTTCCAGAGCACCATAAACGATACGCTCGGCAACGGCTTTCTTGCCGCTCTCCATAACGTGGTTCATGAATTTCGCGAGGATCTGACTTCCGTACTTCGGATCGTCCAGAATTTCACGTTTTGCCGCTACACGACGTCTTGGCATGATAAGCCCTCAAACGGTCTTCAGGTTAGTCCGGGACAATGGCTGGCAGCCAAACCCGACCTTACTCTTATCGACACATAAAAATAGAAACGGATTATTTAGGACGCTTGGTACCGTACTTCGAACGGGACTGATTACGACCTTTGACACCAGTCGTATCAAGCGAACCACGCACAGTGTGATAGCGCACACCTGGAAGGTCTTTTACACGACCGCCACGGATGAGTACTACGCTGTGCTCTTGCAGGTTATGACCTTCACCACCAATGTAGGAAGTGACTTCAAAACCATTAGTCAGACGCACACGGCAAACTTTACGCAGTGCCGAGTTCGGTTTCTTCGGCGTAGTAGTGTACACACGAGTGCATACGCCACGACGCTGCGGGCAATTCTGCAGCGCAGGCACATCGCTCTTATCGACGATGCGCTTGCGCGGCTGACGTACCAGCTGGTTAATAGTTGCCATCTTAAAGCTCCACTGTTGTCTTACGACGCTATTGCTCTCCAAAGAAAGCAAAAATGGCAGAGCAAACCCTGCCAAATTTAGGGGTGCATGAGTTTAAAGAGACTCGCGCCCCCAGTCAAGGAAGACCCGAGCGACATGCGCTCGGGCTTACCCTCAATCGTTACTGGAGTTCAGCGCCTCAGTCAGCGCCGCTTCCACATCACTCGCACTTACCCGCTGGGGCTTGTCGGCCTCACGACGACGCTTGCGTTCGCTGTGATAGGCCAAACCGGTACCTGCCGGAATCAAACGACCAACCACGACGTTCTCTTTCAGGCCGCGCAGGAAGTCGCGCTTGCCGGTTACCGCCGCTTCCGTGAGGACGCGAGTGGTTTCCTGGAACGATGCTGCCGAGATGAACGACTCGGTCGACAGCGATGCCTTGGTAATACCCAGTAGCACGCGATCATAATGTGCAACGAACTTCTCGTCCGCCACCAGTCGCTCGTTCTCGCCAAGCACGTGGGTCAGCTCCATCTGGTCGCCCTTGATGAATGCCGAATCACCCGACTCGGTCACCTCAACCTTGCGCAGCATCTGGCGCAAAATGGTTTCGATGTGCTTGTCGTTGATTTTCACGCCCTGCAGACGGTAAACGTCCTGGATCTCATTGACGATGTACTTGGCCAGCGCGCTCACGCCGAGCAACCGGAGAATGTCATGCGGGTCGCTCGGACCGTCGGAAATTACTTCTCCGCGATTAACCTGCTCGCCCTCGAAGACGTTCAGGTGCCGCCACTTCGGAATAAGTTCTTCGTAGGCATCGCTACCATCGGTCGGCGTAATCACCAAGCGACGCTTACCCTTAGTTTCCTTGCCGAAGCTGATCGTGCCGCTGATTTCGGCCAGGATCGCCGCTTCCTTCGGACGACGCGCTTCGAACAGGTCAGCAACCCGCGGTAGACCACCGGTGATATCCCGTGTCTTCGAAGTCTCTTGGGGGATACGCGCGATAACATCACCCACGCCCACCTGAGCGCCGTTGGCAACACCAACCAACGCATTGGCCGGAAGGAAATACTGGGCGGGCACGTCGGTCCCCGGCAGCAGCAGGTCCTTGCCGTCATCGCCAACCATTTTTACAGCAGGACGAATATCCTTGCCCGCAGCCGGACGATCCTTTGGATCGAGCACTTCGATGTTCGTCAGGCCGGTCAATTCATCGGTCTGACGCTTGATCGTGATGCCTTCCTCCATGCCCACGTAGGTCACGGTACCTTTCATCTCGGTAACGATCGGATGGGTGTGCGGATCCCACTTCGCGACCACAGTCCCAGCATCAACCTTGTCGCCTTCCTTCACGGAAATCACGGCACCATACGGCAGCTTGTAGCGCTCGCGCTCACGGCCGAACTCGTCCGCAATCGCCAGCTCGCCGGAGCGCGATACCGCGACCAGATTGCCGTCGAGACGCTCGACGTGTTTAAGATTGTGCAGGCGAACCGCACCGCCGTTCTTGACCTGTACGCTATCCGCAGCGGAAGTACGGCTAGCCGCACCACCGATATGGAAGGTCCGCATGGTCAGCTGAGTGCCCGGCTCACCAATCGACTGCGCCGCGATAACGCCTACCGCCTCGCCGATATTGATCTGGTGACCACGTGCGAGATCCCGACCGTAGCATTTGGCACAAATGCCGTAGCGAGTCTCACAGGTAATCGGCGACCGCACGATGACTTCATCGATGCTGTTCAGCTCGATGAACTCAACCCACTGCTCATCGACCAGCGTCCCGGCTGGAACCAGTACCTCTTCGCTGCCGGGCTTGAGAACGTCACGGGCAATGACTCGACCCAGAACACGTTCGCCCAGCGGCTCGACTACGTCGCCACCCTCAATGTGCGGCGTCATCAGCAAGCCATGCTCGGTACCGCAGTCGATTGCGGTAACAACCAAATCCTGCGCCACGTCAACCAGACGACGAGTCAGGTAACCGGAGTTGGCGGTTTTCAACGCGGTATCCGCCAGACCTTTACGTGCACCGTGCGTCGAAATGAAGTACTGCAGAACGCTGAGGCCTTCGCGGAAGTTCGCGGTGATCGGTGTCTCGATGATCGAGCCGTCTGGCTTGGCCATCAGACCACGCATACCGGCGAGCTGACGAATCTGCGCAGCCGAACCACGCGCACCAGAGTCAGCCATCATGTACATCGAGTTGAACGACTCTTGCTCGACGGTGTCACCATGACGATCGACAACCAGTTCCTTCGAAAGGTTCGCCATCATCGCCTTGGAGACTTCGTCGTTGGCCTTGGACCAGAGATCGATCACTTTGTTGTACTTCTCACCCTGGGTTACCAGACCGGAAGCATATTGCGACTCGATTGCCTTCACTTCCTCGGTGGCAGCATCAATGATGCGTGCCTTCTCATCCGGGATAACGAAATCGTTAACACCGATGGAAACGCCGGAGATGGTCGAATAAGCAAAACCGGTGTACATCAACTGATCGGCGAAGATGACGGTGTCTTTCAAGCCGCATGTGCGGTAGCACTGGTTGATCAGCTTGGAGATAGCCTTCTTCTTCATCGGCAGGTTGACGACATCAAACGACAGGCCTGCAGGCACAACCTGGAACAGCAGCGCACGGCCGATAGTGGTATCGACAATACGGGTGTTCTTGGTAATGCTGCCATCCCGATCCTTGATGACTTCGTTGATGCGCACCTTCACTTTGGCGTGCAATGCAGCATCGCCCGCGCGGAAAACCCGATCGACTTCCTGCAGGTCGGCGAATACACGGCCCTCGCCCTTGGCGTTGATCGCTTCACGAGTCATGTAATACAGACCCAAGACCACGTCCTGAGAAGGAACAATGATCGGCTCACCGTTAGCCGGCGAAAGAATGTTGTTGGTCGACATCATCAGCGCGCGCGCTTCCAGCTGGGCTTCCAGCGTCAGCGGTACGTGTACGGCCATCTGGTCACCGTCGAAGTCGGCGTTGAACGCCGCACAAACCAGCGGGTGCAGCTGGATTGCCTTGCCTTCGATGAGAACCGGCTCAAACGCCTGGATACCCAGACGGTGCAGCGTCGGCGCCCGGTTCAGCATGACCGGATGCTCGCGGATGACTTCAGCAAGAACGTCCCAGACTTCCGGCAGCTCGCGCTCAACCATCTTCTTGGCAGCCTTGATGGTCGTAGCCATGCCCCGTGCTTCGAGCTTGCCAAAGATGAACGGCTTGAACAGCTCGAGCGCCATCTTCTTCGGCAGACCGCACTGGTGCAGGCGCAGAGTAGGGCCGACGGTAATAACCGATCGCCCCGAGTAATCCACACGCTTACCGAGCAGGTTCTGGCGGAAGCGACCCTGCTTACCCTTGATCATGTCAGCCAGGGACTTCAGCGGACGCTTGTTTGAACCCGTGATGGCGCGACCACGACGGCCGTTGTCGAGCAGTGCATCGACCGCTTCTTGCAGCATGCGCTTTTCGTTGCGCACGATGATATCCGGTGCCGACAGATCAAGCAGACGCTTCAGGCGGTTGTTACGGTTGATTACGCGGCGATACAGATCGTTGAGGTCCGAGGTCGCGAAGCGACCGCCATCCAGCGGTACCAGCGGACGCAGATCCGGCGGCAAAACAGGCAGGACGGTCAGCACCATCCACTGAGGATGGTTACCCGAACCCAGGAAAGCCTCCATCAACTTCAGGCGCTTGGACAGCTTCTTGATCTTGGTTTCGGAATTGGTTTGCGGAATTTCTTCGCGCAGGCGACCAATTTCGTGCTCCAGATCAATCGCAGTCAGCAGCTCACGAACAGCTTCTGCACCCATGCGCGCATCGAAGTCATCGCCGAACTCTTCGAGCGCTTCAAAGTACTGCTCATCGTTAAGCAACTGACCTTTTTCAAGTGTGGTCATGCCTGGATCGATAACTACATAGCTCTCGAAATAGAGAACACGTTCGATATCACGCAGGGTCATGTCCAGCAGCAGGCCAATACGGCTTGGCAGCGACTTGAGGAACCAAATATGCGCAACTGGCGAGGCCAGCTCGATGTGACCCATACGCTCACGACGCACTTTGGCCAAGGCAACTTCGACACCGCACTTCTCGCAGATCACGCCACGATGCTTGAGTCGCTTGTACTTGCCGCACAGGCACTCGTAATCCTTTACCGGGCCAAAGATCTTGGCGCAGAACAGGCCGTCACGCTCCGGCTTGAAAGTACGGTAGTTAATGGTTTCCGGCTTTTTAACTTCGCCGAAAGACCAGGAGCGAATCATTTCTGGCGATGCCAGGCCAATACGAATGGCATCGAACTCTTCGATTTGATTCTGGTTTTTCAACAGATTCAGCAAGTCTTTCAAGGCCTTTCCTCCTCACGGACCCGCTGCGACCGGCATGTGCCGGTCGCAACGCAGGCGGTGCGTGTTATTCGGTTTCCAGTTCGATGTCGATACCGAGCGAACGGATTTCTTTGATCAGCACGTTGAAGGACTCTGGCATGCCAGGCTCCATACGGTGATCGCCATCCACGATGTTTTTGTACATCTTGGTGCGGCCGTTCACATCGTCCGACTTCACGGTCAGCATTTCCTGCAGGGTATAGGCAGCGCCATAAGCCTCTAGAGCCCAGACCTCCATCTCCCCGAAACGCTGGCCACCGAACTGTGCCTTACCACCCAGCGGCTGCTGGGTAACCAGGCTATAAGAGCCGGTGGAACGTGCGTGCATCTTGTCATCAACCAAGTGGTTCAGCTTGAGCATGTACATGTAGCCGACCGTGGTCGGCCGCTCGAACGCGTTACCAGTACGACCATCAAACAGGCGCATCTGGCCGCTCTCTGGCAGATCTGCCAGCTTGAGCATGGCCTTGATCTCGCTTTCCTTGGCACCATCAAACACCGGGGTAGCCATCGGAACGCCGGCACGCAGGTTTTTCGCCAGATCCAGAACTTCCTGATCGGTCAGCTCATCTAGACTTTCCTGACGCCCGCCGACCTCGTTGTAGATCTCCTGCATGAACTTGCGCAGTTCAGCCACTTTGCGCTGCTCTTCGAGCATGCGATTGATCTTCTCGCCCAGCCCCTTGGCCGCTAGGCCGAGGTGGGTTTCAAGGATCTGGCCGACGTTCATCCGCGACGGCACGCCCAGCGGGTTGAGGACGATGTCGACCGGCGTCCCATGCACGTCGTGCGGCATGTCTTCAACTGGCATGATCACCGAAACCACACCCTTGTTACCGTGACGGCCGGCCATCTTGTCGCCCGGCTGAATGCGGCGCTTGATAGCCAGGTACACCTTGACGATTTTCAGGACGCCCGGAGCGAGGTCATCGCCCTGTTGCAGCTTGCGCTTCTTGTCTTCGAACTTGTCATCAAGCAATTTGCGCCGATCGCTGATATAGGCCTGGGCCTTTTCCAGCTGTTCGTTCAGCGCGTCTTCCGCCATGCGCAGCTTGAACCACTGGCCGCGCTCGAGACCGTCGAGATATTCATCGGTGATCACAGCGCCCTTCTTCAGACCGGCGCCGCCTTCAGCCTTGGCACCCACCAGAGCAGAGCGCAGGCGCTCGAAGGTCGCGCCTTCGACGATGCGGAACTCTTCGTTCAGATCCTTGCGGATCTCGTCGAGTTGCATCTTCTCGATGGCAAGGGCACGCGAATCACGTTCGACGCCATCACGGGTGAAGACCTGGACATCGATAACCGTGCCCTTGGTACCAGTCGGTACGCGCAGGGAGGTGTCCTTAACATCCGAAGCCTTCTCGCCAAAGATCGCACGCAGGAGTTTTTCCTCTGGTGTCAGCTGGGTTTCGCCCTTCGGCGTTACCTTGCCGACCAGAATGTCGCCTGCCAGCACTTCTGCACCAACATAGACAATGCCTGCTTCATCCAGCTTGTTCAGCGCGGCCTCGCCTACGTTCGGGATATCCGAGGTGATTTCCTCTGGCCCGAGCTTTGTGTCACGCGCCACACAGGTCAGTTCCTGAATGTGGATCGTGGTGAAGCGATCTTCCTGGACCACGCGCTCAGACAGGCAGATGGAGTCTTCGAAGTTGAAGCCATTCCACGGCATGAATGCCACGCGCATGTTCTGACCCAGCGCCAGTTCACCCATGTCGGTGGACGGGCCGTCAGCCAGAATATCGCTGCGCGCCACCTTGTCACCCTTGTTGACCAGCGGACGCTGGTTGATGCAAGTGTTCTGGTTCGAGCGGGTGTACTTGGTCAGGTTGTAGATGTCGACACCAGCTTCACCGGTTTCAACTTCATCATCATTGACGCGCACCACGATACGGCTGGCATCGACCGAGTCGATCACCCCGCCACGGCGCGCGACGACGCAAACGCCGGAGTCACGCGCCACGTTGCGCTCCATGCCGGTACCAACCAGCGGCTTGTCAGCGCGCAGGGTCGGCACAGCCTGACGCTGCATGTTCGAGCCCATCAGCGCACGGTTTGCATCGTCGTGCTCCAGGAACGGAATCAGCGAAGCGGCAACCGAAACTACCTGCTTGGGTGACACGTCCATCAGGGTGACGTCTTCCGGCGCCTTGACGGTGAACTCGTTCTGGTGACGTACAGCAACCAACTCATCAATCAGCTGGCCTTTTTTGTTCATCGTGGCCGAAGCCTGCGCAATCACGTGATCGGCTTCTTCAATAGCAGAAAGGAACACGATCTCATCGGTGACATTACCTGCATTGACCACACGGTACGGGCTCTCGAGGAAACCGTACTGGTTGGTCCGCGCATAGGCCGCCAAAGAGTTGATCAGACCAATGTTCGGACCTTCAGGGGTCTCGATCGGACACACACGACCATAGTGGGTCGGATGCACGTCACGCACTTCGAAGCCGGCACGCTCGCGGGTCAGACCACCAGGGCCGAGTGCAGAGACGCGGCGCTTGTGGGTAATCTCGGAGAGCGGGTTGTTCTGGTCCATAAACTGCGAAAGCTGGCTGGAACCAAAGAACTCTTTCACCGCTGCCGCTACCGGCTTGGCGTTGATCAGGTCTTGCGGCATCAGGCCTTCGCTTTCAGCCATCGACAGACGTTCTTTAACAGCGCGCTCGACACGCACCAGGCCCACACGGAACTGGTTCTCGGCCATCTCGCCAACGCAACGTACGCGACGGTTACCCAAGTGGTCGATGTCGTCGACAATACCCTTGCCATTGCGGATATCGACCAGTGTCTTGAGGACATCGACGATGTCTTCCTTGCTCAGCACGCCGGAACCTTCGATCTCGGTGCGACCGATACGACGGTTGAACTTCATCCGGCCGACGCCAGAAAGGTCGTAGCGCTCGGAGCTGAAGAACAGGTTGTTGAACAGGGTTTCTGCGGCGTCCTTGGTTGGCGGCTCGCCAGGACGCATCATGCGATAGATCTCGACCAGTGCTTCCAGCTGGTTGCTGGTGGAGTCGATCTTCAGTGTGTCGGACACAAACGGACCGCAATCGATGTCGTTGGTATACAGCGTCTCGATACGGACAACTTGGGCCTTGGCAATCTTGGCCAGCAGGTCGGCAGTCAGCTCGGTATTACACTCGGCAATGATTTCGCCAGTGGCCGGATGTACAACTGCCTTGGCAGTGGTCCTGCCCAAGACGTAATCAACCGGTACTTCCAGCTCTTTGAGGCCGGACTTGTCAATCTGATTGATATGGCGCGCAGTAATACGACGGCCCTGCTCAACGATGACCTTGCCTTTTTCGTCCTTGATATCGAACGCAGCAATCTCACCACGCAGACGCTGTGCAACCAACTCGAGGCTGAGCAGATTCTCGCCCTTAACGTGGAATACATTATTGCTGTAGAACGACTCCAGAACCTGCTCGGTAGTGAAGCCCAAAGCACGCAGTAGCACCGAAGCGGGCAGCTTGCGACGACGATCGATACGGACGAACACACAGTCCTTCGGATCGAATTCAAAGTCGAGCCAGGAACCGCGATAAGGAATGATCCGGGCCGAGTAGAGCAGTTTTCCCGAGCTGTGCGTCTTGCCGCGATCGTGGTCAAAAAACACTCCGGGAGAGCGGTGCAACTGGGAAACAATTACACGTTCGGTACCATTGATAATGAAGGTGCCGTTCTCAGTCATCAGGGGAATTTCACCCATGTAGACTTCTTGTTCCTTGATGTCCTTGATCGCTTTGTTCGACGATTCTTTGTCGAAGATAATCAGACGGACTTTCACACGCAGCGGAACTGCATAAGTTACACCGCGAAGTGTGCACTCTTTGACATCAAAAGCCGGTTCACCCAGACGATAACCTACATACTCCAGTGCAGCATTTCCGGAGTAGCTGATAATCGGGAAGACGGATTTGAAGGCCGCGTGCAGACCGATGTCACGAATCTGGTCTTTACTGATCCCGGCCTGCAAGAATTCGCGATACGAATCCAGCTGGATTGCCAGGAGGTAAGGTACATCCATGACGTCCGGCAACTTGCTAAAGTCTTTGCGGATACGTTTTTTCTCAGTATATGAGTAAGCCATCAGCGTTCCCCAGCTTGGTCACCTGCTTGTTTGGCTACTTCCGACGGAAGCAGCCAGAAAATCGTGCAAACCCCTTGGTTTGCGCCAACCAGTCAATGGTTGGATTCTCCGTTCAAAACAACCATCTAGAACGGAAAAAGGCCGGTGGCAAAAGCCACCAGCCGTCAGCCTTTCGCTTTCTGCTCAGGCTGCAGACGCAAGGTCGTGCTTACTTGAGCTCGACTTTGGCGCCAGCTTCTTCCAGAGCCTTTTTAGCGGCTTCGGCTTCGTCTTTCGACACGCCTTCTTTGACCACGCCTGGCGCGCCGTCAACTACAGCCTTGGCTTCTTTCAGGCCCAGGCCGGTCAGCTCGCGAACAACCTTGATCACGTTTACTTTCTTCTCGCCAGCTTCAAGAAGCATAACGTTGAACTCGGTTTGCTCTTCAACCACAGCAGCAGCGGCAGCAGGGCCAGCAGCAGCAGCGGCAGCAGCAGTTACACCGAACTTCTCTTCCATTGCCTTGATCAGTTCAACAACTTCCAGAACGGTTTTCTGGCCGATTGCTTCGATGATGTCTTCGTTAGACAGAGCCATGACTCTAATTCCTGTATTGAGGGACAGCCTACGCGGCCATCAAAATAAACAAACTTGAGAGAGACTGAAGCGCCTTAGGCCGCCGCAGCTTCTTTCTGGTCGCGAACAGCCGCCAAAGTACGAGCCAACTTGCTGGTTGCGCCTTGAATCACGCTCATCAGCTGAGAAATGGCTTCGTCGTAGGTCGGCAAGGTTGCCAGTACGTCGATCTGATTAGCTGCGAGGAACTTGCCCTCGAACGCAGCTGCCTTGATCTCGAACTTGTCCTGGCCCTTGGCAAACTCTTTGAACAAGCGGGCAGCAGCGCCCGGGTGTTCGTTAGAGAAAGCAATAAGGGTCGGGCCTTTGAACACGTCGTTCAGGACTTCATAAGAAGTACCCTCAACGGCGCGGCGCAGCAGGGTGTTACGTACAACTCGCACGTACACGCCAGCCTCGCGGGCCTCTTTACGGAGTCCGGTCATCGCGCCGACAGTCACGCCACGGGCATCAGCCACGACAGCAGACAGAGCGGTTTTGGCAGCCTCGTTGACTTCAGCGACGATGGCCTTTTTGTCTTCGAGTTTAATTGCCACGGGTTTTACTCCTGGATTTACCGTTTCGCCCCGCCGAAGCAGTGCGAGCTTTGGTGTCTGATTCGCTAAGCGAATCGGGAGCACCATCTGCGTAGGCTTTAAGGTTTAAGACTTGCGCCGCCTACGGTCTTGGATAGCCCCCGCCAGGCAGGGACCCCAATTAGTGGGAAGAAGACATACTTCTCCCCGGCGTTACTTACGCTTCCAAAGAAGCCTGATCAATTTGCAGCCCCGGACCCATTGTGGTGCTCAGCGTTACACGCTTGACATAGACACCCTTGGAGGTAGACGGCTTAAGGCGCTTGAGGTCGGCGAGCAGCGCTTCAACGTTCTGACGCAGCTTGGTAGGTTCGAAATCGACCTTACCGACGGACGCATGAATGATGCCGTTCTTGTCGGTACGGAAACGCACCTGGCCAGCCTTGGCGTTACGCACAGCAGTAGCCACGTCCGGGGTTACGGTACCCACTTTCGGGTTAGGCATCAGGCCGCGCGGACCGAGAATCTGGCCGAGTTGACCGACAACACGCATCGCATCAGGCGATGCAATTACCACGTCGTAGCTCAGATCACCGCCTTTCATTTCGGCAGCCAACTCATCCATGCCCACACGATCAGCACCGGCAGCCAGAGCCGCCTCAACACCAGGGCCCTGGGTGAATACGGCCACGCGAACACTTTTCCCGGTGCCGTTAGGCAGCACGGTAGCGCCACGGACAACCTGATCCGACTTGCGTGGATCAACGCCCAAATTGATGGAGATATCCACCGACTCCTTGAACTTGATCGTCGACAGCTCAGCCAGCAATTTGGCTGCATCTTCGAAACCATACTGCTTGCCCGCTTCAATCTTCTCGGCAATAGCCTTTTGGCGCTTGGTCAACTTAGCCATTACACACCCTCCACGTTGAGGCCCATGCTACGAGCAGAGCCGGCGATGGTACGCACGGCCGCATCCATGTCCGCCGCAGTAAGATCAGCCTGCTTGCTTTTGGCGATCTCCTCCAGCTGCGCACGGGTCACCGTACCAACCTTGACCGTGTTCGGACGCGCCGAACCACTAGTCAGGCCGGCAGCCTTCTTAAGCAATACAGAGGCCGGGGTGCTCTTGGTCTCAAAAGTGAAACTGCGATCGCTATATACAGTGATGATCACGGGCGTCGGCAGACCGGGCTCCATGCCCTGAGTCTTGGCATTGAAAGCCTTGCAGAATTCCATGATATTTACGCCATGCTGACCCAGCGCAGGCCCCACAGGCGGTGAAGGATTAGCCTGGCAAGCCTTGACTTGCAGCTTGATGTAAGCCTGAATTTTCTTAGCCATTTGTAACTCCAGTTTTGGGTATTAGCGCCCGAAGGCTTCCCAGTTGCTTTCGCGTTTTCCCTGTGACGACAAAACCCCGCAACCAATAGGCTGCGAGGTTTAGGGATTTCTATGTCAGCTATGCCTTCTCGACCTGACTAAACTCCAACTCCACCGGGGTAGAGCGACCAAAAATGAGCACAGCAACATGAATGCGGCTCTTTTCGTAGTTGACCTCTTCGACAACGCCATTGAAGTCCGCGAACGGCCCATCAACAACGCGCACCGTTTCGCCGGGCTCAAAGAGCGTCTTCGGCTTCGGCTTTTCAGTGCCGTCAGCAACCCTGCGCAAGATTGCTTCCGCCTCTTTATCAGTAATCGGCGCCGGCTTATCTGCAGTACCGCCAATGAAGCCCATCACTCGCGGAGTGGCCTTGACCAAGTGCCACGTGCCTTCGTTCATATCCATCTGCACAAGGACATAGCCAGGAAAGAACTTACGCTCACTCTTGCGCTTCTGCCCATTACGCATTTCGACCACCTCTTCGGTGGGGACAAGAATTTCGCCGAACTGATCTTCCATGCCGGCCAGCTTGACGCGCTCAACCAGCGAACGCATTACATGCTTCTCGTATCCCGAGTACGCATGCACAACATACCAACGCTTAGCCACGAGGCACCTATCAACCAACAATCAACGAAACCAGCCAACCGAGGAGGGTATCAAGCCCCCACAACAGCAGCGCCATTACCAACACCACAGCAACAACAATAAGAGTTGTTTGTGTGGTTTCCTGACGGGTAGGCCAGACAACCTTACGTATCTCTGTACGCGCCTCTTTCAGCAGAACAAAGACAGCACGACCTCTAGCAGTCCGAAATGCCACAAAGCCCGCAACAGCAGTCAATACAAGCAGCACCAAAACACGATACAAGATCGGCTCTGCAGCAAAATATTGATTACCAACTACGCCCACCACTACTACCGCAGCCACCAACAGCCACTTGAGCAGATCAAAACGTGTCTCTCCGGCTTCAGCCTTTGCGCTCATCAGCTACTATCTCTAAAAATGCCAGCCTACTATCTAGTAAACTGGCAGGCCAGGAGGGAATCGAACCCCCAACCTGCGGTTTTGGAGACCGCCGCTCTGCCAATTGAGCTACTGGCCTGTATCAAAAATCTGGCCGGCCATTATGCCGGCCAGATGAGACAAGTTCAACCGATTACTCGATGATCTTGGCAACCACGCCCGCACCAACCGTACGACCGCCTTCGCGAATCGCGAAACGCAGGCCATCTTCCATGGCGATTGGCTTGATGAGGGTAACAACCATCTTGACGTTGTCGCCCGGCATTACCATCTCAACGCCCTCTGGCAGCTCGCAGCTCCCAGTAACGTCAGTGGTACGGAAGTAGAACTGCGGACGGTAGCCCTTGAAGAATGGCGTGTGACGACCACCCTCCTCCTTCGACAGCACATACACTTCGGACTCAAACTTGGTGTGCGGCTTGATGGTGCCCGGCTTGGCCAGCACCTGGCCGCGCTCGACGTCATCACGCTTGGTGCCGCGTAGCAGCACGCCACAGTTCTCGCCAGCACGACCTTCGTCCAGCAGCTTGCGGAACATCTCAACGCCAGTGCAGGTGGTCTTGGTAGTAGGACGCAGACCAACGATCTCGATCTCTTCCTGGATCTTGACGATACCGCGCTCAACACGACCAGTCACAACAGTACCGCGGCCGGAGATCGAGAAAACGTCTTCGATCGGCATCAGGAAAGGCTTGTCGATGGCGCGAACAGGCTCAGGGATGTAGCTGTCCAGGGTCTCGACGAGCTTCTTGACGGCCGTGGTGCCCATCTCGTTGTCATCCTGACCGTTCAGAGCCATCAGCGCGGAACCGATAATGATCGGGGTGTCATCGCCCGGGAAGTCATAAGTCGACAGAAGATCACGAATCTCCATTTCGACCAGCTCCAGCAGCTCAGCGTCGTCCACCATGTCCGCCTTGTTCATGAAGACGACGATGTAAGGAACGCCTACCTGGCGGGACAGCAGGATGTGCTCACGGGTTTGCGGCATCGGACCATCAGCGGCCGAGCAAACCAGGATCGCGCCGTCCATCTGAGCAGCACCGGTGATCATGTTTTTTACGTAGTCAGCGTGACCCGGGCAATCAACGTGTGCGTAGTGGCGCACGGCCGAATCGTATTCAACGTGAGCGGTGTTGATGGTGATACCACGAGCCTTCTCTTCTGGAGCGCTGTCGATCTTATCGAAGTCAACGCGAGCCGAACCGAAAACCTCGGAGCAAACACGGGTCAGAGCCGCAGTCAGAGTGGTCTTACCATGGTCAACGTGACCGATGGTACCTACGTTGACGTGCGGTTTGTTACGTTCAAATTTTTCTTTAGCCA
>NZ_JADOBE010000014.1 GCF_015637705.1 Pseudomonas sp. N040 | reverse complement strand
TGTACGGACCGGACACATAGGTGACAGGTGTGCGGAGACATGGCTGACACTTTCGGTAGTGACCTGCCGAGCCGATAACCATGCCTTGGAACGCTAAAGACACCATGAGCCTTAGAGAAGAATTCGTACTGCTGGCCCGACAAGATGGCGCTAATCGCCGCGAGTTATGTCGGCGCTTCGGGATCAGCCCCCAAACCGCCTACAAGTGGCTGACCCGGCACAAGCAACATGGCAGCGATGGCCTGGCCGACATTTCCAGACGCCCTAAAACCAGCCCGCGATTGACTGACACTGACCTGGAGCAGGCTGTTGTGGCGTTGCGCCGGGAACACCCTTGTTGGGGCGGACGGAAACTGAGCCGGCGCTTGCAGGACTTGGGGAAACCCCTGCTCGCCCCCAGCACCATCACCAGCATTCTGCACCGCCATGAACTGATCTCTCCCCAGAGCTCAGAGGCAGCCACGCCCTGGAAGCGCTTCGAGCACGCCGCCCCCAATGACCTCTGGCAGATGGACTTCAAGGGCTGTTTTCAGACTTCCGAGGGTGTCTGCCATCCCTTGACCGTGCTGGATGACCATTCACGCTTCAATCTGGGTATCCGTGTCTGCTCCGAGCAACGCTACCGCACGGTCCGGGCGCAGTTGATCGAGATCTTCAGGCGCTATGGCCTGCCGGTACGTATCAACACTGACAACGGTGCGCCTTGGGGGGCCGCGCGTCAGCCGGGGCAACTAACTGAGTTGGCGATCTGGCTGATCCGGCTGGGTATCCGCCTGAGCTACAGCCGCCCGTATCACCCGCAAACCAACGGCAAGGACGAGCGTTTCCATCGCTCCCTCAAGGCCGAAGTCCTCAACGGACGCAGTTTCCACTCGCTGCAGGAGGCCCAGGCGGCTTTCGATTGCTGGCGTGAGGTTTACAACCAGCAGCGTCCCCATGAGGCCTTGCAGATGGCTACGCCGACTACCCGCTACCAGATAAGCCCCAAGACCTATCCCGAGGAACTTCCGGAGATTGAATACGGACCAAACGATACCGTGGTGACGGTGAGCAAATGGGGCGGGGCAATCAGCTTCCATGGCAGAGACTACAAGCTCTCTAACCCGCTCGCAGGTCTGCCGGTAGCAATCAGGCCATCCGGCAAAAAAGATGGCTTGTACGATGTGTACTTCATCCACCACAAACTGATGCAGATTGATCTACGGGAGCCGGCCGAGGCCGGTGCATAATCCGTCAACCATGTGTCCGCACATGTGTCCACCATGTCTCCGGTCTATACAACAAGCAAAGAAAAGTGAGGCGCCCGGCGGGGCGCAACCGAAGCGATCTAGCGACTGCGATAACCAGTCCGGCGCAGCCAAAAAATCTACAGCGGCTTGCCAATCCCTTACCCCGGCCCCCTCGGAACCCGCGAAGAACGATTCCGACGCTGCCGGCGCGCGCGGTCGAGCAGGTTTTTCAGTCCGGGCTGCGCACGGCTCCCGCCCGCTTTACAAGGCTTCCGCCGCCAGCAGCGCGGCCTTGCGTTGCAGGCCCCAGCGATAACCACTCAGGCTGCCATTGGCGGCAATCACCCGGTGACAGGGCACCAGCAGCCCCACCGGATTGCTCGCACAGGCGCGGGCCACCGCGCGCGGATGGCTGCCCAGTTCGGCCGCCAGCTGACCGTAGTTGCGCGTCTGTCCGGCGGGGATCTTCTGCAGGGCCTGCCAGACCCGCTGCTGGAAGGCGCTACCCTGCAGGTCCAGCGGCAGCTGCGCGGCGCGCGCCGGCTCGTGCAGCTGCTGCAAGACCTGCTGCAGCCAAGCGCCCAACCCCGGCTGGTCTGGCGTGCGGCTGGCGGTGGCGAAGCGCTCGGCCAGTTCTGCCTCGAGCGCGGTTGGACTGTCGCCGAACAGCAGGGCGCAGACGCCCTTGTCCGTGCTGGCCAGCAGCACATGCCCCAGCGGGCAGGGGCTGATGGCATAGCGCAACTGCAGGTTGGCGCCTTTGCGCCGGGGCGCGCCGGCCTGCAGTCGGTCGCGCCGGGCCAGGGCCCAGGCTTTGGGCGTCAGGCCGGTGCGCCGCTTGAACTCGCGCACCAGGTGCGAGGCGGAGAACCCGCTGCGGGCCGCCAGTTGCGCCAGGGTCGGGATGCTTTCGCTGTGTTCCAGCAGGTGGCAGACCTGGCTGACCAGTGTGTCGACGGCTTCCGCGGGGCTTTGCCCCTGCGGTGCGCACCGCCGGCAGGGACGGAAACCGGCGGCTTCGGCCGCGCGGGCGTCGGCGAAGAAGCGGATGTTGCGGGCCAGTGGCCGGCGCGCCTGGCAAGCGGGTCGGCAATAGATACCGGTGGTCTGCACGGCAAACACGAAATGGCCGTCCTGGCTGGCGTCGCGGGCACAGACAGCTTGCCAGCAGCGTTCGAAATCAAGCATGGTCAGCTCCCGAAACCTGTTGCAGTAATTGTCTGCCGTTGCCGGCAGGCTGCCAATCCGCTTCTGACTTTCAAATTCAGGCGCCGCGGTGGCTATCAGCGCGCCGGCGATTGCCGTATAACGGCCCCATCTGCACCCGACGAGACCCGCGCTAGCTCCGATGAAAACCCCGAAACGCCTAGAATCCCTGCTGGAAGATGGCTTGATCGATGAGGTGATCCGTCCGCTCATGAGCGGCAAGGAAGCCTCGGTCTATGTAGTGCGCTGCGGCAGCGAACTGCGCTGCGCCAAGGTCTACAAGGAGGCCAACAAGCGCAGTTTTCGCCAGGCCGCCGAATACCAGGAAGGGCGCAAGACCCGCAACACCCGTGATGCCCGGGCCATGGCCAAGGGCAGCAAGCACGGGCGCAAGGAACAGGAGGAAAGCTGGCAGAACGCCGAAGTGGCGGCCCTGTTCCAGCTGGCCGCAGCCGGTGTGCGGGTGCCCAAGCCGTATGACTTCCTCGAGGGTGTGCTGCTGATGGAACTGGTCGGCGACGGCCTGGGCGGGGTCGCCCCGCGCTTGAACGACGTCGACCTGGAACCGGCCGATGCGCGCGAATTCCATGCCTTCATGATCCACGAGATCGTCAAGATGCTCTGCGCCGGCCTGGTGCATGGCGACCTGTCCGAATTCAACGTGCTGCTCGGTCCCGACGGCCCGGTGATCATCGACCTGCCGCAGGCGGTGAATGCCGCGGCCAACAACCATGCGTTCGCCATGCTCGAGCGCGATGTCGGCAACATGGCCGAGTACTTCGGCCAGTTCGCCCCCGAATTGCGCTACACCAAGTACGCCAAGGAAATGTGGGCACTGTTCGAAGCCGGCAAGCTGCTTCCGGACAGCCCGCTGACCGGCGAGTTCGCCGAGCCGGAAGAGGCCGCTGATGTGGATGCCGTGCTGCGCGAGATCCAGGCCGCCCTGGCCGAACAGGCCCGCCGCGAAGCCCTGCTCAAGGCCGAGGACGCGCCGAATGACGAACCGCCGCCACCGCCGTGGATGCGCTAGCCGCACGCCTGCTCGCCGCCCCGGCGCGGCGATGAATCGACAGTCCCGGCCTGTGCGCCACTTGGCTGATCCGCGGCAAAATAAACCCGCGGCCTATCTTCTATGCTTGAAACCAGCCAGTTCCAGCGCAAGCAGGATCTGACGCTGGCGGCCGGGCAACCGCCGACTTCGCCAGCAGGCCTGAACCCCGAAAGGAAGGCACTATGGAAAAGCAGCAGCAGTGGACCCTCTGGTACTTCCTGATCGCCTTCAGCATCCTGCTGATGGCGCAGGACTGGTGGGCGGCGCGCAGTGTCACCGAAGCCCTGCCCTACAGCGAGTTCATGCGCCTGCTCAAGGAAGAAAAACTCAGCGACCTGCGCATCGAGCAGCAGCAGATCAGTGGCAATCTCAAGGAACCGATCAACAACCACACGCAATTCACCACCGTGCGCGTGGAGCCGGAGCTGGCGCAGGCGCTGGCCGACTCTCAGGTGACCTTCAGCGGTACCCGCGAGGGTGGCCCGTTGAGCAATCTGCTCGGCTGGCTGCTGCCGTTCCTGCTGATCTTCGCCCTGTGGAATTTCCTGTTTCGCCGCATGCTCGACAAGCAGGGCCTGGGCGGCATGGTCAGTGTCGGCAAATCCAGGGCGAAGATCTTCGTCCAGCGTGATACCGGGGTGACCTTCGACGACGTGGCCGGCATCGACGAAGCCAAGGCCGAGCTGCAGGAGATCGTCTCCTTCCTCAAGGACCAGCCCAAATACAGCCGTCTAGGCGCGCGGATTCCCAAGGGCATCCTGCTGGTCGGTCCGCCCGGCACCGGCAAGACCCTGGTGGCCAAGGCCGTGGCCGGCGAGGCCAATGTGCCGTTCTTCTCCATTTCCGGCTCGGAGTTCGTCGAGATGTTCGTCGGCGTCGGCGCCGCGCGGGTGCGTGACCTGTTCGAGCAGGCGCGCAAGTCGGCACCCTGCATCATCTTCATCGACGAGCTGGACGCCCTCGGCAAGGCGCGCGGGATCGGCTCCTTCGGCGGCAACGACGAGAAGGAGCAGACCCTCAACCAGCTGCTGGCCGAGCTGGACGGCTTCGACCCGCGCGAGGGCGTGGTGCTGCTGGCCGCGACCAATCGTCCGGAGATCCTCGACCCGGCGCTGCTGCGGGCGGGCCGCTTCGACCGCCAGATCGCCATCGACCGCCCCGATCGGCGCGGCCGGGTGGCCATCCTAAAGGTTCATGTGAAGCGCATCCAGGCCGCCGCCAGCCTCGATCTCGAGCGGATTGCCGGGATCACCACCGGCTTTTCCGGCGCCGACCTGGCCAACCTGGTCAACGAGGCGGCCATTCTCGCCACGCGTCACGCGGCCGCGGAGGTGGGCATGGACGACTTTACGGCCGCCGTCGAGCGTATCGTCGTCGGCACCGAGCGCCACAGCCACCTGCTCCTGCCGCACGAGCGCGCGGTGGTGGCGCACCATGAAATGGGCCATGCGCTGGCGGCGGCCAGCCTGGCGAACATGGACCCGGTGCACAAGGTCTCGATCATTCCCCGCTCGGTCGGAGCCCTCGGCTACACCCTGCAGCGCCCCACCGAAGACCGCTTCGTGATCACCCTGCAGGAACTGAAGAACCGCATGGTGGTGCTGCTGGCCGGGCGCGCCGCGGAAGACCTGGTGTTCGGCGAGATTTCCACCGGGGCGGCGGACGACCTGGGCAAGGTCACCGACATCGCCCGGCAGATCGTCACCCGCTTCGGCATGAGCGAGGTCGGCCAGGCTGTCCTGGAGCGGCAGAGCACCAGCTACCTCGGCGAGCATCTGCTCAGCCAGCGCGAAAAGGACTATTCGGAACAGACCGCGCGCGAAGTCGACCTGTGCGTCAAGGCGCTGATCGACGAAGCCTACGTGCGGGCCAGGGAGCTGCTGCAGGAGCGCCGCGCCGACCTGGAGGAAGGCGCGCGGCTGCTGCTGGAAAAGGAAACCCTGACCCCCGAGGAGTTTCCGCCCTTGCGCCCGCTGCCGGCCTGAGCTCCCCGCAGCGGGCGAAACGACCCGTCCTGGCCGCGATGCGGCCAACCAGCGCCGGCAGCCGCAGGCAGTGTGGTTGCGGTGCCGCAGCCTCCCGTTGCAGCGGCTGGCTGTGCAGTGCAATGGCGTGCGGTTGCCGGCACCGCGCTGGTCGGTCTTGCCCGCCTGGCAAGGCTTTCGCCACCTACACTTAAAGAACGGGTACGCCGCGCATACACAGCGCAGCGCCTGTCGCGGGTTGTGCTGTAGCGTGTTCCCGCAACCTGTCCGGCCACTGGGCCAGGGCCGTCGAATCCACTGGAGGAGGCTGCGGTCTTGAATCTGCCTTGCCTGCTCATCGTCTTGCTGCTGGTGCTGAGCGGCTGCGCCACGGGAGCGCGCGGGCCTGAGCTGACGCCGCCGGTGATTCCGCCGGAGGTCTGGCGGCAGGTCGACGATGACATCCTCGTCGCCTCGCTGACCGCGACAGATCAGGCCCAGAAGTACGCCCTCGGCGCCATGGATCAATGGATGGACCGCGTCTACCAGCGCACCGACACAGACTTCATCCCGTGGTTCTCCAGTTACTGGACCCGCCAATGGCTGACCATGAAGGTGGCCTGGTACCAGCTGAACGCCGAGGGCGAACAAGATTCGAGCGTAAATCGCCTGGCGCTCTACCTGCAGGAGCAATACCAGGAGCGCGTGCTGGAACCGGTCGCCAGGGAGATTGATCCGGACCTGATCATGGCGCAGACCACCGGCTTCTACGTCCAGCAACTGGGTGTGCGGCTCAAGAAAATCCCGGCGCGCTACGGCATCCCCGCAGAGCAATTCGAGCAGTGGCTCCAGCGCATTCCGGCAATCAAGCTGGCGCCGCCCGCCGCCCACAGTGCTTCGCTCGACCAGCTGCTCCACGCCGAGCCGCTCGAGCAGTTGCCTGCCTATGCGGCGCTGCTCGCGCGGATCCGCAATGCCCCTGGCGGCGCGAGCAGCTGGCTGGCCGCCGACATTTCCGCAGTAGCCCAACAGACCAGCGCAGCCCTGCAGAGCGAGCTCGCCACCCGCAGCATTGCCAGCTCGGTCTCGGCAGTGGTCGGCCGGGTCGCCGCCACGGTGCTTTCCCTGGGCGTGGCGGGTTTCAGCGCGGTCAGCCGCGAGAACGAACGACCGGAAATGGAAGCGCAACTGCGCAAAAGCCTGAACGCCGCTTTCGATGAAAACTGGCTGGAGTGGATGCGCAACCCGGTCAGCGGGGTGCTGGCGGGGGTCTATTACATTTCCGCACAGGTCGAAGGCAGCCTCGCCAGTCGCTCTAGCTTGCCGGTCAGCGGCGAATCGCTGCCGCAGCCCCGGCCCGGCGAGCCAGCGCTGGAGGATGGCGGCGGTGGCTACGACGCCCCCGCCGGCTATTGGCGCGGCGCGCAATAACCGCAGCGCTGTTCAGCCATGCCTGGTGGCCCGCTGCGCCACTCGCCGGGATGCCGCGGGCGATTAGTTCTGCCGGGCCGGTCGGGTTATTCGCTTGCGGGGTACTGCGCCACCACTTCATCCGTACCCGCCGCGGTTAGCCCTATGACCTGGTAAGCCTGTCGCGGTTGCCCGAAGTCCATCCCCGGCGAGCCGGCGGGCATGCCTGGCACGGCCAGGCCGACCAGATCCGGGCGCTGCCGCAACTCGAGAATCTGCGCAGCGGGCACATGGCCTTCGACGAATTTGCCGTCGATCACCCCGGTGTGGCAGGACGCCAGGCGCGGGGCCACGCCGAGACGCTGCTTGACCGCGCGCATGTCGGTTTCGACGTGATCGATGACATTGAAACCGTTGGCTTCAAGGTGCTTGATCCAGTCTTTGCAGCACCCGCAGTTGGCGTCGCGATGCACGTCAATGCTCAGTGGCTCGTCAGCCTGGGCTATTCCGCCGAGCAGCAGAACGGCGATGGCGGCAATCCGCAATTTTGTGGACATGGTGATACTCCCGATCTTGCGTGTGATCCTGCCGTGGTGGCGGCTGGGGTTGGGGTGACTGGCTTGAGCCTCAGTGACAGTTGCAACTGCTGCCGCAGCCGGCTGGCTTGGCTGCAGCGGCAGCCGCCGGGCTAGCCGCTTGCGCCGGATAGCCGGCGTCGTCGAGGGTGGCGATCAGCAGGGCAGCTTCAGCGTTGCCGGTAACGCGCACGCGGCCAGCGGGCAAGTCGACCTCGACCGCGTCGACCCCGGCCAGCGCGGCCAGCGCGGCCAGCGCGGCATTGATGTGTTTGACACAGGAGCCGCAGCTCATGCCCTGGACGTTCAATTCGATGGTGCGCATCGGGGCTTCCTCGCAAGTGACCGGCTGGTTCCGGCGGTAGCTACACTGTCGACCTTGCCCTTGTGGCAAGGTCAAGCGCCATGTTCAGCTTCACTCGATCCGCGCATGCCGTAGTCGCAGCGCATTGAAGACCACGGAAGCCGAACTCACGCTCATGGCCAGCGCCGCGATCAGTGGCGACAGCAGCTGCCCGGTCAGCGGGTAGAGCAGCCCGGCGGCCAGGGGAATGCCCAGCGCGTTGTAGACGAAGGCAAACACCAGGTTTTGGTGCATGTTGCGCACTGCCGCCAGCGACAGGCTGCGGGCGCGCAGGATGCCCAGCAGGTCGCCCTTGACCAGGGTGATCTGGGCACTGTTCATTGCCACATCGGTACCGGTGCCCATGGCGATGCCGACATCGGCGCGCGCCAGGGCCGGGGCGTCGTTGATCCCGTCGCCGGCCATCGCCACACGGTGCCCGCGTGCCTGCAGGCTGGCAGCCAGACGCTCCTTGTCCTGCGGTTTGACCTCGCCGTGGACTTCCTCGATGCCCAGCTGGCGGGCGACCGCGCGGGCGCTGGTGAGGCCATCGCCGGTGGCCATGATGACCCGCACGCCCTTCGCCTGCAGACGTTCGACCGCCAGTTTGGAGGTCGGCTTGATCGGGTCGGCCACCGCGAGCAAGCCAGCCAGCCGGTCATCCACTGCCAGATACATGATGCTGGTGCCGTCGCTGCGCAGCTGTTCGGCACGTGCCTGCAGGGCTGCGGTGGCCACGCCGGCCTCAGCCATCAGCGCGGTATTGCCCAGCAGCACGCGGTGGCCCTCGACGAGGCCACGCACGCCGATGCCTGAAACAGAGGCGAAACCCTCTGGCGTACTCAAGGCCAAACCGGAGGCGCGGGCTTGCTCGACGATGGCGTGCGCCAGCGGATGCTCGCTGCCCTGGTCAAGGCTGGCGGCCAGCCGCAGCACCTCGCCGGCAGTGAAGCCGGGCGCCGGTTCGACACTGTGGAAGGCCGGATGACCTTCGGTGAGGGTACCGGTCTTGTCGACGATCAGGATGTCGATCTTGCGCAGGTTCTCGATTGCCGCCGCATCGCGAAACAGCACGCCGCTGCCAGCGGCCTTGCCGGTGGCGACCATGACCGACATCGGCGTGGCCAGACCGAGCGCGCAGGGGCAGGCGATGATCAGCACCGCCACTGCATTGATCAGGCCGAACACCCAGCTCGGTTGTGGCCCCCACAGACCCCAGCCGAGCAAGGTCAGGCCGGCGATGGCGATCACCACCAGCACGAAATAGCCGGCGATCACGTCCGCCAGGCGCTGCATCGGGGCCTTGGAGCGCTGCGCCTGCACCACCATCTGGACGATCTGCGCGAGCATGGTCGCCGCCCCGATTTTTTGCGCCTGCATCACCAGGCTGCCATGGGTGTTGAGGGTGGCACCGATCAGGCTGTCGCCGATCCGCTTCATCACCGGCAACGGCTCGCCGGTGAGCATGGACTCGTCCACCGCGCTTTCACCCTGCAGCACCCGGCCATCGACCGGCACCTTCTCACCGGGACGTACGCGCAGGGTGTCGCCGCTGTGCACATGACTCAGCGGGATATCCGTCTCGCTGCCATCGGCATCGATCCGGCGCGCGGTCTTGGGCGCCAGGCCAAGCAGCGATTTGATCGCGGCCGAAGTCTGCGCGCGCGCCTTGAGCTCGAGCATTTGCCCGAGCAGGGTCAGCGAGATGATCACCGCCGCCGCCTCGAAGTACACACCGATCCGCCCGTCCAGCCTGAAGGTCGCCGGAAACACGCCGGGCGCCAGGGTCGCAGCCAGGCTGTAGAGGTAGGCGGCAGCGGTGCCGAGGCCGATCAGTGCCCACATGTTCGGGCTGCGCTGGATCACCGAGCGCGCGCCGCGCACATAGAACGGCCAGCCGGCCCAGAGCACCACCGGGGTGGTCAGGACCAGCTCGACCCAGTTCTGCGTGGTGCCGTGGAACAGATTCAGGGCATGCCCGCCCATGGCCAGCAGGGTGACGATCAGGGTCAGCGGCAGGCTCCACCAGAAGCGCCGGGCGAAGTCCCTGAGTTCAGGATTCTCCGCCTGCTCCAGTTCCGGCAGTACCGGCTCCAGGCTCATGCCGCACTTGGGGCAGATGCCAGGCCCGCGCTGGCGGACTTCCGGATGCATCGGGCAGCTGTATTCGTTCCCGGTTGTCGCCGGCGCCGGCGTCTGCGTCTGCGTCTGCGGCAGGGTAGGGGTGGCGTAGCGCTCGGGGTCAGCCTTGAACTTGAGCTGACACTTCTCGCTGCAGAAGTGCCAGGTCTGCCCGGCGTACGCGGCACTGAACGGGCTGTCGGCGGCGACCGGCATGCCGCACACCGGATCCTGTGCGCCTGACGCTAGCGCTGGTGGCCGGTCGGGCTGTGGCATGGGCGAATCGTTCATTGTGGCCTCCTAGACCTACTGCGCATTACCGTGGAGCCTGCAATGCAGCCAGGCGAACAGGGTGCCGACCAGCGCGCCCCAACCACTCAGGACCAGTAGCGGTCCGACGAAAGTCGCCACGCCGTAGGCTTGCGGCGCCTGCAGGCGGCCGAAGTCGAGGCCATGGAACAAGGCATTGAGGAAGGCGATGCCTTGCGTCGGCCACAGTGCATAGAGCAGGGCGCAGACCGAGTAGGAAATGGCCATGGTCAGGGCCAGGGTGAGTCCGGTTTTCCAGGGAGCGTTCATGCTTGTTTCCTCGAATGCGGAGGGCCGCCAGCGGCGGTGCTGGGGCGGGTCGTTGGCCAGGGCAGGAACGCCGGAGTGCGTTCGCGGTAGGCGCGGTAGGCATCACCGAAGTGCGCGAGCATCTCCTGTTCCTCCCGCCTGGCCAGTTTGGCGTACATCACGAGCAGGATCGGGAACATCAGCAGGGTGATCAGCGTTGGCCACTGCAACAGAAAGCCGAACATGATCAGCACGAAGCCCGCGTACTGGGGGTGGCGGATCCGCGCATAGGGACCGCTCAGCGCCAGTTGGCCACTGCTCTGCGCCTGGTAGAGCACGCGCCAGGCGCTCGACAGCAGCCAGAAACCGGCGAGGATCAACAGGTTGCTGAGCAGGTGGAAGGGCCCCCAGTGCGGATTGACCTGCCAGCCAAACAGTACTTCGAGCAGATGGCCGGCGTCGTGCGAGAGGAAGTCGATGCCGGGAAAGCGCTGGCCAAGCCAGGGCATCAGCAGGTAGATGGTCAGCGGAAAGCCGTACATCTCGGTAAACAGCGCCACCAGGAAGGCCGAGAACATGCCGAAGGAGCGCCAGTCGCGGCGCGTCCTCGGCCGGGTGAAGCTGAAGGCAAACAGGCTGAACACCAGCGAGTTGATGATGACCAGCGCCCACAGGCCGTAGGCCGCTTCGGCATGGTTCATGGCGTATCCTCCTCGTCCGTGTTCGGTGGTGGCTGCGCATGCCCATGCCCACGTCGATGGCCAGCGTGGCCGTGGTGCATAAACACATGCATCAGCGGGCAGGCCGCCAGCAGCAGGTAAGGCAAGACGCCCAACAGGTGGGCGGTATGCTCGGTGAGCAGGAAGAACCCGGCGATGGCGACAAAGCCCCAGAACACCCAGAGGTGCCTCATGCTGTTCGCGGGTGGTACAGGCGTCATGTCTGCCTCCATGTGCTGCCGGAGCGCCACCCCCACGCCCGCGTGGGGGTGCTACCCGGTGAAAATACCCAGCAACCTTGCCGCTAGCTCACTTCTGCATGGGCATGTTCATCATCGACGACTGCTGATCCATCATCTGCATCATCATGTCCATCATGCCGTTGCCCATGCCCATGCCGCCCTTGGCACCAGACATACCCATGCCTGAGCCCATACAGCCCATCGCGCCCGGCTCCTGACTCATCATGGTCAGGCCTTCCTTCATCGCTTGCATGCCTTCCTGCATGGCGGCTTGCCGTTCGGCAGGGGTTGTTGCGGCAGCGGCTTTGTCATGCGCGGCCTGCATTTTCTGCATCTGTTCGGTCATTGCTTGATTCATGGGTGGCGGCACTGCTGCACTGGAGGTGCTTGTGCCGGCCGGCACGTCAGCCGGGTGATGTGCATCCTCGGCCGTGGCCATGAGTGCGCTGCTGGATAAAATGGCGGCAAGGATCAATTTCAGTGGTGCGTTCATGTTGAACTCCAAGTGGTAAAGAAAAGACAGGGACTACCGGGCCGCGCCGAATTGGCACAGCAAAACAGAACGTCCGGCGAGCGGACGCCCTGAAATCGCTAATTAATCGTTGAAGCGGACGAACAGCAGGCGGGCTGGCGGCGCCGAAGGTACGGGGCGGCGCAGTGCAAGAAAGGCAAACCTGGACAGGTCGCTTGGGTTAAGCAGCAGTGCTGGCAGCCAGAGGATTGCCCAACTGACCAGATCCAGCATCGGGTGCTGTGAAGCCGGATTGATCGCGCTGGCCGTCGCCTCGCAATGCTGCAGGCAACCACTGGCGTGCAAAGCATGATCATCCGCCACCTGCGTCACAGAGAGCGCAGTGTGCGTGACAGACAGATTATGCTCTGGGCGCACCAGGCAGCCCTGAAACGCCACCAGCAGTAACGCCAACCCCCACACCGCGAGGGTCAGGCGCAACAGCTTACGGTGATGCTGCCGGAACCAGAACATGACGCACTCCATAGGCCGATTAAGCCCTACTGGAATCAGTGTAGACAGTTATACCGGGGCTGAATTGACCTCAATCAAGCCAGCAGACTGCGCGCCGCTCACTCGGGTGCCTGGTAGCTGATGCCATTCGGGCCAGCGCCCACTTTGTGGGTGGCAACGACTGTGCGGCTGACGGTATCGATCACCGAGACAGTGCCCGCCTCGATGTTGCTGACAAACACATACGCGCTGTCGCTGCTGATGGCCACGCCATGGGCGCCCTTGCCGGTGACCACACTGGCAACCAGCTTGCCGTTGGCTGGATCGACTACCGAAACCCGCTCATCCGGATCGGCACTGCTGCCCTGATTCGCCACGAAGACCTGACGGCCATCGGCGCTGGCCATCATCTGGATCGGCGTCCTGCCGACAGTGACCTTGGCGCGCAACTGCTGGGTCGCGGTGTCGATGATGCCGAGCTGGTTCTCGGCACTGAGCGAGACATAGGCCTGACGTCCGTCGGCAGCAAAACCGACCTGAACCGGCGCCTGGCCCACGGCAATTTGCGCGGTTTCCTGCAACGTGGCGGTGTCGATCACCGAGACACTGCCACCACGCATATTGGCGACATACAAGGTCTGGCCGTCGGGACTGAGGCGCAAGCCATGGGGGAAGCGACCCGTCTGCACGGTGCCGATCTGGCGGCGTTGCTGCAGATCGAACACCCGCACCAGGTTGGCGGCGGAGTCGCTGACGAAGGCGCGCTGCCCACTCGAATCGGCGACCACATGCGCCGGGTGCTCGCCTGCGGGCAAGCTGAAGGCGGGTTTGTCCAGCGCGGCGGTGCGGAACACCAACAGCTGCCCCGTACTCATCTCGCCCATGCCATTCATCGCTGTGCCTTGGTGCTCCGCGTGAGTCGGCATACCCACAGCGAACAACCAGCGCCCATCGGCCGATACCTGCACGTTATGCGGGGCAATCTGCAGGGGGAAAGTCCGGACCTCGCCACTGGCGAGTCTGACCTGGCTGATTGACGCATCGCGCTCATTCGCGGTGTAGACCGTGCCGACGGGTGCCGCAACGGCCTGGTTGAGCATCCACATAAGGCTGCAAGCCAATAACAGTCTGACCTTGCGCATTGCTGTTCTCCCTGACGCATAAGTACTCGGGGGATTACTTCAGCTCGAAGCGAAACTGCTCGGTGGACTTGCCTGGCAAGCTCAGTTTGAGCACCGCCTTGCTACCCGGCCCCGCCTGATAGGAACCTTGTGCCATCAGCGAGTTATCGCCCGACGGCAGCAGTGCCACGACCTGTTTCTTGCCTGCGCTCAGCAGGGTGAGTTCAGCGGTGCTGTCCTGGCTGGCGATCGGTGCACCGTCATGAGTGCGCAGATAGACCATCAGCATGCCGCCTTCCAGGCTCAGCTCGGCGTTGGTGCCGGAGGCTGCCTCGCTGACCACGCCACTGTGCATCGGCGCTTGCGGAGCATCCTCATGGGCCTGGGGCGAGCCGGCCGCGAGGATCAGGCCGGTACTGAGCAGCAGGGTAACAACAGACTTTTTCATGGGGTACCTCTCCAGTTTGCACGTATGGGTTAAAGCACCGTCTGGCTGTGCTCGTCGACCAGGCGCTGCAAGGGTTTCTGGCCAAACAGCCAGAACATCAGGGGGGTGAGCAGGCTGTCCATCAGGGTCGAGCTGACCAACCCGCCGAAAATGACCACCGCCACCGGATGCAGGATTTCCTTGCCCGCCGCGTCGGCGGCAAACAGCAGCGGCAGCAAGGCCAATGCGGCGGTCAGGGCGGTCATCAGCACCGGGGTCAGGCGCTCCAGCGAGCCGCGGACGATCAGCTCCTGGCCGAAGCTGGCGCCCTCGAACTTGCACAGGTTGATGTAGTGACTGACCTTGAGAATGCCATTGCGCGTGGCGATCCCGGTGAGGGTGATAAAGCCGACCAGCGAGGCCACCGACAACGAGATGCCCGCCAGCCACATGGCGATCACGCTGCCGATCAGCGCCATGGGGATATTGCCCATGATCATGGCCGCCAGGACCGCCGATTTATAGCGGCTGTAGAGCACCATGAAGATCAGCGCCAGGGAGACCAGCGACAGCCCGGCGATCAGCCGACTGGCCGCTTCCTGCGCCTGGAACTGTCCTTCCAGGCTGACGAAGTAGCCCTCGGGCATGGGCTGCTGCGCCAGCACCGCGCGAATCTGCTCGATGATCGCGGCCATGTCCGAGCCATCGCTGTTGGCCGCGATCACGATACGCCGGCGGCTGTTCTCGCGGCCGATCTGGTTGGGGCCGTCGGCCTCCTCGATGCTGGCGACCTGCGACAATGGCACTTTGCCATGCGGCGTATCGATCAGGATATTGCCCAGCCCCTGCGGATCGCGCGCCGAGTCCGGCAGGCGCACCACCAGGTTGAAGCGTTTGTTGTTGTCGACGATCTGCGTGACGCTATCGCCCTCGGTGAGGGTCTCCAGGGTCTGCAGCAGGCTGCCGGGCGCCACGCCGAGCTGGGCGGCGCGGTCATAGTCGAGGCGGATCTTGATCTGCGGAATCAACACCTGCTTCTCGATTTGCAGGTCGGTCAGGCCGGGAATCTGCGCCAGGCGCTCCTTCAGACCCGCCGCTTCGCCGCGCAAGGTATCCAGGTCGTCGCCATAGATTTTCAAGGCGATCTGCGCGCGCACGCCCGACAGCAGATGGTCCAGGCGGTGCGAGATCGGCTGGCCGACCGTGACCGTCGCCGGCAGCAGCGCCAGGCGCTGGCGAATCGCCGCCATGATCGCTTCACGCGAGCGCTCGGAGCGGCGCAGGTCCACGTCGATTTCGCTGGAATGCACGCCTTCGGCATGTTCGTCGAGTTCGGCGCGACCGGTGCGGCGGCCTACGCTCTTCACCTCCGGCACTTCCAGGATCAGGCTTTCCGCCAGGCTGCCAATGCGATTGGACTCGCTCAGCGAGGTGCCCGGATTGAGCAGCAGGCTGATGGTCAGGGTGCCCTCGTTGAACGCTGGCAGAAAGGCCCGGGGGAAATACGGCACGCTGCTCAGGGCAACGAGCAGCAACAGCACGGCACCAACCAGGACGGCCTTGGCATGCGCAAACGAGGCCAGCAAGAGCCGCCGGTCCCAGCGCTTGAGCCAGGCCACCAGCGGCGAGTCGCCATGGCCGATCTGCTTCATCTTCGGCAGCAGGAAGTAGCAGAGCACGGGCGTCACCGTCAGCGCCACCGCCAGGCTGGCCAGAATGGAGGTGATGTAGGCCACGCCCAGCGGCGCGAACAAACGCCCCTCGATGCCCGGCAAGGCAAACAGCGGGACGAACACCAGCACCACCACCAGGGTTGCCACCACCACCCCGGAACGCACTTCGTTGCAGGCGGCGGCGATGACCTGGAGGGTGCTGGCAACACTCCTGGGGCGTTTTTCCTTGAGCCGGCGCAACACGTTTTCGACGTAGACCAGCGCATCGTCCACCAGCTCGCCAATGGCGATTGCCAGCCCGCCCAGGGTCATCACATTGACCGACAGGCCCAGCGCCTTGAACACCAGGAAGGTGATCGCCAGCGACAGCGGAATGGCGGTCAGAGAAATCAGCGTGGTGCGTACATTCATCAGGAACAGCAGCAGGATGATCGCCACCATGATGGCGCCATCGCGCAAGGCTTCCTGCACGTTGCCAATCGAGGCATCGATGAAGTCGGCCTGGCGGAAGGAAATCTGCGGCGGGCTGATCCCGGCCGGCAACACCTTGGCCAGGCTGGCCAGGGCCGCCTCGATCTGCCCGGTGAGTTTGACCGAGTCGGCGTTGGGTTGCTTCTGCACGCTGACGATCACCGCCGGCTTGCCGGCAAACCCCGCATCGCCGCGCTTGAAGGCCGCGGCAAATTTCACCTCGGCTACCTGCCTGAGCAGAATCGGCTGACCATTGACCACCTTGACCGCGAGGTTCTGCATGTCCGCCAGCTTGGTGGTATGGCCCATGTTGCGGATCAGGTATTCGCGGGCATTCTGCTCCAGGTAACCGCCACTGGTGTTGCTGGAAAAACCCTTCAGCGCACTGGCCAGCTCGTCATAACTGACACCCAGTTGGGCCATCATCGCCGAGTCGGGCTCGACCCGGAACTGCCGCACCTCGCCGCCGATCGGGATGACCTGGGCCACACCGGGAATCGACAGCAGGCGCGGGCGCAGGACGAAATCGACGTATTCGCGCACCGCCATCGGGCTGGACTGCCCGGGATCGGCCGGGAAGGCGATCAGCATGATCTCGCCCATGACCGAGGAGATCGGCCCCATCACCGGCTTGACGCCCTCGGGGAGTTGCTCGCGGACTTCGGCCAGGCGCTCGGCGATCAGTTGCCGATTGCGATAGATGTCCGTGCCCCACTCGAACTCGGCGTAGACAATCGATAGGCCGATGCCCGAGACCGAGCGCACCCGGGTAACGCCGGGCATGCCGTTCAAGGCGGTTTCCAGCGGAAAGCTGACCAGCTGCTCGACTTCCTCCGGGGCCATGCCGCCGGCTTCGGTCATGATGGTCACGGTGGGCTTGTTCAGGTCAGGAAATACGTCCACCGGCATCTGCTGCGCGGTCAACCCGCCATAGATCAGGGTGATCGCGGCAAAGGCCAGCACAAACAGCCGGTTGTGCAGACTGGTATTGACGATCCAGCTAAACATTGTGTCTCCTCGTTACGGCAGTCAGCGTCGGCGCAGGCTGGGCTTTAGCCCACCAATACCCTCGAGCGGTGCGGCGGCGGGCTGAAGCCCACCCTGCAAATCGACTCGCCGCGTCTCCTCAGCGGATCTGGTTAAGCAGGCTGGCCGCCGCGGTCACCACGCGGCTGCCCGGGCGGATCTGCGTGACCAGCACGTTCTTGCCATCGAGTGCCACGGGCTGCACCGGCACGGCGCGAAACACCAGCGCCTGCTCATGCAGCCAGACCACCGACTCGTTCGCGCTGTTTTTCACCACGCTGCTGGCCGGCAGCACCACCCCGCTGATCTGTTCGCGCGTCTGCGCAATCAGCTTGACCGTCTGCCCCAGAGCCAGCGGCATGGCCTGCGTCGGGGCAAAGCGCAAGGGCAAGGCGCCATCGCGCAGCACCAGGGCGCCGCCGAGGTAACGCAAGCTGACGCCCTGCATGAAGGCGCCGGCCAGGTTGTCGACCAGCGCCGGGTCATAGGCCAGGGCTTCGATCTGCATGCCCTCGGGGTCGACAATGACAAACAGTACATCGCTGGCCGCGACCACCTGGCCATTGAGCACGTTGCTGGCGGCCAGCACGCCAGCGACCGGCGCGCGCAGGGCCTCGCCCTGGCTGACCGCGGCCAGGGCCGCACTGCGTCCGCGCAATGCCGCCAGTTCCGCCTCGGCGGCTTGCAGTTCTTTGCCGGGAACCGAGTTGCGCAAGGCGTACAGGCGTTGCACGGTTAGCTGCGCGAGGGTCAGCTGGCTGCGAATCTGCGCCAGTTCCGCTTGCTGCTGGGCCTGTTCGTAGGCACTCACGGTGGGTATTACCCAGGCGAGGAGCTGGCCTTTGCTGATCCGGCTGCCCAGCGCCGGCAAACCCTGCGCGGGGGCACTGATGCGTCCGGCGCTGCTGGCTTGCACCTGGCCACCGCGATTGGGGTCCATAACCACATGGCCGTTCAGCTCAATCGACTTGGCCACGCTGGTTTCCCTGGCCAGCACGGTACGCACCGCCAGGCGGTGCTGGGCCTCCTTGGGCAAGAGCACGCGACCGTCCGCCAGGCGCTGCGGGTTATTGCCGGTACTGGTGACGGGAGCGGCTTCGGCGTGGACTTCATCGCCGTGGGCCCAGGCCGGCAGGCTCTGGGTCGCGCCCATGGCCAGCAGCAACACAGCGACAGACAGCGGCGTGGTGTTCATCGTGCGGCTCCCTGATTGATCGAGCCCGGGCGCCGGCGCCGCTGCAACAGCCAGGCGGCTGCCGCCAGGACGGCAAGCGCCGCCGCCAGCCACCAGCCTGGCCGGGCAAGCGCCGACGGACCCGCAGCGGCAGCAGGACTGACCGTCAGTACCGCATCGAGAAAGTCGGACTGTTCCCCGGCCAATACGGTAAACAGCAGGTTATGTTCGCCCGGATGATTCAAGGCCTCTGCCGGCGCTTGATAGGTGCCTGCCGACAGCGGCTGCAAGGGGGCTTTGAAGTCCGCGCTTTCCACTTCGATGCTGGCGCCGGCGATGGGCTGGTTATCGCTGTAGCGATCCAGGTAGACGGTCAAGCGGTCGCCCTCCAGCTGCGCATACAGCTCGAAGTCCGGCGAGTGGGCCTCGGCAGCGGGCAGGCGCTGCGTGCTGGCGGGCAATGGCTGGACCGCGCCATGGTCTTCGTCGCCATGCGCCAGGGCCGTGGACAATTGCAGGCTTAAGGCACTGGCCAGCAGGGTAGGGTACAGCTTCATGGCAAGACTCCCGCTGCCTGGTTGAAACGTGAAATGGCGCGCCCCACCGCGTACTCGGCGCGCTCGACCTGGGCTTGTGCATCGAGCTGCTCGCGCTGGCTGCGGAGCTGCGTCAGCAGGTCAAACTGGCCCAGGCGAAACCCTTGTTCGATCCAGGCACTGCGCTGCTTGACCAGCGTCAGTTCTTCTGCCGCCAAGGCCTGTAGCTGCTGGCTCTGGCTCAGCTCCAGCTGCGCCGCGCTGATCTCGGCGGCAATCCGCCGCCGCTCCACGTCCTGGCTGGTCTGCGCCTCGATCCAGTCGGCATTGGCCGCTTCGATCCGCGGTCGATTGCGCGATTCACTGCCGAACGGAATGGTGATGCCCAGTTTGATCCGGTCACGGTAGGGGTCGGCAGCGGCATCGCGCTCGGAGGTGTAGGTCAGCGCCAGTTCCGGGGCGTCGCGGCTATCGCCGGTGGCTTGGTCAAGGCGCGCCTGGGCACTGCGCACCGCCGCGTGCAAGCTGCTCAGCAGCGGGTGCTGCTCCAGGGCGGGCGCAGGCGCCAGCACTTCGGCCTGCGCGGGCAGGCTGGCGCCGTTGCTGAGCAAGGCGAAGGTTGTACGGCTGCGCTGCAATTCCAGCCCGGCCAGGTCTTGCTGGCGTTTGGCCTGCGCCACGGCGATCTTGGCCTGATTCTCGTCGAGCGCGGCCAGCTCCCCGGCCTTTACCCGCTGACTGACATCCTTGGCCAGCGCCTGCGCTTCAGCCAGCTGGCGATTGGCGCTGGCCAGGTCCACCTCGGCAAAGCGCACGGTCCACCAGCTTTCACGCAACTGCCCGGCCAGTTGCCAGCGACCCAGTTCATTGCGGCCGTTGAACGCGGTCTTTTCGGCATTGGCGACAGCCTGCGCCTGGTCGCGCTGCCCCGGCAGCCAGATGGGGGCGGCAATCCCGACCTCCCACTCACGCCGGCCGTAGTCGCCGTTGAATTGATCAGTGGTATTGAACAGGCCGAGGCTGGGGGGCTGCGGTGTCCAGGCCTGGCTGGCGGCGACCTGTGCAGCATATTGCCGGTCGCGGGCACCCTGCTGGTCGGCCTGCACGGCCCAGGCCTGCTCGAGCACATCGCGCAAGCTGGCCGCCTGGGCGCTCCCCAGCAGCGTCGCGCCGAGCAGCACGCCAAGGCGCAGCAAGTGGATAGCAACCACGGTTTTAAACCTTCTGCTTCAGGGGTTGTTGACGTTTGCGCGGCCACCGCGTTGCTGCGGCCTGCACGAGGGTGAACCTTGCCAGATCGCCTGCGGCCGGGTGATTACATTTGTGTAAGGTTCGCCCACGGCCGGCGCGTGCGAGAGAGAAAGCTCCGGCGGAGCCCCTGCGCGTGCTGCGGCGTGCAGCTTGAACCGCGGCGGCCGTCGACCGGCTGAGGCGCAGATTAGATTTGCGTCAGTGGCTGGCTGGCCCGCGCCAATCGCGGCACACTCAGCGCATTGAGTGGGCGGATTGAACAGATGCGAATTTTGGTCGCCGAAGATGAACCCAAAACCGGGGTCTATCTGCAGCAGGGGTTGAACGAAGCCGGTTTTCTGGTGGATCTGGTGAGCGACGGGCTGGACGCACTGCACCAGGCGCAAGGCACGCGCTACGATCTGCTGATTCTCGACGTCATGCTGCCCGGCCTGGAGGGCTGGGAAGTGCTGCGCCGTTTGCGCGCCGCCGGTCAGCAACAAGCGGTGCTGTTCCTGACCGCCCGCGACCGGGTGGAGGACCGGGTCAAGGGCCTTGAGCTTGGCGCTGATGATTACCTGATCAAACCCTTTGCCTTTTCCGAGTTGCTGGCCCGTGTGCGCACGCTGCTGCGCCGCGGTAACAGCAGTCCCGCGCAGACGCACCTGCGGCTTGCCGACCTCGAAGTCGACCTGCTGAAACGGCGGGTCAGGCGTGCCGGGCAGCGCATCGAGCTGACCGCGCAAGAATTTGCCCTGCTCGAGTTGTTACTGCGCCGCCGCGGAGAGGTGCTATCCAAGGCACTCATCGCCGCGCAGGTGTGGGACATGCATTTCGACAGCGACACCAATGTGATCGAGGTGGCCATCCGCCGCTTGCGGGCCAAGATCGACGATGAATTCGAGCCAAAACTGATTCAGACCGTGCGCGGCATGGGCTACCGGCTCGATGCCCCGGAGCCGGCATGAAGCGACTATCCCTGACCACCCGCCTGAGCCTGCTGTTCATGCTGGCGGTGACCGCCGTGCTGCTGCTGGCCGGACTGATGTTCCAGCAGTTCAGCCAGCATCATTTCCTGCAGCAGGATCGGCAGACACTCGAGGAAAAGCGCCAGGCGACGCAACGCATCCTCGCCGAATTCAAGGGGGTCGAGCAGTTCGATCAGTTCAAGCCCCAGTTGCGCGCATTGCTCGGCGCCCACCGGGACATTACCGCCATCATTCTCGATGGCGCGGGCAACGTGCTGTTCGCCGAGCCGGGGCCGGTCGAGCTGCCTGAGCGTTTGCGCGGGATGGATGACGGTGAAATCTGGCAGTGGCAGGAGCACGGCCATCTGTTTCGCGGGCTTACCGCACGCGCCGGGGCGGATGTTGCCGGGCAGGGCCAGCCGCTAACCCTGATGCTGGTCCTGGATGTCACCGCGCACACGCATTTTTTTGCCGCGATAACCCGCTGGTTCTGGATCGGCCTGGTGCTGAGCGCGCTGCTGAGTGGCGGACTCGGCTGGCTGGTTGCCCGCAGTGGCCTGGAGCCCTTGCGGCAGGTAACCCGGGTCGCCGCCTCCATCTCGGCCACCTCGCTCAAGGAACGCATCCCGCTGACCTCGGTCCCGCACGAGCTGCAGCAGCTGGTGGTTTCGTTCAATGCCATGCTGGCGCGCCTGGATGATGCGTTCATGCGGCTGTCGAACTTCTCCGCCGATATCGCCCATGAATTGCGCACACCGCTGAGCAACCTGCTGACGCAAACCGAGGTGGTGCTCTCCAGGCCGCGTCACAGTGAAGACTACCAGGAGACCCTGTACACCAACCTGGACGACCTGAAACACATGTCGCGGATGATCGACGACATGTTGTTCCTGGCCAAGGCTGATAACGGCCTGATCATGCCGGAGCGGCAACTGGTCGCGCTCGAAGCGGTGGTGGGCAAGCTGTTCGAGTACTACCGCCTGTTGGCCGACGAGCGCGGCATCCAGCTGCGCCTGCACGGCCAGGGCAGTGTTCGCGGCGATCTGCTGATGCTGCATCGCGCGATTGCCAATCTGCTGTCCAACGCCCTGCGCTACACCCCGCAAGGGCAAACCATCACGGTCAGCATCCGCCAGAACGAGTCAGGCACCCAATTGAGTGTGGCCAATCCGGGGCCAGTCATTCCCGCGGAGCACCTTGAGCAACTGTTCGAGCGGTTTTACCGGGGCGACCCGGCCCGGCGTGAAGGCAGCAGCATCAACGCGGGGCTTGGCCTGGCCATAACCCGCTCGATAGTGATTGCCCACCAGGGCGAAATTCACTGCACCTCGGCAGACGGGGTTACCACCTTCAGCCTGGTATTTGCTGCGTCGCGACTGTCCGGCTAGCGCCGAGGGTCCGCCATGGATACGGCCTGCCAGCAGATCGAGTCGTGCAGGCGGTCGGCAGGCGTCGGCTGGCTGGCGATGCGCTTGGCGCGCCGGCGCGGATCAATCCCGGCTATGGCTGCAGTCGCGGTGTTTCACTGCGTCGCTGCAGCCACTTGCGCAGCTCCTCCAGCAGCAGCATGAGCAGCGCGCAGGCGCCGGCCAGCAGCCAGACGTCTGCCGGCAGCGGGTGGGTGGCGAACAGCTGGTTGCCCCATGGCGTGTAGATCACGAAACCCAGCAGGCCCAGCTCCACGGCGATTGCCCCGAACAGCAGCGGGTTGCTGAACAGGCCGGTGCCCAGGGTCGAGCGGCTGGGGTGTCGGCAGAGGAACACGTTGACCACCTGCATCACCACGATGGTGGCAAAGCAGGCCGAGGTGGCCGTCAGGTACAGCGGGTCGTCGCTGGCCAGCGGCGTGCCGTACCGCCAGCCGCTGGCGTCGAGCACGAAGAAGTATGCAGTCAGCGCGGCCGCTGCCTCGAGGATGCCGAGAAAGCCGTAGGCGCGCCAGAGCAAGGTGCGGTTGAGCAAATGCTCGCCGAATGGCCGCGGTGGCTGGCGCATGACCGCGGCGTCGGGCTTTTCCGCGCCGAGGGCCAGGGCCGGCAGCATGTCGGTACCCAGATCCACGGCGAGAATCTGGATCACCGTCAGCGGCAGCGGGATGCGCAGCAGCACATAGGCCAGGTACGGCACCAGCTCGGGAATGTTCGAGCTGAGGATGTAGGTGAGGAACTTGCGCAGGTTGGCAAACACCGCGCGGCCTTCCTCGACTGCGGCGACGATGCTGGCGAAGTTGTCGTCGAGCAGGATCATGTCGGCCGCGCCGCGCGCCACGTCGGTGCCGCTGCGGCCCATGGCGATGCCGATGTCCGCCTGCTTCAGCGCCGGTGCATCGTTGACTCCGTCACCGGTCACCGCGACCACCTGCTGCTTGCCCTGCAGCGCCTTGACGATGCGCATCTTCTGCTCCGCCGCGACCCGGGCAAACAGGATGTCCGGCTGGTCGAGGGCCAGTTGCAGCTGGATGTCGCTGAGGTGCGCCAGCTGTTCGCCGGTAATCACCCGCGCCGGGTTGCTGCCGAGCAGGCCGATTTCGCGGCCGATCGCGCAGGCCGTGCGCGGGTTGTCGCCGGTGACCATGATCACCCGGATGCCGGCGCTGCGGCACTGGCGGATCGCTGCGGGGACTTCCGCCCGCGGCGGGTCCTCCAGGCCCACCAGCCCGGCAAACAGCAGGCCCTGTTCGAGGCTGTCCAGGCTCTCCTCCGCCTGCGCCGGGCGCCAGGCCAGCACCAGGATGCGCAAGCCGCGTTCGGCCAGGGCGTCGTGGGCGGCGATGATCGCCTGGCGGGCGGGTTCCTCGAGGGGCTGCACAGCGTTGCCGCACCACTGCTGGCGGCACAGCGGCAGCACGGTTTCCAGCGCACCCTTGAGGTACACGCGGGCACCCCCGGCGTGGCGCTGCAGCACCGCCATGCGCTTGCGCCGGGTGTCGAACGGCTGCTCGAGCAGGCGCGCACTGTCGCCGAGCGCGCCGCTGCTCTCGGCCAGGCTGACCAGCGCCACTTCCATCGGGTCGCCGAGCCAGCCGTCCGCCCCGCGCCGGAGGTCGTGGCAGTAGCCGAGGATCTCGCGCAGCACATGCCCGGCCGGCAGCTCGTCCGGCGTCACCACGCGGCCCTCCAGGTGCAGCGCGCGCACCGCCATGCGGTTCTGCGTCAGCGTGCCGGTCTTGTCGGTGCAGATCACGGTTGTCGAGCCAAGCGTCTCGACTGCCGGCAGATGGCGGATCAGCGCATTGCGCCGGGCCATGCGCTGCGAGGCCATGGCCAGCGACAGGGTCACCGTGGGCAACAGGCCTTCGGGCACGTTGGCGACGATGATGCCGATGGCGAACATCAGGTTGGACCACAGCGGCAGGCCGATCCAGGCCCCGATCAGGAAGAACACGGCGCCCAGGCTGCAGGCCAGGATCGCGACGAAATGGCTGAGCCGGCGGATCTCCAGTTGCAGCGGCGACAGCTGATCGCCGCTGTGCTGGCTCAGCCGGGCAATATTGCCCACGGCGGTGTGGCCGCCGGTGGCGAACACCAGGGCACGGCCATTGCCGGTCACCACGCTGGTGCCGGCAAACAGCAGGTTGTGCGCCTGCTGCAGCTCGGTTCCGGCCGGCGCGTTGACCTCGCGCGGGGCGGGTACGGACTCGCCGGTGAGTGCCGAATTGTTGACCTGCACGCCGAAGCCTTCGAGCAACCGGCAATCGGCCGGCACCTGGTCGCCTTCCTGGACGAAGATGATGTCGCCCGGCACCAGTTGGTCGGCATCGAGTTCCTGCGTGTGGCCGTCGCGCAGCACCTTGACCCGGTGCGGCAACAGGCGCTGCAGGGCATTGATGGCGGTCTCGGCACGGTATTCCTGCCAGAAGGAGAACAGCCCGTTGATCAGGATCACCAGCAGGATGGCGAAGCCCAGGGTCGCCATGCCTTCACCGGGCTGGCGCCAGGCGGCAAAGAACGCCAGGGCCGCGCCAACCCAGAGGATCAGCGCGAAGAAGTGGCTGAATTCGCGCAGGAACTTCAGCCACAGCGGTGTCTGCGCGGCCTCCTGCAACTGGTTGCGGCCGAATTCCTGCTGGCGCCGGGCCGCCTCGCTGCTGCTCAGGCCCGCGGCGCTGACGTGCAAACTGGCCAGCGCCGAGGCGGGGTCCAGCAAATGTATTTTCATGGCCTGCTCGATCCGCTGCAGATAACGGTTTGCTGGCAAGATAGTCGTGGCAACCTGTCGCCGCGCTGACCTGCGGCAGTTCCTTGCCAGTCCGGTCGGCCCGTCGGCCGGGGCGCGCCTACAACGGCCGGGTGCTGCCCATGGCCGTGGCGGGGGCTGCCAGGCGTTGCTCCAGGTAGGCGAGCAGCACATCCATGCTGGTCAGCTGCTGGTAGTCGCACTCCGGGATATTCACCCCGAGGCGCTGGTGCAGGGCGGCGAGAAAACGCAGCCAGTCCATCGAGTCGAGATCGACCTCGTCGCGCAGCAGGCGGTCGCTGCGCAACGTCGCGGGTTCGACTTCCGGGGCGATGCCCTGCAGGGCGGCAAACACTTCACTGCGGATCTGTGCCGGGGTCATGCGGGTTTCCTCACAGGTTTTCCGGGGTCTGCAGCAGGCGGCGGACCTCGGCAAGAAAGCGTGCGCCGTAATGGCCGTCGCTGGCGCGGTGGTCGGCGGACAGGCTGAACTGCGCGCAAGGCATCACGCCCAGCTGGCCATCGCTGACCCACGGCCGTTCGGCCAGGCGGCCGACGCCGACCAGTGCCACCTGCGGCGGGTAGATCACGCCGAACACGGCGTCGACGCCCTGATCGCCGAGCTGGGTGACGGTCAGGCTGGCGTCGGCCAGCTCCGAGCTGCGCAGCGAACCGCTGCGGGCCCGCTGCACCAGTTCGCCGAGTTCGGCCATCAGCACGCTCAGCGGCTTATCGGCGACATCGTGCAGCGCCGGGGCGATCAGTCCGCCCTGGCGCAGGGCGATGGCCACGCCGAGGTGGATGCCGGCGGCGGGGCGGAAGGCGCCGTCCTGCCAGAAACCGTTGAGCTGCGGATAGTCGCGCAGGGCCAGGGCGATGGCCTTGAGCTGCAGCACCCCGGGCAACAGGCGCTGTTCCGGTGGCAGCTCGGCGTTGTGTGCCTTGAGCCAGGCCATGGCCTGGCCGAGCGGCACGTTTTCGCTCAGGTAGTAATGCGGAATCTCACGCTTGGAGCGGCTCATGGCCGCGCCGATGGCCTGACGCATGGCGGCCGTGCGCTCGCCGGCCGTGGCCGGCCGGGCGGCATGCTCGACGTCCTGCAGGGTCACCGCGCCCTGCGGGCCGCTGCCGCTCAGCTGGCTGGCGTCGATCCCCAGTTCGGCGGCCCGCTGGCGTGCGGCAGGGGAGATGCGCGGCCGGCTGGCGCTTACCGCCGGCGGGGCTACGCTGGCTGCCGGCGGCGCGGCAGGCGCTTGCGCCGGGGCAGGGCGGTGTACGCTGGCGGCGCTTTCGCCGGCTTCGAGCAGGGTGGCGATAGGCGTGCCGACCGCTACCTTGGCGCCGGGCTGGACCAGCAGCTCGAGCACCGTGCCGTCCTGCCAGCACTCGACGTCCACCGCGGCCTTGGCCGTGTCGACCACGGCAACCACCTGGCCGCGCGTGACCGGGCTGCCGGGCGCGACCCGCCATTCAAGCAGGGTGCCCTCGTCCATGTCGGCGCCGAGGGAGGGCATGTTGAATTCGATCATCGGTCCTCCGTAAGTGGGTTGCGCCGGCACCGCGCCGCGCAAGCTTGCCGCCTGTGCTTCAGGCGCGGCCGAGCAGTTCCCGGGCCGCCGCGACGATGCCGGCCACCTGTGGCAAGGCCGCCTCTTCCAGGTGCCTGGCATAGGGTATCGGTACTTCCGCGCTGCAAACCCGCGCCGGCGGCGCGTCGAGTTCGTAGAACGCCTGCTCGATGATCCGCGTGATGACCTCGGCGGCCAGGCTGCCGCTGCGCCAGCCTTCGTCGACCAGCAGCACGCGGCGGGTCTTGCGTACCGAGGCCATGAGGGTGGCGTCGTCCAGCGGGCGCAGTACGCGCAGGTCGATGACCTCGGCGTCGATGCCGTCGCTGGCCAGCTGTTCGGCGGCGGCCAGGGTCTTGCCCAGGCTGCCGCCGTAGGTGATCAGGCTCAGGTCGCGGCCGGCGCGGCGCACCTTGGCCGAGCGGATATCCACTTCCGCACTGGTATCCAGTTCGCCTTCCAGGTTGTACAGCTGGCCGTGCTCGAAGATCAGCACCGGGTCGGGGTCCTGCAGTGCCGGCCAGAGCATGCCACGGGCGTCCTCGAGGGTCGCCGGGGCGAGGATCTTCAGCCCGGGGATGTGCGCGAACCAGCCCTCCAGGCTGTGCGAATGCTGCGCGGCCAGCTGGCGTCCGGCACCGGTGGCCATGCGCACGACCAGCGGCACCGAGAACTGCCCGCCGGACATGTGGCGCAGGGTGGCGGCGGTATTGATCAACGGGTCGAGGGCGAGCAGGCAGAAGTTCACCGTCATCACCTCGACGATCGGGCGCATGCCGCCCAGCGCGGCGCCGATGCCGGCCGAGACGAACCCCAGTTCCGACAGCGGCGTGTCACGGATGCGCGCCTCGCCGAACTCCTCGAGCAGGCCCTTGGTCACCGCGTAGGTACCGCCGTAGCGGCCGATATCCTCGCCCATCAGGAACACCCGCGGGTCGCGCTGCAGGGCCTCGCGCAGGGCTTCGCGCAGCGCCTCGCGATAGCTGGTGTGGCTCATGGCTGCGGCTCCGCGGTGTAGACATCGCGTTCCAGAGTCGCCAGCGGCTCCAGGCTGCCGGCCTCGGCGAAAGCCACGGCGGCTTCCACCTCGGCCACCGCTGCGGCCTCGAGGGCGAGAAACGCGGCTTCGTCGAGCAGCCCCTCGGCCTTCAGTTGGGCGCTGTAGGTGTGGATCGGTCCGCGCGTCTTCCACTGCGCTACCTCGGCCTTGTCGCGGTACAGCTCGGGGTCGAACATCGAGTGGGCGCGAAAGCGGTAGGTCTGGTATTCGAGAAATTGTGGTCCGCCGCCGGCGCGGATCTGCTCCGCCGCGGCGCCGGTTGCCGCATGCACGGCGCGCACGTCCATGCCGTCGACCGCCCGCGCCGGCACCTTGAATGCCGCGGCCTTGGCGCACAGGTCAGTCTGCGCCTGCGAGCGTGCCAGCGCGGTACCCATGGCGTAGAGGTTGTTCTCGCAGCAGAACAGCAGCGGCAGCCGCCACAGCGCGGCCAGGTTGAGGGCCTCGGCGGCAGCGCCTTCGGCCAGCGCGCCCTCGCCAAAGAAGCAGGCGACCAGCCGCTGGCCGCCCTGCATCTGCTCGGCCAGCGCCAGGCCAACCGCCAGCGCCAGGCCGCCGGCGACGATGGCGTTGCCACCGTAGAAGCGGGTTGGCGCGTCGAACAGGTGCATCGAGCCGCCGCGCCCGCCCGAGCAGCCTTCCTGCTTGCCGAACATCTCGGCCATGATCGCGTTCATCGACACGCCGTGCAGCAGGGCGTGGCCGTGCTCGCGGTAGTTGGCGACGATCGTATCGTCGGCGCGCAGGGCGTGCAGTGCACCGACTGCCACCGCTTCCTCGCCGATGTACAGGTGCAGGAAGCCACGGATCTTGCCGGCGCCGTACAGCTCGGCGGCACGCTCCTCCATGCGGCGGATGCGCAACATGTCGCGCAGCAGCTGCACGGCCAACGCCGGCGCGGGGAGTGCGCTGCTCATGTGGGGTTCTCCAGGGTCGACAGGTCGCCTTCGGGCAGGCCCAGTTCGTGGGCCTTGAGCAGCCGGCGCATGAGCTTGCCGCTGCGGGTGCGCGGCAGGCTCGGCAGGAAGTCCAGTTCCTTGGGCGCCACTGCGGCACCGAGGCGCTTGCGCGCGTGGCCGAGCAGCTCGTCGTGCAGCGCCGGGCTGGGCCGGTAATCGCCCTTGAGCGAGACGAAGGCCTTGACCGTCTCGCCAACCAGCGGGTCGGGCTTGCCGATCACCGCCGCCTCGGCCACGGCCGGGTGTTCCAGCAGCGCGCTTTCCACCTCGAACGGGCCGATCAGATGGCCGGCGGACTTGATCACGTCGTCGCTGCGGCCGATGAACCAGTAGTAGCCATCGCTGTCGCGGCGGGCGAGGTCGCCGCTCAGGTACCAGTCGCCGGCGAAGCAGCGCCGGTAGCGCTCGTCCTGGCCGAGGTAGGCGCGGAACATGCCCGGCCACGGCTGGCGCAGGGCCAGCTCGCCGAGGGTCTCGTCGGCGAGGATGTCCAGGCGGCCGTCGGCCTCATGGCGGACGATGGCCGCCTCGATGCCCGGCAGCGGCTTGCCCATCGAGCCCGGCTTGATCGGTAGCGCCAGGGTGTTGGCGAGCATGATGCCGCCGGTCTCGGTCTGCCACCAGTTGTCGTGGATTGGCAGGCCGAGGACCTCCTGGCCCCACCAGACCGCCTCGGGGTTGAGCGGCTCGCCGACGCTGGCGATGAAGCGCAGGTGCGGGTAGCGGTGCCCGTGCGCCAGTTCGGCACCGGCCTTCATTAGCAGGCGGATGGCGGTGGGCGCGGTGTACCAGACGCTGACCTGCTCGCGCTCGAGAATGGCGTACCAGCGTTCGGCGTCGAAGTCGGCGCAGTCGACCACCGAGGTCACCCCGAGCAGCAGCGGGGCAAGGATGCCGTAGGAGGTGCCGGTGACCCAGCCGGGGTCGGCGGTGCACCAGAAGATGTCCTCCGGGTGCAGGTCCAGCGCGTACTTGCCGGTGACGTAGTGCAGCAGCGCGGCGCCGTGCACATGCAGCGCGCCCTTCGGCGTGCCGGTGGTACCGCTGGTGAAGTGCAGCAGCGAAGGGCTGTCGCGGCCGGTCGGGGCGACCACGCAGGCGTCGCTCGCCGCGGCCAGCAGGCGCTGCAGGTCGTGGGTGCCGGGCACCTCCGGCGCCGCGCCGTCCTCGTCATACAGCAGCACGTGCTCAAGCAGCGGCAGCTGCTCGCGGATCGCCGCCACCTTGCGCCGGTACAGCGCCGCGCTGGTCAGCAGCACGCTGCCTTCGCCCAGGCGCAGGCGGGTTGCCAGTGGCTCGGGGCCGAAGGCGGAGAACAGCGGCGAGACCACGCAGCCGGCCTTGAGCCCGCCGAGCACGCCCAGGTACAGCTCGAGGCCGCGATTGCACAGCACGAACAGGCGCGCGCCGGGCTGCACGCCGAGGCCGCGCAGCAGGTTGGCGAAGCGGCTGGTCAACCGGGACAGTTCGCCGTAGCTGACTTCGCGGCGGTTGCCGTCGCGGCCAAGCAGGCGCAGGGCGACATGCGCGCCGCGGTGACCCTCGGCATGCCGGTCGACTGCCTCGTAGGCCAGGTTCAGTCCGCCAGCGGGCAGGCCATGCAGATTTTCCGCCTCGGCCGCCCAGGAGAACGCCGCGCGGGCCTCCGCGCTGTCCGGCCAGTTGGGGGTGACCCGCAGGCTGGCGGGCAGCTTGTCGATCAGCTTGGGACGCATGCCGCGATCCTCACTTGATACCCGGCAGCAGCGGCTGACATGTCCGTTCAGCCACCTGCTGTCCATCGGCACCGCTGGTTCCGCGCGGTGCGCACAGGCTTGGGTGTTGCAGAGTTCAACCATAGCCCAGATTGACCGACTGCCTGGTCGGGTGACGCCGGTTGCGGGAAAACCAGCGCCAGGCTTGATCTGCGTCAAGCGCGGCGCGGGCGTGGCCTTCTGCTGGCCAGCAGCCACCGCGGCAAACCACCTGCCGGGCCCTGCCGCGGGGCTTCAGCTGGCGAGAATGGCCTTCATCACATTGCGTGCCTGACGGCCCTCGGGGATGGGCATCAGCGGATAGACGTGGAGCATCCCGGGCATGACCTGGTAGTGCAGTTGCAGGTTGGCGTCTTTGGCCAGGGCCGCGAACCGGCGAGCGTCGGCATGCGCCGCGTCATGGGTGCCGCTGAACAGGGTGAGCGGGCCAAGGCCGGCCAGCTCGCCAAACATCGGGCTGACCAGCGGGTGATCGAGCGACAGGTCACCCTTCCACAAGCTGGCGGCGGTCTGCACCCCGGGCTTGGCCAGCATCGGGTCGAGGGGTTCGATCTGGTCGATCAGCGGGTCGCTGAAGTTGAGGTCCAGCGCCGGTGAAATGAGCAGCGTGTTGCGCAGCGGCGGGTGCCCCTGGTCGCGCAGTTGCATGGCCACGGCCAGGGCAATCGACCCACCCGCCGAGTCACCCATGATGAAGGTGTTTTCGGCGCCTGCCTCGGCGCAGGCCTGCACGGCCAGTTCGGTAATTTGCGGGATAACCGTGCCGGCCGTACCCGTCGGGGCCAGCGGATAGATCGGGATCAGGAAGCGGGTGCCGGTGGCCGTGGCCAGGTCGGCGATCAGGCGCCAGTGCGCGGCGGTGATTTCCCGAATCCAGGCGCCGCCATGCACATAAATCGCACAGCGCGTGGGCTTGGCCTTGAGCGGTACGGCCTCGTAGACAGGCCAGCCATGCACCCGCGTGACCCCCAGCCGCAGGCGCTGGTCGAGCTTGCGCGGCGGACAGTAACTGACCGGCCGCAACGCCAGCTCGGCGATGTGGCCCAGGGTGGCTTCGGCGCTGCTGAAAATCTTCTTGGAACCGCGCAGGCGCATGAGCGGCGGCATGAGTTTGCTGGCAAGGCTCGGCATGTGGGACTCAGGCTCGTTGGATGAGGTCATGGGCAGGGAGAAACGTACACGAAATGCGCGGTCACGGCGCCAGTGCTGGTTGGCTGCGGGCAATAAAGGTGCTGTTTGCGTGAGTGGTTAAACGGGATTTTTCCCGCGTGGGGTGTGTGTCGGGTGGGCGTAGGGTGGGCTTCAGCCCACCGGATGGCGGCGCTCAGCGGTGGTGGGCTGAAGCCCACCCTCCGCCACCCTGCGGCGCCGCATCAAACCAGCACTTATCGGGGATATCGGCAAAGTGAATCGCTCCGCCCCGCCAACGCCGGCTAGTGCGCGGGCTCTTTTTCGGTCAGTGGCTGGCCGGCCGCGCCGGCATAGAACACCACGATCTTCACCGGTACTGCGCCGACATTGCGCCCGTTGTGCAGCGTATTGACCACTTCGGCCAGCATGTCGCCGGCCTTCAGCCGATTCACCGCGCCATTCTTCAAGCGTACCTCCAGTTCGCCTTCCAGCAGCATGCCGAACGAGGGCACCGGGTGCAGGTGCCAGCCGGTTTCACCACCGGGGGCGATCTCGATCAGCATGCCGGTGACTTCGGCCTGGCCGGACGGGTAGGCGAGGGGCTGGCCGTCCCAGCTGGTAGCGGTTTTCAGCTGCGTGGCCACCTTGACGGCCGCCGACTGCTCGAGGGCAAATGCGGCGGGCTGAACGGCCAGCGCCAGGACCATGGCATAGATTGTTCTTGGAATTTTCATGCGGCGGATTTCCTGTCTGATGGTGTTGGTTGCTTTCTCTGCTGCTTGAATGACCGCTCAGGCCTTGGCTGTGATAACGCTAAAGGCCGGAAACCAGAGCGCTTTCCAGCGCTCGATCTTCTGTTCTGCGCTGAGCTGCCCTGGCGAAGCGGCAACCACGTTGCCGAGCGACTCCCGGGCAAACAAGGCTTGCGCATTGACACAGGCATAGTGCTGCGCGCCGTCCTGCCAGTGAGCGCCCAGCAGCTGAGCGCAGGCTGCACAGAAGAGGAACTCGGCGAGTTCAGCACCTTGCCGGGCAATGTTGAGGTTTGCCGCCGTCTCCGTGCGGATGACCACGCGGCCCTTGGGGTCTGACAGGTAGGCGGCCTCGTGCCGCCGGCAAAAACTGCAATCACAGGCTCTGGGACAATAAGTGCCTGGCGCCGAAGCCAGCTCCACCTCCAGGGTAACCTTGCCGCAGCGACAGCCACCCATAAGTCGGTAATTAGCCATGTACCACCTGTGCCTGCACAGCGATTGAAGATAAACGGCAGCGGATTTATTTGATCGGCAGACCGCGTGTGCCAAAGACACATCACCAGGTTGTCCGCGCCGCGTGGAGCACGCCAGCGCCTGTCAGTGCGAGTCATACACCAGACTAGCTAGCCCGGCTCTTTCAGTCACACCCGCAACCGGTTTCCAGTTCCTTGAGGATCGGGCAGTCCGGGCGGTCGTCGCCGTGGCAGTGCTCGACCAGCTCGGCGAGGGTATCGCGCAGGCTGCTGAGTTCGCTGATCTTGCGCTCGAGTTCGGCGATGTGGCCGCTGGCCAGGGCCTTCACCTCGGCGCTGGCGCGCTGGCGGTCCTGCCAGAGGGCGAGCAGCTTGCCGACTTCCTCCAGCGAGAAGCCGAGGTCGCGGGCGCGCTTGATGAAGGCCAGGCGGTTGAGGTCTTGCGCGGCATAGCGGCGATAACCGCTGTCGCTGCGGCCGGCCTGGGGCAACAGGCCGATCGATTCGTAGTAGCGGATCATCTTGGCACTGAGGCCGGATTGCCTGGCGGCTTGACCGATGTTCATGCTGTTCTACCTGTCAATTATCCACTCTCCCTGACCCTCGGCTTTGGCTTCCTACGTCGCTCTACCTCCTGCATCCATGCAGTCGTCTCCCCAATGGGGCGAGGGCACACAAAGCGTAGGGTGGACATCGCGCGCAGCGAATGTCCAGCAACCGCGCACTGGTGGAAAAGGCTGGCGCCGTTTTCCACCCGACAAACGTGCCTGCGGGCTACCGGTCCGGCTTCCAGTAGCTGAGCAGCAGAGCGTTGCTGACCACGCTGACGCTCGACAGCGCCATGGCTGCGCCGGCGATTACCGGGTTGAGCAGGCCGGCGGCGGCCAGCGGGATGCCCACCAGGTTGTAGGCGAAGGCCCAGAACAGGTTCTGCTGGATCTTGGCATAGGTGCGCCGGCTGATCTCCAGCGCCGCCGGGACCAGGCGCGGGTCGCCGCGCATCAGGCTGATGCCGGCCGCCGCCATGGCCACGTCGGTGCCGCCACCCATGGCGATGCCGACATCGGCGGCGGCCAGCGCCGGGGCGTCATTGATGCCGTCGCCGACCATCGCCACCACATGCCCGGCGCGCTTGAGCTCGGCTACCCGCGCGGCCTTGTCGGCCGGCAGCACTTCGGCCTGTACCTGGGTGATGCCCAGCTGGCCGGCGACCACCCCGGCGCTGCCGGGATTGTCGCCGCTGATCAGGTGGCAGGTGACGCCGCGGGCCTGCAGGGCCGCCACGGCGGCCGCGGCGCCCGGCTTGAGGGCGTCGCCGAAGGCCAGCAGGCCGAGCACCTGCGCGCTCGGGCCGAGCTGCAGCAGCCAGGCCAGCGTGCGGCCTTCGGCCTGCCAGGCGGCGGCCAGTTCGGCCAGGTCGGCGGCATCCTGCTGCAATTCCTCCAGCAGGCGCTGATTGCCCAGGGCCAGTTCGCGCTGGCCAACCTGGCCGCGGGTGCCGCGTCCGGCCAGGCTGCGGCTGTTGCCGAGCGCGGGCAGCACCAGCTGGCGTGCCGCGCAGGCCTCCAGCACGGCCTTGGCCAGCGGATGTTCGCTGCCCTGCTGCAGGGCGCCGGCCAGGCGCAGCAAGTCATCCTCGGTGGTGCCGGGGCGGGCCTGCCAGTGCAGTAGCTGCGGGTGCCCGGAGGTCAGCGTGCCGGTCTTGTCGAAGGCCACGTCGGTGACCTTGTGGGCGATCTCCAGCGCTTCGGCGTCCTTGATCAGGATGCCGTGGCGGGCCGCCACGCCGGTGCCGGCCATGATCGCCGCCGGGGTGGCCAGGCCCAGCGCGCAGGGGCAGGCGATCACCAGCACCGACACCGCATTGAGCAGCGCGGTTTCCAGGCCGGCCCCGGCGAGCAGCCAGCCGACCACGGTCAGCGCGGCGATCAGCAGCACCAGCGGGACGAACACCGCGCTGATGCGGTCGACCAGCTTCTGGATCGGCGCCTTGGCGGCCTGCGCGTCCTCGACCAGGCGGATGATCCGCGCCAGCACGCTTTCCGCGCCGAGTGCCCGGGTCACTACCAGCAGTTGCCCGTCGCCGTTGATCGCGCCACCGGTCACCCGGTCGCCGGGCGCCTTGCTGACCGGCAGGCTTTCGCCGCTGATCAGCGACTCGTCGGCCTGGCTCTGCCCTTCGAGGACTTCGCCGTCGGCCGGAAAACGCTCGCCGGGGCGCACCCGCAGCAGGTCGCCGACGCGCAGCTGGTCGATGCCGATCGTCTCATCGCGGCCGTCGACGATGCGCACCGCCTGCTCCGGACGCAGCGCCTGCAGGGCCTTGATCGCCGCGCCGGTCTGGCGCTTGGCGCGGCCTTCGAGAAACTTGCCGAGCAGCACCAGGCTGATCACCACCGCCGACGACTCGAAATACAGGTGTGGCGCATGCCCGGCATGCGCGTCCCACCACAGGTACAGGCTCAGACCGTAGGCGGCGCTGGTGCCGATGGCGACCAGCAGGTCCATGTTGCCGCTGCCGGCGCGCAGGGCATTCCAGCCGGCGCGGTAGAAGCGCGCGCCAAGGTAGAACTGCACCGGCGTGGCCAGCAGCCACTGCAGCCAGGCGGGCGGCATCCACTGCAGGCCGGCCAGGCCGAGCAGCATCGGCGCGGCCAGTGGCAGGGTCAGCAGGATGGCGGCCAGCAGGTGCCAGCGTTCGCGTTGCTGCGGGTCGCCGGCCGGCGTGCTGCCGGCCAGCCGGGCCTGGTAGCCGGCGGCGGCGACGGCGCCGAGCAATGCCGCCGTGCTGGTGCCGGGCAGCAGGCTGAGGCTGGCCTTCTCGCTGGCCAGGTTGACGCTGACCGCGATCACCCCGGGCTGCCCGGCCAGGGCGCGTTCGATGCGCCCGGCACAGCTGGCGCAGGTCATGCCGCTTAGACTCAGCTCCAGGCGCTCGGCCGGTACCTGGTAGCCGGCCTGTTCAACAGCCTGGATCAGCTGCGGCAGGCTCGCCGTGAGGCTTTCGATGTGAGCCTGTTCGCTGGCCAGGTTGACGCTGGCCGAGTGCACGCCGGGCAGCTTGCCGAGGGCGCGCTCGACCCGCCCGGCGCAACTGGCGCAGGTCATGCCGGCGATGGGCAGGGTGAACACCTGGGGGGCGCTGCTGGGCATGTCGGATCGTCCGCTGGTGATAGGCTTGTTAACAGGATCAACCTTGACCTTGGGGTAAGGTCAAGTATTTGTCGCGGTTATTGATCCGGCTCTTGAATAGACTGAACGCGCCTGCCAATCAGGGGCCGGATCAATAGTCATATGCGGAGAGTGGTCATGGGAAACAAGCAGATACTGACTTTCAAGGTCGAGGGCATGTCCTGCCAGCACTGTGTGCGGGCCATTACCGGCGCGATCCAGGCGCTGGATGGCGCGGCGCAGGTGACGGTTGATCTGACTGCAGGGCAGGTAGAGGTAGGCTCGACGCTGGATCAGGGCGAGTTGTTGCGGCTGCTCGACGAGCAGGGTTATCCGGCGCAACCGCTCGCCGGCGGCTGAAAGCCGGTTGCCAGTTTGCTCGCGGTAATGGCTTACAATGGCGGTTTTTACCGAGCTGCTGGGTGGTGAGTCGAATGCGTTGGTCCGCTTGTGTACTGTCGGCGCTTGCCGTCGTGTCCGGTTTCGGCTCTGCGCTGCTGCAGGCCGGGGAAGCTGCGGAAGCGCCTGTGCTGCAGGTCAAGGTCGAAGAAATTCGCCCGGTGGATATCCCGGTGCGCCTGGAATACCCGGGGCGTGCGGCCGGCTACCGCGAAGTGGAAGTGCGCGCCCAGGTCAGCGGCATCCTGCAGGAGCGCACCTACCAGGAGGGCGGCCAGGTCAAGCAGGGGCAGATCCTGTTCCGCATCGATCCGCGCCAGTACGCCGCTGCCCTGGCTCGCGCCAAGGCTGCGCTGGCCCAGGAACAGGCGCGCCTGCGCCAGGCCGAGCGCGATCTCAAGCGCGTGCGCACCATGGCCGACAAGGGGTTTGCCAGCGAGCGCGAGCGCGACAACGCGATCTCCACCTTCGAGCAGACCAAGGCCAACCTGGCCGCCGCCGAAGCCGAGGTGCAGTCGCGCCAGATCGACCTGGACTACACCACGGTGCGCGCGCCGATCAGCGGCATCACCAGCCGCGAGGCGCGTTCCGAAGGCAGCCTGGTGATCGCCGGCGACCCCAGCGCCAGCCTGCTGACCCAGCTCACCCAGCTCGATCCGATCTACGTGAACTTCGCCCTGCCGCAGGATTCCGAAGGCGCGCGCCTGCGCCAGGACTTCGCCAGCGGCAAGCTGGCCAACGCCGACCGGAGCACCCTGAGTGTCGAGGTGCTGCTCAACGACGGTAGCCTCTATCCGCAGCAGGGCCGGGTGGATTTCACCGACAGTCTGGTCGACAAGGGCACCGGCAGCGTCAGTGCGCGGGTGCTGCTGCCCAACCCGCAGCAGAAGTTGCTGCCCGGCCAGTTCGTGCGGATCCGCATCAGCGGCATGCTGCGCCTGCATGCCATCAGTATTCCCGAGCGCGCGGTAGCCCAGCAGGCCTCCGGCCCCTATGTGTTCGTGGTGGATGCAGACGGTGTGGCGCACCAGCGCCCAGTGGTACTCGGCAGCACCACCGGCGGGCGCTGGCTGGTCGAGTCCGGCCTGCAGGCGGGCGACCGGGTGGTGGTCGAGGGCGGACAGAAGCTGCACGCCGACGAGCGGGTGGACGCGGCGGTGGTCGACAGTATCCAGGCCCACGGCCTGATTGAAGAGGTGCGCCGGTGATTTCGCGGTTCTTCATCGACCGGCCGATCTTCGCCGCGGTCATCTCGATCGTCATCGTGCTGGCCGGCCTGGTGGCCATGCGCGAAATGCCGATTGCCCAGTATCCGCCGATCCTGCCGCCGCAGGTCAGCGTCACCGCCAGCTATCCCGGCGCCAGCGCGCAGGTCATCGCGGAAACCGTGGCGGCGCCGCTGGAGCTGGCGATCAACGGCGTCGAGGGGATGATCTACCAGGTCTCCTACGCCGGCGGCGGCAAGCTCAACCTGTCGGTCTACTTCCGCATCGGCACCAGCCCGGGGCAGGCCACCATCGACGTCAACACCCGGGTGCAGGCGGCGCTGGCCAAGCTGCCCGAGGAAGTGCGCCGGCAAGGGGTGAGTGTCGAGAAGAAATCCTCCGACATCCTGCAGGTCATCTCGCTGTATTCGCCGGACGGCACGCAGAGCCCGATCCAGCTGAGCAACTATGCGCTGATCAACGTGATCGACGAGCTCAAGCGGTTGCCCGGGGTCGGCGATGCGCGGCAGTTCGGCTCGATGAACTACTCGATGCGCATCTGGCTGCGGCCGGACAAGCTGGCGCAGTACAACCTGACCTCGGCCGACGTGGTCGCCGCGCTGCGCGAGCAGAATTCGCAGTTCGCCGCCGGCAGCTTCGGCCAGCAGCCGCTGGGCGAACCGCAGGACTTCACCTACACGGTGACCACCCGCGGGCGCATGGCGACGCCCGAGGAATTCGGCGAGGTGATCCTGCGTACCGACGCCAACGGCGCCAGCCTGCTGCTCAAGGATGTGGCGCGGATCGAGCTGGGCGCGCTGGACTACGCGATGATCACCACCCTGAACGGCAAGCAGAATGCCTCGTTCGGCATCTACCTGCAGCCCGGCGCGAACGCCCTGCAGACCGCCCAGGGCGTGCGCGAAACCATGCAGCGCCTGTCCGCGCGCTTCCCCGAGGGCATGGCCTACCGGATTCCCTACGACACCACGCGCTTCGTCGAGGTGTCCATCGAGGAGGTGCTGAAGACCTTCGCCGAGGCCCTGTTGCTGGTGGTGCTGGTGGTGTTCCTGTTCCTGCAGAACTGGCGCGCCAGCCTGATCCCGGTGCTGGCGATCCCGGTATCGCTGATCGGCACCTTCGCCGGCATGTACGCGCTGGGCTTTTCCATCAACCTGCTGACCCTGTTCGGCATGGTGCTGGCCATCGGCATCGTGGTCGACGACGCGATCGTGGTGATCGAGAACGTCGAGCGGGTGATGGCCACGGACAAGCTCTCGCCGCGTGACGCCGCGATCAAGGCGATGCAGGAGGTGACCGGGCCGATCATCGCCATCGTCCTGGTGCTCTGTGCGGTGTTCGTGCCGGTGGCCTTCCTCGGCGGCCTGGCCGGCGAGATGTACCGCCAGTTCGCGATCACCATCGCCATCTCGGTGGTGATCTCCGGGATCGTCGCGCTGACCCTCTCGCCGGCACTCTGCGCCCTGCTGCTCAAGCCCGGGCATGAGGAGCCGGCCGCGCTGTTCCGCTGGTTCAACCGCAGCTTCGAGCGGCTGACGCAGCGCTACGCCGCCGGCGTGGCGTTCTTCCTCAAGCGCAGCCTGCTCGGCGTGGCGCTGTTCGGGCTGATGATCCTGCTCACCGCCGGGCTGTTTTCCCGGGTGCCCGGCTCGCTGGTACCGAGCGAGGACCAGGGCTATGTGCTGGCCACCTACGCGCTGCCGCCGGCGGCCTCGCTGACGCGCACGGAAAAGCTCACCAGCGCGATGACCGCGCAACTGGTCGCCCATCCGGCGGTCAAGGATGTGGTCACCTTCACCGGCTACGACATCCTCAGCTCCGGCACCAACAGCTATTCCGGGGTGTCCTTCGTGCCCCTGCAGGACTGGAGCCAGCGCCCGGGCGCGGCGCTGGATGCGCGCAACCTGGTGGATGAGTTCAAGAAGCTGGCCGACGGCCAGAGCGATGGCAGCATGTATGCCTTCAATCCGCCGCCGATCACCGGCATGAGCACCACCGGCGGTTTCGAGGGCTTCGTGCAGGACCGCCATGGCGGCAGCATCGAGCAGATGGAGGCCAAGCTCGACGAGTTCATCGCGGCGCTGGAACAGCGCCCGGAACTGACCTCGCTGAAGACCACCTTCAGCGCCTCGGTGCCGCAGTACTACATCGACCTCGACCGCAACCGCGCGCGGGCGCTGGGGGTGGCGGTGAATGACGTGTTCACCGCCATGCAGTCGACCTTCGGCAGCTACTACGTCAACGACTTCACCCTGGCCGGGCGCATCTGGCAGGTCAGCCTGCAGTCGGATGCCGACTTCCGCCGTAAACCGGAAGACCTGGCCCAGGTCTATGTGCGCTCGAAAAGCGGCGAACTGGTGCCGCTGTCGACCCTGATCGAGGCCAAGCGCATCCTCGGCCCGGACATCTACACGCGCTTCAACGGTTACCCGTCGGCCAAGCTGCTCGGCGCGCCGGCCGACGGCTACAGCAGCGGCCAGGCCCTGGCGGCGGTGCAGGAGGTCGCAGACCAGGTGCTCGGCACGGATTACGTGATGGGCTGGACCGGCTCGGCGTACCAGGAGATCGCCAGCCAGGGCAAGGGCAACCTGGCCTTCGTCTACGGCCTGATCATGGTGTTCCTGATCCTTGCCGCGCAGTACGAGCGCTGGAGCCTGCCGCTGGCGGTGGTCACCGCGGTGCCGTTCGCGGTGTTCGGCGCGATTCTCGCGGTGTGGCTGCGCGGCCTGGAAAACGACCTGTATTTCCAGGTCGGGCTGATCACCCTGATCGGCCTGGCGGCGAAGAACGCGATCCTCATCGTCGAGTTCGCCGTGCTCTGCCGCGAGCGCGGCATGAACCGCCTGGACGCGGCGCTGCATGCGGCCAGGCTGCGCTTCCGGCCGATCGTGATGACTTCGCTGGCGTTCATCCTCGGCTGCGTGCCGCTGGCGATCAGCAGCGGCGCCGGCTCGGCCGGGCGCCAGTCGATCGGCACCGGGGTGATCGGCGGCATGCTGGCGGCGACCCTGCTGGCAACCTTCCTGATCCCGATGTTCTTCCTGCTGGTGGAGAAGTTCGCCAGCCGCGGGCGCGAGTAGCCGGCCCGCCGGGCAGGCCGGGTCTTGCCCGGCCTTCAACGGATCGCCGGCTGCCGCGCTCAGGGTTTCTCGAAGGCTGCGGCGACCCCGTCATGCAGCGGCAGGCCGTAGCTGTGCAGGGCCTGCTGCGCTGAAATCTGCGCGCCCTGGACGCTGCCCAGCTGCAGCCAGCCCAGGTTCGGCTCGAACAGCAGGCGCACCAGTGCCTCGACTTCCTTGCTGGCCAGGCTGGCATCGCCGAGCAGCAGGCTGCTCACCGCCAGCGTGCTGACCGCCTCTGGCTGCTGCGGATAGCTGCCGGCGGCGATGCTGAACGGCAGGCTGCCGGGGCGGCTCTGCAGCAGGCGCTGGATCGCTTCTGGCTGCAGCGGCAGCAGGCGCAGGTGCAGGTCTTCGCTGGCGGCGCGGATGGCATCGGCGGGCAGGCCGATGACCTGGATCAGCCCGTCAATCCGGCCGTCGCGCAAGGCCGTCAGGGCCGCCTGCAAGTCCAGGCTGCTGGCTGCGGCGAGGTCCGCCACCTGCAGGTCGTGCGCGGCCAGCACCGCCAGCGCGGTGTCGCGCGAGGCCGAACCGGGCAGGCCCAGGTTGATGCGCTTGCCGCGCAACTGGCGGATGTCCTGCGGACCATCGGCGCGCACCAGCACCTGCACCGGTTCCGGGTAGAGGTTGGCCAGCACGCGCAGGCCGCTGTAAGCGCCGCGTTCGGCAAACGGCGCGGTGCCGTTGAAGGCCTGCCAGGCCACATCGCTCTGCGACAGGGCGAGGCTGCTGCTGCCTTCGCGCAGCATGTCGAGGTTGGTTTTGCCACCTTCGGTCAGCAGCGGCCGGATGAGGATCCTGTGCTCTGCCGCCAGTTTCGCCAGGGCTTCGGCAAAGCGGCTGTACTGCCCGCTTTCGGGGCCGCTGGCGAGGGCGTAGCCGTGGTGGCTGCGGGCGATGCGGCCTTCGATGCTGTTCAGGCCGCGGGCCATCTCCTCGTCGATGATCTTGCGCTCGGCCGGGCCGGTGCCCTCCGGAGACAGGTGCAGCGCGGTGCTGATGGCGCTGATCAGCTGCTCGCGCTGGGTGTCCGCGGCGCTCACCGGCTGCGCGACGGTGGTCGGGCTGAAACCCTGCGGTGTTGCCAGTTGCCAGCCATCGGCGCTGGCCTGGTAGATCAGGCTGCCGTGCACCCGCAGGCGGTCGCCGGCCTGGTTGCCGCCGCTTTCGATACCGCTCAGGCCGCGCGGCCCGGCGCCCAGCAGGCTGACCAGGCTGGCGATCCCGGGCACGTCCCAGCGCGCGAAGTCGCGGTCCTGCAGCAGTTCCAGGGTGGCATCGAAATACACCACGCGGCGTTCGCTGCCAGCCGGTGCCCGGGCGTCGGTGGCCGAACCCTGGCGGCGGAATTCGACGATGCGCAGGCTGTCGGCGCCGAGGGTCTGCTGCAGGCGCTGCTCGAGGTCGGTGCGCAGGGTGTTGCTGTCCGGGCCGCGGCCGCAGGCGGCGAGCAGCAGGCACAGGCCCAGCAGAAGGATGCGCGGCATGTTCAACCTCCGATCCAGGACAGTGAAATGAACCCGGTAAGGACCAGGGCGTTGAGCAGGTCAATGAGGAAGGCCCCGACCAGCGGCACCACGACAAACGCCTGCGGGGCTGGCCCGTAGCGCTGGGCGATGGCCTGCATGTTGGCGATCGCGGTCGCCGTGGCGCCCATGGCGAAGCCGCAGAACGCCGCCGACATCACCGCGGCCTCGTAGTCGCGACCGACCGCGCGGAAGGTCAGCAGGGCACCGAACAGCAGCACCAGTGCGGCCTGGCAGAGCAGGATCAGCAGCAGCGGGCCGGCCAGGGCGAACACGCTGCTCAGGCTCAGCGCCATCATGGTGATGGCGAGGAACAGCGAGAGGTTGAGCGAGGAGATGAACTCGATCGCCGGTGCGTTCAGTTGCAGGCCGAGCGGGCGGCCGAGGTTGCGGATCAGCACGCCGAGCAGCAGGCACCAGAGGAAGCTGGGCAGGGTCACGCCGCTGTTGGCAAACAGTTCGGCAATCGCCTGGCCACCGAGCACCGCGGCCAGGGTCGCGGCGAGTACCGGCAGGAAGCTGCCGGCGCTGAGGGCGGCATGGCTGGGGTCGGGCTCGCCCGGCGTGGCTGCGCTTGGCGCGGGCGCCCCCGCCAGCTGGTGGCGCTTGATCAGCCACTGCGCCAGCGGCCCGCCGGTGATCCCGCCGAGCACCAGGCCGAGGGTGGCGGCGGTCATCGACAGTTCCATCACCGACTGGATGTTGTGCTGCTCGGCAAAGGTCTGCGCATAGGCGGCGCCGGTGCCGTGGCCGCCGATCAGGGTGATGCTGCCGCCGACCAGGCCCATCAGCGGGTGCATGTCCAGGCCCAGGGCCAGCAGGATGCCGAGGGCGTTCTGCAGCAACAGGAACGGAATCAGCACCAGCACGAACAGCAGCAGGCGCTTGCCGCCCTTGCCCAGCAGGCTGAGGTCGGCGGACAGGCCGACGGCGGCGAAGAAGGTCAGCAGCAGGATCGGCTTGAGCGTGCTGTCGAAGCTCAGGCTCAGGCCGCTCAGCGGTTCCAGCACCGCCAGAACGATGGCCAGCAGCAGACCGCCGGTGATCGGTTCGGGGATGTTGTAGCGCGCCAGGGGGGCGATCAGTCGGTTCAGCAGGTGGCCGAGCAGCAGCACCAGGGCCGCGGCCAGCAGGGTTTCAACCGGTTGTAGAGTCACTCTCTGCTCCTTGTGCCGGCAGCCGGAGTGGCTGCGTGTTGCGCCGTGGCTTGGTCATGCGCTGTGCCGGGCGCGTTCATCCGTTTTCAGCCTGTTTGCAGTATTGGGCCAGCCGCACGCGGTTGATCGATTGATGCCCGTGCCCGCCTTTGACGATGCCGTCCAGCTCAAGGACTTTCATGGCCTGGCTCAGGCGCGGGCGACTGAGGCCGAGCATTTGTGCCAGCAACTCATGGGAGAGCCGGTCGGTCAGGCTGATCCATTCCTGGCCAGGCTCGGCGGCGAGCAATTCGGGCAGCAGTTGCAGTCGGTAGGCCAGCCGCACCTCGGGGCTCTGCAGCTTGTTCTGCAGGCTCATCCAGCACGCCTGCTTGAGCTTGACCGAGGCATCCTGCAACAGGTTGCGGTAGATCACCGGCCAGCGATCGCAGAAGGCCAGGAAGCTCTCGCGGGGCAGGAACAGCACCTGGCTCGCGCGCAACGCCGTGCAGTTGGCCAGGTAGGGGGCGCCTTCGAACAGCGCCGCCTCACCCAGCCAGCCACCGGCGCCGATCACCGTTACCGTGGCCTCCTGGCCTTCGCGGTTGCTCAGGGCAATCTTGAAGTTTCCGCCGAGCACGCCGTACACCCCGCGCGGTTGTTCGCCGGCGCAGTACAGGGCGGCGTTGCTGGCGTAACTGCGCTGGACACCCGCGGCAGCCAGTTGCTGCAAATCGCCGGGGGGTACGCCGTCGAACCAGCGGTAGGCGAAAATCGGATCAAGCACAGGCAGGCTCCCAGTGGTTTGACGCGGGCCGGGGTTGTCATCTGGATGACAGCCTGGCCGGGCGCGCGGCCCTAAGCTGCGGGCTGACTGGAAGTGTGCGTCAGGGGGCTGGCCGCTAGCAATACGCGCAGACCCTGGGGCGGTGGTTCAATAAATCAGTGGAGATCGGCTATGCGTAAAAGGTTGCTTGGCGTGGTTCTGGCGGTGGGTGGTTTGCTGGCCCTGGCGGTGTTCAACGCGCCGGATCTCAAGGCTATTCGACCGAGCCTCGAGCCGGTGGCCAATGCCGAGGTGGAGCGCACCAACCAGCTGTCAGGGCTGAACAGCTGCTTCTGGGTCGGCACGGTCAGCCCGTCGACCCTGAACATCCTGTTTCCCGATGCCGGGGCGCTGTACTGGGTGACCCAGGTCCGTCTGCCCAAGGGCGCCAAGCTGGCGCTGGAAGGCCAGTATCCGCATGCGCGGCATATGTCGTTCAATGCCTACGTTGGCGGCGCACCGGTGGACCGGATCAATGACCTGCTGATTCCACCGCTGCCGGGCGCCAGCAACCCGTTCCTGCCGGGCGCTGCGCGTGACTCACGGCAGCGCGGGTACCGGGTCGAGATTGCCGAGCGCGCGCTGGTGCCGGGTGAGGTGCTGGATGATGCCAGCCGCCAGCCCGGCACACTCTACGTGCCGCAAGGCGAGAACCTGCAGCAACTGTATTACCGGGTCTATGTGCCGGATCAGGGGCTGGACATCCAGGGGGGCGTACCCTTGCCCGAGCCGCTGCTGACCCTGGCGGATGGCCAGCAGTTGCGTGGCGAGGCGCTGTGCAAGGCGGTGGTGGTCAGGGACGCCGCGATCAACGATGTACGCGCGCCGGCAGAAGCACTCAATGCAATGAAGCAGATTGCCGGGGCCACCTCGCCCTACCATCCGGCGCAGCTTGCGCCGGCCTGGAATGCCTTCTTCAATGCGCCGCTGGCGGCGACCAACCTGCTGCAGGGCACGCCCTATGCGCTGCTGCGCCAGTTTATGGACAGCACCCGGCGCGGCGGCTTCTTCAGCACGATCGACAACACCTACATGAGTACCTATGTCGACAACCGCATCGGTGACGTGCTGGTGCTGCAGGCCAAGGCGCCGACCACGCCCCATACGCGCTCCGGGGAAACGACCATGCAGGCGGCCCAGTTGCGCTACTGGTCGCTGTGCAAATACCGCTCGCTGAGTGACACGGCGGTGGATGGCTGTCTCTATGACGAACAGGTGCCGGTGGATGCGGCAGGCGACTACACCATCGTCGTGTCCACCGCCGCCCAGCGCCCGGCCAATGCCCGCGCCGAGTGCGGGGTGGCCTGGCTGGACTGGGGCACTGCTGGCGACGGGATTGGCAATCCGCACGGCGGTTTTCTGGTGTTCCGCCACATGATGCCGGCGGCGGACTTCACCCGGAGCCTGTTTGCCACGCACAAACCCGGCGAAGAACAGCAGGTGCTGGGCGAGTTCTACCCACGCCCCCGCTATCAGTCCAGGGCCGAGTTCGAGCAGCGCGGCTGCAAGCGCTGAGTGGCTGGACGCCGGGCCCGAGCAAGCCTGGCCTGCTAGCGGGTTGTCGCCAGCGCGGCAAGAAAGCTTTCCAGCACCAGGTTCGGCCGCCGGCCCTTGCGCGTGACGGCGGCCAGGCTCAGGTCGTAGTGCCGGCTGGCCGGCTTGAGCGCGCGCAGGCGGCCTTCCTTGAGCCAGACCTCGGCGTAGTGGTCCGGCAGGTAGCCGATGTAGCGTCCGGTGAGGATGAGGAAGGCCATGCCTTCGCGGTCGCTGGCGCTGGCCGTGCAGTTCAGCGCCTGGTAGCAGGCCTGCGCCTCGGCGGGCAGGCGGAAGGTCGGCGCGATGGCGTCCTGGTCGTTCAGCCGGGCATCCTCCAGCTGCGCGTCGTCGACATAGAACAGCGGGTGGCCGACCGCGCAGTAGAGCAGCGAGCGCTCGTGGTACAGGTGCAGGTAATCCAGCCCGGACAGGCTGCCGGCCTGCGGCACCACGCCGACCTGCAGGCTGCCGCCGAGCACGCCCTGCTCGACTTCGCTGGGCGGGGTCATGCGGATGTTGATGCGCACGTCCGGGCCGAGCGCCTTGAGCTGGGCCAGGGCATTGGTGATGCGCATGTAGGGCAGCGTCACCAGGTTGTCGGTGAGGCCGATGTTCAGCTCGCCGCGCAGGTTGCGGTGCAGGCCGTTGACCTCGCTGCGGAAGGTTTCCAGGGCGCCGAGCAGTTGCTGGGCGGACTGGTAGACCTCGCGCCCCTCGTCGGTCAGGGCGAAGCCGGCGCGCCCGCGCTGGCACAGGCGCAGGCCGAGGCGCTGTTCCAGGTCGCTCATGTGCAGGCTGATCGCCGAGCGGCCGATGCCCAGCACGCTCTCGGCGGCGGAGAAGCCGCCACAGTCGACCACGCTGCGGAAGATGCGCAGCAGGCGGATTTCAAAGTCGCTGACCTGGGCCAGTGGATCGGGACGGCGGGTGCTCATAGTTTGATGAAACCTAAACTTAAGATTGAAAAAGCAGGATTTTACTGACTTTAAGCCTCTGGCAATTTAGCTGCAACCCGTAGGAGCGAGCGTGCTCGCGATGCGCGTGTGTTGTTCCTGATCGCGAGCAAGCGCGCTCCTGCAAACGCAATTGACCCTGCCCCGAGGCCAGCCCCATGACCATGCCCGAAACCGCCCCGCTGATTTCCAGCCAGTTGAAGCTCGACGCGCACTGGATGCCGTTCTCCTCGAACCGCAACTTCAAGCGTGACCCGCGCATCATCGTCGGCGCCGATGGCCGTTACTTCATCGACGAAAAGGGCCGGCGCATCTTCGACAGCCTGTCCGGGCTGTGGACCTGCGGCGCCGGGCACAACCGCAAGGAAATCCAGGAGGCGGTGTCCCGGCAGCTGGGCGCCCTCGATTACGCGCCGGGCTTCCAGTACGGCCATCCGCTGTCCTACCAGCTGGCCGAGAAAATCACCGAGCTGACTCCGGCCGGCCTCGATCACGTGTTCTACACCGACTCCGGTTCCGAGTGTGCCGACACCGCGGTGAAGATGGCGCGGGCCTACTGGCGGCTGAAGGGCCAGCCGAGCAAGACCAAGTTCATCGGCCGGGCGCGTGGCTATCACGGGGTGAACATCGCCGGTACCTCGCTCGGTGGCATCGGCGGCAACCGCAAGATGTTCGGCCAGATGATGGACGCCGACCACCTGCCACACACCCTGCAGCCGCACCTGGCCTATACCAGGGGCATGGCCGAGACCGGCGGCGTGGAGCTGGCCAACGAACTGCTGAAGCTGATCGAACTGCATGACGCCTCGAACATCGCGGCGGTGATCGTCGAGCCGATGTCCGGTTCCGCCGGCGTGATCGTGCCGCCGCAGGGTTACCTGCAACGCCTGCGCGAGATCTGCACCCAGCACGGCATCCTGCTGATCTTCGACGAAGTGATCACCGCCTTCGGCCGCATGGGCAAGTGGACCGGCGCCGAGTACTTCGGTGTCACCCCGGACATCATGAACACCGCCAAGCAGGTGACCAACGGCGCCATCCCGATGGGCGCGGTGATCGCCTCCAGCGAGATCTACAACACCTTCATGAACCAGGCGACGCCGGAGCACATGGTCGAATTCGGCCACGGCTACACCTACTCCGGCCACCCGGTGGCCTGCGCCGCCGGCCTGGCGACCCTGGAACTGCTCAAGCGCGACCAGCTGATCGAGCAATCCGCCGCCCTGGCGCCGGTGTTTGAGCAGAAGCTGCACGGCCTCAAGGGCAGCAAAAACGTGGTCGATATCCGCAACTGCGGCCTGGCCGGCGCGATCCAGATCACCCCGCGCGACGGCGACGGCGTGATCCGTCCGTTCGAAGCCGGCATCAAGCTGTGGAACGCCGGTTTTTACGTGCGCTTCGGCGGCGACACCCTGCAGTTCGGGCCGACCTTCAACACCCAGCCGGAAGAACTGGACACCCTGTTCAACGCGGTTGGCGATGTGCTGAACACGCTGGATTGATGCTTTTCCTCCCCTCGCCCATGCATGGGAGAGGGGCCGGGGGAGAGGGTATGGCCCGACCACCCTCTCCCTAACCCTCTCCCGCCAGCGGGAGAGGGGACTGACTCAGTAGGGTGGAAATCTGCGCAGCAATTTCCACCGCCCCGTGACTTACCAAATTCCATTCAAGAGAGCACCCCATGACTACCGTCGCCCACCTGATCAACGGCGCAAGCGTTTCCGCCAACGGCCGCACTGCCCAGGTCTTCAACCCGTCCATCGGCGCCGCCGTGCGCCAGGTCGAGCTGGCCGATCGCGCCACCATGCAGCTTGCCATCGATGCGGCCAAGGCCGCCTTCCCGGCCTGGCGCAACACCCCGCCGGCCAAGCGCGCGCAGGTGATGTTCCGCTTTAAGCAACTGCTGGAAAGCAACAAGGACAAGATCGCCGCGCTGATCAGCGAAGAGCACGGCAAGACCATTGAAGATGCCATCGGTGAACTGCAGCGCGGTATCGAGAACGTCGAGTTCGCCTGTGCCGCTCCCGAGCTGCTCAAGGGCGAGTACAGCCGCAACGCCGGCCCGGCCATCGACAGCTGGTCGGACTTCCAGCCGCTGGGCGTGGTCGCCGGCATCACCCCGTTCAACTTTCCGGCCATGGTGCCGCTGTGGATGTACCCGCTGGCCATCGTCTGCGGCAACTGCTTCATCCTCAAGCCGTCCGAGCGCGACCCGAGCTCGACGCTGTTCATCGCCAGCCTGCTGCTCGAGGCCGGTCTGCCCAATGGCGTGATGAACGTGGTCAACGGTGACAAGGACGCGGTGGATGCGCTGCTCGAAGCGCCGGAAGTCAAGGCCATCAGCTTCGTCGGTTCGACGCCGATTGCCGAGTACATCTACAGCGAAGGCACCAAGCGTGGCAAGCGCGTGCAGGCGCTGGGCGGGGCGAAGAACCACGCGGTGGTGCTGCCGGATGCGGATATCGATAACGCGGTCAACGCCTTGATGGGCGCGGCCTACGGCTCCTGCGGCGAGCGCTGCATGGCCATCTCGGTAGTGGTCGCGGTGGGTGATCAGGTGGCTGACACGCTGGTCGCCAAGCTGGCGCCGAAGATCCAGGCGCTGAAGATCGGTGCCGGCACCTCTTGCGGTCTGGACATGGGCCCGCTGGTCACTGGCGCGGCGCGTGACAAGGTCAAGGGTTACGTCGATGCCGGTGTCGCCCAGGGCGCCACGCTGGTGGTGGATGGTCGCGGTCTGGTGGTGCCGGGCAATGAAGCCGGTTACTTCCTCGGCGGCAGCCTGTTCGACAACGTGACTGCGGACATGAGCATCTATCAGGAAGAAATCTTCGGCCCGGTGCTGTGCATCGTGCGCGTCGGCAGCCTGGAAGAAGCCATGCAGCTGATCAACGATCACGAATATGGTAACGGCACCTGCCTGTTCACCCGCGACGGTGAAGCGGCGCGGCTGTTCTGCGACGAGATCGAAGTCGGCATGGTCGGCATCAATGTGCCGCTGCCGGTACCGGTCAGCTACCACAGCTTCGGTGGCTGGAAGCGCTCGCTGTTCGGCGACCTGCACGCCTACGGCCCGGACGGCGTGCGTTTCTATACCAAGCGCAAGACCATCACCCAGCGCTGGCCGCAGCGCGCGTCCCATGAAGCCGCGCAGTTTGCGTTCCCCAGCAATGGCTGATGGCAGGCGATAAGCAATAATCAGAAGGCTGACGTTGGCGTCGGCCTTTTGCGTAGCGATTCAAGAGAATCAGGTCTGGCTGCGCCAGGCATGAATAAATCCAAAAGCGGAAGGAAGTGTTATGAGCAAGCCACTGATTGGTCTTTCATTGTGCCGTTGGCAGCTGAAGGACCGCGATGAAGGCTGGTTTCATCTGGTAGGCGAAAAATACGTCAAGGTCATTACCGCCTACGATGCCTTCCCGCTGGCCGTTCCGGCGCTGGGCGACGAGCTGGACATCGAGCCGGTGCTGGAGAATGTCTCCGGCGTGCTGTTCAGTGGCTCGGTGTCGAACATCCACCCCAGCTTCTACGGCGACGAACACGAAGGCTGCGGCCTGGCCGACAAGGATCGCGACGCCACCGTGCTGCGCCTGATGGCCGCGGCCATCGAGCGCGGCATCCCGGTGCTCGGCATCTGCCGCGGCATCCAGGAAATGAACGTGCTCTACGGCGGCACCCTGCATCGCCAGGTGCATGAGGTTCCCGGCCGCCTCGATCACCGCGAGATCCCGGAGGTCGAGGACAATGTCTGCTACGCGCCGGTGCACAGCGTCAAGCTCACCGAAGGCGGCATCCTGCACGGCATCCATGGTGTCAGCGAACTGCAGGTCAACTCGCTGCACGGCCAGGGCATCGACCGCGTCGGCGACGGCCTGCTGGTCGAAGCCGTGGCGCCGGACGGCCAGGTCGAGGCAATCAGCGTGAAAGGCGCCAAGGCCTTCGCTGTCGGCGTGCAGTGGCACCCCGAATACCACCCCAAGGAAAATCCCGACTACGACATCTTTATCCGCGCGTTCCACACGGCAGTGCGCGAGTACCAGCAGCAGAAGTGGGGCTGATACCTGCATAGTCGGGGTGCAGTCCGCAACGCAAAGGCCAGTCGAGAGACTGGCCTTTGCGTTGGCGCCTGTTGGGCTTCGCTGCGCTCAAGCGCAACCTGCGAGAAGTTCGGTGCGAATACTTCGTAGGTCTGGTTGTGGCCCGGAGGGCTGAAGCCCGACAAGTTTGCCGGATGGGTTACTTCGCAGGCTTTTGGTTGCGGGCATACAGCGACTTGCCGCCCGTCGCAGTGGTGCCGCGCTCCTGCAGTTCGAAGCGGCTGGTTTGTGCCTTGATCAGGCCGCTGAGCTTGGCGTAACCATACAGGCGCGAATCGAAGTCGGGGCGCAGCTTGCTGAGGTTCTGGCCAAGCGCGCCGAGGTGCACCCAGCCATCTTCGTCGGAGTTGTCTTCGATCACCTTGGCGATGAAATCCACCGGGGCTTTCTGTTTGACCGGCGCGGCGGGGGCGGGTACTGCGGGTTTGGGTGGGGTGCCGTTGGCGGTCGCGGGCGATGCGCCTCCCGAGGCGGGTGATGGCTCCACGGGTGCCGGCTCGGCACGCAGCAGTTCGGTGTAGACGAACCTGTCGCAGGCGGTGACGAACGGCTTGGGCGTCTTCTGCTGGCCGAAGCCGATCACTTCCTGACCTTCCTCGCGCAGGCGCGCGGCCAGGCGGGTGAAGTCGCTGTCGCTGGAGACCAGGCAGAAACCGTCGAAGCGCCGGGTGTAGAGCAGGTCCATGGCATCGATGATCAGCGCGCTGTCGGTGGCGTTCTTGCCGCTGGTGTAGGCGAACTGCTGGATCGGCTGGATCGAATATTCCAGCAGGGTCTTTTTCCAGCCGCCCAGTTGCGGGCCGGTCCAGTCGCCGTAGATGCGCTTGACGCTGGCAATGCCGTACTTGGCGACTTCCTCGAACAGGCCTTCGACGATGTCCGCCGAGGCGTTGTCGGCGTCGATCAGCACGGCCAGGTGTTTCTGTGACTTGCCGGTGGAGGGTTTGCTGGCCATGGGCTCATCCTTGAAGGAGGTCGGGCCCTGACAGTACTGCGATTCCAGGGCGCCTGGCCAGTGCCGCCGTGTGTCACCGCCGCAGCAAAAAGGCCAGTCGCAAGACTGGCCTTGTTGTTTGGCTATGTCCCGTTAGCTGTTGCAGCTCGATTTTGTAGGGTGGGCTTCAGCCCACCATTTGGCGCTGTCTGGTTTGGTGGGCTGAAGCCCACCCTACGTTTTGCCGTCAACACTTAATGGGTACATGGCCTTTTGTTTGTGGCGAAGCCCGATCAGACCTTCTTGACGAATTCCGATTTCAGCTTCATGGCGCCGATGCCATCGATCTTGCAGTCGATGTCGTGGTCGCCGTCGCACAGGCGGATGCCCTTGACCTTGGTGCCGACCTTGACCACCAGCGACGAGCCCTTGACCTTGAGGTCCTTGATCACGCTGATGGTGTCGCCGTCCTGCAGCACGTTGCCGACTGCGTCGCGGATCACCTTGTCGCCTTCAGTTGCTTCACCGGCGGCTGTGGTTGACCACTCGTGCGCACATTCCGGGCAGACCAGCATCTCGCCGTCTTGGTAGGTGTATTCGGACTGGCATTTCGGGCAGGGCGGCAAAGTGCTCACGGGGTATCCTCGGTTCTGGGGGGGGTAAAGGCCGCGCATTATATAAGGTTATGCGGCTTTCCGGGGCGCCGGTGTTCAGCCGCGCAGGCGCAGGGTCAGGCCCCGGAGGAAGTTGCGCAGCAACTGGTCGCCGCAGGTGCGGTAGTTGCTGTGGCCGACCTTGCGGAACAGCGCGCTGAGCTCCGGTTTGGACACCGGAAAGTCGGACGCCTTGAGGATGGCATGCATGTCGTCTTCCTTGAGTTCGAAGGCCGCCCGCAGCTTTTTCAAGACCATGTTGTTGCTGACCGGCAGTTCGATCGGTTGCGCCGGGCGGCTGTCGTCGCGGCCGCGGCGCTCGATCACCAGACCGTCGAGGAAGTGTGCAAGGACTTCGTCGCTGCAGGGGGTGAAGCCGTCTTCGTCGTCCTTCAGCAGGCAGGCGCGGATGCTGGCTTCGCTGATTTCCAGGCCGCTCAGGCCGATGATTTCGGCGACTTTCGCATCGCTGATATTGAGCATGAAGCGCAGGCTGCGCAGTACGTCGTTGTTGATCATGGGGGTTCCTTGCCGGGCAGTGCTGCCGGGCTGTTTGCGGGGAATCAGAATTTTTCGCTGGCGGCCAGGTAGCGCCACTGGCCAGCGGGTAGCTTGCTCATGGACACGCCGCCGATGCGGATGCGCTTCATGCTGAGGATGGTCAGGCCGACGCTGGCGCACATGCTGGCGATATGGCCGGGAGCCGGGTTTTTCATGGCCAGGCGCAGGCGTGTCTCGTTCTGCCAGCTGGCTTTCACCGGCGGCAGCACCTGGCCCTTGTAGGTCTGGCCCTGGTTCATCCGGTTGAGGCCGTGCGGGGCCATCTCGCCGGCGACTTCGACGATGTATTCCTGCTCCAGCTTGCTGGCGTCCTGGGTCAGTTTGCGCAGGGTGCGCCAGTCCTGGGTGAACACCACCAGCCCGGCGGCGCCGGCCTGCAGGGGCAGGGCGGTGCTCAGGCGGACAAAGTGGCCTTTCAGCGGGCGCATCCCCTCGCGATGATCGCTCGACAGCGTGGCCGGGCTAATCATTGCCAGTGCCTTGTTCGAGTCAGGCGCCGCGGGCTGGTGCAGCAGCAGGGTGACCGGTTCGGCCTTGGTCAGGTCGGCATCGGGCAGCAACTCGACCTTTTCATCGAGCACCTTGAACTGCGGTTCTTCCACCACCACGCCGTCCACGGTGACCCAGCCGCCCTCGATGTACAGCTCGGCTTCGCGCCGCGAGCAGCCGACCAGTTCGATCAGGCGTTTGGAGAGGCGGATGGCTTCGGTCATGGGCAGGGTCGCAGAGTCGTGGGCAGGCATTGTACCTGTCCGGCCCGGTTAACAGGCCATTGAAAAACTACCTGCGTTGCCGATACGGCGTTGAAAACAGGCTCGAAATGCACATTTACCACTCGTAAACTCGGCTCTGGCTTCCTGCTTCGCTCTAACTCCTGCATCCATGCAGTCGTGCGCTATCTCGCCTGTTTGACTCGCTACGCTCGCCCTGCGGGCCAGCCGGCGGCTGTTACTCCCGTTGGTCGTTGCGCCTTGTCTCGGCTGCCTCGCCAACATTTTTCAACGGCCTGTTAATGCCTGAGTTCAGGGCTGGGCGGCCTGCGGCCAGTCCAGTTCGCCGCTGGCGGTGAAGCGCTGGCCGCCGAACAGGCCACCGCCGAGCTTGCCGCGCAGCGCGTAACCGACGTGCTGGCCGGGCTGCAGGGCGCTGGCGCCGATGGCCTGGCGCAGCATGGAGTAGGCGGAGATGCTCAGTGGCACCTTGATCAGACTTTCACCATAACGCGGCACCTGGCCACGCTGGTCGCTGACGCCGCTGGCCAGCGGCTGCTGATTGATCTCCATCTCCAGAGCGATGCCGTCGTAGTCGATGCTGCTGTCATTCGGGTTCTGTACCCGCAAGGTCACGGCGAAGCGCATTTCCAGGCCTTGTCCGGGCAGCGGCTCGATACCCGCCACGTCGACATGCAGCGGGTCATGGAAACCCAGGCTGCTGCAGCCGCCAAGCATCAGCAGCAGGCAGCAGAGCAGGGGTAACGGGGTCGGGCGCAAGGTCATGGGGTACTCCGTAGCGGCAGCAGGTGCCCGGGCCGGGATGGCCGGGGCGCTATCCGCTGCCGGTGTTCTGGGGCTCAGGCTAGCCGAATTTCCCCGGCGCTACGCTGCCTGATTCAACGGCTAAGCGTGCCCATGTAAAAAATATAAAACCACTGTAATGGCAGCCAAACTATTGAAGTGGATATTTCCTTTATATTCAGCGGTATATCGAATTAAAGAAATGCACTTCTGTCAGATTCTAGCTTTTATTGTTTGACATATTTTACGGCTTGGGCAGACTGTGAGCCGGCAGCAGATCCCGCCTGCCGGGCTTTTGTAGGCTTAACTAACATGACAAAGGCACGGGCTGCCCAGGACCTGCCGGGTTGCCGGCGGAACCAATGCCGTGTCCGGGCACGGCCCGCACCTCGAGCGGGTGCGCGTAAACAGAGGAAGCCGACTGCAGGCTTCCGGCAAAACAATGGCAGGCCGCGCCTGCCCCAAGGTGACGTATGTCCAATAGCACTGCAAAACAATCCAACGCCCCGCGCAAGCCGGTGGTCCTGATGACCATGGGCGCCCAGGAGCGCAATGGCCATCCCTATCAGGTGATGACCCACAAATACATCCTGCCGCTCAGCGAAATCGCCGGTTGCGTGCCGCTACTGGTGCCGACCTGCTGTGGCGTCGCAGACCTCGAGGCCTATCTGGATATGGCCGACGGCGTGTACCTGACCGGCGCTGGCTCGAACATTGATCCAGCCCTGTACGGCCAGCAGAACATCACGCCGAACAAGGCACAGGACAAGGATCGCGACAGTTTCGACACCCAGCTGATTCATGCGGCCATCGAGCGCGGCCTGCCGATCTTCGGCATCTGCCGCGGCATGCAGGAAATCAACGTGGCGCTGGGCGGTGACCTTCACCAGAAAGTCCACAATCTGTTCGGTTACCTGGATCACCGTGAAGACAGCGATGATGCGGTTGATGTGCAGTACGGCGACAGCCACCCGATCAGTCTGGTGCCCGGAACCTGGTTTGCCGAGTTGATGCAGCAAGCCACGATTCCGGTTAATTCGCTGCATGGTCAGGGGGTTAATAAACTGGGTCGGGGTCTTGAGCCGCTGGCTTCCTCGGTGGATGGCCTGGTAGAGGCAATCCATGCGCCAGCGCTCCCGCAGTTCACCCTCGCCGTGCAATGGCATCCGGAGTGGCGCGCCAAGGAGAATCCGTTCTCGGTGAAGATCTACCAGGCCTTCGGCGACGCCTGCCGCGCCCGCGCGGCAGAGCGCCAGCAGTAACGCCCGGGCACCGGCGTGCCTGCCAGGCAGGCCAGGGAATAAAAGCGGCGCAGGCATTGAGTGAAATGCATTGCGCAGTCCCTGCCTGTGCTGCTGGGCAGCCGTGCGGCATACCGCTATTGTGTCGCTCAGACAGCCGCGGTTGCAGCGGCGGGCATTGGCCTGCCGGCTCCGCTGGCACAGCGCACGGAGCGTCCATGACGGAACATGTCGATGTCTTGATTGTCGGTGCCGGTATCTCCGGCATTGGCGCGGCAGTGCACCTGCAGAAGCACTGCCCTGATCGCAGCTACCTGATCCTCGAGGGGCGCCCGGCGATTGGCGGGACCTGGGATCTGTTCCGCTACCCGGGAATCCGCTCCGACAGCGACATGTACACCCTGGGCTTCAACTTCAAGCCCTGGGTGCAGGGCAAGGCGATCGCCGATGGCGCGGCCATCCTCGACTACCTGAACCAGACCCTGCGCGAATACAGGCTGGCCGACCGGCTGCGCCTGGATCACCGCGTCTGTGCGGCGGCCTGGGATTCCGCCACGGCGCGCTGGACGCTGCGCGTGCAGCATGCCGGCGCCGAGCGCGTGTTCAGCTGCAACTTTCTCTACATGTGCGCCGGCTACTACGATTACAGCGCCGGCTATACCCCGGATTTCCCTGGTCGCGAGCGCTTTGCCGGGCAGTTCGTGCATCCGCAGCACTGGCCGCAGGGGCTCGACTACCAGGGCAAGAAAGTAGTGGTGATCGGCAGTGGCGCCACCGCCATGACCCTGGTGCCCGCCATGGCGCGCGAGGCCGAACAGGTGGTCATGCTGCAGCGCTCGCCGACCTATGTGATTTCCCGGCCGGCCACCGATCGCCTGGCCAACCGCCTGCGCCGCTACCTGCCGGGCATGCTCGCCTACCAGCTCATTCGCTGGCGCAATGTGCTGCTGCAGATGTTCTTCTTCAACCTGGCACGGCTGCGCCCGGAGAAGTTCCGCGCCCGCCTGCTCGGCATGCTGCGCCAGGAACTGGGGGCCGAAGCGGTGGCGCAGCACTTCACGCCGACCTACCGGCCCTGGCAGCAGCGCCTGTGCCTGGTGCCGGACAGCGACCTGTTCCAGGCGCTGCGCAGCGGCCGTGCGCGCATGGTCACCGGACAGATCGAGCGTTTTACCGAGGACGGTATCCAGCTGCAGTCCGGCGAGCGGCTGGCCGCCGATATCATCGTCAGTGCCACCGGGCTCAAGCTGCAGTTGCTGGGTGGCATGCAGCTCAGCGTGGACGGCCGGGCGGTCAATCTGGCCGATACCTTCGGCTACAAGGGCATGATGTTTTCCGGGGTGCCGAATCTGGCGGTGGCCTTCGGCTACACCAATGCGTCCTGGACGCTGAAGGCGGATCTCTCCAGCGAGTTTGTCTGTCGCCTGCTCAACCACCTGCGCGCGCGCGGGCAGTCGACCGTCACCCCGGTGCTGGACGACCCGGCCATGGCGCCGCAGCCGTGGCTGGATTTCACCTCCGGCTACGTCGTCCGGGCGATGGCAATGTTCCCCAAGCAGGGCCAGCACCTGCCCTGGCGCCTGCACCAGAACTACATCAGGGATCTGCTGCTGCTCAAGTTTTCCCGGCTCGAGGACGGGGTCCTGCAGTTTTCCCGGGCTGCTGCCGCACAGCCCTATTGATCCGGCCTGTTAAGTGTGACGGGCTAAACGCCACAACCTAATGTAGGAGCCAGCTTGCTGGCGATTCGGTGCTCGAAGAGCATCGCCAGCAAGCTGGCTCCTACACAAAATCAATCTATTTGCGGGCCGCATCTATAGCAGCGTACCGCCATGGCCGCGACCGTGAACCGGCGGAATCCGCGCTTGCCGGGCGGATCCGGCAGATTTCGCGCGGGCCGACCATACTTCACGCATATTGCCGGGCGCGCAGGACGCCCCGGCGTCAATCCGGGGTTTCCTGCCAGCCGTGGAATCGATGGGGGTGCCAATGGATACCAGTCAGCAACAGCCGGCCACTGCCGCGTCAGCCGGCGCGTGGCCGGAAGGCATCGCCCGGGCAACCCTCGATGCCCTGTCCTCACGCTTGTGCGTGGTCGACACGAACCTGCAACAGGTCGCCAGCAACCGGGCCTGGCGCGAATTCCTGCCCGCGACGCCCTGTCGTTGTCTCACGGCAGGCGCTGACGGCAGCGCGGGCGGCACAAGGTCCTGGGTGATGCCCTGCTGGTCCGGCGCTACCGCGCAGCTGGTAGATCAGGCCATCGAGGCTTTGCGCAGCGGCGCACGGGATAGTTTTGCCCTCGAATACGAATGCTCCAGCTGCGTTCCCTCGCGCTGGTATCTGCTGCAGATCAAGCCTTTGCCCGGCGACAGGCCGGGTTGCCTGGTGTTCACCCACGACGACATTTCCGAACGCAAGCTGGCAGAGCGGGCGCAACATCTGGCGGCCGTGCGTCTCAAGCAACTGGGGGCCCATCTGGAATCCGTGCGCGAGGAGCAGAGTGCGGCCATTGCCCGCGAGCTGCATGACGAGCTCGGCGCAGTGATGACCATGCTCAAACTGGATCTGGCCACCACCGCCAAGCAGGAGACGACCAGCGCGGAGTTGCGCAGCAAGTTTGACAGCCTGCTGGAGCAGGTCAGTGCGGCCTTGCAGGTGATCAAGCGCATTTCCACCAACCTGCGCCCGGCCACCCTCGACACCCTGGGCCTGATGGCCACCATCCGCTGGTATGTCGAGCGCTTTTCGCAGAGCACCGGCATCGCCACGCAGCTGGAACTGCCGGAATACGTGCGGCTCTCGGATATTTCCAGTATTGCCATGTTCCGCATCCTGCAGGAGGGCCTGACCAACGTGGCGGCCCACTCGGGAGCCAGCAAGGTGCTTATCCGTGTCGAGAAGAACGACGGTGACCTGATCATGGAGATCATCGACAACGGCCGCGGCATTTCCGCCGAGCAACAGCAGAAACCGGGATCCTTCGGCCTCATCGGCATGAGTGAGCGCGCGCTGTATCTTGGCGGGCATTTCAGCATCGACAGCAGTGCGGCTACCGGCACCCGCCTGCAGCTGTGCATCCCACTCGACAACTGATCAAGGAGGCTGCGTCGCGATGAAAGCGCCGAACCGGATCAACATAGTGCTGGCGGATGACCATTCGGTGGTGCGCAGCGGCTTGCGCCAGTTTCTCGACTCCACCGATGACCTCAAGATCGTGGCCGAAGCGGCCACCGGCAAGGAGCTGCTGGCGCTGCTGAGCAAGAGCATTCCCGACGTGGTGGTGCTCGACATCAGCCTGCCGGACCTGAACGGGCTGGAACTGCTCAAGCGCATCAAGCGGAGCCAGGCAGGGCTGCCGGTGCTGATCTTCAGCATGTTTTCCGAAGACGAATTTGCCGTCTCCGCGATCAATGCCGGGGCGGCCGGCTACCTGTGCAAGGACAGTACGCCCGAGCAGATACTGACTGCCCTGCGGACCGTCGCCACGGGGGCGCATTATGTGAGCCCGCTGCTGACGGAAAAGCTGCTGCGAGGCTCGCTCGGCGCCAGCAAGGCACTGCCACACGAGGCGTTGTCCGCGCGGGAAATGAGCGTGATGCTGCTGCTGAGCCAGGGCGTGGCGCTGAAACAGATCGGTGACCAGCTGTTCCTCAGTGCGAAAACCGTCAGCACCTACCGGGCGCGGATCCTGCAAAAACTCGGGTTTCATTCCAATGCGGAAATCACCCGCTATGTGCTGGAGCACAAGCTGGGCTGAGTCTGGCTGCGCCGCCTGCCACACTGCCGGCGCTCATTCCTCGGTCATCGAGGCCGACAGGCGCTTGGTCAGCGGATGCAGCAGGTAGGTCAGCAACGTGCGTTCGCCCGTCTTGATCACCACCTCCACCGGCATGCCCGGTTGCAGCTGGCGCTGGCCGAGCTTGCGCATACCGGACTTGCTGAGGGTGACCCGGGCCAGGTAGTACGAGAGGTTGCTGGCGGGGTCGGTGAGAATGTCCGCCGAGATCGAATGCACCACGCCTTCCACCACCAGTTGCGGCGAGTGGGCAAAGCTGGAGAAGCGCACATCGACCGGCGCGCCGAGATGGATGCGGTCGATCAGGTTTGGCGGCACGCGGGTTTCCAGGACCAGGGCTTCGTCCTGGGGAACCACATCCATCAGGCGCTCGCCGGCCTGCACCACGCCGCCCACGGTCTGCACCGACAGGCCCACCACATGGCCGCCCACCGGGGTGCGAATCTGGGTCCGCGCCAGTTCTTCGCTGACCGCCTTGAAGCGTTCGGCTTCGGCCTGTACGTCGAGCAGCACGTCGGTCAGCTGGGCATCGACGTCCTGGCTGTAGTCCGAGCGCAAGCCCTGTTCGCGTTGGCGCAATTCCAGGATCATGCCTTGTGCCTGCGCCAGGTCGGCTTGCAGCTCGGCGGAGGCTGCCGCGATTTCGCCCACCGAACGTTCCAGCTCCATCTGGTGATTGAGCGGGGCGTAACCATCCTTGACCAGGTTTCTGACCCCCTTGAGCTCGCGCTCAAGCAGGGCGATCTGACTCTGGCGGCTGTCGATGGCGCTGCGGTAACTGCGCACCACCGACTCCTGGCCGTTGATCGACTCCTCGATAGCCTTCAGGTTGGCGGCCAGCGAGGCCCGGCGTGAGCGCAGCAGCTGGATCTGTGCGAAGGTGTGCTGGCGAATCAACGGGTCGCTGGCGGCCGCCTCCACCAGACTGGGGTGAAAGATGATCTCGTCGAGCCCCTGTTGCTCCGCCAGCAGCCGGCTTTCCTTGGCGCGCAGCCCCAGGTAGTGCTGGCGTACCGACTCGTAGTTGGCCCGGGCGATGCCGTCGTCCAGGCGGATCAGGATTTGTCCGGGCTCCACCAGCTGCCCTTCGCGCACCAGCACCTCGCGGATCAGTCCGCCCTGCAGGTGCTGGATGGTCTTGCGCTTGGTGTCTACCGAGACGATGCCGCTGGTGGGCACGCCCTCGTCCAGCGGCGCGAACGTTGCCCACAGCAGGAAACCGCCGAAGCCCAGGGCGATGGCCCACAGGCCGAGACGGGTGACCTGGCGTGTTTCCCCGTGCAACTGCGCGCCGAGCATCGCGACATTGTGCGCCGCTGCGCCGAGGCTCTTTACCCGCGAGGCTGCTTCGCTGCCGGTGCTGGCGGCGGGGTTGTCTGGTGTCTTGGGCAAATGGCTCATGGCTGCGCTCCTGGCATGGCTCAAGCGGGATTGCGGGTCAGGACAAGATGGGACGGCGCGCGCGGAGCGTGCGCCCGCAACGTGGCCAGCACGGGTTCGGGAGGGCCGTCGGCCGTCACCACGCCCTTGTCGAGCAGCAGCACCCGGTCGGCCAGCGCCACTATGTTGGTGCGGTGGCTGATCACGAACAGGTTGCGTCCCGCGCTTTGGAGTTCCTTCAGGCAGCTGATCAGCGCGGCTTCGCCGGCGTCATCGAGATTGGCATTCGGCTCGTCGAGGATGATCAGCTGCGGGTCGCCATACAGCGCACGGGCCAGGCCGATGCGCTGGCGCTGGCCGCCCGAGAGGGCGCTGCCAGACTCGCCGATCGGGGTGTCATAGCCCTGCGGCAGGCGCAGGATCAGGTCGTTCACCCCGGCCTTGCGTGCCGCCTCGATGACCTGGGCGGAATCGACCTCGCCCAGGCGGGCGATGTTCTCGGCCACCGTACCCTCGAACAGCTGGATGTCCTGGGGCAGGTAGCCGATGGCACGCCCCAGGTCGGCGCTGGCCCAGTCCTGCAGGGGAAGTCCGTCGAGCAGCACCTGGCCCCGGGTGTCTGGCCAGATGCCGATCAGCGCCCGCGCCAGGGTCGATTTCCCCGAGCCGGAGGGGCCGATGATGGCGCAGAACTGGCCCGGCGGAAATTCCTTGTCGAGCGGCTGGATGATCGGATCCTGGCGCCGTGGCGCGCTGGCAGTCAGTCCCTGCACGCGCAGCTGGCCGCTGGGCAAGCCGCTGTGCTGCTGGCCGGCGGCCGGCAGTGGATGGGCCAGCAGCAGCTGGCCGAGGCGTTCGAAAGCGCTGCGTGCGGAGATGAACCCCTTCCAGCTGAGCACCAGCATTTCTATCGGTTGCGAGGCCCGCGACATCAGCACGCTGGCAGCAACCATCGAGCCGATGCTGATCTCGCCCTGGATCGCCAGCAGCGCCCCGGCGCCAAGCGCCAGCGACTGCTGGCTGTAGCGCACGAAGCGGATGGCGCTGAGCATGCGCTCGCTGACCCGCTGCGCTTGCGACTGCAGATGCAGGTACTGCTGGTTGCCGACACTCCAGCGCCGGCGCAGGTTGCCGAGCATGCCCAGGGGCTCGATGACCTCGGAGTTGCGCAGTTTGCTGAGCAGGAAGTTGTTGCCGGCGACCTCGGCCTTGCCCGCCGCCTCGGCGAAACCGGCAGACCGGCGCTGGCCAAGGATGGCCAGGGCCACCAGGTTGCCGACAAAGAACAGCGACAGCCAGCCGAGCAGCGGATGCAGCATGAAGCTCACGGCGACATAAATCGGCGTCCAGGGCGCATCGAACAGGGCCAGGCAGCCGCCGCCGGTGAGGAATTGGCGCAGGTTGGTCAGGTCCGCCAGCGCCTGCTCGGGATTGTGCGCGGACTTGCGCAGCTCGGCCTGCAGGCCGGCACGGAAGATGCGCGTATTCAACGCCTGATCGAAGCGCACCCCCAGGTGGATCAGCAGCCGCGAGCGAACCCATTCGGCCAGCGCCATGATGCCGACGAACACCAGCAGCAGCAGTGACAACACCAGCAAGGTCAGCTGGTTCTGGCTGCTCAGCACCCGGTCGTAGATCTGCAGCATGTACAGCGTCGGCGCCAGGTAGAGCAGGTTGCTCAGCATGCTCAGGGCGGCCACCAGCGCGAACTCATGGCGAAAGTCCCGCAAGGTGCGCCCCAGCGGGTTGTTCAGCACTGCCTGCAGAGGGTTCATTGGCGGGTCATCCTCCGGGAGCCAGCGGCATTGCCGGTGGGGCGAGTTTTGCCGGGGGCTTTCCGGCCAGCGCGGCGAGGACTTCATCGCGCGGGCCAAACAGTTGCTGCTTGCCGTCCTGCAGCAACAGGATGCAATCGACCGCCGGCAGTACATTGATCCGCTGGGTAATGATCACCACGGTGACCTTGCGCGCCTTGAGTTGCAGCAGCGTCTGCAGCAGGGCGCGGTCGCCCGCTTCATCGAGGCTGGAGTTGGGCTCGTCGAGCACCACGAAATGCGGATCGCCATAGAGGGCGCGCGCCAGGGCCACCCGTTGCCGCTGGCCGCCCGACAGCACGCCGCCGGCCGCGCCGATCAGGCTGGCGAAACCGTCCGGCAGCGACTCGAGCAACTCGCCCAGCCCGACCAGTTCGCTGCTGGCCTGCAGCTTGTCGGGGTCGCTGTCACCGAAGCGGGCGATGTTCTCGCCCAGCGTGCCGTCGAACAGCTCGTTGTCCTGTGGCAGGTAACCGATATGCGGCCCCAGCTCTTCCTTGTTCCAGCGCTCTACATCGCTGCCGTCCAGGCGCACCGCGCCGCTGGCCGCCGGCCACAGGCCTACCAGCGCCCGGGCCAGGGTCGACTTGCCGGAGGCGGAAGGGCCGATCACCGCCAGGGTCTGGCCCGGTTCCAGCTTGAAGTTCAGTCCGCGCAGAATCGTCGTCTGACTGCCTGGCGCGGCCACCACCAGCGCCTCCACGGACAAGGCGCCGCTCGGTGGGGGCAGCGGCATCCCGGCTTCGCGCTCGGGCAGGTTGGCCAGCAGGTTGTCCAGCCGGCTGTAGGCCGCGCGCGCCGCCAGCACGCTCAGCCACTGGCCGATCAATTGCTGCAGCGGCGCCAGGGTGCGCGCGGCCAGGATCCAGGCGACGATCATGCTGCTGCCATGCGCATCCAGCTCACCCACCAGGGTCAGCCAGCAGGCCAGGCCGAGCACTGCCGAGCTGATCGTCACCAGGATGAACCGCGTAGCGGCGCTACCCACACCGGCGTATTCCGAGGCTTCGGCCTGTTTGCCGAGGAACTGTTGCTGACGCTCCTGCCAGCGCCGCTGGATATTGCCGGTCATGCCCATGGCCGTCATCACCTGGGCGTTCTTCAGGGTGGTGGCGGCATAGCGCTGGGCTTCCATCGCCAGCCTCTGCGCTTCGCTCAGCGGCACCCGGGTCTTGCGCTCGGTGAAATAGCCGATCGCCAGCATGGCCAGGGCGGCAACCAGCACCAGTACCCCCAGCGGCACGCTGAGGATGAAGATGATCAGCATGAACAGCAGGGAGATCGGCGCATCCATCAGCGCCGTGCTGGCCGGCGAGGCGATGAAGCCGCGCAGGCTGCGCAGGTCGCTGAGCGGGGCCATGCCCACCGGCAGGTTGCGCAGGCGGGCCTCGAAGGCGGTGTTGAACACCCGCTCGGCGAGGAACTCGTCGAGGCTCGTGCTGGCCAGTTGCAACAGGCGCTGGCGCACCCAGTCGATCAACTCCATCAGTGCGTAGAGGGCAATGGCCAGCAGGGTCAGCATCAGCAGGGTGGTCGCGTTGCGACTGAAGATCACCCGGCCGTATACCTCGAGCATGTACAGGGTCGGTGTCAGGGCCAGCAGGTTGATGCAGACGCTGAACAGCAGCGCGCGCACGAAGAAGCGGCGCAGCGCAAGCGTTGCGTGGCGAAGCTCACTGGCCGCCGCGGGCGAGGTCATGATCTGTCGACTCCCCGGGTCTCGAGCGCCAGCGCGGGCGGCAGGCAGGCATGCCGCGCGTTCGCCAGCGGCATGCTTTGCTGGAAGAACAGTGGTGCGGGAATGCCCATCGTTCAGCCCCCGGGTTCTGCCGCGCCTGGTTTGCCCATGGCCCCGCCAGCCTGCGGCTGACGGAACCCCGTACGGATTTGCCGCCTCCCTGCGGCGGGTTTGCCAGGCTCAGGCCTGATAGGCGATATGCGAGGCATCCACGTCCACGCCGACCACGGTAATCACGGTTTCCTGGCCTCCGCTTTCCGTCACCGTTACCACGCTGTCGTTGCTGGAGTAGTCGAAGTCCAGGGTCGCCCCGGCATCACCCAGCAGTACCAGGGTGTCGGTGGCCAGATCGAAGCCCTCGACCCTGTAGGTGTTTTCCTCGGCAGGCAGATCGACATTGAAGGCCTCTGTCGCACCCAGGCTGCCGATCAGGTTGAAGTCGAACAGCCCTTCGAGCTCATTGGCATACAGGTCGGTGGAAAACTCGCTGGTGACGCTGTCGCCATCGGCATCGGTCAGCGTGGCCGTGAAGTCGAGCAGGATATCGCTGCCCAGGTTCTCGACCGCCGAGGTGAATTCGATTGTCGGGATCTTGATCGAGCCCTGGGTCATGGTCAGCTGAACCGCATCGATCAGCTTGTCGGCGCCGGCGCCACTGTTGAGTTCAAAGGACACCTCGTTATCTGCCTCATCGGCCAGATCCCCGGCCAGCACCTTGGTTGTCGGCCCGGCAGTGCCATCCGCGTAGTAGATCGTGTAGTACAGCGACTCGCTGGCCGGGTCATAGCCGCCAACCGAGTTGTCGATAAACACCTTCATCTTGGTCAACAAGGTATCCGGGTTGACCACGAAGCTTTCATCGTCAGCGCTTGCGGCAATGTTGTTGTCGCCCTCCAGGACGTTGTTGTTGACGCCGATCCCGGATTCGCTGACGTTCATCTCATAGTCGTCATTGATAAACGGGTAGGTGCCGTTGCCGGGCTGATCGCCGTTAGCCGAAATCTCGTCCCAGTCAGCCATTGACGAGTTTTCCTGGAGATAGGCCTCGTTGTAATCCGCGGCGCCAAGCTGGATCGCCGACTTGATGCCAGCCGCCGAAGCGGTTGGATTGACGGCAAAAAACACCACGTTCCTGTCGCCGATGCCCAGTGTCTGCACCGGATCGGGGCCGCCGGATTCCAGCGAGCCGTCGTCGCTGCTGAACTCGACCGATGAGCCGAAGCCCTGCACCAGATCGAGCGCATAGGTGCCATCGGCATAGGCGGTCAGGGTGAAGTCGACCGTGGTGTCAGCCGTGCCGGCATTGTTGTCGAAGTCGGCGGTCAGCGAGCCGGCAAACAGGAAGGCGCCCGAGCCGTCCGGCGAGCCGCCCAGCTCATCGAAGGTGTAGGACGAGCCTGCCACCGTGGTGCCATTGGGCCGTACCAGCTGGAACTGGTCGAGGCTGATGTCGAGGTCGCCCGGTTGATCGGCGCCAACCGCATCGCTCCAGTAGCCATACTGCGGGTTGATGGTACCGGTGCCGATCAGGTTGCCGAAGGCCAGGTCCGGCCCGTCGTCTTCGAAGTTCAGCGCCTGGCCGATGTCGAGGTAGGCCGACCCCGTGTCCTGATCACCGTCCTTGTCGGTGATGGTGTCGGTGCGGGTCAGGCGGATCAGGTCGGCGGCACTGAGGGTCAGGGAGTCATCCGGATCGGTAGCGTCCGGGTGCTCGAGGGCGCGCAGCTGGTCGAGGCTGACCACGCCGGCAGCACTCACGCTGACGGTGAACACCAGATGATTGGTGCTTTCAGTCCGGCCTTCGACCACGCCGCTGCCATTGACCGTCAGCAACACCTTCTCGCCGGTGGCCACATCCACCAGCCCGGAGTCGACCCCCGCGCTCTTCACGCTGAGGGCGTAGTCGGTGTCCAGCGTGCCGGCGTCGTCAGCGCCATAGTCGGGCGTGTTGCTGAAGTTGTCGGCATAGTTGGCGCTGTCGTCGGCCGTCAGGTCGGTTTCATCCACGGTCAGTTCGTCGGCTGGCGTGTCCGCACTGACCGTGACGCTCGGCCCGTCGTCCTCGAAGTTCAGCGCCTGGCCGATGTCGAGGTAATCCGACCCGGTGTC
>NZ_JADOBE010000013.1 GCF_015637705.1 Pseudomonas sp. N040 | reverse complement strand
TATCATTTTGCGGGAATGGTCGGCACGTTGCGCCGCAGGAACTCCAGTTGATCGCCCACCACCTGCTCGAAGGCTGTGCCCACGTATATATCGAAGTGGCCGTGGGGATAGCGTTTGATCTCGTGACGCGGTGCGCGCTGGGCATGCCGCAGCGTCTGCTTCGATGGTGCCACGCTATCGGGGTCGCACACACAGAACAGCACAGGAGCGCGGATAGAGGGGGTTCTGCGTCCGGGGTAGTAGCGAATCAGATCCAGGGCAAAACGCGCGGAGGCCTCGTTGCGACAGGACTCGCCTGGTGGGATCAGGCTGTTGTAACCATCCCAGCTATCCGGCGAGGTCATAAATGCAGTCGTCCCCGGTCGACCGGCGAGCGGAATCAAAATGGGCCTGGCGCCGAACCACGAGCCGATGCGGTCGACCAGACCCAGCAGGCTGACCCGGAGTGACACCAGGGGTTCGGTCGCGAGAATGGAAGCCAGTCCGTCGGTGAAGGGGCATTGGGAGATGACCGCAGCCACTTTCGCATCCTCGGCAGCAATAGTCAGCACATGTCCGCCACCGAATGAGGTGCCCCAGAGGGCTAGCCGATCCGGATCTACATCATCCATGCGGCGGACATGAGCTATCGCGGCCTTCCAATCCTCAAGCTGACGCTTGATGTCCAGCAACTGGCGCGGCTCGCCCTCGCTGTCACCAAAGTGCCGATAGTCGAACACCAGGCAGGCGTAGCCGGCGGCGACAAAGCGTTCGGCGAACGCAGGAAGTCGCATCTTGCGTGTACCACCCAGTCCGTGCGCCATCACCACCACAGGAAAAGGCCCGGGGCCCAATGGGCGGTAGAAGTCAGCTATACAACGAGAACCGCCTGAAACGAACTGGATTGTCGATGGCACTACGTGGTCGGTGATGGTGTTCATGAATGATGACATCCGCTGGAATGGCTGGAACAGTGCCAAACGCGGACTGTTCCGTAGTGGCTTGGCAGGCCTCCGGTGAGGCTTGGGGTTGTTACGAAACTAGGGGCGCTGCAATTAGGCCTAACCACGGCCTTCGCGATAGAGAATACCTCTCAGAATACAGATGTATCGATCGGTAAAAATAGCAAAAACGCCGCGCCTGAATGGCTACTGGTCACACTGACTTTTCCACCATGGGCCTGCATGATCGACCGAACTGTTGCCAAACCAAACCCACCCGAATCATCGGGCTGGTTGCTGGAAGGGTCACAGCGATAAAACCGCTCGACAAGATGCGGCAGGTGTTCGGCAGCAATCGCATCAAGCTGGTCATGCACACTGATCTCCAGCCCATCCGCCGGGCTCGTGGTGCTGATAGCGCGTGGGATGGCTATCGCTGCGCTCGACCCATCCTGCAGCGAGTTTCTCACCGGCAGCTGCTGGCCGTCATCAATCATTCCCAACAGCCTCTATTTGACAGCAGTCCTGACTGGCAGGTGCTTGCCCGTGCCGGTCTCAAGCCTTCAACCACCGCTGGCGCAGGCTGCTGCTGCAGCCATCGACCAGCAGCACCAGCAGCAGCATGGCCAGGATCACCGTGGCGGCCTGGGCTTCCTGGAACAGGCTGAGGCTGACGTAGAGCATCTGTCCCAGGCCGCCGGCGCCGACGAAGCCGAGCACGCTGGCCATGCGGATGTTGTTTTCCCAGCGGTACAGGCTGTAGGCGATCAGTTGCGGCAGGATGCCGGGCAGGGTGGCGTAACAGAAGGCGCCGAGGGCCGAGCTGCCGGACAGGCGCAACGCCGTAGCCGGCTCGCTGGGGGCGTTTTCCAGCGCCTCGGCGAACAGCCGGCCCAGCACGCCAGTGGTATGCAGGGCCAGCGCCAGGGTGCCGGCGTTCGGCCCGAGACCGGCGGCCAGCACCATCAGCGCCGCCCACACCAGTTCCGGCACAGCGCGCAGGGCATTCAGCAGCAGGCGGGCCAGGGCTTGCGCCAGGTGGCCGAAGCGACCCGCGGCCGGCAGCGCCAGCAACAGGCCGGTCACGACTGCCAGCAGGGTGCCGGTGGCGGACATCGCCAGGGTTTCCAGGGCGCCCTGGCCAACCGCCCGCAGGTGTGCTGCGGACAGGTCCGGGTGCAGGAAGTTGCCGGCGTAGCGGCCCATCTGTGCGAGGCTGGCGCTGCTGAACAGGCCGGCCAGGTCGAGCTGCAGCCAGGCGAAGGCGCCGACTACTGCGAGCAGGATGGCCAGCAGCGTGCCGAGATCGATCAGCCGCTTCATTGCAGCCGTCCGCGCAACAGCCGACTGAGCAGGTCGGCGCACAGCACCAGCAGCAGGAAGGTCAGCAACAGGCTGGCCACTTCGGCGCCGGCGAACATGCGCAGGGAAAAGTCCATCTGCTGGCCGAGGCCGCCGGCGCCGACGAAGCCCATCACCACCGAGGCGCGGATCGCGCACTCCCAGCGGTACACGGTGTAGGACAGCAGTTCGCTGGCGGCGCTGGGCAACACGCCATAGGCGAACGCCGCCAGCCGGCTGCTGCCGGCCAGCAGCAGGGCGCGACTCGGGCGCTGGTCGACCGACTCGAAGATTTCCGCATAGACCTTGCCGAGCATGCCGCTGTAGGTGATGGCGATGGCCAGCACTCCGGCAGTCGGGCCGAGGCCGACGGCGCGCACGAACAGCAGCGCCCAGACGATCTCAGGCACGCTGCGCAGCACGATCAGCAGGCCGCGCACTGGCCAGCGCAGGGCCTGGGCCCACCAGGCCGGGCGGCCGTGGCGCAGTAGCGCCGAGATCGACAGGGCGCGGCTGGCGAGCAGGGCGCCCGGCACCGCCAGCAGCAAGGCCAGGCACAGCCCGGTGGTGGCGATGGCCAGGGTCTGCAGGGTGGCCTGCAGCAGCAGTTCGAGGAATTCCGCGTCATGCGCCGGCGGCCAGAAGCCGGCGAGGAACTTGCCCATGGTGGCGGCGTTGTCGGCCTGCCACAGCACCGCCAGGTCCAGTTCGCTCAGCGTCAGCCCGGGCCACAGCAAGGCCAGCGCCACGCCGGTCAGCAGCAGCCGCGGCAAGGCTGCCGGGTCACGTGGCTGGGGCGCGAGCGGAGTCAGCATCGCGGAATATGCAGGGTGACGGCGGGCGGCACGGGCGAGGCGGCCACGCGCGCCTGCAGCTGTTCATTGGCGTACAGGGCGTCGAGGTCGGCCGGGCTGACCGCGCTGCTCGGCTTGTCGAACAGGATGCGCCCTTCGCGCAGGCCGATGATCCGCGGGAAGTGCGCCAGCGCCAGATCCACCGCATGCAGGCTGGCGATCAGGCTGATGCCCCTGGCCTGCGCCGCGTTGCCGAGGATTTCCAGGCAGTGCCCGGCGAGCACCGGGTCCATCGCCGAAACCGGCTCGTCGGCGAGGATCAGCGCCGGATCCTGGTACAGCACGCGGGCAATGCCGACGCGCTGCAACTGGCCGCCGGACAACTGGTCACAGTGCTCGAACAGCTTGTCGGCCAGATCCAGCTGCGCCAGTGCCGTGGCGGCGCCCGCGCGTTCCAGCGGATAAACCAGGTTGAGCAGGGCCTTGGCCAGCGACCACTGGCCCAGGCGTCCGGCCAGCACGGCGCTGACCACCCGTTGCCGGGGCGGCAGCGGCGGTGCCTGGTGGATCAGGCCGATCTGCCGGCGCAAGGCCTGCAGCCGGCGCCCGGAAAGGCGCCAGGGCGCCTGGCCGAGCAGTTCAAGCTCGCCCGCCGTCGGGCGCAAGGCCGTGGCCAGGATGCGCAACAGGCTGGTTTTCCCAGCCCCCGAGGGGCCGATGATGGCCACTTGCTCGCCGCGATCCACCTGCAGGCTGAGTTCGTTCAGCGCCACCTGGCCATTGGCGTGGGTCAGGCCCACGCCAGACAGCCTCAGGGTCACTTCAACAGGCCGGCAGCACGCGCGGCAGCTTCGATGCCCTGGTAGTTTTCCACCTGGGTCGGGATGAAGCGGGTGGCCGCCTGCAGGTCGAGGATCGCCTTGTCCTGGGGCTTGGTCGGGTCGAGGGCGAGGAAGGCCTGGCTGATCTTCGCGACAAGGGCCGGGTCAAGGTTGCCGCGCACGGTCCAGTTGTAGTCGTAGTAGCTCGGGGTGGTGGCGAACACGTGCACCTTGCGGGTGTCGACCTTGCCGGCCGCGACCAGCTTGTCCCACACGCTGGCGTTGAGCACGCCGCCGTCGACCTTGCCGGCCTCGACCCAGGCCGCGGTGGCGTCATGCGCGCCGGAGTAGGCGACGCGGCTGAAGTACTGCTCGGGGACGATCTGCTCCTGCAGCATGAAATAGCGCGGCATCAGGCTGCCGGAGGTGGACGACACCGAGCCGAAGGCAAAGGTCTTGCCCTTGAGGTCGGCCAGCGACTTGACCGCCGGATCGGCGCTGATGAACTTGCTGGTGAACACCGCATCCTGCTCGCGCTGCACCAGCGGCAGGGCATTGCCGGTCTTCAGGCGGGCCTGGACGAAGGTGAAGCCGCCCAGCCAGGCCAGGTCGACACGGTCGGCGGCCAGCGCCTCGACCACGGCCGGGTAATCGGCCACCGGGATGAATTCGACCTGCATGTCCAGCTGCTGCGCGAGGTATTCGCCCAGCGGCTTGAACTTGCGTTGCAGTTCGGTGGGCGCTTCGTCGGGGATGGCGGTAACGCGCAGCACATCCTGGGCCTGGGCAAGCAGGCTGGACAGGGACAGGGTGAGGCCGGCGACGAGCGCCAGAACGGACTTGAGCATGGAGTTCTCCGGTTCAATAGCGGAAAAAACGACAGTGAAGCGCGCAGCAGCCGAAGGGCGACCGAGGGCGGCCATTCGTCGGCATGCGTGCTTCGCGAGTTGGTAAAGAGCGCGGCGATTATACGGCGCGCGCCGGGAAAGGCCAGCAGAGCCGGGCGGGAGCTGCTATGCCTTTAACGTTGAGGCTGGATGCGTGAGTGGTTGGATGTGCTTTTGGCCGCGTAGGGTGGGCCTTGGCCCACCAATGCTGGACAGATTGTTTCGGTGGGCTAAAGCCCATCCTACGCCGACCCTGCGACATGCGGGTCTTCAATTCTGACTGCGAAGAGGGGGTGAACATGAGCAGCCGAGGCACACTGGAAGTTCCGATCCGCGACCGGGCGGTGGCCGGTCAGGCCCTGGCGCAGCTGTTGCAGGCCTACCGCCAGCGGCCGGATGCAGTGGTACTGGCCCTGCCGCGTGGCGGGGTGCCGGTGGCCTACGAGATTGCCCTGCAGCTGGAGCTGCGTCTCGACCTGCTGCTGGTGCGCAAGCTGGGCATGCCCGGGCATGAAGAGCTGGCCATGGGCGCGATAGCCAGTGGCGGGGTGCGGGTACTCAACAATGAGGTTCTGCGCTATCAGCCGGTTCGGCCTGAGGCTATCGAAGCCGTGGCTGCCCGCGAGAAACTGGAGCTGCAACGCCGTGAGCGGGTCTATCGGGGGCAACGGCCGGCACCGCAGCTGCGTGGCCAGCAGGTGATCCTGGTCGACGATGGCCTGGCCACCGGGGCGACCATGCAGGCGGCGATCCTGGCCGTCCGCCAGCAGGCGCCGGCGCGCATCGTGGTGGCCGTGCCGGTGGCTGCCGCCGACAGCGCGGCGGCCCTGCGCAAGCGTGTCGACGAGCTGGTCTGTCCGCTGCAGGTGGATGAGCTGATCAGCATTGGCCAGTGGTACCGGCACTTCGAGCAGACCAGCGACGAGGAGGTTCTGCACCTGCTGCACCAGGCCTGGCAGCGCGACTGCGAACAGCCGCAGGCGCGATAGTCGCGGAGGGGCTCCCCCTGCGACCTCAACTGATCTCGCCCCTGCGGCACGCGCGCCAACCATCAACCGTGGGGCTTGGCCCACCCCTGCCAGCCTGCCGCTCCACCTGATTGCACCGCGGCTTTTGGTGGGCGTAGGGTGGGCTTCAGCCCACCGAAACAATGTGTCTGGCATTGGTGGGCTAAAGCCCACCCTACGCGGGAACAGGCACGTTTAACCACTGACGCGAACAGCACCTTGATTTGGAGGAGCAACTGTCTTTTGTGGGAGCGGCGGCCTCGCCGCGACAAGGCCCGCATCGGGCCGCCAGGCAGAAGCAAAAGCTCGCGCCGGGGCGGCGCTCCCACAGGACAGGGAAAAACCGCAGCGCCGCTGCGGGACTGAGCTGGATGCTTTTGTAGGAGCGGCGCCCTCGCCGCGAAGCGAACCATCAGGCAACAACAAAAGCTCGCGCCGAGGGCGGCGCTTGTGTCTACAGGCAGAGGTGGCGTCAGCCATCGAGGCCACTAGCTGCGGCGCAGCACCTCGACGCGGAAGTGTTCCTCGTAGGGCGGCACGTTGCACTCGATCACATCGCCGGGCGCCACCTGCAGGCGCAGGCCGACGATGTCGGCGTGGATCGGCTGCTTGCCGATGCAGCGGTCGACCAGCACCGCCGTGCGCACCTCGCGGGCGCCGAGGTGCGCCAGGTAGGCGCAGGTACGCAGCAGCGAATGGCCGTGGTAGAGCACGTCGTCGACCACCAGCAAGGTCTTGTCCGCGAGGTTCAGCTGCGCCAGCTCGGGGTTATCGGTCAGCGCCGTGTTGCCGTGGACCAGCGTGAGGTCATCGGCATAGCGTTTGACCTTGAGGCTGTACAGCGGCAGTTCGGCGGCCCCGCTCAGGCGGGCCAGGCGCTGCTGCAGCATGCGCGCCAGCGGCTCGCCCCGGCGCAGGATGCCGACCAGCAGGGCGTCCGCCGGCAACAGCAGGGCGGCCTCGCGGGCCATGGCATCGAGGACCGCCTGCAGTTCCTGATTGTTGTACAGGCAGAAGCGTTGTTCGGGCATCGGGCGGCTCCTCGGGGCGAATGGTCTAAACATAGTCGCTGCGCGCTTGCCTGGGTAACTGGCGCGCAGGTGTGCAAGTGCTACAACTGTACAAAGTTTGATCAATTTGCATTGCGTGGATCACGCAGCGGGAGGCTCCTATGGCATTGGGCAAGTCGTCACTCCATTTCACCGACGGTTCGCAGCAGCATGGCGGCAGCGGGCGGGCGCGGGCCACCGTCGAAGGCTTGCTGCAGCGCGCCGGCATCGGCATCAACGGTCGCCAGCCGTGGGACATGCAGGTGCGTGACGAGCGCCTGTATGCGCGCGTGCTGTCCGAAGGCACGCTGGGCCTGGGTGAGGCCTGGATGGACGGCTGGTGGGACTGTGCCCGCCTCGACGAGTTCACCAGCCGGGCACTGCGCGCGCGCCTCGACCAGCATATCCGGGTCGGCTGGTACGAGGCCTGGCGCATGCTCTGCGGGCTGCTGGCCAACCTGCAGTCGCGCTCGCGCGCGTTCATCGTCGGCGAGCAGCACTATGACCTGGGCAACCTGCTCTACCAGTGCATGCTCGACCAGCGCATGACCTACACCGGCGGCTACTGGGCGCAGGCCCGCGATCTCGATCAGGCCCAGGAGCACAAGCTCGACCTGAGCTGTCGCAAGCTCGGCCTGCAGCCCGGCCAGCGGGTGCTCGACATTGGCTGCGGCTGGGGCAGCTTTGCCGAATATGCCGCGCGCCACTATGGCGCGCAGGTGGTCGGCATCACCATTTCCCGCGAGCAGGCCGAGCTGGCGCGGCAGCGCTGCCAGGGGCTGCCGGTGGAGATCCGCCTGCAGGACTACCGCGAGGTCAACGAACGCTTCGACCACATCGTCTCGCTGGGCATGTTCGAGCACGTTGGCTGGAAGAACTATGCGACCTATATGCAGGTGGTGCAGCGCTGCCTGCCGGAGGGCGGGCTGTTCCTGCTGCACAGCATCGGCTCCAATTGCAGCCGCCCGCATGCCGATCCGTGGATCGACCGGCATATCTTCCCCAATGGTGGCCTGCCGTCGATCGCACAGATCGGCAAGGCCATCGAGAAGTACTTCGTCATGGAGGACTGGCACAGCTTCGGCGCCGACTACGACCGCACCCTGATGGCCTGGCATGCCAATTTCGAGCGGCACTGGCCGCAACTGGAAGGCCACTATGACCAGCGCTTCCGGCGCATGTGGCGCTATTACCTGCTGACCTGCGCCGGCGCCTTCCGCGCGCGGGACATCCAGTTGTGGCAGATCGTGCTGAGCAAGGGTGGCGTGCCCGGCGGCTACCGCTCGCTGCGTTGAAGTCCGGCCGGGCAAGCGGCGCAAAGCCTGGCCTGCGCGCGGACTTTGCCGGCAGGGCGCGGCACTTTGCTAGAATCGCCGGCCTGATTCCGCCAATGCCGAGTGCGCCCGATGAGTGAACCAATCCGCCTGACCCAGTACAGCCATGGAGCCGGTTGCGGCTGCAAGATTTCGCCGAAGGTGCTGGATGTCATCCTGGCCGGCAGCGGTGCGCAGAACCTCGACCCGAAACTCTGGGTCGGCAACGCCTCGCGGGACGATGCGGCGGTGTACGCGCTGGACGACGAGCGCGGGGTGGTCTCGACCACCGACTTCTTCATGCCGATCGTCGATGACCCCTACGATTTCGGCCGGATCGCCGCGACCAATGCGATCAGCGACATCTACGCCATGGGCGGCGATCCGCTGATGGCCATTGCGATTCTCGGCTGGCCGGTGAATGTGCTGTCGCCGGAAGTGGCGCGCGAGGTGATTCGCGGTGGCCGCGCGGTGTGCGATGCCGCCGGCATTCCCCTGGCCGGCGGGCATTCGATCGATGCACCGGAGCCGATCTTCGGCCTGGCCGTGACCGGGGTGGTGGAAAAGCGCCACATGAAGCGCAACGACACGGCGACCCTCGGCTGCCAGCTCTACCTGACCAAGCCGCTGGGCATCGGCATCCTCACCACCGCCGAGAAGAAAGCCAAGCTGCGCCCCGCTGACGTGGGCCTGGCGCGCGACTGGATGTGCACCCTGAACCAGCCAGGCAGCCGCTTCGGCAAGCTCGCCGGGGTCACGGCGATGACCGATGTCACCGGCTTCGGCCTGCTTGGTCACCTGGTCGAGATGGCCGACGGCAGTGGCCTGACGGCGCGCCTGGATTACGCCGCGGTGCCGCGCCTGCCGGGTGTCGACTATTACCTGGCCGAGGGCTGCGTGCCGGGTGGCACCCTGCGCAACTTCGACAGCTATGGCGAGAAGATCGCGCCGCTCAGCGACGAGCAGCAAGCGCTGCTGTGTGATCCGCAGACCAGTGGCGGCCTGCTGGTCGCCGTGACGGCGGAGGGCGCGGCCGAGTTCCTCGCCGTGGCGGCGCAGTGTGGCCTCGACCTGGCCCCGATCGGCGAACTGGTGGCACGCCAGCGTTTCGCGGTCGAGGTGCTCTGATGCGCGACAACAGCAGCGACTACCACGAGATTTTCCTGCGTGGGGTGCCGATGATGGATGTGCGCGCACCGGTCGAGTTCAGCAAGGGCGCCTTCCCCGGGGTGCTCAACCTGCCGCTGATGAACGACCTGGAACGGCAGAAAGTCGGCACCTGCTACAAGCAGAAAGGCCAGCAGGCGGCGATCGAACTGGGACATTCGCTGGTTTGCGGGCAGCTCAAGGCCGAGCGGGTGGCGCAGTGGGCAGCCTTCGCTCAAGCCAATCCGCAGGGTTACCTGTACTGCTTCCGCGGCGGCCTGCGTTCGCAACTGGTGCAGCAGTGGCTGAAGGAAGTCGGCATCGACTATCCACGGGTGCTGGGCGGCTACAAGGCCATGCGCAGCTTCCTGCTGGAAACCCTCCAGCAGGCGGTGACGCAGTGCGACTTCGTCGTGGTCGGCGGCTTGACCGGCACTGGCAAGACCGATGTGCTGATGGCACTGGATAACCGCCTCGATCTGGAGGGGCATGCCAATCACCGTGGCTCCAGTTTCGGCAAGCGCGCCACCGTGCAACCCGGGCAGATCGACTTCGAGAACAGCCTGGCCATCGACATCCTGCGCAAGCGCGCGGCGGGCATCGACAGCTTCGTGCTGGAGGACGAGAGCCGGCTGGTCGGCCGATGCTCGCTGCCGCTGGAACTGCACCAGGGCATGCAGCGCTTCCCGCTGGTCTGGCTGGAGGACAGCCTGGAGGGCCGGGTACAGCGCATCCTGCGCGATTACGTGATCGACCTGTGCGCCGAATTCATGGCCCTGCATGGCGCGGAGCAGGGCTTCGCGCTGTTTGCCGGGCGCCTGCTGGAAAGCCTGGCGAATATCCACAAGCGCCTGGGCGGCGAGCGCTACCAGCGCCTGCACGAGCTGATGCAGGCGGCACTGGCGGAACAGCAGCGCAGCGCCGATACCAGCCTGCATCAGGGCTGGATCGAAGGCTTGCTGAATGAGTACTACGACCCGATGTATGCCTATCAGCGCGAGAGCAAGGCCGAGCGCATCGAGTTTGCCGGCACCCAGGCAGAAGTGGTGGCTTACCTGCGCGAACGTCGCAAGCCGGCCACGGCCTGATTGCCGGGCTCAGCCGTTGTTCAATTCGTCCACGCTGTCGTCGGCAATCAGCATCAGGCTGCGGGCCATCGACAGGCCGATGAACATCACCCCGGTAACCGCCTCGAAGGTCACCAGCAGGCGCGCCAGCGGGTGGATGGGGTAGATATCGCCATAACCAACCGTGGTCAGGGTGATCAGGCTGAAGTAGGTGAAGTCGTCGGCCTCCAGCGGCGCAATACCGCTGCCGGCAACAAAGGAACCGGGCCGGAAGATCTCGATGCCGTCATACAGGATGGCGAACAGCAGGGCGATCTGCAGGTAAATGGCGACCAGCCCGTAGAGCAGTTCGCCGGTTACCGGGCGTTGCCGGGTCAGGCGGTGTATCAGTGCGGAAAAGAGCAGGGCATAGAGCCCGGCCATGCCGAAATTGCTGATGTGGTAGGACAATATGCCCAGCAGGGTCAGGGCCTTGAGCAGCAGTACGACAATGCCCAGAATCAGTACTGCCCGTTGCATCAGGTGTGGCCTGGGCAGCGCGTTGACTCCGGCCAGCACCAGAAACAGCATGCCGACAAAAACCGCATGCTGGTTGTTCGGGGCACACAGCATGGCAATGATCAATAGCAGCGTGCTGGCCAGCAGCAGGCGGAAACGGAAGCGGATACGCAAGGTGTGCAGCAAGAGGTGTTCTCCACGGCCAGACCGGGGGTTACGCAGCACTCAGATCAGGCTGGTTTCGTCATCGTTGATCAACCGGTTCAGTCCACCCAGGGCTTCGCGCGCCTGCGAGCGGTTGACCAGCTTGTGCTGGGCCGCGGCCGGCAGGTCGGTGATGCGCAGCACGCCCTTGGTCATCAGCACATGAATCAGGTCTTCCAGCACCCGGATCATCTCCGAGTCGGTCTGGCGTAGTTGCTGCAGGCTGTTTTCCATCGACTGGCTGTTGAACCAGGCCTGGATTTCCGGCTCGTCGGCGTCAGCCTGCGCAGTGCTTTGCGCAAAAGGTTCGGCTTCCACCCTGACCAGCAGGCCGTTGGCATCGCGTTGGACATAGAACATCGGACAGCCCTCGAATTGGAAGTGCCGGAGCGCCGAGAGGTTCGGCGCAAGCAGCAACATGCCGCCTGGCGCCGGTTTTGTAAACCGGTGGTGGGCGGCCTGTAAACCCGCCGCGCTGGACAGGTTGTGTGAAAACTACTGCGCTCGGTTATGCAGCGTTAAAAACAGGCTCAAAATGCTCATTTACAACTCGTAAACTCGGCTCTGGCTTCCTGCTTCGCTCTAACTCCTGCATCCATGCAGTCGTGCGCTTTTTCGCCTGTCTGACTCGCTACGCTCGCCCTGCGGGCCAGCCTGCGGCTGTTACTCCCGTTGGTTGTTGCGCCTTGCCTAACCTTCGCTCGCTACGTTTTCACACGGCCTGTGGACGCGACCTTTGCCGGGCTGGTTTCAGGCCTGTTCGACGAACAGTTTTTGTACGGCCGAAAAGTCCAGCCGGCCTTCACCACGCTTGATCATCATGCGGTACAGCTGCAGCGCCAGTGCGCCCATCGGCGTGCTGCTGCCGGTGGACTGCGCGGACTCCTGGGCCAGGCCAAGGTCCTTGGTCATCAGCTCCGCTGCAAAGCCGCCGCTGTAGTCCCGGGAGGACGGTACGTTGTCCATCACGCCCGGCCACGGGTTGTACTTCTCCAGCGACCAGTTGCCGCCCGAACTCAGGCGCATGATCTCGGCCAAAGTAGCCGGATCCAGGCCGTTGGCCACGCCCAGGGCCATGGCTTCGGCGGTGCCGATCATGTGCACCGCCAGCAACTGGTTGTTGCACACTTTGGCGACCTGGCCGGCCCCCTCGGCACCGGCGTGGAAGATGTTCTTGCCCATGGCCGACAACACTGCGCGGGCTTTTTCCAGGGTGGCGGCCTGGCCCCCGACCATGAAGGTCAGGGTGCCGGCTGCGGCGCCGGCGGTGCCGCCGGAGACCGGTGCGTCGAGCAGCTCGATGCCCAGTTCGGCGGCGGCCTTGTGCACCTTGCGCGCCGCCTCCGGGGCGATGGTCGAGCATTCGAGGACCAGGCTGCCGGGCACGATGTAGGCGAGCAGGCCATCGTCGCCCAGGTACAAGCCCTCCACATGCCGGCTGGCCGGCAGCATGGAGACCACCACCTGGGCACCCTCGATCGCCGCACGGGCACTGACGGCCGACTTGCCGCCGGCAGCCACCAGTTGCTCCAGGGCGCTGGGTACCAGGTCGAAGCCGAGCACGTCATGCCCGGCCTTGACCAGGTTGCAGGCCATGGGCAGGCCCATGTGGCCGAGGCCGATAAATGCGATCTTGCTCATTGTTGTTCTCCTTGGTGTTGCGGGGATCTCGGGTGGACGTATGGTGGCGGTTTACAAATCGGCCAGCGGATGCGCGCCGTCCCAGCTCGGGCTGAAGTGTGCATCGATCACCGCCGGGGCAATCTCGGCCACCGTCGGCCAGTGCCAGTGCGGGCTGTTGTCCTTGTCGATCAGCAGGGCGCGCACGCCTTCGGGAAACTCCGGATGGCGGCAGCAGTTCAGGCTCATCGCGTATTCCATGCGGAACACCTCGGCCAGCGACAGGTGGCGGGCGCGGGCGATCTGCTGCCAGACCAGATGCGCGGTCATCGGGCAGCCCCGGGCCAGGGTCTTGGCGGCGCGGGCGAGCAGGGCGTCACTGTCGTCGTGCAGGCCGGCCAGCGCGTGCCAGGCGGCCGCGGCATCGGCCACGTCGAACAGTTCGTCGATGCGCGCGCGGCGCGGCAGCCACTGGGCTGCCGGCAGCTGCTCGCGGGCCTGCTGTTCGAGGGCGCGCAGCAGGCTGTTGAGCTGGGCAGCGGAGTGTTCCTGCCAGTTCAGCTGCAGCAGGCCGTCGAGCAATTGCGCCTGCTGGTCATCGCCCAGGCAGCGGTCGGCCAGGCCCAGGTCGAGGGCATCGCGGGCGTTGACCTGGGCTGCGCTGAGGCCGAGGAACAGGCCGAGCTTGCCCGGCAGGCGCGAGAGGAACCAGCTGCCGCCGACATCCGGAAACAGGCCGATGCTGATTTCCGGCATCGACAGGCGGCTTGAAGGCGTGACGATGCGCACGCTGGCGCCCTGCATCAGCCCCATGCCGCCGCCCATCACATAGCCATGACCCCAGCACAGCAGCGGCTTGGGGTAGCTGTGGATGCGGTGGTCGAGGCGGTATTCGTCGGCGAAGAAGCGCGCCGCCAGCGGCGGCACTTCGCCGGGATGGGCGCGGCAGGCCTGCACCAGCTGGATCACGTCGCCGCCGGCGCAGAAGGCCTTGGGGCCGTTGCCACGCAGCAGCACACAGACGATCTGCGGGTCTGCCGCCCAGGCCTTGAGCCTGGCGTCGAGCGCCTCGATCATCGGCAGGGTCAGGGCATTCAGGCTCTTTTCGGCGTCCAGGGTGGCCACGCCGATGCGTGCGCCCTGCTGGCCATGCAGTTCTTCGAAAATCACGTTCATCCAGAGTATCCATCGTAGGGTGGTCAACGCCGAAGGCTTGGCCACCACAGGGGTGTGTCCGGTGGTCAATCGCTGCGCGAGTTGACCACCTTACGGTTTACTGGTTCGGGTAGTGCGGCTGCAACCCATGGCTCTTGCTGTGTGCCCAGCGCGGGTTGCACCCGCCCTACACGGTTACGGTTTACTTGTTATGCCACTGCGGCTCGCGCTTCTCGAGGAAGGCGTTGACGCCCTCGCGGGTGTCCTGGGCATCGAACAGGTCGACGAAGCGCTCGCGCTCCTCCGGCAGCCAGCCGTTCGGCCCGCGCTCGCGGGCGCCCTGGATCAATGGCTTGATGGTGCGCACCGACACCGGGCTCTGCCGGGCGACCTTGGCCGCCAGCATCAGGGCGGTGCCGCGGGCTTCGCCGGTGTCGACGATCTGCTCGATCAGGCCGATGCGCAGCGCGGTTTCGCTGTCGACCCGGTCGCCGCAGAGGATCATGCGCTTGGCCCAGCCTTCGCCGACCAGCCAGGCCAGGTTCTGCGTGCCGCCGGCACAGGGCAGCAGGCCGACGGCGGCTTCGGGCAGGGCCATCTGCGCCTGGCGCTCGGCGATGCGGATGTCGCAGGCCAATGCACATTCCAGCCCACCACCCATGGCGTAGCCGTTGATGGCCGCGATCGAGACACCACGGAAATCACGCAGCGCCTCGAAAGCTTCGCCAAAGCGCCGTGCCATCTCGCGGGCGCGGGCCTTGTCGCCATCGGCGAACAGGTTCAAGTCGGCGCCGGCACTGAAGAACTTCTGGCCCTGGCCGGTGATCACCAGCGCATAGATGTCATCGTCGCGGTTGAGGTGCTCGACCAGTTGCTTGAGGCCGATCAGCGATTCACGGTCCCAAGTGTTGGCTGGCGGATTATTGATGGTGACCAGCGCGGTATGGCCGTGCTTTTCCACGGTCAGTTTGTGCGTCAGGTCAAAGCTGCCGGGCTTGTAGATTTCGATGGCGGTGCTCATGGGAATCCTCATGTTTGCTTGTGTAGGAGCCAGCTTGCTGGCGATGCTGGTGCAATTGATCGCCAGCAAGCTGGCTCCTGCAGGTTCAATGAAGCCGGGTCAAAGCAGGTTATCCAGCATGCCGCCCTGTTCGAGCAGGCGGCGCGCGGTGATCACCCGCATGATCTCGTTGGTGCCTTCGAGTATCTGGTGCACCCGACTGTCGCGCACCCAGCGTTCCAGCGGGTAGTCGTTCAGGTAACCGTAGCCGCCGTGCAGCTGCAGCGCCTGGTTGCACAGGTCGAAGCAGTGGTCGGTGGCGAAACGCTTGGCCATTGCACAGTACAGCGTCGCTTCGGCGTGTTGCTGGTCGAGTTTGGAGGCGGCCAGACGGACCATCTGCCGGCTGGCGGTGAGGTCGGTGAACATGTCGGCCAGCTTGAACTGCAGGGCCTGGAATTCGGCCAGGGCCTTGCCGAACTGCTTGCGTTCCTCGACGTAGCGCAGGCTCTGCTCCAGCGCGGCCTGGGCGGCACCCAGCGAACAACTGGCGATGTTCAGGCGGCCACCGTCGAGGCCCTTCATGGCGTAGACGAAGCCCTGACCTTCCGGGCCGATGCGGTTGCCGGCCGGAATGCGCGCGCCCTCAAAGGTGATGGTGCGGGTGGGCTGGGCGCACCAGCCCATCTTCAGTTCGTTGCGGCCGTACTTCACCCCCCGGGTATCGCCCGGCACCAGAAAGCAGGAAATGCCCTTGGCGCCGTCTTCGCCGGTACGTGCCATGACGATCAGCACCTCGGTGCTGCCGGCGCCGGAGATAAAGCACTTGCTGCCATCCAGCACGTAGTCGTCACCGTCGCGGCGGGCGCGGGTGCGCAGGCGCGCGGCATCGGAGCCGGCGTCCGGTTCGGTCAGGCAGTAGGAGGCCAGCAGTTCGCCGCCGATCAGGCCGGGCAACCACTGGTCCTTGAGCGCCTGGTCGCCGAACGAGGCGAGCATCCAGCTGGCCATGTTGTGGATGGTGATGAACGCGGTGGTGGCCACGCAGCCGGCCGCCAGCTGCTCGAAGATCAGCGACGACGACAGGCGCGACAAACCCAGGCCGCCGTCTTCCTCGCCGATGTACAGGCCGAGGAAGCCCTGCTCGGCAGCGCGCTTGATGACGTCGACCGGAAAGTGGTGGTCGCGGTCCCAGTCGGCCGCATGCGGCGCCAGTTCGGCCGCAGCAAAGGCGCGGGCACTGTCGACCAGCAGGCGTTGTTCTTCGCTCAGTTCGAAATCCATGGGCTTCCTTGTTGGCTACGTAGGGTGGGCTTCAGCCCGTAGGATGGGTGGAGCGTAGCGATACCCATCACAGGTTCCGCGATGGGTATCGACGCAAGCGCCTCCACCCATCCTACGGTCGCTTACTTGAGGGTGATGGTGGTGTTGACGTGGCCCACTTCATCCTCGTCCAGCCAGCGCTGGGTGACGGTCTTGGTCTGGGTGTAGAACAGTACCACCTGCTTGCCGTAGGGGCCGAGGTCGCCCAGCTTGGAACCGCGCGAGCCGGTGAAGGAGAACAGCGGCACCGGTACCGGGATCGGTACGTTGATGCCGACCTGGCCGACGTCGATCTCTTCCTGGAAGTGCCGGGCGGCGGCGCCGGAGCGGGTGAAGATGGCGGTGCCGTTGCCGTTCGGGTTGGCGTTGACCAACTCGATGGCCTCGTCCAGGGTGGCGGCGTGCATCACGCACAGCGCCGGGCCGAAGATTTCTTCCTGGTACACGCGCATCGCCGCGGTCACCCCGGAGAAGATGGTCGGGCCGACGAAGTTGCCGCTCTCGTAGCCCGGGACCTGCGGGTTGCGCCCGTCCAGTTCGAGCGTGGCGCCTTCGGCCACGCCGCTGGCGATCAGCCCGCCGATGCGCTCGAGGGCCGCGGGGGACACCACCGGGCCGACATCGGTGCCCGGCTCGATGCCGGCGCCGATCTTCAGGGTCTTGGCCTTTGCCACCAGTTCGGGCAGCCAGGACTGCGCCTCACCGACCAAAATCACCACCGGCAACGCCATGCAGCGCTGGCCAGCGGCGCCGAAGGAGGCACCGACCAGGTTGTTCAGGGTCTGCTGCCTGGGCGCGTCGGGCATCACGATGGCGTGGTTCTTCGCACCCATCATGCACTGCGCGCGCTTGCCGTTCTGGGTGGCGCGGTTGTAGACGTGGGTGCCGACCTTGGTCGAGCCGACAAAGGACACCGCCTTGATGTCCGGGTGATCGCAGAGCAGGTTGACCGCGTCGACGCCGCCGTGGATCACGTTCAGTACGCCGGCCGGAATCCCGGCTTCCAGCGCCAGTTCGACCAGGCGCATGGTGACCATCGGGTCCTGCTCGGACGGCTTGAGGACGAAGGTGTTGCCGCAGGCGATGGCCATCGGGAACATCCACAGCGGGATCATCGCCGGGAAGTTGAACGGGGTGATGCCGGCGCACACGCCCAGCGGCTGCTGCAGGGTGTAGGTGTCCACCCCGGCGGCGACGTTGTTGGCCAGCTCGCCCATCTGCAGGCTGCCGATGTTGGCGGCGTGCTCGACCACTTCCAGGCCGCGGAAGATGTCGCCCTCGGCATCGGCCAGGGTCTTGCCCTGCTCGGCGGTGAGGATCGCCGCCAATTCCTTGATGTTCTCGCGGATCAGTTGCTGGTACTTGAGGAAGATCCGCGCGCGGGCGCCGATCGGCGTGCGCTTCCAGCTCTTGAAGGCGTCCTTCGCCGCGGCCACCGCGGCGCTCATTTCTTCGGCCGTGGCGAAGGGCACGCGGGCCAGCACCTGCTGGGTCGCCGGGTTGACGATGTCGCGCCACTGGCTGGTCTTGGACTCGACGAATTCGCCGCCGATCAGCAGCTTTACCGTGGGCACGGCAACTTGAGTGTTTGCTTGGGAAGTCATTATGCGCACCAGCCTTGGGAACGGAGGGGGAAGGGAATGCAGAGCCAGGCTCAGCGAGCCCAATGGGGTTGATCCTAACAGTGCGTTTTTGCATATGGCAATGCGAGTATTTGCAAGGTTATTCTGCGTTTTTGCACAGTGAGGCAGCGCCGATGGAATGGGACAACCTGCGTTACTTTCTCGAGCTGTCGCGCGCCGGCAAACTCACCGTTGCGGCCCGCCGCCTGGGGGTGGATCACACCACGGTGTCGCGGCGGGTGCAGGCGCTGGAGAAAAGCCTGGATACCCAGCTGTTCATGCGCGCGGCGGCCGGATTCAGCCTGACCGAGGCCGGGCGCAACCTGTTGCCGCAGGCCGAAGCCATGGAGAGCGCCTTTTCCGCCATCGAGCGGACGCGCCAGGGGCAGAAGGACAGCCTCTCCGGCCAGGTGCGGATCGGCGTCACCGAGGGTTACGGCACGGTGATGCTGGCGCCGCAGCTGGCCGAGTTCACCCGGCGCTATCCCAACCTCGGCATCGACCTGCTGGCGGCGCCGCGGATGGTGCAGCTGTCGCGCCGCGAGGCGGACATCGTGATTACCCTCGAGCGCCCCGAGCGCGGCCCGTTCATCATCACCAAGCTCACCGACTATGTGCTGCGGTTGTATGCCGCAGCCGACTACCTGCAGCAGCACGCGCCGATCCGCAGCCGCGAGGACCTGCGCGCGCACGGTTTCGTCAGCTACATCGATGACCTGCTGTACAGCAAGGAGCTGCTGTTCCTGGACGAGATCGGCAAGCCCGGGCATGTGCCGCTGCGCAGCACCAGCATCCTCGCCCAGCAGCAGGCCACCGCCGCCGGAGCCGGGATCGCCATGCTGCCGTCGTTTTCCGCCGACGCCGATCCGCGCCTGCAGCGGGTGCTGGGCGAGGAGGTGAAGTTCACCCGCACCTTCTGGATGCTGATGCCGATTGAACTCAAGGACATTGCGCGGATGCAGACCACCTGGAATTTCCTCCGCGAAATGGCCCAGGCCAGTCAGGCGGTGCTGATGGGGGTGTAGCGCGGGGGAGTGCTGGCTATTTGCGGCTGCGTCGCAGGGGGCAACGCCCGTCATTACCGGTCGATGCCTCTGGGGTGAGGGGCTGGAAGCGGCCGATTCTGTTGAAAAAGTCGGCTTCATTTTTCACGCAAGTAAAGTACGCGTCGGAGATTGAAGTCTATGCTCTTCGCAGAAGGTTCAGGGCTCAGATTTGACGTAGCAGCGAGCAAAATGGCGCTTTTACAGCCCAAGACATGGGGCGCCAGGCCGCGTCGACTGTTTTCAACAGAGTCGGCCAGAAGCGGTCCCTCGCAATGGACTTACTCAGCACGAATCGAGTAGTGTTTGAGAAGCATCTGCTCGGCATTTACACAAGCAGCCTTGGCTTTCCATCCATTGTTCATAACGCCCCAATTCAGTCATCCGGCCGCTGCATCGCCTAGACAGGGATAGCGAGAAAAGGAATGTTATCCGCCAACCCCGTGAAAGCGTTATTACCCCCTATGGGATCTATTTGTAGTTATGAAACTGGTTGTATTTATGTCCGAAAATCCAGCTACGATGCGCTATTCAACAAGCTATGCAGGTGAGCGCATTGATAGCCTCGGCAATATATCGTTTGCGCTACTGCGAAAAAGTGCACGCCATAACTAGTAGTTCAAGACCGCTCGCTTCGCTCACTCGGGACCGGCTAAAGCCGGCCCCTTAACCAAACGTTAGGGGCAAGCAATGGAAGTTCTTCTTATCGCCTGCATGCATGGCGCCGTTACGTACTTCTACGCAATCACGCACGACGACGATCGGAAAATCATGATCTTCACATGGATCAATGTCGTAGTTGCCTGCTTTCTGGGCAACCCGATCTATTCAGGCATCGACATTGTCGCTGTCTTTGCAGGCTCAACTTTTGGCGCCACTCACAGAGAATCCTTTGCTGGTCTGCGTCGCAACAGGACACGCACTAAAAAAGCAGACTCAGACGATATTTCTGATTTGGGTTGGGCTGTTTTAGTTAATTTTGATAATGCCAAGCAAAGAGAATATATCACCAATAAAATACGTGAATTACGGTTACCTTTTTTTCCGGTAATTGAAGAGTTAGTAAAAATCGGCCCATACTCAAGCATTGATGAGGCGTCAGATATTTGCCGGAACTTGTTTGTAGAAAACAAAATTATCGGCTACGTGATTAGGCTTGGCGCGTCAGAATGTTTGGAGGATAAGAAAGAGGAACCTTCTGCTCCTAGAAAGTTACAAGAGGCCACTAAAAAAATTTCTCATTGGATAGATTATTATTTCTTAGCTATCCGTGTTGTCCTCTTTGCTGTTCTAATAACATGTTTTGTTTTTAAATACAGCTTGGATACTGCTGGTCTCAATATAAATCCGTTAATATACATTTTTAATAATATACTTGGTGGTAAGTTTTGGGGGGAGTATATTTTTAATTTATTCATTGTCTTTTCAATTGGGGCCGTGCTCGCCTTGTTATTTTGTATGGTAGTTGACCTCCGGAAAACACCAATATTAATATTCATTATAGCCGTCTCGCTTTCTTCTCTGTGGTACTTCAATACTTATAAGAAAGTTCTATTAATATCGGTGGGGCAAAAAAAATATGATGGCAACGTGAAATATTATTCGGATACAGAAAATTATTACAAATTGCTATCTTATTATACAATTAAGCATCCTGAGTTTAACCAGGCATCACCGAATTACAGTTTTTCTCTTGTCTATAAGGTGGCGTCAAAAGCAAATGAATTCAAATCAAAAGGGGATACGCCTGAAATAGCTCTTTCGCGTGCAATTGATTATATTTTTGGTGCTCCTTTGTCACTGCCCTTACAACTAAAAATGCAATCAAAAGCATCTATACCTGTTGTTAACTCCACTGCTGCGCCACCGAAGCCCGCTCCGTCAATGCATTCAGAAAAACCTTTGTGCGAATTTAAGTCTGTCATGAGTAACGAAGACTACAGAGCTTGCGGTTTGAGTCCACCAATTCGTTAGGTTTTTTATAAGTGACGGTTACGACCCAGATGCCCGGTTGCATGAACTGAGCCGAGGGATAATCGTGGTCGAAGAATGGCAGTAGATCCTCATCGGCTCCATTTTGGCGACGCTTTCTACCCGATTTAAAGGGCAGCTATCGAAATTCAGACCTCTGTCTGCTCGGCCAATTCCTAGGCGTCATCGACCTCAATTCCAAGGTGTCTGATGGGGCTTTCAAGTTTCGTATGGCCGAGTAGAAGCTGGATTGCCCCCGGGTTCTTGGTTCTGCCGACTCCAAATTAACGCAGGGAACACTTGGGGTGACTTGCTAGATACGTTATTTATATGCTTCCTCGATAATAAGCTCTAATAATTTACTCATTGACTGCTCTGCGACCTTTGAATCTAAATCTATTTTTTCATAAAGCTCTCTAGGAAGTGAAATTGTAATTTTTTTGTTTTCGCTGAATATTTTTAATGAGTCAATTTTTGTCCCTGACAAGAAGCCGCCTAAACCTAGAATCAGCGCCAGCGGAACACCAATTGCTGAACCCATTGTCGCAATACCAACACTGCCCAAAGCACTACCAATTATAATTCCAATTGTTGTTAGGCTTAATTTTCCACCTTCTTCGGCACTGACTTCAACCCATATCCTCTTCCACTCATTCTTAAATTTCGAATTATTTTTATATATTTTTATGAGTGATGAGGTGCTGCTTATATTGTATTGCTTAAATAGCTTTATTATTAAGTCTCGATATTTCCTGTACTTTTCTGGTAGTTCCTTTATTTCGCTATATGTACTCATGCACACATCTCCGTTAGGGGTAGAATTTAGCGTTTAGTTAAGGATTTAGCGTAGTCAGTTCCAGTGAGCGAAGCAATCCAAGTCTTGAAGTTCGGCGCGAAGTGCAGGGGGACGTCGGCGCCTTTTTTTAGTCGTTTGCGAATGAAGGCTTCTGGTCGACTCCAGCCCCTACCCGCATCAGCCTTGACTTGCCCTGTCGCCTTCCTTAGCGTGCCGCTTCGTTCTGGCGAGTGGATTGAGCATGCACACCGATGACCGCATCAGGCTGGAAGCCGGCTGGAAAGCGGCGCTGCGCGAAGAGTTCGCGCAGCCCTACATGCGCGAGCTGGGGGCGTTCCTGCGCAGCGAGAAGGCGGCCGGCAAGGTCATCTATCCCCCCGGGCCGCTGATCTTCAATGCGCTCAACTCGACTCCGCTGGAGCGGGTGAAAGTGGTGATCATCGGCCAGGATCCGTACCACGGCCCCGGGCAGGCCCACGGCCTGTGCTTCTCGGTGCAGCCGGGGGTGCCGGCGCCGCCGTCGCTGCAGAACATCTTCAAGGAACTCAAGCGCGACCTGAATATCGAGATCCCCAGCCATGGCTGCCTGCAGTCCTGGGCCGAGCAGGGTGTGCTGCTGCTGAATACCTCACTGACGGTCGAGCAGGCCAATGCCGGCTCCCACGCCAAGGCCGGCTGGCAGCACTTTACCGACCAGGTGATCGAGCAGGTCAGCCGGCGCCGCGAACACCTGGTGTTCATGCTCTGGGGCGCACATGCCCAGAGCAAGGAGCGGCTGATCGATGCCAGCAAGCACCTGATCCTCAAGTCGGTGCATCCGTCGCCGCTGTCCGCCTACCGCGGCTTCATCGGCAACGGCCACTTCAGCCGGGCCAACAAGTTCCTCCAGCAGCACCAGCTGACGCCGATCGACTGGCGCTTGCCGGAGCCGTGACGCCCGTCATGCAAGGGGCCGGCAGTCCGGCAACGGCGTAAGCCGACAAGGGGTCCGGCAGGCGCTGCCAGGGCGCGCTCAGCGAAGGATTTCGCGGTCCGGATCCAGGCTGTAGGGCAGCTCGAGCAGGCTCAAGTGCGGGCCTTCTGCGCTGTGCAGGTGCAGCCGGTCGTCGCTGACGGCATCCTGCTGGAGCACCGCAAGCAACTCCACTCCGCCTTTGGCCTGGGCGGCCAGCACCACTTCACCCACCGCCGAGGTGTGTACTGGCGAGAATATCCCGCTGGCGATGGCCGGCAACTGCTCGCCGGGCAGGCTCAGGTGGTACAGCCGGCGCTTGAGTTTGCCCAGGTACTGCATGCGCGCGACGATTTCCTGGCCGGTGTAGCAGCCCTTCTTGAAGCTGACGCCGTCCAGCGCCTGCAGGTTGATCATTTGCGGGATGAACAGTTCGCGGCTGGCACCGAACACCTGGCCAATGCCGGCGCGGACCTGCGCCAGCAGCCAGTCATTCAGCGGCGCTTCGCGCAGCCGGGCGGCCAGCCGTGCGCGGATTCCCTCGGCCTGGGCGGCGGGCGTCCACAGCTCGGCGCGCCCATCGGGCAGGCGCAGCGCCAGGTTGCCGGCATGCTGCACCGTGCGGTTGGTTTCGGCGGGCAGATTGAGACCCAGCTCCTGCAGCAGGTCATCAGCCTGGCTCAGGCCGAAGCGCACCCAGCCGGCACTTTCGTCGCCGAGCTTGACCTTGGAGAACACGGCAAACTTCTGCAGCTCGGCCAGTTGCGGCGCCAGCAGCTCGGCCGCCATGGCCAGCAGGTAGCCATCGCCCTCGCGGACAATGCGGAAGCTCGACAGCATGCGGCCCTTGGCGGTACAGCGGGCACCGAGGCTGCTGTGCTGTTCGTCCACGTAGTTGAGGTTGCAGGTCAGCTGACCCTGGAGGAATTTGCTGGCATCCGGCCCGCGCACGGCGAGCAGGCCTTCATGGAACAGCGGGCAGAAAAAAGGGGAACTGGTCATGGTTGGCGGTCTGTTGCTGCGGGAAATCCGGTGGCCATCATAGGCGGCGGCCACCGGCTTGTCAGCGGGTGCGGTGCGCCGGCGCGCAGGGCTATAATGCGCGCCGAGCCTGTGGAGCATGACAATGACCGATGCAACTGAACTCAACCGCCTGTTCTGGCACAGCCGGCGCGGCATGCTGGAGCTGGATGTGCTGCTGGTGCCCTTCGTGCGCGAGGCATTTTCCGGCCTCGATGCTGAAGATCAGCAGCGCTATCGCAAGCTGCTGGAGTGCGAGGACCAGGACATGTTTGGCTGGTTCATGCAGCGCGGCGAGCCGGAAGACCCGGATTTGCAGCGGATCGTGCGGATGATCCTGGACCGTGTCCAGCCCAAGTGACTGCTTCGAATGCCAGTGGCGGCCGTCGCGGCGCCTGCTGGCATTCTATCTGCTGGTATTCGCGGCGGCGCTGGGCGCGCTGTGGCTGGCGGCGCTTCCGCGGTGGGCCGCGCTGAGCGGCACGCTGCTGTGCCTGGCGCATGCAGCCTGGGTGTTGCCGCGCCAGGTATTGCTCAGCCACGACTCGGCCTTTGTCGGCCTGCGCCACGATGCTGGCGGCTGGCAGTTGCGTTCGCGTGCCGGTGACTGGCAGCCGGTGCAGTTGCAGCGCGACAGCCTGGCCTTGCCGCTGGCGGTGGTGCTGCGCTTTCGTCTGCCCGGCGAGCGGCGGGTGCGCGGCTTGTGCATCCTGCCCGATGCGCTGGACGCATCAGTCCACCGGCGCTTGCGCGTGCGCTTGAAATTCAGCCGGCATAGGTGGGCGGCTGCAGGATAGTGTCGCGGGCTTCGGCGAGCTGATCGGGATAATCGAGGGTGTAGTGCAGGCCGCGGCTTTCCCGGCGCTGCATGGCCGAATTGATCATCAGTTCGGCGACCTGGGCCAGGTTGCGCAGTTCGATCAGGTCACGGCTGACCCGGTAGTTGCTGTAGAACTCGTCGATCTCGCCGAGCAGCAGCAGGACGCGGTGCTGGGCGCGCTGCAGGCGCTTGGTGGTGCGCACGATGCCCACGTAGTCCCACATGAAGCGCCGCAATTCATCCCAGTTGTGCGCGATGATCACGTCCTCGTCGGAGTCGGTGACCTGGCTGGCATCCCAGCTCGGCAGGTCGCTCGGCATGCTCACGTGTTCTAGTCGGCCAAGGATGTCCTCGGCGGCGGCGCGGGCAAACACGAAGCACTCCAGCAGCGAGTTGCTGGCCATGCGGTTGGCCCCATGCAGGCCGGTGAAACTGGTTTCGCCGATCGCGTAGAGCCCCGGCAGGTCGGTATGCCCGGCCAGGTCGACGAGTACGCCACCGCAGGTGTAGTGGGCGGCGGGCACCACCGGGATCGGTTCGCGGGTGATGTCGATGCCGAAGTCCAGGCAGCGCTCGTAGACGGTGGGGAAGTGCGCCTTGATGAACTCGGCCGGCTTGTGGCTGATGTCCAGGTACACGCAGTCGATGCCCAGGCGCTTCATTTCATGGTCGATGGCGCGGGCGACAATGTCGCGCGGGGCCAGTTCGGCGCGCGCATCGAAGCGCGGCATGAAGCGCTCGCCATTCGGTAGCTTGAGCAGTCCGCCCTCGCCACGCAGGGCCTCGGTGATCAGGAAGCTCTTGGCTTTCGGATGGTACAGGCAGGTCGGGTGGAACTGGTTGAACTCCAGGTTGCCGACCCTGCAGCCGGCGCGCCAGGCCATGGCGATGCCGTCGCCGCAGGCGCCGTCGGGGTTGCTGGTGTACAGGTAGACCTTGGCTGCGCCACCGGTGGCCAGCACCACGAAGCGTGCGCTGCAGGTGTCCACTTCGCCGGTGTTGCGGTTCAGCACGTAGGCGCCCAGGCAGCGGTTGCCGGGCAGGCCGAGCTTGCGTTCGCTGATCAGGTCGACCGCCACCCGCTGTTCCAGCAGTTCGATGTTCGGCCGCTGGCGGGCCTTGCCCAGCAGGGTGTTGAAGATGGCGGCACCGGTTGCATCGGCGGCGTGGATGATCCGCCGGTGACTGTGCCCGCCCTCGCGGGTGAGGTGGAATTCGCAACTGGTCTCGCGCGCATCGGGGTCTTCACGGGTAAAGGGCACGCCTTGTTCGATCAGCCATTCGATGGCTTCCCGGCTGTGTTCGACGGTGTAGCGCACCACCTCTGGATGACAGAGTCCGCCGCCGGCATTCAGGGTGTCATCCACATGCAGGTCGATGGTGTCGTCTTCGTCGAGTACTGCGGCGACGCCACCCTGCGCCCAGTAGGTCGAGCCATTCGCCAGGTCGCCTTTGCTGAGCACGGCAATCCGCAGGTTGGCGGGAAGGTTCAGGGCAAGTGTCAGGCCGGCGGCGCCGCTGCCGATGACCAGAACATCATGCTGCAAGTGTTGGCTCATGTGCGGGTTCCGCGGAGAAGGCGGCCTAGTATAAGAGGGGAGTGCTCGGCACAATAACGGTTCACAGGCGCCGAGTGAAGGTTTCGATAGCCCGGCAAGCCTGTTCGGGTGCATTGATCGGTGCCTGGCCGGGAACTTTTTCCCCGGCCCGGGTTCCACTACGAGGTAGATATGCAAGTTGCATTGGTGCAGTTACTGCGATCACCGTTTGCTATCGGCTTACCGTCCCTGCAGCGCGTGGGCCGGACTGGGGTGCCGGGCAAGCTGAAATGGATTTGCCGCTTGGGTGTTGGAAGGGGAGAACTTTTGCGCAGTAACCGGGTCTGTCAATTCAGGTGCGTTGTGTGGACTCTGCCGTTTTTGCCTCTTTGCGGAGGCGTGGCATGAGCCTCGAAGAAGATCAGCAACTGGTGGAGCGGGTGCAGCGCGGCGACAAGCGCGCCTTCGACCTGCTGGTGCTGAAGTATCAGCACAAGATTTTGTCGCTGGTCATGCGCTTTGTGCGTGACACCCATGAGGCCCAGGATGTCGCCCAGGAGGCGTTTATCAAGGCTTACCGGGCGTTGCCGAACTTCAGGGGAGAAAGTGCCTTTTATACCTGGCTGTACCGGATTGCGATCAATACGGCCAAGAACCAGCTGGCAGCGCGTGGCAGAAAACCGCGCGAGGTGGATGCAAGTGTCGAGGATGCGGAATATTACGAAGGCGAGCATGCGCTGAAGGATATCGACTCTCCGGAACGACTCCTGTTGCGTGACGAAATCGAGTCGACGGTGAACCGCAGCATCCAGCAGCTACCCGAAGATCTGCGCATGGCCCTGACCCTGCGCGAGTTCGACGGTTTGAGTTACGAGGACATTGCGGCGGTCATGCAGTGTCCGGTCGGGACGGTAAGGTCACGCATTTTCCGGGCCCGCGAGGCCGTAGACAAAGCCCTGCAGCCGCTGCTGCAGGAATGATAGCCAGGCGCAAGCCGAGAGAGGAATTTCATGAGTCGAGAAGCCCTGCACGAGTCGCTTTCCGCGCTGCTGGATGACGAGACCACCGAACTTGAACTGCAGCGCATTCTGGCGGACCGGGATGGGGGGTTGCGTTCGACCTGGTCGCGGTACCAGGTCGCTCGCGCCGCGATGCATCAGGAACTGGTCGAGCCGCGGCTGGATCTGGCGGCGTCGATCAGCGCGGCGCTGGCCGGCGAGCCGGCGCTGGCGGCAAAGACAGCGCGTCCGGCCTGGCGTGGCGTGGGCCGCTTCGCGGTGGCCGCCTCGGTGACCCTGGCGGTACTGGCCGGGGTGCGCCTGTACAACCAGGACCAGATTACCGGTGTGCAGCTGGCGCAGCAGGACAGCCAGTCGCTGCCGGGCAGTCCGGCGCCGCTGGCGCCGGTGGTGCTGGCCAGCTACAACTCGAGCGCCGCCGCGCAGACGGCGGGCGCCAAGCCGGAACAGCTGATGGGTGGGCAGTGGTATGAGCAACAGGTGCCCGGCTATCTGCGCCAGCATGCCCAACAGGCGTCGTTCGCCGCGCCGGATGCGGCGCTGCCGTTTGCCCGCTCCGCCAGCCTGGAAGGTCGTTAGGGCCTAAGGAATTCCATGCGCCGCTCATCCTCATTGATTTTGCTGGCGAGCCTGCTGAGCACGCCGCTGTATGCTGCCGATGCCCGTGAATGGTTGGCGCGGATGGTCGACTCGACGGACCGGCAGAATTTTCGCGGAACCTTCATCTACGAGCGCAGTGGCAACTTCTCCACCCATCGCATCTGGCATCTGGCCCAGGGGGCGGCACCGCGCGAGCGCCTGTTGCAGCTGGATGGCCTGGAGCAGGAAGTTGTTCTGGCCGATGGCCGGGTGCTGTGCGCCAGCGGTTCGCTGCTGGAACAGCAGGCCGGCGCCCAGCAATGGGCTGGACGCAAGCTGGATGTGGCCAGGCTGGAAGACGTCTACGAATTGAAAGCCATGGGCGATTCCCGCGTGGCCGGCCGCCCGGCGGTGGTGCTGCTGTTGCTGCCGCGCGATGCCAATCGTTATGCCCGTGAGCTGCAGCTGGACAGCGCGACGGGCTTGCCGCTGAAGTCGCTGCTGCTCAACGGGCAGGGCCAGTTGCTCGAGCGGTTGCAGTTCACCAGCCTTGAACCGGATGCCAGCCTCGACAGCCAGGAGTTGCAGCCGGTTACCGATTGCCGGGCATTGGCGAAAGCGGCCACGACCCAGGCGGTGGCCAGCGACTGGGCGATTGGCTGGATGCCCGCAGGTTTCATGCAGGTCGGCATTCTGCAAGAGCGCAGTGCTACCTCCGGCCAGCCGGTGCAGACGCTGATGTTCGACGACGGCCTGGCGCGATTCTCGATTTTCATCGAGGCGCTGGGCGATGCCCGGGTCAGCAGTGCGCACCTGCAGGTCGGCCCGACGGTGGTGGTGTCGCGGCCGATCAGTACGGCGAACGGGCAGTTCATGGCGACGGTGGTCGGAGAAGTGCCTTTGCCGACGGCCGAACGGATTGCCTTGTCGGTTGGCCCCAGGACCGCCGGGGAGCAACAGCCGTGATCGAGGAAACCGGGCGGGTGGTGGCGCTGGAGGAGGGGGCGGTCTGGGTGGAAACCCTGCGCAAGTCCACCTGTTCGAGTTGCTCGGCGAATGCCGGTTGCGGGCAGGGGTTGCTGGACAAGCTCGGCGTGGGTCGGCAGCGCGGTTTTGTGCGGGTGTTGTCGGACCTGCAACTGGCGCTGGATGACGTGGTGGTAATCGGTATCCGTGAAGACCTGCTGCTGCGTGCGGCGCTGCTGGTCTATCTGCTGCCAATACTCGGCCTGCTCGCGGCTGCGCTGCTGGCCAGCAGTCTGGGGTTGGCCGAAGGCTGGGTCATCCTGAGTGGAATGGCCGGCTTGCTCGGTGCCTGGCTGGTGGTGCGCTGGCGCTGCCGGCACAGCGAGGACGACCCGGCGCGGCAGCCGGTGGTGCTGCGCGCCATGCTGGCCGGGGCCACCGGCAATACCTGAATCCTGTTCAGTTCAACAACGTTCAAAGGAGTCGTAATTCGATGCTCAGGTTGAAATCTGCACTGTCGCTGCTGGCCATGCTGACGCTGCTCGGGCAGGCGCTGCCGGCCAGCGCGCAATTGCCGGAATTTACCACGCTGGTCGAGCAGGCCTCGCCGGCGGTGGTCAACATCAGTACCACGCAGAAGATACCCGCGCGCCATGCCGGTGCCGGCGCACCGCAGATGCCCGACCTGGAAGGCCTGCCGCCGATGTTCCGCGAGTTCTTCGAGCGCATGCCGCAGATGCAGCCGCCCGCGGAGGGGCGCCAGCGTGAAGCGCAATCGCTGGGGTCGGGCTTCATCATCTCCGCCGATGGCTACGTGCTGACCAACAATCATGTGGTGGCCGATGCCGATGAAATCATCGTGCGCCTGTCTGACCGCAGCGAACTGGTGGCCAAGCTGATTGGCGCCGACCCGCGCACCGATGTGGCGCTGCTCAAGGTCGAGGGCAAGAACCTGCCCACGGTCAAGTTGGGCAACTCCGAGAACATCAAGGTTGGCGAATGGGTGCTGGCGATTGGTTCGCCGTTCGGCTTCGATCATTCGGCGACCTCGGGCATCATCAGTGCCAAGGGCCGCAGCCTGCCCAACGAGAACTATGTGCCGTTCATCCAGACCGACGTGGCGATCAATCCGGGCAACTCGGGCGGGCCGCTGTTCAACCTGGACGGCGAGGTGATCGGCATCAATTCGCAGATTTTCACCCGCTCGGGCGGCTTCATGGGCCTGTCCTTTGCCATTCCGATCAACGTGGCGATGGGGGTGGCGGATCAACTGAAGACCGACGGCAAGGTCAGTCGCGGCTGGCTGGGGGTGGTGATCCAGGAAATCAACAAGGGCCTGGCCGAGTCCTTCGGCCTGGACAAGCCGGCAGGCGCGCTGATCGCCCAGGTGCAGGAAGATGGTCCGGCGGCCAGGGGCGGCGTACGGGTCGGCGATGTGATTCTGCAGGTCAACGGCCAACCGGTCGACCTGGCCTCCGATCTGCCGCACCTGGTCGGGGTGCTCAAGCCGGGCGATACGGCGAATTTGCGGATCTTGCGTGAGGGCAAGCGGCAGACGCTCGCGCTGAAGGTTGGCAGCATGCCGGCAGATGGCGAGGAGCCACTAGCGGCGGCGACCCCGGAGGTCGATCAGGACATCAACCGGCTCGGCGTAGCCGTGGTGGAGCTCAGCGCGGAGCAGAAGAAGGCGCTGGATATTCAGGCCGGGGTCATGGTCAGGGCAGTTGTCGAAGGGCCGGCCGCGATGATCGGTTTGCGTCCCGGGGACGTGATCACCCATCTGAACAATCAGCCGATCAGTTCGGCCGAGCAGTTCAAGGAAGTCGTCAGGCAATTGCCGGACAATCGCTCGGTGTCGATGCGCGTGCTGCGTCAGGGCCGGGCCAGCTTCATTACCTTCAAGCTGGCGGATTGAGCAGGCGGCTGGATGGTTGGCGGGTTGGCAAGCCGTGATGGTGTCAGGTTCTTTGCCGGGCTGATTATTGAGGTTGAGGGATCGTTTTGGGTGCGTCCGCCGGATGCACCGCTTGTGGCGGGTTGCACCCGCTCTACCAAATCGAGCAACAAACTTCACAGCTTGCACGGACTGACAGTCCCGTCAGGGGGGTGAGCGGAATCGGTGTGGAAGGGGTTGAGTCGCATGGATGCGACGAAAGCTGCGCTGGGCCATGGATGGCCCATCGCAGCGGGCCCCTGGAGCGCCGATGGAGCGAAACGTAGCGAAGCGGAGTAACAGCCGCAGGCTGGCCCGCAGGGCGAGCGCAGCGAGTCAAGAGAAAGTAACTCGCCATCAAGGCGAAAAGCGGTGTTCAGGGCCAGGAAAGGCGCTGCGATGCAACTAGCAACCCCACAGCCAGATAAAAACACAGTACCGGATGGCCAATCCCCTGGAGTTTCCCCGGGGCAGCCGAGGTGACGCTCGGGGCGGTATTCAGGTAGACTCGCCGGCTATTTGCGTTGGGCAGCCTGCCCGTGGCTTTTTCGAGTGCTGATCCGTGAGTGACCTGAGTCATATCCGTAACTTTTCCATCATCGCCCACATCGATCACGGCAAATCGACCCTTGCCGACCGCTTTATCCAGATGTGCGGCGGACTCGCCGAGCGTGAAATGGAGGCACAGGTCCTCGATTCGATGGATCTCGAGCGCGAGCGCGGCATCACCATCAAGGCCCATAGCGTCACCCTGTATTACAAGGCCAGAGACGGCAAGACCTACCAGCTGAACTTCATCGACACCCCCGGCCACGTCGACTTCACCTATGAAGTCAGCCGTTCGCTGGCGGCCTGCGAGGGTGCCCTGCTGGTGGTGGATGCCGGCCAGGGCGTCGAAGCGCAGTCGGTAGCCAACTGCTACACCGCCATCGAGCAGGGCCTGGAAGTGATGCCGGTGCTGAACAAGATGGACCTGCCGCAGGCCGACCCGGACAAGGTCAAGGACGAGATCGAGCACATCATCGGCATCGATGCCACCGATGCGGTGGGTTGCAGTGCCAAGAGCGGCATGGGCGTGGACGAGGTGTTGGAGCGCCTGGTACAGGTCATTCCGCCGCCGACCGGCGAGATCGACGCGCCGCTGCAGGCGCTGATCATCGACTCCTGGTTCGACAACTACCTGGGCGTGGTGTCGCTGGTGCGGGTGCGCCAGGGCCGGGTGAAGAAGGGCGACAAGATCCTGGTCAAGTCGACCGGCAAGATTCACCTGGTTGACAGTGTCGGCGTGTTTACCCCCAAGCACACCGAAACGGCCGACCTGAAGGCCGGCGAAGTGGGCTTCATCATCGGCAGCATCAAGGACATCCACGGTGCACCGGTGGGCGATACCCTGACCCTCAGCAGCACCCCCGATGTCGATGTGCTGCCTGGCTTCAAGCGCATCCAGCCGCAGGTGTATGCCGGCCTGTTCCCGGTCAGTTCCGAGGATTTCGAGGACTTCCGCGAGGCCCTGCAGAAGCTCACGCTGAATGACTCCTCCCTGCAGTACCAGCCGGAGAGCTCGGATGCGCTGGGCTTCGGCTTCCGCTGCGGCTTCCTCGGCATGCTGCACATGGAAATCATCCAGGAACGCCTGGAGCGCGAATACAACCTGGACCTGATCACCACGGCGCCGACGGTAATCTTCGAGGTGCTGCTGAAGAACGGCGAGACGATCTATGTCGACAACCCGTCGAAGCTGCCCGACCTGTCGTCGATCGAGGACATGCGCGAACCCATAGTGCGCGCCAATATCCTGGTGCCGCAGGAGCATCTGGGCAATGTCATCACCCTGTGCATCGAAAAGCGCGGCGTGCAGCGCGACATGCAGTTCCTCGGTTCGCAGGTGCAGATCAACTACGACCTGCCGATGAATGAAGTGGTGCTGGATTTCTTCGATCGCCTGAAGTCGGTCAGTCGCGGCTATGCCTCGCTGGACTATCATTTCGACCGTTACCAGTCGGCCAACCTGGTCAAGCTGGATGTGCTGATCAACGGCGACAAGGTCGATGCGCTGGCGCTGATCGTGCACCGCGACACCGCCCACTACAAAGGCCGCGCACTGACCGAGAAGATGAAGGAACTGATCCCGCGGCAGATGTTCGATGTGGCGATCCAGGCCGCCATCGGCGGGCAGATCATCGCGCGCACCACGGTCAAGGCCCTGCGCAAGAACGTCCTGGCCAAGTGCTATGGTGGCGATGTCAGCCGCAAGCGCAAGCTGCTGGAAAAGCAGAAGGCCGGCAAGAAGCGCATGAAGCAGGTCGGTAATGTGGAAATTCCACAGGAAGCATTTCTGGCTGTTCTCAGGTTGGAAGGTTGAACTCCATGTCACTGAATTTTCCGTTGCTGCTGGTCATCGCCGTGGCTGTAAGCGGTTTGCTGGCGCTGATCGACCTGTTGTTCTTCGCCTCCCGGCGGCGCGCCGCGGTCGCTGCCTACAGTAGCCAGGTGGCCGTGCCCGATCCGGGCGTGCTCGAGCAACTGAACAGGGAACCGGTGCTCATCGAGTACGGCAAGTCGTTCTTCCCGGTACTGGCCATCGTGCTGGTGCTGCGCTCCTTCCTGGTCGAGCCGTTCCAGATTCCCTCGGGTTCGATGAAGCCGACCCTCGAGGTCGGCGACTTCATCCTGGTCAACAAGTTTGCCTACGGCATTCGCTTGCCGGTGCTGGACAGCAAGATCATCGACGTCGGCGACCCGCAGCGCGGCGACGTCATGGTGTTTCGCTACCCCAGCGACCCCAACGTCAACTACATCAAGCGCGTGGTGGGCCTGCCGGGTGACCGCATTCGCTACAGCAGCAGCAAGAAGCTCTATATCAATGGCCGGCTGGTGGCCGAGACCCTGCTCGGGCGGGAACCCGGCAGCCTGGGCAGTGTCGAGTTGTACAGGGAAAAGCTCGGCCAGGTCGAGCACATGATTCGCAAGGAAGTCGGGCGTTACCGCATGGAGCCGGGCCGCGAGTGGCTGGTGCCGGCCGGGCACTATTTCATGATGGGCGACAATCGCGACAACTCCAATGACAGCCGTTACTGGAATGATCCGGCCATTCCCCGCAGCTTGCTGGGCATGGTTCCCGACCAGAACATCGTCGGCAAGGCGTTTGCCATCTGGATGACCTGGCCGGATCCGAAACTGAAGAACCTGCCAAGCTTTTCCCGGAACCGGGTGATTCACTGAGCTGCCGGCCGCAGGCGGCCGCTGTTCAGGCTATAAATGAAGCTGGCGCTTGTCCAACAACTCCAATAATCAGCAGATCGAGGTCGTCTATGAGTTTTCCCAAGTCACAGAAAGGCATGTCCGCTCTGGGTGTGATGGTTGCACTGGCGTTTGTGGCCTTTTTCCTGAGTGCCGGCCTGAAGATGCTGCCGCACTACATGGATAACCGCTCGCTGGCGGGCATCATCGAGAAGGTTCAGGAGAGCGGTGCCGGCGAGGTTAATTCGATCGCAAAATTCTACGAGCAGGTCAGAAAAGGCATGACGATCAATGCCATTCGCGATATTGATCTGGAAAAAGTGCTCGAGCTGAAGATCGAAAACAACGAATTCCGGGCTCACCTGAAGTATGAAAAACGTGAAGTGCTGATCGGCAATCTGGATCTCATCGCTCGCTTCGACAAAGAATTCCGCGTACGCATGCCGTGAGTTCGGCCCTGAATCGCCTGCAGGGCAAGCTCGGCTACAGCTTCCGTGACCCGGAGTTGCTGCTGCTAGCGCTGACCCATCGCAGCTTCGCCGGGCGCAACAACGAGCGGCTGGAATTTCTCGGCGATGCCATCCTCAATTTCATTGCCGGCGAAGCGCTGTTCCAGCGCTTTCCGCAGGCCCGTGAAGGCCAGTTGTCGCGTCTGCGCGCGCGCCTGGTCAAGGGCGAAACCCTGGCCATTCTGGCGCGCGGCTTCGAGCTGGGCGAATACCTGCGGCTGGGCTCCGGCGAACTGAAAAGCGGCGGTTTTCGCCGTGAGTCGATCCTCGCCGATGCCCTCGAGGCGCTGATCGGCGCCATTTACCTGGATGCCGGCATGCAGGCCGCGCGCGAGCGCGTGCTCGCCTGGCTGAACAGTGAAATCAATGACCTGACCCTGGTCGATACCAACAAGGATCCAAAGACCCGCCTGCAGGAATTTCTGCAGTCGCGTGGTGGCGAGCTGCCACACTACGACGTGGTGGATATCCAGGGTGAACCGCACTGCCGGACGTTTTTCGTCCAGTGTTCGATTGCCCTGCTCAATGAGAAGACCAATGGCCAGGGCGCCAGCCGGCGCATTGCCGAGCAGGTGGCCGCGGCCGCCGCCCTGACCGCGCTGGGGCTTGAAAACGAGCGCGTGGAGAATGGACATGACTGATACACCGGTAAGCCGCTGTGGCTACGTGGCCATCGTCGGCCGGCCCAATGTGGGCAAGTCCACGCTGCTCAACCATATCCTCGGGCAGAAGCTGGCGATCACCTCGCGCAAGCCGCAGACCACCCGGCACAACATGCTCGGGATCAAGACCGAGGGCGCGGTGCAGGCCATCTATGTCGATACTCCCGGCCTGCACAAGAATAACGAGAAAGCCCTCAACCGCTTCATGAACAAGACCGCCAGCAGCGCATTGAAGGATGTCGATGTGGTGATCTTCGTGGTCGATCGCACCCGCTGGACCGATGAGGACCAGCTGGTGCTCGAGCGCGTGCAGTACGTCCAGGGTCCGGTGCTGCTGGCGGTGAACAAGGCCGACCGCATCGAGGACAAGAGTGACCTGCTGCCGCACCTGGAGTGGCTCGCCAGCCAGCTGCCGAATGCCCAGGTGGTGCCGGTTTCCGCCCTGCACGGGCATAACCTCGACACCCTCGAGCGCCTGGTTGCCGAGAACCTGCCCGAGAGCGAGCATTTCTTCCCGGAAGACCAGATCACCGACCGCTCCAGCCGCTTCCTCGCGGCCGAGCTGGTGCGCGAGAAGATCATGCGCCAGCTGGGTGCCGAGCTGCCGTACCAGATCGCCGTGGAGATCGAGGAATTCAAGCTGGAAGGACGCATCCTGCACATCCATGCGCTGATCCTGGTCGAGCGTGAAGGGCAGAAGAAAATCATCATTGGTGACAAGGGCGAGCGCATCAAGCGCATCGGCCAGGAAGCGCGCAAGGACATGGAAGCGCTGTTCGATACCAAGGTCATGCTCAACCTGTGGGTCAAGGTCAAGGGTGGCTGGTCCGACGACGAGCGTGCGCTGCGCTCCCTGGGCTACTCCGACCTCTGACCGCGGCTTGCCGCAGGATGGTTTGCGGCGCTTGCGCCGATACCCATCGCCGGGAAGGGGGTGCTGGGTATCGCTGCACTCGATCCATCCCACGCTCAGCGGGCGAGACCCCCAACAGGTTCTGCAACATGTCATTCGGTGCGCAACAAGCCTTCGTGCTGCACAGTCGCTCCTACAAGGAGAGCAGTTCGCTGGTCGATCTGCTGACCCCGCAGGGCCGTCTGCGGGCGGTATTGCGCGGCGCGCGGGGCAAGGCCGGCAGCCTGGTGCGGCCGTTCATTCCGCTGGAGCTGGAGTTGCGCGGGCGTGGCGAGCTGAAGACGGTCGCGCGCCTGGAAGCCGCCGGCATCCCCAACCTGCTGTCCGGCGATGCGCTGTTCAGCGGCCTTTACCTGAATGAGCTGCTGATCCGCCTGCTGCCCGGCGAGGATGCGCACCCGGCGCTGTTCCAGCACTATGCCGCTACCTTGCCGCTGCTGGCTGCCGGGCAGCCGCTGGAACCGCTGCTGCGCGCGTTCGAGTGGCGTTTGCTGGAAGAGCTGGGTTATGGCTTTTCCCTGGCGCTGGATGTGGCGGGTACGCCGATCGAGGCTGAGCGGCTTTACCGGCTGGTGCCGGATGCCGGTATGGAGGTTGTCAGCCAGTTGCAGCCGGGGGTATTCCACGGTGGCGACCTGCTGGCCATGGCCGATACCCAGTGGAGCACGCCGGGCGTGCTGGCCGCGGCCAAGCGCCTGATGCGCCAGGCGCTGGCGCCGCACCTGGGCGGGCGGCCGCTGGTCAGTCGCGAGCTGTTTCGCAAGTTCTGAGGCAGCAGCAGTTGCTCAGGTAAAGTGAGCGCATAGAGAAGGAGATTATTCGTGACAGACGCCAACCGTATTCTGCTCGGGGTGAACATCGACCACGTGGCCACCCTGCGCCAGGCTCGCGGCACCCGCTATCCGGACCCGGTGAAGGCCGCACTGGATGCCGAGGAGGCCGGTGCCGATGGCATCACCGTGCACCTGCGCGAGGATCGCCGGCATATCCAGGACCGCGACGTGCGGCTACTCCGCGAAGTGCTGCAGACGCGGATGAACTTCGAGATGGGCGTGACCGAGGAAATGCTGGCGTTTGCCGAGCAGATTCGTCCGGCGCATGCCTGCCTGGTGCCGGAAACCCGCCAGGAGCTGACCACCGAAGGTGGCCTGGATGTCGCCGGCCAGGAGGCGCGCATCCGTGCCGCGGTGGAGCGCCTGAGCCGTATCGGCTGCGAAGTGTCCCTGTTCATCGATGCCGATGAGCGGCAGATCGAGGCGGCGCGACGCATCGGTGCCCCGGCCATCGAGCTGCACACCGGCCGCTACGCCGATGCCCACAGCCCGGCCGAGGTGGCCCGCGAGCTGGCGCGCATCCGCGACGGCGTAGCCTGCGGGCTGGCCCACGGGCTGATCGTGAATGCCGGGCATGGCCTGCACTACCACAATGTCGAGGCGGTGGCGGCAATAGCCGGGATCAACGAGCTGAACATCGGCCATGCGCTGGTGGCACATGCCTTGTTCGTCGGTTTCAAGTCGGCGGTGGCGGAGATGAAGGCACTGATCGTGGCGGCGGCCAGTCACGGCTGAATCCATGCTGGGTAGCGCTGCGCTCCATCCGTCCCGGGGTGTGCCGGAGTCGCAGGATGGGTTGAACCGCGCTGCGGTGATACCCATCAAGGCTGGCGATGGGTATCGCTGTGCTCAACCCATCCTACGGCTTGCGTGCAATCAGCACGGCGCGGGTCGGTGCCGGCAGGCCCTCGCAGGTCAGGGTGTGATCGGCCGGGTCGAGGAAGTCGGGCAGTGACTGGAATTTCATCCACTCGGTCGCGCGCTGTTCCTCGACACTGGTGCGGCTGACGTCGACGCAGCGCACATCGACAAACCCGGCGCGGCGCAGCCACAGTTCCAGCGCCGGGACCGACGGCAGGAACCAGACATTGCGCATCATCGCGTAGCGGTCTTCGGGCACCAGCGCCTGCTGGGCATCGCCTTCGACCACCAGGGTTTCCAGCACCAGTTCGCCGCCCCTGAGCAGGCAGTCCTTGAGTTCCAGCAGGTGGTCAATCGGCGAGCGGCGATGGTAGAGCACGCCCATGGAAAACACCGTATCGAAGCCTTCCAGCTTGCCCGGCAGCTCTTCCAGCGCCAGCGGCAGATGCCAGGCCGGCAGTTCCGGCAAGTAGTATTTGCAGGCGAGGAACTGGCAGAAGAACAGCCAGTTCGGGTCGATGCCCACCGCGCTGCTGGCACCGGCGCCGAGCATGCGCCACAGGTAGTAGCCATTGCCGCAGCCGACATCGAGGATGCGCTTGCCGCGCAGGTCGAGGTGCGGCGCCACCCGTGACCATTTCCAGTCTGAGCGCCACTCGCTATCGACATGCACGCCAAACAGATCGAACGGGCCTTTGCGCCAGGGAATCAGTCCCTTGAGTGCAGCACGGAGGGTTTCCTGCTGCGCCTGGCTGCAATTGCCGCCAAGGGTGAAGGTGTCCGTCAGTTCGATGCGCTCGGCTGACAGCGCTGGCAGCGCCTCGACAGCGGCCATCCAGCGTTGCAGGTCGCCGTGCCCCAATGCCAGCTTCTGGTCGATCTGCCCCGGCAGATCGCTGGCCCAGTCCAGTAACGGGGTGCCGGCCAGTTGTTGTTGCAGGGCGTCGAGGTCAAGGCGATGGATCATGGTCTGGCTCACAAGGCAGGGCAGTCAGGGCAGGGCAATCAGCGAGGCAAAGTTCAGGCACTGGAACCAGGGAATGACCTTGCTGAATCCCGCTTGCAGCAGGCGTTCGCGGTGTTGATCAAGGCTGTCCGGCTTCATCACGTTGTCCAGCGCGGTGCGCTTCTGCGCGATTTCCAGCTCGCTGTAGCCATTGGCGCGCTTGAAGGCGATATGCAGCTCGCCGAGCAGTTGCTGTTCGGTTTCGTCTTCGAAGCGCAGCTTTTCCGAGAGGATCAAGGCGCCGCCCGGCAGCAGGCTCTGGCGAATGCGGCTGAGCAATGTCAGGCGCTGCTCGGGGGCGATGAACTGCAGGGTGAAATTCAATGCCACCACCGAGCAGGGCGCAAATGCCAGCGCGAGGATGTCGCCTTCCTGCACCTCGACCGGCAGCAGCTCCTGGAACATCGAGTCCTGCGCATGCAGGTACTCGCGGCAGCGTTCGACCATGGCCGGTGAGTTGTCCACCGCGATCACCCGGCAACCTTCGGCCTTGACGTGCCGGCGCAGGGCCTGGGTGACGGCACCGAGCGAACTGCCGAGGTCATAGAGCACGGAATCCGGCTGGGCGAACTGCGCGGCCAGCACACCGATATTCTCGACAATCGTCGGGTAGCCCGGCACCGAGCGCTTGATCATGTCCGGAAATACCCGCACCACGGCTTCATTGAAGGTGAAGTCGCTGATCTGCGGTTGTGGCGTGGCGTAAATGCGGTCGTTGTCGCTCACGGGCGATTACCCTCGATGGCCAGGGCCGGTATTCTAGCGAAGTGCCGGCGCCGGCCCCAACCCTCAATCACTTGCCGCTGGGAAAATTGCTCTCAGGGAGTCTGCTAGGATGCGGCGCAGCTGGACATTAATTGCTTTTTTGACGGAGTACCTATGGATCCCTATGTTTCCCTGTTTGTCGGCATGTTTACCACCTTGCTGGCGATCATCAATCCGCTCGAGGCAATCCCGGTGTTTCTGGGGCTGATGCAGGGGAAGACCGCCGACGAACAGCGGCGGGTGGCGATCCGCGCGTGTTTCTATGCGGTGCTGCTGATGTTCTTCTTCCTGATCTTCGGCAACCTGCTGCTGCGCCTGTTCGAGGTGCCGATGAGCATGATCCGCGTGGTCGGCGGGGTGATCCTGATGCGCATCGGTTTCGAACTGTTTGCCCCGTCGCCCGGCGGCGGCATGATCCCGCAAGGCAACCAGCAGGGGCAGGATGTTGCCTTTATCCCGATGGCGATGCCGATCATGTTCGGCCCGGGTGCGATCGCCACGGTGATGGGACTGACTTCCACCATCAAGGAATCCGAGCACGTGCTGTTGTCCTTCCTGGTGGTGGCCCTGGCGATCGTGGCAACCATGACGGTGACGTGCCTGTCGCTGATCTATTCCAAAGCCATCATGCACAAGGTCGGGCCGCAGGGCATTGACGCCGCGACGCGGATTGTCGGCTTCTTTGTCGCGGCGATGGGTGTGGGCCTGATCTTCCACGGCATCGTCGAGTTCCTGCAGTCCTACGGCGTGCTGGTCGGCCATCCGGCCTAGCAGCAAAGGGTGCGCGGCGAACCCGGGGTTGCCGCGCGCCGATGTCAGGCGTTGCGGCGCATGGCCGACGCGGCAATGCCGAACTGGCCCAGCCAGTAGGTGATGATGATCGCGTACTTGGCTTCTTCGAACGGCTGCACGAAGCGGTTGATGCCGATCATGGCATCCGAGATCACGAACAGCAGGGCGCCGCCCGCCGCGAGCCAGGCAGCGTCGCGCGGGATGCCGTCCACGCCCAGGCGGGCAATGGCACGCCAGAGCATGCAGCTGATGACCAGCGCGTAGACGGCCACCGGCAGGAAAAACGCCCCGAGTCCATCCGGTGAACTGTTGAGCATGCTCAGCATGCTGCCACCGCAGGCCAGTGCGAACAGCAGGCCCACGGGCGCCAGGCGCCGGCTGTCACTGGTATACGCGCGGATATAGGCCAGGTGACCGATCAGGAACGAGCCCAGGCCGAAGACGAACTGATTGGCCAGGTGTTCCTCCGGTATGTCCAGCAGGATATCGCCGCCCAGGCCGAACAGCAGCCCGAGGCTGATCCAGCGCCGATAGGTGCCGGCCGGTGCCGCGCCCAGCCAGAAGATCAGTGCGATGACCGGCAGGCCTTTGGTTATCAGGCGCAATTCCGTCGAGTCGACATAAAGACCGTAGATGAATACGAGTCCGCTGATCAGGGCTAGCAGTAGCCAGCGCATAGGCATTTCTCCACAAGGGCAGGTTGGGGGTAAGTTATCCGCTGGAATTCGGGCTTGTCCGGAGTGGGCTCAGTCCACGCTGATCTCGCAGGCAAAGGTTTTCGCCGGTGCCACAGCCTGCTCCCAGGGCCGCTGGTATTGCATCAGCAGGGCATCCTGGCCGGCCTGATAGGCGCGAAAGCGCCAGGTGGATCTACCGGCGCCGCCAACCATGCCGGCATCTTCCGGGGTGGTATAGACCTCGGGGCCCAGGGACGTCAGTACGCCTGGCGCAGCCTTGACCAGCACCCAGCGAAAGCCGGTGGTCGGGTTGCTCGGCAGGTTGATTGTCAGTGTCTGCCCGCGATAAAGCTCCAGCGGGCACTCGGGTTGCTGGTCTTCCTGGATTTCCACACTGGCGGGTTGCGAGGTGCAGGCGCCCAGCAGGGCCAGGCAAACCGGCAGTGCCAGACGGATGGGCTGGATAATCTTCATCGGATGCTCCTGGCAGTCTCAAGCCGCTCAAGCATAGCGGCAAGCGTCATGGATGTGGGCGGTCCTGGGGATTTTTATTGAGCAGTATCCGTTGCCGGCTGGCTACGCGCGCAGAGCCTGAAAATGCTTGTTCAGGTTCGCGTGGGGAAGTCTTGTTTATGGCGAGTTGGTAATCCGGAGCAGGTTTATTGGCTGCGTCAGGCTGATTATTGCAGTTGATTGATGGTTTTTGTTTCGCCCTGCCGGGCGACCTGCTTGCTGAACTCGTCGGCCTTGGGGAAATACTGCCGGAGCAGGTCGTTGGTATTGTCATTGGTGTCGCGCTGCCAGGATGACTATGGAGCGGCACAATGGACCTGGCACTGGCTTCGATGGGCACTGCGCTCATGCCCGGCAAATTCCTTTGCGTGGTCACCGGCGTGCCCCTGGAGTAACAAATTGATCGCGCGGGCTACCTGTCGGCTTGGCCTGCGCTTGAACGGATGGGCTTGCTGGCAACCGTTTTTGCGATCTACCGGCGCGAGTGATGCTTATGAAGTCTGGCGCCAGACGCCCTAACAGCCACATCGCTGCAACATTGCCCGGGCGCCCGGTCTTTTGCGGCGGAGCCTTGCGGAACCCCGGCAGTGCCAGATCCAGGCGCGCGACCTAAGCCGCCATCACCCGCACCAGATGCTCGTCTGGAATCCATTCATTCAATGACAACGGAGACACGCTGTCCTGGTTGCGTGCTTCGCCTTGGATGTAGCCCATAAACAAAAATGCCCACATCTCTCGATATGGGCATTTGCTACATCTGCTGGCCTGAGGGCCAGGTTTTCACAGGGTCTGCCAGGCAGCCTTTTGCATGCTGCAGGATTACATGTTCGGGTAGTTGGGGCCGCCGGTGCCCTCGGGTGCCACCCAGGTGATGTTCTGCGATGGATCCTTGATGTCGCAGGTCTTGCAGTGCACGCAGTTCTGCGCGTTGATCTGGAACTTCTTCTCGCCATCTTCCTGAGTGACGATTTCGTAGACGCCAGCCGGGCAGTAGCGCTGAGCCGGCTCGTCGTACAGTGGCAGGTTGCGGCTGAGCGGTATGCTCGGATCGGTCAGGCGCAGGTGACAGGGTTGCTCTTCTTCATGGTTGGTGTTGGACAGGAACACCGAGGACAGCTTGTCAAAGCTCAGCTTGCCATCCGGCTTCGGATACTCGATGCGCGTGCATTCGGCAGCCGGTTTCAGGTGGGCATAGTCAGGTGTCAGGTCATGCAGGGTAAGTGGCAGCTTGCCGCCAAAAATGTTCTGGTCGACAAAGTTGAACGCGCCACCGAAGAACACGCCGAGCTTGTGAATGGCCGGGCCGAAATTGCGGCTGCGGAACAGTTCGTCGTACAGCCAGCTGGACTTGAAGGTATCCACGTAACCCGTCAACTGGTCGCCGCCTTCCTTGCCTGCCAGCAGGGCTTCTGCTGCGGCGTCGGCTGCGAGCATGCCGGACTTCATGGCGGTGTGGCTGCCCTTGATCTTGGCGAAGTTCAGGGTACCGAGATCACAGCCAATAAGTGCGCCGCCCGGGAAGACCATCTTCGGCAGCGAATTCAGGCCGCCCTTGCAGATGGCACGAGCACCGTAAGCCACACGCTTGCCGCCTTCCAGGTACTGGGCAACTACCGGGTGATGCTTGTAGCGCTGGAACTCGTCGAATGGCGAGAGGAAGGCATTGCTGTAGGACAGGTCGACGATCAGGCCGATTACCACCTGATTGTTTTCCAGGTGATAGAGGAACGAGCCGCCGGTGTTTTCGCTGTCGATCAAGGACAATGGCCAGCCTGCCGTGTGAATTACCAGGCCTTCCTCATGCTTGGCGGGGTCGATGTCCCAGATTTCCTTGATGCCAATGCCGTAGTGCTGAGCGTCGGCATCGGAATCCAGGTTGTATTTGCTGATCAGTTGCTTGCCAATATGGCCGCGGCAGCCTTCGGCGAACAGGGTGTACTTGGCGCGAAGTTCCATGCCGGGGGTGTAGTAACCCTCTTTCGGATGGCCTTCACGGTCTACCCCGAGGTCGCCGGTGATGATGCCACGGACGACACCGTTCTCGTCGATCAGCGCTTCCTGGGCGGCGAAGCCCGGGTAGATCTCGACGCCCAGGCCTTCCGCCTGCTGGGCCAGCCAGCGGCACAGGTTACCCAGGGATATGATGTAATTGCCTTCGTTGTGCATGGTTTTTGGCACAACGAAGTTCGGCAGCTTGGAGGCCTTTTCTGCATTTTTCAGCAGGTAGATGTCATCGCGCTTGACCGGAGTGTTCAACGGCGCGCCGAGTTCCTTCCAGTTCGGGAACAGCTCGTTCAGGGCGCGAGGTTCGAAGACGGCGCCGGAGAGGATGTGGGCGCCGACTTCGGAACCCTTCTCGACCACGCAAACGCTGATTTCTTTACCCGCTTCGGCGGCCTTCTGCTTCAGTCGGCAAGCGGCGGACAGGCCAGCGGGGCCGGCGCCGACGATGACGACGTCGAATTCCATGTATTCGCGTTCCACAGACTATCTCCTGCTCAAGACTTTTACTTTGTCACTATTGGGAAGTGGGCCTGTCTAATGCAGGTTGGACAGATTCTAGTGTGCATGGTTAGTCAGTACAATCCAAACGTTCGTTTGAATTCTTTCCAGCCCTGACAGGGCAAGGCTGGTAGAAGCTTTGTAGCCGGGTTGGATTCACGTATTGACCCTGTAAAAGGTTGCAGTCAAGATAAGCGCCCCCGTTCCACCTGAGCCGGCCCTGCCTGGCAAACTGGTACTGCGGATCAGCCGAGCGGCCAAGCCAGGCTTGGCGACATCTTTATTCACCGGAGAGTACCGAGGAATTCATGAAGGTTCTTGTAGCTGTCAAACGAGTTGTTGACTACAACGTCAAGGTTCGCGTCAAGGCGGATAACTCTGGCGTTGATCTCGCCAACGTCAAGATGTCGATGAACCCCTTTTGCGAAATCGCAGTGGAAGAAGCTGTTCGCCTGAAGGAAAAGGGTGTTGCGACGGAAATCGTCGTGGTCACCATCGGCCCTGGCACCGCTCAGGAGCAATTGCGTACCGCATTGGCCCTGGGGGCGGATCGCGCCATTCTGGTCGAGTGCGCCGATGAGCTGAACTCGCTGGCAGTCGCCAAGCTGCTCAAGGCGGTAGTCGACAAGGAACAGCCCCAGTTGGTGATCCTCGGCAAGCAGTCGATCGACAGCGACAACAACCAGACCGGTCAGATGCTGGCGGCCCTCAGCGGTTTTGCGCAGGGAACCTTCGCTTCCAAGGTGGAAGTGGCTGGCGACAAGGTCAACGTGACCCGTGAAGTCGACGGTGGCCTGCAGACGGTTGCCTTGAGCCTACCGGCAATCGTGACTACCGACTTGCGCCTGAATGAGCCGCGTTATGCATCGCTGCCCAATATCATGAAAGCCAAGAAGAAGCCGCTGGATGTCGTGACTCCCGATGCACTGGGCGTTGCTACCAGCTCGAGCGTCAAGACCCTGAAAGTGGAAGCGCCGGCTGCACGCAGCGCCGGTATCAAGGTCAAGTCCGTGGCTGAACTGGTCGAGAAACTGAAGAACGAGGCGAAGGTAATCTAAATGGCTATCTTGGTTATTGCTGAACACACTAACGCCGCTCTGGCTCCTGCCACCCTGAATACTGTTGCTGCGGCACTGAAGATGGGCGGTGACGTCCATCTGCTGGTTGCCGGTGCAGGCTGTGGTGCTGCTGCCGAAGCCGCCGCCAAAGTAGCCGGCGTCAGCAAGGTTCTGCTGGCTGACAACGCAGCCTATGCCAATCAGCTGCCGGAGAATGTTGCTCCGCTGGTGGCCGACCTGGGCAAGAACTACAGCCACGTGCTGGCTGCAGCGACCGCCAATGGCAAAAACATCCTGCCGCGCGTTGCCGCCCTGCTGGATGTAGACCAGATCTCCGAGATCATTGCCGTAGAAAGTGCCGACACCTTCAAGCGTCCGATCTATGCCGGTAATGCGATTGCTACCGTGCAGTCGTCGGCGGCCGTGAAGGTAATCACCGTGCGTGCTACCGGGTTTGATGCCGTGGCAGCCGAAGGCGGTTCCGCCGCGATCGAAGCAGTCAGTGGCGCTGGCGATGCCGGCAAGTCGTCCTTTGTCGGCGAAGAGCTGGCCAAGTCCGACCGTCCGGAACTGACGGCCGCCAAGATCGTTATTTCCGGCGGTCGTGGCATGCAGAATGGCGACAACTTCAAGCACCTGTATTCGCTCGCCGACAAGCTTGGCGCTGCAGTGGGTGCTTCGCGTGCGGCGGTCGATGCCGGCTTTGTGCCGAACGACATGCAGGTTGGTCAGACCGGCAAGATCGTTGCGCCTCAGCTGTACATCGCCGTTGGTATCTCTGGCGCGATCCAGCACCTGGCCGGGATGAAGGACTCGAAAGTCATTGTTGCGATCAACAAGGACGAAGAGGCCCCGATCTTCCAGGTGGCAGATTACGGTCTGGTGGCGGATCTGTTCGAAGCTATACCGGAGCTGGAAAAGCTGGTTTAACCGGCACCGCTTCAGCAAAAAGCCCGCGAATCGCGGGCTTTTTGCTGTTATGCGCGGGGCGTTTTACGCGTAGGCTTTCACACGTGGCATTGCAGTCGGGAAGGGTTATGGTCATGCGTTTGCTGGGTCTGATAGTGCTGGCAGGTCTGCTGGCAATTGATGCAAATGCCGCGGAGAGCTGCAAAAAGCTGGTTGCTACCGGCAGTCCGGACTATGCGCCCTACCTGTGGCGAGATCCGCAAAGTCCCCGACACTTGATAGGTGCCGATGCGGATTTGCTCAAGCAGATAGGTCAGCAGCTGGGCATCAGGATCGAGTTGCTGTACGCCGGCACGCGCGCCGAGGCCGAGGAGGATGTGCGCAGCGGACGTGCCGACCTGCTGCTGGCAAGCCGCTTGAGCCTTGAGCAACTGGAACAGATGGACTATGTCCATCCGGCCATGCAGCGGACGCTTGCGCAGGTCTGGATGCGGCAGGACAGGCAGTTTCCCTACGCTGGCTGGGACGATCTGCTCGGCCGTTCCGGAATGGCGACTACCAGTATTGCGCTGGGTTCGGAGTTTGACAGCTTCGCCCGTGAAAGCCTGACGCTGCAGCGCGCGCCTGAACTGGCGCCAGCCTTTGCGCGACTGGTGGCTGGCGAGATCGATTACGTTCTGGCCGAGCGCTACCCGGCGCAGGCGCTGGTGGCGCAGCTCGGTATCAGCGGGCAGGTCGAGGCTAGCGGTCCGCCGGTTTCCAGTGTCGGCCTGTATCTGGCGCTGTCGCATAACTCGGCGTGCAACGATGCCGAGCTGCGCGGACAACTGGCCAGAAAAATGACAGAATTGGTTGGTGCCGGCGTGCCGGAAACCCTGTTGCAACAGAATTTACAGCTTTGGCAGGCCCAGCAGCCGCCCAGGATTCGCCCTTGAAAAACCATTGCTTGCTCGCGGCCCTGGCCGCTGTCGCCCTGGTCGGATGTGCCAACGATCCGGCGCCCAATGCGCAATTGCTGCTTACCCGGCAGGTGGTCGACCAGGCCGCCTCGGTGGGTGCCGACAGCCAGGTGGCAGAGATGAAGCTGGCCCAGGACAAACTGGCGCTGGCCGAGAAGAACATGGGTGAGCATGACTACAAGCGGGCGCGCATCCTGGCCGAGCAGGCCGAGCTGGATGCCCGGCTGGCCGAAGTGAAAGTGCTGGTGGCCAAGAGCGAGGCTCAACTGGCGGATCTGCAATCGAAAATTGCCAGATTGCGCAAGCAGTTGGGAGCGCAGCCATGAAACGTCAACCGATGATCCTTGGCAGTTTCGTCCTGCTCCTGCTGGCCGGTTGCAGTACTCAACAGGCGACCGAGCAGGCGCTTGAAAGCGCCCGCGCCAGTTTTGAGCAGATCAAGGACGACCCGGAAGCCTTGCGCAGTGCACCCAAGGATGTGGTTCGTGCCGGCGAATCGCTGGCCCGTGCCGAGCAACTGGCGACCTACTGGGGCAGCTCCAGGGATGTCGCACACTATGCCTACCTGAGCCAGCGCTACAGCGAGATCGCCGTGCAGCAGAGTCGTCTGGCGCAAAACCAGCTGCAGGAAGAAAAGCTCGGCCTGCAGTTGCAGAGCCTGCAGTTGACCCTGCGCGAAGCCAAGCTGCTGACCATGCAGCAGCGCAAGGAGTGGGCCGAGGAGCAGCTGGTCAGCCTCGACAGCAGCGAAACCGAGCGCGGCCTGGTGATGACCCTCGGCGATGTGCTGTTTGCCGGTGGCAGTGCCAACCTGACGCCTGCGGCCAATCGCACCGTACTCAAGCTGGTGCAGTTTCTTCAGTTGAATCCGCGTCGGGTGATTCGCGTCGAGGGTTACAGCGACAGCAACGGCGAGGAAGCGGATAACCTCCAGCTGTCCCGCGAGCGGGCACAGTCGATTGCCGATGTGCTGGTTGACCTGGGCGTCGATGCCAAGCGCATTTCCGTTGCCGGCTATGGCGAGGCCTATCCGGTTGCCGACAATGCCTCCACGCGCGGCCGGGCACAGAACCGTCGGGTGGAAATTGTCTTTTCCGATCAGAACGGGCAGATGGGCCCGGCGCGCTGATGACGGGGTTCAGCGCAAATGCCTGGCCTGGCGCTGCCGGGCGCTTCCGACCGCGCCAGTCAGCAGCGCCAGTCCGCTGCTGAAATGAACAGGCGTTGCTGGCTGGTGGCGCTGAGCCTGTTGCTTGCGGCCTGCGGTGATGAACAATCCCCGGAGCCCGTGCCCGTGCCCGTGCCCAAGTCAGCGCCGACCGCCGTTCCGGTTGTTCCGCAGGTGCCGCCGGTAACCGTCGCGCAGCCTGCGGCGGTCACTCCGGCCACCGTCAGCCGCGAGATCAAGGTGGAGCCTCTACCGAGGCTGCCGCCTGCTCCTGTGGATCTCAGCCTGCCACCGCAGTTGATTGACGAGCTGACCGCCGGCGACAGCCCGGCGTCCGTTCCGCAAGCCGAATCCCTGTTGCCACCGCTGTTCGTTGAAAAGCCCAAGCCGGAGAGCAGTTTTCAGCTCAATGGGCGTCTGCTCACCAACGACCAGTTGAGTGAGGACTACCTCGAGTCCGTGGAAGGGGCCGAGATACGGTTGCAGTACAAGCACTGACAGGTCTGCCGCTGCTGCGCATTCACGGCTGCCGCCAAGGAGCAGCTGTGCACGGTCTGCTTGGTTGCCTGTTGGCACAGAGGCTGCTGCGTTCGCTTGAAGCAGGTCCCGGCCGACCGGCCAGGACTTTCCTGGTGCTTGAGCCGTGCGCCTTGGCTTACTCGACGAACAGGTCGGTTTCCAGGCGAGCGTCGCTTTTTTCGTAGCGGTATTGCTCGAACTCGGTTTGCCCCAGCTCACGGAGAAAGTCTTCATCGATCAGCAGCCGTCCGCTGATGCTGCGTTCACTGCTGTCGAGGATCGCACAGGCCGCGTCGGCCATGATGGCCGGGGTGCGGGCGTGCTGGAAGACCTGCTTGCCACCCATTTGCACCTCGATCGCAGCGGTAGCGATCAGCGTGCGTGGCCACAGGCTGTTGACGCTGATGCCGAAGCGCTTGAATTCCTGATCCATGCCCAGGGTGAGCATGCTCATGCCGTACTTGGTCGTGGTGTAGGGGCCGTACTGGGCGAACCATTTCGGGTCCAGGTTCAGCGGTGGTGACAGGCTGAGAATATGGCCCTTGCTTTCCTTCAGGTACGGCAGCGCTGCCTGGCTGCAAACCAGCACCGCCCGGGTGTTGATCTGGAACATCAGGTCGAAGCGCTTGGGTTCGAGCTGGGCGACACCGGTCAGGTTGATCGCGCCCGCGTTGTTGACCACCGCATCGATACCACCGAAGTGCGCAGCCGCCTTGGCCATCGCTTCCTTTACGGCGTTCTCGTCGCGTACGTCCAGTTGCAGAGCCAGCGCTTTGCCGCCGGCGGCTTCGACTTCGGCGGCTACCGAGTGGATGGTGCCCGGCAGCTTGGCATGGGCTTCAGCGCTCTTGGCGCCGATAACAATATGGGCGCCGTCTTTGGCGGCACGCAGGGCAATTTCGCGGCCGATGCCGCGGCTGGCGCCGGTAATGAAGATGGTTTTGCCTTGCAGTGACATGGTCGAATTCCTTGCACATGGAGGGTGGATAACCCGCGTAGCGGTTATCCACCTGTGATTGGTTGAGTCAGGCCTCGGTGGCCTCGATTTCCACCAGCACCTGACGATTCTTCACCTGATCCCCCTTGCTCGCCTGCACGCGGCGGACGATGCCATCCACGCCGGCCTTGAGCGGGTGTTCCATCTTCATGGCTTCGAGCACCACCAGCAGCTGGCCCTTGGTGACCGGAGTGCCTTCGCTGACCAGTACATCGACGATGGCGCCATCCATCGGTGCTTTCACCGTGCCCGAGCTGGCGGCGTTCTGGCCGCCGGCCGGTTCGTGGGTCACGTCGGTCAGTTCCAGATTGCCGAACGGGCCGTACAGCCAGAGTTTTTCACCGTCATGCTGGTACGCCACACGGCGGCGGATGCCATCGAGTTGCAGGGTTAGCCAGCGACCGTCACTGGCCAGCAATTGCAGATCGATTTTGCTCTCGCCGACGCACGCCTGCAGCTTGGGCTGACTGCCGGCGGCTACTACGTCCAGTTCAACGGTGAACTTCTGCTCGCCCTGCTTGAGGGTGAAGCTCCAGGGAGCGCTGCCTGCGCTGCGCCAGCCGGCCAGTTCGCGCTGATGGGCGCGGGAGTTGGCGGATTCCTGATAGAGCAGGGCGGCGGCCACGGCCAGTTCACTGGCGCCGGGCAGTTGCGGAGTCAGGCTCGGGTCGTCGTTGAAGTGCTCGCCGATGAAGGCGGTGGTGGCGTTGCCTGCAGCGAATTCCGGATGCTTGAGCAGATTGGCGAGGAAGCGCTGGTTGCCGTTCACGCCCAGCAGCACGCATTCTTCGACTGCACGCACCAGCTTGCGCCGGGCTTCGTCGCGGGTGGCGCCATAGGCGATGACCTTGGCCAGCATCGGGTCGTAGAACGGGGTGACTTCCTGTCCTTCGACCAAACCGTGATCAATGCGCACGCCGTCCAGCAGCTCAGGCTCCCAGCGCAGCACTTGGCCGGTTTGTGGCAGGAAGTTCTTCGCTGAATCCTCGGCGTACAGACGCACTTCCATGGCATGCCCGCACAGCTGGATCTCATCCTGCTTGAGCGGCAGCGGTTTACCCTCGGCAGCGCGGATCTGCCAGGCCACCAGATCTTGTCCGGTGATCAGTTCGGTAACCGGGTGTTCCACCTGCAGGCGCGTGTTCATTTCGAGGAAGAAGAATTCACCGCTCTGGTCGAGCAGGAATTCCACGGTGCCGGCACCGACATAATTCACCGAGGCGGCGGCTTTGACAGCGGCCTCACCCATGGCCTTGCGCAGTTCGGGCGTCATCACCGGGCAGGGCGCTTCTTCGACAACTTTCTGATGGCGGCGCTGCACCGAGCAATCGCGCTCGCCCAGATAGACGATGTTGCCATGCTGGTCGCCGAACACCTGAATTTCCACGTGGCGTGGCTTGATCACCGCGCGTTCAAGGATCAGCTCGCCGGAGCCAAAAGCATTCTGCGCTTCGGAGCGCGCAGTGCGGATTTGCGTAGTCAGTTCACTGGCTTCATGCACCAGGCGCATGCCGCGGCCACCACCACCGGCGCTGGCCTTGATCATCAGCGGGTAGCCGATGCGTGCTGCTTCGCGGATCAGCGTTTCATCGTCCTGCTCGGCGCCTTCATAGCCGGGAATGCACGGCACTTTCGCAGCGAGCATGGCGATTTTCGACAGGCGCTTGCTGCCCATCAGGTGGATAGCTTCCACGGTCGGGCCGATAAACACGATGCCGGCCGCTTCGCAGGCACGGGCAAAGTCGGCGTTTTCCGAGAGGAAACCGTAACCGGGGTGTACTGCATCGGCGCCGGTCTTTTGTGCGGCAGCGATGATGTTGTCGATCACCAGGTAGGACTGATTGACCTGTGCCGGGCCGATGCACACGGCTTCATCGGCCAGTTGCACATGGCGGGCGCCGGCATCGGCTTCGGAATATACCGCTACCGTGCGGTAGCCCAGTTCCTTGGCGGTACGCATCACCCGGCAGGCAATCTCGCCACGGTTGGCAATCAGAATCTTGTTGAAGGCGGGCATTGGTTGCTCCTGCGATTCGTAGCCCGGATGCAATCCGGGGTTGTCGGTTCCCGGATTGCATCCGGGCTACGGTTCGATCAATTTCCTCTCCCCACAGCAGGAGAGGTAGGTGTTCATTGTGTCCAGCTGGCCGGGCGTTTCTGCACAAAGGCCATGGTGCCCTCGGTACCTTCTGCACCTGTCACGGCATTGGCAAACTGTTCTGCCGCACGATCCAGCAGACCGCTCAATGGTTCCGTTTCGGTGGCCAGCAAGAGTGCCTTGGTTCGTGCATTGGCTTGCGGAGCACATTGGCGGATCTGGCTGAGCACCTGCTGCAGGCGTGACTCGACAGCCCCTACATCCGCTTCGCTGTAATGCACCAGCCCAAGGCGTTCAGCTTCAGCACCGTTGAACCGAGCTGCAGTCAGCGCCAGACGCCGGGCCTGGGTCAGGCCGATGCGCTTGACCACAAAGGGGGCGATCTGCGCGGGCAGGATACCCAGCGTGGTCTCCGGCAGGCCAAACCTGGCCTCGGCGTTGGCAATGGCGATGTCGGAGATACAGGCCAGACCGAAGCCGCCGCCGAGCACCGCGCCTTCCAGTACGGCTACCAGCACCTGCGGTATCTGTTGTGCCTCTTCGAGCATGCTGCCGAAGGCACGGTTCAGATCACGGTAAGCCTCTACGCCTTTGCTGCGTGCGCCAGCCATGTCCTTGATATCGCCACCGGCACAGAAATGCCCGCCGGCGCCGCGCAGGACCAGCGCACGTATCTGCGGTTGTGTGTGCAGGTGGGCAAACACCGCGCGCAGCTCATGCACCATTTTCAGGCTCATGGCGTTGCGGCTGTCCGGACGGTTGAGGGTGACGTAGAGCACGCCACTTTCCAGATTCAGCAGCAGGTCTTCGCAGTTGGGTAGATCGCTCATCGGTTACTCCTGATGCCTGGGATGGGTTGAGTCGTAGGGTGCATCGCGCCTTATCGATCCACCGAAGTGCCGGTGGATAAGCCGCAAGCGGCGTTATCCACCCTACGGTCAGCCCTTCTTTTTGCCGGGCAGGGTGCCCATCAGCTTGGCGATGATGCCGAGCATGATTTCGTCGGCACCACCGCCGATGGACACCAGGCGTACGTCGCGGAAGGAGCGCGATACCGGGTTGTCCCACATGAAGCCCATGCCTCCCCAGTACTGCAGGCAGGCATCGGATACCTCACGGCCGAGACGGCCGGCCTTGAGCTTGGCCATCGAGGCCAGCTTGGTCACGTCGCGGCCCTTCACATACATTTCGGTGGCCTGATAGACCAGTGCGCGCAGGGCCTCGATTTCGGTCTGCAGTTCGGCCAGACGGAAGTGGATCACCTGGTTGTCGATCAGCGGCTGACCGAAGGTTTTGCGCTCCTTGCAGTACTCGATGGTGCTGTCGACGCAGTATTCCAGACCCTTGATGATGTTGGCCGCGCCGAACAAACGCTCTTCCTGGAACTGGAGCATCTGCATCATGAAGCCGGCGCCTTCGTGGCCGATGCGGTTGCGCTGCGGCACACGCACGTTGTCGAGGAATACCTGGGCGGTTTCCGAACTGCGCATGCCGAGCTTGTCCAGATGCGGGCTGACACTGATGCCTGGGCTGTTCATGGGAATGACGATCAGTGACTTGTTGACGTGCGGCTTGTCATCGCTGGTGTTGGCCAGACAGCACATGAAGTCAGCAGAGGGCGAGTTGGTGATCCACATCTTGCTGCCACTGATGACATAGTCATCGCCGTCTTTCCTGGCGGTGGTTTTCAGGCCTGCCACGTCCGAGCCGGCGCCGACTTCAGACACGCCGATGCAGCCAACCATGTCGCCGGCAATCGCCGGGGCAAGGAACTCTTCGCGCAGCTCATCCGAGCCGAAGCGGGCGAGGGCGGGGGTGCACATGTCGGTCTGTACGCCGATCGACATCGGGATGCCGCCGCAGCGGATGGTGCCGAACTCCTCGGCGGCAACGATCGAGTAGCTGTAGTCCAGGCCCATGCCACCGAATTTCTCGGGTTTTGAGATGCCGAGCAGGCCGAGATCACCGGCCTTCTTGAACACTTCGTGGATGGGAAATTTGCCGGCCTTTTCCCACTCGTCGACATGCGGGTTGATTTCCTTGTCGACAAAATTGCGCACGGTACGGCGTAGTTCTTCGTGTTCCTGGGTAAAGATCATTTGCATTCTCCTCGGTAAGTCTTTGGCGTAGGTTGGGTTGAGCCTGCGAAGCCCAACATTTGCGGTATCTCGTTGGGCTTCGTCGCAAGCGACTCAACCCAACCTACGGTCTCTGGTTACAGGCGGGCTACGCCGAAGCTGTTGGGTTTGAGTGGGCGGACGCTGGCTTCCGCGCAGATGTCGAGCAGGAAGCCGAGCAGTTTGCGGGTGTCTCGCGGGTCGATCAGGCCGTCGTCCCACAGGCTGGCGGTGCCGTACAGTGCGGTCGACTGGCTGTCGAGTTTCTGCGCAGTGACCATTTCCAGCATGTCGAGCATTTTCGGGTCGGCTTCCTTGCCTTCCTTGAGGTGTTTTTCTTCAGTGACGATGCGCAGCACCTTGCCAGCCTGGGCACCACCCATGACGGCGGTCTTGCTGTTGGGCCAGGCAAAGATGAAACGCGGGTCAAGGCCGCGGCCGCACATGGCGTAGTTGCCGGCGCCGTAGGAGCCGCCGACAACGATGGTCAGCTTCGGTACGCGGGCATTGGCCACCGCCTGAATCAGCTTGGAGCCGTGCTTGATCACACCGTTCTGTTCCGACTCGGTACCGACCATGAAACCAGTGGTGTTGTGGAAAAACAGGATCGGCGTGTTGCTCTGGTCACACAGCTGGATGAACTGCGCTGCCTTGGCCGCGCCGCGTGGGGTGATCGGGCCATTGTTACCGATGAAGCCGCAGGGCTGGCCTTCGATGCTCAGGTGACCGCAGACGGTCTGGCTGTCGAACTCGTTCTTGAAATCGAGAAACACCGAGCCGTCGGCGATACGGGCAATGATTTCGCGCACGTCATAGGGCTTCTTGGCATCGGCCGGAACGATCCCGAGCAGCTCTTCTGCCGGATACAAAGGTTCCTTGTAAGCGGCTTTCACCGGCGCCGGCAGCTGGGCGTTCCACGGCAGCATGCCGACAATCTCGCGGGCGATGCGTACGCCGTCGGCATCGTTTTCGGCCAGGTATTCGGCGGTGCCGGCAATCTGGGCATGCATTTCGGCACCGCCGAGTTCTTCATCCGTGGCGATCTCGCCGGTTGCCGCTTTCAGCAGCGGTGGGCCGGCGAGGAACATCTTGGCTTTGCCACGCACCACCACCACATAGTCGGACAGCCCCGGCTGATAAGCCCCGCCTGCGGTTGAAGAGCCATGCACCACGGTGATCTGCGGCAGCCCCATGGCCGACATGCGCGCCTGATTGGCAAAGCCGCGCGCGCCTTCGACAAAGATCTCGGCGGCATAGTTGAGGTTGGCGCCACCGCTTTCGGCCAGGGTGACGATTGGCAGTTTGTTCTCGAAGGCAATCTGCTGCAGGCGCAGGGATTTTTTCAGCCCGGCCGGGGAGATGGTGCCGCCCTTGATCGCGCTGTTGTTGGCGATAACCAGACAACGCACGCCCTCGATGTAGCCGATGCCGGCGATGATGCCGCCGCCGGCCATGCTGCCATCCTTGTCGTCGTGCAGCTTGTAGCCGGCCAGTGACGACAGTTCAAGGAACGGCGCGCCGGAATCCAGCAGCAGGTTGATGCGTTCGCGTGGCAGCAACTGGCCGCGCTTGACGAACTTGGCTTTGGCTTCATTGGCCTTGTCCAACACCTTCTGCTCGACTTCGCGGAAACTGGCAATGGCGGCCAGCATGGCAGCGCGGTTCTGCGCATAGCCGTCACTGTGGGCATCGATTTCAGACTGAATTACCGGCATTGCGTTGCTCCTTAACCTTTCAACACTTCGGGCAGATAAGCGCGGTGGAAACCGTTGTAGGACTCCGGTTCGATGCTCGCCTTGCCCAGCGTCCAGGCCCGTGAGCCCTGACTGGCGGCGCCGTCGATACGTACGGTATTGCCGCTGATGAAGTTGGCCCCGGGGCTGAGCAAAAACACGATGACCGCGGCGACTTCCGACTCGGTACCAATGCGTTGCAGCGGCACATGATTCTTCAGGTTGCGGATCATGGTTTTCATCGATTCGGGATAAGTATCCATGCCGCTGGAGGCGATCCAGCCCGGTGCCACGGCATTCACCCGCACACCGGCATGGCCCCATTCGTAAGCAGCGGTCTTGGTGAAGTTGTCCATGCCGGCGCGCGCGGCTCCCGAGTGGCCCATGCCGGGCATGCCGCCCCACATGTCGGCGAGCATGTTGACGATCGAGCCGCCGTGCTTGCTCATGCACTGGTTGAACACCTCGCGGGCAATCAGGAAACCGCCGACCAGGTTGTTGCGCACCACGGCTTCGAAGCCTTTCTGGTTGATCATCGACAGGGGTGCCGGGTACTGGCCGCCGGCGTTATTGACCAGGTGATGAATGCGTCCGCGTTCGGCAAGCACGGCGCTGATCATCGCCTTGACCGCTTCTTCATCGCGGATGTCGCAGGAGTGATAGCTGGCCGATCCGCCGTCGCCGATGATCTCGGCCTGAGTGGCCTGCAGCTTGTCGACGCTGCGCCCGACCAGCACCACATGGGCGCCCAGATGCGCCAGTTCATGGGCTGTGCAACGGCCGATACCGCTGCCGCCGCCGGTGACCAGGATGGTCTGGCCGCTGAACAGGCCGGGTTTGTAGATGGAGTTGTAACTCATGCTGCTGTGTCCTTCTCGTTGCCCTTCGTAGGGTGGGTTAGGCCAGAGGCCGTAACCCACCAAGCGGCCCACCGGGTCGCCGTGTTGGAGGTGCCTGCGGCACCTGTGGCGGGTTACGCCTGCGGCTAACCCACCCTACGGTTTTGCGTAAGCGTTAAAGTTTCTCGGCCAATGCCTTGGGCACCGGCACCGGAAACTCCAGCAGCTGCTGGGCAAACGCCTTGCCTTGCGGGTCGATGCGCAGGCTGGCCACGCCACCGCCGCCGAGGGCGTTTTCCAGCAGGAAATTCAAACTGTGACTGCCCGGCAGGTACCAGCGGCTGACCCTGCCGGTCTGCGGGTCCAGTATGTGCTGCAGCCATTCGGCCACAGCTGCCGGCGTCAAGGCAGCCGCGATCCATGCCAGATACGCGGGCTTTCTGGCCATCACGCCGATATTGCTGTGATTGCCCTTGTCACCGGAACGGGCCACGGCCAGCCTGACCAGCGGTACGCTGGTGTCGGCCTGGCCGTGCGGCGCTTCTGGCTGAAGATCCGGGGCGATGCCGGCCGCGTCGAAGTGCTCGAGGTGCGGCAGGCTGACTGGAATCCGCTGCGCATCCAGCGCCACTTCCAGGCTGCAGGCGGACTTGTCGGCCAGAAATGAAAACAGCCGAATGATCGGCATGACTTTCGGCCGCCCGCCGACCATCCCCGACATGCCGGGGGCCATGCCGGTGCTGGCCTGGGCGATTTCGCGGGAGAACAGTGCCAGTGCGTCTTTGCGCTTGTGCGCTACGGCCAGCTTGACGACCACTTCGCGGTTGTCGCGCTGCCGGCCATGGGCGCCGTAGGTGGTTTCGCTACCCAGCAGTTCGGTATTGACCTCGCGAAAGGGTTCCCAGCCCCGCGCGGCAAACAGCTCCTCGGCGCGGCGGATGATCGCCTGGCTGACGCGCTCGGCCTTCTGCACAGCATCGATGCCGGCCAGTAGGAAGCTGGCGGTGCAGCGGAACCCGTCCAGGTAGGTGGCGCTGACCTTGTAGCTGGCGCTGGGTGGCAGGCCTCTGGCGCCCCTTACCAGCACGCGGTTGTCGCCGACCTGGCTCAGTTCGACCCGGGTGAAGTCGCAGACCACGTCGGGCAGGAAGTAGGCACGCGGATCGCCGATCTCGTAGAGCATCTGCTCGCCAACCGTGAAGGGCGTGACCAGGCCGCCGCTGCCTGGTGGCTTGCAGGTGACGAAGCTGCCGTCAATGGCCACTTCCACCAGCGGGAAGCCGATGTGCTCGTAGTCCGGCACGCTTTCCCAGTCGGTGAAGTTGCCGCCGGTGCACTGCGCGCCGCATTCGATGATGTGCCCGGCCAGCGCGGCCTGGGCCAGCTTGTCATAGTCGTTCCAGCTCCAGCCGAACTCATGCACCAGTGCGGCACTGACCACCGCACTGTCGACCACCCGCCCGGTGATGACGATGTCGGCGCCGGCATCCAGGGCGGCGACGATGCCCGGCGCGCCCAGATAGGCGTTTACCGAGACGCAGGCGGCGGGCAGGGCCGAACCATTGAACATTTCGCGGGTGCCGGCCTGGACCAGTTCGCCGAGTTTTGACTGCAGGTTGTCGCCCTGCAGCACGGCGATCTTCAGCCGCACCCCGGCTTTCTCGCAGGCCGCCGCCAGCGCCCTGGCACAGGCGTCCGGGTTGACGCCGCCGGCGTTGCTGATGACGCGGATTTTTTTTGCGGCGATTTCACCCAGCAGCGGTGTCAGTACTTCTACAAAATCGCTGGCATAGCCGGCATCGGCGTGTTTCAGGCGCGCGCCGGCCATGATCGACATGGTCACTTCGGCCAGGTAGTCGAACACCAGGTAATCCAGCTCGGTACCGCGAACCAGCTGGGCAGCTGCGGTGGAAGTGTCGCCCCAGAAGGCAGAGGCGCAGCCGATGCGCAGGGTATTGCTCATGGAGATCGCTCGTGAGTGCCGTTGTATGGGTAAAACCATACCAAGCAAGCGCTTGGTTGACAATGGTGTGAATAAAGATTTTTTACCAAGCGCTTGCTTGGTATGCTGGGCGACACTACTTTTATAAGATCGGCGCATCAGTGCGTGACGGGCACAATTACGGGATCAGGGAAAATGAGTCTGGATGAGCGCAAGGCGCTGCAAGTCATGCATGAGCTGGTCAGTCAGGGGCTGCTGACCGATCCGGAAAGTGCGCGCGGCAAGCTGCAGCAGACGGCGGCGCACCTGTTTCGCAGCAAGGGTTTCGAGCGCACCACGGTGCGCGATCTGGCCAGTGCCGTAGGGATTCAGTCAGGCAGTATTTTTCATCACTTCAAGAGCAAGGACGAGATCCTGCGCTCGGTGATGGAAGAAACGGTGGTGTTCAATACCGCGTTGATGCGGGCGGCGCTGGCCGAGGCGAGCAACCTGCGCGAGCGCGTACTGGCGCTGATCCGCTGCGAACTGCAGTCGATCATGGGGGGCACCGGTGAGGCCATGGGAATCCTGGTCTACGAATGGCGCTCACTGTCCGACGAGGGTCGGGCCTATATCCTCAGCCTGCGCGAGACCTATGAGCAATTGTGGCTGGAGGTGCTCGGCGAGGCGCATGCAGCGGGCTTTTTCAAGGCGGACCCGTTCATCATGCGGCGTTTCCTGACCGGTGCGCTGAGCTGGACCGAGACCTGGTTCCGCGCCGACGGCCCGATGACGCTGGACCAGTTGGCCGAACAGGCACTGACCCTAGTGATCAAGGAAAGTTGAGAAAAGCCCGGAGAGTGCCTGCTTTTATCAGGTGCCTTCGCTGGATTACCCGTACAATCACAACGGTGATGTTGCGAGGTACCGGGTTTGCCCGTCTGCGCGAGAAATTGCCTGCTGCTTGTTCTGCTGCTGTTTGCCCGGCAGGCACTGGCGTACCCGGTCGTTAACGTGGGTGCCTACAATTTTCCGCCCTATATCGAAAAAGCCGAAAGCGCGCATCCCGATGGCCTGCTGGTTGATCTGCTGGCGCTACTGAATACGCAGCAGAAGGAGTTCAACTTCGTCCTGGTGCCCACCTCGGTGACCCGCCGCTATCAGGACCTGGCCTCCGGCCGCTTTGACCTGATCTTCTTCGAATCCCCCCAGTGGGGCTGGCAAGGCATGGCCCCCGAACACCTGGACCTGCAGGTGGAAGATGCGGAGGTCTACGTGGCCAAGGTGCTACCCGGGCGAGACCAGCATTATTTCGACTCCCTCACCGGCAAGCGCCTGGCCCTGTACACTGGCTATCACTACGGGTTTGCCGGCTTCAATGCCGACCGGGATTTCCTGCGCCAGCATTATCAGGCCGAGTTTTCCTACTCACATGACAGCAATCTGCTGAAAGTGCTGCACCAGCGCGCCGACCTGACGGTGATCATGAAGTCGTACCTGCAGCGGTTCATGCAGCAGAATCCGGGTTCGGCCGAGCAGTTGCTGGTGTCGGTCAAAACCGATCAGGTCTACCAACACCAGGTCCTGCTGCGCCCTGGCAGCCCGATCAGCGCAGAGCGCTTGGGTCAGTTGCTGCAGCAATTGCGTGACAGCGGCCAGTTGCAGGTCCTGCTGCAGCGCTACAAGCTCAGTGGCACGCAGGGCCACTGACAGCCCGCGATTCAGCGCTCGCGCGCGTCGCGGGCATCCTGCTCGGCATTGCGCGCCTTGATGCGCTTGAGCTGTTCGGCGTCCAGCGGCAGTTTCCTTGCGCTGTCACGCAGCAGCAGCAGGCTGCCGATGATCGAGCCGAGCGCGGCAATCATGATCAACCACGCGTACCAGGGCATAAGGGGTTACTCCAAACAGACGTATGGTTTCAACCATACGCGCGCTGGGCGCCATTGTCAGGCGCCCGTCATCCGGCGTGCCGGTTCTGCTGTGGGTTCGGGAGTCTTGGGGCTATGGCGTTATTGACGCAGGCCGGCTTGTGGGGCTGGCTGGCGGCCAGCAGCCTGTTGCTGGGCGCGCTCATCGGTTACTGGGCCCGCCTGCCGGGCAAGGTGCTGGCCTCGGTGATGGCCTATGGCAGCGGGGTGTTGATCGCTGCCCTGTGCGTCGAACAGATTCCGCTGGCGCAGGGGCTGGCCGGGCTGTGGCCGACCCTCGGCGGACTGCTGGCCGGGGGGGTGGTGTTTACCCTGGCCAGCGAAGGGCTGGATTATCTGGAACTCAAGCACCGCGCTCTGGGGGCCGCCAAGTCCGGAGTGGTCGGCCTGCTGATCGCGGCCGGGGCCTTTCTCGATGGTATTCCCGAGTCGCTGGGCCTGGGGCTGAGCCTGCTGGATGGTGGGCAGGTCAGCGTGGTCATGCTGGTCGCGATCTTCCTCTCCAACCTGCCCGAGGGCCTGGCCAGTGCGGCCGGCCTGCGCAGCGAAGGGCATGGCGCGCTGTATGTGTTCGGGGTCTGGGGCGGCATCGTGCTGCTGTCCGGCCTGGCGGCGATGGCCGGGGTCGGGCTGATGGAGAATGTGGCGCCGTTCTGGCTGGCCTTCGCCTTGGGTTTTTCCGCCGGGGCGGTGCTCTGCATGCTGGTGGACACGCTGATTCCGCAGGCCTTTGAGCGTACCCACGCGCTGACCGGGCTGATTACCCTGGCCGGGTTCATGACCGCCTTTGCCCTCAACCACCTGCTCTGAACGGCATGCCTGCGGCGCCGGCTTCCGCTACAATGCGCGCGATTTCCAAGTTGCCCGAGAACCCGCCATGGCCAGTCAGACCCCGATCATCGTTGCCCTCGATTACCCCTCCCGCGAAGCTGCCCTGGCGCTGGCGCAGCAACTCGACCCGGCGCAGTGCCGGGTCAAGGTTGGCAAGGAGCTGTTCACCCGCAGTGGTCCGGCGGTGGTCGAGGATCTGCAGCGGCTGGGGTTCGAGGTGTTTCTCGACCTGAAATTCCATGACATTCCGCACACCACGGCGATGGCGGTCAGGGCGGCTGCCGAGCTGGGCGTGTGGATGGTCAATGTGCATTGCTCGGGTGGCTTGCGCATGCTGGCAGCCTGTCGCGAGGAACTGCACAAGCGCGCCGGCAGCCAGCCGCTGCTGATCGGTGTCACCGTGCTGACCAGCATGGAGCAGGCCGACCTGGCCGGCATCGGCCTGGACATCCCGCCGCAGCAGCAGGTCCTGCGCCTGGCCGCGCTGGCCGCAGCGGCCGGGCTGGACGGGCTGGTCTGCTCGGCGCAGGAAGCCGGCGCGCTGAAAGCCGCGCATCCCCGGCTGCAGCTGGTGACGCCCGGGATCCGCCCGGCGGGCAGCGCCGCCGATGACCAGAAGCGCATCCTCACGCCGCGCCAGGCCCTGGCCGCCGGTTCGGATTACCTGGTGATCGGCCGGCCGATCAGCCAGGCCGACCATCCCGCCATGGCCCTGCAGGCGATCGCCGCCGAACTGGCCGGCGCCTGAGGCGGAGGGTTGTCGCGGCCGTTCAGCCGGCCGCGACCTCCAGCGGCTTCTTCAGGTACAGGCGCTGGTGGCCGGGCGGGCAGTCCTCGAGCACGCCCATCAGCTGGTAGCCCTGTTTCTGGTAGAACTCCGGCGCCTGGAAGCTGTAGGTGTAGAGAAACACCCCGCTGCAGCCACGCCGCCGCGCTTCGTCCTCGGCCCTGGCCAGCAGCTCGCCGCCCAAGCCTGCACCGCGCTGGCTGTGCTGCAGCCACAGGTAGTCGATATACAGCCAGCCCATGCCGGAGTGGCCGAACATGCCGCCGACCACCTGCTCCTGCGCGTCGCGCGCATACAGCTCGAAGTCCTGGTAGCCGTAGCTGCCGATCTGCGCCACGTTGAAGGCTTCCAGGCCCTGGCGGACCACCTCCATGGCCTGCGGGTCGCTGGTCAGGGTGAAACGGTAAGTGCTGGGTGCCATGCGGCCTCCTGTCTGATCGGTGCCACAGTCTAGCGATCTGCGCGGCACTCGGGCAGCCCAGGTGCGGAGCGCGCCCCATCACCTGCCTGCATGACCCGCCCTACAGCCTTCTGATAGTGCTACCCGCGGCCCGGCAGGGCTGGCTAGAGTGCCGCCACCCAACAGGAGTAACGCACATGAGCACTACGCATTCCGGGCAGGTTGCCCTCGTCACCGGCGGCGCCGCCGGCATCGGCCGGACTACCGCGGTACAGTTCGCCGCCAGGGGCATCAAGGTGGTGGTCTCGGATGTCGACGCCGAGGGTGGCGAAGCCACGGCGGCGCTGATTCGCGGGGCTGGCGGCGAAGCCTGTTTCGTGCGCTGCGATGTCACCCGCGAGAGCGAGGTTGCCGCGCTGATGGCGGCCGTGCTCGCCCGTTATGGGCGCCTGGATTACGCGTTCAACAATGCCGGTATCGAAATCGAGCAAGGCCGCCTGGCCGAAGGCAGCGAAAGCGAGTTCGATGCCATCATCGGGGTCAACGTCAAGGGCGTCTGGCTGTGCATGAAACACCAGTTGCCGGTCATGCTGGCCCAGGGCGGCGGGGCGATCGTCAACACGGCGTCGGTGGCCGGCCTGATGGCTGCGCCGAAGATGAGCATCTACTGCGCCTCCAAGCATGCGGTGCTCGGCCTGACCAAGTCGGCGGCCATCGAGTACGCGAAGAAGAAAATCCGCATCAATGCGATTTGTCCGGGCGTCATCGATACCGACATGTTTCGCCGGGCCCATGAGGCGGACCCGAAAAAAGGCGAGTTTGCCGCGGCGATGCATCCGCTGGGTCGCATTGGCAAGGCGGAAGAGGTAGCCTCCGCTGTGCTCTACCTGTGCAGTGATGCGGCGGCATTCATCACCGGGGTGGCGCTGCCGGTGGATGGTGGTGCCACGGCCTGAGCAATGCACAGGGATTCTCATCGGGCCGCTGCGGCCTTTCCAGCTGTCCTGCATGGCGAGGCCTGAATGACCAATGATCCGCTGCTGACCATCTTCCTGCCGGGCGCGCTGGGCGTGATCATGCTCGGGCTGGGCCTGTCGCTCACCCTGGCTGATTTCGTGCGGATCGCCCGGTTCCCCCGGCCGGTGCTGATCGGCCTGTTCTGCCAGGTGCTGATCCTGCCGCTGGTATGCTTCGCGCTGGTCAGCGCGGCTGGCCTGGAGCCTGCGCTGGCGGTCGGCTTCATGCTGCTGGCGGCCTCGCCGGGCGGCACCAGCGCCAACCTGTTCAGCCACCTGGCGCATGGCGATGTGGCGCTGAACATCAGCCTGACGGCAGTCAGTTCGGTGGTGGCGGTGCTGAGCATGCCGCTGATCGTCAATCTCGCCCTGGCGCACTTCATGGAAGCCGACCAGGCGATTCCGCTGCAGTTCGCCAAGGTGCTGCAGGTGTTCGTCATCGTCCTCGGCCCGGTGGCCATCGGCATGCTGATCCGCCGCTTCAAGCCCGGGTTTGCCGCCAGCATGGACAAGCCGGTGCGCTTTCTCTCCGGCCTGTTCCTGGCGCTGATCATCGTGCTGGCCTTCATCAATGACAGCCTGTCGGCGCGCGAGCATTTCGTCGAGATCGGCTTCCTGGCGCTGCTGTTCAACCTGGCCAGCATGGCGGTCGGCTACTGGGTGCCGCGCCTGCTGCGGCTGAACCTGCGCCAGTCGATTGCCATCGGCATGGAGATCGGCATCCACAACGGCACCCTGGCGATTGCCCTGGCACTCAGCCCGCTGCTGCTGAACAACCCGAGCATGGCGATCCCGGCGGCGATCTACGGCATCCTGGCGTTTTTCACCGCCGCCCTGTTCGGCTGGATGATCAATCGCCTGCATGGCCGCGAGTTGGCGGTCGGCGCCTGAGTCAGCGGCCGCACCCCGGTTGCGGCAATGCCGGGTACAGCGACAGCGTCTTCAGTGTTCGAGGCTCTGCCCGAGCGCCTGGTTGAAGGCCAGCCAGCCACGCATGGCCTCGCCGCCGGCACTGTCCAGCGCCCGTTGCAGCAGCCGCACCTGTTCCCGGCGCAAGGCCTGTTCGAGCTTTGCCCCTTCCGCGCTGAGCCCCACCTGCCGCTTGCGTTTGTCGGTGGCGGCTACGCTGCTGTGCACCAGCTGCATTTCCAGCAACTGGCGCAGCGGGATGTTGAGCGCCTGCTTGCTCACCCCGAGATAGCCGAGCAGTTCGCTGATGCCCAGTCCCGGATACTGCGCGATGAAGAACAGGATGCGGTGATGCACGCGGGACAGCCCGCGCCGCGCGAGGATTTCATCGGGCTTGGCGGTGAACGCCTGATAGGCAAAGAAGAAGTCAGCCATGGCGGCCTGCTGAACGGTTGGCGTTTTCAGGTCAATCATATTGACGTATCCATGGGGATCGGCGTAATTTCAGTCAATAAGTTTGACTCAAATTCATTGCTTCTGCATCCGGTGATACAGCATGGCCTTCTCTGAACGCGTTACCCGCCTGAAAAGCTCCCTGATCCGTGAAATCCTCGCGGCCGCGCAACGCCCGGAAGTGATGTCGTTTGCCGGCGGCCTGCCGGCGGAAGCCATGCTGCCGCAGGTCGAGTGGCAGGGCATGCCGAAAAGCATGGGCCAGTACGGCATGAGCGAGGGCGAGCCGGAACTGCGCGAGGCGATCGCCCGCGAGGCCCGGCAGCTGGGCGTGCCCTGCGATGCCAGTCAGGTGCTGATTGTGTCGGGTTCGCAGCAGACGCTGGATCTGGCGGCCAAGCTGTTTATCGATCCGGGTACCAAGGTACTGCTCGAGGCGCCGACCTACCTGGCGGCGCTGCAACCGTTCCAGCTGTTTGGCGCCGACTGCATCGCCGTGCCGCAGGAGGCCGACGGTCCGCAGCTGGAGGCGCTGCGTGCCCAGCTGGCGCGCAAGCCGGCCTTCGGTTACCTGATTCCGACCTTCCAGAATCCCTCGGCGGTGCGTTACAGCGAAGCCAAGCGCGATGCGGTGGCGGCGCTGTTCGACGAGTACGGCGTCACCCTGATCGAAGATGAGCCGTACCGCGAGCTGGTATTCGACGGCGGCAGCGCCACGCCGATTGTCAGCCGCTTGCGCACGGCCAGCTGGATCTACACCGGCACGGTGTCCAAGACCCTGCTGCCGGGCTTGCGCGTAGGCTTCCTGATCGCCACGCCGGACCTGTATCCGCTGCTGCTGCGCCTGAAGCAGGCGGCCGACCTGCACACCAACCGCGTCGGCCAGTGGCAGGCGCTGCAATGGCTGGGCAGCGAGCAATACCGCACGCACCTGGCCGAGCTGCGCGATTTCTACCGCCTGCGCCGGGATGCCATGCAACTGGCCCTGCTCGAGCATTTCGGCGAGCTGGCCGACTGGCAGGTGCCGCAGGGCGGGCTGTTCTTCTGGCTCAAGCTGAAACAGCCGCTGGATACGCGCACGCTGCTCAAGCCGGCGCTGGCGCAAGACGTCGCCTTCATGCCCGGCGAGCCGTTTTTCGTCGACCCGGACCAGCATCACGGTTATCTTCGGCTGAACTTCAGCCATGTCGCCCCCGCGCGCCTGGGTGAAGGCCTGCAGCGGCTGGCCCGGGTTATCCGCACGGCGCAGCAGGCGCAGGGGTCCACGCAGTCAGAGCCTGCCATCGCGGGCTAACAGGGAGGAGTCAGCAGCATGTACAAGGTGTATGGCGATTACCGTTCCGGCAACTGTTACAAGGTCAAGCTGCTGCTCAACCTGCTTGGCCTGCCGTACCAGTGGATAGCCGTGGATGTGCTCAAGGGCGAGACCCAGACCGCGGAATTCCTGGCGAAGAATCCGAATGGCAAGATTCCGGTCCTCGAACTGGAAGACGGCACCTGCCTGTGGGAGTCCAACGCGATCCTGAATTTTCTCGCCCAGGGCAGCGAGTTCCTCTGCAGCGAGCCGCGCCTGAGTACCCAGGTGCTGCAATGGCAGTTCTTCGAGCAGTACAGCCATGAGCCGTACATCGCCGTGGCGCGCTTTATCCAGCTGTACCAGGGCCTGCCGGAGGAGCGCCGGGCGGAATATGAAAACTGCCAGCGTGGCGGCTACAAGGCGCTGGAGGTGATGGAACAGCAGCTGCAGCGCACGCCCTATCTGGTCGGTGAGCAGTACACGATTGCCGACATCACCCTGTACGCCTACACCCATGTGGCGGCCGAAGGCGGCTTCGACCTGTCCGGTTTCCCGGCGATCAATGCCTGGCTGGCGCGGGTGGCCAGCCATCCGCGGCATGTCGGGATGTTCGACTAGAGGGGTTGCCTGTGTTAGAAGGCCAGCTGAATAACTGGAGTGCCGTTGTTGGAGATAGAGTCCATCGTCTACGGGTTTATCCGCGACTGGCCGGCAGACAATCCTGAGTCTTGCCGCCGCCGGCGCGAAACCAATCGCAGCGTTCTGCAGAGCCTGCCGGCGGGGGATGACTGGCCCTTTCTCGGGCGCGACATGTTTGCCTGCTGCGCGCAACCGGGCCCGGGCCTGTACCAGACCCAGGTGATCCATTTCGGCGCCAGCTACCAGGCCATCGAATACGAATGGAAACTCTGGGTGCAGGAGTTCGAAGCCTTGCTCGGGCGCCTGTACTGGGGCAGTGCGGTGGTGCACCTGGAAACCGAACTCAAGGGCGTGCACACCTTCCGCTGGGAGTCGGAAAACGGCTTTCACAGCCCCAATGAAGGCGAATTGCTGCTGCGCTGCAGCTGGGCCCACGAAGGCAGCCTGGGCGGCTGAGCGAATCCCTTGGTTTTATGGAAGCGTTTGGTTGTCTGTCAGGTGTTGGAAGCAGCTAATTGTTGCGACAGCAATCGGCCGATTCTGTTGAAAAAGTCGGTTTTCCCAAACGACCCATATCGTGATCTGTGAAAATGCTTTATTTGCACGTTGCTACGTGAAATCGGAGTCCAGAAGCCTCTGCCGGAAGTAAGGATTTCAATCTCAA
>NZ_JADOBE010000012.1 GCF_015637705.1 Pseudomonas sp. N040 | reverse complement strand
CTCAGGTTACCGCCCAGATCCAGACTGACCGTGGTGGTGACCTGGTCATTGTCACCGTCGGTCACCGTGGCCGTCGCGCTCAAGCTCACCAGGTCATCAGGCAGCGGGATGTTGGCGTTGTCGTTGCTGGTATCGAGGCTCTCCGGCAGGTGATCCAGCTCGGCGTATTGGGTCAACGTGACCTCGCCGGTCTCATCCACGCTGATGCGGAATACCGCACCGTCCTCGGTACTACCCACCACATCGTTGCCATCCATCGACAAGCTGATCGCCTTGCCATCACTGGTCAGGTCGGTCACGGCCTGATCAATCGTCAGCGTGTAACCACTGAGCACGGTAGAGCCCGCACCATCCGCACCATAGGTCGGCGTTACCGCCGCCAGCATGGCCGCTGCAAAGCTGGCACTGTCGCTGTCCGATACCTCGGCACCAATGGTCTGCGCATCCTGGGTGGTCAGCGTGATCGCGCTGGCATCCACCTCGCCCACCGACACACTCGGACCATCATCGCGAAATACCAGGAAACCACCCAAATCCAAACCATCACTGGCTACGTCACCATCACCATCGCTGACCGTTGCAACCAGCCTGATTACCCCTCCTGCGACAAACACCGGCTCATCATCGCTGTCCGGGTCCGGATGCTGGATAGCGCGCAATTGAGTCAAGCTCACATCGCCAGACGCATTTACCTCTAAAGTAAATGCCACCATGTCAGGGTCGTTATTGACCCAACCTTCAATAACACCATCGACTAGATGCAGTTCAATTGGATCACCGGTGGCAACATCCACGAGTCCGCTTTCCAACGTGTTGATCTCTAGCGAATAGGCAATCGTACCGCCATCAGCTCCAAACGTTGGGGTGAAATTCCCGGCGAAGTTACCGGTAGCGGTCTGGCCTAAGCCATCTCCCGTCTCATCCACAATCAGCGAGCTGAACTCCCCTTCGCCAGGAACGACACTTGGATCGTCATCAAGCACGACCACATCTATCGATACAGTCGGTGATACATCACCATCGCCATCAACGACACGGACAGGGAAGCTCTCGCTCACCGACTCATCGGATCCCGGATTGGCATTGTCAAGGGTATTGCCGTTAAGTGTGTAAACCCAGTTATTGTCTGCATCGAACACCAAGGTGCCGTAGATACCTTCAACAACGCCACCGCCTTGCACATCCACCCAGATGCCATCCGCACCTTGGACCAGGATGCTGGAGACACCATCGGGAGAGGTGATTACAAGGTTGCCATAAGTACTTTCAGCGGGACTATCCGGGTTGCTGCCAGGATTGTCTGGGCCGGGATTCTGGGCGTCACTCAGCGCAGCTTCATCTACCTCACCAGGCCCAGCGCCAACCACCGGTCTGTAATTAACGTCAACAACTGGCGAGGAATCCACCTCATCCGCACCAATTACCGACTCAATCCCCAGAAATTCAGGTCCGCTGGTAATCGGTCCGGTCGGGTAGCCTACCTCCGGGTCAACATCCGCAGCAGTTGCATCCAGCAGTACGAATTGGTGAGCGCCACCGACGCCTCCGGCACCACCGGCTCCTCCGGCGGCAGTAGCCTCGGCATCTACTGTCGGGTCGGCCCCCGCTTCAATCGCTGCAATCAGATCATCTGCTTCCTGCTGATCGCCAGGAGTTGGCGCCACAGGTGCCGGCTGCGTTGCAGCACTGGCTTCTTCAGCAACTTCTGCAGCAACCTCTGCGGCATTGGCCAGCAGACTGGCATCAAGACTCAACACGCTATCCCGGCCGAGCGTCAGAACCTGGCCATTAGCCAGCTCCAGGGCTACCGCGCCACCCGCGCCGGTTACCAGTTGCTCGCCGGAAAATACCCGGTCTCCCTCGGTAAGCGGTCGGCGTGATCCATCACCTGCAACCGCAAAGACTTCGCCTACTGCTTGCTTGACGACACCGATTAACGTAGCCATGACTGCTTCCTCTTTATTAATGCTGCCAACTACTGGCGACTCGACTCTTGTGTAACCGGGATACTGTTGAATATCCGTTTGAATTTGATGTCTGCTTTGTTTAAGACTGACACCGACAGGGTCAACAGGATTGATGCCAATCAATGAAACGTCAATTTTCCATCATCAATCCCTATCCGCATGATCGTGCCTGTGATCTATGATTGCTCCTATCCATATTCCGCCGGAATAGACAAAAAACCGCTGAAAACGGGCGTTATTGGTTAAAGAATGGCTTACGAGCGGATTCGCGCATAAGAATTTTTCTTCATAACCCTTGTGAAAAAACAATCTTAGGCTATTCAAAGGATGTCCTTAACTACTTTTAATTGGATACTCTGAGCGAGCAACCCGTGAATGTGTCATGTTTATGACGCCAAGATCGGATCAAGTGAAAAGGAGAACACCTTCCATGCGCGTACTGACACCACTTTGCAGTGCAATTCTGCTTGCAACGGTTTGCACACAACTGCAGGCAATGACCCTCACCGAAGCGATCCAGAGCACCCTGGAGAACCATCCTGAGCTCCAGGCAACATCTAGCCGCAGGCAAATTGCTGACGAAGAGGCAAAAATCGCCAAAGGCGGCTATCAACCTACTGTTGATCTGATTTCCGGGTATGGGTATCGCTATGAGAAAGGCCGCTATCAAGAAAAACCGACCACTGACAATTCTGAAAGCACGAACTACAGCAATGCCGAAATCCGCCTGCGGCAGATGCTGTTCGATGGCTTCAACACTCCCAATGAGGTAGCGCGCACCGAGGCAGTGGCCAACTCCCGGGCCTATTACGTCCAGGCAACCGCCGAGTCGCTGGCGTTGCGTACCGCCGAGGTGTATCTCGATGTACTCAAGCGGCGCGAGATGGTCAACCTGGCCAAGAACAACTTGATGGCACACCAGCGCATCAACGATCAAATCGGCTTGCGCAGCAAACAGGGTGTCGGCAGCAGCGCCGATCTGGATCAATCACAAGCACGCTTGGCACTTGCCGAGAACAATCTGTACACCGAAGAAGTGAACCTGGCCGATGCCGAGGCCAATTTCTACAGCGTAACCGGTCGCATGCCTGACGATCTTGAGTCGCCGGCCACGATCAAAGGTGAAATGCCTGCCGATATTTTGGCTGCCCGGCAAGCAGTACTGGTTAACAGTCCATACCTGAAATCAGCCCAGGCTGACGTGCAGGCAGCTGAAAAGCAGTATGAGTCGGCCAAATCGACTTTCTATCCACGACTGGACGGCGAACTGGCCGCCAACACGGAAGACAGCAACAATCCCGATTACGATTTCAATCAAGACGAAGGCAATTGGCATGGCTGGCGTGCCGGCGTGTCGATGACCTACAACCTGTATAACGGCATGCGCGACAAGGCTGCTCTGCAAGCTGCCGCTTACAAGGTCAACGAGGCAATGGAAATTCGGAACAATGCGCTGCGGGTAATCAATGAAGATCTCTCGCTTGCCTGGAATGCACTGGAAAACGCCAAGAAGCAAACCCCCAAGGCGCGTGACTATGCCGACTACAGTGCCCGCAGTCGTGAAGCCTACCAGCAGCAATTCGGTCTCGGCCAGCGTAGCCTTCTGGATCTTCTCGACAGCGAGAATGAACTCTTCACCGCCAATCGCAAGTACACTGACGTTCGCTACAATGAGGAACTCTCCATGTACAGGGTGATCAGTACTACTGGAGAGTTGCTGACCAAGAAGCAGGTAGTTCTGCCGGCGACTGCAACAGCCGTCAGTGAAGTGGAAAACATGGCGCAACTGCTGCCTGAAATGAAGTAACCGCAAACGGGGAGTAGTACTGATTGACAACCATGGAACGGGGCACCGCATCCAGTGACCCGCGTTTAAGTCATGATGACCCGTTGCTGGATGGACTGCTGATCCTCTGTCGGCTGCACGACTGCCCTGCCAGTCGTTCCAGCCTGACAGCCGGATTGCCGCTGGCTAACCAGAGACTCAGTGCAGATCTACTGCAACGTGCAGCCTCACGTGCCGGACTTCGCGGGCGCGTGTTGCGCCGGCCGCTTGCCGACATTTCCACTCTTAATCTTCCAGTCTTGCTCCTGCTCAAAGACGGTCGTTCGGCTGTTCTGACCAAATGGGGCGAAGGCCAGCAAGCACAGATACTGCCCTGCGAAACCGATGGCGGCGAACAGTGGGTAGGTCGCGAGGAACTGGAAAGCCAGTACAGCGGCCAGGCACTCTTTGCACGCCCGGTGCATGATCTGGAAGAAGCGCGCAATCCACTTACCCCGCGGGTTGAAGCGTGGTTCCGTGACACACTCAAACTCTCCCGCTGGCTGTATACCGATGCCCTGCTGGCCAGCCTGCTGATCAACGTGCTCGGCTTGATGGTGCCGCTGTTTGTCATGCAGACCTATGACCGGGTAGTACCCAATCAGGCGACTTCCACGCTGTGGGTGCTGGCAATCGGCCTGTTCATCGGAACCTCTTTCGACCTGCTGTTGCGGGTCATGCGCGCTCGTCTGCTGGACATGGCCGGAAAGAAAACCGACGTAGTGCTTTCTGCCACCCTGTTTGAACGCATTACTGGCATGTCGATGAAAGCACGCCCGGTAACCATTGGCGGATTCGCACAAAGCATTCATGACTTCCAGGGGCTGCGCGAGTTTCTCACTGCCGTAACACTGACCAGCCTTATTGATCTGCCATTCTCCCTGTTGATGATTGCCGTAATCGCCATGCTGGGGGGCTGGATTGTAGTTATCCCGCTATTGGCTTTCCCGCTAACTGCAATATTTGCGCTGATCGTCCAGGCCCGCCTGCGCGATACCGTGCAGCGCTCGCTGGCCCTCGCCTCGCAACGCCAGGCAGTACTGATCGAAACGCTCTCCGGACTGGAAACCCTCAAGGCTTGCGGTGCCGAAAGCGAGCGTCAGAACCTCTGGGAAAAAACCCATGGCGCGCTCACTCGCCTGGATATCCACTCACGTTTCCTTGCCTCGCTGGCAACCAATGGCACCCTGTTTATCCAGCAAGTAGCCGGCATGTCGACCATTGTTTTCGGCGTCTACATCATTATCGATGGCAACATGAGTGTGGGTGCGCTGGTGGCCTGCTACATGCTGGGCAGTCGCGTGCTGGCGCCGCTTGGGCAGATTGCCGGACTGATTACGCGTTACCAGCAAGCGCGACTGACCATGAGCAGCACCGACGCGCTGATGTCCTTGCCACAGGAACGCCAAGCCAGCAAACGCCCCCTTGAGCGCACGCAACTCAAGGGCAGCGTGGATTTCAAGCAGGTATCCTTTACCTACCCCGGCCAGAGCACACCAGCACTGGCGAATGTCAGCATCAGCATCAAACCTGGCGAGCATATCGGCATCATTGGTCGCAGCGGTTCAGGTAAAAGTACGCTGGCACGTTTGCTGATGGGATTTTACGAACCTGAAGCAGGCCAGATACTGCTGGACAACCTTGATCTTCGACAGCTCGACGTGGCCGATCTGCGCAACCAGATAGGCTATGTCACCCACGATCTACCGCTGATCGCCGGCAGCCTGCGCGACAATCTGACACTTGGTGCGCGCTACGTGAGCGATGCTCGCATGCTGGAAGTCGCCAATCTGACGGGAGTCAGCGACCTGGCCCGGCAACATCCCCAAGGCTTTGAACGCCCTGTCGGCGAACGCGGACAGTTGCTATCCGGCGGCCAGCGGCAGACGGTTCTGCTGGCCCGTGCGCTGATGCTCGACCCCCCGATCCTGCTGCTGGATGAACCCACCAGCTCACTGGACAACACCAGTGAAGAAATTCTCCGCGGGCGGCTGCAAAACATTGACCAGAACAAGACCCTGCTGCTGATTACCCATCGCGCCTCAATGCTCAGCCTGGTAGACCGGCTGATCGTCATGGACAACGGCCACATAGTTGCCGATGGTCCTAAGGAGTCTGTCATCGAAGCTCTGCGCAAAGGCCGCGTTGGCCAGGCACCGGTTTAAGGATTTGCGCATGCCCATTCCAGACTCCATCGGCAATTATTTTGCCATCCTGCGGAAAGGTATCCGCAACTACTTTGGCAGCCTGCAGAAAAAACAGCAGGACATAGAGTTCATGCCCGAAGTAGAAGGCGCCATTCTCGAGGATTCCTCATGGCTGTCGCGCCTTACGGTCTGGGCAGTCTGCGCCCTGCTGATCGTTGCACTGATATGGGCAGCCTTTGCCGAACTCGAGGAAGTCACTCGCGGCGAAGGCAAGGCGATTCCTGCCGGAAAAGTGCAGACCATCCAGAACCTTGAGGGGGGCATTGTTTCCGAGATCTTCATCCGGGAAGGCCAGATCGTACAGAAAGGTGATGTCCTGCTGCGCCTGGACGACACCCGTTTCATGTCCAACAAGGGCGAGTCCGAAGCCGACCGGTTGGCGCTTACGGCACGCGTTGAACGCTTGACCGCCGAAGCCGAAGGAAAGCCACTGGTGATTTCTGCAGGCATTGCCAATAGAGCACCGCGACTGGCTGAAGATGAAATGGCCCTGCATGAGTCACGCCTGCGCCGTCTGAAAAGCGAGCAGAGCGTTCTTGGCGAGCAACTGCGTCAGAAACAGCAGGAGCTGGCAGAGTTCAAAGCCAAGCAAACGCAATACAGCTCGAGCCTGGCGCTGATCCAGCAGGAATTGAACATGTCGCAGCCACTGGTCGAAAGCGGCGCGATTTCCCGTGTGGAAATACTTCGCCTGCGCCGTAGCGCCGTGGAAATGCGCGGTTCGATGGACGCTACGCGCCTGGCAATACCGCGGGCCCAGGCCGCGATCAATGAAATTGAACGGCGAATCGAAGAGTCAGAGCTTGCATTTCGCTCGGATGCGTTCAAGGAGCTCAATGATGCCCGCACCGAATTGCAGAAAATCACTGCTACCAGTGTCGCCATCGAGGATCGCGTAAGCCGCACAACCGTGGTTTCCCCGGTCCACGGCATCATCAAACAGATGAACGTCAACACCATTGGTGGCGTGGTTCAGCCCGGCAGCGATCTTCTGGAAATCGTGCCCCTGGAAGACAACTTGCTGATCGAAGCACGGATCCGTCCCCAGGACGTGGCCTTTCTTCACCCAGGCCAGCCAGCCATGGTCAAGTTCAGCGCCTATGACTACACCATTTACGGCGGCCTGAAGGCCAAACTGGAACTCATTGGGGCAGACACCATCACCGATGAAGAAGGCAACAGCTTCTACCTCATCCAGGTGCGCACCGATAAAAGCCATCTGGGAACCGCAGAACATCCGCTGCTGATCATTCCCGGCATGGTGGCAACTGTTGACATCATCACCGGCAAGAAGAGCGTACTCGACTACCTGCTTAAACCGGTGCTCAAGGCGCGCTCGGAAGCCATGCGCGAGCGCTGATCACTCGCCACCATGGTTTTCCCGGTAGACCTGGGATCCCATGGCCGCTATCTGCCCCTCTATCAGCGCGTCAAAGGGCCTCAGCAATTGCCTGAAGTGCCCGCCGCCCTCAACTTCCTCCAGGGCCCGGGCGATCGCCTCGATCGTCGACAGGGCCCCAGCCATCGGTGCCTTGCGCAAGCGGTAGCGGGAAGCCGCCAGGCTGGCCAGCGTCACCCGCGGCAAGGCAGCCAGCGCAGGATTCAGATGCAGCAACTTGCGCACCTTGCGCCAGGTTCCATCGGGCACTACCAGCTGCAATGGCCGTTGCGGGCTTTCTGCGGAAAACCCGGATATCGCTACTGATCCTGCCCCGGGAAACAACAGGCAGCTCTGCCATTGTGGATCGCTGAGCCGCTGCTCCAGATCAGCGAAATACTCGGCGCAAAGCAGTTCGCTGTTGCGCAAACCGAGCACTGCCAGGCGTGCCGTATTCAGCGCATGCCGCGCCTCTTGCGGATGCTGCAGGATCAGCACACGGGTGCGGCTTGGCAGGTCCGGAATCAGCCGACACAGGCAATGGCCCAGCGGACGCTGGCAGCGCTGGCATTGCGCGCGGGACATGCCGTTAACTCCCGAGCGGCGCGGTGAACTGCAGCAAGCTGGGCTTACTCAATCTGATAATCATGCTACTTTCGCAACCGTCTGAACCAACGTCATGCAAGCAATGCATGCAAAATGAGCCTCCATCCAACCTCGGCAAGGAACCTGCCATGACCTGGACAATCGAACAAACTGAAAGCCAGCAAGGCCGCATCGCCATCATCACCGGTGCCAACATAGGCTTGGGCTTCAACACCGCCCTGGCACTGGCTGCCAAAGGCTGCAGTCTAGTGCTGGCTTGCCGCAACCTGGACAAGGCCAACAACGCCAGAGCCGAAATCCTGCAGCAGCACCCCAGCGCCAGCGTCGAATGCCTGCAACTGGATTTGAGCAGCCTGAAATCGGTGCGCGAGTTTGCCGCAAAATACTCCGCAGCGCATAGCCGGCTTGATCTGCTGATCAACAATGCCGGTATCATGATGCCGCCCTACGCGCTCACTGAAGACGGCTTTGAAAGCCAGCTGGCAGCTAATTACCTCGGCCACTTCGCCCTGACCGGCCTGCTGCTTCCGCTGCTGCGCAAGACCGCTAACTCACGGGTGGTCAGCCTCAGTTCACTGGCGCACAACTGGAGCAGCATGCGCTTCGAGGATTTGCAGTTCAGTCGTGGCTACAACAAGCGCAAAGCCTACGGGCAGAGCAAGTTTGCCTGCCTGATGTTTGCTTACGAGCTGAATCGCCGTTTGCAGAAAGCCGGAATCGAGACCCTGTCGGTAGCCGCCCATCCCGGGGTTTCCGCGACCAATCTGGCACAGTATATCCCGCGGGTTCTCAGCGCCTTCCTGCCACTGTTCGGCCAGTCCGCTGCGGATGGAGCCCTGCCAACGCTGTATGCTGCCCTTGGCGAAGACATCAACGGCGGCGACTACTGCGGCCCGCGCGCCATGCAGCAAATGCGTGGCGCACCGGCCAAGGTCGGTTCCAATCGGGCCTCGCGTGACGAAGCCGCCGCGAAAAAGCTCTGGGCAGTTTCCGAAGAGCTTACCGGAGTCAGCTTTTTAAGCTGACCCAACCGGTTGAACCAGGCAGCGCACCAATGCAAACGCCCCGCAGTTGCGGGGCGTTTGCATATTGCTCAACCAGCGTCGTCAACGTCGCGGCGCACACGGTTGCTGCTGGCTACGCAGCGGAATCGGTTGCAGTCGAGGCGGCTCGATCAGACCGAGTGCCACAAGAACTTCGCGCAGCGCGCTTTTCAGCTTCACGATCATATGCCCACCTCCTGGATTCGGGATTCCGCACGGCAGCCCGCGCTGCCTGCATCAAGCATAGGCGAAAGTTGCAGTGCCTGCCGCGCAGCAACCGCCGTTACTGCAACGTCTCGGACAATGCCTTGCGCCGATAGGGAAACACATCGATGACCTTGCCCGACCGGATTGCCTCCTGCAATTCCTGCCAGTACTTGGCCGTGAACAACTCGCCATGCAGCTTGTTGAACAGCCGGCGCTGGCCGATGTCGGCAAACAGGAACGCCGGAAACTCCTCGGGAAACACGTCATTCGGCCCTACCGAATACCAGGGCTCGCTGGACATTTCCTCTTCCGGGTAGCGCGCTTCGGGAATATTGCGGAAGTTCACTTCGGTCAGGTAGCAAATCTCGTCGTAATCGTAGAACACCACACGGCCGTGACGGGTCACGCCGAAATTCTTCAGCAGCATGTCGCCGGGAAAGATGTTGGCGGCGGCCAACTGCTTGATCGCCATGCCGTAGTCATCCAGCGCGGCCTCGACCTGCGCCGGGCTGGCGCTTTCCACGTAGATATTCAGCGGCGTCATGCGCCGCTCTGTCCAGCAGTGCCGGATGACCACTACATCTCCTTCCAGCACCACCGTGGACGCCGCCACTTCCAGCAACTCGGCCAGGCACTCGGGATCGAACTTGGACCGGGGGAAACGGAAATCGGCAAATTCCTGGGTGTCGGCCATCCGCCCGACCCGGTCGACATGCTTCACCATCCGGTACTTCTCGATCACCGTCGCCCGGTCGACATTCTTCGACGGCGAGAAGCGGTCCTTGATGATCTTGAACACGGTATTGAAACCCGGCAGCGTGAACACGCTCATGACCATGCCGCGCACACCCGGCGCCATGATGAACTTGTCGTCGACATTGGCCAGATGATTGATCAGCGCGCGGTAGAACTCCGACTTGCCATGCTTGTAGAAACCGATCGAGGTGTACAGCTCGGCAACGTGCTTGCCCGGCAAGATGCGCTTGAGGAAGCTGATGAATTCGGCCGGATAACCGACCCGCACCATGAAATAGGAACGGGTGAAGGAGAAGATGATCGACACCTCGGCCTCATCGGTAATCAGCGCATCCGCCTGAATTCCCAAGCCCTCGCGGTGCAGCAGGGCGATCGCCAGCGGCCACTGCTCGTCGCGGGTGAAGATGCGCCCCACCAGATAAGCGCCCTTGTTGCGGTAGAGCCGTGAAGCGAACAGTTCGATGCACAGCTCCGGGTCCTTGCATACCCAGTCCGGCAGGCTGTCACGCAACTGCTGCTCCAAATGCAGCAGGTCGCGCTGCAGATTTTCGTAGCCGACCTCGAAGCGGTTGTCCTCGAAGATGTCCGCCAGGGCCTTGTGCAGATCGCCATGCGGATGATAACTGCGGGTCTGCGGCGCCGGTGCCGAAGTGCGCATGGTTGGCCGGGTGGTATGCACGAACATGTTGCCGTCGTTGATCTGGTCGTGGCGGAACAGGCTGCAGAAGATCGAGTTGTACCAGGTCTCCGACAGTTCATCGTCGAAGCGCGGGTCGATCATGGCGATATAGGCGCTCTTGACCAGTGGCCACATATCCACGTCGAGCAGCAGTTCCGCCGGGAAACGCTCGATCAGCGCCTGCCTGACCTGCGTGACCTTCTGCTCGTACAGATTGATCCGCTCAGCCGAAGCCTGCTGGATTTCCTGCCACTGCGCCTTTTCAAAACGCACCCGCGCGCCGTTGGTAATCAGGCGGAAATGTTCGCGGTAGTCGTCAAAGCCAGCGAGAATCGCGGCGGCGATATCGGCGGCAGGCTTGTGGTTCGGCATGAAGGATCCTCGGCGTGGTGCGTTTGAGTCACGAGCTTATCCAGTGCCAGACTCGAGGGAAAGGTGCGGCGGCAGATTAACCGCCACTCGCGACTAAAGTCGGTTCGGGCGCATGCCCCCGCTCACGCAGATACGCCGTGATGAAATCGATGAAGGCATGCACCTTGCGGGTCGCGCGCCGATGGCTGGGGTACACCGCGAGAATCAGGTGGCCAAAAGCATCCGGATCCAACTGGTAATCCGCCATCACCTGCCGCAGGCGGCCATCGGCGAGATAGGGTGCGACACTCCACAGCGGTGCAATCAGCAAGCCCAGCCCTGCCAGCGCATTGGCCAGCAACAAATCATAATTGTCACTCAGCAGCCGGGGCTGCGGGTGCGCGACGCGGATCAGCTCGCCAGCGCGCCAGAATCCCCAGTAGTGCCGGTCCAGGGACGGATGCTGGTAGATCAGCCAATCATGCTGGTGCAGGGTTGCCGTGTTGATCTCCAGCGTGTTGCGTGCCAGATAGGCGGGGCTGGCAACCATCGCAATGCGGTTGCTGCCAACCGGCCGGACAATCAGCCCGGGCACGTTGCACTCGCCTTCATGCAGGATCAGGTCGTGGCCGCTTTCCAGGATGAAGCTGTCGTCATCACTGAGGTCAACCTGCAGGCGCAACTGCGGATGCGCTGCACAGAATTCGGCACAGGCCTGCGCGAGAAACGCCGGCCCGAAGGCCAGCGAAGCGGCAATCCGCAGCTCGCCATGCAGGCCATGCTGCATCTGCTGAATCTCCTCGCCAGCATCGCCCAGGCAACCCAGGGCCTCGCGCGCCGCCTGGGTGTACAGCCGACCGGCCTCGGTCAGCTGCATGCGCCGGGTGGTGCGCTCGAACAGCCGTGTGCCCAACTCCTCTTCCAAGGCTGCAATGGCCTTGGCCACCGCCGATGGCGTCTTGCCCATCTGCACGGCTGCGCGACTGAAACTGTTCTGCTCAACCACGCAGACCAGCGTGGCGAGCGCAACAAATTTATCCATGATTCACTCCTGACAGGAACAGAACTTTTGCACAAACTGTAGATTCCGGCCAGCCGCCAACCTGATTAATCTCCTGGCATACCAACAAAGCCAAGGATTAATCAATGAAACGCTTTCTGCCCAGCTTGCTCGCCAGCGCACTGACTTGTGCCCCCATGGAATCTATGGCCGCAGCCGATGCGGTGTACTTCAACGGCCAGGTATTCACGGCCAACCGCAACCAGCCAATCGTCCAGGCCCTGGCGGTGGAAGATGGCAAGATCCTGCAAGTCGGTAGCGACCAGCAAATTCTGGCCCTGGCCGATGCCGGCACCCAGCGCATCGATCTGGCCGGCAAGGTGATGATGCCCGGCATGATCGACAGCCATACCCACCCGGTGATGGGCGGCGCCGCCAGCCTGCGCGCCAACCTGTATGACGAAATCAAGCCGCTGGCCGAGCTGGAAGAATGGATCCTGGCCGAGGACAAGGCCGGACATACGCGCATGGGCGACATCGTGGTGATTTCCGGTGCCAGTTCCGGCTACTGGGAGAAAGCCGACGCTATCGGCGCGGTCTTCAACCAGGGCCTCTGGGCCAGGCAACCCCTGGTATTGGAGGGCATCGACGGCCATACCGGCTGGGCCAATCAGGCCATGCTTGCGCGTGCCGGCATAGACAAAGCACTGATCAAGACCCTGGACGAGAAAAACGCCAGCTATATCGGTCAGGACAAGGACGGCAACCCCAATGGCTACCTGTCTGAAGCAGGCTGGGACCGGGTCCGCAGCCTGCTGCCGGAAGCCTCTGCCGAAGCCATGCTCAACGCTGCCCGCGCGGGCGTCAAAGCCAACAATGCGGTGGGTGTCACCGCCTGGATGGATGCCGCGGCCAATGCCGGCGCCGCCGATGACGTGTTTGAGCTCAAGCCTACCGCCGAAACCGTTGGCGTCTTGCCGCTGTACAAGCAACTGGCGGAGAAAGGTGAACTGTCCGCCCATGTGGCGGCCCTGCTGATCGTCAACCCGCAGAGCAAGCCGCAGGACCTGGCCATGGTGGCCACGGTGATGGACCAGTTCCAGAACGTGCCCAACCTAAGCTTCCCCGGCATCAAGGTGTTTGCCGATGGCATTCTCGAGTTCCCCGGCCAGACGGCTGCGGTGATCGACCCCTACAACAACAGCCTCAAGCAGGGCCAGTTGCTGATCGACCCGCAACACTTCGGTGAACTGGTTGCCGCCGCCGAGGACAAGGGCTGGCTGGTGCATGTGCATGCCGTCGGTGACCGCGCCGTGCGCGAATCGCTGAACGGCATGGAGTATGCCCGCAAGGCAAACCCGAACAGCGGCATCACCCACAGCATCAGCCACCTGCAACTGGTCAATCCGAAGGAGTTCCCGCGCTTCAAGCAGCTCGACGTGATTGCCTCCATGCAGCTGGCCTGGGCGCTCGGCGAGGTCTACAGCATCGACCTGGTGCAGCCGTATGTCAGCGCCATGGCCTATCGCTACCAGTACCCGGCGCAATCACTGAAGAAGGCCGGCGCCACCATTGCCGGTGCCAGCGACTGGCCGGTGTCCTCGCCAAGCCCGTGGGAAGCGATCTACCACGCCGTGACCCGCAAGGGACCGATGGGCGTGCTGAACGCCAAGGAAGGCATCGACCGCGAAACCATGTTCTACGCCTACACCATCAACTCGGCCAAGGCACTCAACCTGCAGGAGCGGATCGGCTCGCTGGAGCCCGGCAAGCAGGCCGACCTGATCATTCTCGACCGCGATGTGTTCAAGGTCAGTGACGACGACCTGCAGCAAACCAAAGTGCTGCAGACCATCTTCGCCGGCAAGCCGGTGTACAGCGCCGAAAGCTGAGCTTGCCTTGCGCCGGCTGGCTGTGTGCAGCCGGCCGCAATCGCGCTGCATCCTGCATAGCTGCGTCATCAAGCAAATCCAACAATAACCATCACAGGAACCCGCCCATGAAAGCCCTCCGCAACCTTGCCCTGTTCAGCCTTGCGCTGGCCCCGCTGGCCAGCGCCCAGGCCCTCGAGCTGAACGATGAATTCGCCCTCAATATCACCCCGGCGCTGGTCAGCGACTACCGTGCCAGCGGCCTGTCGCAGACGCAAAATGACCCGGCCGCGCAACTCGACCTGATGCTCACCCATGCCAGCGGTCTGTATGCCGGCATCTGGACCTCCAGCGTCGATTACGGCCTGGGCATCCAGACCCGCCAGGAGCTCGACTACTACGCCGGCTACTACTGGCAGATCAACGACAACATCAGCCTGGACACCTGGACCACCCGCTACGAGTATCCGAACACCAGCGCCTTCAACATGAACGATGTGCAGAGCGTGCTGGATGTCTATGGCGTGCTGCTCAGCGGCAAGTACTCGAGCAACCTGCATGACCCGCAACTGAACGAGGAAGAGGATTTCTCCTCCTGGTTCGTCGGCTACCAGACCATGCTGCCGCTGGAAATCGGCCTGCGGGCCACCTACGAAACCGTCGACTACAAGGACGATGTGTTCTGGAGTACCGACGGCAGCAGCCGCGCCGACTACAACGACTGGGAAGTCAAACTGAGCAAGAACCTGTGGAACCTGGACTGGAGTGTCAGCTACATCGACACCGACCTTTCCGACACCGAGTGCGAAAGCTTCATGGGTTACCGTGACGTATGCGGCTCGACCGTTGTGGCCGGCGTCAGCACAACGTTCTAAAGGGTACGGTCTTCCTGCTGGCATATGTCACAGGTGACATTTCCAGCTTGCGGATCAAGGGCGGACAAGGCTTACCTCTTAGCCGCCCTTTTTGATCAGCCTTTTGAAAGTCAGATTTGAATTGCGTCGCAGCAGGACGCGGGTAATCTTGCCGGCTCATTCCCCCGGAACTGTCTTCGATGAATCCGCGCGCCCTCCTGCAACTCACTGCTCTGGCCGCCATCTGGGGCGCCAGCTTCCTGTTCATGCGCGTCGCGGCGCCGGTGATTGGTGCGCTGCCAACCGCGTTCCTGCGCGTAGTGCTGGCGGGCATCGGCCTGCTGGCGTTGCTCCTGCTGCTCAAGGTGCCGCTGAACTTTCAGGGCAAACTGCGCCAGACCATGCTCCTCGGCCTGATCAACTCCGGCATTCCCACCCTGATGTACAGCTTCGCCGCGCTGGTGCTGCCAGCCGGCTATTCATCGATCTTCAACGCAACGACACCCTTGATGGGCGCCTTGATCGGCACACTGTTCTTTGCCGAGCAAATGAGCTGGGCCAAAGGCCTCGGCGTCTTCGTCGGGCTGTTCGGTGTCGGCCTGCTGACCCGCACCGGTCCCTTCGAGTTCACCGATGAAATACTCTGGGGCGCACTGGCCTGCCTGGCTGCCACCACCTGCTATGGCTTTGCCGGCTACCTGGCCCGCCGCTGGCTCGACCATGCCGGCGGCCTCGACAGTCGCCTGTCTGCCTTCGGCAGCATGCTCGGCGCCAGCCTGCTGCTGTTGCCGCTGTTTCTCTGGTCAGTCAGCAGCCAGCCACCGGCAAGCTGGGGCGGCTGGCCGGTATGGGGTTCGCTGCTCGGCCTCGGGCTGCTCTGCACGGCCTTTGCCTATGTGCTGTATTTCCAGCTGCTGACCGACATCGGCCCGCTCAAATCGATGGCGGTAACTTTCCTGATTCCACCGTTCGGCGTGTTCTGGGGCGTGCTGCTGCTCGACGAGCCGCTGTCCTGGGCTTACCTGTACGGCGGTGCGTTGATCGTGCTGGCATTGTGGCTGGTACTGAAGCCGGCCACTTCGAGGGACGTTGCATCCCACTGACCGTGTCGACGAAGCCCGGCGGAACTCATACCTTGCCTTGTTGGGCTTTGCTGCGCTCAACCCAACCTACACATGGGCCGGGCAATTAATGCCCGCAGGTTGGGTTGAACCGTGCAATGGTGAAGCCCAATCGCAGCGATGGCGCAGGCCTCGGAGTTCGCTGCGCTCAACCCAACCGACAAAATACAAACGACCAAGCCTGGGGCAACCGAGCTATTCGCCGCACACCGGCTCACCCGGGAGAAAAGCCTGTTTCTGCGGCAGCTCGCGCGACAGTGCTTCTCCTGCGGCCTGCTGGCCAGGATCAAGCTGCTCGGCCAGGTTGTCGCGCAGCGCGAGCACTTCCGGATCGCCGCTGCTGGCTGCCAGGTTGAGCCAGGCATAGGCCTGCACGCGATCCTTGGGCAGTCCCAGGCCGACTACCTGCAAGGCCCCCAGCAGCGCCTGCGCCGAACTGCTGCCGCGCTTGGCCGCTGCCAGCCAGCACTGCGCCGCCCGCCGGTAGCTGCCATCATCGTAATAACGCTGGGCCAGGACTTCGGTGGCCGGCAGCGAACCCTGCCGGACTGCGGCGCGCAGCCATTTCTCGCCGGGCTGCCCGGGTGTCAGCTCGCCATACTTGAGCTGCGCCGGAATTGAACCAGCCACTGCGGCCTGCTCCAGCAGGTACAGGCCGTCATCCCGCCGCCCCTGCTCCAGCGCCCGCAGCCCGGCCAGGTAATCATCGGTGGCGTTGGCTTGCGCCAGGCCACAGGTCAGCAACAGAGCCAGCGGCACAAGCGTCCTCACTGCTGCAGTTCCTGCTCGCTGAACATATCGCTGAACAACATGCTCGACAGGTAGCGCTCACCGGAATCCGGCAGGATTACCACGATGGTCTTGCCCTGCATCCCCGGCTCCTCAGCAATCTTCAGCGCCGCCGCCATCGCCGCGCCACAGGAGATCCCGCAAAGAATGCCCTCCTCCTGCATCAGGCGCAGCGCGACGGCCTTGGACTCGTCGTCGGTCACCTGCATCACCCGGTCGACGATCGACAGATCAAGGTTCTTCGGCACGAAACCGGCGCCGATGCCCTGAATCTTGTGCGGACTGGGTTTGACTTCTTCGCCAGCCAGCGTCTGGCTGATCACCGGCGAAGCCACCGGCTCGACGGCGACCGAGAGGATCGGCTTGCCCATGGTCTGCTTGATGTAGCGCGACACCCCGGTGATGGTGCCGCCGGTGCCGACACCGGAAACCAGCACATCGATGGCGCCGTCGGTGTCATTCCAGATTTCCGGGCCAGTGGTCTTCTCGTGGATGGCCGGGTTGGCCGGATTCTCAAACTGTTGCGGCATGAAGTAGTTTGCCGGATCAGCGGCAACGATTTCCTCCGCCTTGGCAATCGCGCCCTTCATGCCCTTGGGTGGCTCGGTCAGCACCAGTTCGGCACCCAGCGCCTTGAGCACCTTGCGCCGTTCCAGGCTCATCGAGGCCGGCATGGTCAGCACCAGCTTGTAGCCCTTGGCAGCGGCGACAAAGGCCAGGCCGATGCCGGTATTGCCCGAAGTCGGCTCGACGATGGTCATGCCCGGCTTGAGTACGCCGCGCTGTTCAGCGTCCCAGATCATGTTGGCGCCGATCCGGCACTTGACTGAATAACCCGGATTGCGCCCTTCGATCTTGGCCAGGATGGTCACCCCCGCCGGCCCCAGGCGGTTGATCCGGACCAGCGGCGTGTTGCCAATCGACAGGGCATTGTCGGCGAATATACGGCTCATTTCAGACTCCTTGCGCTTAATGCGAGAGCTCAAGCCTAAGTCGCCGGAGGGTGACCGTCCAGTCGTCTGCCAAGATAAGCACCAGACGATCATTCAACCCCTGAATAAGGCTTGTTCGTTCCCAGCCCACCTGCCGGCGCGGTATAGTCGGCACCTGTAATTACTGAACCGCCGGGTTCTGTTCCGGCGCCCCCGTTCGAGGATGATCCAGATGAAATTCCAAGGTACCCAGTCCTACGTCGCCACCGACGATCTCAAGCTGGCCGTCAATGCCGCCATCACCCTGGAACGTCCGTTGCTGGTCAAGGGCGAGCCCGGTACCGGCAAGACCATGCTCGCCGAGCAACTGGCAGAGTCCTTCGGCGCCCGCCTGATCACCTGGCACATCAAGTCGACCACCAAGGCGCATCAGGGTCTCTACGAATACGACGCGGTGAGCCGCCTGCGCGATTCGCAACTGGACTCGGACAAGGTCCATGACGTACGCAACTACATCAAGAAGGGCAAGCTGTGGGAGGCCTTCGAATCGGAGGAGCGCGTGGTGCTGCTGATCGACGAGATCGACAAGGCCGACATCGAGTTCCCCAATGACCTGCTGCAGGAACTCGACAAGATGGAGTTCTACGTTTACGAGACCGACGAGACGATCAAGGCGGTCAAGCGCCCGATCATCATCATCACCTCGAACAACGAGAAGGAACTGCCGGACGCCTTCCTGCGCCGCTGCTTCTTCCACTACATCGCCTTCCCGGACCGCAAGACCCTGCAGAGCATCGTCGATGTGCACTACCCGCACATCAAGGCCGACCTGGTCAGCGAGGCGCTGGATATCTTCTTCGACGTGCGCAAGGTTCCGGGCCTGAAGAAGAAACCTTCCACCAGCGAACTGGTCGACTGGTTGAAGCTGCTGATGGCCGATGACATCGGCGAAGCCGTGCTGCGCGAACGCGATCCGACCAAGGCCATCCCGCCGCTGGCCGGCGCGCTGGTGAAGAACGAGCAGGACGTGATGCTGCTGGAGCGCCTGGCGTTCATGAGCCGCCGCGGCAACCGTTGATTGTCTCCCCTCTCCCATGCATGGGAGAGGGGCTGGGGGAGAGGGCTATGGGTGCGCCCCACCCTCTCCCTAACCCTCTCCCTCCAGGGAGAGGGGAAAACGTCCGAGTGTTAAAAGAGGTCCGCAGCCATGCTGCTCAACCTGTTCAATGAAATGCGCGCAGCCAAGGTGCCGGTCTCGGTGCGCGAGCTGCTCGACCTGCTCAACGCGCTGAAACAGCGGGTAATCTTTGCCGACATGGACGAGTTCTACTACCTGGCGCGTACCGTGCTGGTCAAGGACGAGCGGCATTTCGACAAGTTCGACCGTGCCTTCAGCGCCTACTTCAACGGCCTGCAGAACCTCAACGAGCACCTCGAGGCACTGATCCCCGATGAGTGGCTGCGCAAGGAATTCGAGCGCCTGCTGACCGATGAAGAGCGCGCGCAGATCCAGTCCCTCGGCGGCCTGGACAAGCTGATCGAGGAATTCAAGAAGCGCCTGGAAGAACAGAAGGAACGCCACGCCGGTGGCAGCAAGTGGATCGGTACCGGTGGCACCAGCCCGTTCGGCTCCGGCGGTTTCAACCCCGAAGGCATCCGCGTCGGCGATGCCGGCAAGCGCCAGGGTCGCGCGGCCAAGGTCTGGGACCAGCGCGAGTACAAGAACCTCGACGATCAGGTCGAACTCGGCACACGCAACATCAAGGTCGCCCTGCGCCGCCTGCGCAAGTTCGCCCGCGAGGGCGCGGCGGAAGAATTCGACCTCGGCGGGACCATCGACCATACCGCGCGGGACGCCGGCCTGCTGAATATCCAGATGCGCCCGGAGCGCCACAACAAGGTCAAGCTGCTGGTGCTGTTCGACATCGGCGGATCGATGGACGCGCACATCAAGGCCTGCGAGGAGCTGTTCTCGGCCTGCAAGACCGAGTTCAAGCACCTGGAGTACTACTACTTCCACAACTTCATCTACGAATCGGTGTGGAAGAACAACCTGCGCCGCAGCTCGGAGCGCTTCGCCACCCACGACCTGCTGCACAAGTACGGCGCGGACTACAAGGTGATCTTCATCGGCGATGCGGCCATGGCGCCCTATGAAATCACCCAGGCCGGCGGCAGCGTCGAGCACTGGAACGAGGAAGCCGGCTATATCTGGATGAAACGCTTCATGGAGAAATTCAAGAAGCTGATCTGGATCAACCCCTATCCCAAGGACGCCTGGGGCTACACCGCTTCCACCGGGCTGGTGCGCGAACTGGTCGAAGACCAGATGTTCCCGCTGACCCTGCAGGGCTTGGAAGAAGGCATGCGCTACCTGTCCAAATAAGCCCCGGAGAGGCTCCGGGGCTCGGCTGGCGCATGCGCGGCGTGGCTACTTACTGAGGATGTGAATGGCCACCGCGGCTTCTTCGATGCCCTGCAGGCCGCCACCATTCTCTTGGATCGCGTGCCGGGCACCCTCTACCTGCCGCGCTCCGGCTTCGCCACGCAACTGCGTCACCAGCTCGTAGAGTTGACCGATGCCGGTCGCACCCAGCGGATGGCCTTTCGACTCCAGACCGCCCGACGGATTGATCGGGATACGCCCGCCAACGGTGAACTCGCCACGCTCGGCAGCCGGGCCGCCACCGCCAAAAGGTACAAAGCCGAGGTTCTCGGCCTGAATGATCTCACCCATGGCGGACGCATCGTGAACCTCTGCGACATGCATGTCCTGCGGGCCGAGGCCGGCAATCTCGTAGGCCTGATTCGCCGCCAGATGGCCAACATGCTTGTGCGGCTCATCCAGGCCACGATGGGTAAAGCTGCGAATCACGCTGGCAGCGACCTTGATGCAGCGCCGCTTGTCAGCGCCAATGCGCTTGAGCCCTTCTTCGGTGCAGAGGATCGCCGCCGCCGAGCCATCGGACAGCGGCGCGCACATTGGCAGGGTGATCGGGTAGGTAATCGGTGGCGCAGCCAGCACTTCATCAATGCTGAACGGCTGGCGGAACTGCGAGAACGGATTGTGCACCGAGTGCTGGTGATTCTTTGCACACACGGCGGCAATCTGCCGTTGTGTGGTGCCATAGGTTTTCATGTGATAACGGCACATGGCCGCATAGATCGCCATGAACTTGCTGTAAGGCCGCGTCGACTCTGAACCTTCCGGCGGAACAATGCCCTCGCCCATCTTGACCAGTGTCTGGTAGTTCTCTTCTGCGGTAGAGACATCCCAACCGCCTTCGAAGATGGCAAAGGCCTTCAGCTTGTCAGGAATGTTCATCTTCTCTGCACCCAAAGCCAGCGCCACATCGGTAGTACCCGCCTTGAGGCTCTGTACTGCCAGATTGAAGGCACTGCTGCCAGAGGCACAGGCATTCTCGATGTTGTAGATGGGAATGCCCTGGATGCCGATCTTGCTGAACACCACCTGGCCGGGTATGGAGATCTGCCCCTGCAGCGGGCCGTTGGTCATGCCGGCGTAATACGCCACGCCAATGTCGCTGGCCTGACAGCCGGCGTCCTTCAGTGCGCCTTGCAGGGCCTCACCGGCAAGGTCGGCGAGGGAGCGTTCAGTGTGTCGACCGAATACGGTCATGGCGATGCCGGCGATGTAGATGTTGCTCATGGATGGCAGCTCTCGAAAGACCCGACGGTGCGGATTAGTTGGCAAATGGACCGAGTTGATTGCGGTAGAGCCAGCCAACGGTCTTGTAGAAGGTATTGGGCATCAGGCGCTTGAGCATCCAGACCAAGCGATATTCCAGCTGCGGGATCGAATACAGGTTGCCCTTCTCCATCTCTTCGATGGCAAACGCAGCCACCGTTTCGGAGGTGTGCCTGCCATTGTCGATATCCGCCTTGACGGCGCGCCCGGTTGAACTGTCGGCAATCGCGCGGCCATCACGGGCGGCATTGTCCGCCAGGCTCGACCTGAAGCCTGCCGGGCACAACACCGTCACACCAATATTGAAACGCGACAGCTCAGCGCACAGGGTTTCCGAGAGACCGATCACGCCGGCTTTGCTGACGTTGTAATTGGCCATTTCCGGGAAGGCCAGCAGGCCAGCAACGGATGCCACATTGAGGATATAGCCGGATTTGTTCCTGCACATGTCCGGCGAGTACGTACGGCAGCCGTTGATCACACCATCCAGGTTGGTCGACATCAGGTTGTCCCAGGCGGCATCGTCCATCTTGTCGAAGCTGTTGGCATCGGCCACACCAGCATTGTTCACCAGGATATCGATGCCGCCCCAGGCCTTGTCCAGCGCCTTGTGCACGGCTTCCCACTGATCCTTCTCGCGCACTTCAAGACGCAAGCCGAGGCCGGTACCGCCGAGCTCGGTGACTTTCTTCGCGGTACGCTTGACTGCGTCGAGCTTGCGCCCGGTGACCGCCACCTTCCAGCCGCGCGCGGCCAGTTGATAGGCCAGCGCCTCGCCAAAACCGGTGGTGGCTCCGGTGATCAACACGCGCTTGTTGGGAAAACGATCTTCTAGCTTGCTCATGGTGTTCCTTTAATTTGTCAGGGATCAGATCTTGCGATCTGAAGTGTTCCAGTACTGCGCCCGCAGGTCCTTCTTGAGCACCTTGCCCACCGGGCTGCGTGGCAGTATCTCGATGAAATCGACGCTTTTCGGCGCCTTCACCGAGCCTAGCTTGTCCTTGCACAGTGCGATCAGTTCTTCTGCACTGACGCTCTGTCCGGCGTTCAGTTCGACCACCGCCTTGACCGCCTCGCCCCAGGTGGCGTCCGGTACGCCGATCACCGCGCAATCCTGCACGGCCGGGTGGCCCCAGATCACCTGCTCGACTTCGCTCGGATACACGTTGAAACCGCCGGAAATGATCATGTCCTTCTTGCGGTCGGTGATATGCAGGTAGCCCTCGCTATCGATATGGCCGACGTCACCGGTGTGCAGCCAGCCATCAATGATGGTTTCGGCGGTCTTGTCCGGGGCCTTGTAGTAGCCCTTCATCACCAGGTCGCCCTGCACGCAGATCTCGCCGGTTTCACCCTGGGCGACGATCTGGTTGTCGTCGTTGAGGATCTCCACATGGATCAGCGGGTTGGGCTGGCCAACCGAGGACAGGCGGGCATCGCTGGCGACCTTGCCACCAACGAAGTGCGCATCCGGCGGCAGGTAGGCGATCGATGCCGGTGCTTCGGTCTGGCCGTAGCCGCCCATCATCACCGGGCCGATCACCTCGATGGCCTGCTTGAGCTTCTCCACCGACATCGGCGCGGCGCCATACATGAAGTACTTCAGCGAGGAGAAATCGACTTTCTGGTTCAGGTCCGGAATGTCCAGCAGGCGGTAGATCACCGTAGGCGGGAGGAACATCTCGGTCACGCGGTGCGTGGGTATGGCCGCCAGCAGCAGCGCCGGATCGGGCCGGGTGACCACCACCACGGTGCCGCCGCGCGAGGTGCAGGGCAGCGACAGCAGGCCGGCGGTATGCGTCATCGGCGCCGCCGCCAGGTTCACCACGCGGTCTTCGGAGCCGTACGGGCAGCCGATCATGAAGTGCGCACAGAAGGTCTGCAGGCTGCGATGAGTGTTCATCACGCCCTTGGGCATGCCGGTGGTACCACCGGTGGAAGACAGCATGACCACATCGTCCAGGTCGACCTGAACCTGCACGCGGGTGGCTGGTTGATCCTTGATCCAGCTTTCCAGGGAAATCGCAGCGGCAACTTCCGCTGCTTCGCCATCCACACAGACCCAGCACTTTATCTTCGGCAGGCGCGGTTGCAGCTCGGCGATTACCGGGGCGAAGTACTTCTGGAAGAACAGGATCTCGCAGTCGAAGGCGTCCAGTACATAGTGGTTTTCCTCCGCCGCGTTGCGCGCCCCTACCGGCAGCCAGCACAGGTTGGCACGCCACAGGCCGAGGGTACAGGCCCAGGCCGGCACGTCGTTGAGGGCCCAGACCGCACCCTTGGTTTCCTTGGCAAAACCTTCAGCCAGCAAAGCATTGGCGATACGGCAGGACAGCTCACCCACTTCATTGAAGCTGTATTCGCGCTCATCCTGAATATAGGCGGTGCCGCTCGGGTTGCTGCGCCAGCCGCGGTCGAAAAAGTCGATGATGGCCATGTCGGAATCCTGAAAACGGGTGCGGCTCCCGCTCGCGGAAGCCGCACCAAGGGGGGGTGGTTAGAGCTGGGTCACAGTTGCGCGCGCCAGGCCGCGCTGCTCGAGGAAACCGAGCAGGTAGCGGTGGCCGAAGGCCTTGGAGCCGGAGGCAAAGCCGACCGCATTGGTTTCGCCGTCGAGCAGCTTGATCACCGCGGCGGTCTGCAGGGCACCCGTAGAGATATAAGGCGTGATGCCATGCACGGTGGCGCGCACGGCGGCCAGTTGGCCGCGACCGATGGCGACATCGACGCTGCGCTGCAGGCTGGTGCGCTCGCGCGGCGGCATGCTTGGGGTGGTCGAGTCCACCAGGCTCTTGACCACGGCATCCTGCTGCTCTCTCGGCAGATCCTTGTATTCGGCATCCCACTTCTTGGCCAGGCCATGCACCATCTGCATGACGTTGTTGTCGTAGAAGCCGACCGAGGAAATACAGCTGCGCACCCGTGAATCCTTCTCGAAATAGATCGGCAGCGAAGTGCCGCCCCACGGCAGGCAGAACACCGGCTGGATAAAGTTGGCGTCGATGATGTTGAACGAGGCGTCTACCGCGTGCGCCCTGAGCTGGTTTTCCCACAGGTAATGCTGCTTGGCGCGCATCAGTTCAAAGATCGAGGCGGCTGAGCCCACACTGACGCCGGCCGAGTCACGCGGGCCGCGGCACATGGCAGCGGTTTCCAGCGCATCGATGCCCTGGGTTTCCAGGGCCAGTTCGGCGGCAATTTCCGAGAAGGTGTACATGTACGACACCGACGGCGAAACCAGCAGCCCGGCCTGGGCATACAGCGCGCCAAACTGTTCACGCACCTGGAGCATGTAGCTTTGCTCACCGGTGGTGTCGATATGGTGGCAGCCGGCCTTGAGTGCCGCCTCGACGGTGGTGATGCCGAAATTGACAAACGGCCCGACCGTGTTGCACACCACCTTGGCACCCTTGAAGGCCTTGGTCAGCGACTCGACCGTGTGCTCGGCTTCGATGATCTCGTAGGTCGCCGACTCCAGGCGCACCACGCGCTGGGCCATCATTTCCTGGGTGCGCTTGGCGTTGCGCGCCACCGCGGTGAACGGGATGTTCTGATCGATCAGCCAGTCCATGGTCAGCATGCCGGTGTAACCACTGGCGCCATACACAACTACGGGATATTTAGCCATTTTCTTTGCTCCTGAAATTCAGTGATTGGGTGTCTTGCCTGTGATCAGTTCTTGGTCCAGCCGTCTTCGTACATTTGCTGGGCGAGGAAGCCGAGCCGGGTAGTCAGCATGTAGCTGTCGCCGTCTTCGATCAGCGCGGCGCGGGCATCGCGGAACAGCTTTTCGATCGGGTATTCGCGGGTCAGGCCGTTGCCGCCGAACAACTGCAGGGCTTCGGACACCACCTTCATCGCTTCTTCGGTAACCGTGACCTTGCCGGAAGCCGTAGCCCACGGGTGGCCTTGCGGAGTCAGGCGTGCATAAGCCAGCGACCGCCGCGCGACCGCGCGGCACAGTTCGACGCGGCGCAGCATGTCGCCAATGCGATAGCGGGTCAGCTGGTGATCCATCAGCAGCTGGCCACCCTGTTTACGCTGATTGCAGTACTCCAGCGCCATTTCGAAGGCGGCGCGGGCCACACCGGTAAACATCTGGCCCATGTGCGTGCCGGCGAACGACCAGGCCGAGGCGACATTGCCGTAGTACTCGTCCTGCAGGGCAATGGCGAAGCGCTTGGGAATCCGCACGTTGTCGAAATACACCTCACCCTGCGGCAGCGAGCGCTGACCAATCTTCTCCAGTGGCTTGCCCTTGCTCACGCCCGGCAGGTCCAGCGGCACGATCATCGCCACACCGTTGGGACGACCATCAGCACCGATGAAGCCGTCACCGTAATCCGCCGTCATATAGGCCAGGGCCACCTGAGCCACCGCGCCGTTGGACACCCAGGCCGAACACTGGCCGTTGATGACGATTTCGTCAGCACCGACTTTGGCAAACATGTTGCCCTTGTTGCCTGGCTGCCCTTGCGGCCATTCACGCTTCAGGTCGAACGCACCAACGTCGGAACCCTTGTCCGGGTGGGTGATCATCCAGCAGCCGATCTTGCCGGCGCACAGATCGATCAATTCCTGATTACCAACAGTCTTCGCCATTTCACCGGGGAAGGCCGTGACGGTCAGCGAAACAGCCAGGCCAGCATCGCCCCAGCCCATTTCTTCACCGACCATCGATTCAACGCGAACCGCCATGTCCGGCGGCAACTGCGCCAGCAGATCGGAATCCAGGCCAAGCTTGGCCGCTTCGGTGAACACGCTGTAATAGGGAGACCCGGGCGCCACCACCTGCTCGGCCGTCATGCCGTCCAACTCGCGTCCCAGCGGGCGCAACACGTCGCGGGCAAAAGCGTGCGCACTCTGCTGAATGGCGCCCTCCTCCTCACTCAGGGGCGTTTCGAATCCACTCATTGAAATGGCGGGCAGGTTGAGCTGTTTGCTTAGTTTCATGATGCGCCTCGTCGGACATGGTGTTTTTGTCTTGTCACGAATGCTAGGCGTCGACGGGGCTGGCGGCTTTCAGTAAAGACACCTATCTTTATCAAAAAAAAACCATCGGCAGACGGATAATCCAACCCATGAAACCCTGGACAAAAGTGCGCAAGCAGCTCAGCCACACGCCCATCGTGGAAGGCTATGTCCGCGGCGCGGTGCCGCTGTATGTCGAGCGTTACCTGTACCAGGCGATGGAGCTGACGGTGAGCGGCATGGAGCTGTCCGCGCTGGTTACCCAGTTCGGCGGCAGCCGCGTGCGCGAGGGTGAACTGGAACAGTTGCGCAGCATGAATCTGCCAACCCAGTCGCAACTTATACCGGCCGGCGTGCCGACGCACTGGCACTATGCCGGCACCATCGACTACGCCATCTTCTACTTCATCGACAGTACCTGCAGCGCAACCCAGTGCCTGGATGCACTGGCCGAATCCCACAACGCACCGATGCCGTTCACTGACCCGCTGGTGGGTGCCGCGGCCCAGCAGATCGTCAATGAACTGCAGAAAGGCCGCCTGGCCGACCAGGGCTACATGGAGCGCCTGGCCGGGATCATGCTCGAACAAAGCTTCCGCGTGCTGACCACGCCGAACAACACCTTCATCAACCCCCGCCATGCGCAGTTTTTCCGGTTGCAGACGGTGCTCAACCACATCCACGAGCATTTGTCGGCGGACCTCTCGGCACCTTCGCTGGCCAGGCTTGCCGGCGTCAGCCTGACCCACTTCCGCCGGATCTTCGAAGACGCCATGGGCACACCGCCGCACCGCTACATCCTCAACGTGCGCCTCGAGCAGGCACGCAAGCTGCTCGGCATGTCGAGCATCCCGATCGCCCATATTGCCCAGGAATGCGGCTTCAGCAGCCAGAGCCACCTGACCGCCTGCTTTCGCCAGGCACACGCGGCCACCCCGGCTGGCTACCGCGCCGCCTTCACTCGCGCGGCAAACCGGGAGGAGAACCTGAACTGAACCCGTGCCGCGCTGCACCGGCATCGCTCAGGTTGCCCCGGACACAGCGGGGTGGCGAGCACGGTGGCCATTGCGCTAACCGGCATGGCACTTGCCGGTCGCACAAGCCACCGTCAGCCCAGCAGATACAGCCCGAGCAGGACGAAAGTCGCCAGCCAGACGGTTTCCAGCAGCATCAGCAGGACCGGCTTGAAGCCAATCGTCAGCATGCTGCGCAAGTCGCTCTTCAGGCCGATGGCTGCGATTGCCGCGACCAGGCAGATGCGCGACAGCGAGCTCATGGCATCGGTGAACAGCACTGGCAGCTCGAGCAGGCTGTTCAGCGCGGCAAACACCACAAAGGCCACCAGAAAACCGGGCAACAGCGGCGGGCGTTTCTCGCCAGCCTCGCGACTGGCGCTGAAGATCATGGCGAACATCAGCACCACCGGCAGCAGCAGGGCCACACGCAGCAGCTTGGTCAGAGTAGCGATATCGCCGGCGGTATCGGAGACCGAGTAGCCGGCGCCGACCACCTGCGCGACATCATGGATGGTTGCGCCGAAGAAGATCCCGGCAGCGGTGTCATCCAGGCCGAACTGCGCGCTGATTACCGGGTAGATGATCATCGCCAGGGTCGACAGCGAGGTCACTCCCACCACCACGAATACCGTGGCCCGCTCGTTCCGCTCGTCCCTGGGCAGCACGGCCGACAGCGCCAGCGCCGCGGAGGCGCCACAGATGCCCACCGCGCCGCCGGTCAACATGCCGAAGCGCGGCCGATAACCCATCATCCGGGCAATCAGCACCCCGACCAGAATGGTGCTGAACACCCCGGCGACGATCATGCCGAACACCGGCCAGCCAATGCTCAGCAGGTCATCGAAGGCGATGCGGAAGCCCAGCAGTGCCACGCCAAAGCGCAGGATCTGCCGCGAGCTGAACTCGATACCGGTGGCCGAGCGCGGGTCCTGGTAGAGAAAGTTCAGCGCCATGCCCAGCAGCAAGGCGAACAGCATCGCCGGGGCACCATAGTGCTCGCCGAGAAAGCTCGCGGCAAAACCAATGGTCAATGCAATGGCGATGCCGGGAAATACCGCCTCGGCGCGAGTTTTGAAATTGTCGAACATCAGCGTACTCAGTCAGGTTGTGAAGGCAGAACGGCCTTGCCCCGCGTCGAGCGGTGCAGCCGCTAATAGAACACCGACGCCAGGCCGGTTTACAAAGTCTTGGCGCTCCACAGCAGGAAGCCGCCGGCGATCACCTTGCTCGGGTTAAAGCGATCGGGCAGCACACGCATCAGCGGCCCGCTCAAGGCATACACGGTGAGAAAAGCGAAGCCGGTGAGCAGGCTGAACTGCTGGCGGTTCAGTCCAATTCCGCTGAGCGCGCCTCTGGATCAAGGAGCCACAACGCGTCATAGCAGAACTATGGTACGCAGTGACAACGCCGAATCGGGACGGATGCCGCTGGCTTTGCCGGACCAGCCAAACAGGTTACAGGCCAGGCTTGTCGCTTTTATCGCTGTCGCCGTGCAGCTCCACCTGCAGAAATTCTTCCTCCAGCGCTGCAATGCTCGACTCTGCTGGTGCCTGGAAGCGCAGGGCATCCTTTGCATAATGCCGGTTGGCCGCGAGGAAACACAGCCCGGCCAGCAGGCTGGCCACCGGCATCAGCAGCATCGCGGTATTCAGGTCGCTGTGGTCGGCAATCAAGCCGGTGACGAACGGACCCGGTGCCATGCCCAGCAGGCTGACGGCCAGGGCGACCACCGCCAGCACTGTCGCACGCAGCCGCGGGTCGTTGACCTCGGTAACAATCGCCGTCGATGGCCCGCTGTGCGCGCCGGAAACCAGCATGCCGAGACCGATCAGCCACAACTGCAAGGTGCCCGGCGCGATGGCAAAGGCGCCGACAAACAGCAGCATGGTCAGGCCGGTATAGATCGCGGTGATGCGCAGTTTGCGCGCCGGTGCCTGCCGTGCCAGACGATCCACCAGCGCGCCGCCGAGGGTCATGCCAACCGCCGAGACCAGCACGAAAATGCCGGCCTTGACGCCGGCGTCGGCGGGCTGCAGGCCGTGGTAGCGGTTCAGGTAACTGGGGACCCAAGCCAGAGAGGCGCCCACGGTAAACATCTGCAGGCCGCAGCCGAGGTAGACATAGACGGCGGTGGGCGCGGCAAACAACGCGCCGAACGCCTGCCGCAGCGGCAATTTTTCCGCGGACACGGCGCCCGCCGTACCCGACGCCGCGGCCTGCGGTTCACGTGCCACCAGACGGAACAGCAGCGCCATCAGCAGCGCCACAACGCCAAATACGCTGAATGCCATGCGCCAGCCATAGTGCGTGGCCAGGATGCCGCCGAGCACAATGCTGAATACCGAGCCAACCAGTGCCGCAGCCAGAAAGCTGCCCATCACCGTCGAATGCTGCCGCGCCGGAAACAGGCCGAGCAGGATGGCACCGCCAGCACCGCCAAAGGCGGCCTGGGCCACACCCAGCAGCACGTGGGCAGCCAACAGCAACAGATAGTTCCCGGCCAGCGCGCAGAGCAGCGTGGCCAGGCCCCAGAGCACCGCCATCAGGGTCACGCCGAGAACCCGGCCATAGCGATCGACCAAGAGCGAGATCGGCAGGGAAAACAACCCCGCCGTCAACGCCGCCATGCTGACCAGTGAACCGAGCTGCGTGTCGCTCAGGCTCCAGTCGGCCTTGAGGAACGGAAACAGCACGGTGACCACCTGCCGCGACAGGTAGTTCGACATCATCAGGCCGATCAGCAGGGCAAACACCAGCCACAGGTAGGTACTGGAAGTGCTCTTTGCGCCGGAGGCCGGCGTAGTCGCGGAGTGTCGATTATTCATGGGAATCCTGATCAGTGTTGCGCCAATCACCGCCACCGGCATTGCCGGCGGCGGGAAGAAGTTCGCTGGTTGGCTTAAGGGGTGCCGCGCACGCCGCCGATACTGCGGTTCTGCGCGGCCGGGCTGCCGGCTACCTTGCGCAGCGGTGGCGGAACCGGTGTACCCAGCTGGATGCTCTCGGCACAGTCCTGCATGCAGCGTTGTGCCTGCACATCCGGCTGCCCGCCATTGCCCATGCCGCCCTGGCTGGCCGGTGCGCCTGGCCACAAGCCGTGGTCGGTGGTCATGCCGTTGCGGTTGGGCAGGCGCTGCTGCACCTCGGCCATGTTCTGCTGGCTCAGGGTGAAGTCCGCCGGGACTATCTGCGCCAGGTTGAGCATGTACGCCATCACGGCATACACCTCGTCGGGCTTGAGCGACTTCGGCTGGGTCCAGGGCATGGCGCGCTGGATGTAGTCGAACAGCGAGGAAATGGTCGGCAGCTTCATGAATACGGTACGCACCCGCGTGGGACCGGCGCTGAGACTGGCCACCCGGCCCGTCTTGCTGTCGTCAGCCGTGGTGCCACCGATCAGCGGGGTGAACATGGCCGCCGACTCACCCGCCACACCGTGGCAGGCAGCGCACTTGGCGGCAAAGATCGCCTGGCCCTGGGCCACGCTGCCGGAACCGGGCGGCAGGCCGAGAAAGTCCGCACGCACGTCGATATCCCAGGCCTTGACCTCGGCCGGCGTGGCCGCACGGCCAATACCGGAAAAGTCATCGCTCGCCACTGCCGGCAAGGCGCTGCCCAGCAGGGTGGCGTACAGCAACGCATCAGAGAACCTGGACATTGTTCACCTCACCGCTGGCCAGCACTTCCCAGGACTGGATCGCATTGTTGTGGTAGGTCGACTGACTGCCACGCACCGCACGCAACTGCTTATAGCTAGGCTGCACATAGCCGGTTTCATCGATCGCCCGCGACTGCAGGATGGCCGGTCGGCCATCCCAGACCCAGTCGATATTGAAGCGGGTCAGCGCCTTGCTGAGCACCGCGCTGTCCAGCCGCGCCGGCTTCCAGTTGCGCCCGCCATCGAAGGAAACATCCACCTGCTTGATCTTGCCGCGGCCCGACCAGGCCAGCCCGGTGACATTGAAGAAGCCCTGGCTGAGCAGGGTCTGCCCGCCGGACGGGCTGGTGATGACCGACTTGCATTCATTGATGGTGGTGTACTGGCGGTGCATGCCATCGGGCAGCAGATCGACATAGCTGAGGGTCTCTTCACGAGAAGCGAAAGGCTGATCGCCCACCTCGATGCGCCGCAGCCACTTCACCCAGGACACGCCCTGCGCCCCCGGCACGATCAGGCGCAGCGGGTAGCCATTTTCCGGGCGCAGCATTTCACCATTCTGCCCGTAGGCAACCAACACCTCACCCGACTCGATCATTTCCATCGCAATGGTGCGGGTCAGCGTGGCGCCGTCGGCACCCTCGGCTAGCACGTAGCGAGCCTTCTTGTAGTCGACCCCGCAGTCCTCCAGCAGCAGGCGCAACGGGACGCCGGTGAACTCCGAGCAGGAGAGCATGCCGTGGGTGTACTGCACCGTGGGAAAGGTGGCCGCGCCCCACTCGCTGGCGCCATTGCCGCCACACTCGAGAAAGTGAATACGCGACACACTCGGCAAGCGCAGCAGGTCGTCCATGGTGTAGACCTTGGCCTGCTTGATAAAGGCCGGGTTGGAAGCGGTGATCATCAGCCGGTGACGCGCAGGGTCGATATCCTGCCAGCCCTGGTGATGTCGCTCGTAGTGCAGCCCGGACGGCGTGATGATGCCGAACAGCCCCTGCAACGGGGTGAAGGACACCGAGTTTCCGGGAACCTTGGACAACACGCCCGGCAAGTCGCGACGCACGAGCTGGCTTTCGTATTTCGACGGACTGCCATAGGGACGCTCAACCACCGGCCGGCCGGATGAAGTACTCCACTCGGGCAGCTTGAGGATGTCCGGATCGCCGCTGCCGGCCGCGGCGCGTGCCGTCAGCGGCGCCACCAGTGCCGCGGTGGCGGCCAGCAGGCTGCTGCGCAGGAAGTCGCGGCGGCCGGCCTTGACCTCGCCGATCTGCTCGGCGCTGAGGAAGTTTTCCGGCGCCGGACGCAAGTGTCCCGGCTGGGTAGGCAATCCTGTCATGGCAAAACTCCGTGCTGATTCAGTTAGATCCGCGAGTAGCCTGCAAGGCTAGTTGCTCAACTCAAGTTTGGCTGAGCGAGGTTCTGAAACAAGGCGCCGCGACGAGTCATAGCAGGGCTATGGCGAGAAGCGGCAACGCGGTAACAGGGCCTCGGGCGCCGAAAGTGACTGATGAACTAGCCACTCAGGCCAGTAGCCACCGCACCACCGTGCTGGCACCAGTCACTCCAGCTGCCGGGATACAAGCGCGCCCCCTGCAGGCCGGCGACCTCCAGGGCCAGCAGGTTGACGCAGGCGGTGACGCCGGAGCCGCAATACAGGATAGGCGCTGCTTGCCCCTTGAGCAGTGGCTGCCAGCGCTGGCGCATCTCCTCGGCGCTGCGCAGCAGGCCGTTGTCGCCCAGCGACAGGCGCCACGGCAGGTTGATCGCCCCCGGGATATGCCCGGCCTGCATATCAATCGGCTCGACCTCGCCGCTAAAGCGCGGCGGATCGCGACTGTCGACCAGTAGCGGGCGATGCTCGCCATAGCACACCGCAGCGAAATCAACGCTCATGGCCGGGTTCGGCGTGGCGCTGAAGGTGCCGTTGCCGGCAGCCGCCGGCGTCGTCACGCTGGCTTGGTTGGCCGCCAGCCAGGCGGCATAGCCGCCATTGAGCACCGCCACGCGGGCCAGGCCGAAGTACCGCGCAGTCCACCACAGGCGCGCCGCAGCGGCCAGGTCGCCGGCGTCATAGCAGACCAGCAGGGTATCGGCGTCGACGCCATAACGGGCCATCAATGCAGTGAACTCGTCCACTGAAGGAATCGGGTGGCGTCCGCCGCTGGACTTGTCCCGCGCCGCCAGGTCATTTTCCAGATGCGCGTAATGCGCACCCGGAATATGCCCGGTCCTGTAGGCCTGCTCCCCGGCGGCAGGATTCAGCGGATCGAAACGGCAATCGACGATGGCGAGCTTCGCCCCGCGTGCCATTGCTTCCACCAGTTGTGCCACCTCAATTACCGGACTGCTCATGCTGCTTGTTTCTCGTCAAGGTTGGTCGGCCAAGGCTGTCATACGGCACGGTTACTTGTGGTCCCACATCTGCACGCCGACATCATTCTTTTCCCAGTAGTTGCGCGCGTTGACCAGCAGGGTGTTCATTGCTGCAGGACGCTTGCCATGCCAGTCATCGGTTTCCAGCCACAGGCGGCGCAGGTGGCGGCGCTCCCTGGGATCCTCGGCATCCTTGAACTCACTGCGTGCATGCATCATGAAATGGTTGTTGAGAAACAGCATGTCACCGGGCACCTGACGCAGGCGCAGCACCAGCGACTCGTCCCACTTGGCCTTGTTGTAGGCATCGAATGCCGCGAGGTCCTCGCCGCTCAGGCGCGGTACCTCTTCGAAGCGCTGGGCGCTGCGCACATACTCGGTGATGCAGAAAAAGGCAACGCTGCCATCTTCCTGCCGGGTAACCAGCTTGGAGCGGTAATAGGGCTTCTCGCCGGGCTGCTGCTCACCGCGCCAGTCGAAGCAATACTCGGTTTCCAGCAGGTGTTGGGCCGCCGCCGGGTTGTCCTCGATCACCTTGTTGAATACCGAGACCGCGCTGCACAGCTGATTCTCGCCACCTTCAGGGGCCTGCTTGAGGCACAGCAGGCCGACGATATCGGCACCGTCGGTATGCAGATCGAGTTCTGCGGTCGACTGGTAACCACGGGCATTCATGTCTTTTACCGGATCACGACCTTCATTGATCACGTCACCCAGCACATGGCCGCGGGCATTCTGCTGCCAGGGCCGGCCGATGTAGGTGCCAATCCCCCAGAAGATCGCACTGGCATCGTCCTTGCTGAAGCGCTCAACGGGGAAACCCTTGAGATAAAAGATACCCATGCCGGTGCTCAGGCTCTGCAGGAATCCCTTGAGCTTTGCCGCCAGCTTGGGCATGGGGAAATCGTCCTTGCCGAACTTGGGCACGATCAGCCCGCGGGCCTTGACCTGCTGCAGGGCCGCGTCCAGCTCGGCAATGTCTTGCGCGGTAAATTGGTAGATCCACTTGTCCTGTTGCGCCATCAGGCTTTTGACAGTCCAGGCGGCGGGATGATCGATCTTGGAGAGTGCTGCGTTGCTCATGTCTGATGATCCTCTAGCTGCGGTTGCGCCTTGCGGGCAGGCCCGGTTCGGGAGCCACTGGCGCACAGGATACAAGCAAAAAACTCAAGATACCACTTAGTCGAGTTGTTTTTTTGCGCCCGCTTATCGGATGCGCGCAGCCAGCGGCGCGTCGATCAACCGTTCGACCCCGTTCAGCAGCATTGCCGTCAGTTCCTGCTGCGGGCGCTGCCCGTGCAACGGCCGCGAGCGGCCCGCCATGGTCCAGCCGCCGAGGATCAGGGTGAGTACCTGATAGGCCACCATTGCACTGCTGGTCTCGGCCCATTCGGGATGCATGCGCTGCAGCAGCCGCTGGTAGTAGCGATGCAGTTCCTGGTACCAGTTGTCGCGCAGCGCGCCGTAGCGCGGATGGCGCCGCCAGAACGCCACCGACTCGAAGAAAAACACGTCGTCCACTTCACGGATGCGGCCGAATTGCAGTTCGGCGCTTTCCAGCAACTGGGTCCGCGGGCAACTGCCAACCTCGGCGATTTTCGCCTTGAGCAGCGACTGCAGGCGCTCGATGCCGGTGGTAAAGAAAGCCGCGAGCAGCTCTTCCTTGGTCGGGAAGTAATGCCGCACCGCGCTCTGCGTCACCCTGGCCCGCTCGGCAATGGCCTTTTGCGAAGCGGCCGTCGGGCCTTCGGCAATGATCAGGTCATAGGTCGCGTCGAGAATCGCCTGCAGGGTCTGCCGGCCTTTTGCGTAGCGCGCCCGGTGTAGAAACTGATTCTCGAAACTCGGTAATGAGCTGCTGGCAACGTCGCTCGGCATTACACCACCTCAGTGCACAGCGCTGCTGAGGCACGCTTAACCCTGGTCGCCAGATGCAACTGTAAAAAGAACAGCAGCGACAACACCGTGATGACATCAGCCCCTAGTAGCGCACTGGTCAACGGACTGGCAAAACCTTGCGCTTGGAAAACATCCGCGAAGAAACCAATGGCAAAGGTACCCGTGCCGATCACCAGCACATTGGCGATAAACATGGTGAAGCCGACTGCGGTGGACTGGATGCTGGGCGGTGCATTGTCCAGCACCAGCGAGAACATCGCCCCATAGGGAAACGCCAGCATGAACACCGACACGCCCATGCCCACCAGAAAGAAAGGCGACTCAGGCGAGGACAGGCGAAACAGGATCAGCAACGGCGCGCTGAACACTATCACCAGCAGCACAAACAGGGCGCGAGTGGTGGCGAAGCGCCGGCAAAACCAGTCGGCTGCGATCCCCCCGAGCAGCGACGAAGGAATCGCCGTGAGCAGGAAGATGCCGCCATACAGTGAAGAAGCATCGGCCTCGGCAATCCCCTTGTCGGCCACCAGCCACAGCTGCATGAACTGCGTTGCGGCATAGAGCATGTGCAGAAGCGACATGCCCAGCACCGCGTTGCGGAAATTGGCATTCCCACGAAAGGTCGCACCCAGCTCACGCAGCATGGCGCCGACAGTGGCCCCGCTGGATGCATGCGCGACAGCGCTTTCCGGCAGCTTGCTGCTGGTGAAATTGAAGAAAGGCAGCAGCAACAACGAGCACAGCACGCCGAGCGCGCCGAGCAGGAGGAACATGTTGCGCCAGCCGAGCTCGGCACCGACGCTGCCGGCCAACCAGTAGGCCAGGCCCAGGCCGATCTGACTGCCCATGAAAAACATGCCGAACACCGTGGCTCGCTGGTCGGGAGCAAACAGCCGGCCAATGATGCCCGCCGCCGCCGGATGCAGGGTCGCCTCGCCCACCCCGATGGCCATGCGCGGCAGCAACAGATGCAGGAAGTTCTTGGCCAGCCCGGTGCAGAAGGTCATGGCACTCCACAACAGGATGCCGCAGGCGATCACCTTGCTCGGATTGAAGCGATCGGCCAGCACCCCCATCAGCGGCCCGCTGAGGGCATACACGGTGACGAAGGCAAAGCCGGTGAGCAGCCCGAACTGCTGGCGCGATAATTCCAGGTCCGCAGTGATCTCGCTGGCAAACGCCGGCAACATGTGCCGGTCCACATAGCTCAGTATGTTGATGATGATCAGCAGCAAAAGCATTGAATAACGGCGCACGGGCAAAAACCTCTCGGTGGTCGGGTCACATCGGCAACGCAGCCTGCGGATGGACATAAATTCTGTCCGTGTCGTGCGACTGACGGGTCACGGACGATTGCAACAGTTACAACACACTGCCTCAGCTGATTTTCACCATCCGCTTGCCGCGGTTCTCACCGTGCAACAGACCGATCAAAGCGGCTGGAAGGCTGTCGAACCCGTCAATGATGTCCTCGAACACCCGGATAGCGCCCTGCTCCACCCAGGCATGCAGCTGCGCCTGTGCCTCATCAAGCTGGCCGAAGAAGTCCGAGACGATAAAACCGCGCATGCTCAGGCGCTTGACCACCAGTTGGAACGGCACACCGCACAAGCCTGGCGCCGGAACACCACTGTCGTAAGCGGAAACCGCACCACAGCAGACGATGCGGCCGTGCAGGTTCATCAGCGTGAGTGCCGTTTCCAGAATCGGACCGCCGACATTGTCGAAATACACATCAATGCCGTTCGGGCAGGCGGCTTTGAGCTTGTCTGCCAGCGCGCCAGCCTTGTAGTTGAGCGCCGCATCCAGCCCCAGCTCCTCGCGCAACCAGCAGCATTTATCTTCCGAACCGGCGATACCAACCACCCGACACCCCAGCGCCTTGGCGATCTGGCCGGCGAATACGCCCACCGCCCCGGCCGCGGCTGAAATCACCACGGTGTCACCCGATTTCGCCTGACCGACTTCGGTGAGACCAAAGTAGGCGGTCAGACCGCTGACGCCATACACACTGAGCAGGTGCGACAGCGGCGTGCAGGCCGGCTGCTTGCGCAAGGCCTGTGCCGGCAAGGCGGCGTATTGCTGCCAGCCAAACTCAGCGAAGACCAGCTCGCCGGCGGTAAAGTCCGGATGCCGTGACTCCAGCACTTCGGCCAGCGCACGACCGGCCATCAGGCTTTCCGCTCCGAGCGCGTCACGGTAGGTGGCACCTTGCATCCAGGCCCGGCTGGCGGCATCAATCGACATATAACGCGCCTTGAGCAGCACCTCGCCGTCCTTCGGCACCGGCATGGCGGCTTGCTCCAGTCGAAAGCAATCGGCCATAAGCGCACCGCTGGGGATGCGCGCGAGAATGAACTGACAATTACCAGTCATGGAATTGGCCTATAAACAGATCGGTTTTGTGTAGGAGCCAGCTTGCTGGCGATCCGTTTTAATAACCCGCATCGCCAGCAAGCTGGCTCCTGCATTCAGCGCGGCACGCACACTTTATGAGGCCGTCTCGTTCAGCTGTCAGCGCCCACCAGATCGCCGGCGGCGCAGCAGATCTTCGGCTGCTCCTGGCTGTCTGCACTGGCGGCGCTGACGAACTCGGCGAGCGGCGCGGCAGTGCGGCTCATCGACAGCTTGTCGCGCTTGAGCTTGGCGAACTCTTCCTCGATCAGCTCGCGGTGCGCCTGCTCGGCGAACTCCGGCGCAGCCCACTGGTGTACATCGAAGTTGTTCTTGATGTAGCCGTGGCTGAGCATGAAGTCCTTGCCGATCTCGATCGCCGCCAGATTCTGCGGCGACAGGTTGGGCACCATGTCGACGTTCTTGATGTTGCGGTAGGTGTCGTCGACGTCGAGATAGAAAGTCTGCTTGTCGAGGATCGCCGCCGCCGCGTGCTTGTGCTGGTTGGACCACTGGCCGACCTTGATCATGCTCTTCATGAAGGCCACCACCAGTTCCGGGTGCTCTTCAGCCATCACGTCGGTGCAGGTAATCACCGCCGGCACGTTGGCCATTTGCAGGGTCCAGTCCGGGTACTTGGCCAGGTCTTCGATGGCCTTGAACTTGCCGGTGGCTTCCTGCAGGTGCTGGAAGGGCCCGGTCTGGGTATAGATGGCATCCACCACGCCGTTTTCCAGCGCGGTTTCCAGCGGGCGGAAAGCCAGGTCCTTCTTGTGGTCGCGCTTGAACCACAGCTCCGACGGGTTATCGATTGGCGGACCGACCATTTCCGGGTCGTCGTACCAGTCATCGGCATAGGGGAACTCGACGATCTCCACGTCGGCGCGGGTCATGCCATTCATCCGCAGCATCAGCTCGATGCCCTGCTCTTCCTGAATGCGCCACCAGTCGGTCTTGATCGTGTTGAGGCTCTTGGAAATGCCGATCTTCTTGCCCTTGAGTTCGACCATCCGGTAGATGTCGTCACGCGCGCGGACCATCATGCAGCCGCCCTCGTAGACATGGGTGGCGCCCAGCAGCTTGGTGCGGCGCATGTCGGCATGCACATGCACTGGCGGGAACAGGCCGCCGACGCGGATCAGGTTGTCCAGGTTGTGGATGTAATGCGGGTACCAGTCGTTCTCGGCGCGTGAGCGCAGGTAGGCATAGGTGATGCCCATCTTCTTGAAGTCTTCGCGCGCCCAGCCCAGTTCCTGATCGATGTTGCTGGCCGACACCAGCGGGCAGTTGGTGTAGTACACCTCGTTCCAGTTCAGCGGCACGGTGCCGCCTTTCTTGCGTGCTTGATTCGTCATGCTTGATTCCCCTTGAGTCTTTGCTGTCGTTCGTCAGGTTCTGCTGCCGGGCGGCTTGTTCAGGCCCAGGAGCTTCTCAGTTCGGCCCGGGCATCGGCCTCGGCGGCCAGTACGCGCTCTTCGGCAGTCGCGTAACGCTCGTCCCAGTCGCGCAGCTTGGGTTCCATAAGGCGGAACCAGAGTGGTGGAATCAGCGCCACCGACAGGGTGCTGACGTAGCCACCGATCATCATTGGTGCGTCCGGATACGGCTGCAGTTCATGGAACGGCACTTCGCCCTGGGCATGGTGATGCGAATGCCGGCTCAGGTTGAACATGCTCCACGACGTGATGCGCTTGTTGGTGTTCCACGAGTGGCGCGGCTGCACCGGTGTCGCTGGATCGCGCACCATGCCGTAGTGCTCCATGTAGTTGACGATTTCCAGAATCGCCTTGCCCCACAGGCCGCACACCGTGAAGAAGACCACCGCCAGCCAGCCGCCCATCAGGTAAGCGGCAACCAGCAGCGCTACCGACATCAGATGGCCACGAATTACATTGTTGTGATAACTGAACACCGGCAGACCACGGCGAGCCAGGCGTTCCCTCTCCAGATTCCAGGCGCCGATGTTGCTCTTGATGCCCGAAGAGATGATGTGGCTGTAAACGTTACGGCCGCGCGGTGCAGTGGCCGGGTCGTTGACGGTCGACACATAGCGGTGGTGACCGTACACATGCTCGACAGCAAACCCTGTATCGAAGCTGTAGGCCAGCAACCAGCGACCGATCAGCATGGATACCGGATCCCAGGTACGGTGCGTCAGCTCATGACCGGTTGCGGTGCCCATGATGGCGATCAGCAGGCCCGAAAGCAGCATCATCAGGGCATAGCCAGTGGTGCTGATGGTTTCCCGCGCAGCCAGTACGTCATAGCCGGTCAACTGAGTGACCAGGGCGCCATACCCCAGCGGGTCGCCGGAACACACGCTCCAGACCATGGTGAACATCACCAGGGTCAGCAGCGGCAAAGCCAGCCACAGCTGCAGGGTGAGAATCATCGGGTGGCCGAAGTCGGGGATGGAGGTGTCATCACCCAGCAGCACATCACCCAGGATGTAGAAGGCAAACACCATGAGCATGCCGTAAACCGTCAAGTCACCACCGGCGAGAATGCTCGCGACAGTGAACAGACCCACGGCGTGGAAAATAAAATACTTGAGGTAGTGCAGCAGTTTCATGGCTAGGTCTCCGTGTAACGGGTGATGTAGTTTGTTGATTGCAGGGTGGTATTGATCAGCGGCTGACAGCGTTGTCCGCCTGGGTGGTAAAGCGGTCGGCATGGATGTGTTCCTTGCTCACCCCCAGCTGCAGCAACTGCTGCTCGGCGCTGTCGATCATCGGCGGCGGACCGCACAGATAGACATGCGCACCGCTGTGCAGGGCGTCCTTGAGTTGTTCGGTGACCAGGCCGCGGGCGCCGTTCCACGAAGAACCTTCCGGCTCGGCGGAAAGCACCGGGATGAACTCGAAATGCTCGCGCCAGCCCGCCGCGAGAGCGGCAATCTCGTCGAGCAGATACAGATCAATCTGCGTCCGCGCACCAAACAGCAGGGTTACCGGGCGCTGCACCGGCTGTGCCGAGAGCTCGCGCAGGATCGCCATGATCGGTGCCAGACCGCTGCCGCCGGCAATCAGCAGCAACGGTGTATTGGCCGGGCGCAGCCAGAAATCGCCACACGGACCGCGCAGCTCGACCGCCTCGCCGGTCAGGTCGGCATCGTTGATGCGCCCGGAGAACACGCCATCCGGCACTTTACGGACAAAGAAGGTGCAAGCCCCGTCGGCACTCGGCGGGGTGGCAAAGGAATAGCTGCGGGCGATGCCCGGCAGCGACTGCAGGCTGAGGTCGGCAAACTGGCCGGCGCGGTAGTCCAGCGGCGCATCCAGTTGCAGCTGCAGTTCGGTGATGTCGTGGGTCAGCTTGCGCTGTGCCGTGACCCGTCCGGCCAGCGTGCGCATGGCCGGGCCCTGGGCCAGCTCGACCTGGATGGCGATGTCATTGAGTGGCACGGCCTGGCAGGCAAGGACATAACCCTGCTTGAGTTCGTCGGCGGAAAGGATGTAACTGCTGTCCGTCAACTCCTTGACCTTGCCGCTGACCAGCTTGCACTTGCAGGTGGCGCAACCACCGACCCGGCAACTGTTGGGGATCGCCACGCCCTGGCGCAGGGCGCCCAGCAGCAGGGTTTCGCCCGGCAGGATCTCGACCGCCACATTGTTGATGCTGGCCGTGTGAATCTGTTTCGACTTCTTGAAAAATGAAAACATCAGGCATCTCCCACGTAGTTGCGCTGTTTTTCTTCGGAAGCAAAGATAAACAGTGACTAGCGGCAGAAGGAGGTCATAAATTGACAGCCAAGGGTCATATATTGACAATTAAGCGTGGTTACGCTTTATTTTCCTGCCTGAAGGAGGCGCATGCCATGACCGCAGCCAAGGTTCCGATCCACTACATCCACCTGATTGCCGAGGAGCTCGAAGCCAAGGGGCTGGACAGCCGGCAGTGGCTGACCCGCAACAACCTGACCCCCGAGCAGCTGCTGAACATGTCGCTGCACGTGGACTTCAGCGTGTACCGCAACCTGATGGCCGATGCCTTTGCGCTGACCGGCGATCCGGCTTTCAGCCTGTCGATCGGCAGCCGCATGGCGCAGAGCACCCACGGCCTGCTCGGCTACGCCACGCTCAACTGCGGCACCCTGCGCGAGACCATAGAGGTGCTGACGCGCTTCATCGGCTTGCGCACCGGCGTCATCGGCGTCAGCTACCGCGAGGAAGGGGAAAACGTTCTGGTGGTGATCGACGAACTGCATGCCCTGGGCGATGTGCGCCGCACGGTGCTGGAAGGCGGTCTGCTGTCGATCAAGAGCCTGCTCGACTTCGCCCTGGCCGGCCGGCCGCAGGCCATCAGCGTGGCCATGGCCCTCAGCAGGCCTGCTTATGCGGAACAAGCCTCACAGGCATTTCGTTGCGAAGTGCTGTATGACCAGGCGTGGAGCGGCTTCATTCTGCCGCGTGCATTGCTCGACGTGCCGCTGCGGCGCAACGACCCGAAAACCTACCGGGAAACCCTGAAAATCTGTCAGCAGGAACTGGAGAAGCAGGTTGCCGACCAGAGCCTCAGCCAGCGCGTACGGCAATTGCTGCTCAGTCGCGCCGATGCCTTCCCGTCACTGGAAACCAGCGCGCGGCACTTTTACCTGACCCCGCGCACCCTGCATCGCCGCCTGCTGGAAGAAGGCCACTCCTATCGCGAGATTCTTGAAGAAGTACGCCGCGGCCTGGCACTGGCGCACCTGCGTGCCGGGCGCCTGAGCATTCAGGAAATTGCCTATTCACTGGGATACCACGACATCGCCAACTTTCGCCGCGCCTTCAAGCGCTGGGAAGGTGTGCCGCCCAGTGCGCTCCAGGCGCTACCCCCGGCCCCGGACGCCCAGCCGGCGGCATAGCGCCCAGCCGGTCCCGGACCAGGCAGGCGCACGCCGGGCGGTCATCCGTGATTGCCCGCCGCACGCCATGCACCCCCGCCGTTTCGTGGCAACAGGCCAGGCAGATTGCGCTGGCTTACAGGTGATCCCACATCTGCACACTGGACTCGGGGTGCTTCCAGGTATTCGAGACGCGCAGCAGGTTCTCCATGGCCGCCGGCCGCTTGCCTTGCCACGCCGGGCTTTCGAGCCAGAGACGGCGCAGATGGCGCTTCTCGCCAGGCTCCTCGGCGTCGCGGAAGGTGCTGCGCGCATGCAGGTGGTAGTGGTTGTTGAGGAACAGCATGTCACCCGGCTCCTGGCGCACCCGCACCACCAACTCATCGTCCCACACCGCTTTCTTGAAGGCGTCAAAGGCCGCCAGATCCTCAGCGGTCAGGCGCGGCACCTGGGGAAAACGCTGGGCGCTGAGAATGTAGGGGATGATATTCAGGCAGGCCACGGCACCCTCGACGGGGCACAGCACCTTGGCCCGGTGAAAAGGTTCTTCGCCGGCCGGCTCTTCGCCACGCCAGTCGAAGCAGTAGGTGTTATCCAGCAGATGCCGGAGTGCCTGGGGGTTGCTGTCCACCAGCTTGTTGTAGGCCGCCACGGCACTGCTGAGCTGGTTCTCACCGCCTTCCGGCGCCTGCTTCAGGCACAGCAGCGCGACCATGTCGGCACCGTCGGTGTGCATGTCAAGGTCTGCCGTGGTCTGGTAGCCGCGCGCCAGCGGATCATCAAAACTGCGGCCTTCGTCGCGAATGTCGCCAAGCACGTGCCCGCGATTGTTCTGCACCCAGGACTTGCCGATATGGCTACCGATGCCCCAGAAGATCGCACTGGCCTGATCCTTGGTGTAACGGCTGATCGGGAAACCCTTGAGGTAAAGAATACCCAGGCCAAAATCCAGGCTGGCCTTGTAGGGCTCGAGCCGCGCGGCCAGCTGCGGGATGTGGAACTCGTCCTTGCCGAAATTGGGTACCTGCAGGCCCCTGGCCTTGATCTGCTGCAGGGCGGCATCCAGTTCGGCAACATCCGCTTCGCTCAAGGTGTAAATCCACTGGTCGCTCTGTGCCATCAGGCTTTTTGCGGTCCAGGCCGCCGGGTGGTCATATTTTGCCAGCACAGCGTGCCCGGGCTTGGGTGAATGCATAGCGGTCATGATCAGTCCTCGTACTTGTCTTGTTTATCTGCCTGGCCTTGAGGCAATGCCTCTCGGGTTGCGCTCCAGTCTACGAGCGGTCGGTGATAAAACAACTCAGATACGCTGTTTTATTGACATGCATCAATTCGCGTCCGCGCCGGTCAGCCGCCGTGGCCAGCCGCCGCTGTGCTAACTGCTTGTTCAGTCATAAGAAATAGACGGAAGACCACTCGTCGCGCAGCGCCCGGCAAGGTACTGGCAGGGGCCTGGCGACCAGCTTCGAAGGCACCCGGCAGGCGCGCAAGCGGTGCCGGGATCCGTGGCAAGCGCCCTATTCCGCGCCGTGCTGTTGCCGCCAGGCCTTCGGCGAAACACCGGTCCAGCGCTGGAAGGCGCGGGCAAAGTTGCTCGGCGCGCTGTAGCCCAGAGCATCGGCAATTTCCGCGATGGCAATCGCCGGGCGCTGCAGCATCGACTCGGCGAGCGCACGCCGGCGCTGATCGAGCAGTGCCTCGAAGGTGGTGCCTTGCGCCTGCAGGCGCCGGTACAGCGTCAGCCGGTGAATGCCGAGCACCTGGGCGACCTGCTCCACGCTGCAGCGACCGCCGATCAGCAGACTTTCGATCAACTCGGCCACCTGCTCGGCAAAGCTGCTGCCCAGCGTGGCCTCCATCGCCTCCAGCTGCTGGCGCAGGAAGTAATCCAGCTCCGGGTCATGCACGGCCGGGCGTTTCAGCTCCAGCAGCGCCGCATCGAAGAACACCACGTCACGCGCCTGGGCAAATGCCGGTGCCAGGCCGAAATGCCGGCGGTACACGGCCGTATTGGCCGGCAGCGAGCGCGACAGGTGGACCTGCCTGAGCGGAAAACGGCGGCCGAGGATCAGGTCGAGATGGCGCACCATGGCGGTCAGGTAGCAGGTGCGGATGGCCTGGTGGCCGAGGAAGCTGCCGCTGAAGTCGATCGCCATGCTGGCGATGCCGCGCTCCTCGTGCAGCGCAATCTGGAAGCCGGAGAACCACAGCCGGCGGAAGCGGGTCAGCACGTTCACCGCCTCGCGCACGCTGCCGGACGACGCGATAAGAAAGCGCAACGGCCCCAGGTTGGCCATTTTCGCCTTGGCGCCGAGCAGCATGGGCAACTCGTCGCACTGGGTGAAGATCACCGCGCGCTGCAGCAACTCGCCGCAGAAGGCCATCGGTACCGGCTGCAGCGGCTTGACGAATGACTCCGGCTGCAAGGCGAAGTCAAGCATGAAGCCCCAGCCGTCGAAGCCGAGTTCGTTGAGCACTTCCGGCAGATTGAGCAGCGTGCCGATGGGGACGGTACTCATTGACTGAACCTCCTGCGCGTGGCAACCGCCAATCCGGTCGCCTGATACGAAATGAGCATCACCATAAACGAAATGATAACTCAGTTCCGGTGCGAACCTCTATGCTTTCGACAACGGCCACAGCCACCCTGGCGGCTGCCGGCAAACAGTCTTCCCTCAGCACCCGACTCAGGAGTAACCATGCGTATCGAACCCATTACTTGTCACATCGGCGCCGAACTGCTGGACATCAGCCTGCGCGATGCCGCCTATGACGACGCCCTGTTCAACGAGGTCTACGCCGCGCTGCTCAAACACCGTGTGCTGTTCCTGCGCGACCAGGACATCAGCGGCAAGGACCATGTGGCCTTTGCCGCGCGCATGGGCGAACTGGAGGATCACCCGGTACTGCCGACCCCCGAGGACACCCCCGGGCTGGTGCGCATCTACAAGACCCCCGAGCAGTCCGGCAGCTACGAGAACGTCTGGCACCACGACAACACCTGGCGCGCCGTGGCGTCCAAGGCCTGCGTATTGCGCTGCGTGGAGTGCCCGCCGGTGGGCGGCGACACCATGTGGGCGAACATGGTGCTGGCCTACGAGAAACTGCCGGAAGCCGTGAAAACCCAGCTCGAAGGCTTGCGCGCCACCCACAGCTTCCTGGAAATGGTGCACAGCGCGATGTCGCCGGAAAAGCAGGCGGAAATCCTCGCCAAGTGGCCGAATGTCGACCACGACGTGGTGCAGATCCACCCGGAAACCGGCGAGAAGATTCTCGCACTGGGCGGCTGGGCCACGCACTTCAGCAACTTCCACAGCAACGGCCGGGTGCGTTGCGGCCAGGACATCTGGCAATCCGGCGGCGACCTGTTCCAGTACCTGATGGCGCAGGCCTGCATTCCCGAATACCAGGTGCGCTGGCGCTGGAAGAAGAACAGCGTGGCGATCTGGGACAACCGCAGTACCCAGCACTATGCCGTGCACGATTACCCGCCGTGCCACCGCAAGATGGAGCGCGCCTCGGTTACCGGTTGGCATCTCAGCTGAAGCAGCTGCGTAGGGTGGGTTAGCCGCGCAGCGGCGTAACCCACCGTCGATGCCAAAGGCATCGCCCTTGCCGGCCTCATGGCCGGTTGGTGGGTTACGTCCTGCGGCCTAACCCACCCTACAGAAGCTCAACTCACCCCATGCAGGAACACCGCCATGCCGAACAACCCGCCGCTTGATGCCCGCCTCGATGATCCCCAGGGCTTTGCCCATCACTTCGCCCAGACCAACGGCATCGACCTGCACTATGTGGAAGAAGGCCAGGGCCCGCTGGTGATCCTGCTGCACGGCTTCCCCTACCTCTGGTACATGTGGCGCCGGCAGATCCGCGCCCTGGCCGCTGCCGGCTACCGGGTGGTGGCGCCGGACATCCGCGGCTTCGGCCAGAGCGAGTGCCCGGCCACGGCCGAGGCCTGCAACATGCTCAATTGCGTCGGCGATCTGGTGGGGCTGATGCAGCAGCTGGGCGAAACCTCCGCGGTGATCATCGGCCACGACCTCGGCGCCTGGGTGGCCTATGCCGCCGCGCAACTGCGTCCGGACCTGTTCCGCGCCGTCGGCCTGCTCAATACCCCGGTCACCCCGCGCGAGGCACAGCGCCCGAGCGCCCAGTGGCAAATGCTGCAGGACAAGACCGGCAAGCGCTTCTACCAGGCGCATTTCGCCAGTGGCGCAGCCACCGCCGAGATGGACGCCGACATCCGCAAGACCCTGCGCAGCACCTACTACTCGATTTCCGGCGATGCCGTCGGCGCCGAGCGCTGGCGCCTGTTCATCGGTACGGATGAGCAGTTCATGGATACGGTGTGCGACCCGGCGCAGTTCCCGGCCTGGCTGAGCGACACGGCCATTGACTATTACGTCGGGGAGTACGCCCGCAAGGGCTTTGCCGCGCCGTTGAGCCACTACGCGGCACGCGACCGCAACTGGGCGCTGAGCGCCTTCGCCGACGGCCTCAAGGTGCAGCAGCCGAGCCTGTTCATCGGCGGTGCGGCCGACCCGGCGGCCGAGCTGTTCATGGCCAACTTCGGGAAACTGGAAAGCCATATGCCCGGCCTGCGGCAGAAGGTACTGCTCGACGGGGTTGGCCACAGCGCCGCGGAAGAGCGCCCGGAGAGGGTCAACCAGCTGTTGCTGGAATTCCTCGCCGGGCTCTGAAACACCCTGCACCCGCCTGGCCCGACGGGCCTGCGGGGCACCACTATTGATCAGGCACGAATTAAGCGTGATGTCATAGGGTGGGTTAGCCCGTGGCGTAACCCACCATGGATGCCAGGGGCATCCGGTTGTTGATCTTGCGTTTACCGCCACAGCGGCCGGCCTTATGACCGGCGTGGTGGGTTACGGCCTGCGGCCTGACACCACCCTACGCAGGCCTCGCCTGTTGCGCAGATCAGGGATAAATGTGTCGGATCACTAGTCGATCAGCCGCTCGACGCCGCGCAGCAAGGCCGCGGTGAGCTCTGCCTGCGTGCGTTCCTTGTACATCGGCCGCGAATGGCCGGCGGTGACCCAGCCGCCGAGGATCAGCGTCAGTACCTGGAAGGCCGCCTCGACGCAGCGCGTCTCCGCCCAGTCCGGATGCATCTGCTGGATCAGCTGCTGGTAGCAGCGGCACATGTCCGCGTACCAGCGGTCACGGATTTCGCTGTACTGCGGGTTGCGCCGCCAGAACGCCATGGTCTCGAAGAACAGCGCATTGTCCACTTCGCTGATCCGCGAGTAGTGCAGCGCGGCGATTTCCAGCAACTGCCTGCGCGGGTCGACGCAGACTTCCGCCAGCTTGGCCCGGAGCAGGCTTTGCAAGCGCTCGATGCCGGTGGAGAAGAACGCCACCAGCAGGTCTTCCTTGGTCGGAAAGTAATGGCGCACCGCGCTCTGCGTGACGTTGGCACGCTCGGCAATGGCTTTCTGCGAAGCCGCGGTCGGCCCCTCGGCGATGATCAGCTCATAGGTGGCATCCAGAATCGCCTGCAAGGTTTTGCGCCCCTTGGGATAACGGGCGCGGTCCAGAAATGTGTTCTCGGGGCTGAACATGGGTTGACTCGGCTTCTCGGCAATTGACCTTTGGCCCATTCTAGCCTGCGCGTGCGCTGCGGTCTGGCTTTCCTGGCAAAAGCGCCGCGGCGGCCTGCTGTCGCCAGGCGCCGATGCGGGACTGCCCTTGATGCTGTGCAGGAGTGGCGCCAAAGCTCGCGCCGGGGGCGACGCGCCTACGGCAAGGGGAAAGCCGCAGGGCTACTCGACCGGCCGCACCGCCGGCAACTGGTAGCGCCCGTCCAGCACCGACGGGCCGGGGCGATAGATGCGCATCAGGAAATTCCAGCCGTCGCTGGTATCCAGGCGGTTCGGCACCTCGCCACACACTTCGCGCGAACCGAAATAGGCGGTGAAGCCGCCATCCGGATCAAGCACCACGTTGCTGGCGTTGAGCAGGCTGTTCTCGTGCTGCATGAAGCCGTCCTTGCCGTACAGGGTGATGGACCAGAACGCGCGGTTTTCCGGGATCTGGTAAGTCGCCGTGTAGCAGCGCTCGGCATTGAAGCCGCCGTTGTAGTTGAGGTAGGTGGCATCGCGCTCCGGGAACAGCCCCCAGGCCGCCGCCGCGGCGATGTGCCGGGTCTTTTCATTGACCTTGCCGCGCGGGCCCTGCATGCCCTTCCAGCTCGGGTACTGGCGGGCGTCCTGTTCGTACTGGGCGCGCAGGCGGTCCAGCGAGGGCATGTCCCAGCGCAGCGGCGGCAGCGGCTCGGCGCTACCGGCCTGGATGACGAACTGGTCCTGCAGGCTGTTGACCAGCGCGATCTCCCTGGGGTCATCCGGTTCGTGCAGCTGGATGCGCACCGCCACCCCCAGGTAGCGCGTAGCGCTGGGCAGCGGGTGCACGCCGGCGCTGTAGATGACCCGGGGGACGTAGTGATCGTTGTCCACCAGGTACACCGAGACGTAGCGATCACCCGGCAATTCCGGCACGCGGATGCTCGCGCCCCGGCGGGTATCGACCACCGCCATCGAGTACAGGGTGTCGCGGTTCATCCGCACCACGCTCTGCTGGTCGAGCGGCGTGGGCTTGCGGTAGTGGTAGAACTGGTTGACCCCGCCGGCCTGGCGCGCAATGCCGAAGAACATGCGGTCGGTTTCGGCGCGGATGAAATTCTGCGCGGTCACCAGCGTGGGGGCCTCGGCCGCCAGCAGTAGCGGGCCGGGCGCCAGGCCCAGCAGTGCCAGCGCAGCCAGCCAGGCTGGGCAAAAGACCGTCTTCATCACCTACTCCTGAACAGCGGCGGCAAGCCAAGGCCGGCGTGCGCCGGGGTTGATCCGGCCTGCCGTGCTGGCCGAACCTGTAGAAACACTATAGGCAACCCAGCCGGCGATCCTGAACCATGCCTGCAGCAGACCGCAGGCTGGGTTGCGGCGCTTGCGCCGATACCCAGCGGGGGTGGCTTGATGGGTATCGCTGTGCTCAACCCATCCTACGGGTCTGAGCCGCGGCTGCTGGCTGCTGGCTGCTCGGCGCAAGTCGTAGGATGGGTTGAGGCGCTTGCGCCGATACCCATCGAGGGTGGCTTGATGGGTATCGCTGTGCTCAACCCATCCTACGGTTCCGAGCCGTGGCTGCAGGCTGTTTGACGCAGGTCGCAGGCTGGGTATCGCGGCTGTCCGGCAGCCCCGCTCAGGCCGCGGCATCAAGCCGGCGCGCGGGTGGCCCGGCCCTCGGCCAGGCACTCGCCGCCGCGCCACAGGCGCCATTCGCCAGGCTGGTACAGCGTCCACGGCTCGTTGGCGGTAAGGGCTTCAGTGGCCAGCACCGTGACCACATCGGTCGGTGTGGTTTCTGCATGGAAGTCCACGGTCAGTTCGGCATCCTTGAGCTGCGCCGCGCCGAAGGGCGCGCGGCGGGTGATGCAGGCCAGCTTGCTGGAGCAGAAGCTGAACAGCCAGTCGCCATCGCTGAGCAGGCAGTTGAACACACCGTGGCCACGGTAGCCCGCGCAGCTATCGACCAGCACCGGCAGCAATTGCTCCACCGGCACCGGTTCGGGAAAGGCCAGCCGCACACGGTTGAGCAGGTCGCAGAAGGCCGTTTCGCTGTCGGTGTCGCCGACCGCCCGGTAGAACCCCGGCGCCGGCTGGAAATCCGCCAGCTGGCCGTTGTGCGCAAAGCACCAGTTGCGCCCCCACAACTCGCGGACGAAGGGATGCGTGTTGGCCAGGCTGACCTTGCCGACATTGGCCTGGCGGATATGCCCGATTACCGTCTGGCTCTTGATCGGGTAGCGCTGCACCAGCCGCGCGACTTCCGACTCGCTGCTCGCCGCCGGGTCCTGGAACAGGCGCAGGCCGCGCCCCTCGTAGAAGGCGATGCCCCAGCCGTCGCGGTGCGGGCCGGTGCGCCCGCCGCGCTGCATCAGGCCGGTGAAGCTGAACACGATATCGGTTGGAACGTTGGCACTCATGCCGAGCAATTCACACATGCGTCACTCCTGGGCCGGCAAGGCATTGCGCGGGCTGGCAGCCGGCGGTTATGCCGCAGAACACGCACTGCCTCATGGCGTCCGCCTGGCTCAAGCGTGCATGCTGAACAGCTTGCGCGGCGCAGGCAAGCCCCGCGCCGCAGTTCGGCTGGCAGAACGACTATTGCGCGCCGGCCGGCACTGCGGCGACCATTGGCCATCAACCCCCAGGAGCCATCCAGATGAAAGAAGCCGTCATCGTTTCCACCGCGCGCACCGGCATCGGCCGCGCCTTCCGCGGTTCGCTGAACAACATCAAGTCGCCGACCATGATGGGCCACGCGCTCAGCCACGCGGTCCAGCGTGCCGGGGTCGACGGCGCGGAGATCGAGGATGTGATCGTCGGCACCGTGCTGGCCGCCGGCACCGCCGGGATGAACATCGCCCGCAACGCCTCGCTGGCCGCGGGGATTCCCTACAGCGCCGGCGCGCAGACGGTCGACCGCCAGTGCTCCTCCGGCCTGATGGCGATCGGCATGGCGGCCAAGCAGATCATCGTCGACGGCATGCAGATCGTCGCCGCCGGCGGCCAGGACAACATTTCCGCGGTGCAGACGCCCTACTTCGAGTGGACCTCGCGCGAGAAGGATCCAAACGTCGAGAAGTTCGCCCCGCACGCCTACATGCCCATGCTGCTGACCGCGGAGAACCTGGCCAGGAAGTTCGGCATCAGCCGCGAGGCCCAGGACGCCTATTCCCTGCTCTCGCAGCAGCGCACCGCGGCAGCCCAGGCCGCCGGCCGGCTCGACCAGGAAATCGTGCCGATCACCGCGCAGATGGCGCTGGTCAACAAGGAAACCAGGGAAGTCAGCTACCAGGAAGTCACCCTGAGCAAGGATGAAGGCAACCGCGCCGACACCACCCTGGCCGGCCTGGCCAGCCTCAAGCCGGTCATCGAGGGCGGCTGCATCACCGGCGGCAATGCCAGCCAGCTGTCCGACGGCGCCTCGGCCTGCATCGTCATGGAGCGCAAGCTCGCCGAGCAGCGCGGCCTGGCCCCGCTGGGCCTCTATCGCGGCATCGCGGTGGCCGGAAATGCCCCGGAAGAAATGGGCATCGGGCCGATCTACGCGATCCCCAAACTGCTCAAGCAGCACGGCCTGAAGATCGATGACATCGGCCTCTGGGAACTCAACGAAGCCTTTGCCGTGCAGGCCCTGTACTGCCGCGACTTCCTCGGCATCGACCCCGAGCGCTACAACGTCAACGGCGGCGGCATCTCCATCGGCCACCCCTATGGCATGACCGGCGCACGCCTGGTCGGCCACGCGCTGATCGAAGGCCAGCGCCGCGGCGTCAAGTACGTGGTAGTGACCATGTGCATCGGTGGCGGCATGGGCGCCGCCGGCTTGTTCGAGGTCTGCTGAGAACAGCGCCCGCAGCGGGCTCGAAGCCGTAGGATGGGTTGAGCGCAGCGATACCCATCTAGCCACCCCGCGATGGGTATCGGCGCATGCGCCACAACCCAGCCTGCGGACTGCCGCGAGCAGCCAGCAGCCATGGCTCAGGACCGTAGGATGGGTTGAGCGCAGCGATACCCATCAAGCCCCCCGATGGGTATCGGCGCATGCGCCTCAACCCATCCTACGGACTGCGGCGAGCAGCCTGCTGCCATGGCTCAGGACCGTAGGATGGGTTGAGCGCAGCGATACCCATCAAGTCATCCCACACTCTTGCGACCTGCGTCGAGCAGCCTACAACCGCGGTTCGCTGCGCAGGCGGCGCTCGCCCTGGGCGTCGATCCGGGTCTCGCCCTGGGCCATGATCTGCCGCAGGGTTGCCTCCCCAGCCGTGGCCTTGGCAGCCCCCGACGGCTGGCGGCGGCGCTTGAGGCTGCGCTCGACCAACCAGCGCAGCAGCGCGAACAGCAGGTAGAGGACGAAGGCGATCATCCCGTAGGTGGCCAGGTCGGCCACCGCGCGCCAGGCGTTGTTGCCCACGTCCAGCAACAGGTCCATCGCGGCGATGGCGATCGCCGGGGCAAACGCATCCTTGCCCGGGTCGACCACGGTCGGGGTGCACAGCAGCACCAGCACCAGCAGCCGCAACGGCTCGCGCAACCAGCGCCACATCCAGCCGGTCATCAGGCACCACACCAGCAGGCAACCCAGGGCAGCGAAGGCGTAGGCGCCCCAGGCAAGCAGATAATCGTTTTCGGTCATGATGGTCGATGGCAGGGCTGACAGGGGGGCGCTTATCATAACGACTTTTCCCCGCCACGGCCTCCCCCGGCCAGCGGCCTGCCGCCCCAGAGAATCCCCCCATGCCGCATACCCCGCTCGCCCCTGTCGCCCACACCGTCGGCGGCCCCGATCCCTACGCCTGGCTGGAGCAGCGCGACAGCGCCGAAGTCCTCGCCTACCTGCGCGCGGAAAACACCTACCTGGAAGCCGAACTGGCCGGCCAGGCCGAACTGCGCGAACAGCTGTTCGCGGAGATCAAGGGCCGCATCCTCGAAACCGACCTGTCGCTGCCCACGCCCTGGGGCCCGTGGCTCTACTACCAGCGCACCAGTGCCGGCGACGAATACCCGCGACAGTACCGCTGCCCGCGCCCGGCCGATGGCAGCCTGGACGTCGATCCGGCGCAGGAACAGCTGCTGCTCGATCCCAATGCCCTGGCGGCCGGCGGCTTCCTCGCCCTCGGCGCCTTCAGCATCAGCCCCGATCACCGCCTGCTGGCCTACAGCCTCGACACCAGCGGCGACGAGATCTACCAGCTGTTCGTCAAGGACCTCGCCAGCGGCGCTGTCACGGCCCTGCCCTTCGACGACTGCGACGGCAGCCTGGTCTGGGCCAACGACAACCAGACGCTGTTCTTCGGCGAACTGGACGACACCCATCGCCCGCACAAGCTCTATCGCCACCGCCTCGGCAGTCCCAGCGCCGAGCTGGTGTTCGAGGAAACCGACGGGCGTTTCTTCCTGCATTGCTACCGCGCAAGCTCCGAACGCCAGCTGATCCTGCACCTGGCCAGCAAGACCACCAGCGAAGCCTGGGTGCTGGATGCCGCCACCCCGAACGGCGAGTTCCGCTGCCTGGCGCCGCGCGCGGACGGCCACGAATACGATGTCGATCACGGCCAGCTGGATGGCCAGTGGCACTGGCTGATCCGCAGCAACCAGAGCGGCATCAACTTCGCGCTGTACGCAGCAGACGAAGCAACGCCCGAACGAGCGCACTGGCGCGAACTGCTCGCCCATGATCCGCAGGTGATGCTCGAAGGTTTCAGCCTCAACGCCACCGCCTGCGTGCTGAGCCTGCGCGAGGCCGGCCTGCCGATCATCCAGGTACAGCCGCAGGGCCAGCCGGCCTACCGCGTGCAACTGCCGGATGCCGCCTACAGCCTGTCGGTGCAGGACCACCTGGAGTTCGACAGCCCGGTGATCCGCCTGCGCTACGAAGCGCTCAACCGCCCGGCGCAGATCCGCCAGCTCGACCTCGCCAGCGGCGCCCAGCAGGTGCTCAAGCAAACCCCGGTACTCGGCCCGTTCGACCCCGACGCCTACGTCAGCCAGCGCCTCTGGGCCAGCGCCAGCGACGGCAGCCAGGTGCCCATCAGCCTGGTGGCCAGACGCGAGGTGCTGACCGCCGGCGCACCCGCCCCGCTCTACCTCTACGGCTACGGCGCCTACGGCGAATGCCTCGACCCCTGGTTCTCCCATGCCCGCCTGAGCCTGCTCGAACGCGGCTTCGTGTTCGCCATCGCCCACGTGCGCGGCGGCGGCGAACTCGGTGAAGCCTGGTACCGCGCCGGCAAGCTGGAGCACAAGCACAACAGCTTCAGCGACTTCATCGCCTGCGCCGAACACCTGATCGCCAGCGGCTACACCACCCCGGCCCAACTGGCCATCAGCGGCGGCAGCGCCGGTGGCCTGCTGATCGGCGCCGTGCTCAACCAGCGCCCGGAACTGTTCGCCGCCGCGATCGCCGAAGTGCCCTTCGTCGACGTGCTCAACACCATGCTCAACCCCGACCTGCCGCTGACCGTCACCGAATACGACGAATGGGGCGACCCCAACCAGCCCGAGGTGCATGCGCGCATCCGGTCCTACGCGCCCTACGAAAACGTCAGCGCCCAGCCCTACCCGGCCATGCTGGTGGTCGCCGGCTACAACGACAGCCGCGTGCAGTACTGGGAAGCCGCCAAATGGGTGGCCAAACTGCGCACCCACAAGACCGACGACAACCTGCTGCTGCTGAAAACTGATCTCGAAGCCGGTCACGGCGGCATGAGCGGCCGTTATCAGGCACTGCGCGATGTAGCGCTGGAGTACAGCTTTCTGCTCAAGGTGCTGGGGAAGCAGCTAACCCGGTGCGAAGCCACGGGCTAATGTCGCGGGGAACAAAGGGGGTGGAGTGATTATTTATTGATCCGCTGCAACAGGGCAAAGAGTGCTAACGGAGTGCCTCTGCCCCCTTTATGTGGGCGTAGAGCAGACACAGCGGCAGCAGGATCGGGATGCTGGTGAGCATCACCACCAGCAGCATCAGCATCACTCGCGGGTCGCTGAAGTTCTCGCTGGCGATCACCACCGCGGCGGCCAGGTTGGGCTGGCTGCAGCTCAACGACAACAACTGCCGTGGACCGGCTTGCGGACCGCCGAGCAGCCAGCCGCCGGTGGCGGCCAGGACGATGAACAGAGCGGCGGCCGGGAAGGCATTGCCACGGGCAATTTCCACTAGATCCTGCCAGTGCTGCAGCGGCAGCACGATCCAGATCAGCAACATGCTGAGGGTGGACAGCCGCTGCACCGGCAACTGCAGGCGGGCTGCCCAGTTGGCGCGGCGCGCGCGCAGCGCCAGCCCGATGATCAAGGGAGTCAGCACTGTGGCGATCAGCGTCGTCACTATGGCCTCGGCATCCACGCTGACCTCGTCCAGCAGCAGGGGCAGCAGCAGCGGCTGGCTGATGACGCCCAGCAACAGCAGGATCACCAGCAGGCCAACCGCCAGGGCATGATCCGCCTTGGCCAGCGCGGCCAGCTTGACCAGCACCGGGCCGCCGGGGGCGGTCGCCAATACCAGCAGCGCCGCGCTTAGCACGACGTCCAGCTGCAGCAGACGAGCCACGGCGAATGCCAGCGCCGGCAGCAGCACGAAATTGGCCAGCAGGGCACGCACAAGCCAGCGCCGATCCTGCAGCGAGGCGGCGATATCGCGGACGCCGAGCATCAGGCCGACACCCAGCATGGTCGAGACAACAAAGAGCAGAATCAGCGGCTGGCTAATGAGTTGCATCAAAGTGGACATTCCTCGGGACAGGAGACACCGCGCACGGGTGCATGATTTCAGGCCGCAGGCTGGGTTGAGCGCAGCGATACCCATCGAGACAGCAGGCACGGTTTGATCTTAATCGATGGGTTACCCCGCTGCGCGGCTAACCCATTCTACGGGTTTACCCCCAAGTCGAGCGCCGCGTGCAGACCGATCCGGCGCAGGCTTGGAATATCGAGGCCGAGCAAGCCTTCACCACCGATGGACGTTCGAACTAAAGGGGTCGCCGGCTACAACGACAGCCGCGTGCAGTACTGGGAAGTCGCCAAATGGGTGGCCAAGCTGCGCACCCACAAGACCGACGACAACCTGCTGCTGCTGAAAACTGATCTCGAAGCCGGTCACGGCGGCATGAGCGGGCGTTATCAGGCACTGCGCGATCTAGCGCTGGAGTACAGCTTTCTGCTCAAGGTGCTGGGGAAGTAGGTGGCTCGGGACGGGGGTATGGGCTAATGTCGCGGGGGAATCGGTGTGGTTCGCTCGTGGTGGATACAATCCTGATACGGGACGGAAAAATGGCGGAAAAATGGGGCCGGATTTATTTTTGCGTGCGCATCAAGCAAGAAAAATAAATCCGTTACCTTTTTCTTAAAGCATTAAAGGGAGAAAGATGAGCATTCTTGATTGGATTGACTTCGGGAAAGTATCTGCTGAGCGCGACGACCTACTGTCGCATTACTTTTTTGACAACGGCGTTCTAAGGGCGGTTTGCGAGAGCCCTACATCGTTCTTGGTGCTTGGACGCAAAGGCGCTGGTAAGACAGCAATCTTTCGACACTTAACAGAAAATCCAAGAGACTTTCTCGGGGCCAACGATCTGCTAGTTCCATTGTCATTTGAAGACTACAACTGGAACATCCACACCCTCCTAACGAACGAAAACAAGGCCGAATCGCTGCTCTACAAGCAGTCTTGGCGCTTCGTTATTCTAGTCGAATCGCTAAAGGCTGTCGCCGCTTGGTTCTCGCGGACGGGAAATACGCCGCCCAAGCAGATCGCAACGGCCACGAAGCTTTTAGAGCGCCTTTTTGATAGTCCGGTACCAACGATCTATCAGATCGTAGGACGCAAACTGCTTTCCCTCTCCGGTTTCAAGCTGCCGAAAGCTGGGCTTGATCTCGAAGAAGGTAGCCTCGACTCCGTTAGCATGGAAGGAGGCGAGGTCAGCTTCGAGCAAGTCCAGAAAGACCAGTCTCTCAGGCAGCACTTGTCTGAGAATATTGAGAATCTCATCGACTACTTGGACAACGCGCTAAGTAGTACTAAGGAGCAGTGGCCAACGACATTCATCTGCTTTGACCGAGTCGACGAAGCATGGGACGAAGTTTCTTATGACGCATCGCGAAAGGTTATCGCCGGGTTGGTTGCCGCGTCTGATTCGATCAACGCTCAGTACAAGGGCAAGCTTCGGCCTATCATCTTTCTCCGTGAGGACATCTTTGACAGTCTGAGCCTCAATGACGCAAACAAACTGCGCGAGGATTGCGGGGCACTACTTCACTGGACGAAGGATTCGATCGCAAGCCTCATGCTGAAACGGGTTAACTATTTCGCTGAAAAGTACGGGCAGCCGCTTGTAGCTTCGCTAGATGCACTTTTCGACAAAACTGAGATGCGCCAGGGGGCTCGCCCTACCCGGTACATTTTGCTTCGAACGATGATGCGCCCGCGCGACCTCATCTCGCTGTTGAATCGCACTGTCGACGCCATGAAAGACAAAGCGAATGACCCGTTCGCCGATGAAGCACAGACTTTTGACAAGCTCGAATGCGATTCCATCTACGACGCCGAACCCGGGTACTCTGAGTGGCTGAAGCTTGAAGTCCTCGAAGAATGGAAGGTTCAGAGGCCCTCCATCGTGAGCCTGCTCAACGCGATTCAGAACCACGGTTCAACAAACTTCTCCGTTGAGAGTCTTTCGATCGAGCTAAAGAAGCTCAGCATTGAAGAAGCAACAGCAGATACGCTGGAAAACCTGCGGTTTCTCTTTGAGAACTCTGTCATCGGCTTCCGATTGGGTTCGTCAAACGAATGGCGTTTCAAATGCTTCTATCCATCGCAAGGCTTCGTTGAAGCCAATGAGTATCGAGTTCACCACGGCCTAGTGCGTGCACTTAATTTGACCGAGACACGAAAACCGGGCTAGCGACGCCCAACACTTTTCCATAGGGAAAACAGGGACGGATTTATTTTTGCGTGCGTACAAAGCAAGAAAATAAATCCGTCACCATTCCCATAGGTCAATCAATCCCCTGCTATCTGCTGTACCCTGCTCCCACCAGGCAGCCGGCAGTCATAGTCGGCAGCGAATCCGCCAGTTTCGTCTACAGTTAGGCATGCCTGAAACGCTGTGGTGCGCATCCACACAGGCAGTCGTGGCTTTCGACCCGAAACCCGGCCGTGTACCCGCAGCGCTTGCCGGTACACCTCCCCGCCCAGGCCACCCCGACTCGAATGGCGCCGTCGTGACGGGCCAGACCGCCCGCCCCGAAGCCGACCGTCAGGCCACGCCCTTGCCGTGGCTCGACGGAGCCGTGATGCGCGAGCTCATATTCGTTGGGAGACTGAAGATGCGAACGCTAACGCTGATTTTTTCGTCCTTGTTCCTGGCTTGTCTTGCCGCGCCACTGGCGACGGCAGATGAACCGGCCACCCCCGCTGGCGCCGCCGCGGAACAGCTCGGTGCGGTGAATTTCCCGGTGTCCTGCAATGCCGCGGCGCAGCAGGAATTCAACCACGCGATGGCGCTGTTCCACTCGTTCTGGTTTGAACCGGCCAAGGCCTCGTTCAACAAGGTGCTGCAGCTCGATCCGCAATGCGGCATGGCCTACTGGGGGATTTCCATCATGTCGATGGGCAACCCCTTTACCTGGCCGACCAACCCGGCGGCGGCCAAGGCTGGCGCGCCGGCCGCGGCAGATGCCAGCCGGGTGGGCGCCAACAGCCAGCGCGAACGCGACTACATCGCCGCGCTCGGCGCCTTCTTCAAGGACTGGCAGACCACCGAGTTCCGCCCGCGCGCCCTCGCCTACGAACAGGCGATGGCCGGCGTGGCGGCGAAGTACCCGGATGACGTGGAGGCGCAGATCCTCTATGCGCTGGCGCTGAACATCACCGCCCTGCCCACCGACAAGAACTTCACCAACCAGCTCAAGGCGGCGGCCATCCTCGAGCCGCTGTTCACCCGCTACCCCGAGCATCCGGGCGCGGCGCACTACCTGATCCACACCTACGACTACGCCGCGCTGGCCGAGAAGGGCCTGCCGTCGGCGCGCGCCTACGGCGCCATCGCCCCCAGCGTGCCGCATGCGCTGCACATGCCCTCGCACATCTACGCGCGGGTCGGCCTGTGGCCGGCGATGGTGGAAGGCAACCGCGCCTCCTATCTCGCCGCCAAGGGCGAGCTGCAGGGCGACAGCCTGGGCATCGGCGCCTATGACGCCCTGCATGCGATGGACTACATGGTCTTCGCCCAGCTGCAGCAGGCCCAGGACGCCGCGGCCAAACAGCTGGTGGACGAAGCCGCGGCGATCCACAAGGTCAACGTGGAGAATTTCCCCGCGGCCTATGCCTTCGCCGCCATGCCGGCACGCTATGCGCTGGAGCGCGGCGACTGGGCGCAAGCCGCGAAACTGCAGCTGACGCCAGCCACCCTCGGCTGGGACAAGTTCCCGCAGGCCGAGGGCATCCTGGTCTTCGCCCGCGGCCTGGGTGCGGCGCGCAACGGCGACACCGCCGCAGCGCGCCGGGATGTGGAGCGCCTGCAGGTGCTGAAGGCGGCGATGCTGGCGGCGAAGAACGGCTACTGGGCGAGCCAGACCGAGTTCCAGAGCATGACGCTGAATGCCTGGATCGCCCTGGCCGAGCAGCGCAATGACGAGGCGCTGCAGCTGATGCGCGCCGCGGCGGACGCCGAGGACGCCAGCGACAAGCATCCGGTGACGCCGGGCAACGTGGTGCCCTCGCGCGAACTGCTCGGCGAGATGCTCCTCATCCTCAACCAGCCCGGACCGGCACTGGTGGAATTCCAGCGCTCGCTGCAGCGTGACCCGAACCGCTTCCGCGGCCTGTATGGCGCCGCCCGCGCCGCCGCAGCCGCCGGCAATCAGCAGCTGGCCGCGGACTATTACACCCGCCTGCAGACGCAGGCCGCCAGCCATGACACGCAGCGCCCCGAACTGATCGAGGCCACGGTGTTTCTGGCGCAGCGCTGAGCAGGCGCAGGGGGTGCAATGAAATAAACAGGGCAAAGCTCACGCCGGGGGCGACGCTCCTGCAGGGTTGCGCAAAAACCGCCGCGCCGCAGCGGGATGCTGCGGGATGGCTGGCGGCTGTTGCCAGGCTGGATGTCCCGCTGCTGTGCAGGCTCGGCCAACGCTCGACGGCCTGCGTCCATGGCGTGGCCCGCCTGCTGAGCGCGAGCCTGCCACGGCTCGAGGTGCTGGCGTTCAGCGAGCTTGGGCACATGGCGCCGATCACCCATGCGGATGTGGTGAACCAGGCAATCGCCGCTTTCCTCGCGCGGCTCGGAGCCCCCTGAGGAACACCGATTTTTTTCGTGACAGGGCCTTGATACAGATCAATCCAGCCCCAGTATTCAGGTGTAGGATGGCATGAGCGATTCAGCTACTTGCTGTCGCAGCTGATGAGCCAATGCCTTGAAATTGTTTAACGATGGAAAGGAGTATCAATCATGAGCCTTATTCGTCATACCCCTCGCGGCCTCTCCGCACTCGACCCGTTTTCCGGCATGGAAAGCCTGCTGGACAACTTCTTCTCGCCGGTGCGCATGCGCGATCTGGATAACGACCTGCACATGCCCTCGACCGACATTCGCGACACCAAGACTGCCTACGAGGTGACCGCCGAGTTGCCGGGCATGAAGAAGGAAGACATCAAGGTTTCCCTGGACAACGGTGTGCTGACCATCAGCGCGGAAAACAAGTCGGAAACCGAAGAGAAGAAGGAAGGCCAGCTGATCCGCCGGGAACGGCGCTACGGCAAGTTCCTGCGGCGCTTCTCGCTCGGCCCGGATGTGCAGGAAGACAAGGTCGACGCCAAGTTCGAAGATGGCGTGCTCAAGCTGACCATCCACAAGGCCGCGCAGAAACCTGCCGAGGCCAAGCGGATAACCATCAGCTGACCCCACCAAAGACCTGCCCCGCAAGGCTCTGCGGGCGCAACTGTCTTCTGCGGGAGCGGCGCCCTCGCCGCGACAAGGGCCGGCTCCGGCCCGCCGGGCAAAAGCAAAGGCTCGCGCCGGGGGCGACGCTCCTGCAGGACTGGGCAATATCCGCAGCGCTGCTGCGGACCGGCACTCGATGGCTCTTGCAGGAGCGGCGCCCTCGCCGCGACAGGACCGGTTCCGGACGGCCAGGCACAAGCAAAAGCTCGCGCCGAGGGCGACGCTCCTACAACAAGGGCCAAGCCAGCGCGCCGCTGCGGGAAGGCGCTTGGTTGTTCTTGCAGGAGCGGCGCCCTCGCCGCGAGGGGGCGCTGACTGCGCTTCAGCGCCCGCCCCGAGCCAGGCGCCAGAGGCGGGCGAGGTCGCAGGTGCGGGCTTCCAGTTCGGCGGCGGCATGGGTCATCGCCTGATGCAGGCTGAACGGCCCCGGCACCAGGCTGAAGGCCGCGTCGATACCCACCGCATACAACGCCTGATAGCCCTCGCCGAGGCTGCCGGCCAGCGCCAGTACCGGCACTCCCGCCGCCCGCGCCAGTTGCGCGACCCCGGCCGGGGTCTTGCCATGCAGGGTCTGGCCGTCCAGGCGGCCCTCGCCAGTGATCACCAGATCGGCGCCGACCAGGGCCTCGGCCAGCCCGGCAGTCTGTGCCACCAGCTGGACGCCGGGGCAGAAGCTCGCGCCAAGGAACGCCTTGAGGGCGAAGCCCAGGCCGCCGGCCGCCCCGGCGCCCGGCTCGTGCTGGCAGTCGCGGCCGAGGCTGTGGCTGGCGCAGGCGGCGAAATGCGCCAGGGCGGCGTCGAGCAGGTCGACATCGAAGGGGCTGGCGCCCTTCTGCGGGCCGAACACCGCGGATGCCCCGCGCGGCCCGCACAGCGGGTTGTCGACATCGGCCGCCACCCGCAATTCGAGCTGTTGCAGGCGGCTGTCCAGCCCGCTGCAGTCGATGCTGGCCAGCCCCGCCAGGGCCGCGCCGCCGGGGCCGAGCGGCTGCCCGGCAGCATCCAGCAGGCGCACGCCCAGCGCCTGCAGCAGGCCGGCGCCGGCGTCGTTGCAGGCACTGCCACCCAGGCCGAGGACAATGCGCCGGGCGCCGGCGTCCAGCGCCGCCAGCAGCAGTTCACCGGCGCCGCGGCTGCTGGCCCGGCACACATCGCGCTGCGCCGGTTCGAGCAGATGCAGGCCGCAGGCGGCAGCCACCTCGATCACCGCGCTGCCGTCGGCCAGCAGCCCCCAATGTGCGTCCAGCGCTGCGCCGAGCGGGCCCGACACCCGGCACGTGCGGCGCTCGCCACCCTGCGCGGCGAGCAGCACTTCCACGGTGCCCTCGCCGCCATCGGCCATCGGCCGCAGCAGCAGTTCGGCGTCCGGGTAGACCCGCGCCCAGCCGCGGGCGATGGCGGCGGCCACCGCGGGCGCGGAAAGGCTTTCCTTGAACGAATCGGGGGCGATGACGACTTTCATGCGGATTCCTGTCCAGTTTGCGCGCAGCTAGGCAGCATGCAACGCCGCGGCGGGTTAAGCTTCAAATATGTGATTGGACGAAGCAACAGGTGACAGCATGAGCACGGAAAAATCAGCGGCAACCCTCAAGACCGACCGCCTCATCGCCGAGGCGCAACGCAGCAGCGAGGCCGGCTACCGCGACAAGGCGCTGAAAATGTACCCGCACGTCTGCGGCCGCTGCGGCCGCGAGTTCTCCGGCAAGCGCCTGAGCGAACTGACCGTGCACCACCGCGACCACAACCATGACAACAACCCGCAGGACGGTTCCAACTGGGAACTGCTGTGCCTGTACTGCCACGACAACGAGCACTCGCGCTACACCGACCAGCAGTACTTCGCCGAAGGCTCGACCGCCACCCCGCAGGGGCCGAAGTCGACGCACAAGGCCTTCGCCGACCTGGCCGCGCTGCTCAAGGGCAAGTCCGACGAATAGCCCGGCAATCCGGCTGCGCCTTGCAACCGTACCCCCCGAATGGCTATGTCCAGATTATGTGTTGCGGCGCTTTTTTGTTGGATGGGCGTCGGGGGGGGGCGTAGCCTTCCGCATGACTATCAAAGCAAAAACCTGGAGCACGCATGTCCGCACTGATCCTACATCACTACGCAATGTCCCCGTTCTCGGAAAAGATCCGCGCCATGCTCGGCTATGCGCAACTCGACTGGCAGTCGGTGATCACCCGCGAAATGCCGCCGCGACCGTTGCTGAGCCCACTGGCCGGCGGCTACCGGAAGATCCCTGTGGCGCAGATCGGGGCGGATATCTTCTGTGACTCGCGGACCATTGCCGCCGAGATTGCCCGGCTGTCAGGCCGCCCTGAACTGGCCCTGGAGCAGTGCCCGGCCCGGCAACGCGCCTATGTCGGTGAAGTGGACCTGCAAGTGTTCTTTGCCTGCGTCATGCTGGCGGGCACTCCGACCATGCGCCGCAAGTTCCGCCAGTCGCTGTCACTGCCGGACATGGCACGCTTCATCTGGGACCGCCTGAACATGGGACGCACCGCAGCGTTCAAACCGCTGAGCGGGCGCGCGGCGCGCAGCCGGGTCGAAGCGCATCTGGACAGCGTTGACAACCTGCTCGAGCAGGACTTCCTGTTTGGCCCGCAACCGACCCATGCCGACTTTTCCACCTACCACAGCCTGTGGTTCCTGCGTGACCTGGCCGAGTCGCCGCTGCTCGAGCAGCACCCGCAAACCCTTGCCTGGATGGACCGGATCAAGGCCTTCGGCCATGGCCGGCGCCACGAGATCAGCGCCGAGCAGGCGCTGGAGATGGCCCGGCAGGCCAGCCCGCGCAGCATTCCGTCGGCGCAGCGCCGCGACCAGCGCATCGGCCAGCCGATGCAGGTGACTCCGGTCGACTATCGCCAGACACCCACCACCGGCACCCTGGTCGGTGTCACCGCCAACAGCTGGATCCTGGCCAGGCAGCAGGCGGAAGTGGGCACCGTGCATGTGCACTTTCCGCAGCAGGGGTTTGCGCTGGATCCGGCTTGAGCCAGACCCTCGCCAGGACTGGCACGCGCCCGCTTACTGGCCCGACTTCAGGCGACTGAAGGCACGGGTCAGCGCCCGGTCGAATTCGCGCGAATTGTCGTTCTTCACGTACAGGTTTGCCTGCACGGCGGCCGGTGGATAGGTGCCCGGATCGTTCAGGATCGCCGGATCCACCAGCGGATTGGCTGCCGGCACGGCGTTGGCGTAATACACCGCGTTGGTCACACCCGCAATCACCGCGGGGGTCATCAGGTGATCCAGCAAGGCATGCGCCGCTTCGGGATGCGGTGCATCCTGGGGAATCACCACGGCGTCGAACCACAATACCGTGCCTTCTTTGGGGATCTGGTATTTCACACTGTAGGGCTTGCCCGCCTCCCCGGCCTGGCTGGCCGCCAGGGCGACATTGCCGTTCCAGGCCATGGCCAGGCAGGTATCGCCATTGGCCAGATCGGCAATGTTGCGGTCGTTGTCGAAGTAGCGGATGTGCGGGCGCACCTTGGCCAGATGCGCCTCGGCCAGCTTCAGGTCAGCCAGGTTCTGCCGGTTGATGTCCAGGCCCAGATACTTGAAGGTGGCGGCAAACACCTCATTCGGATCATTGAGAAAGCTCACGCCACAGTCGGCAAAACGCGATACCACTTGCGGGTCGAGCAGCATCGCCCAGCTGTCCAGCGGCGCATTGGCCATGCGCTTGTCGATGGCCTGCTGCTGGTAGCCGAAGCCGGTGGTGCCCCACATGTAGATCCCGGCGTAACGGTTGCCGGCATCGAAGCCTTGCATGTGCTTGAGTGCCCAGGGATCGAGCTGTTTAAAGTTCGGCAGCCTGGACTTGTCCAGCGCTTGCAGGGCACCGCTGCTGATTGCGCGACTCAGGTGCTGCCCGGAAGTCAGCACCAGATCGTAGCCACTGTGGCCGGTCATCAATTTGGTGTCGACGGTCTCCATCGAGTCGAAATGATCAGACACTACCTTGATGCCAGTCTTCGCTTCGAAGGAACTCAGGGTGTCCGGCGCTTCGTACTCGTTCCAGATGTACAGATTGACCTGTGGTTGTGCGGTTGCCGCCTGTACGCCAGCGGCGACAAGTCCCAACGCTATGGCAGTCAGCAGAGCTCTTGGCTTCATGGGTGAATTCCTTTGGTGGGTTTTAGTGATGAAGCAATTACGTGTTGCGGAGCTCTTTTGTAGGAGCGAGCTTGCTCGCGATGCGCGTGCACAGCCTCTCGCCAGCAAGCTGGCTCCTACAGAAAGCGAACAGTGGCTAGCACCACCTAATCCGGACCTGGCCTCAGCTTTTAATGGGCGCCGCGTACTGCGGCATGGTGATGCAGGCTACGTTGCCACCACCCAGCAGGATCTCCCGGGAATTCTCGATACCGATGATCCGGTGCTTGGGGAACAACCCCGCCAGAATGTCGCGCGCTTCGCCGTCTTTCGGATCATTGAACAGCGGCAGCACGATCGCCGAGTTGCCGCAGTAGTAGTTGATATAGGACGCACAGATCCTGGTCCCGGCTTCGCGCACATGAGTGCCGTCGATATGGTCCAGACCTTCGGCTTCCTCGGCTGTCCATTCCAGCACCCGGGGCTGCGGCAGCTTGTGCACTTCCAGTTCGCGGCCGCGGGCATCGCGGGTGCTGCGCAGGATGTCGTAGGCCTCCTGATAGATTTCCCACTGCGGATCGTCGCGGTCATCGGTCCACTGCATGACCACCACGCCCGGCCGCACGAAGCAGGCCAGATCGTCGATATGGCCATCGGTTTCGTCGAACTTGCAGCCGCGCGGCAACCAGATCACCTGCTCGGCACCCAGATAGTCGAGCAGGCGCCTGGTGACTTCTTCCTTGCCCAGATGGGCATTGCGGTTGCGGTTGAGCAGGCATTGTTCGGTGGTGAGGATGCTGCCCTGACCGTCGGACTGGATGCCGCCGTTCTCGGCAATCAGCGGCGCGCGGTAGCGGTCCAGACGCTCGATTTCGAGCATTTTCTGCGCGATCTGGTCGTCCTTGTCCCACGGGTAATACAGGCCGCCATCCAGACCACCGTAGGCGTTGAATTCGAAGTCGATGCCGCGCACTTCACCGGTGGCATCGTTGACCACGGTCATCGCACCGCTGTCACGGAACCAGGTGTCGTTGCAGGTCATTTCCACCACGCGCACATGCTCGGGCAGCATGCGCCGCGCATTGGCGTATTGCGCGGCAGAGGCGCAGACCGTCACCGGCTCGCTGCTGGCGATGGCGGTAACGATGTCGACCCAGACTTTCTGCGCCGGTTTGGCGCCGTTACGCCAGACATCCGGACGTTCCGGCCAGCCCAGCCAGCAACCCGCCTTGCGCTCGAACTCACCGGGAAAGCGAAAGCCATCGGCCTTGGGGATCGACGTCAGGGAACGCGCCATGCAACACCTCATTTCATGATTGTGGAGAGAGGTGCCGACAGTACGCTGGCCTGACGTTTACGCGCCAATGACGATTATCGCGGAATAGCTGAATTTAATTCACAGATTAACCGGCGACTGTTCGAACTGATCGCTCAGCCAGTCGAGAAACTGCAGCACCGCCGGTTTCTCCAGACGGATGCGTTCGCAGACCAGTGCGTACTGCCCGAGCGAGGTCACGCTGGCGGCAAACGGCCGGACCAGCCGGCCACTGGCCAGGTCCTCGGTGGCGGTCAGGTTGTCGCCCATGGCTATCCCCTGCCCCTGAGCCGCAGCCTCCAGGGCAAGGCCGGCATGGGGAAAATACAGGTGACGGGCGGCCTGCAGGTCTTCGGCATGGGTGGTCAGCCAGGCCGTCCAGGTCTTGCCGTCCTGGTCGTCATGCAGCAGGCAATGCCGGGCCAGGTCGCGCGGTTGCTTCAGGTTGCCCTGGTTGAACAGGCTCGGGCTGCACACCGGAAAAAACTGCAGGGTCGGCAACGGCCGGACGAAGTAGGCACTGGCATCTTCCGGGCCGGTGCCGTAGGTAATCGCCAAATCAATTTCATTAGCCGGCACCCGCCCCTCGAGTGCCTGCTCGTAGAGATGCAGGGTGATGTGCGGAAAGCGCGCGCTGAAATCGGCCAGCCGGCTGACCAGCCATTTCTGCGTCAGCTCCGCGGTGACCGCGACCCGCAGTTGCGCCTGCGAATCCGGATCGCGCACTTCGTCACAGGCATCCAGAATCAGCTCGAAGGCCTGCTGCACCCGGTGCAGCAGGCGCTGGGCCGCCTGGGTCGGCTTGATCTGGCGCCCGTTGCGCAGAAACAGGCTGGTGCCCAGCTGCTCCTCGAGCTGGCGGATCTGGTGGCTGACGGCGCTGTCGGTGACGCACAGCTCTGTCGCGGCACGCCCAAAATGGGCATGCCGGGCAGCACATTCGAAGGTGCGCAGGGCTGTGAGTGAGGGCAGGCGGCGCATTCAGTGGCTCCGGTTGATTGGCATGCAGATCATCCTTGTTCGACCAGCCGGCTGGCCAGGCGCTCCAGCGCCGGCAGACCGATCATTTCGCCGTCCATCTCCGGCACGCTGAGGATCTCCGCGAAGCGCGTATGCAGCGTGCGGCGCGCGGCGTAATAGGCCAGCAGGCGGGCATGGCAGGCGGCCAGCTCGCGCGCGTGCGCCGCGCGCAGGGACTTCTGCACCGCTGCCTGTGCGGCAGCGCTGCCCTGCGACCACTGCGGCCAGGCGCGGTTCACGATGACCTTGCGCAGGTGGTAGCCGGCCTCGAGCAACTGGTCATGGAAGGCCTCGCCTTCCTGGATCTTAGCCGCATCGAAACTGCTGATCAGCACGAAGGCGGTGCTCGGGTCGAGCAACAGTTGCTGCGCCTGCAGGTTGGTCCGGCGAATCTCCGGGGCGATGGCGTCGATGGCAGCGAAGAAGTCGGTGAAATTGCGCACGAACTCCGAGCCGGTGAGGAACGTCAGGGTGCCGAGGATCATCTTCACCCCCTGCTTCCATGCCGTGGCGGCCAGGCCGAAGCCGGCCGCGCGGCCCATGAACATGCTGACGATGGTCGAGTCGAACACCGCGTTGAGCTTTTCCGGGGTCAGCAGGAAATCCACCGCATGCGCCGCCGGCGGCGTGTCGAGGATGACCAGATCGTAGTCGCCGCTGGTGGCCGCCTCGTGCAGGCGCGCCAGCGAGGTGAATTCCTGGGAGCCGGACAGGGTGGTCGACAGCTGCTGGTAGAGCACCGTGTCGAGCAGGCGCTGCGCGGCCGCGCGGCTCTCGCTGTGGCGCTCGATGTAGTCGGCGAAGATCCGCGCCGGGTCGATCATGCCGGCATACAGCTCGCCGGCGAAATGCTGCCCGGGTACCCGCACATCCTCCGCGCTATTGTCGATGCCCAGGCTGGTGGCCAGGCGCCGCGCCGGGTCGATGGTCAGCACCAGCACGCGCTTGCCCAGCTTGGCCGCGGCAATCCCCAGCGCCGCCGAGGTGGTGGTCTTGCCGACCCCGCCGCTGCCGGTGCAGACAATCACCCGGTGATTTTCCAGCAGGGCTTTCATGTGGCGTCCTCCTCCCCGGCCGCCAGCGCATCGGCCAGCTGTTCCAGCAGGTACTCGGGGTCCAGGCTGGTCACCAGCGGCAAGCGCTGCAGCGGACCCTGGCGCTGGCGGCCGAGCTGTTCCAGGGTCGCCAGGCTGCTCTTTTGCCGGCGGTCGATGCGGCGCATCTGCGCGACGAAGTCATGCGCCGGATCCTGCCGTGCCACCGCGGGGATGCTGGCCGGCAGCTCGAGCAGGCGGTTGCAGTAGACGCGCGGCGCGATGCCGGTTTCGGCGAGCAGTTCGGCAGCCATCTCGCAGGCCTCGGTGACCGGCATTTCCTCGGCCAGGGTCACCAGGCGGTATTCGCAGAGCGCCGGATCGGCCAGCATCCGCGCCATGATCGAACTGTGCTTGTGCATCGGCCCGGCACTGGCGGTCTGCGCCATGCCGCGCGGGGCGCGCAGCATGGCCATGAACTGGCCGGTGGCATAGGCGTCGACCACCACCACATCGACCTCGCGCTGGTACCAGCCGTGGCGCATCGGCGCGGTCAGCTTGCCGAGCATGGCCAGCTCGGACAGGCTCGGCGCGGCCGCGACCAGCGCCTTCATCACCGTGTTGCCAAGGATCTTGTCGGCCAGGGCCTTGATCGGCAGGTAGTGTGTGATGTACTCGCGCAGGGTCGACTCGACGTCCCAGCGGGCAATCCCGATGTTGTGTTTCCAGGCCACCGGCTCCACGCCGACCGAGAGGCCGAGCAACGGCCCGTAAAAGCTGCGGCTGCCCATTTCCGCCAGCAGCACGCTGTGCCCCTGGCGGGCGAACTGCAGCGCGGTGGCCGCCGCCACCACCGACTTGCCGACCCCGCCCTTGCCGGTGACGAACACGATGCGATGCCAGCGCTGGCCACCGTAGGCGGTGGGCTGACGGCTGCCGGCTGAAGCTCTGGAGGTTTTCAAGGGCCGCATTTCCCTGGCTGAAAAATTCATTTCACCACAGCGCGCCGAAGGCGCCCAGCGAGCAAATGCCGCAGCCGCTCAATCCTGATTCACGGCTGCAGGCTCATCCAGCGTGACCTCCCTGCGGATCGCCGCATCGAGTCGCCGGATGATCGCCTCCGGAACCTGCTGGCTGCACATCAGGTAACGCAGCTCACCCCGCGGCAGGTCCGCCAGGCGGACAACGCGAAACCCCTGCAGTGGCTGCCCCGCCTGCGCGGCATAGAAGTCGACCTCCTCGGCCGCGAGGATGAGCAGGTCGGCCCGCCGCGCCTGCAGCATCAGCAGCAGGTTGGGCACCTCGACGGAAACGCGCTGGACCCGCGCGGCCGGCAGCCGGGCAATCAGGCTGTCCAGGTACTCGCCATAGGCAAAACTCTGCTTGAGCAAGAGGCGGATTTCCGGGTTGCCCAGCAGCTCCCGTGCGCTGACGCCCTGCTGCACGGGAAAGTCCGCGCGCACCAGTCCGACCTGCGGCTGGTCGCGGTAAATCGGCAGGCTGAAGCGGGCAAAACCCTCGCGCTCCGGCGTCTTGAACCAGCCGATCGAGCAGTCATTACCGGTATTGGCCTGGATCACCATCAGGCTTCGATTGAACGGCTCGGATTTCCAGGTGACCGGAACCCCCGCCCTGGCGAAGACCCTGGCCGTCGGCGTGATCAGCACGCCGGCAGCTCGGCCATCCCCATCGGTGTATTGATACGGCTGGCGTTCGGAGTAATGCAGGGTGACGGTCGGGTACGGCTGTGCCGGCAAATGCCCGCTCACCAGCAGGCCACCGGCCAGGCAGATGTGCAGCAGCATGCAGCGACTGGACAGAAATACGCCTCTACCCGCGAATGCCATAGCAACCAACTCTCCAGAACAGCCCGGGGCGCCCGCGTTGCGCAGCGCCACGCCTAGCCTGGCGGGCGCAGGCAGGTGCAGGCTCAGATGCGCCCTTCGGCCACCATCCAGTCGTAGCAATCCCTGACCATCTCCTCCAGCGGCACGATCCTGAAACCCAGCTCGCGCTGCGCCTTGGCGGCAGTGATGGTGACGCTGCCGGCAAAGCCCTTGGCCATTTCCGGGGTGAGCGCGGGCTCCTTGCCGGTGAAATTGCTGATGAAATCGCTGACCGCGGCCACCACCGTGAGCAGCGGGCCAGGCACCTCCCTGGCCTTGGCCGGCTTGCCCAGCAGCTGCTCGATGCAGCGCACCAGCTCGAGCATGCTGCGGTTTTCGCCACCAAGCAGGTACTGCCCGCCGTTCTCGCCCTTGTCCGCCGCCGCCACATGCGCGCCGACCACTTCGCGGACGTGGGCGAAGGTCAGCCCGGCGCGCGGCACCTGGTTCATCTTGCCATCGCGGACCAGCGGGAACAGGCGTGACCAGGTGCCGATGTCATAGGGCCCCATGATCGCGCCGGGCTGCATGATGACAACCTCGAGGCCGCGGGCCATGGCCGCGCGGGCGATTTCCTGGGCCTGCCATTTGCTGAGTTCGTAATTGACCGTGGAGCTGGCCGCCAGGCTCGGGGTTTCCTCGGTGATGGCGCCGCTGACCGGGCCATAGGCGGAGATTGACGAGGTCACCACCAGCCTCCGCACGCCCTTGGCCAGCGCCGCCTCGACCACGTTGCGCGTGCCTTCGACATTGTCGCGGGTCTGCTGGGCATTGCCCTGGCGCCACATGCTGGTATTGCCGGCCACGTGAAACAGCGTGTCGATGCCATTCGGCAAGGCCTTGAGGATCGAGGCGGCATCGGTGATCTCGCCCTGCGCGAGGTTTGGCGAAAAGCGCGAGAGCAAGCCCAGGTCGGAACTGGCGCGGTGCAGCGCGGTGACATCCCAGCCGTCATTCTTGAGTTTCTGCACCAGGTTGAGGCCGACAAAGCCGGTGCTGCCGGTGACAAATGCGCTGCGTGCCATGGTGTATTTCTCTCCGTCCGGGATGCTGTTTATCCGCAGGGAAAGTAGCACGAAATGCAGCGGCCAAACGTACGCGGATTGCCCGGCATTTGCAGGGCGGGTGCAACCCGGCATAACCCAGCAAGCGGCAAGCCGCGCAATGGATTCAGCCAGCGGTGGGTTGCACCCGCCCCAGGCGATTCGTTGCGCGGCGCTTGCCCTCAGCGTTCCTTGAGCTTGTGCCGCGCGGCGTACAGGCAAACCAGTTCCATCGCCACATAGGCGGCGGCCAGCGCGGTGACTTCGGCGTGGTCGTAGGGTGGCGAGACTTCCACCACATCCATGCCGATCAGGTTGATGCCGCGCAGGCAACGCAGGATTTCCAGCGCCTGGTGGCTGCTCAGCCCGCCGGGGACCGGGGTGCCGGTGCCGGGGGCGTAGGCCGGGTCGAGGCAGTCGATGTCGAAGGTCAGGTACACCGGATTGTCCCCTACCCTTGCCTTGATCTGCGCCGCGATCTGCTCCGGGGTGCTGCGCTGCACCTGCCGGGCATCCAGCACCTGAAAGCCCAGCACGTCGTCATTGGTGGTGCGCAGGCCGATCTGCACCGAACGCGCCGGATCCACCAGCCCCTGTTTGGCGGCGTAATAGAACATGGTGCCGTGATTGATGCCCTGCGTGCCCTCGTCGGTGTCCGGCCAGGTGTCGCTGTGCGCATCGAAGTGCACCAGCGACAGCCTGCCGTGCAGCCTGGCATGGGCCTTGAGCAGCGGGTAGCTGATGAAGTGGTCACCGCCAAAGGTCAGCATGGCGCAGCCGGCGCCGAGGATCTTGTCCGCATGCGCCTCGATGGCAGCCGGGGTGTGCTGCGGTTGCGAATGGTCGAAGTCGCAATCGCCGTAGTCGATGCTGGCGAGCAGCTCGAACGGGTCGAACTCCCATGGCCAGTGCCGCTCCCAGGCACTGGTGATGGATGCAGCACGCACCGCCCGCGGGCCGAAACGGGCACCCGGGCGGTTGGTGGTGGCGCTGTCGAACGGCACGCCGCTGACCACCAGGTCGACGCCGGTCAGGTCACGGGTGTAGCGGCGGCGCATGAAGCTGGTGACGCCGGCGTAGGTCGGCTCGGAAAAGGTGCCGTACAGGCTGTCGCGGGTGATGGCCAGGTCGTTGCCCTGAAACGCTTCCATGATCGACTCCTCAATACTGACTGCGGAAACTGGTCCAGATGCGGGTGCGCTCGCGCTGCTGCTTGAGCGACAGCAGTTGCTCGCTGAACAGCTTGGCGCGCACTTCCCGCGGCGGGTAGATATCCGGATCACCCTTGATCGCCGGGTCGATCAGCGCATCGGCGGCCTGGTTGGCATTGGCGAAGTAGATGCTGTTGGTCAGCTCGGCGATCACCTCCGGGCGCAGCATGAAGTCGATGAAACTGCGCGCGGCTGCCGGGTGCGGCGCATCCACCGGAATGGCCATGACGTCGAACCAGATCAGCGTGCCTTCGCGCGGGATGCGGTAGACCACCTCGAACGGCTGCTGGTTTTCGGCGGCCTGGGCGGCGGCCATGCCGGCGTCACCGTTGTAGGTCAGCGCCAGGCAGATCTCGCCCTTGGCCAGGTCGTCGATGTGCCGGCCAGTGCCGACGTAGCGCACGTTGGGTTGCAGGGTGGCGAGCAGTTGCTGCACGTCCTTGAGGTCGCTGGCCTGGTGACTGTACGGATCATGGCCCAGGTAGTTGAGCGCAAGGCTGATCACTTCCTGCGGCGAATCCAGCACGGCGATCCCACAGTCTTTCAGCCGGCTGGCGTATTCGGGCTTGAACAGCAGGTCGAGGCTGTTCAGCGGCACGTTCGGCAGGCGCTGCTGCAGCGCCTGCAGGTTCAGGCCGAGGCCCACGGTGCCCCAGGTGTAGGGCACGCCGTAGCGGTTGCCCGGGTCGCTGGCGGCCAGCTTGGCCAGCAGCTCCGGGTCGAGGTTGGCGTAATTAGGCAGGCTGTCATGCGGCACTTCCTGAACCGCTTGGGCCTTGATCGCCCGCGCCAGGCCGCTGGAGGCCGGGAACACCACGTCATAGCCGCTGCCGCCGGTGAGCAGCTTGCTGTCGAGTGCCTCGGCGCTGTCGAACATGTCGTACTTCACCGCGATGCCGGTCTCGTCCTTGAACTGCTGCAGGCCCTTCTCGGGGATATACGACGACCAGCTGTAGATATTCAGGAGCTTGTCTTCGGCCAGCGCCGGCAGGCACAGGCAGGACAACAGCAAACAGGCAAGCAGACGCATGGTGGCGGCCTCATTCGGGTTGGCGAGTCAAATCGTTCCGTAGGAGCCAGCTGGCTCCTAGACAGGCGTGCATCCTGCGCCGGGATTTGCTTCCGATAAATATGAAGTGTGCTACTTTGACATTCATATTTATCAATGTTTGGAGCCGGCATGCTCAGCCAGCTGCGTGACCTCGACCTGCAACTGCTGCGCCTGTTCGTCCGCGTCGCCGAGTGCGGCGGCTTCAGCGCCGCCCAGGGCGAACTGGGAATCGGCCAATCGACCATCAGCACGCAGATGGCCAAGCTGGAAACCCGCCTGGGGTTTCGCCTGTGCGAGCGCGGCAAGGCCGGCTTCAGCCTGACACCCAAGGGCGCGCAGGTGCTGCAGGCCACCTACCGCCTGCTGCAGGCCATCGACCTGTTCAAGGACGAGGCCCGGGACATGGCCGACAAGCTGCTCGGCGAGCTGCGCATCGGCCTTTCCGAAGCCCTCGACAGCCAGGTCCTGCAGCGCGTGGCGGCGGCCATCGGACGCTTTCGCCGGCGCAACCAGGCGGTGCGGATCGAGCTGATCAGCGCGGTGCCGGCCGAACTGGAGCGGCGCCTGCTGCAGGACCAGCTGCAGCTGGCCATCGGCTACTTCGCCGGCAACCAGAGTGCCCTCGACTACCAGCCGCTGTTCAGCGAGCAGCAGGCGCTGTACTGCGCCAGTGGCCATCCGCTGTTCCAGCGCGAGCAGATCAGTCGCGAGGACCTGGCCGGCTGCGACCTGGTCTACCACCCCTACCGCTCGATCACCGCCACCCAGCCGCTGCAGACCCGCCAGAGCAGCGCGCACTGCGAGCAGGTCGAGGGCAGCCTGGCGTTCATCCTGTCCGGCGCGCACATCGGCTACCTGCCCGAACACATTGCCGCGCCCTGGCTGGCCAGCGGCCAGTTGCGCGCGCTGCTGCCCGCGCAGCTGGGTTTCCGCGTGCAATTCCACCTGGCCAATCACCGCGGCCGGCATCCCGGCGATGCCCAGCGCGCGCTGGTCGAGGACCTGCTGGCGGCCTTCGCCAGCGCTTGAGGGCGGCGCGCCGCTAGACTTAAGTGCAATAGCCAGTGGCGCCGCGGCCGGCTAGGGTGTCGCGAGGGCCACTGGCTGCCTGCCAGCGGGCGACAGCGGACACACTGATTCCATTTGGCGACGAGGCCGGCATGAGCAAGGCGGATGCTTTCGATCAGACGGGCAGGATTGCCGTCCAGCAGAATATCCAGGGCACCCTGGAGTTCCTCAAGAAGTACCCCCCGTTCAACCAGATGGAGCAGGCCCACCTGGGCTATCTGGTGGAGAACTGCCGCTTGCGCTTCTATGCCGCCGGCGACTCCATCATCAAGCCCGAAGAGGGCCCGGTGCAGTACTTCTACATCGTCAAGCAGGGGCGCATCCACGGCAAGCGCGCGCTGCAGGCCAAGGATGGCGAGCCGAACACCTTCGAGATCTCCACCGGCGAATGCTTTCCGCTGGCCGCACTGCTCGGCGAGCGCGCCACCCGCACCGAGCACCTGGCCGCCGAGGACACCTTCTGCCTGCTGCTGAACAAGCCGGCGTTCGTCCGCCTGTTCTCCAACTCCAATCCGTTCCGCGACTTCGCCCTGCGCGGCGTCAGCAGCCTGCTCGACCAGGTCAACCAGCAGGTGCAGGCGCGTGCCGCGGAAAGCCTCGGCTCGCAGTACTCGCTGGAAACCACCCTTGGCGAGCTGGCGATCCGCGAGCCGCTGACCTGCGGCCCCGAGGAGACCCTGCAGGGCGCGGTGCGCCTGATGCACGAGCGGCAGGTCGGCAGCATCGTGATTGCCGGCGCGGACATGCAGGCGCTGGGCATCTTCACCCTGCGCGACCTGCGCAAGACCATTGCCCGCGACGGCGCCGACCTCGGCCAGCCGATCAGCCAGCTGATGACCCCCAGGCCCTTCCACCTGCCGCGCCGGGCGAGTGCCTTCGATGCCGCGCTGGCGATGACCGAGCGGCATATCGCGCACGTCTGCGTGGTGGAAAACGAGCGCCTGTGCGGCGTGGTCTCCGAGCGCGACCTGTTCTCCCTGCAGCGGGTCGACCTGGTGCACCTGGCGCGCACCATCCGCCACGCCGGCAGCCTGGAAACCCTGGTGCACCTGCGCCATGACATCGGCCAGCTGGCCCAGCGCATGCTGGCCCACGGCGCCAGCGCGGCGCAGATCACCCACCTGATCACCCTGCTCAACGACCACACGGTGTGCCGGGTCATCGAGCTGTGCATCGAGGAACTCGGCGATCCGGGGATTCCCTTCAGCTGGCTGGTGTTCGGCAGCGAAGGCCGCCGCGAGCAGACCCTGCACACCGACCAGGACAACGGTATCCTCTTCGAGGCGAGCGACGCCCGGGAGGCCGAACGCATTCGCCAGTGCCTGCTGCCCCTCGCCCAGCGCATCAACCAGGCCCTCGACCAGTGCGGCTTCAGCCTGTGCCAGGGCAACATCATGGCCGGCAACCCGCAGCTGTGCCTGTCGCGCCAGGAGTGGAGCCGGCGCTTGTCCGACTTCGTCCGCGAGGCCACCCCGGAGAACCTGCTCGGCTCGACCATCTTCTTCGACCTGCGGGTGGTCTGGGGCGCCGAGGAAGGCTGCGAACAGCTGCGCCAGGAAGTCCTCGGGCTGATTGCCGACAACAGCGTGTTCCAGCGCATGATGGCGGAAAACGCCCTGCGCCACCGGCCGCCGCTGGGCGGCCTGTTCCGTGAGTTCGAGGTGGCGCGCAAGGGCGCCGAGAAGCACACCCTCGACCTCAAGGTCCAGGGCCTGACCCCCTTCGTCGATGCCGCACGCCTGCTCGCGCTGGCCAACGGTGTCGAATCCTGCAGCACTCTCGAGCGCTTCGACCAGCTGGTCCGCCGCGGCGTGATCGAGGCTCTGGACGGGGCCGCCTACGAGGAGGCCTACCTGTTTATCCAGCTGATCCGCATGCAGAACCACCAGGCACTGGCCAAGTCCGGCGAGGCATTCTCCAACCGCATCGACCCGGACGAGCTGAACGACCTCGACCGGCGCATCCTGCGCGAATCCTTTCGCCAGGCGCAGCGCCTGCAAGCCAGCCTCGCCCAGCGTTACCAGCTATGAAAAAGTGGTTCAGCTGGCTGGCCCCGGCCAGGGGCAGCGTGCTCGGCGCGGCGCAGCTGGCCCGCCGCGCGGCCCTGCCGCCGGCCCGGGCAGCGGACAACCGGCCACTGCGCGAGCAGCGCTTTGTCGTGCTGGACCTGGAAACCACCGGCCTCAACGTCAACCGCGACAAGGTGCTGTCGATCGGCGCGGTGGTCATCGAGGACGGCGACATCGACCTCGGCAGCCAGTACGAGTGCACCATGCAGCAGGATCACCAGGTCAGCGAAAGCATCCTGATCCACGGCCTGGCGCCAAGCACCATCGCCGCCGGCCTCGACCCCGCCGAAGCCCTGCTGGACTTCATGCAGTTCCTCGGCGACAGCCCGGTACTCGGCTACCACGCGCCCTTCGACCAGCGCATGCTGTCCCGCGCCCTGCGCGAGGTGCTGGATTACGACCTGCGCCACAGCTTCATAGACCTGGCCGAGGTGGCGCCGATGCTCTTTCCCAAGGCCGGCATCCACAAGGGCGGGCTGGATGCCTGGGTCAAGTATTTCGGCCTGCAGGTGCTGGCCCGCCACAGTGCCAGCGCCGATGCGCTGGTGACCGCCGAACTGGCCCTGATCCTGTTCAACCGCGCCCAGCGCCAGGGCATCGACAGCCTGGCCAGCCTCCAGCAACAGCTGCACGGCTGGCGCCGCCGGCAACAACACAGCTTCTGATCCTGCCCTGCACTGAGCACCTTTGCGGTTGCGGGGAGATGCCTTTGCCGGCGAACTTGCAATCCGCAGTCAGCCCGCGCCTTCCCGCCAGCCGAACCGCCCTGCCCAACCGGCGGCCCCGCGCCGACCTTATCGCGCCGGGGGCGGAGCTCCTACAGAGGCAGTGCACCTGCACACGTTTTCGACCCAGCCGATAACCCTGTAGGAGCACCGCCCGCGGCGCGAGCTTTGGCTTTTGCCTGGCAGCCCTGCAAGGGTTGCAGGCGCATAAAAAAGGCGGCCCGAAGGCCGCCTGAAGGGAGCAATGCATGTACGGTTATCAGTGACCCGAAGCGACCGAGATACCGATACCGGTTTCGCCACGCAGGGCCTGCGCCGGGTAGCCGGCACGGTCGATGCGGGCACGATCACTGTTATCCAGCAGGGAGAACAGCCAGATGCCGCCGAAGCCGGCAATCATCGAGAACAGCGCGGGCGAGGTGTAGGGGAACAGGGCTTCGGCATTACCGAAGATGTCTACCCAGATCGACTTCGACAGCACGGTCAGCACCACCGCAGTGATCAGGCCCATGAAGCCGCCGATGGTGGCGCCGCGGGTGGTGCAGTTCTTCCACATCAGCGACATGAACAGCACCGGGAAGTTGGCCGATGCGGCGATGGCGAAGGCCAGCGATACCATGAAGGCGATGTTCTGCTTCTCGAAGGCGATCCCGAGGATCACCGCCACGATGCCCAGTACCACGGTGGTACGGCGCGACACTTTCAGCTCGGAAGCCGAATCGGCCTTGCCCTTCTTGAACACGGTGGCGTACAGGTCGTGCGATACCGCCGAGGCGCCGGACAGGGTCAGGCCCGATACCACCGCCAGGATGGTGGCGAAGGCGACCGCGGAGATGAAGCCGAGGAACAGGTTGCCGCCCACCGCGTCAGCCAGGTGGATCGCCGCCATGTTGCCGCCGCCGCGGAGGACGCCGACTGCATCGAGGAACTGCGGATTGGTCGAGACCAGGACGATGGCGCCGAAGCCGATGATGAAGGTCAGCAGGTAGAAGTAGCCGATCCAGGTGGTCGCCCAGAACACCGACTTGCGGGCTTCCTTGCCATCCGGCACGGTGAAGAAGCGCATGAGGATGTGCGGCAGGCCGGCGGTACCGAACATCAGTGCCATGCCGAAGGAAATGGCCGAGATCGGGTCCTTGACGAAACTGCCCGGGGCCATGATCGACAGACCGGTGGTGGCTGCCGTGGCAGCATCCTGGCCGGCTTTGACCGCGCCAGCTTCCTTGACCTGGACCGCAGCAGCGAACAGCGCTTCCGGCGAGAAGCCGTAGTGCATCAGCACCATGAAGGCCATGAAGGACGCACCCGAGAGCAGCAGGCCGGCCTTGATGATCTGTACCCAGGTGGTGGCGGTCATGCCGCCGAACAGCACATAGACCATCATCAGCGCGCCGACGCTGACCACCGCCATCCAGTACTCGAGACCGAACAGCAGCTTGATCAGCTGGCCGGCACCGACCATCTGCGCGATCAGGTAGAACGCCACCACCACCAGGGTGCCGGAGGCCGCGAAGACACGGATCGGACCTTGCTGGAAGCGGTACGCCGCCACATCGGCAAAGGTGAACTTGCCCAGGTTGCGCAGGCGCTCGGCCATCAGGAAGGTCAGGATCGGCCAGCCGACGAGGAAGCCGATCGAGTAGATCAGGCCGTCGTAGCCACCGACCATCACCGCCGCGGAAATACCCAGGAAGGAGGCGGCCGACATGTAGTCGCCGGCAATCGCCAGGCCGTTCTGGAACCCGGTGATGCCGCCACCGGCGGTGTAGAAGTCGGCGGCCGACTTGGTCTTCGAGGCGGCCCATTTGGTGATGAACAGCGTGCCGATGACGAACAGCGAGAACATGCCGATGGCAGTCCAGTTGGTGGCCTGCTTTTCCAGCTGGCCAAGATCGCCACCCGCGGCCAGCGCGGTGACGGAGAAGCCGGCGAGCAGCAGCGCCAGCAAAGCCTGAATGTTATGGCGTTTCATTGACGGGTCTCCTCGACGATCTTGCGGGTCAGCTCGTCAAACTCCGAGTTCGCCCGACGGACATAAAAACCGGTAATCAGGATGGTGAAGACGATGACGCCCAGCCCCACCGGGATACCAAGGGTCATCACGCCGTCGCCGATCGGCCTGGCCAGCAACTCCTTGTCAAAGGCGATGAGCAGGATGTAGCCGTAATAGACTACGAGCATGATGATGGTGAGCAGCCAGGCAAAGCGGCTGCGCTTGGCCCTCAGCTCCTGATAGTGCGGATTGGCGGTAATCCGGTCGAACATGTCTTCGTTCATGGCACAGACCTTCTGCGGGTGGTGATCGGTAGCTGTACTCTAGTACCGCACAGGCAGGACAACAGACGACCTTAGTCGTAGGAAAGGAGCTGATTCGACTAAAGTCTTACCAGTGCTGACAGGCTGGATCAGGTTCATTGCTCGGCGGCGGGAAACGGTTGCCGGATTGGAAATCCGTGTTGTTGGGCCCATGTGCCGAGCTGATTATCGAGGCTGCTTGATAGCTTCGGTTGCGCCCCGCCGGGCGCCTCACTTTTCTTGCTTGCCTGTATAGACCGGAGACATGGTGGACACATGTGCGGACACATGGTTGACGGATTATGCACCGGCCTCGGCCGGCTCCCGTAGATCAATCTGCATCAGTTTGTGGTGGATGAAGTACACATCGTACAAGCCATCTTTTTTGCCGGATGGCCTGATTGCTACCGGCAGACCTGCGAGCGGGTTAGAGAGCTTGTAGTCTCTGCCATGGAAGCTGATTGCCCCGCCCCATTTGCTCACCGTCACCACGGTATCGTTTGGTCCGTATTCAATCTCCGGAAGTTCCTCGGGATAGGTCTTGGGGCTTATCTGGTAGCGGGTAGTCGGCGTAGCCATCTGCAAGGCCTCATGGGGACGCTGCTGGTTGTAAACCTCACGCCAGCAATCGAAAGCCGCCTGGGCCTCCTGCAGCGAGTGGAAACTGCGTCCGTTGAGGACTTCGGCCTTGAGGGAGCGATGGAAACGCTCGTCCTTGCCGTTGGTTTGCGGGTGATACGGGCGGCTGTAGCTCAGGCGGATACCCAGCCGGATCAGCCAGATCGCCAACTCAGTTAGTTGCCCCGGCTGACGCGCGGCCCCCCAAGGCGCACCGTTGTCAGTGTTGATACGTACCGGCAGGCCATAGCGCCTGAAGATCTCGATCAACTGCGCCCGGACCGTGCGGTAGCGTTGCTCGGAGCAGACACGGATACCCAGATTGAAGCGTGAATGGTCATCCAGCACGGTCAAGGGATGGCAGACACCCTCGGAAGTCTGAAAACAGCCCTTGAAGTCCATCTGCCAGAGGTCATTGGGGGCGGCGTGCTCGAAGCGCTTCCAGGGCGTGGCTGCCTCTGAGCTCTGGGGAGAGATCAGTTCATGGCGGTGCAGAATGCTGGTGATGGTGCTGGGGGCGAGCAGGGGTTTCCCCAAGTCCTGCAAGCGCCGGCTCAGTTTCCGTCCGCCCCAACAAGGGTGTTCCCGGCGCAACGCCACAACAGCCTGCTCCAGGTCAGTGTCAGTCAATCGCGGGCTGGTTTTAGGGCGTCTGGAAATGTCGGCCAGGCCATCGCTGCCATGTTGCTTGTGCCGGGTCAGCCACTTGTAGGCGGTTTGGGGGCTGATCCCGAAGCGCCGACATAACTCGCGGCGATTAGCGCCATCTTGTCGGGCCAGCAGTACGAATTCTTCTCTAAGGCTCATGGTGTCTTTAGCGTTCCAAGGCATGGTTATCGGCTCGGCAGGTCACTACCGAAAGTGTCAGCCATGTCTCCGCACACCTGTCACCTATGTGTCCGGTCCGTACA
>NZ_JADOBE010000011.1 GCF_015637705.1 Pseudomonas sp. N040 | reverse complement strand
CTGTAGAATTCGCCTCCCGCTACCGGCATGCAGTGTTGGTGTTAGTAGCGCAAGCGGTTGAGAAGAAACGAAAAATTCTTTGAAATAGGCTTGACGGAAGTAGAGGCTGCTGTAGAATGCGCGGCCTTGGTTGAGACGAACGAATCAGCCAAACGCTCTTTAACAACTGAATCAAGCAATTCGTGTGGGTGCTTGTGTAGTAAGACTGAGGATCGCAAGATTATCAGCATCACAAGTAACACTCGTTAATTTGAGAGTTTTTTGCGATTGCTGAGCCAAGTTTAGGGTTTTCTCAAAACCCGATCAGTATTGAACTGAAGAGTTTGATCATGGCTCAGATTGAACGCTGGCGGCAGGCCTAACACATGCAAGTCGAGCGGTAGAGAAAAGCTTGCTTTTCTTGAGAGCGGCGGACGGGTGAGTAATGCCTAGGAATCTGCCTGGTAGTGGGGGATAACGTTCGGAAACGGACGCTAATACCGCATACGTCCTACGGGAGAAAGTGGGGGATCTTCGGACCTCACGCTATCAGATGAGCCTAGGTCGGATTAGCTAGTTGGTGAGGTAATGGCTCACCAAGGCGACGATCCGTAACTGGTCTGAGAGGATGATCAGTCACACTGGAACTGAGACACGGTCCAGACTCCTACGGGAGGCAGCAGTGGGGAATATTGGACAATGGGCGCAAGCCTGATCCAGCCATGCCGCGTGTGTGAAGAAGGTCTTCGGATTGTAAAGCACTTTAAGTTGGGAGGAAGGTCAGTAGCTTAATACGTTGCTGATTTGACGTTACCGACAGAATAAGCACCGGCTAACTCTGTGCCAGCAGCCGCGGTAATACAGAGGGTGCAAGCGTTAATCGGAATTACTGGGCGTAAAGCGCGCGTAGGTGGTTTTGTAAGTTGGATGTGAAATCCCCGGGCTCAACCTGGGAACTGCATCCAAAACTGCAAAGCTAGAGTACGGTAGAGGGTGGTGGAATTTCCTGTGTAGCGGTGAAATGCGTAGATATAGGAAGGAACACCAGTGGCGAAGGCGACCACCTGGACTGATACTGACACTGAGGTGCGAAAGCGTGGGGAGCAAACAGGATTAGATACCCTGGTAGTCCACGCCGTAAACGATGTCAACTAGCCGTTGGGTTCCTTGAGGACTTAGTGGCGCAGCTAACGCATTAAGTTGACCGCCTGGGGAGTACGGCCGCAAGGTTAAAACTCAAATGAATTGACGGGGGCCCGCACAAGCGGTGGAGCATGTGGTTTAATTCGAAGCAACGCGAAGAACCTTACCTGGCCTTGACATGTCGAGAACTTTCTAGAGATAGATTGGTGCCTTCGGGAACTCGAACACAGGTGCTGCATGGCTGTCGTCAGCTCGTGTCGTGAGATGTTGGGTTAAGTCCCGTAACGAGCGCAACCCTTGTCCTTAGTTACCAGCACGTTATGGTGGGCACTCTAAGGAGACTGCCGGTGACAAACCGGAGGAAGGTGGGGATGACGTCAAGTCATCATGGCCCTTACGGCCAGGGCTACACACGTGCTACAATGGTCGGTACAGAGGGTTGCCAAGCCGCGAGGTGGAGCTAATCCCACAAAACCGATCGTAGTCCGGATCGCAGTCTGCAACTCGACTGCGTGAAGTCGGAATCGCTAGTAATCGTGAATCAGAATGTCACGGTGAATACGTTCCCGGGCCTTGTACACACCGCCCGTCACACCATGGGAGTGGGTTGCTCCAGAAGTAGCTAGTCTAACCGCAAGGGGGACGGTTACCACGGAGTGATTCATGACTGGGGTGAAGTCGTAACAAGGTAGCCGTAGGGGAACCTGCGGCTGGATCACCTCCTTAATCGAAGACTTCAGCTTCTTCATAAGCACCCACACGAATTGCTTGATTCACTTGCGAAAAGCGATTGGGTTAATAGACCCGAGAGAGACGATTGGGTCTGTAGCTCAGTTGGTTAGAGCGCACCCCTGATAAGGGTGAGGTCGGCAGTTCGAATCTGCCCAGACCCACCAATTGTCAAGGGTCGTGGCCAGATCATTAGATGGGGCCATAGCTCAGCTGGGAGAGCGCCTGCCTTGCACGCAGGAGGTCAACGGTTCGATCCCGTTTGGCTCCACCATTAACTCGAAATCGCTGAAAGCTCAGAACTGAGCATCTGCCTGGATAGGCTGAGATGTTGAGTTCTGGTCTTTGCGCCAGAACTGTTCTTTAAAAATTTGGGTATGTGATAGAAGTGACCAAACAATCTCTTTCACTGGTGATTGTTTGAGTCAAGGTAAAATTTGCGTGTTCTCAAGTGCAAATTTTCGGCGAATGTCGTCTTCACGTTCGAGACAGTAACCAGATTGCTTGGGGTTATATGGTCAAGTGAAGAAGCGCATACGGTGGATGCCTTGGCAGTCAGAGGCGATGAAAGACGTGGTAGCCTGCGAAAAGCTTCGGGGAGTCGGCAAACAGACTTTGATCCGGAGGTGTCTGAATGGGGGAACCCAGCCATCATAAGATGGTTATCTTGTACTGAATACATAGGTGCAAGAGGCGAACCAGGGGAACTGAAACATCTAAGTACCCTGAGGAAAAGAAATCAACCGAGATTCCCTTAGTAGTGGCGAGCGAACGGGGACTAGCCCTTAAGCTTCTTTGATTTTAGCGGAACGCTCTGGAAAGTGCGGCCATAGTGGGTGATAGCCCTGTACGCGAAAAGGTCTTAGAAGTGAAATCGAGTAGGACGGAGCACGAGAAACTTTGTCTGAATATGGGGGGACCATCCTCCAAGGCTAAATACTACTGACTGACCGATAGTGAACTAGTACCGTGAGGGAAAGGCGAAAAGAACCCCGGAGAGGGGAGTGAAATAGATCCTGAAACCGTATGCGTACAAGCAGTGGGAGCCTACTTTGTTGGGTGACTGCGTACCTTTTGTATAATGGGTCAGCGACTTATATTCAGTGGCGAGCTTAACCGAATAGGGGAGGCGTAGCGAAAGCGAGTCTTAATAGGGCGCTTTAGTCGCTGGGTATAGACCCGAAACCGGGCGATCTATCCATGGGCAGGTTGAAGGTTGGGTAACACTAACTGGAGGACCGAACCGACTACCGTTGAAAAGTTAGCGGATGACCTGTGGATCGGAGTGAAAGGCTAATCAAGCTCGGAGATAGCTGGTTCTCCTCGAAAGCTATTTAGGTAGCGCCTCATGTATCACTGCTGGGGGTAGAGCACTGTTTCGGCTAGGGGGTCATCCCGACTTACCAAACCGATGCAAACTCCGAATACCAGCAAGTGCCGAGCATGGGAGACACACGGCGGGTGCTAACGTCCGTCGTGAAAAGGGAAACAACCCAGACCGTCAGCTAAGGTCCCAAAGTTATGGTTAAGTGGGAAACGATGTGGGAAGGCTTAGACAGCTAGGAGGTTGGCTTAGAAGCAGCCACCCTTTAAAGAAAGCGTAATAGCTCACTAGTCGAGTCGGCCTGCGCGGAAGATGTAACGGGGCTCAAACCATACACCGAAGCTACGGGTATCACGTAAGTGATGCGGTAGAGGAGCGTTCTGTAAGCCTGTGAAGGTCAGTTGAGAAGCTGGCTGGAGGTATCAGAAGTGCGAATGCTGACATGAGTAACGACAATGGGTGTGAAAAACACCCACGCCGAAAGACCAAGGGTTCCTGCGCAACGTTAATCGACGCAGGGTTAGTCGGTCCCTAAGGCGAGGCTGAAAAGCGTAGTCGATGGGAAACAGGTTAATATTCCTGTACTTCTAGTTACTGCGATGGAGGGACGGAGAAGGCTAGGCCAGCACGGCGTTGGTTGTCCGTGTTTAAGGTGGTAGATCGAATGCTTAGGCAAATCCGGGCGTTCAAGATCGAGAACTGATGACGAGTTGTCTTTTAGATGACGAAGTGGTTGATGCCATGCTTCCAAGAAAAGCTTCTAAGCTTCAGGTAACTAGGAACCGTACCCCAAACCGACACAGGTGGTTGGGTAGAGAATACCAAGGCGCTTGAGAGAACTCGGGTGAAGGAACTAGGCAAAATGGCACCGTAACTTCGGGAGAAGGTGCGCCGGTGAGGGTGAAGTATTTACTACGTAAGCCCATGCCGGTCGAAGATACCAGGCCGCTGCGACTGTTTATTAAAAACACAGCACTCTGCAAACACGAAAGTGGACGTATAGGGTGTGACGCCTGCCCGGTGCCGGAAGGTTAATTGATGGGGTTAGCGCAAGCGAAGCTCTTGATCGAAGCCCCGGTAAACGGCGGCCGTAACTATAACGGTCCTAAGGTAGCGAAATTCCTTGTCGGGTAAGTTCCGACCTGCACGAATGGCGTAACGATGGCGGCGCTGTCTCCACCCGAGACTCAGTGAAATTGAAATCGCTGTGAAGATGCAGTGTATCCGCGGCTAGACGGAAAGACCCCGTGAACCTTTACTGTAGCTTTGCACTGGACTTTGAACTTGTTTGTGTAGGATAGGTGGGAGGCTTTGAAGCGTGGACGCCAGTTCGCGTGGAGCCAACCTTGAAATACCACCCTGGCAACTTTGAGGTTCTAACTCTGGTCCGTTATCCGGATCGAGGACAGTGTATGGTGGGCAGTTTGACTGGGGCGGTCTCCTCCTAAAGAGTAACGGAGGAGTACGAAGGTGCGCTCAGACCGGTCGGAAATCGGTCGTAGAGTATAAAGGCAAAAGCGCGCTTGACTGCGAGACAGACACGTCGAGCAGGTACGAAAGTAGGTCTTAGTGATCCGGTGGTTCTGTATGGAAGGGCCATCGCTCAACGGATAAAAGGTACTCCGGGGATAACAGGCTGATACCGCCCAAGAGTTCATATCGACGGCGGTGTTTGGCACCTCGATGTCGGCTCATCACATCCTGGGGCTGAAGCCGGTCCCAAGGGTATGGCTGTTCGCCATTTAAAGTGGTACGCGAGCTGGGTTTAGAACGTCGTGAGACAGTTCGGTCCCTATCTGCCGTGGACGTTTGAGATTTGAGAGGGGCTGCTCCTAGTACGAGAGGACCGGAGTGGACGAACCTCTGGTGTTCCGGTTGTCACGCCAGTGGCATTGCCGGGTAGCTATGTTCGGAAAAGATAACCGCTGAAAGCATCTAAGCGGGAAACTTGCCTCAAGATGAGATCTCACTGGAGCCTTGAGCTCCCTGAAGGGCCGTCGAAGACTACGACGTTGATAGGTTGGGTGTGTAAGCGCTGTGAGGCGTTGAGCTAACCAATACTAATTGCCCGTGAGGCTTGACCATATAACACCCAAACAATTTGTAGTTTGCGTGCTCGATGGTTGAAGTCGACAACAAACCGAAAGTTTGCCAGAACACGCATTACCAACCGATATCACATACCCGATTCGCTGTAGCGGCTAACCCCGAGACAGCAACAAAATTGCTTGACGACCATAGAGCGTTGGAACCACCTGATCCCATCCCGAACTCAGAAGTGAAACGATGCATCGCCGATGGTAGTGTGGGGTTTCCCCATGTGAGAGTAGGTCATCGTCAAGCACCTATCCCAAACCCCCGATCCGCGTAAGCGGGTCGGGGGTTTGCTTTTGCAGGATAGGGTTATAGTTTCACACTGATGTCCCGACGTATCCTTACTTGGGTGAAAGGTTCGCAGTTCGCACTTAGGTTCGCACCCCTGCACGCGCGGAACGGTCGGAATTGCCGTGGAGGTTTATTTCGAATGATTGGCGACTAGGTTTCGCTGCAAGAAATGGCCGCTCAGTGAAGCGGCATTTTTGTGCCTGAAAACACGCGGAGTCAGTTGGCGCGTTAGACCGATGCTAGATGGTTTTATTTTTTGAGTCGAAGCTTAGGTAACTCTTTGATTCTTTTGGCGTCCCAGAGAGGAATTGAACCTCCAACCTTCCCCTTAGGAGGGGGATGCTCTATCCGATTGAGCTACTGGGACATGCAGAGCCATGACGGCGGGGCGAATCTTATAGGGCAAATGGCCATTTGTCATTCTTGGAAGTCGGATGAGTCAGGCAGCGTCCTCTCGGGCCCGCCATTACCGGCTCTCCAGCAGGTCTCCAGAGCGAACAGATAGCGAGGAGCGGGATGACGCGCCAAACAATCACCTAGGTTACGTATTGAGCGACAGACGGCGGTGCCCCGTGAGTTCCACTGTTTAGTTGGGGGCCCGAAATAGCGCGCGATGCTGTGGTTAGCGGTATTTTAGTCAGTTGGTGTGGCACAAGATAATGGCCTGTCTGGTCTGGCATTTTGTCCTGAAAGAGGCGTGTCATCGAGCGACACACTTGTTACTCTCCCATCGTTTTGGCAGTCCATTGAACTGAGGAAGTCTGCATGAAACTACCCGGCATCGTCCTGAGCTTGCTGTTGGCGGGTATACCCGCACCAGCTATGGCTTGGTCCAACCACTCGCTGGGTACAGCGTTGGCACTCAAGGGCAGTTCGAGCCTGGAGGGGGTGGCACCTGTCGAGGTGGAGTCGCTGGAGAGTTTTCTGAGTGCTGAAGCCGAAGGTTTACAGGTGCTGCTGGATAGCCAGGAAGCCTACGCACGGGCGAGCTTTCAGGGTTACCCAGAGCGTCCGGATGAATTGCGCTGGATCGTCGCAGGCGAGGGCGATCGACGCCAAGACTTTCTGCAAGCGTTAAGGATCAATCCTGAAACCAAGCTGGCCACGTTTGTTCAGCCGGTCCCAGGCACCAGCGATTGGAAAGATCGGCCGCTGCTGCCGATGGGGCAGGTGATGGTCTATCGGGATCTCAGCCAGTGGGGAAATCGCTACCGTTTCTACGAAGTCCAGCCTGGCGACAGGCTCAGTGCGCTGAGTGTGGTGGCCACCGCGTCCGATGAGCCGGACTACGGGCACGACATCAACCTGTTCAGTGACACTCCGGGAAGTGCCGGTACCCGCTACAATTTCGGACCGCAACCCTTTGGAGACTCGCGCTTCGAGTACTCCTCGCAAGCCCCTTTCCACATGGGTTTTTATCACGAGTCAGGGCTGCTAACGACGGCAGCGCCCTATCTGGCCAAGACTTATCCTGAGCAGCGTGCTTTCCAGTATTTCGGTTTGGCAAGGTATGCCTTTGAGACCGGGCATCCTTACTGGGGCTATCGTTTTCTTGGCTGGGGGTTGCACTATGTGCAGGACCTTACACAGCCCTATCACGCCAAAGTCATGCCGGGCAGCAGTACCGCTAACCTGCTCTGGGTCTCGGTCAAGGACATGCTGGGTTATCCCGATGCCAGGGCGGCCGTGCTCAAGCGCGTTGCCGACCGGCATACCGCGATCGAGAGCTTCCAGCTGGCCTGGCTGAGCAGCCTGATTGCGGAAGGCAATTCCGCGAATCCAATGTTCAATGCCTATTCGGATACCGCTTCGGATAAAAGCTATCCGTCATACGATGTCGACTACCTGCGTAATGTGGTTTCAGCGCAAGCTTATGCCAGTGCCGATGAGCTGGATAAGCAAATAGGCCTATCGATGGCTAGCAGTCCACAACCCAGTGGCTTCACTGACAGCAACAAGCTGGTTTCCAGCAACCAGGTCGATCCCCAGATGCAGGCGGTGCTGGTCGAGCTGATTCGGCACTATGGCGCACATAGCCGGAACGCCGTGGCCGCCAGTGTGCCCGGGGCGGTGGATAAGTGAGCCATTTCTGCGTGTGCAGCCGCGTTTATCGTGTGAGATGAAATCGACCACGAACACGACGCCACTTGTTTTTTCGCCACTTGCTACAGGACTGCCATGAAATCAGCTCGCTTACAGGCGTTTACCCGGGATCTCGCCGAGATTTGCGTGGAGGAGGTGCCGCTGCCTGAGCCCGGCCCTGGACAGGTTCGTGTACGCATGCTTTTCAGTCCGGTTAACCCATCCGACCTGAACTTTGTGCATGGCACTTACCATGCGGCATTGCAACGCTGCATCTGGAATCACGGCTGTACACCGACAGCCCCGCAGGTTTATTACGATCCGGCGCACAGCAATCTCTGCCCGGTACCGCCTTATGCCCTTGGTGGCGAGGGGGTGGGGGTGGTGGATAGTTGCGGTTCGGGATTTCTGGCGAAGCGTTTGCTGGGCAAGCGGGTGGCGATTACCGCCGGACCGCCCGCAGGCTGCTGGCAGGAGTACAGCATTGTCGAGGCGAAAAAGGCCGTGGTGATGCCGGATGATGTTTCCGATCAGCAGGCCGCTATGTTCTTCGTCAACCCGCTGGCGGCGTATGTGATGATCCACGAGGTCTTGCGCGTGCGCGCTGGGGAGTGGGTAGCGATATCGGCGGCCGGTTCGGCGCTCGGCAAGAGCATCGTGCGCATGGGCAAGCGCTATGGTTTCAAGACCCTCTGCGTGGTGCGCTCAGCCAGTAATAGTGACGAGCTGCGGGCACTGGGCGCGGATGTGGTGATTGAGACCGATCATCAGGATCTGCTGGCTGAAGTCTTCCGGGTTACTGGAGGCAGGGGCGTGCAGCATGCGCTGGATTGCGTAGGTGGCACGCTGGCCAGTGAACTGGTGCAGTGTTTGGGCCTGACTGGCCAACTGTTGGTCTACGGAACCCTGTCAAATACGCCGATGCAGATTCCCGGCCGGGATCTGATGATGCCGCTTACCCAGGTCTCGGGTTTCTTTCTGTCTAACTGGCTGGCCCGGCAATCCCCCTTGAAACTATTGGGTATTTTGCGTGCAGTGAAAAAACTGACCCGGCAAGGAGTGTTTCACGCGGAAGTCAGCGAAGTGTTCCCCTTGGCGCAAGTGGTCGATGCTGTGATTGCTGCGGGCCAGCCGGGGCGAACTGGCAAGATCCTGCTGCGCCTGCGTGCAGATTGAACGCTGTGCGACTAAGGTCGAATGGTTTTTAACTTGTGTGACGGTTTTAATAATCCCCACTAAATGCTCTTGGGCAATGGGTGTTTGGCTTGCTCCCGCTTGATTGAAGAGATTTATTTTGGCGACCTTCGGGGCGCCATTTTTTTTTGCGCCTGCTCAGCTTGGCTATTGATCGGACTGGCAATCTCTTTGGCAGGTTTGCGTGGTTTGGTTTTTCCGGGTGTCACCCTGCTGGTGATGTTTCTTTCTGCGGCGGGCTTTGCCGCCCGGACGGGGCGCGCTGGCCTTACTAGCTTGTCCAGCAGCACGTGCTCGAGCTCGATCAGCGATTCATCGGTGTAGTCGAGCAGGTGCTGCAAGGCAGGCATTACCCGGCGGCAGGCTATATAGCCAAATCCAAGGGTGTCGCCATAGCCGGTGATGGTGATGTTCAGGCCCAGATAGTCGGCCGGGATCGACACCGGGTAGACCTCGTCCAGACGTGCACCGTCCAGGTACAGGGTGGCAGTGGGCCCGGGTACGTTCGAGATGATTACATTGAACAGCGGATGGCGGCGTGCGTCGCCGGTGACCATCAGCGGGGCGGCGAGCGCTACCATCGGCACGATATATGCCCACTTTTCCAGTCTGCTCATGGTCTGTAAGTGTTGTTTGGCAGCCTGCGTTGACTTGACGATGGTTTCCAGGCGTTTGCGTGGGTTGGCTATGTTGGTAGCCAGGCTGGCCAGTAGCAGACCGATCTGATTTCCGCCGTGAGCATCTTCTGCATGCAGTGATACCGGCACCATGGCGGTAAGCGAGCGCTTCGGCAATTTATGCTGGCTGAGCAGGTATTTCCGCAGTGCACCGGCGCACATGGCCAGGGCGATGTCATTGACTGTAGCGCCGGCAGCATGCCCCAGCTTTTTCAGGCGTTGCAGTGAAAAGGGTTGCGCGGCAAAGCTGCGCAAGTTGGAAATGGCTACATTCAGTGGTGTCGCGGGGGCTTGCAGGGGCAATACTTCGCCCGTACCGGCGGGTGCCGGACGGAGAATATCCCATACCCCGCTGAGTATGCCGGGGATGACTTCCTTGCCGGTGCTCAGCGCCGCGCCGATTTCGCTCGCTAGGCGTGTGTGCAGCTGCTCCGAATGGTCTTCATGTGGTTGGGGCGGTTGGGGAAATTGGTAAGCCCAGATAGGGGCTTTCTGTTCGTCGGGACTACTGGACAGGTTCTGCGCCATCATCCTGGAACCCGTTATGCCATCGACCAGGGCGTGATGAATTTTCACATAGCAGGCAAAGCGTCCGCCGGGCAGTCCCTCGATGATGCAGGCCTCCCAGAGGGGACGGTGGCGATCCAGCAGGTTGCCATGCAGGCGTGCAACCATGTCGCAGAGATCGCTCATGCGCCCGGGTTTTGGCAACGCCAGATGCTGAATATGGCAATCCAGGTCAAACTGCGGATCTTCTTCCCAGAACCACAGGCCCATATGCAGGGCGGGTCGCCTGTTGAACGGTGGCCGTGCCTTGCGGTAAGTCTTCCAGCGGGTTACCAGGTCGGCCACAAAGGTCTGGCTGGCGTTTTCCGGTGGCGTATAAATGCTCAGGCCGGCCACATGCATCGGCGAGTGGCTGTTTTCCAGCAAGAGAAACATCAAGTCAGCTGGGGCAACAAGATTCATTGCAGGGGCTCCCTGAGCCTATGGCTGGTGTTTTCTATCAAGCCGGGCCAGATATCGGCAACATTCTGCTCACTATAGATTGAGGTGGTTGGCCGTAGCGGTTTTGTGCAAATCTCATGGGCCGTTTCAGTCGAGTCGCCCGGTTCAATTATTCCGAGCAGCGCCCTGCCTTCCCCTAAGCTGTTGGTTCAATGCCTGCTAAGACCATGGTCGAATTGTTGGATCCGGCACGGGAGGCTAAAAAGTATCCATGTAATCCATCATGCTCCTGCCGAGGTCATTATCATGTGTGCTGCTTCGATTTATCCCGTAACCCCGGAATCGGTTGCCCGGACGCTGACTGACGAGGCGACCTACAAAGCCATGTACCAGCAGTCGGTGATCAATCCCGATGGCTTCTGGCGCGAGCAGGCCAAGCGCCTGGACTGGATCACGCCCTTTACCAAGGTCAAGCAGACCTCGTTCGATGACCACCATGTCGACATCAAGTGGTTTGCCGACGGCACGCTGAATGTTTCCGCCAACTGCCTTGATCGGCACCTGGCCGAGCGCGGCGATCAGCTGGCGATCATCTGGGAAGGCGACGATCCGGCGGATCATCAGGAAATTACCTACCGCCAATTGCACGAGCAGGTCTGCAAGTTTGCCAACGCCCTGCGCGGCCAGGATGTGCATCGCGGCGATGTGGTGACCATCTACATGCCGATGATCCCCGAAGCCGTGGTGGCCATGCTGGCCTGCACCCGCATCGGTGCGATTCACTCGGTGGTGTTCGGCGGCTTCTCGCCGGAGGCCCTGGCCGGGCGCATCATCGACTGCCAGTCGAAGATCGTCATCACCGCCGACGAAGGTGTGCGCGGCGGCAAGAAGACCCCGCTCAAGGCTAACGTCGACGATGCCTTGGCCAATCCGGAAACCGCCAGCGTGCAGAAAATCATCGTGTGCAAGCGCACCGGCGGCGATATCAAGTGGCACCCGCACCGCGACATCTGGTACGAAGACCTGATGAAAGTCGCGTCCACCCATTGTGCCCCCAAGGAAATGGGCGCCGAGGAGCCGCTGTTCATCCTCTATACCTCGGGCTCCACCGGCAAACCCAAGGGCGTGCAGCACACCACCGGTGGCTACCTGTTGTATGCCGCACTGACCCACGAGCGGGTGTTCGACTACCGACCTGGCGAGATCTACTGGTGCACTGCGGATGTGGGCTGGGTCACCGGGCACAGCTATATCGTTTACGGACCACTGTGCAACGGCGCCACCACGCTGCTGTTCGAAGGGGTGCCGAACTACCCGGACATGACCCGCGTGGCGAAGATCGTCGACAAGCACAAGGTCAATATCCTCTACACCGCCCCCACCGCGATCCGCGCCATGATGGCTCAGGGCAAGGCGGCAATGGCAGGTGCCGATGGCTCCAGCCTGCGCCTGCTCGGTTCGGTCGGCGAGCCGATCAATCCCGAGGCCTGGCACTGGTACTACGAGGAGGTCGGCAAGTCGCGTTGCCCGATCGTGGATACCTGGTGGCAGACCGAGACCGGCGGCGTGATGATCAGCCCGCTGCCCGGCGCCACCGCGCTCAAGCCGGGCTCGGCGACGCGGCCGTTCTTCGGCGTACAGCCGGCGCTGGTCGATAACATGGGCAACCTGATTGACGGCGCGGCCGAGGGCAATCTGGTGATTGTCGATTCCTGGCCTGGCCAGGCGCGCACCCTGTATGGCGACCATGACCGCTTCGTCGATACCTACTTCAAGACCTTCAAGGGCATGTACTTCACTGGCGACGGCGCGCGCCGCGACGAGGACGGCTACTACTGGATCACCGGCCGGGTGGATGACGTGCTGAATGTCTCTGGCCATCGCATGGGCACCGCCGAGATCGAGAGCGCCATGGTCGCCCATTCCAAGGTTGCCGAAGCTGCGGTCGTGGGTATGCCGCATGACATCAAGGGCCAGGGCATCTATGTCTATGTGACCCTGAACAGTGGCGAGGAGCCTTCCGAGCAACTGCGCCAGGAACTGAAGAACTGGGTGCGCAAGGAGATCGGTCCGATCGCTTCGCCGGATGTCATCCAGTGGGCGCCGGGCCTGCCCAAGACCCGCTCGGGCAAGATCATGCGCCGTATCCTGCGCAAGATAGCCGTGGCCGAATACGACGGCCTTGGCGACATTTCCACCCTGGCTGATCCCGGCGTGGTGCAGCAACTCATCGACACCCATCGCTCCATGCAGGTTGCCTGACCGGCAGCCCTGTTGCACAAGGCCGGTAGTGACCAAAAGTTGCTACCGGTCTTGTCCTTTCTGGTGCAGTTGAACGTGCCGGAGGTGCTGCCCTCAGGCGCGCCTGTTCGATTTAATTTTCTCGTGTTTGCTATCCCGATCACCTGTCAACAGATCCGTGTGGCATTACCCTGGCTTTTGTAATTACATGTCGCATTGAAGAATTATTGCCCATGTCCCTCTCGTTAGAATGCGACACGCCCGCTCCCAGGCCTTGACCCCGGTGATTGCTGTCCAGCTGGCTACACTTGCTGAAAACCGCGCATTTCCCAGCCTGCAATGCGGCCATTCATTTCCCTGGCTTGCCTATACGAAGGAGTTACAAAATGAAAAAAATCATGCTTCTCGGCGCACTGTTGATTTCTGCCCTTGCTCCTCTTGCTCAGGCGGCAGATGAAATTCGTATCGGTATCGAAGCGGCTTACCCGCCCTTTGCCATGAAGACCCCTGACGGCCAGATCACCGGCTTTGATTACGATATCGGCGTGGCCCTGTGCGAGCAGATGCAGGTCAAGTGCGTATGGATCGAGCAGGAGTTCGATGGCCTGATTCCGGCGCTGAAAGTGCGCAAGTTCGACGCCGTACTGTCCTCCCTGTCGATCACCCCGGAGCGGCTGAAATCGGTCGACTTCACCAAGAAGTACTACCACACACCTGCCAAGCTGGCGATGAAGGCCGGCACCGTGGTCAAAGATCCGCTGGTCGACCTGAAGGGCAAGAAGGTCGGCGTGCAGCGCTCCTCCATTTATGACCGCTATGCCACCGAGGTGTTTGTCCCGGCCGGTATCGAAGTGGTGCGTTACGGCTCGCAGAACGAAATCTTCCTCGACCTCGGTGCCGGTCGGGTGGACGCCACCCTGGCGGACGTCGTGAATATCGATGACGGCTTCCTCAAGACCGAGGCCGGCAAGGGCTTTGCGCTGGTTGGCCCAGACTACAATGATCCGAAATACTTCGGTGACGGTGCCGGTATCGCCGTGCGCAAGGGCGACAAAGCGACCGCGGACAAGTTCAACGCGGCCATCGACGCCATCCGCGCCAACGGCAAGTACCAGCAGGTTCAGGACAAGTACTTCACCTTCAACGTCTACGGCGAATAAATCCTTCCGGCGCCCTGTCCCCGGGGCGCCGCTTCCGCCGATACATGCGGCACGCTGATGTGCTGCTTCCGGTTGTTCTTCCGGCGCGCAAGCGCCCTGCATGAGGTGGTGAAATCATGCTGAATGGATATGGCGCCAGCATCCTTGATGGCACCTGGTTAACCCTGCAGTTAGCGCTCAGCGCGATGGCGGTCGCCATTGCCCTGGGGCTGATCGGTGCGGCCTTGCGCATTTCCCCGGTCAGGTGGCTGGCGGCGATGGGCGATGCCTATGCCACGGTGATTCGCGGCATTCCCGATCTGGTGCTGATCCTGCTGATTTTCTATGGTGGTCAGGACATGGTGAACCGCCTGGCCCCCTTGCTGGGGCATGACGAGTACATCGACATCAATCCGTTTATCGCCGGTGTCGGGACGCTGGGTTTCATTTATGGGGCCTATCTGTCGGAAACCTTCCGTGGCGCCTTCATGGCCATCCCCAGGGGGCAGGCTGAAGCCGGTGCTGCTTATGGCATGAGCAACCTGCAGGTGTTCTTTCGCATCCTCGTGCCGCAGATGATTCGTCTGGCGATTCCGGGCTTTACCAACAACTGGCTGGTACTGATCAAGGCCACCGCGCTGATCTCGGTCGTGGGGCTGCAGGACATGATGTTCCGGGCGAAAAGCGCTGGCGACTCTACCCACGAACCGTTCACCTACATCCTGGCGGCAGCCGCGATCTACCTGGCGATCACCAGTATTTCACTGCTGCTGCTGCGTTTCCTTGAACAACGCTACTCGGCTGGCGTCAAGGCGGTGGAGCTATGATTTTCGATTACACAGTGGTCTGGGACAGCTTGCCGCTTTACTTTTCCGGCACCCTGGAAACACTCAAGCTTCTGGCCATTTCCCTGATCATCGGCCTGGCCATGGCGATCCCACTGGCCTTGATGCGCGTCTCCAAACAGCCGGCCGTGAACTTTCCTGCCTGGTTGTATACCTACGTGATTCGCGGCACGCCCATGTTGGTGCAGCTGTACCTGCTGTATTACGGGCTGGCGCAGTTCGAGGCGGTACGTGACAGCATGTTCTGGCCGCTGTTGTCGAATGCCACCTTCTGCGCCTGTCTGGCGTTTGCCATCAACACCAGCGCCTACAGCGCGGAGATCCTTGCCGGCAGCATCAAGGCCACGCCGCATGGCGAAATCGAGGCGGCCAAGGCCATGGGCATGTCACGTTTCAAGCTCTATCGGCGCATCCTGCTGCCTTCGGCACTGCGCCGGGCGCTACCGCAGTACAGCAATGAAGTGATCATGATGCTGCACGCGACCAGTCTGGCATCCCTGGTGACCCTGATCGATATCACCGGTGCGGCGCGGACCATCAATTCGCAGTTCTACATGCCATTCGAGGCCTATATCACTGCGGGGGTTTTCTATCTGTGCCTGACCTTCATCCTGGTGCGTCTGTTCCGGTTGGCCGAGACACGCTGGCTGGCCTACCTTGCGCCACGCAGGCACTGAGGCCCGGGCATGCACAGAATTGATCATCAACTGCCGTGGAACTGCCTGGGAACCCAGCGCACGCTGACGGTGTTCAGCTTTGGTGCCGGCGAGCGCAAGGCTTACATCCAGGCCAGCCTGCATGCCGATGAACTGCCGGGCATGCGCGTGGCAGTAGCGCTGAAGCGGCGCCTGCGCGAACTGGAGCAGGCCGGGCAGTTGCTAGGCGTGATCGAGCTGGTGCCGGTGGCCAATCCGGTTGGATTGGCGCAGATGTTCCAGGGCACCCAACAGGGGCGTTTCGAGTTTGCCAGCGGCAAGAACTTCAATCGCGACTTTGTCCGGCTGGATCGTCTGATCGGTGACCAGCTGGAAGGGCAGTTGCAGCAGGATGCCACCGTCAATTTGCAACTGATCCGGCAGAAGATGCGTGTTGCCCTGGATACCTTGCCGCCCGCCGGCTCGGAGCTGCAAGGCTTGCAGCGCCTGCTGTTGCGGCATGCCTGTGATGCCGATGTGGTGCTCGACCTGCACTGTGATTTCGAGGCTGCCGTGCATCTGTATTCGATTCCGCAGCACTGGCCTGCCTGGCAGGCACTGGCGGCGCGAATGCAGGCTGCCGCGGTGCTGCTGGCCGAGGATTCGGGTGGTGGCTCGTTCGATGAAGTCTGCTCTGCTGCCTGGCTTAATCTGGCGCGGCGATTTGCTGATTACCCGGTACCGCTGGGTTGCATGGCCACCGCGCTGGAGCTGGGCGGCATGGCGGATACCGATGCCGAGCGCACGGAAGCCCAGGCTGAGGCGATTCTCGGGTTTCTCGCCGATTGTGGGCTGCTCGCCGGCAACTGGCCCCCGGCGCCGGTGGATTGCTGCGCTGCCACCCCGTTCGATGGCGCCCAGTACGCCGTGGCGCCACACGCCGGCGTGGTCAGTTTCGTGCGGGCTGCGGGAGCCAGGGTCGAACCCGGTGATCCATTGTTCGAGGTCTACGATCCGCTGGATGACCGTCACAGCGTGGTGCGCGCCGAAACAGCCGGCGTAATCTATGCCCGCGAACGTTTGCGTTTTGCCCAACCGGGTTTGTGGCTGGCCAAGGTGGCTGGTGCAACCCCCATTCGTCAGGGTCGCCTGCTCAGCGACTGATTCGCTGCAAGGCCAGTTCTCTTCAAGAGAGTCAACATCATGTACAAACTCGAAGTTCAGGATCTGCACAAACGCTACGGCAGCAATGAAGTGCTCAAGGGAGTATCACTGGCGGCCAAGGCCGGAGACGTGATCAGCATCATCGGTTCCAGCGGCTCCGGTAAAAGTACCTTCTTGCGCTGCATCAATCTGCTTGAGCAGCCGCATGCCGGGAAGATTCTCCTGAATGGCGAGGAGCTCCAGCTCAAGCCAAACAAGGAGGGCGCGCTCAAGGCGGTAGACGCCAGGCAGCTGCAGCGCATGCGCTCGCGGCTGTCGATGGTGTTCCAGCACTTCAACCTGTGGTCGCACATGAGTGCGCTGGAAAATGTCATGGAGGCGCCGGTCCATGTGCTCGGCATACCGAAGAAGGAAGCGCTGGAAAAGGCCGAGTTCTACCTGGCCAAGGTCGGCGTGGCGCACCGCAAGGAGGCCTATCCGGCGCACATGTCCGGCGGTGAGCAGCAGCGCGTGGCGATTGCCCGGGCGCTGGCAGTAGAGCCGGAGGTCATGCTGTTCGACGAGCCGACGTCAGCGCTCGACCCCGAGTTGGTGGGCGAAGTGCTGCGGGTGATGCAGGACCTGGCGCAGGAGGGGCGCACCATGGTGGTGGTGACCCACGAGATGGGTTTTGCCCGCGAGGTCTCCAACCAGCTGGTGTTCCTGCACAAGGGACTGGTCGAGGAACGCGGGTGTCCGAAGGAAGTCCTGGCCAATCCGCAGTCTGAGCGGCTCAAGCAATTTCTTTCCGGCAGCCTCAAGTAAGTGTTTCGAACTCCGGCTAGACTTCGCGCATGACAACCATTACCCAGCGCATTGGCCTGCTCTACTGGTCCTGCACTAGGCCGCTGACCCTGGCGCTGGCCGAAGAAGCGGTGCAGCAGGCATGCCGCCTGCATCCGGATGCGGGCTACGAACTGGTCTATCTGAAGGCCGAGGCTCCAACGGGTACGGGCTGGCGCCTGCCTGGCGAGATATGGGAGGGTCGCCTGGAGGGTTGCCAGCGCCTGTTCCTGATTGCCGATGAACCCCAGCGGCATACCTCGCAAGCACTGGGCTCGGCACTCAAGCATTTTCTGCGCGCAGGCGGGCTCGTCGGCGCCATTTCGGCTGGGGTTTATCCGCTCGCGCATCTGGGGTTGCTGGATGGTTACCGTGCGGCCGTGCACTGGCGTTGGCATGATGACTTCACCGAGCGTTTTCCCAAGGCCATTACGACCAGCCATCTGTTCGACTGGGATCGTGATCGCCTGACCGCCTCGGGTGGCTTGACCGTGCTGGATATGCTACTGGCACTCCTGGCCCGCGAGCAGGGTGCCGAACTGGCGGGCGCGGTCAGCGAGGAACTGGTGGTCGAGCGCATTCGCGAAGGCAGTGAGCGCCAGCGCATCCCGCTACAGAACCGCATCGGCTCCAGCCACCCGAAGCTGACCCAGGCGGTGCTGCTGATGGAGGCCAATATCGAGGAGCCACTGACCACCGACGAGATCGCCCAGCATGTCTGTGTCTCGCGCCGGCAGCTGGAGCGGATCTTCAAGCAATACCTTAATCGCGTCCCCAGCCAGTATTACCTCGAGCTGCGCCTGAACAAGGCGCGCCAGTTGTTGATGCAAACCAGCAAGTCGATCATCCAGATCGGCCTCTCCTGCGGTTTCTCCTCGGGACCGCATTTCTCCAGTGCCTATCGCAATTTCTTCGGCGCCACTCCGCGCGAGGACCGCAACCTGCATCGCGAAGGTGCAGCCTTTGACAGCAGACCGGCTGGTCGCCAGTTGTAAGCACTTGGGGCTTGCACCATTTCGCGTCAACCAACAAAATGGCGCCGGTAGTTTGACTCTTGAATGGGGATACTGCCTTGTGGCCGCCAAGTCAGCGATTGTGGCGGGCTGCCTACAATGGATAACGCTGGACTGCGAGTCAGAATTCAAATGTTGCGTGAAACCAAGATTCTCCTGATAGAAGACAATGCCGAGCGTCGCCACGACCTTACGGTCATCCTGGATTTTCTGGGAGAAGTGCATTTGTCTACCAGCAGCCAGGAGTGGCGCGCCTGCGTCGCGAAGCTGGAGTCCAGCCGCGAGGTTTTCAGCGTTCTGCTCGGCAGTTGCGAAGGCAAGTATGCGGCTGTCGAGGTGCTCAAGCAGCTGGCCACCTGGGATGAGTATCTACCGGTGATTCAACTAGGCGAGGTGGTTCCGCTCGACTGTCCGGAAGAATTGCGCTCGCGGTTGCTGACCACGCTGGAAATGCCGCCCGGTTACAGCCGGCTGCTGGATGCCATGCATCGCGCGCAGGTCTATCGCGAGATGCATGATGAGGCCCGTCAGCGGGGACGGCATCGCGAGCTCAACCTGTTCCGCAGCCTGGTCGGTACCAGCCGGGTGGTGCAGAGTGTCCGGCAACTGATGCAGCAGGTAGCCGATACCGATGCAGCCGTGCTGATTCTCGGCGAGCCGGGGACCGGCAAGGAAGTGGTTGCGCGTAACCTGCACTACAACTCCAAGCGCCGTGACGCACCGTTCGTACCGGTCAATTGTGGAGCCATTCCCGTCGAGTTGCTGGAGAGCGAGTTGTTTGGTCACGAAAAGGGCGCCTTTACCGGCGCTTTTTCCAGTCGGGCCGGACGTTTCGAGCTTGCCGATGGCGGTACGCTGTTTCTCGACGAGATTGGCGCGATGCCGTTGCCCATGCAGGTCAAGCTGTTGCGTGTGCTGCAGGAGCAGACCTTCGAGCGCATGGGCAGTAACAAGACGCAGCGGGTTGATGTGCGCATCATTGCGGCGACGCACAGGGATTTGGAAAAAATGATCGAGGAGTCACTTTTTCGCGAAGACCTGTTCTACCGGCTCAATGTGTTTCCGATTGAAATGGCGCCCTTGCGCGAACGCACCGAAGATATCCCGCTGCTGATCAATGAGCTGATTTCGCGCATGGAGCATGAGAAGCGTGGCTCGATTCGCTTCAACTCGGCGGCCATCATGTCACTCTGCCAGCATGACTGGCCGGGCAATGTTCGTGAGCTGGCGAACATGGTCGAGCGCATGGCGATCATGCATCCCTATGGTGTTATCGGTGTGGCGGAGTTGCCCAAGAAGTATCGCCATGTCGAGGATGCAGACGAGGATCTGGCCAGCAGCCTGCGTACGGAACTGGCTGAGCGGGAGTCGTTGAATTTCACTCAGGAGCCTGGCGCAGCGCTCACCCAGCTGCCACCGGAGGGCCTGGATCTGAAAGACTATCTGGGCAATCTCGAGCAGAGCCTGATCCAGCAGGCGCTTGATGAGGCCAACGGTGTGGTGGCGCGGGCGGCTGAACGCCTGCGGATCCGCAGGACCACCCTGGTCGAGAAGATGCGCAAGTACCGTATGAGTCGACGTGACGATGAGAGTGGCGAGGTTTAGCCCTCCGCCCAGAACGGCTAAGCCGGGCCGAAGCGCTTTGCAGTCGTTATCCTCTCGCCGCAATCAGACAAGGTAGTAACGAACATGAGTATGAGCCCCGTGCAGGTGATTGCCGTAACGAGTGGCAAGGGTGGCGTTGGCAAGACCAATGTGTCGGTGAATCTTTCTATTGCACTGGCCGAGCTTGGACGGCGCGTCATGCTGCTGGACGCGGATTTTGCGCTGGCCAACGTCGATGTGCTGCTGGGCCTGGCCGCCAAGCGCAACCTGGAGGATGTGATCAACGGTGACTGCGAGCTGGCGGATGTGCTTCTGGAGGGGCCTGGCGGTATCCGCATCGTTCCGGCGGCATCCGGTGCCAAAGTGATGGTGAAGCTGTCGTCTGCGCAGCATGCGGGGCTGATCCAGGCGTTCAGCGATTTGAGCGCCAGCCTGGATGTGCTGGTTATTGATACCGCGGATGGTATCGGTGAAGGGGTCGTCAGCTTTGTGCGGGCGGCCCAGGAAGCCATAGTGGTGGTGTGCGATGAGCCAACCTCGATTGCCGATGCCTATGCGCTGATCAAGCTGCTCAATCGGGATTACGGCATGAACCGCTTTCGTGTGCTGGCCAATATGGCTTATGCCCCGCAGGAAGGGCGTAACCTGTTTGCCAAGCTGACCAGGATTACCGATCGCTATCTGGATGTGTCCCTGCACTACCTGGGCGCCATTCCCCATGACGAGTGCGTGCGCAAGGCAGTACAGAAGCAGCGTGCCGTGTACGAGGCATTTCCCCGCTCCAAGTCGGCATTGGCGTTCAAGGCCATCGCGCGCAAAGTCGATAGCTGGCCTCTGCTGGAATCCCCGCGTGGCCATCTGGAGTTCTTTGTCGAGAGACTGATCCGGCACAAGGCGGGTGCTCCGGTTTGACTTGACCTGCCTGAGCGGCAAGCGCTAACGAAAAGCCCCGGGAAACCCGGGGCTTTTTCATCTCTGCAGGACACTGACCAACTAAAACGCCCCGACAAGCGGGGCGTTTTAGTTGTTACGTTGAATGCCCGGGCGGCGCCAAGGCCGCCGGAACATTTAGTGTAGCGCCAGGCTTCAGGCTTGAACCACCGGAATGTTGGCGTTTGCCGCGGCTTCGCGGAACTCGGCGATCTGGTCGAAGCTCAGGTAGCGGTAGACGTCGGCAGCCATGCTGTCGATGTCCTTCGCGTAGCCCATGTATTCCTCGACAGTCGGCAGCTTGCCGAGAATCGAGGCTACTGCCGCCAGTTCAGCCGAGGCGAGGAACACGTTGGCGCCATCGCCCAGACGGTTCGGGAAGTTCCGAGTCGAGGTGGAAACCACGGTGGAGTTGGCGGCAACCCGTGCCTGGTTACCCATGCACAGCGAGCAGCCCGGCATTTCCATGCGCGCGCCAGCCTTGCCGTAGATGCCGTAGTAGCCTTCCTCGGTCAGCTGGTGAGCGTCCATCTTGGTCGGCGGCGACAGCCACAGACGGGTCGGAATGCCACCCTTGACTTTTTCCAGCAGCTTGCCGGCTGCACGGAAGTGACCGATGTTGGTCATGCACGAGCCGATGAACACCTCGTCGATCTTCTGCCCCTGGACGCTGGACAGCGGGCGTGCATCGTCCGGATCGTTGGGCGCACACAGGATTGGTTCCTTGATGTCGGCCAGGTCGATCTCGATGACTTCGGCGTACTCGGCGTCCTTGTCGGCTGCCATCAGCACCGGGTTGGCCAGCCAGGCTTCCATCGCCTGGGCACGACGCTCCATGGTGCGGGCATCGCCGTAGCCTTCGCTGATCATCCAGCGCAGCAGGGTGATGTTCGACTTCAGGTACTCGGCGATGGCCTTTTCCGGGAGCTTGATGGTGCAACCGGCGGCGGACCGCTCGGCCGAGGCGTCGGACAGTTCGAATGCCTGCTCGACGGTCAGTTCGTCCAGACCTTCGATCTCGAGGATGCGGCCGGAGAAGGCGTTGATCTTGCCCTTCTTCTCGACGGTCAGCAGGCCCTTCTGGATGGCGTAGTAGGGAATCGCATGCACCAGGTCACGCAGGGTGATGCCCGGTTGCAGCTTGCCCTTGAAGCGCACCAGCACGGATTCCGGCATGTCCAGCGGCATCACGCCGGTGGCGGCGGCGAAGGCAACCAGGCCGGAGCCGGCCGGGAAGGAAATGCCGATCGGGAAGCGGGTGTGCGAGTCGCCACCGGTGCCGACGGTGTCCGGCAGCAGCATGCGGTTCAGCCAGCTGTGGATGATGCCGTCGCCCGGACGCAGGGACACGCCGCCACGGGTGCGGATGAAATCCGGCAGGGTGTGGTGGGTGGTGACGTCGATCGGCTTCGGATAGGCCGCGGTGTGGCAGAACGACTGCATGACCAGGTCAGCGGAGAAGCCCAGGCACGCCAGGTCTTTCAGCTCGTCGCGGGTCATCGGGCCAGTGGTGTCCTGGGAACCGACGGTGGTCATCTTCGGTTCGCAGTAGGTGCCCGGACGCACGCCGGTCACGCCGCAAGCCTTGCCGACCATCTTCTGTGCCAAGGTGAAGCCCTTGGTGCTGGCGGCAGGCTGCTCTGGCAGCTTGAACAGGTCGGTAGGGCCAAGGCCCAGTTCCGCGCGCGCCTTGTCGGTCAGGCCACGGCCAACGATCAGCGGGATACGGCCGCCGGCGCGGACTTCGTCGAGCAGCACCGGGGTCTTCATTTCAAAGGTCGCCAGCACGTTGTCGGTGCCGTGCGTGCAGACTTTGCCGGCATACGGGTAAACGTCGATCACGTCGCCCATGTTCAGCTTGGATACATCGAACTCGATCGGCAGGGCGCCGGCATCTTCCATGGTGTTGTAGAAGATCGGGGCGATCTTGTTGCCGAAGCAGAAGCCACCGGCACGCTTGTTCGGGATGTTGGGCACGTCGTCGCCAAAGAACCACAGCACCGAGTTGGTGGCGGATTTGCGCGACGAGCCTGTACCCACCACGTCGCCAACATAGGCAACCGGGAATCCTTTGGCTTTCAGGGCTTCCATCTGCTTCAACGGCCCGATGCTGCCCGGTACGTCAGGCTGGATGCCGTCACGCGCCATTTTCAGCATGGCCAGGGCGTGCAGCGGGATGTCCGGACGTGACCAGGCATCAGGTGCCGGTGACAGGTCGTCGGTGTTGGTTTCGCCGGTGACCTTGAACACGGTCAGGGTGATCTTGTCGGCCAGGGTCGGACGGTTCTTGAACCACTCGCCATCGGCCCAGGATTGCAGCACGCCTTTGGCGTGGGGGTTGCCATTCTTGGCTCGTTCGGCAACGTCGTGGAAGGCATCGAACATCAGCAGGGTGTGCTTGAGCTGCTCGGCAGCGACTGCTGCCAGCTCGGCGTTATCCAGCAGCTCGACCAGGGTAGCGATGTTGTAGCCGCCTTGCATGGTACCCAGCAGTTCGACTGCGCGGGTCTTGCTGATCAGCGGGGAGCTGGCCTCGCCTTTGGCGATGGCGGAGAGGAAGCTGGCCTTGACGTAGGCAGCCTCGTCGACTCCTGGCGGAACGCGGTTGGTGATCAGGTCGAGAAGGAAGGCTTCTTCGCCGGCCGGCGGATTTTTCAGCAGTAGAACCAGGCCTGCAGTTTGTTCTGCGTTCAGCGGCTGGGGCACGATACCCTGCGCGGCGCGCTCTGCTACATGTTTGCGATAGGCTTCAAGCACAGTTATTACCCTCTTTAATGGTCCCGTGGGGTTGTCCGGGACGCTCAACCAGTGATTCTTCAAACACAAGCGCTTCGCGGCTTTTTGAGTCGTTCAGCCAAGGTTTTGAAGGTTCCCAACCAGAAGCTGTTTTCAAAGTTTTACGTTATTGAGGGGTAAATCAGCCGATTAGACGGCGTTGCATGGCTTTTGCAGCGAGGCCAGACAGGTAGCAGCAGTCTCAACGGTAATCGTGACGCTTTGAAAACAGCTTCCAACGGACTATGGATGCCTTTGACGGCCGGTCGAGTCTAACGGATTTGCGCTTCAAAGTTAAGCGTGGCGGCCTTCCTGGCGAGGTGACCGTAATCCGACAAAGGTCTAAGATTGCCCACTGCCTTCCACCTGGTTACTTGCTTTCAGAATGTCCAGACAGACTATCAAGACGCCCTGCATCGGACTCTGCTCGACGGTTTACGGCGATCTGGTCTGTCGCGGCTGCAAGCGTTTCCATCATGAAATCGTCAACTGGAATCTGTACGGCGAGCAGGAGAAGCGTGCCGTCTGGCTGCGTCTGGAGCTGTTGCTGGTGCAGGTCATGACGGCCAAGGTGGAAGTTTTCGATGCGCCGCGCCTGCGTGCCCAACTGGATCAGCGCAAGATCCGCTACCTGCCGGAGCAGTCCGAGTATTGCTGGGCCTACCAGTTGATCGCCCGCGGCGCACGCCTGATTCACCAGTTGGATGCCTACGGGATGGTCCTGCTGCCGGAGTTTCGCGATTGTAGCCTGCCGCAACTGCGCGATGCCATCGACCGCGAATTCTTCCTGCTGTCGGAGGCGCACTACGAGCGCTATATTGCCCCGCGTTTCCTCAGCGAAGGACTCGATTCGCGGGTCTGATTCGCCGCAATGTCGGGGGCTAGTGCGTCAGTCGCCGCGGTACTCGCAGCCGCTGGTGCAGGTTTCCTTGATGCGGATGCGCGACAGGTCAGGCAGCAAGGGCTTGAGCTCCTGCCAGATCCATTTGGCGAGGACTTCGCTGGTGGGGTTTTCCAAGCCGGCTATGTCATTCAGGTAGTTGTGGTCGAGTTGCTCATAGATCGGCTTGAAGATCGCCTTGATCTCGGCGAAGTCGCGAATCCAGCCTGTATGCGGATTCACCTCGCCTTCGATATAGATGGTCACGCGGAACGAATGCCCGTGCAGGCGCCCGCATTTATGCCCTTCCGGGACATGCGGCAGTCGATGGGCGGCTTCGAAAATGAATTCCTTGAACAGTTCCACGCTTAACGCTCTGTAAGTTGAGCACCCGTGCGGTGCCGAAGGCTGGGCAGTTTACCAGTTCGTCAGGATTTTTGACCCGGTTCCGGCCAATGCGTTCCAGACGGGCCGCTTCAAGCCGCGCCGCGCAATGGCAACAGGCGTTCGGCGATACGTCCGCTGTCGGCCAGTTCGAGCAGTTCGTCACCCATGCGCGCACTTTCGGCCATGGCCCTGCGCCAGTAGCGCTCGCGCCCGTCATCGTCACCCATGTAACGGCTGAAGTCCTTGCGGTCTGGCAGTTTTCCATGGGGCAGGCTGGCCAGGTAGGCTGCGGATGGTGCCACCAGCACAACATCCTGCAGGCGTGCGGCATCGCCATGGCGCCACGGCAGGTTCTTGTCGAACCAGCCGGGAATGATCCGGTCGGTGAAGTGCGGGTAGAGCACCAGGCCATTGCCGGCATAGGGCAGGTCGAGGTGATAGTCGAGCAGGCCGCCGTCACGATAGGTGCCCGCGCCAATGCCCGGGATGTCCCGGATCGCTTCCATGACCAGCGGAATGGACGCGGAAGCGATCAGTGCCTGGCGCAAATTGCTGGTTGCCAGCGGATGATAGTGCGAGCGGAAGTCATCCAGCCTGCCCAGAGGAGGTGCGGCGCGCTCATCATGGATGATCAGGCGCTCGAAGTGCCGCGCCAGGCGCTTGCGACCAAGCAGGTTATTGCCGATCACGGCGGACAGGCCAAGCCCTAGCGCGCTCTTGCGATCATGCACCAGCAGACCGTGGCTTTTGGCCACGATGATATTCAGGTGGTACTGCGGATTGGCCAGCAGTGCTGCGTCCTGGCCTTGCAGGAGGTCATTCAGCAGCTGCCGGCAACTCTGGCTGACTTCTTCCATGCTGACGCCCTTGGCGTAGCGTTGCGCGGTATAGAGTTCGCCAAGGCGTTTGATGCCCGCGACTGCATCCGGCAGGCAGGCACTGGCAAAGCGCCACGAACCGATGGACGCGCCGATCAGCGTGCGCTGGCGTGGAGCGCTGGGCAGCCAGTCGCCGAACAGGGCCAGATCCAGACCCTGCAGGCCAATGCCCTTCGGGCCACCGGCGGCACCAGGCAGAATGGCGATGTCGGCAGGTTGCAGGCCATTTTTCTGGATATGTGCCATGGCACGTGCGCCGGCGCGCAGGATGAGCGAGGGGTTCTTGATCTGGATTGCGGGCATGCCAGGCTCCCTTGCAGAGGCCGCTGATTATAGAGAGCGTTATCGCCAGGCCAAGGTAATTGCGTCAGGTGAATGACTCGCCTGTGGCATCACACATGAATCAACGTGGTGCTGGACAAGTTGTTGGCCTTACATGCCGTTGGCAAAGGCCGGTTTGTCAAAGCTGATGGCCGCGCGCACCGGCTTCAGGGCCTGCGCGTACTTGGCCAGGATCTCCAGGGCGTAATCGGCGCGCTCGCGAATGCGCCGGTCATCTTCGCTGGCGGCTTGCGGATCATTCAGCATCAGCTCGGCATGGCGCACGATCAGGTGTTCAGGCAGGTAGCAGAGCCGGCAGTTCTTGTAGCTGGAGGCACGCAGTTCGCTGATCGGATAGGCCCCGCCAACCCCGGCGGAAACACCGACCAGCAGGCCGGGCTTGTGGGCCAGTTCAAGCTTGCTGGCATAAATGAAGAAGTTCTTGATGGCTGGGCAGGCCATGCCGTTCCATTCGGGGACGACAACGATCACCCCGTCGGCCTTGCCCAGTTGCTGCTGGAAGCGTGGCCAGGGCTCAGCACCATCGGCCGGCCAGAGTGGCAGGGGGTCGAGGCCAAGGTCGATCAGGCTGGTTTGCTCATGAGCGCAATATCCCAGATCAACCAGGCGCTGTTGCAAGTAGCCGGCAATCTTTCCCGACTGGCTGTTGCTGCGGCTGGAACCGGCGACCACGGCGATATTCAGAGTTGGGTAGCTCAACTGCCAAGCCCCGTGCTCTGCAGCAGTTGCAGCAGCGGCTGGGGATAAACCCCGAGCAGGAAGGTCACCAAGGCGATGGCCAGCAGCATGATCCCGCCAGCCCGTTGTCCCCAGTTGAAGGGGGCATCGTGAGAGAGCGAAACATGCTCCTGCATGAACAGCGTGACGATCACCCGCAAGTAATAGAACACTGCAATCGCACTACCCAGCACCAGCGCGCCCAGCAGCCACCAGAGCTCGGCTTGCACGCCGGCGGTAATGATGTAGAACTTGCCGATAAACCCGGCGGTGAGCGGAATGCCGGCCAGCGACAGCATCATCAGCGTCAGTACGGCGGTCAGGTAGGGCCGGCGCCAGAACAGTCCGCGGTATTCGAACAGGGCATCCGCATCGCGGCCATGATAGGGCGTGGACATCAGGGTGATCACGCCAAACGCACCGAGGCTGCTGACCACGTAGGTGGTCAGATAGACACCGATGGCTTCTACGGCCATGCCCTTGCTGGCAATCAGGGCTACCAGCAGATAACCAAAGTGCGCAATGGAGGAATAACCGAGCAGGCGCTTCAGATTGGTCTGGGTCAGTGCCAGCAGGTTGCCGATCAGGATCGAAGCGACCGCAATGACGCTCAGCAGGTCACTCAGCCAGCCGCCGGCGGCTACCGGCGACAGCTGGTAGAGGCGCAGCAGCACGGCAAACGCGGCGACCTTGCTGGCCGACACCAGGAACGCGGTGACTGGCGCAGGTGCGCCCTGATACACATCCGGGGTCCACAGGTGGAAGGGCACCAGCGACAGCTTGAAGCCCAGGCCGATCAGCATCATGCCGATACCGACATGGGCCAGGGTGTTCTGCGCCGTGGCGCTGGCCAGGTTGGCGCCGATGCCGGCAAAGTTCAGGCTGCCGGAATCGGCATACAGCAGGGCCATGCCAAACAGCAGGAAGGCCGAACCGACAGCCGAGAGCACCATGTACTTGATGCCGGCTTCCAGCGTGTGCTTGTTGAAGAAGGCGTAGGCCACCATGCCGTAAACCGGTACCGAGAGCAGTTCCAGACCGATGAACAAGCCAGCCAGGTGCTGGGTACTGACCAGCACCAGGCCACCGGCCGCGGAAAGCAGCATCAGCAGATACAGCTCTTCGCGGTTACCCGGGAAGCCTTCCATATAGGCGTGGGCCAGGGTGACGCAGGCCAGCGTGGCAACCAGGGTCAGGGCCATGTAGAAACCGGCAAAGGAGTCCACATACATCAGCGGGGTGATTGCCAGCGGTGCTACCTGCATGGCCGGGATGATCGACAGCAGGGCCAGATTGAGTCCCGCGACCGACAGGATGAAGGTCATGGAATGGCTGCGCTTCCAGGCGATTGCCAGCATCACCGTAATGATCGTGAGGCTGGTAACCAGCAGGGGCAGCAGGGCGATGAAGTGTTGGGAGGTAAGTTCCATTTGCGCGACTACCGGACCGAAACGAGTTGGGAGAGGGCAGCGCCAAGCCATTGCTGCACACCGTGCATGCTGGCTGCAGTGGTATCCAGCACCGGCTGGGGGTAAACACCCAGAATGATGATCAGTACCGCCAGCCCCAGCATCATGCTGAGTTCGCGGGCATCAGGGCCGGCCAGTGCATGTTCTGCCTTGGGGGGGCCGAAGTAGGCGCGGTGGACCATGATCAGCGAGTAGACCGAGGCAAACACCAGGCCCGCAGTGGCAATGGCGGTAATCCACGGGGTCGCCTGGAAAGAGCCAAGCAGGATCAGGAACTCGCCGATAAAGTTCCCGGTTCCCGGCAGGCCCAGGGAGGCGGCGGCAAAGAACAGGCTCAAGGCCGGAAGGTAAGGCATGCGCGCCCAGATCCCACCCATTTCGCGCATGTCCCGGGTATGCAGGCGCTCATACAGTTGCCCGCACAGAATAAACAGCGCTGCCGCCGACAGGCCATGGGCGAGCATCTGTATCACCACCCCTTGCAGGGCCAGCTGGGTGCCGGAGTAGATGCCGATCAGGATGAAGCCCATGTGCGAGACACTGGAGTAGGCCACCAGGCGTTTGATGTCAGTCTGGGCGAAGGACAGGATGGCACCGTAGAAGATGCCTATCAGGCCGAGGACCATGGCAATCGGGGCAAACTCGGCAGACGCATCCGGGAACAGCGGCAGGGCAAAGCGCAACAGGCCGTAGGCGGCAGTTTTCAGCAGGATGCCGGCCAAGTCGACGGAGCCCGCAGTGGGTGCCTGCGCATGCGCATCCGGCAGCCAGGAGTGCAGTGGCACGATGGGCAGCTTGACCGCGAAGGCGATGAAGAAGCCGAGCATCAGCAGGTACTCCAGCTCGGCAGGCAGATCGGCCTTGAGCAGGGAGCTGTAATCGAAGGTGATGACCCCGGTAGCGTGATAGTTGGCGAACACCAGTGCGAGGATGGCCACCAGCATGATCAGGCCACTAGCCTGGGTATAAATGAAGAATTTGGTTGCGGCGTAGATCCGGGTTTTCTTACCGTCGCTGGAACTGTGCCCCCACAGCGCAATCAGGAAGAACATCGGTACCAGCATCATTTCCCAGAAGAAAAAGAACAGGAACAGGTCCATTGCCAGGAAGACACCGATCACCCCGCCAAGAATCCACATCAGGTTCAGGTGGAAGAAACCGATGCGCATCTGGATCTCGCCCCAGGAGCAGAGCACGGACAGCACGCCCAGCAGGCCGGTGAGCATGATCATCAGCAGCGACAGGCCGTCCAGTGCCAGATGGAAACTGATGCCGAGGCGCGGAATCCAGGTGCTGCGGAACTCCAGCGCCCATGCCTGATCGGCGCCGGGGGCGGGTGCCAGCTGATAGTTGCCGGTCAGCCACAGCCAGATGGACAGGCCGAGCACCAGCGACATGGTCAACAGTGCGATCAGGCGTGTTGGAGTTTCACCGAAACGCTCGGTTCTCCAGCAGAGCAGTCCGCCGATAAAGGGAATCAGGATTAGCCAAGGCAGGATCATAACGGGCTCAATCTCTCCAGAAATACATGCGGTGCCGGGCGCTTAGCCCAGCACGATAATTCCGAGCACCAGTACCGCGCCGCCAGCCATGGAGGCTGCGTACCAGCGCAAGGAACCGTTCTCTGTCACTTTCAAGGCTTTATGTGCACTGCGGACCACCCGCGGAACGGCTTCCATGGCGTGATCCAGCGGATCTCTGGCCAGCAGGCGACTGAGCAGCAGGAAAGGCTTCACGAATAGCCGGTCATATACCCAGTCAAAGCCCCATGCGGCGAACCACCAGGCCGACAGGAAACGCCCCGGCGCGCTGGCGGCGATCGCACCGACCAACCGGCGCTGGCCGAGGTAGAGCAGGGCGGCGAGCAGGATGCCGGCAATTGCAATGCCGCCCGACAGCAGCTCCAGGCCGTGCTTGGCTTCGCCACCGGCATAGCCAACGCTTTCCGGCAGGACACCGGCCAGCGGTGGAACGATCAGGGCGCCGATAAAGGTCGACAGTACTATCAGTACCGAGAGGGGCAGCCAGTAAGCTACGCCATGCCCGGCGTGCGCCTCGGACTTGGCCTCGCCGTGGAAGGTGATGAAAATCAGGCGGAAGGTGTAGATCGACGTCAGGAAGGCGCCGGTGAGGCCTGCGTAGAGCAGCACCTGATGGCCGCTGGCGAAGGCTTCCCAGAGGATCTCATCCTTCGAATAAAAGCCGGCAGTAATCAGCGGCAGGGCCGCCAGCGCCGACCCGCCGACGATGAAGCTGGTGTAGGCCAGCGGCAGTTTTTTCCACAGGCCGCCCATCTTGAAGATGTTCTGCTCGTGGTGGCAGGCATTGATTACCGCACCTGAAGCAAGGAACAGCAAGGCCTTGAAAAACGCATGGGTCATCAGGTGAAAGATCGCCGCGTCCCAGGCGGCTACACCCAGTGCCAGGAACATGTAGCCCAGCTGGCTCATGGTCGAATAGGCCAGAATGCGCTTGATGTCGGTCTGCACCAGTGCGGCAAATCCGGCGAGTACCAGCGTTACACCACCGACAATACCCACCAGTTCCAGCACGTCCGGGGTCAGGATGAACAGGTCATGGGTGCGGGCGATCAGGTAGACGCCAGCGGTCACCATGGTCGCCGCGTGGATCAGGGCGGAGACCGGAGTGGGGCCGGCCATGGCATCCGCCAGCCAGGTTTGCAGTGGCAGCTGGGCCGATTTGCCCACCGCGCCGCCGAGCAGCATCAGGGTGGCCAGGCTCAGCCAGGGATCACCCATGGCGAACTTCTGCGGAGCCAGCAGCATCAGCTCCCGAATGTTCAGGGTGCCCAACTGGACGAACAGGATGAACAGGCCAATGGCCATGAGCACATCGCCGATCCGCGTCACGATGAAGGCTTTGAGTGCTGCATTGCCGTTCGGTACATGCTTGAAATAAAAGCCGATCAGCAGGTAGGAGCACAGGCCAACACCTTCCCAGCCGAAGTAGAGAAACAGCAGGTTGTCGCCCAGCACGAGGAACAGCATGCTGGCGATGAACAGGTTGGTGTAGGCAAAGAAGCGTGAGTAGCCTTCCTCGCCGCGCATGTACCAGCTGGCGAACAGGTGGATCAGGAAACCTACGCCGGTCACCACGCCGAGCATGGTCAGCGACAGGCCATCCAGGTACAGCGTGAAGCTTGGCGTAAAGCCTTCCACGGCCAGCCATTGCCAGAGGTGCTGGACGAACACGCCGTTTTCCGGTGGCGCCACATTGAACTGCCAGATGATCCAGGCGCCGGTCAGGGCCGACAGGCCGACCGAGCCGACCCCAACCAGGGCCGAGAGGTTTTCCGACCAGCGTCCGCGCGAGAAGGCCAGCAGCAGGAAGCCGAGCAGTGGAAACAGGCATGTCAGGAAGAGAAGGTTCATCCGCGCATCTCACTGGCAGCATCGATATCGAGGGTGTGGAAGCGGCGATAGAGTTGCAGCAGGATCGCCAGTCCGATACTCGCCTCGGCCGCAGCCAAGCTGAGCACCAGGATAAACATGATCTGGCCATCGGGCTGCGCCCAGCGGCTTCCGGCCACCACAAAAGCCAGCGCCGTGGCGTTCATCATGACTTCCAGACTCATCAGGATGAACAGAATGTTGCGTCGCACAATGACGCCGGCCAGTCCGAGGCTGAACAACACGCCTGCCAGGAGCAGACCATGCTCCATGGGAATCGAATGCATGATTACTCCTTAGCCTCTTGGCGACCGAGATGGAAGGCCGCAACCAGTGCCGCCAGCAGCAGCATCGACGCCAGTTCCACCGCCAGCAGATAGGGGCCGAACAGGCTGATGCCGACAGCCTTGGCGTCCACAGTTGTATGGCCAATGCTGCCGTAGTCCGCGCCGTTGAACAGGACAAACAGCAGTTGGCCCAGCAGCAGGCAGGAAAGCAGGCCGGGACCTACCCAGACACCGGGTGCCAGCCAGCGTGCTTCCTGCTCGGTAACCGCGGGGCCAAGATTGAGCATCATGACCACAAAGACGAACAGCACCATGATCGCGCCGGCATACACGATGATTTCCAGGGCGCCGGCGAAGGGTGCCCCCAGGCTGAAGAAACACATGGACACGGCCAGTAGCGACACGATCAGGTTGAGCAGCGCATGCACCGGATTGGTATGGCTGATCACCCGCAAGGTGGCAATGACGGCAATCCCGGCAGCGAAATAGAAAGCGAATTCCATCTTTCGTCCTTAAGGCAGTAGGCTCTTCACGTTGATCGGTTCGGCTTCACTCTGTGCAAAACCTTTCGGTTTGCCGGCAATCGCCATCCCTGAAACGCGATAGAAGTTGTAATCCGGATTCTTGCCTGGGCCGGAAATCAGCAGGTCTTCCTTTTCATACACCAGATCCTGACGCTTGAACTCGCCCATTTCGAAATCCGGGGTGAGTTGAATCGCCGTGGTCGGGCAAGCTTCCTCGCACAGCCCGCAAAAGATGCAGCGGGAGAAGTTGATGCGGAAGAATTCCGGGTACCAGCGACCGTCCTCGGTTTCGGCTTTCTGCAGGGAGATGCAGCCCACCGGACAGGCCACGGCGCAGAGGTTGCAGGCTACGCAGCGCTCCTCGCCGTCAGGGTCCCGGGTCAGCACGATTCGGCCGCGGTAGCGCGGCGACAGATAGACCGCCTCTTCCGGATACTGCAGGGTGTCACGCTTGCGGAAGGCATGCCCGAAGATCATCACCAGGCTGCGCAGCTGGGTGAAGGTGCCGTGCACCACTTCCCAAAGGTATTTCATGTTCAATCTCTCCTTACTGGGCCGCGGCCAGCACAAGTGCGCCGGTCACCAGCAGGTTGATCAGGGTCAGCGGGAGGCAGAACTTCCAGCTGAAGGCCATCACCTGGTCATAGCGCGGGCGTGGAATGGCGGCCCGCAGCAGGATGAACAGCATGATGAAGAAGCAGAGCTTCAGGGCGAACCAGAAAAACGACAGCCAGGGCAGGCTTTCCAGGAAGGGGCCGTGCCAGCCGCCAAAGAACAGGGTCACCAGCAAGGCCGAGACCAGCACGATGCCGATGTATTCGCCGACGAAGAACATGCCCCATTTCATCCCGGCATATTCGATGTGGTAGCCGTCGGCCAGCTCCTGTTCGGCTTCCGGTTGGTCAAACGGGTGGCGGTGGGTGACGGCCACCCCGGCGATGAAGAAGGTACAGAAGCCGAAAAACTGCGGAATGATGAACCACCAGTGCTGATGCTGGTATTCGACGATGTCGCGCAGGTTGAAGGAGCCAACCTGAGCCACCACGCCCATCAGTGCCAGGCCCATGAACACTTCATAGCTGAGGGTTTGTGCCGAGGCGCGCAGGCTGCCCAGCAGGGCGAACTTGTTGTTGCTCGACCAGCCGGCAAACAGCACGGCATACACGGTGATGCCGGCCATGGCGAAGAAGAACAGCAAGCCGATGTTGAGGTCGGCAATGCCCCAGGTCGGGGTGACCGGAATCACGGCGAAGGCGATCAGCAATGAGCTCATCGCAATCACTGGCGCCAGGGTGAAAATCATCTTGTCGGCGAACGGTGGCGTCCAGTCCTCCTTGAAGAACATCTTGATCATGTCGGCGCCCAGCTGGAAGGCGCCGAAAGGGCCGACCCGGTTCGGGCCGTAGCGATCCTGCCAGAGCGCCAGCATGCGTCGCTCGACCCAGCTCAGCAAGGCGCCGGTGATCACCACCGCCAGCAGGATGACGATTGCCTTGAGCGCGGCAATGATGATGTCGATGATTTCGGGAGTCAGCCAACTCATTGCTTGGCCTCCTGCAGTGCTTGCGCATACAGCCCGTTGCGCAGCGGCGGAATGCCTGGCAGGCCGACTGGCAGGCCGAGCAGTCCGTCGGCCAGTTGCTCGTCAATCCGCAGCGGCAGGCACAGCCGGGTTGTGTCTATCTGCAGGTCGAGCAGGGCGCCGTCTTGTAGTGCCAGGCGTTCGGCCGCATCCGCACCTATCGCGACATAGGCCGCCGGGATGCGCGTCTGAATCGGTGCAGCTGCTGCAGAGGTTTCCTCGCTGCCGAACAGATGATGCAGCGGGACGATTTTCCAGCGGTCGGCGCGGGGCGCGAATGCTCCAGGCACGGCAAACCAGGGCAAGGCCTCGCCCCTGGCTTCAATCAGGCGAACGCCAGGATCGCCAGCGCGCAAGTGACCGCCGACTTCATCCTGAAACTTGTTCCATGCCTGTGGTGAGTTCCAGCCTGGCGACCAGGCGAAAGGAATCTGCTGGAGCGGCTCGCTGGAGCCGGCATAGCCTTCCATCGAGAAGGCAAAGGACGAGTCCTGATCCTGCGGTGTGCGCGGCTCGTGTACGCTGATATTGGCGCGCATGGCGGTGCGCCCGCTGTAACGGTGCGGTTCGCGGGCCTGCTTCATGCCCATGATGCGGAAGCTGGCCGAGGGTGCGGCCGCGACGATGCCGGCAAGCTCCGGGCGGACTGCGGCGCAGGCTGCGGTAACCTGATCGAGCTGGGTCCAGTCGACCTTCTTGCCGTGCAGGGTGCAGTTCAGGGCATGCATCCAGCGCCAGCCTTCGCGAATCAGGATGCTCGCATCGTAGTAGGCCGGATCGAAGACCTGGAAGAAACGTTGAGCGCGACCCTCAAGGCTGACCAGAGTGCCATCGCCTTCGGCAAAGCTGGCGACGGGCAGCAGCAGATGGGCTTTCGCGCTGGTGGCGGTGCTCTGATGATCGGCAACAATCACGATGCTGGCAGCATTCAATGCGGCATCGACCCTGGCCTTGTCCGCCCGCCGGTAGAGATCGTTCTCCAGTACGATCACGGCATCCGCAGCGCCGTTCGCCAGGGCATCCAGGGCAGCATCGACCGACTTGTCGGCTGACTCGTCACCCAGCAACAGCGCCAGTCCCAGGCTGTTGGCTTCGGGTACGACCAGGCTCAGGGAGCCATTTTTGCCACGATTTTTCAGGGCCGAAGCAATATTGGCAGCCGCCTCGATGAGTTCGCGGCAGCCCAGCGAGCTGCCAGCGACCAGCAGCGGACGCTGGGCCGCCAGCAAGGCGTCGGCAACCCGCTGGGCCAGTATGGCGGCTTGTGGATCAAGATCATTGACGGCAGGCGCGCTCGGGTCGATTGCGTGTGCCACGGCAAAGCCCAGGCGGGCAAGGTCTTCGGGAGCGGCGTGCACACACTCTTGCGCCACATCGTCGAGCCGGGTCGCATTGACGCTGGCAATGAACAGGGGGTTGAGTGCGTGCTGGGCCACGTTCTGCACTGCGGCCATGTGCCAGTCCTGGATTTTCATCGACTGAGCGATATCCGTGGCCTTGCCCTTGACGGCCTGACGCAAGGCCAGCGCGATGCGGGCGGCGGTCTGGGTCAGGTCTTCACCGAGGACCAGGACTGCGTCGTGATCTTCCATGTCACGAATCGTCGGCGCCGGCAGCGGACCGTCTTGCATGATCGAGCGGATCAGCTGCAGCTGCTCCAGTTCACTGCGGCTGATACCGGAATAGAAATGCTCGCTGCCGACCAGTTCGCGCAGGGCGAAATTGCTTTCCAGGCTGGCGCGGGGCGAGCCGATGCCGATCAGTTTGCGCTCCTGCAGCAGGGCGGCGGCCTGATCGAGGGCGGAATCGATGCCCATGGTCATCTTGCTCAGCTGCATCATTGGCTGGCGCGGGCGATCCTTGCGATTGACATAGCCATAGCCGAAGCGACCGCGGTCGCAGAGGAAATAGTGGTTAACCGAGCCGTTGAAGCGGTTCTCGATGCGGCGAATCTCGCCGTAGCGCTCGCCGGGGCTGGTGTTGCAGCCGCTGGCGCAGCCATGGCAGATGCTTGGCGAGAACTGCATGTCCCACTTGCGGTTGTAGCGCTCGGAGTGGGTCTTGTCGGTAAACACGCCGGTCGGGCAGACTTCGGTGAGGTTGCCGGAAAACTCGCTTTCCAGCACGCCATCTTCAACGCGGCCGAAATAGATGTTGTCGTGCGCGCCGTAGACGCCAAGGTCGGTACCGCCGGCGTAATCCTTGTAATACCGCACGCAGCGGTAGCAGGCGATGCAGCGGTTCATCTCATGGCCGATGAACGGGCCGAGATCCTGGTTCTGGTGGGTGCGCTTGGTGAAACGGTAGCGCCGGGCGTTATGCCCGGTCATCACGGTCATGTCTTGCAGGTGGCAGTGACCGCCCTCTTCGCAGACCGGGCAGTCGTGCGGGTGATTGGTCATCAGCCACTCGACAACGCTGGCGCGGAACTGCTTGGCCTCCTCGTCATCGATGGAGATCCAGGAATTGTCGGTTGCCGGCGTCATGCAGGACATGACCAGGCGGCCGCGCTTGTCCGTTTCGTCACTGTACTGTTTGACTGCGCATTGGCGGCATGCGCCAACACTGCCGAGCGCGGGATGCCAGCAAAAGTAAGGAATGTCGAGGCCGAGGGACAGGCAGGCCTGTAGCAGGTTGTCTGCGCCGTCGACTTCGAACGATTTGCCGTCTACGTGGATAGTGGCCATGGTTCAGGTTTCTTCTTGACCCGCCGAAGCGGATTTGGCTAATGGAATTCTGTGCCGGGAGCGGTTGCGCCCATCCGGTCTCTGATCTTTACACCGGTAGTGCCGGCTCCTGGCGTTCAGCCGAGTTTGCCTGGGCAAGTCCGGCTTCAAATTCATGGCGGAAATACTTGATTGCGCTGCCAATCGGTTCAACGGCTCCGGGCGCATGGGCGCAGAACGTCCTGCCGGGGCCAAGCTGGTTGACCAGTTGCTCGAGCGTCTCGATATCCCCCGGCTGGCCTTCGCCGCGCTCCAGCGCACGCAGGATCTTCACACTCCAGGGCAGGCCATCCCGGCATGGGGTACACCAGCCACAGGATTCCCGGGCAAAAAACTCTTCCATGTTGCGCAGCAGTCCCACCATGTTGATGCTGTCGTCTACGGCCAGCGCCAGTCCCGTGCCCATGCGGGTTCCCACCTTGGCAATGCCGCCGGCATACATGGCTGCATCCAGATGTTCCGGCAGGAGGAAGCCGGTGCCGGCCCCGCCAGGTTGCCAGCACTTCAGGCTGTAGCCTTCACGCATGCCGCCGGCGCAGTCTTCAAACAGTTCGCGGGCGGGAATGCCAAAGGGCAACTCCCAGAGCCCGGGTGTTTTCACCTTGCCGGAGAAGCCCATCAGCTTGGTGCCATGGTCTTCGCTGCCTGGGCGGGCCAGGGATTTGTACCAGTCGACGCCGTCATTGACGATGGCCGGCACATTGCACAGGGTTTCAACGTTGTTCACACAGGTCGGTTTGCCCCACACGCCGACGGCGGCAGGGAAGGGCGGTTTGGAGCGCGGGTTGGCGCGCCGGCCTTCCAGGGAATTGATCAGTGCGGTCTCTTCACCACAGATATAACGACCGGCACCGGTATGTACGAGCAACTCGAAATCAAAGCCGCTGCCGAGAATGTTCTTGCCCAGCAGGCCGGCAGCCTTGGCTTCTCCGATGGCCTGATTCAGGATGCGCGCGGCATCCACATACTCGCCGCGCAAAAAGATGTAGCCACGATAAGCCTTGAGCGCCCGGGCGCTGATCAGCATGCCTTCAATCAGCAAGTGTGGCAGTTGCTCCATCAGCAGGCGGTCTTTCCAGGTGTTGGGTTCCATCTCGTCCGCATTGCACAGCAGGTAGCGGATATTCATGGACTCGTCGGCCGGCATCAGCCCCCACTTCACTCCAGTGGGAAAGCCTGCACCGCCGCGGCCCTTGAGACCTGAATCCTTGACAGTCTGCACGATGTCGGCCGCAGCCATGTCGTTCAGCGCCTTGCGCGCTGCGGCATAGCCATTTTTCCGGCGGTACTCATCCAGCCAGACGGGCTCGGCATCATCGCGCAGGCGCCAGGTCAGCGGATGGGTTTCCGCACTGCGCTGTGCGCGATTGGCCGGGCTGATGGAGGCAAGGGTCATGGGTAGGTCTCCAGCAGTCGAGACACATCTTCCGGTGTGATATCGCCGAAGGTGTCGTCATCAATCATCAGTGCTGGGGCCTTGTCGCAATTGCCCAGACAGCAGACCGGAAGCAGGGTAAAACGCCCGTCTGCACTGGTCTGTCCGAGACCGATACCAAGTTGCTGGCCGAGGCTCTCGACCACCGATTCATGGCCGCCGATGTAGCAGGTCATGCTGTCGCAGACCCGAATGATGTGCCGCCCCACGGGCTGGCGGAAAATCTGGCTGTAGAAGGTGGCCACGCCTTCAACATCGCTGGCCGGAATGCCGAGCACTTCGCCGATCGCCGAAATGGCCCCGTCGGGAACCCAGCCGCGGGCTTTCTGCACGATTTTCAGTGCTTCGATGGAGGCGGCGCGCGGATCCTCGTAGTGGTGCATTTCGTGCTCTATGGCCGAGCGCTCGCTATCGCTGAGGGCGAAACGGTCGGTTTGAATCAGAGTGTTAGCGCTCATGGTTAGCGGTCCACGTCAGCCATAACGAAGTCGATACTGCCCAGATAGGCAATCAGGTCAGCCACCATGCTGCCGCGGATCACCGAAGGAATCTGCTGCAGATGCGGGAAACTCGGTGTGCGGATGCGCGTCCGGTAACTCATGGTGCTGCCATCACTGGTCAGGTAGTAACTGTTGATGCCTTTGGTTGCCTCGATCATCTGGAAGGACTCGTTGGCCGGCATCACCGGGCCCCAAGAGACCTGCAGGAAGTGCGTGATCAGGGTTTCGATGTGTTGCAGGGTGCGTTCTTTAGGTGGCGGCGTGGTCAGCGGATGATCCGCTTTGTACGGTCCTTCCGGCATGTTGCGCAGGCACTGGTCGATGATGCGGATGCTCTGGCGCATCTCTTCCACGCGGACCATGCAGCGGTCATAGGCATCGCCGTTGTGCGCCAGCGGAATTTCGAACTCGAAGTTCTCGTAGCCCGAGTACGGCCGCGCCTTGCGCAGGTCGAAATCCAGGCCGGTTGAGCGCAGACCTGCACCCGTAACGCCCCACTCCAGGGCTTCCTTGGTGTTGTACTGAGCCACGCCAATGGTTCGGCCGCGCAGGATACTGTTCTGCAGGGCCGCTTTCTCGTATTCGTCGAGGCGTTTCGGCAGCCAGTCGACGAACTCCTTGACCAAGCCATCCCAGCCGCGCGGCAAATCATGCGCTACGCCGCCGATGCGGTACCAGGCTGGGTGCATGCGCGAGCCGGTGATGGCTTCGATTACCCGGTAGGCACGCTGGCGGTCGGTGAAGGTAAAGAATACCGGCGTCATGGCGCCGACGTCCTGAATGTAAGTGCCGAGGAACAGCAGGTGGCTGGTGATGCGGAAAAACTCGGCAAGCATCACGCGGATGGTGTCGACCTTCTGCGGCACCTTGATCCCGGCCAGTTTCTCCACGGCCAGCACGTAGGGCAGGTTGTTCATGACCCCGCCGAGGTAATCAATACGGTCGGTATACGGAATAAAGCTGTGCCAAGACTGGCGTTCGGCCATCTTCTCCGCGCCGCGGTGGTGGTAACCGACCTCCGGCACGCAGTCGACGATTTCCTCGCCGTCCAGTTGCAGAACGATACGGAAGGCGCCGTGGGCCGACGGGTGGTTCGGGCCGAGGTTGAGGAACATGTAGTCCTCATGTTCGCCTTTGCGCTTCATGCCCCAGTCTTCAGGGCGGAAGCGAGCGGCTTCTTCCTCGAGTTGCTGTTTGGCCAGCGTCAGGCTGAAGGGGTCGAATTCGGTGGCGCGCGCCGGATAGTCCTTGCGCAGCGGGTGACCTTCCCAGGTCGGCGGCATCATGATGCGGGTCAGGTGCGGGTGGCCGGCAAAGGTAATGCCGAACATGTCCCAGACTTCGCGCTCGTACCAGTTGGCGTTGGGCCAGATGCGGGTGCAGGTGGGCAGGTTAAGGTCGCCTTCCGCGAGGGCGACCTTGATCATCACATCACTGTTCCGCTCGATGGATAACAAATGATAAAAGACGCTGAAATCGGCGCCAGGCAGCCCGCGGCGCTGCGTGCGCAGACGCTCGTCGACGCCATGCAGGTCATAGAGCATGACAAAGGGGCGGGGCAAGCCGCGCAGAAAGGTCAGAACCTCGGTGAGGCTCTCGCGGGCCACCCAGATTACCGGCATGCCGGTGCGGGTGCTTTGAACGGTGAGGTTCTCGGCACCAAAGCGGGCGTTCAGTTCGATGACCACATCTTGATCATCGGCTTTGTACTGCGGAATCGACAGAACGGTGTCTGCAGTCATGGTCTCGGTCGCTATCGGTCAACTAAAAGAATGAGTGGGCCCAGGGTCTGGCGGCCTCGGCTCATACTTCGTCGGGGCTGCGCAGGTTGGTAACCTTGATGCGCTCTTCGTGGCGCAGTTCTTTTTGCGAGGGCATTTCCGCGCGGTAAATACCCTGATCGCCAACGACCCAGGACAACGGTCGGCGTTCTTTTCCAATCGACTCCTGCAGGAGCATGAGGCCCTGCAGAAAGGCTTCAGGGCGAGGCGGGCAGCCGGGAATATAGACATCGACCGGGAGAAACTTGTCGACGCCCTGCACAACCGAGTAGATGTCATACATGCCGCCCGAGTTGGCGCAAGAGCCCATGGATATGACCCATTTGGGTTCGAGCATCTGCTCGTACAGGCGCTGAATGACCGGTGCCATCTTCACGAAACAGGTACCTGCAATGACCATGAAGTCAGCCTGGCGCGGGGACGCCCGGATCACTTCAGCCCCGAAGCGGGCAATGTCATGCGGTGCGGTGAAGGCGGTGGTCATTTCCACGTAGCAGCACGAAAGCCCGAAGTTATACGGCCACAGTGAGTTTTTACGCCCCCAGTTGACCGCCCCATTCAGGACGTCTTCGAGCTTCCCCATGTAGATGTTCTTGTGCACCTCGTCTTCGAGCAATGGGTCTGAAACAGTTTCCCGCTTGCCGATCGGGTATTGCTCGTTTGGTGCATCCGGATCAATTCGGGTGAGATTGTAGTGCATTGCAAAAGCCTCATTGTTTCAGCTTCGCCTGCCGCTTGCGGCGTGCTTCCGGCGCCCAGTCGAGGGCTCCGATACGCCAAAGATAGACAAGACCCGCCAACAGAATTGCGATAAAAAGGGTGGCCTCAAGCAGACCGGCCCAGCCGCTCTCGCGCACTGACACGGCCCAGGCGAACAGAAACAGGGCTTCAACGTCGAAGATCACGAAGAGCATCGCGACCAGATAAAACTTTGCCGACAGGCGCAGGCGAGCGGTGCCGGTGGGCAGCATGCCGGACTCGAAGGGTTCGTTCTTGCTGCGCCCCCAGGCCTTGCTGCCAAGCAGGCTGGATGCGCCGAGCATGAAGGCGATAAGGGCGAAAACCCCGAGTAGAAAGACGGCAAATGCCCAGTTGTGGGTCAGTAAGGTACTGGTTGCAGTCATGATGAACATCCATTGTGCCCTGGATCGCTGCTAGTAAGCATGCTGCACGCAGCACGTAACTGTCTGTATAGAAACGAAAACAGAGCGTCAAAATAATTTCGCGATTCTACTCGCACTGCCGGATGTAAGTAAATTTGTCGAAGCGATTTCTTCGCTTAGCCGTTAGTCTCAGTGACGGCATGGGCCGCAATGGTGCAGGCGGTCATGTGTCCCTAAGCTTATCTGCAAAGGGCGGATTAGCCAGCTGGAAATGAGTCTTCAGGCTGACCGGTGAATCATGCGGGCGAAAAAAAGCCCCGGTATCGCTACCGGGGCTTCTGTTGTTGCCGACTCAGCCTGGAATGGCTTCCTGGGCGAGTGAATCAGCCACTATCAGTGGAACTGGTTCATGGTGTTGTCTTTGCCGCCAGCCTTCAGAGCAGCTTCGCCAGCGAAGTACTCCTTGTGGTTGTCGCCAATGTCGGAACCAGACATGTTCTGGTGCTTGACGCAAGCGATACCCTGACGAATTTCCTGACGCTGGACACCTTTCACGTAGGCCAGCATGCCTTCTTCGGCGAAGTACCCTTTGGCCAGATTGTCGGTAGACAGTGCGGCTGTGTGGTAGGTCGGCAGGGTGATCAGGTGGTGGAAGATACCAGCCTGAGCCGAAGCGTCACGTTGGAAGGTGCGGATCATTTCGTCAGCACGAACAGCCAGGTCGGTGGTGTCGTAGTCAACGCTCATCAGCTTGGTGCGGTCGTAGGCAGAAACGTCCTTGCCTTCGGCGACGAACGCATCGTAAACCTGCTGGCGGAAGTTCAGGGTCCAGTTGAAGGACGGGCTGTTGTTGTAGACCAGCTTGGCGTTCGGGATCACCTTGCGGATCTCGTCAACCATGCCTTTGATCTGGCCAACGTGCGGCTTCTCGGTTTCGATCCACAGCATGTCTGCGCCGTTTTGCAGCGAAGTGATGCTGTCGAGGACGCAACGTGCTTCGCCGGTGCCCTTGCGGAACTGGAACAGGTTGGACGGCAGGCGCTTGGGACGCAGCAGCTTGCCTTCGCGGTTAAGTACCACGTCGCCGTTCTTCAGGTCGGCAGCAGAGACTTCTTCGCAATCCAGGAACGAGTTGTACTGGTCGCCCAGGTCGCCTGGCTGGTTGGTCACGGCGATCTGCTTGGTCAGGCCGGCACCCAGGGAGTCGGTGCGTGCAACGATCACGCCGTTGTCGATGCCCAGCTCGAGAAACGCGTAACGCACAGCGTTGATTTTGGCGAGGAAGTCAGCGTGCGGAACGGTTACTTTGCCATCCTGGTGACCGCACTGCTTCTCGTCGGATACCTGATTCTCGATCTGGATGCAGCAGGCACCCGCTTCGATCATTTTCTTGGCCAGCAGGTAGGTGGCTTCCGGATTACCGAAGCCAGCATCGATGTCGGCGATGATCGGTACTACGTGAGTTTCGTAGTTGTCGATCTGTGCTTGCAGTTCGGCTTCCTTGGCCTTGTCCCCGGCTGCGCGCGCAGCATCGAGGGCAGTGAACAGCAGGTCCAGTTCGCGGGCATCGGCCTGGCGCAGGAAAGTGTACAGCTCTTCAATCAGGCTGGAGACGGCAGTCTTCTCGTGCATCGACTGGTCAGGCAGCGGGCCGAACTCGGAACGCAGGGCAGCGACCATCCAGCCGGACAGGTAGAGGTAGCGCTTGTTGGTGGTTTTCAGGTGCTTCTTGATCGAGATCAGCTTCTGCTGACCGATGAAGCCGTGCCAGCAGCCCAGCGACTGGGTGTAGACAGAGGAGTCGGCATCGTATTCGGCCATGTCTTTGCGCATGATGTCGGCAGTGTACTGGGCGATTTCCAGGCCGGTCTTGAAACGGTTCTGGGCGCGCATGCGGGCCACGGATTCCGGGTCGATAGCGCTCCAGCTGCTGCCTGCGGCGGCTTTCAGGGCGGCAACGGCTTTGATGTCGTTTTGATATGCGGACATGGTCAATCCTTCAAGGTGTGAGTGTGGTTAGGCACCGGTTTCCCAGTTAAAGCCCGCGTTTTACGGAGGCGGCACACTACAGGTCGAGAGGTATTGACTGGTACGGCAAGTTTGCCGAAGAGGGGGGTACGAACAGGAAGATGACGGTCGATCAGGAGTGAGTGTGTCACTTTTCGCTGCGGGAGCGAGAGCCCTGCGGCGTGATGACCTGGGTGTCAATCTGGCTGATACGCTAAACGCTTCCCCGTCCCTCGGGACAACTTCGTTCCAGTCGCAACCCCGTCGAACTGCCTTGTGGGCTTGGTAAGACACAGGCTGCAGCAACAGTACGTCACTGCAGTCTGGAGGCCCTTTCGGGTCCCCTGGCTAGCGGGAGCGGGGCAATGATGCGCTCGCCAAAAGCGTTCGTCAAACGTTTTGTAGTGTTATTTTTTCACTACTACATAATTTCATGGGATGTGCTTGAGGGCCTTAATGAGCCAGCTCGACTTTAATGCGCATCGACATCTGATCCTGGCCATTGCTTGAGTATCGCCGCAGAAAGCCAGCATCCTGATTCTGGCTCTGCGTGCTGACACCGCCTAGCGGAATCCATTCGCCGAGCTGGCCGCTGACCCGCGTGTCGGTACTCTGCACCTCAATTGTGCCGGGTTGTGAGCGGCTCAGGCTGTCATTGCTGCTACGAATGCTGATGTTCACCCGCTCGCCAGCAACAGTGGCAGTGACCAGGAAACCACGCATGACATCACGGTACTCGGTATTGCTGTAGACCTGCCCGTATGGGCCTCTGCTGGTGGTGGTCAATGGCACGCTCTGGCCTGCCTGAATCAGCGCAGGATAACCTTCGGTAGCCTGCACCTGCTGCACGCTGGCGCTATTGCCGACACTGTTGTTGTTGATGATCCGTACCTGGTCACGGCTATTCACTTCGCCATGTCCGGCCTGAATCTCGACATTGCCGGCGCTGGCCGAGCCATTGACGCTGTAGCCGCGGCTTGCCTGGCGGTCATTGCCTGCGGTGTCGAGGCTGATCAGCAAACGCCTGGGCTGCGTGTCCAGTTGTTCGATTACGCTGCGCAATTCGGCAATTTTCTCGACGGGTGCGCTGACAATCAGCTGATTGCCATACGCGTTGGCCCGGCCTTGGTTGCCAAGCACGGCCTGCGCTGTGGGCAGCACGTCATTGGCCATCACGTAGTTGAGCGGGATTACCTCGGTGGCCGCCTGCAGGCCAAAGCTCAGGGTGGTAAGGCAGAGCAGGCATAGTGTGCGCAGGTTCATAGCAGAAAGCTCCGCAAGTCCGGGTCAAGTGTGCTGCAGTCCCAGGCCTGATCGAATTGGGCTTGGCGCAGCCGCGCGCGGCCGGGATCGTTATACAGGGCGTAGCCGGCATATTGATCCGGTTCGGGCCGGAGCAGCAGGCCACGATCGTCGGCCACGACAAAGGCTATCGCTTCGGCAGGATAGTCGGGGTGCAGCTTGCGGATCTGCAGGTTGCTGGAAAGGCGCCGTGCCAGGGTCAGCAAGCGGTGGCCGTTTCTGACAGCCTTGCTGCTGTCGCGCAGCAGGATGCGCAGGCGATTGTGTGGTTTGCCCAGGAGAAATGCCCTGCAGGCGTCCTGCACCACGGCATGGTTGTACAGCCAGGATTCGAGGTCCGGGGTATACAGGCAGAGGCTGCGACGTGCCTGCAGCAGCAGGGCCAGTGCTTGTGCGCGCGCGCCGTCGGGGTTGTCGAAGCGCTGCAGTTCCGCGGTCTCGCCGAGCTGGCAGGGGGCTGGTTGCCAGGTGTCGGGCCTGACTTCCGCTGCGGGCGGATTGAGCACGGTAAAACGCCCCGGAGATTCAAATTCGATCGGTGCCAGAAGATTGTCTGGCTGATCCTCTGGTGCCGGAGTGTCTGCGTTCATTCAGGCCTCTTCAGTGGCTCTCGCGCACCATGTCGACATGCGGAATGCCGGCATCCAGATACTCGCCACTCACCACTTTGAATCCCAGGCGTTGATAAAACGGGGTGGCGTGAACCTGTGCGCTCAGCATCTGCCGATTCAGCCCAAGTCTTTCGGCCTCGGCAATCACGGTGCGCAGGATCTTGTCGCCGACATTCAGGCCGCGCCAGTCCTTGAGTACCGATACCCGGCCGATATGGCCGTCAGGCAGCAGGCGCGCGGTACCAATGGGGTAGTCGCCTTCAAGCGCCAGGAAATGCGTGGCGGACGCATCCTCGGCATCCCATTCTAGCTCGGGCGGGACCGCCTGCTCGTTGATAAACACGCTTTCGCGGATCTGCCGCAGAACGGCGTTGTCCTTTTGCCAGTTGGCGATACGAACCTGAATCTCACTCATCAGCAAACTCCAGACTGCCTTGCTTGACCAGTTCGCAGACAAGTTTACGCCCCTCGTCATCGCGCAGCCACGGTTCCAGGTTTTCCAAGTGCAGCGCATCTGCAGCGCACAGTGTGCGTAGCAGTTCGCGCAGATTTCCCGGGAGCAGGCGGCTGTTGCCGCTGGCAAACAGCAGCAGGTCTTCGTCGACTTCCGACCAGGCCAGCCGCGCGCTGGGGTTGCGAATCAGCAGGGCACCCTGCGCAAGTGCGTCGAGCAGTTCCTGCTCTTCGATCGGCGTGCCGGCAATTCGTTCGGGATAGCGCGGCTCGGTCATGAACTGGCCAAACCAGGTCAGCAGCAGGCGCTCATCCCCCATGTGTTCGGCCAGCAGGGCTTTGAGGCGCTCGAGGACGTCATGCTGGATCTGATAGGGATCGCTCACCGGTTGCTGTCCGGCATCGCTGTAACGTTCTTCGTCGGCGAGAAACTGTGCCAGGAAGTCGGTGAAGTGGGTCAGCACCTCGGCGGCGCTGGGGGCGCGGAAGCCTATCGAGTAGGTCATGCAGTCATCTTCGGCGGTACCGAAGTGTGCCAGGCGCGGTGGCAGGTAAAGCATGTCGCCGGGTTCCAGTACCCATTCATCGCTGCCCTGGAAGTCGGCAAGAATGCGCAGGTCGGCATGTTCCAGCAGCGCGCTGTCGCCATCGCACATCTGGCCAAGGCGCCAGCGGCGCTGGCCGTAGCCCTGCAGGAGGAATACATCGTAGTTGTCGAAGTGCGGGCCGACACCACCACCGGGCGCGGCAAAGCTGATCATCACGTCATCTATGCGCCAGCTGGGCAGGAAGTGGAAGTGCTCCAGCAGTTCGGCCACTTCCGGGATGAACTGGTCGACCGCCTGCACCAGCAGGGTCCAGTCACGCTCCGGCAGGTTCTGGTAGGTGTCTTCGGCAAACGGCCCGCGGCGCAACTCCCACGGCTGCTCGCCATGCTCGATGACCAGACGTGATTCGATTTCCTCTTCGAGGGACAACCCGGCCAGTTCATCCGGCGTCAACGGGCTCTCGAAGTCAGGAATGGCCTGGCGGATCAGCAGGGGTTTTTTCTGCCAGTAGTCGCGAAGGAACTCGCGGGCAGTCAGGCCGCCAAGAAGTTGCAGGGGGGAGTCAGCATTCATTGTTTCGGGTCTTCTGAATAAATGAAAACGCCCGGCACTGCCGGGCGTGCAGGGCGAGCGGTCGGTCAGATACGCTTGGCTTGGGCCGCCGCGTTGCCGATGTAATTCGCCGGGGTCAGCTTGCGCAGTTCCGCCTTTGCATCTTCGGGCATCTCCAGGCTGTCGATGAAGGTCTGCAAGGCCTCCGGACTGATGCCCTTGCCGCGGGTCAATTCCTTGAGCTTTTCGTAGGGGTTCTCGATGGCATAGCGGCGCATCACGGTCTGGATCGGCTCGGCCAGCACTTCCCAGCAGGCATCCAGGTCAGCGGCGATGCGCGCCTGGTTCAGCTCCAGCTTGCCGATGCCTTTGAGGCTGGCTTCATAGGCGATCATGCTGTGGGCAAAACCCACGCCGAGGTTGCGCAACACGGTGGAGTCGGTCAGGTCGCGCTGCCAGCGGGAGATCGGCAACTTGCTGGCCAGGTGCTGGAGCAGTGCGTTGGCGATGCCCAGGTTGCCTTCGGAGTTTTCGAAATCGATCGGGTTGACCTTGTGCGGCATGGTCGAGGAACCGATCTCGCCGGCAATCGTCTTTTGCTTGAAATAGCCGAGCGAGATATAGCCCCAGACATCGCGATCGAAGTCGATGAGGATGGTATTGAAGCGGGCGATGGCATCGAACAGTTCGGCGATGTAGTCGTGCGGTTCGATCTGCGTGGTGTAGGGGTTGAAGGCCAGGCCCAGGTCCCCCTCGATGAAGTCGCGGGCATTGGCTTCCCAGTCGACCTGCGGATAGGCCGAGAGGTGGGCGTTATAGTTGCCCACCGCTCCGTTGATCTTGCCCAACAGCGGCACGTCGGCCACTTGTGCAATCTGCCGCTCGAGGCGGTAGACGACGTTGGCCAGTTCCTTGCCCAGGGTGGTTGGCGACGCCGGCTGGCCATGGGTGCGCGAGAGCATCGGCACGTCGGCAAACTTCACGGCCAGGCCGCGGATGGCCTCGGCAACCTGGCGCATCAACGGCAGCAGGACACTGTCACGACCCTCGCGCAGCATCAGGGCGTGGGACAGGTTGTTGATGTCTTCGCTGGTGCAGGCAAAGTGTATGAACTCACTGACTGCCGCCAGTTCCGGCAGCTTGGCAGCCTGCTCCTTGAGCAGGTATTCCACGGCCTTCACATCGTGGTTGGTGGTGCGTTCGATTTCCTTGATGCGCTCGGCATGGGCAAGCTGGAAATTTTCTGCCAGTTCGTCCAGCAGGGCGTTGGCCGCCGCAGAGAAGGGGGCAACTTCCGGGATGCCGGCATGCGCGGCGAGGCGCTGCAGCCAGCGCACTTCAACCTGCACGCGGCAACGGATCAGGCCGTATTCACTGAAGATCGGGCGCAGAGCGCTGGTTTTGCCGGCGTAGCGGCCATCGACGGGGGAAACCGCGGTGAGCGTGGAAAGCTGCATGGGGCGTTCTCGAGCGATCGGTCAACGAAAAGGGCGCACATAATACATGAAAAGGACTAGCCACCGTGTGCTTTGCCGGAGTCGTTCAACCTTTACTTCGGCTGATTGACAGCAGGCTGGCGGAGAAAATCAAGGCTGCGCCGGCGACGAACAGCAGGTCAGGAGTTTCGCCCCAGCGCAGCCAGGCGATGATTCCGGCAAACACGATGGCCAGATAGGCGAAGGGGCCGATTATGCCGGGTGGCGCGAGGCCGTAAGCCTTGGACATGACGATCTGGCTGGTGGTTGCCAGCAGCCCGACGACCAGCAACAGGCCGAGCTCGTGCAGGTTCAGCGGCTGCCAGGACCAGGTCAGGGGGACAGCCGAAATCAGGGCGCTGAACAGCGAGAAATAGAAGACGATGCGGTAGGCCGGCTCGGTATCACTCATTTCGCGAATAGAGACAAAGGCAAAGGCTGCCAGGATGCTGGCAGAGAGGCCGACCAGTGCCTGCCCCTCAAACAGCGAGTGTCCGGGCCTGGCGACCAGCAGCACGCCAATCAGGCCGATGCAGGTGGTCAGGGCGATGCGCTTGTTCAGCGGTTCCTTCAGCCACCACCAGGCGATGATCGGGGTAAACACCGGGGCGGAGTAAGTGAACAGCATCGCATCGGCCAGCGGCAGGTGGGCGATGGCGTAGAAGAAGCAGTACATCGCCGCCAGCCCGTAGGTGGTTCGCCAGAGATGGGACTTGATCCGTTGGGTCTTGAGTGGCTGTATGCCCTTGATCAGCAGCAACGGCAGGAAAAACAGTACACCGACCAGGTTGCGAAAAAACACCACGGACTCGTTGTTCACCGTCAGCGATGCCTCGCGAATCACCACCCCCATCAGGGAGAACAGCAATGCCGACAAAGCCAGCAGCAGGGCGCCCTGGAGTGGTTTGACACTGCGCGACGGCAGGCTCAAGGGGGCGTGCTGCGCAGCAGCGGGTAGAGTTCCCTGAGCAACTTGCCGCGGCTGAATACCAGTTGCCAGCGATGGCCGCCGAGCTGGCGCCAGAGCCGCGCCGAGCGAATGCCAGCCAGCAGCAGGGCGCGGATTTTTTCAGGGTTGCCTGCTTGCTGCAGGAAGCGCACGTCACCCTGCACCTGGATGCGCAGCCGGAAGGTACTGATGGTGTCCTGATACAGCGCGGCGCAGGCGGCGATCACATTCTCGTGGGTCGGCCCGAAGTGTTCGACCTGCAGCTGGATCTTGTCCAGTCGCTTGCCGATGATTTCCAGCAGGTCATCGCGCTTGGCCAGTTGGCGCTCCAGGGCAAGCAGGGCCAGTGCGTATTTCAGCGGGTCGCGCTGCAAGCTGGCGGGGTTGCGTTCGAGTGCGCTGGCCAGTGCTCGATAGCCTTCGCGCAGGTTCAGGTCATCGCCGCCATAGACTTCCAGGGTGCTTTCCGGGTTGCGCACCAGCAGTGCGCCGAGCAGGCAGGCGCTATCGGCGGTGCTGGCCTGGCCAGTCTTGGCAATCTTGTCGACCAGGCTGGCGGCCTGAAACACCGCAGCCAGGGCGACCAGCTGTTCCTGGGTCGGACTCATGCGCTGCGGACTCCACTGAAATGCGTTTCGGCGCTTTCGATCACACCGCCACCCAGACAGATCTCGCCATCGTAGAAGACCACCGACTGGCCGGGAGTCACGGCGCGCTGCGGCTGGTCAAAAATCGCCCGGTAACCGCCGGGAATCTGCTCCAGAGTGCAGGCCTGGTCGGCTTGCCGATAGCGCACCTTGGCGGTGAGCCGTTGCGGCGAACTGAGGTCGAAGGGATTGACCCAGTAGATCTGCGAGGCCAGCAGGGCGCTGGAAAACAGCCATGGGTGATCATTGCCCTGGCCGACGATGAGCACATTGCGCGCCAGGTCTTTGGACAGCACGTACCAAGGGTCGTCGCCAGCATTTTTCAGGCCGCCAATGCCGAGCCCCTGGCGCTGGCCGATGGTGTGATACATCAAGCCATGGTGCTGACCGATCACCTTGCCTTCGGTGGTTTCGATTGCGCCTGGCTGGGCCGGCAGGTACTGCTTGAGAAAGTCACTGAAGCGCCGCTCGCCAATAAAACAGATACCGGTCGAATCCTTCTTCTTGGCTGTGGCCAGGCCATGGCGCTCGGCAATCGCGCGTACCCGGGGCTTTTCCAGTTCGCCAACAGGGAACAGCGACTTGCCGATCTGCTCGCCGCCGACCGCGTGCAGGAAGTAGCTCTGGTCCTTGTTCGGATCAAGGCCCTTGAGCAGTTCGCTGCGCCCGTCGATATCCCGCCGGCGCACGTAATGGCCGGTGGCGATGAGGTCGGCACCCATGCTCAATGCATAGTCGAGGAAGGCCTTGAACTTGATTTCACGGTTACACAGGATGTCCGGGTTGGGGGTGCGTCCCGCCTTGTACTCGGCAAGGAAGTGCTCGAAGACGTTGTCCCAGTATTCCGCCGCGAAGTTGGCGGTATGCAGGGGAATGCCGATGTTGTCGCACACGGCCTGGGCATCTGCCAGGTCGGCCATGGCGGTGCAGTATTCGGTGCCGTCGTCCTCCTCCCAGTTCTTCATGAACAGACCTTCCACCTGGAAGCCCTGCTCGAGCAGCAGCAGTGCGGATACCGACGAGTCGACACCGCCGGACATGCCGACGATGACGCGTTGCTGGGAGTTCGGGTGGACTGATTCAGGCATGGGAGTTCGGGTAGGGCTGGGGTGAACGAAGGCGGGATTCTATCAGGCTGCGGCGATCAAGGGCGAACTGCTCAGCTGTTGCGGATCAGTTCCAGTGGAAAAAGCGGGCCATTGATGAAGTCATCTATGCAGCGCAGAACCAGCTCGCTGCGCAGGCGGTCCGCGCGGGCCTCTATCTCGTCCCTGCTCAGCCAGTGTGGTGCGATGATACCTTCGTCCAGTGTGCTGTCAGGGATCTGGTGCAGGGGCCTGGCAGCAAAGCAGACGCGCTGGTAAGTCACGCCATTGCTGGGTGCGGTATACAGGTAGATGCCGATGACGCCCGTCAGTTCGACTTCCCAGCCGGTTTCTTCACGGGTTTCACGCAATGCTGCCTGGATCAGACTTTCGTCGGCTTCCAAATGGCCGGCAGGCTGATTAAATACGTGGCGGTTATCTGCCCATTCTTCCACCAGCAGAAAGCGGCCCTGATCCTCGACAATGGTCGCGACGGTGACGTGGGGAGTGAATCGCATGGAAAGATCCCTGTGGGCGGAATGGCCAATCCTAACGCGCTGCAAGCGGGCGGTGAAATGCCCAACTGCTGCTAAAATTACCGGGATATTTGCGGTCGAGAATGTAGCGTAGTTGTTGTTTGACTACAGATGCGTTCAAGGGTTAGATGGCCAGCGGCAGCCACGCGAGGCTCGGCGATATGCTGTTGAGTGCGCGAGATTCTGTAGCAACATCATCAGGGTGACTTGCTGAAAGCAAGCCCCATTATCCATCCGCCACGCCACCCCTGTGGCGGGATGTCAGACAAAAAGCAATGGAGTCCAGCATGGGATACCAGAAAATTCAGGTGCCTTCGAGCGGTAACAAAATTACCGTTAATGCCGATATGTCGCTGAACGTACCTAACAATCCGATCATTCCCTATATCGAGGGTGATGGCATCGGTGTTGATATCAGCCCCGTCATGATCAAGGTGGTTGATGCGGCTGTGGCCAAGGCCTACGGTGGCACGCGCAAGATTTCCTGGATGGAAGTCTATGCCGGCGAAAAGGCGACCCAGGTTTATGACCAGGACACCTGGCTGCCACAGGAAACGCTCGACGCAGTCAAAGAGTTCGTCGTATCGATCAAGGGCCCGTTGACCACGCCGGTTGGTGGCGGCATTCGCTCGCTGAACGTAGCCCTGCGCCAGCAGCTGGATCTTTATGTCTGCCTGCGCCCAGTGCGCTGGTTCACCGGCGTACCGAGCCCGGTAAAGAAGCCTCAGGATGTCGACATGACCATCTTCCGCGAGAACTCGGAAGACATCTATGCCGGTATCGAGTGGAAAGCCGGTTCGGCAGAAGCGAACAAGGTCATCAAGTTCCTCAAGGAAGAAATGGGTGTCACCAAGATTCGTTTCGACCAGGACTGCGGCATCGGCATCAAGCCGGTATCCAAGGAAGGTACCAAGCGCCTGGCGCGCAAGGCCTTGCAGTACATTGTCGACAATGATCGCGAATCGCTGACCATCGTCCACAAGGGCAACATCATGAAGTTCACCGAAGGTGCCTTCAAGGAGTGGGCCTATGAAGTTGCTGCCGAAGAGTTCGGTGCAACCTTGCTGGATGGCGGCCCGTGGATGCAGTTCAAGAACCCGAAAACCGGCCGCAATGTTGTTGTGAAGGACGCCATTGCCGACGCCATGCTGCAGCAGATCCTGTTGCGCCCGGCTGAGTATGACGTGATCGCCACCCTGAACCTCAATGGTGACTATCTGTCCGATGCACTGGCGGCTGAAGTGGGCGGCATCGGTATTGCACCGGGTGCCAACCTCTCCGACACCGTTGCCATGTTCGAAGCTACCCATGGTACGGCGCCGAAGTATGCTGGCCTGGACAAGGTCAACCCCGGCTCGCTGATTCTCTCGGCCGAGATGATGCTGCGCCATATGGGCTGGATCGAGGCTGCAGATCTGATCATCAAGGGTACCGAGGGTGCCATTGATGCGAAGACAGTGACCTATGACTTCGAGCGCCTGATGGACGACGCCAAGCTGTTGTCCTGCTCCGAGTTTGGTGACGCGACCATCGCCCACATGTAAGCGGGTGCTGGAAATTAAAAAGCCGGACAGCAGTCCGGCTTTTTTGTATCTGCAGATTTACGCCTCGGCGTGAATGGTCTTCGGAGTCGCCAGCGCTTCGGCTGATTGCTGGACTGGCTCTTCCGCGCAGATGTTTACCGCGTGCAGTCCCTTGGGGCCCTGGACTATGTCAAAGTAGACGCTCTGGCCGGCCTTGAGGGTTTTGTAGCCGCTCATCTGGATTGCTGAAAAGTGGGCAAACAGATCTTCGTTCTGCCCGTCAGCGACGATGAAGCCGAACCCCTTGGCGTTGTTGAACCATTTGACCTTGCCGCTGAGCATGCTGATCTCCCTCTGCAAAGTGCCCTGGTGCTGGAGTATCATGTGACGATATTCAGGTTACTTCTGATACAGGCCTGTGGGTGAGTGACCTATACCCCGAGGCAGGTAGTATTTGGTTTATCACCATTTCGGCGATAGTCAAGGAAATCGGGCGTTTGCCTTGTGATTCGGCACTTTCCTAACCACCTATGCATTTAACCTAAGAAGCATTTTTTCCAGCATGAGTGCATTCAGTCAGATTCGACTAACATTCAATCAAGACCTTCCAGATAAGCGTGATGATGGTGCTGGTGGCTTGGTTCTGGAAGAAGCCAAACCGGCCTTGCAGACACCGCCAATGTACAAGGTAATCATGCATAACGATGATTACACGCCAATGGACTTTGTGGTCGAGGTGCTTGAAGTGTTCTTCGGGCTGGGTCGGGAAGGCGCAACCCGGGTTATGTTGACCGTACATACTGAAGGACGTGCGGTGTGTGGCTTGTTTACCAGGGATGTGGCTGAAACCAAGGCCATGCAGGTCAATCAGTATGCGAGGGAGTGTCAGCATCCACTGCTTTGTGAGATAGAGAAAGACGGCTAGGGCCGATTGCTTGGGTATGAGGTGAAGCTATGTTGAACCGTGAGCTCGAAGTTACCCTCAATCTCGCCTTCAAGGAGGCGCGTGCCAAGCGCCATGAATTTATGACGGTTGAGCACTTATTGTTGGCGCTGTTGGACAACGAGGCTGCCAGCATGGTGTTGCGCGCCTGCGGGGCCAATCTGGACAAGCTGCGGCGCGAGCTGCAAGAGTTCATCGACTCCACCACGCCGTTGATCCCGCAGCATGATGAAGAGCGCGAGACTCAGCCGACTCTCGGCTTTCAGCGCGTGCTGCAGCGCGCCGTTTTCCATGTGCAAAGTTCCGGCAAGCGCGAAGTCAGCGGCGCCAATGTGCTGGTCGCGATTTTCAGTGAGCAGGAAAGCCAGGCCGTGTTCCTGCTCAAGCAGCAGAATGTGGCGCGTATCGACGTGGTCAACTTTATCGCTCATGGCATCTCCAAGGTGCCGGGTGCCGGCGAGCAGCGCGACGGTGAGCAGGAGATGCAGGACGAGGAGAGTGGCGACGCACCGGCTTCGACCAACCCGCTGGATGCGTATGCCAGCAATCTGAACGAACTGGCACGCCAGGGCCGGATTGATCCACTGGTCGGCCGTGAGCTGGAAGTCGAGCGTGTCGCGCAGATTCTGGCGCGGCGACGCAAGAACAATCCCTTGCTGGTGGGCGAGGCCGGTGTCGGCAAGACCGCCATTGCCGAGGGTCTGGCCAAGCGCATTGTCGACAAGCAGATTCCCGACTTGCTGGCCGACAGCGTGGTCTATTCACTGGATCTGGGCGCACTGCTGGCCGGAACCAAGTACCGTGGTGATTTCGAGAAGCGCTTCAAGGCGCTGATCAACGAACTGCGCAAGCGTCCGCATGCCATCCTGTTCATCGACGAGATTCACACCATCATTGGTGCGGGCGCTGCTTCCGGTGGCGTCATGGATGCTTCCAACCTGCTCAAGCCGGTCCTTTCCAGCGGCGAGATCCGCTGCATCGGCTCGACCACGTTCCAGGAATTCCGCGGGATTTTCGAGAAGGATCGCGCTCTGGCGCGGCGCTTCCAGAAGGTCGATGTCGTCGAGCCTTCCGTTGAGGATACCTATGGCATCCTCAAGGGGCTGAAAGGGCGCTTCGAGCAGCATCACCATATCGAATACAGCGATGCTGCGCTGCATGCGGCTGCCGAGCTGGCTGCGCGCTACATCAACGACCGTCACATGCCGGACAAGGCCATCGATGTCATCGATGAAGCGGGGGCCTACCAGCGGTTGCAGCCGGAGGCTTCGCGGGTCAAGTGCATCGAGGTGCAGCAGGTCGAGGATATAGTCGCGAAAATCGCCAGGATCCCGCCCAAGCACGTCAGCAGCTCGGACAAGGAGCAATTGCGCAACCTCGAGCGTGATTTACGCCTGACCGTTTTCGGCCAGGATGATGCGATCAATGCGCTGTCCACGGCGATCAAGCTGTCGCGCGCCGGTCTGAAATCACCGGACAAGCCGGTAGGATCGTTCCTGTTTGCCGGCCCGACGGGGGTGGGCAAGACCGAAGTTGCCCGGCAACTGGCGAAGTCCATGGGCATCGAACTGGTGCGCTTCGACATGTCCGAGTACATGGAACGGCACACGGTTTCCCGCCTGATCGGCGCGCCACCCGGCTATGTCGGTTTCGATCAGGGTGGCCTGCTGACGGAAGCCATCACCAAGATGCCGCATTGCGTGCTGCTGCTTGACGAGATCGAGAAGGCGCACCCGGAAGTCTTCAACCTGCTGCTGCAGGTGATGGATCATGGCACCCTGACCGACAACAACGGGCGCAAAGCTGATTTCCGCAATGTGATCCTGATCATGACCACCAATGCCGGGGCCGAAACGGCCGCGCGGGCATCAATCGGCTTCACCTATCAGGATCATTCATCCGATGCGCTGGAAGTGATCAAGAAGAGTTTTACCCCGGAGTTCCGCAACCGCCTGGACACCATCATCCAGTTTGGCCGGCTGAGCCACGAAGTGATCAAGAACATAGTGGACAAGTTCCTCATCGAGTTGCAGGTGCAACTGGAAGACAAGCATGTCCATCTGGAGGTCAGTGAAGCCGCACGCAACTGGCTGGGTGAGCGTGGTTATGACGTGCAGATGGGCGCGCGGCCGATGGCTAGGCTGATTCAGGACAAGATCAAGCGTCCGCTGGCCGAAGAGATACTGTTCGGCGAACTGGCCGAGCACGGCGGAGTGGTGCACATCGACGAAAAAGATGGCGAACTGGTATTCGAATTCGAAACCACTGCCGAAATGGCCTGACAGGTTAAAGGCCGACCAGCAAAAACGCCCGGCATGCCGGGCGTTTTTGTTTTCAGCGACTTTAGCGGGCGCGGTAAGTGATGCGGCCCTTGCTCAGGTCGTAGGGCGTCAGCTCCACACGAACCTTGTCGCCAGTCAGAATGCGGATATAGTTCTTGCGCATTTTTCCGGAGATATGCGCGGTAACGACGTGCCCGTTTTCCAACTCCACACGGAACATGGTGTTGGGCAGGGTGTCGACGACAGTGCCTTCCATTTCGAAGCTGTCTTCTTTCGACATGCAGTAAAGCCCTCGGTTGCAAAGAGTGGCCGGGTGCGAAGGGCACCGGGCAAAACGGCGTGCATTGTGCCCGAAAAGTCCCCGAAACGCCAAGGGTCTCAGGTAATGGCTGTCCAGCGCTGATTAACCAGCAATTCGAGCGGGCGGTATTGGGTCTTGTAACTCATTTTCCTGCAGTTTTTTATCCAGTAACCCAGGTACAGGGCATGCAGGCCGAGCCGCGCGGCTTCGCCGATCTGCCAGAGAATCGCGTAGCGCCCCAGGCTGCGCTGTTCGTGCGCGGGGTCGAAGAAGGTGTAGACGGCAGAAAGTCCGTTGGGCAGAACGTCAGTAACTGCAACCGCCAGCAACTGGCCGGCCAGGCGAAACTCGATAAAGCGGGCAAATGGCAACTCGCTCAGCAGGAAAGTGCTGAATTGCTCGCGACTTGGCGGGTACATGTCGCCGTCGGCGTGGCGGGCCTCGATGTAGCGCAGGTACAGGCTGTAATGGTCCTCGCTGAACAGCGGCTTGACGACCCTGACAGTCAGGTCGGCGTTACGCTTGAGGATCTTGCGTTGCTGACGATTTGCCGTGAAGCGCTCGACCGGAATTCTTGCCGGAACGCAGGCCTGGCAGTTTTGGCAATGCGGGCGGTAGAGGTGATCGCCGCTGCGGCGAAAGCCAAGCGTGGACAACTGGGCATAAATATCCACATCCATTGGTTGACTGGGGTCGAGGAACAGGGTGGTAGCCTGCTCGCCTGGCAGATAACTGCATGGATGTGGCTGAGTGGCATAGAACTTCAGGTGGGCCAGCTCGGTCATGATCAGCTCTCGAAGAACCTCTTTACAAGTGTAAGTCAGCTCTGCGGGCGCGACTAGTTGCGCCAGTCGGCAGTGCTGGGCTGGTCCAGATTGTCCCGCAAATACCGGGCAAATTGCCGGCGCGGAATCGCCCTGGCGCCAAAGCTGTGCAGATGCTGTGTGGGCATCTGGCAGTCGATCAGCACGAAGCCCCAGTTGCGCAGGTGCTCGACCAGGTACACGAAGCCGGCTTTCGAGGCGTTGCTGGCGTGACTGAACATCGACTCGCCAAAAAACAGCCGGCCCATGGCCAGACCGTAGAGGCCGCCAACCAGTTTGCCGTCTGACCACACCTCCACCGAATGGGCCACGCCGCGTTGGTGCAGTTCGCGATAGGCGGCTTGCATCGGGCTGGTGATCCAGGTGCCCTCGGCGTAACTGCGCGGTCCGGCGCAGGCCTGGATCACGGCGTCGAACGCGCGGTCGAAGCTGAACTGGAAGCAGCCCTGGCGGATTATCTTGGCCAGGCTTCTGGATACATGCAGTTCCTCGGGAAACAGCACGGTGCGCGGATCGGGTGACCACCAGAGCAGCGGCTGGCCGTCCTGATACCAGGGAAAGCAGCCATGCCGGTAGGCCTGGATCAGGCGCGCAGGGGAAAGGTCACCACCTGCAGCCAGCAGGCCGTTGGGTTCCTGCAGGGCATTGTCGAGGGGTGGAAACTTCAGGGAGTCGCGTTGCAGCCAGGTCAGCATGCGGGGGAGGGTGGTACGCCCGGGCGTACCGCCATTCACTCAGAGGTCGAGATAGCTTTCGGCGTCCAGCGCGGCCATGCAGCCGGCGCCTGCCGAAGTAATCGCCTGACGGTAGACGTGGTCAGCCACGTCGCCGGCGGCGAACACGCCGTCGATGCTGGTGGCGGTGACATTGCCTTCACTGCCGCCGCGAATCCGCAGATAGCCGTCCTTCATGTCGAGTTGGCCGACGAACAGATCGGTATTGGGTTTGTGGCCGATGGCAATGAATACGCCAGTCAGGCTCAATTCCTTGGTGGTCCCGTCCAGGGTGTCCTTCAGGCGCACCCCGGTGACCCCACTGGCATCACCCAGGACTTCATCCAGCGAATGGTTCCAGTGCAGACGGATGTTGCCGTTGGCGGCTTTCTCGAACAGTTTGTCCTGCAGGATCTTCTCCGAGCGCAATTTGTCGCGGCGGTGGATCAGGTGCACTTCCTTGGCGATATTCGACAGGTAGAGCGCCTCTTCGACGGCGGTGTTGCCGCCACCGATCACGCAGACCACCTGGTTGCGGTAGAAAAAGCCGTCACAGGTCGCGCAGGCGGAAACGCCCTTGCCGGAAAAGGCTTCTTCGCTGGGCAGGCCCAGGTACTGGGCGCTGGCGCCGGTGGCGATGATCAGTGCGTCGCAGCTATAGGTGCCGCTATCACCCTTGAGGATGAAGGGCTTTTGCTGGAGTTCGGCGGTATGGATATGGTCGAAGACGATTTCCGTGTCGAAACGTTCGGCGTGCTTCTGCATGCGTTCCATCAGGGCCGGGCCGGTAAGGCCCTCCACGTCACCCGGCCAGTTGTCCACTTCGGTGGTGGTGGTGAGTTGACCACCGGCCTGCATGCCGGTGATCAGCAATGGCTTGAGATTGGCGCGCGCCGCGTAGACGGCAGCGCTGTAGCCTGCCGGGCCGGAGCCCAGGATGAGCAGGCGGGAATGCTTGACTTCACTCATAAAAAGATCTCATAAGTCTTTGTCGCAAAAGAGAATGCATGCTCAAATTGAGCCGCGCGAAAGAAACTGGCGGTTATGCTACACGGAAGCGCAGGCCAGAGGGAGTCGGGTGACCGGATTGCCCTGCTGGTGTGGCTGAATGCCCCGCAAGCATGCTATCGCGCAGTTAAATCCGTACAATAGATTGTGTTTATCCGATCGATGCCTGAAACCCCGTTGATGTGCAGGAACCCGCTGTTTTGAAGAAGTCTGCCACTCCCCCCCAGGCGCCGGCCTGGCGTACCCAGTTGAACTACCGGTTGCAGGATGGCGTGCTGATTGCCTTGGCTGCCATGTGCCTGTTCCTGTGGCTGGCCCTGCTCAGCTACGACCGCACCGACCCGGGCTGGACCAACGCCAGCACAATCGAGCAGGTGCAGAACGCCGGTGGCCGCTTTGGTGCCTGGTGTGCCGACGTGCTGTTCATGACGCTGGGCTATTTTGCCTACCTGTTTCCACTGCTGCTGATGATCAAGACCGTGCAGGTCTACCGGCAGCACAAGCAGCCGCTGGACTGGAATGGCTGGCTGTTTTCCTGGCGCTTGCTTGGCTTGATCTTCCTGGTGCTGTCGGGCGCGGCACTGGTTGACATTCATTTCCTCGACGACCGGCTGATGCCCGCTTCGGCTGGCGGTGCGCTGGGTGAAAGCCTGAGCCAGCTGTCCCTGGACGCCTTCAACGTGCAGGGCAGCACCCTGCTGTTCCTGGCCTTCTTCCTGTTCGGTCTGACCGTGTTCACCGACCTTTCCTGGTTCAAGGTGCTGGACATTACCGGCAAGATCACCCTGGATCTGTTCGAGCTGGTGCACAGCCTGATCAACCGCTGGTGGGATGCACGCAGCGAACACAAACTGCACATGGCAAAAATGCGCGAGGTCGACGTGCGTGTCAGCGAGGTGGCTGCTCCTGTCGTGGCGGACCGCCGCGAGCGGGCCAGGGTCAAGGAGCGCCTGATCGAGCGCGAGGACTCGCTGGTCAAGAGTGTGGTCGAGCGCGAAAAGCGTACGCCGCCAGTAATCAATCCGCCCGAGGCGCCCGCATCAGTCGAACCGAGCAAGCGCGTCCAGAAGGAAAAGCAGGCGCCCTTGTTCGTCGACAGCGCGGTCGAGGGCACCTTGCCGCCGATTTCCATCCTTGACCGGGCCGAGAAGAAACAGAAGAGTTTCTCCCCCGAGTCGCTGGAGGCCATGTCGCGGCTGCTGGAGATCAAGCTCAAGGAGTTTGGGGTCGAGGTGATCGTCGAATCGGTGCATCCAGGTCCGGTGATTACCCGCTTCGAGATTCAGCCGGCTGCCGGGATCAAGGTCAGCCGCATTTCCGGGCTGGCCAAGGATCTGGCACGCTCGCTGGCGGTCATCAGCGTGCGCGTGGTGGAAGTCATCCCGGGCAAGACCACCGTCGGCATCGAGATTCCCAATGAAGACCGGCAGATCGTGCGCTTCTCCGAAGTGCTGGAGTCGCCCGAGTACGATGACGCCAAGTCGCCGGTGACCATCGCGCTGGGCCACGACATCGGTGGCCGGCCGGTGATCGCCGACCTGGCACGCATGCCGCACCTGCTGGTGGCCGGGACCACTGGTTCGGGCAAGTCGGTGGGGGTCAACGCGATGATCCTGTCGATCCTGTTCAAGTCCACGCCGGAAGAGGCGCGGCTGATCATGATCGACCCGAAAATGCTCGAACTGTCGATCTACGAGGGCATTCCGCACCTGCTGTGCCCGGTGGTGACCGACATGAAGGAAGCCGCCAATGCGCTGCGCTGGAGCGTTGCCGAGATGGAGCGGCGCTACAAGCTGATGTCGGCGATGGGCGTGCGCAACCTGGCGGGCTTCAACCGCAAGGTCAAGGATGCCATCGACGCCGGTACGCCGCTGACTGACCCGCTGTACAAGCGGCAGAACATGGAAGACGAAGCGCCGCTGCTGAAAACCCTGCCGACCATCGTGGTGGTGGTCGACGAATTCGCCGACATGATGATGATCGTCGGCAAGAAGGTCGAAGAACTGATCGCGCGCATCGCGCAGAAAGCCCGTGCCGCCGGGATTCACCTGATCCTCGCGACCCAGCGGCCGTCGGTGGATGTGATCACCGGCCTGATCAAGGCCAACATTCCGACGCGCATGGCCTTCCAGGTCTCGAGCAAGATTGATTCGCGGACCATTCTCGATCAGGGTGGTGCCGAGCAATTGCTGGGGCACGGTGACATGCTCTATCTGCCGCCGGGGACCGGGCTGCCGATTCGCGTGCACGGTGCGTTCGTTTCCGATGAAGAAGTCCACCGTGTGGTGGATGCCTGGAAACTGCGTGGTGCGCCGGATTACATCGAAGACATCCTGGCCGGTGCCGGTGGTGACGACGGTTTCTCCTCCGGTGGCGAGGGTGGCTACGGCGAAGGCGGAGAGGGAAGCGAGGAAGATGCGCTGTATGACGAGGCCGTGCGCTTTGTCACCGAGAGCCGGCGGGCCTCGATTTCCGCCGTGCAGCGCAAGCTGAAGATCGGCTACAACCGCGCGGCGCGCATGATCGAAGCGATGGAGATGGCCGGCGTGGTCACCTCCATGAGTACCAATGGTTCGCGCGAAGTGATTGCCCCCGGGCCGATTCGCGACTGATTTCGTCCCGTTTGATTTTTACAACTTGAAGAGGATTCCCATGCGCCTTACCCGCATGCTGCTGGTAGCACTGCTTGGTTTTGCCAGCTTTTCGTTGCAGGCCAGCGAGCAGGTGGCTATCCAGCGCCTGACCACCCTGCTGAATCAGGCCCAGACCATCAGCGGCCGTTTTTCCCAGTTGACCCTCGATGGTAGCGGCACCCAGTTGCAGGAAACCTCCGGCGAGATGGCGCTCAAGCGTCCGGGACAGTTCCGCTGGCATACCGATGCGCCTATGGAGCAGTTGCTGGTGTCCGATGGCGAGCAGATCTGGCTGTACGATCCGGATCTGGAGCAGGTGACCATCCAGAAGATGGATCAGCGCCTGACCCACACCCCGGCGCTGCTGCTCTCGGGTGATGTCTCGCAGATCGCCGACAGCTTCGAGATCACGCTCAAGGAAGGCGGCAATGTGGTCGACTTCATTCTCAAGCCGAAAGCCGCCGACAGCCTGTTCGAGAGCCTGCGCCTGTCCTTTCGCAACGGTGTGATCAACGACATGCAGCTGATCGACAACGTCGGCCAGCGCACCAACATCCTGTTTCTCGGCGTGCAGATGAACCCGCCGATTCCGGCCAGCCAGTTCACCTTCGAAGTGCCCGCAGGGGCTGACGTCATCCAGGAATAACCGAGGTCCCAGTTCATTTCATGCAACTGTTTCGCAGCGAACCGCTAGCCCAGCCACTGGCAGCCCGCCTGCGTGCCACCTGTCTGGATGAGTACGTGGGCCAGCAGCACCTGCTGGCTCCCGGCAAGCCGCTGCGCGAGGCGCTGGAGCAGGGCGCACTGCATTCGATGATCTTCTGGGGACCGCCGGGCGTGGGCAAGACCACCCTGGCACGGCTGTTGGCAGAAGTCTCCGATGCGCACTTCGAGACCCTCTCGGCAGTGCTCTCCGGGGTCAAGGAGATCCGTCAGGCAGTCGATATGGCCCGCCAGCAGGCCGCCCAGTATGGCCGGCGGACCATCCTGTTTGTCGATGAAGTGCACCGCTTCAACAAGAGCCAGCAGGATGCCTTTCTGCCCTTTGTCGAAGACGGCACGCTGATTTTCATCGGCGCGACCACCGAGAACCCTTCCTTCGAACTGAACAATGCACTGCTTTCCCGGGCGCGTGTGTATGTACTGAAAAGTCTCGATGAAGCGGCCTTGCGCCGTCTCGCCGAGCGCGCGCTGACTGAGGATAAAGGTCTGGGTAAGCGTCACCTGACGCTGCCGGAGGAAAGCCTGCAACTGTTGCTGGCGGCTGCCGATGGTGATGGCCGGCGCTTGCTCAACCTGCTGGAGAATGCCGCTGATCTGGCTGAAGACGGACAGGCCCTCGGCACTGACCTGTTGCAAAACCTGCTCGGCGACAGCGTGCGGCGCTTCGACAAGGGCGGTGAGGCGTTTTACGACCAGATCTCCGCCCTGCACAAGTCGGTGCGCGGCTCCGATCCCGATGCCACGTTGTACTGGTACGCACGCATGCTCGATGGTGGCTGTGATCCGCTGTACATCGCCCGTCGCGTGGTGCGCATGGCCAGCGAAGACATCGGCAATGCCGATCCGCGGGCACTGACCCTGTGCTTGAATGCCTGGGACGTGCAGGAACGCCTGGGCAGCCCGGAAGGTGAGCTGGCGGTGGCCCAGGCGCTGGTGTACCTGGCCTGCGCGCCGAAGAGCAACGCCGTCTATATGGGCTTCAAGGCGGCCATGCGCGAGGCGGCCGAGCACGGCTCGCTGGAAGTGCCGCTGCATTTGCGCAATGCGCCAACCAAGCTGATGAAAGAGCTCGGCTATGGCGATGAATACCGCTATGCCCATGATGAACCGGAGGCCTACGCGGCGGGTGAAGACTATTTCCCCGAGCAGCTGGCGCCGCGCCGCTATTACCAGCCGGTACCGCGCGGGTTGGAGCTGAAGATTCGCGACAAGCTGGAGCACCTCAGGGCCTTGGACCGGCAGAGCCCCCGGCAAAGGAGAAAACCATGATCAAGGTTGCGCTGGCGGTGGCGGTTGGTGGTGCAGCAGGCTCCGTGCTGCGCTTTCTGGCCAACAGCTGGGTGGTGGCCAACTGGCCCCGGCATTATTACCTGTCCACCTTGGCGGTGAACCTGATCGGCTGCCTGGCGATCGGCTTCCTCTCGGCACTGTTCCTGTTGCGCACCGACATTCCGCTGGTGTTGCGTACCGGCCTGACAGTCGGGGTATTGGGCGGCCTGACCACCTTTTCCAGCTTCAGCCTGGAAGTCCTTGGCCTGCTGGAGAAGGGGCAGCTCGGGGTGGCAATCAGCTACCTGCTGTGCAGCGTGCTCGGCGGATTGAGCGCGGCCTGGCTGGGGATGAGCCTGGCACGGCTCTGATACCTGCTAAAAACACTCGGCTTGGCGGCGAACAGTTCGTAAACTGCGCCGCTGGCTCCATCAACCAATTGTTCTGCTGTCGAGATCCACGCCATGCTTGATTCCAAACTCATCCGTTCGCAGCTTCATGACGTCGCCGAGCGCCTGGCCAGACGTGGCTTTCAGCTCGACGTAGCGCGCTTCGAGGCCCTTGAGGCGCAGCGCAAGAGCTTACAGACCCGTACCGAGCAGCTGCAGAACGAACGCAACACGCGCTCCAAGGCCATCGGCCAGGCCAAGGCACGCGGCGAGGATATCGCCCCGTTGCTGGCTGAAGTCGACCAGCTGGGCAGCGATCTGGAATCCGGCAAGCGCGAGCTGGAAGCCATCCAGCTCGAACTCGACAGCCTGATGCTGAACATTCCCAACCTGCCGCACGAATCGGTGCCTGAGGGCGCGGGCGAAGAAGAAAACGTCGAAGTGCGCCGCTGGGGCACCCCGCGGCCCTTCGATTTCACCATTCAGGACCACGTTGCCCTTGGTGAACAGCATGGCTGGCTGGACTTTGAAACTGCCGCCAAGCTGTCGGGCGCGCGCTTTTCCATCATGCGCGGGCCGATCGCCCGGCTGCACCGGGCGCTGGCGCAATTCATGCTCAATTTGCACACCAGCGAGCATGGCTATGAAGAGGCCTACACCCCTTATCTGGTGCAGGCGGGTGCGCTGCAAGGCACGGGCCAGTTGCCCAAGTTCGAGGAAGACCTGTTCAAGATCGCCCGCGAAGGCGAGGCCGATCTGTACCTGATTCCGACCGCCGAAGTGTCGCTGACCAATATCGTTGCCGGCGAGATTCTCGATGCCAAGCAACTGCCACTGAAGTTCGTGGCGCATACCCCATGTTTCCGCAGTGAAGCCGGTGCTTCCGGGCGTGACACTCGCGGGATGATCCGCCAGCACCAGTTCGACAAGGTCGAGATGGTGCAGATCGTCGAGCCCGGCAAATCCTGTGAGGCGCTGGAAAGCCTGACCGGTAATGCGGAGAAAGTCCTGCAGCTGCTGGGCCTGCCGTACCGCGTACTGGCCCTGTGCACCGGCGACATGGGCTTCGGCGCGACCAAGACCTACGACCTGGAAGTCTGGGTGCCGAGCCAGGACAAGTACCGCGAGATTTCTTCCTGCTCCAACTGCGGCGATTTCCAGGCGCGGCGCATGCAGGCGCGCTACCGCAATCCGGAAACCGGCAAGCCGGAACTGGTGCACACGCTTAATGGCTCCGGGCTGGCGGTGGGCCGCACCCTAGTCGCCGTGCTGGAAAACTACCAGCAGGCTGATGGCAGCATCAAAGTGCCGGACGTGCTCAAGCCCTATATGGGCGGCATCGACGTTATCGGTTAGCGTCCGTAGGGTGGAAAACCGCAACGCGTTTTCCACCGCAATTTTTATTGGTGGATAAGGCCGCTGGCCGTTATTCACCCTACGTATACCTGCCATTGGGACCGCCATGGACTTCCTGCCGCTGTTCCACAATCTGAAGAACCGCCCGGTGCTGGTGGTCGGCGGCGGCGAGGTGGCGCTGCGCAAATCGCGTCTGCTGGCGGAGGCCGGCGCGCAATTGCGAGTTGTCGCGCCTGAGGTCGATGAAGAGTTGCTTGTACTGGCTGGCACCGGTGTGCAGCTGCGTGGCTATCAGACCAGCGATCTGCAAGGCGTGGTGCTGGTAATCGCGGCGACCGACGACGAAGCGCTGAATGCGCGGATATCAGAAGAAGCCCAGGCCCTGTGCATCCCGGTCAATGTGGTCGATGCGCCCAAGCTGTGCTCGGTGATTTTCCCCGCGATTGTCGACCGCTCACCGCTGATCGTCGCCATCACCAGCGGCGGCGATGCGCCGGTGTTGGCGCGGCTGATCCGCGCCAAGATCGAAACCTGGATACCGGCTACCTATGGCCAACTGGCAACACTGGCCAAGCAGTTTCGTGCCCAGGTAAAAAGCCTGCTACCCAATGTGCAGCAACGCCGGGTGTTCTGGGAGGACGTGTTCCAGGGGCCGATTGCCGAGCGGGTATTTGCCGGCCGCCCGGCGGAGGCCGAGCGCCTGCTGGCGGCGAAAGTTGCTGGCGGCGCGCAGCCCGTACAGGGCGAGGTGTATCTGGTCGGTGCCGGCCCGGGTGATCCCGATCTGCTGACCTTCCGCGCCCTGCGCCTGATGCAGCAGGCCGATGTGGTGCTGTACGACCGTCTGGTAGCACCGGCCATCATCGACCTGTGCCGCCGCGATGCCGAGCGCATCTATGTCGGCAAGCAACGCGCCGAGCACGCCGTGCCGCAGGAGCAGATCAACCAGCGGCTGGTCGATCTGGCCAAGGCGGGCAAGCGCGTGCTGCGCCTCAAGGGTGGCGATCCGTTCATCTTCGGCCGTGGCGGCGAAGAGATCGAAGAACTGGCCGCCCACGGCATACCCTTCCAGGTGGTGCCGGGCATTACTGCAGCTTCCGGTTGTGCTGCCTATGCCGGCATTCCGCTGACCCACCGCGACCACGCGCAATCGGTGCGCTTCGTTACCGGTCATCTGAAGGACGGCAGTTGCGACCTGCCGTGGCAGGACCTCACCGCCCCCGGCCAGACGCTGGTGTTCTACATGGGCCTGGTTGGTCTGCCGCTGATCTGCCGGCAACTGATTGCCCACGGCCGCCCTGCCGATACTCCGGCGGCATTGGTGCAGCAGGGCACCACGCGGAATCAGCGGGTATTCACCGGTACCCTGGGCAGCCTGCCGCAGCTGGTGGCCGAGCATGAAGTGCATGCGCCGACCCTGGTGATTGTCGGCGAAGTGGTGCAGTTGCGCGACAAGCTGGCCTGGTTCGAAGGCGCGGCCAGTCGCTGACTCAGGCCTGTCCGAGTTGCTCGATCTTGCCGATCAGCCATTGCAGCGCCGCATCGCGTTCGCGCTGGGCGAGGCTGGTGATGTGCAGGTGGAACGGTCCCAGATGGAACGGCAGGTCATACAGCTGTAGCGGCAACAGCCCGGCAAAGTAGCGCGCCAGGCGGGTCGGCAGTACCGCGACCAGATCGGTGGTGGCGGCAATATGCGCGGCCTGCAGGTAGTTCGGCGTGGTGTAGGCGATCTGTCGCTGCAGGCCCTGTTCGGCCAGCCACTGGTCGACCATGCCACGGGTCTGGCCACCATGCACCCACAGGTGGCGCAGGCCGAGAAAGCGCTGCAGGTCGGGTGCGCGCTGCAGCAGCGGATGGTCGCGGCGCATCGCCAGCTGCAGGGTCTCGCTCATCCACTGGCGGCGCATGAAATGCGCCGGTACTTCCTCGAAGCGGCCCAGCGCCAGGTCCAGTTCACCTTTCTCCAGTGCGTCCACCGGCAGGCTGGGTGACAGGTGCTGGGTGACGATCTGCACCTGTGGTGCCTCCACCGCCAGTTGCTGCAACAGGCGTGGCATGCACACCAGCTCGACATAGTCGGTCAGGGCGATGCGAAAGCGCCGGCGACTGCTGGCAGGGTCGAAGCGCACACCTTCGCCGAGGCTTTGTTCGATCTGTTGCAGCGCCGCGCGAATCGGCGCCTCCAATTCCAGTGCGCGTGGCGTCGGCTGCATGCTGCGGCCCGCGCGTACCAGTAGCGGATCGTCGAGCAGATCGCGCAGGCGCCCGAGCGCATTGCTCACCGCCGGCTGGCTCAGGGCCAGGCGCTCGGCGGCGCGCGAGACATTGCGCTCGCGCAGCAGGGCATCCAGTACGCGCAGCAGATTGAGGTCGAAGGTTGATATATTCACTTAACAAATACCATGTATCACAAGAATAAATTTCTAAAATAGTAGCGGCTTGCCTATGGTGGCGGACGACTTTTTTCTGCACCGAGGGAATTCAATGAGCAACACTGTTTTCAGTATCCGTCAGGCCGCCGTGATCGGCGCCGGCACCATGGGCCGCGGGATTGTCATGAGTCTGGCAAATGCCGGCATTGCGGTGCTGTGGCTGGACAACAACCCGCAGATGCTGGAACAGGCGCTGAGCGCCATCGCCGAGACCTGGGCTCACGGCGTGCGTCAGGGGCGCATCAGCGAAGAGCAGGCCGCACAGCGGCGCGCCTGTGTCACGGCAGTGGGCGATTACAGTGCGCTGAAGGACGCTGATCTGGTGATCGAGGCGGTCTACGAGAACCTCGAACTCAAGCAGCAGATATTCCGCACACTGGATGGCATCGCCAAACCTTCGGCGATCCTCGCCAGCAACACCTCGGCGCTGGATATCGACGCCATTGCCGCCGTCACCGCTCGGCCGCAACAGGTGCTGGGTCTGCACTTTTTCAGCCCGGCGCACATCATGAAGCTGCTGGAAATCGTGCGCGGCGCCAAGACCGCACCAGCGGTGCTGGAGGCTGCGCAGGAGCTCGGCCGGCGTATCGGCAAGGTATGTGTGGTGGCCGGCAACTGTGACGGCTTTATCGGTAACCGCATGCTTGCCACCTATGTGCGCGAAGCCCGGCAGATGCTGCTCGAAGGCGCTTATCCGCATCAGGTAGATGCCGCCTTGCAGGGATTCGGTTTCGCCATGGGGCCGTTCCGCATGTACGACGTGGTCGGCATTGACCTCGAATGGCGCGCCCGTGAACTGGCTGGCAAGGGGCAGGATGAGCCGACCGTGCAGGTGGATAACCGCCTGTGTGAACTCGGCCGCTTTGGCCAGAAGTCGCGCATGGGTTACTACCGCTACGCCGAGGGCAGCCGTCAGGCCGAGCCGGATCCGGAAGTGGATGCACTGGTGCTGCAGGTGTCGGAAGCGCTGGGTTTTGTGCGGCGCAGCATCGGTCAGGAAGAAATCCTCGAGCGCTGCCTGCTGGCGCTGGTCAACGAAGGCGCGAAGATTCTGCAGGAAGGCATTGCGCAGAGCAGTCACGACATCGATCTGGTCTACCTTAACGGTTATGGCTTCCCGGCCGAGCGCGGCGGGCCGATGAGCTGGGCCGATACGCAGGGCGCGGCCGATCTGCTGGCGCGTCTGCAGCAGTTGCAGGCGCAGTTTGGCAGCCACTGGCAGCCGGCGCGGCTGATCGAACAACTGGCCGCCAGCGGTCAGTCATTTTCCGATGTAACAGGTGGTCGTCCATGAGCTATCAAGCCCCGTTGCGCGACATGCGCTTTGTCTTGCATGAACTGTTTGATGTTGACGGTCACTGCGCCTTGCTGGGCAATGGTCTGGACAGTGAGCTGATCGATGGTGTGCTGGAAGAAGCTGCCGCCTTTACCGCCGACGAAATCGCGCCGCTCAATCGCAACAGCGATGAGCAGGGCTGTCGCCTCGAAGCCGGTCGGGTCATCACCCCGGACGGCTTTGCCGAGACCTACCGGCAGTATGTCGATAACGGTTGGGCGAGCATGACCGGCCCGGTTGAGTTTGGCGGTCAGGGCTTCCCGCAGATGGTCGCCTGCAATTTTCACGAAATGCTGATGGCCTCCAGCCTGTCATTTCGCGTCTATTCCGGGCTGACCGAAGGCGCCGTGCTGGCGCTGCACAAGCATGGCAGTGCGGTGCTCAAGCAAACCTATCTGGAAAAAATGGTCAGCGGCCACTGGGGCGGCACCATGTGCCTGACCGAACCGCAGGCCGGTACCGATCTGGCCTTGCTGCGCACCAAGGCCGAACCCCAGGCTGACGGCAGTTATAAGGTCAGCGGCAGCAAGATTTTCATCAGCGGCGGCGAGCAGGATCTGACCGAGAACATCGTGCATCTAGTGCTGGCCCGGCTGCCCGATGCGCCGGCCGGGGTGAAGGGCATCAGCCTGCTGCTGGTGCCGAAATTCATCGCCAATCCCGATGGCTCCCTCGGCGCGCGCAATGCCCTGAGCTGTGGCGCGATCGAACACAAGATGGGCATCAAGGGTGGTTCCACCTGCGTGATGAACTTCGACGGCGCCACCGGCTGGCTGATTGGCGAGGCCAATCAGGGGCTGACCTGCATGTTCACCATGATGAACGACGCGCGCTTTCAGGTGGGTCTGCAGGGGCTGGGGATCGGCGAGGCGGCCTTTCAGGGCGCGCTGCGCTATGCCCGCGAGCGCCTGCAGTCCCGGGCGCTGACCGGTCCGGCCGAACCGCAGAAAGCGGCCGACCCGATCATCGTGCACCCGGATGTACGGCGCATGTTGCTGACGCAGAAAACCCTGGTCGAAGGCAGCCGTATGCTGGCGGTGTACACCGCGCGCCAGCTTGATCTGGAACACGGCCCTGTGGATGCGCAGGTGCGCAAGGCGGCCAGCAAGCGCGCGGCGCTGCTGATCCCGATCGTCAAAGCCTTCTTTACCGACATGGGCCAGGAAGTCGCCAGCCTCGGCGTGCAGGTTTACGGCGGACACGGCTACATCCGCGAGTGGGGCATGGAGCAGCTGATGCGCGACAGCCGCATCACGCAGATCTACGAAGGCACCAACGGCATTCAGGCGCTGGATTTCATCCGCCGCAAGGTACTGGGCGATGGCGGTGCCGAACTGTCTGCGCTGCAGGCCGAGTTCAGCGAGTTGTGCGATGCCCAGGCAGCTCGTCCGGCGTTGGCGGCGATGGCCAGTACCGTGCTTGAACGGTTGGGCGAATGGCGCGAGCTGAGCAGCGAAGTGATCGCCATGAGTCAGCGCGATGTGCAGGAAATCGGAGCCAGTTCGGTGGACTTCCTGCAGTATTCGGCTTACGTATTGCTGGCCGGCTTCTGGCTGCAGGCCGCCGCCCGTGCACAGGATGCACTGGAGGCTGGGAGCAGTGAGGCGGCGTTTTATCAGGCCAAGCTGCACAGTGCGGAGTTCTACCTGCGCCGCATCCTGCCGCGCGCCAGTGCGCATCGCGAAGCCCTGCTGGGTGGTGCGAGCTGCCTGATGGCGATGCCGGAGAGCAGCTTTGCGTTTTGAATGCTTATGTACCTGATAACTGTGGCATGAATTACCCCCTCTCCCGCTTGCGGGAGAGGGCTGGGGAGAGGGGCTTTAGCTGGCTGTTACGTAGCCCCCCCTCTCCCTAACCCTCTCCCCAAAGGGGCGAGGGAACAGCATTCAGTCTCATCAGGATCAGCGCCATTGATGCCAGCCGTGCTGGGCTTCACTACGCTCAACCCAACCTACCAGAAGCAATGCCGTTTCACTCTGCAACCCATTCGCACGAGGTCATGCCATGCAACCCTTCAGTTTTGCCACCACCGCACAGATCCTCTGTGAATCCGGCGCCGCCGTGCGGCTTGGCGCGTTGTGCCGCGAGCGCGGGGCGCAGGCGGTATTGATCGTCACCGACCCGGGCATCACCCGGCTGGGCATGCTCGACGCCATCCTGCCCGGTTTTGCTGCCGAAGGCGTGGCGGTGCAAGTGTTCGATCAGGTGCTGGCCGATCCGCCTGAAGCGGTGGTGCTGGCAGCCGTGGAGCAGGCGCGGGCGATGCAGGCACAACTGGTGGTCGGTTTCGGCGGCGGCAGCTCGATGGACGTGGCCAAGCTGGTGGCCCTGTTGGCGCATCCGCTGTGCCTGCAGCCACTCAAGGACATCTACGGAGTCGGCAACGCCAAAGGCCAGCGCTTGCCGCTGATTCAGGTACCGACTACCGCCGGTACCGGCTCGGAAGTGACGCCGGTAGCGATCGTCACCACCGGTGAAACCACCAAGATGGGTGTGGTCTCGCCGATTCTGCTGCCGGATCTGGCGTTGCTGGATGCCGACCTGACGCTCGGTTTGCCGCCGGCCATCACAGCGGCCACCGGCATTGATGCCATGGTGCATGCCATCGAGTCCTACACCAGCAAGATCAAGAAGAACCCACTGTCCGACCTGCTGGCGCGCGAAGCCCTGCGCCTGCTGGCGGCCAATCTCGCTGCGGTGATGCACGACGGGCAGAACCGCGAAGCACGGCAGGCGATGTTGCTCGGTTCCTGTCTGGCCGGGCAGGCGTTTGCCAATGCACCGGTCGGTGCGGTGCATGCGCTGGCTTATCCGCTGGGCGGGCACTTCCATATTCCGCATGGTTTGAGCAATGCGCTGGTGCTGCCGGCGGTGCTGCGCTTCAACGCGTCGGTTGCCACACCGCTGTATGCCGAACTGGCGCCATTGCTTTTGGGCGAACGCCTGCAGCAGGGCTCGACGGAAAGCTTGTGCCAGCAGTTCATCGACGAACTGAGCCAGCTCAACCGGCGCTGCGGCCTGCCCAGTCGCTTGCGCGATGCTGGTGTGCCGGAAAGCATGCTGGCGCAACTGGCCAGCGATGCCATGCTGCAGCAGCGCTTGCTGATGAATAACCCGCGTGAGGTCAGTGAGGTGGATGCGCTGGCGATCTATCAGGAAGCGTATTAACCCCCTCTCCCGCAAGCGGGAGAGGGGGTGCCAGAGAATTCCGGGAAACCTGGAGCAACCCCCTATCCCATTTATGGGAGAGGGTTGGGGAGAGTGGCGCCAGGCTACGGTCGGTCGATAGGCCGTGATACAGCTGACAAATCAAACTATTCAGCCATCTGCCCGGACCTTTAAGGTGGGCTCTGGCAAGCGAGGAACCTGCATGAACCAACCCCAACACCTGCGTGACGACTACCGGCACTTCCAGCCGATCACCACGCGCTGGCATGACAACGATGTCTATGGCCATGTGAACAACGTCGTCTATTACAGCTTTTTCGACAGCGCGGTGAACACCTACCTGATCGAGGCGGGCGGGCTGGATATCCATGCCGGTGAGGTAGTTGGCTTCGTGGTCAGTTCCAGCTGCGACTACTTCGCTTCGATCGCCTTTCCCGAGCGTATCGAGGTCGGCCTGCGCGTGGGCAAGCTGGGCAACAGTTCGGTGCAGTACGAACTGGCCATTTTCAAACACGGCGAAGAGCAGGCCTGTGCGGCCGGGCGCTTCGTCCATGTGTTTGTCGAGCGCGACAGCAACCGCCCGACCAGCATCCCCGAGTCCTTGCGCGCCGCGCTGGCGCGGTTGATGCCATGACCGCTGGCGGGGCCGCCAGCATGCAAGAAGCCGCTGCCCATGCTGATAGCCAGGGCTTGTCGTTGCGTTTGCAACGGCCGTGTATCCAGGTCATTGCCACTCGTGCTGCACGAGTGCCCCCGGCTTTGTTGGGTGCCATCTGGCGCAACTTGAAATCCGCTGTGGCAGGGAGGCAGGGGACCGAAACAAATGTCCGTGGTTTGTCCGGATTGGCCCTTGCATTGGCAACGCAAAAAAGTCTCTACTGCGCCAGAGCCGGGTGGATTTTCGTTGTCTTGCCGGAAGAGGCAAACGCTGGATTCGTGGTGCAGCCAGACCCGCTCCCGCAATGATGCATTTTCTGGTTGTAACAAACGATTGCCAGGCGGTAGTCTTGCGAAATTGCACTTTCGTGCCATGTTCAAACCGCAACGGTGACAATGACTGGTAGTGCAGGTGGTTGCAAACGTCCGCCCCAGCGGATGGTGGTGGTGTGTAACGCGCGTCCAGCTCGATCTGCGACGCTCTCGAATAAGAACAATTGGTACACGGAGTAATGTCGATGCAAATCAAACCCCGAAAATCCTTGTTGCGCCTCGCTCCGGCAGCCGCCGGATTCACCCTGGCCGGCATCCTGCCGCTGCTGGTAGCCGCCCAGGCGCAAGCCCTCGAATTCAGCTTTGCGGATGACGAGATCACCGGTTCGCTGGATAACACCGCTTCCTATGGCCAGTTGTGGCGGGTGAAGAGCCAGGACAATGACAACGATGGCATCAACGGCAACGACGGCAACCGCAACTTCGACACGGGGCTGGTTTCCCAGGTATTCAAGCTTACCTCCGACCTGTCCCTGCAGTACCAGAACTATGGTGCCTTTGTGCGCGGTACCGCGCTGTATGACACCGAGTTGATGAATCACAACAGTGATTACAACAGCAATAACGATCCTTCCCAGCCAAGCCAGTCCTATCCGCATGACAGCCATTTCGGTGATGAAGCGCAGGATATTTCCGGTCAGGACGCCAAGATTCTCGATGCCTACCTGTATGGCGACTGGGATGTGGCCAACATGCCGCTCAACGTCAAGGTCGGCAAGCAGGTCTTCAACTGGGGTGAAGCGCTGTTCGTGCGTGACGGCATCAATACCTCCAACCCGGTAGATGCCTCGGCATTCCGGCTGCCGGGTTCAGAAATCAAGGAAGTGTTGATTCCCACCGAAGCCCTGGGTTTCAACCTCGGTATAACCGATGACCTGTCCGTGGAAGGTTATTACCAGTGGGCCTGGACCGAGACCGTGCAGGACCCGGTAGGTACCTATTATTCCAACGATGACCTGTTCGCGCCGGGTGGCAACTACGCGTACAACAACTTTTCCGACACACCCCTTGGTCAACCTGTGGGCTTGCTCGGCGGGGCTACGCCGCTCGAGTTTTATAGCGCGAATCCCGCGCTTGCCCAGTTCTTTGGATTCCAGGGAGACACCTTCATTTATCCGGAGAACGGTCCTGGCAACCAGATTGCCCGGGTTGCCACTATCAATCAGGACTTGGACGCTCGTGACGGTGGTCAGTGGGGCGCAAACGCCAAGTACATAGTCGAAGAGCTGAACTCCACCGAATTTGGTGTGTATTTCATCAACTATCACACCAAAGAGCCGCTGATTAACTCCAACTTTGGTGATTACACTGCCGTGCCTGATCCAGGCCTCGGCGCGCTTTATCCAGTCTTCGCGACTATCGATCTGCTGGGTGCTATCAACGCCCAGCGCGAGTATGTGGAAGACGTACGCATGTATGGTTTCAGTTTCAGCACCTCGGCTGGTGACAACTCCTACTTCGGTGAAATTGCCTACCGGCCGAATATGCCGATTGGGATTTCCACTTCGGATGACATGCTGGGTGACACCATCGCCCAGGCTCCCAATGTGGTATCTGGAGGGACAGCACTGGTTGGTGGTCAGGATGTTGGGTTGGGTGACTCGCTGAGTAACTACAAGCGCGTCGAGATGTACAACTACTCCATCGGCAGCATCCAGAACTGGGGGCCGGCACTGGGCTTCAACTCGCTGTTCAGCGTGGCTGAAGTCGCAGGTGTGTCATACCGTGGTGACAGTCTGCAATACACCGCCTACGACGGCAGCAACCGTTACTTTTCCGGCGCGCAAAACGCCGAGTACCTGGATGTGGACAACAGCCGCGATAACCAGATCAACCGCAATGCCTACAGCTATACCCTGCTGGCCCAGGGTACCTGGAACGATGTGTTTGCCGGGGTCAATCTTTCGCCAAATGTCGCCTGGAAGCATGACTTCGAAGGCAACTCGCACCAGGCCGGCAGCTACGTCGAAGGCACCAAGGCTTACACGGTGGGGCTGAACGCCAACTACCAGAACACCCTGGAAGCCGAGATTGCCTACACCGATTTCTTCGGTGCCGGTAACGATAACGGCCTGCGCGACCGCGACAATATCGGCGTCAACGTCAAGTACTCCTTCTAATAATTCATGCGTACCAGCCGGGCCCGACGGGTCCGGCTGAATCACTAAATCACGGAGCATAACCATGCTGATCAAGCATTCGCTGATTGCCGCGGCAGTAGCCATGGCGCTGACTGCCGGTAACGCCTTTGCCGCCATTTCCGCCCAGGAAGCCGAGGCGCTGGGCACCACGCTGACCCCGCTGGGTGGCGAAAAGGCCGGAAACGCGGCTGGCACCATTCCCGCCTGGACCGGTGGCATCACCGCAGGCCCCGCAGGCTACAAGTCAGGCGAGCATCACCCGGATCCGTTTCCCGAGGACAAGGTGCAGTTCACCATCGACAAGGCCAACATGGAACAGTACAAGGCCAACCTGACACCGGGTGAAATCGCCCTGATGACGGCTTATCCCACCACCTTCAAGATGCCGGTGTATCAGACCCGTCGTTCGGGTGCGGCTCCGCAGTGGGTGTATGACAACACCAAGAAGAATGCGACCACCGCGCAACTGGTCGATGGTGGCAACGGCTTCAAGAATGCCATTGGCGGTATCCCGTTCCCGATTCCGAAGAGTGGCGTCGAGGCCATCTGGAACCACATTGCCCGCTACCGTGGTACCTATGTGCTGCGGACCGGTGCCGAAGTGGCGGTACAGCGCAACGGCAGCTTCGTGCCGGTGAGCGGCAATACCCAGGTGCTGTTCAAGTACTACGTACCCGGGGCTACCTACGAAAGCATCAACAACCGCATGTTCTTCTATCTGAACCAGATCAAGAGCCCGGCGCGACTGGCCGGTGGCGCCACGCTGGTCCACGAGACCCTCGATCAGGTGGCCGAGCCGCGTCAGGCCTGGACCTACAGCGTCGGTCAGCGCCGCGTGCGGCGTGCGCCGAACCTGGCCTACGATTCGCCGATCGAAGAGTCGGATGCCCTGCGTACGGCGGACGATACCGACATGTACAACGGTTCGCCCAACCGCTACGACTGGAAGCTGCTGGAAAAGCGTGAGGTGTACATCCCTTACAACAACTACCGGCTGACCCAGAAGGGCGTCAAGTACGAGGACATCCTCAAGCCTGGCCACCTCGACCCGACGCTGACCCGCTGGGAACTGCACCGGGTCTGGGTGGTGGAAGCCAACCTGAAGGCGGATGCACGGCACATCTACTCCAAGCGCGTGTTCTTCCTCGACGAGGACAGCTGGCAGGCCGCCGAGGTTGACCAGTACGATGGCCGCGGCGACCTCTGGCGGGTGTCGCTGGCCTACCTGAAGAACTACTACGACCTGCCGACCACCTGGAGTGCGCTGGATGTGTACCACGACCTGCAGTCCGGTCGTTACCACGTGCAGAACCTCGACAGCGAGGAGAAAACCACCCTGCAGTTCAACCTGCCGGTACCGGATGACGGCGAGTTCACGCCTGCCTCCCTGCGTCGTAGCGGACGTTGATCGGCTAGACGGGAAAAGCCGCTACCAGTTAGCGGCTTTTTTTTAGGCTTTGTCCCAGTTACCTGTCGGGTGCAAAACGTAGGGTGGGACCTGCCGCCGGATGCTGTTGCGGCGTCCGGCGGGCACACATTTTTGGCAGTCGCGGACAGGGCTTGCCGGTTGGCGGTTGCTGCTGCAGTTGTTGTAAAGCAGTTCATGGGGGAAACATGACCGAATTTTTCAGTAAAGCCGCAAGCGCTGCGATGAGCCGTCATGGCCTGGCGCGACCAGTCTGCGCGACCATGCATTGCCTGACGCTGGCTACAGCGCTGTGGACGGGCGGTCTGTCCCTGCCGGCACTGGCCAGCGCAGCGGAGCCTGCCGCGGTAGTTGCGATCGAGGTGCCGGTGGCCAAGATCGCCAGTACCCTGTTGCTGGATGTGGCCAGCGCCGGCTCGCGCCTGATAGCAGTCGGGCAGCGCGGGCACATCATCTATTCCGACGATCAGGGTCAGACCTGGGTGCAGGCCAAGGTGCCGACCCGCGCGTTGCTCACCGCGGTGTTCTTTGTCGATGCCATGCACGGCTGGGCGGTTGGCCATGACGCGCAGATTCTGGCGAGTACCGATGGCGGGGCCACCTGGACGTTGCAGTTCGAGGACCCGGAGCGCGAATCACCGCTGATTGATGTCTGGTTCGAGAATCTTGAGCACGGTATTGCCAGCGGCGCCTACGGCACCCTGCTGGAAACCACCGATGGTGGCAAGAGCTGGGAAGACATCGGCGACCTGCTGGATAACGAGGACGGGGTGCACCTGAACTCGATCATCCAGGTCAAGGATGGCGGCCTGTTGATCGCCGGTGAAATGGGCCTGATTTTCCGCTCCTTCGATAACGGCCAGAGCTGGGAGACGGTCGAGCCGCCTTATGAAGGTTCACTGTTTGGTGCGCTGCCGTTGAACCAGTCGCGCAGCCTGCTGGTGTTCGGTTTGCGCGGCAGCCTGTTTCGCTCCACCGATTTTGGTGACAGCTGGCAGCAGATCACCTTGCCGGGTAGCGGCAGCGAGCCTTTCAATTTCGGCCTGGCGGGAGCATCGGCCTTGCCCGACGGTAGCATCGTGCTGGTGGGTAACGGCGGCAGCGTGGCCGTCAGCCACGACGATGGCCTGAGTTTCAGCGTGGTGAATGCGCCTGACCGTCAGCCGATCAGCAGCGTGGTGGCCGGGCCTGATGGCCAATTGCTTACCGTCGGGCAGGGCGGTGTGCAGTTGATCCAGCCGCCGCTGCCTGCAACAGCAGAACAAATGGAGAGCGCGCAATGACGCAGATTTGCGAAGGTGAAAAAACCACCTATCTGGAACGCCTGGTTTTCAACAACCGGCTCAAGGTCATCCTGATCTGTACCCTGGTGACCCTGTTCCTGGCCTTTCAGGCGGTGCAGATGCGCCCGATGACCAGTTTCGAGAAGATGATCCCGCTGCATCACCCCTTCATCGAAAACATGATGCAGAACCGCGAGGATCTTGGCGGTGGCAACAGCATCCGGATTTCGCTGGAAGCCAAGACGGGCGACATCTTTGACAAGCAGTACATGGAAACCCTGCGCCAGATGCAGGACGAGCTGTTCTACATGCCGGGGGTCGAGCGCTCCGGCTTGCGCTCGCTGTGGAGTGCCGGGGTGCGCTGGATCGAGATCACCGAGGAAGGCTTCACCGGTGGCGAGGTGATTCCGCAGACCTACAACGGTGACGCACAAAGCCTCGAGGTGCTGCGCAACAACCTGCTCAAGTCCGGGCAGATCGGGCGCATGGTCGCCAACAACTTCAAGTCGAGCATCATCGAGGTGCCCCTGCTCGAGGTCTATCCCGACCCGCAGGACAAGGGCAAGTTGCTGAACCTGGACTACCAGCAGTTCTCCCACCTGCTGGAAGAGCAGATTCGCAAGAAGTACGAGGCGCAGAACCCCAATGTGAAGGTGCACATTGTCGGCTTTGCCAAGAAGGTCGGTGACCTGATCGACGGCCTGACCATGGTGGTGACCTTCTTCTTTGCCGCCTTCATGATTACCCTGGTGCTGTTGTACTGGTTTACCCGCTGCATGCGCAGCACCATCTCGGTGCTGTCGACCACGCTGATCGCGGTGATCTGGCAGATCGGCCTGATGCACCTGGTCGGCTTTGGCCTGGATCCCTACTCGATGCTGGTGCCGTTCCTGATCTTCGCCATCGGTATTTCCCATGGCGTACAGAAGATCAATGGCATCGCGCTCAACTCGAGCGATTCGGATACCCCGCTGATCGCGGCGCGACGTACGTTCCGGCAACTGTTCCTGCCCGGCATGATTGCCATCCTGGCCGACGCCGTGGGCTTCATCACGCTGATGGTGATCGACATCGGGGTGATCCGCGAACTGGCCATGAGCGCCTCGCTGGGTGTGCTGGTGATCGTGTTCACCAACCTGATCCTGCTGCCGGTGGCGATCTCCTACCTGGGCATCAGCAAGAAGGCGATCGAGATCAGCAAGCGTGATGCGGTGCGCGAGCATCCGTTCTGGCGCCTGCTGTCGAACTTCGCCAATCCGCGCGTGGCGCTGGTCTCGGTGCTGATTGCGCTGGCAGTCGGCGTATCCGCCTTCTGGTACCAGAAGCACAACCTGCAGATTGGCGACCTCGACCAGGGCGCGCCGGAGCTGCGTCCGGACTCGCGCTACAACAAGGACAACGACTTCATCATCAGCAACTATTCGACCAGTTCCGATGTCCTGGTCGTGATGGTCAAGAGCAAGGAAGAAATGTGCATGCAGCACGCCAACCTTGAAGCGCTTGACGAGCTGATGTGGAAGCTGGAGAACACCGAAGGCGTGCAGTCCACCCTGTCGCTGATCACGGTCTCCAAGCAGATGATCATGGGCATGAACGAGGGCAGCCTGAAGTGGCAGTCGCTGTCGCGCAACCAGGATGTACTGAACAACTCGGTCGGCCGTTCCGACGGGCTGTACAACCCCAATTGCTCGATGGTGCCGCTGGTGGTGTTCCTCAACGACCACAAGGCGCAGACGCTGGACAACGTGGTGCAAACGGTCGAGGCCTTCGCCGCTGCCAACAACAGCGAGGACCTGCAATTCCTCCTGGCGGCCGGCAATGCCGGTATCGAGGCGGCCACCAACCAGGTGATCAAGACCAACGAGCTGCTGATCCTGATCATGGTCTACATCTGTGTCGGCGTGATGTGCATGATCACCTTCCGGTCGTTCCCGGCGACCATCTGCATAGTCATCCCGCTGGTCCTGACCTCGGTGCTGGGCAATGCGCTGATGGCCTTCCTCGGCATCGGCGTGAAGGTGGCGACGCTACCGGTAATTGCCCTGGGGGTGGGGATCGGGGTGGATTACGGGATCTACATCTATAGCCGCCTGGATACCTACCTGCGCGCCGGCCTTCCGCTGCAGGAAGCCTACTACCAGACGCTCAAGTCGACCGGCAAGGCGGTGCTGTTTACCGGCCTGTGCCTGGCGATCGGCGTGGCAACCTGGATGTTCTCGGCGATCAAGTTCCAGGCCGACATGGGCCTGATGCTGACCTTCATGTTCCTGCTGAACATGTTCGGTGCGTTGTGGCTGCTGCCGGCACTGGCCAATTACCTGATCAAGCCGGAGAAACTGGCCGGCAAGATCGGCGGGTCGCTGCTCGCGCATTAAGCCGGCAAGGCCACAAACAGAAACCGCGGCTCCGGCCGCGGTTTCTGTTTGTGGCCGAATGGGTCAACTGCAGCTGAGCGCTTGCGTCATTGAGGCAGCCAGGCCTGGCTGCCTACTCTGCGTCAGGTTTTTTTGCCGGAGACAGCAGCCATGCAACGCATTCACTTTGAAACCGAACACAACCTGTTTCGCGAATCCTTCCGCGCATTTCTGCAGAAGGAAGTGCTGCCCCATCAGGAAGCCTGGGAAGAAGCCGGGGTGGTCAGCCGCGAGGTCTGGCAGAAGGCCGGCGAAATGGGCTTTTTGCTGCCATGGGCGGACGAGCAGTATGGCGGCAGCGGGCTGAAGGATTTCCGCTACGAGCAGATCATGTGCGAGGAGCTGGCCAACATCAACGAGGCCGGCTTCATGCTGCCGCTGCATTCGGCGCTCTGCGGCCCCTATATTGCCGAGTATGGCAATCCTGAGCAGAAGGCCCGCTTGATGCCTGGCATCATCAAGGGCGAGACCATTCTGGCAGTGGCCATGACCGAGCCGAGCGCCGGTTCAGATCTGGCTGGCATGCGCACTACAGCAGTGGACAAGGGCGATCACTACGAGCTGAACGGCTCCAAGGTGTTCATCTCCAACGGCATTCTGGCGGACGTGGTCATAGTCGCGGCCAAGACCGATCCGGCCAACAAGCACGCCATGGGCCTGTTCCTGGTCGAGCGCGGCATGCCCGGCTTCGAGCGCGGTACGCCGCTGAAGAAGCTCGGCATGAAGAGCCAGGACACTGCCGAGCTGTTCTTCAACAACGTCAAGGTGCCGAAGGCCAACCTGCTGGGCGATGCCAAGGGCGGCTTCATCTACCTGATGAACATGCTGGCCCAGGAGCGCCTGACCAACGCCTGCGGCGCGGTAGCCGGTGCCGAGGCGGCGTTGCAGGTGACCATCGACTACGTCAAGCAGCGCAAGGCGTTCGATCGGCCGATTGCACACTTCCAGAACACCCGCTTCAAGCTGGCCGAAATGCGTACGCAGATCGATGTGGCACAGGTGTTTGTCGATCGCTGCGTGATGGATCACAACCAGAAGAAGCTGACCGCCGAAGTGGCAGCCGAAGGCAAGCTGTTCACCACCGAGTTGCTGGGCCGGGTGGTGGACGAGGGCGTGCAGCTGCATGGTGGCTGGGGCTACATGTGGGAGTACCCGATCTGCAAGATGTACGCGAATGCGCGTATCCAGCGGATCTTCGCCGGCACCTCGGAGATCATGAAAGAAATCATCAGCCGCGGCATGCAGCTCTGACGGCCCTGCTGGCCAGTGCCTGCAACCAGAAAGGAAATTACCGATGAGCGGTCCGCTGTCCTCACTGAAGATCCTCGATTTCTCCACCCTGCTGCCGGGGCCGTTTGCCTCGCTGCTGCTGGCCGACATGGGCGCCCAAGTGCTGCGTGTGGAATCCCCCACGCGCGTCGACCTGACCCGTGTGCTGCCACCGCATGATGCCGGGGTTTCCGCCAGCCATGCCTACCTCAACCGTAACAAGCGCTCCATCGCGCTGGACCTGAAACAGCCGGCCGCAGTGGCAGTGGTCAAGCAGCTGGTGCAGGAATACGACATCGTCCTCGAGCAGTTCCGTCCCGGCGTGATGGACAAGCTGGGGGTGGGCTACGCCGCGCTGAAGGCGATCAATCCGCGGCTGATCTACGTCTCGATTACCGGCTACGGGCAGACCGGGCCGTACAAGGATCGCGCCGGGCACGACATCAACTACCTGGCCCTGGCCGGGGTGGCCAGCTACACCGGGCGGGCCGACAGCGGGCCGCTGCCCCTGGGTGTGCAGGTGGCCGATATTGCCGGCGGCTCGTTGCACGGCGTGGTCGGGCTGCTGGCGGCGGTGGTGCAGCGGCAGCTGAGCGGGCAGGGCCAGCAGGTCGATATCAGCATGACCGACTGCGCTTTCAGCCTCAACGCCATGACGGGTGCGGCGTATCTCGCCTGCGGGGTGGCGCCGGCGATGCAGGGCAATGCGCTGAATGGCGGCAGCTTCTACGATTATTACCGTACGCGTGACGGTCGCTGGTTTGCCGTGGGCAGCCTCGAGCCGCAGTTCATGCAACAGCTGTGCGCCGCCCTTGGCCGTCCCGAGCTGGCCGCGCTGGGCCTGCGCCCGGACAAGCAGGCCGAGCTGAAGAACGAGATCCAGATGGTATTCGAGACGCGCGATTTCGCCGACTGGGCTGCGCTGTTTGCCGGGCTGGATGCCTGCGTGGAGCCGTTGCTGTCGTTGCCCGAGGCGGTTGAGCATCCGCAGATCAGGGCGCGCGAACTGGTGGTCGAGGTACCACGCGAGGGCAAGGCGCCGCAGCGGCAGATTGCCTGTCCGATCAAGTTCTCCGGCGGCAGCGAGGCACCGCGGCATATTGGCACCGCGGTCGGCCAGCACAACGTCGAGGTGCTGACGGAGCTGGGTTATACCGTGGAAGCGATTGAAGCCTTGCGCCAGGGCCGCGTGCTGGGTTGAACCGGGCGGTCGGGCTGACCGCCGCTGGTCTGCCGGTTACGGGGAATGCGTGGCTTTCTGCGGACTCTGGGGGTGCTCCGGGTCGCGCCGCAGCAGCTGGCGGACGTGCACGGCGAACTCCTTGAGGGTGTCCACAGCCTCGACATAGGCCAGGCCGAGGTGGGTATCGAACATCACCCAGGGCGAGTCGACCCGCGGTAAATCGACCAGCGCCTCATGCTCGACCAGTTCGGTGAGTTTCTGATGGGCGAGCTGCCAGTAATGATGGCTTTCCTGTTCGCCAGTCTGCTCGAGGGCATGGCGTTCGGCCTGCTCCCAGAGTTCGGCGATGCGCCGGTCGCTCAGACCGCTGGTGACGGCCAGGACATGCAGGGTTGATTGAGTGTTCATGGTGTTCTCCCTTTGCAGTGTGCGATGCATCGCTGCACCGGTGATTGCAGGCTAGGCCGGCAGTGCTGGCACTGCGGTCCGCCGCGCGGGGTGGCCGCGGGTGGGGCAAGCCGCGCAAGCCAAACAACTGTGCCCGGCGCACAGCGCGGGCCTGAGGATGGGGGCGGATTCGCTGGCGAACATGGCAGATCCTCCCCGCTAAGCCGCGCGGCGGAGCCAGATCCTCATTTCATTAAAGCGCACGGCCAGAAGGCCCTCGTCAGAGCTGACGAGCGGACGGGTGCAGGTCTGCAGGCCTCTGCCCGGCAGGCTTCAGAACGGTGCCGGGCACTCGAAGCGCAGGCGCTCGCCCGTTTGCGGATGCGTCAGGCAGAGCAGGCTGGCATGCAGGCACAGGCGCTCGGCCAATGCCAGGGCCTGTTCGTGGGCGTACAGGCGATCGCCCAGCAACGGGTGGCCGATCGACAGCATGTGCACGCGCAGCTGGTGTGAGCGCCCGGTGACCGGGGTCAGCTCCACCCGGCAGTAGTCGCCGCAGCGCTGCAGGACGCGCCAGTGGGTCAGGGCGTGCTTGCCCTGTGCATGATCCACCACATGCCGTGGCTTGGTCGGCGGGTCATAGCGCAGCGGCAGGTCGATAGTGCCGCTGTCGGCCTCGGGCTGGCCCCAGCACAGGGCGGTGTAGGCTTTCTCGGTTTCGCGGTCGTGAAACTGGCGGGACAGTTCGCGGTGGCTGTCGGCATCGCGTGCCAGCACGATCAGTCCGGAGGTTTCCCAGTCCAGCCGGTGCACGATACGCGCTTCCGGGTAGCCATTTTCCTGCAGGCGGGTTACCAGGCAGTCACGGTTGTCTTCCGCGCGACCGGGCACCGAGAGCAACAGGGTGGGTTTGTTGATTACCAGCAGGGCAGCGTCCTGGTGGATGATCTGGATGGTCGAAAGCGGCATGGCAGGGCTCTAGAAATGAATGTAGCTGTTGGCTCTGGGGGCGAGCAGGCGCGCCGCAGTTGCCTTGGCTCTGGCGGCAGCGCTTTCCGCGGCACGGAACACCGCTTTTCGCCTTGATGGCGAGTTACTTTCTCTTTGCTTGTGCAAAGAAAAGTAAGGCGCCCGGGGGGGCGCAACCTGGACGCTCAGGCAACTACAGCAAGCAGTTTGGCTGAGTGCCCGATCGGCTTCGCGAAAGAAGAGCCTACTCACTACCAAAGTCGCGCTACCCCACGAATCCGACAAAACCAAATAAAAAGGCGGCCACTCTGGGCCGCCCTTGCGCAACATCAAACGCCTGCGCTCAACGATCCGGCAGGGTGATGTTGAGTTCCAGGATCGAGCAGGTGCCCTGGTTCTCCAGCGCCACATGCACCTGGTCCTGGTCGATGTTGACGTACTTGCGGATCACCTCGACCAGTTCCTTCTGCAGGGCTGGCAGGTAGTCGGGCTGACTGCGCTGGCCGCGCTCGTGGGCGACGATGATCGACAGGCGTTCCTTGGCAATGGAAGCGGTGCTGCCCTGCTTCTTGCGCTCACGAAAGAAGTCGAAAATATTCATTCGCGCACCCCGAACAGGCGCTGCATCAGGCCTTTCTTCTGGATTTCGAGGAAGCGGTGCGGCACGACCTTGCCAAGCAGGCGGTCAACCGCATCGCCGTAAGCCTGACCGGCATCGCTCTCGTCATCGAGAATGACCGGCTGCCCGGTGTTGGAGGCCTTGAGTACCGCCTGGGATTCGGGAATCACGCCCAGCAGCTTGATCGACAGGATCTCCTCGACGTCCTGCACGCCGAGCATTTCACCCTTGAGCACGCGCTCGGGGTTGTAGCGGGTCAGCAGCAGGCATTCCTTGATGGGCTCGCGACCGTCCTCGGCGCGCTTGGACTTGCTGGCCAGCAGACCGAGCATGCGGTCGGAGTCGCGGACCGAGGACACTTCCGGGTTGGTCACGACAATCGCCTCGTCGGCGAAATACATGGCGAAAAAGGCGCCTTTTTCGATACCGGCCGGCGAGTCGCAGACCACGTAGTCGAAATCGTTGGCCAGTTGCATGATGACCTTCTCCACGCCTTCCTTGGTCAGCGCATCCTTGTCGCGGGTCTGGCTGGCGGCGAGAACATAGAGGTTCTCCAGCCGCTTGTCCTTGATCAGGGCCTGGGTCAGCGAGGCCTCGCCATTGATAACGTTGACGAAGTCGTACACCACGCGCCGCTCGCAACCCATGATCAGGTCGAGGTTGCGCAGGCCCACGTCGAAGTCGACGATGACTGTCCGGTGCCCGCGCAGTGCGAGACCGGTACCGATAGCGGCGCTGGTGGTGGTTTTGCCCACGCCACCCTTGCCCGAAGTGACTACGAGAATCTTGCCCAAGGTGTCAAACCCCAAATTTCAATATTATCAGTAAGTTAATTGCGATATGTGGCGCCGTTTCGGCGCTTTTTTGCACGATTTGAGCGGCAGTATCCGTTAAAGGCGGGTGATGTTCAACACGTCATCCGACAGGCTGACCTGCACCGCCTGACCCCAGCTTGGATCGCGCCGCAGCTCCTCGGCCGTCTTGTACTGGCCGGCGATGGAGACCATTTCGGCAGCCAGCTGCTGGCAGAAAATCCGCGCATTGCCATCGCCCTTGATCCCGGCCAGGGCCCGGCCGCGCAGGGGGCCGTACACATGGATATTGCCGTCGGCCAGCAGTTCGGCGCCGGCGCTGACCGCCGACAGCACGATCAGGTCGGCTCCCTGGGCGTAGACCTGCTGGCCACCGCGTATTGGCGTGGTAATCAGCCGGCTCGGGCGGAACGGCGATTCTGCAGGCTTTTCCGGCTTGTTTGCGGCAGCCGGAGACAGCTCGAGGCTGCGTTCGCGGGCGCCGGAAGGGGGCAGGATCGGGATATCCAGGGCATTGGCGGCCGCGATATGCGACTCGAGGATGGCCCGCACCGCCAGCGTGCGCAGGCCATGGCGCCGGCAAACCTGCAGCAGGCGGGCGATATCGAAGTCGCCTTCGGCTTGCGGCAGCTTGTCCAGTGCCAGGATCAGCGGGGTGTTCTGGAAAAAACCGGGGGCCTGGGCCACCTTGTCGGCCAGTTGACGATCCAGTCGCTCGAGGTCGTTGTGCGTCAGTTCCAGGATGGTGATCGCGAGCATGCTGCCCTTGAGCTGGAACACGGGGTCTTGGTCGAGGAGATCGGCTTGGCTCATGGGGGATCCACTGCAGTAAAAATGGCCACGACTTATAACCATTAGGCCGCAGCGCCGCAAGCGGCCGCGCGGAGACTGCCGGCTTGGTTGCAGCCGCGGCTCTTGCTGTAGAATCGCCGCATCCCGTCTTGTCTGGAAGATATCCCCGATGGAGCGACCGCAATTTCGCGCCGAATTCCTGCATCCGCGCTACTGGTTGCTGTGGCTGGGCCTGGGCCTGCTCTGGCTGGTGACCCAGTTGCCCTATCCGCTGCTGCTGCTCTTGGGGCGCGCCCTGGGGCGGCTGATGTACTGGGTGGCGGCTTCGCGCCGGCACATCGTGCGGCGCAATCTGGAGCTGTGCATGCCGCAGCTGACACCCGCGGCACGCGAGGCCTTGCTGAAGAAAAACTTCGAATCCACCGGCATCGCCTTCTTCGAGATGTCGATGAGCTGGTGGTGGCCGAAAGCGCGCCTGCGCAAGCTGGCCCATATAGAAGGTCTGCAGCATCTGCAACAGGCCCAGGCCGCAGGGCAGGGGGTGATCCTGATGGCGGTGCATTTCACCACCCTGGAGATCGGGGCCACGCTGCTGGGGCAGCTGCACACCATCGATGGCATGTATCGCGAACACGGCAACCCGCTGTTCGACTACATCCAGCGCCATGGCCGCGAGCGGCATAACCTGGATGCCACCGCCATCGAGCGCGACGATGTGCGCGGCATGCTCAAGGTGCTGCGGGCCGGGCGGGCGATATGGTACGCACCGGACCAGGACTATGGCCGCAAGCAGAGTATCTTCGTGCCGCTGTTCGGGGTGACGGCGGCTACGGTAACCGCTACCAGCAAGTTTGCCCGGCTGGGCAAGGCGCTGGTGGTGCCCTTCACCCAGCAACGCCTGGCGGATGGCTCCGGTTACCGGTTGGTCATCCATCCGCCGTTGCAGGATTTCCCCGGCGCGAGCGAGGAAGCCGATTGCCTGCGCATCAACCAGTGGGTCGAGTCGGTGGTCAGCGCCAATCCGGAGCAGTACCTGTGGGCCCACCGGCGCTTCAAGACCCGTCCGCCGGGTGAGGCCAAGCTCTACTGACTCCGGCCCGCGACGCACACCACCCCTGTTCGGAAACCACGGAAGTTGCCAATGAGCAAAGCTGCAAGCGCTGTTCCGAGCCAGCCCGTGACCGGGCTGATTCTTTCCGGTGGTGGGGCGCGGGCGGCCTATCAGGTCGGCGTGTTGAGCGCGATCGGCGATCTGCTGCCGGACGCGGCGCACAATCCGTTTCCGGTCATCGTCGGCACCTCTGCCGGCGCCATCAATGCCGTCGGTCTGGCCTGCGGCGCGCTGCATTTCACCGAGGCCATCCGCAGCCTGGCGCGGGTCTGGCAAGGCTTTCATTCGCATCAGGTGTATCGCAGCGACTGGTCCGGGGTCGTGCGCCAGGCCGGACGCTTCATAGGCCACAGCCTGCTCGGCATGGGCAAGGAATTGCCGGTGGCGCTGCTGGACAATTCGCCGCTGCGGGGCTTGCTCGAACGCGAACTGGACCTCAGTGGGATCGGTGCAGCCCTGGCGCGTCGGCAACTGCGCGCCATCGCCGTGACCGCGTTTGGCTATGAGTCGGGACAGGCGGTGACGTTCTACCAGGGCCGCACCTCGATCGAGCCCTGGGCGCGGCACCGTCGGGTCGGCGTGCCGACCCGGCTGGGTTTCGAACACCTGCTGGCCAGTTCGGCCATGCCGCTGATATTTCCGCCGGTGCGGGTCAACCGTGAGTATTTCGGCGACGGTGCGGTGCGCCAGTCCGCCCCGATCAGTCCGGCGCTGCATCTGGGCGCCACCCGGGTGCTGGTGATCGGGGTGAGCGGCAATGCCAGCGGGGCGGCGGCCGATCTGGCGGCCTCGCGGCCGCAGACCGGGCGACCGCCGAGCCTGGCGCAGATCAGCGGACACATGCTCAGCAGCACCTTTGTCGACAGCCTGGAAGGCGATATCGAGTTGCTCGAGCGGATCAACCGGATGAACCAGCTGCTACCGCAGGCGTCCACGCAGAGCGTACTCGGGCTGCGGCCGGTGGAAGTCCTGGTGGTGTCACCCAGCCGGCCGATCGAGCAGATTGCCGCGCGGCACCGCCATGAATTGCCGGTCGCCCTGCGCTTTTTTCTGCGCGGCGCCGGGGCGACCAAGTCCAGTGGCGCCGGCGTGCTCAGCTACCTGTTGTTCGAGGCGGGCTACTGCAACGAGTTGATCGAACTGGGTTACCAGGATGCGATGAGCCAGAAGGAAGCACTCAGCCAGTTCCTCGGGCTGGACGGCATCCAGCCCGCGCCGGCCAGGCCTGAGCGGCTGGCGGCTGGCGGGTAAGGCTTGCGTTCCGGTAGCGGGTATCTGCCCGTCGCCGTGGCCTCAGTCGTTCACGTTGATTTTCAGCCGGCGCATCTCGGTGTAGAGGAAACGCACCTTCAGGTACTCGAACGGGGTGTCCAGCTGGCCGTATTCGAATGGCGTGGTGTAGCGGGTGTTGACGCCGTCCAGCAGCATGAGCTCCGGGTGCCGGCTGCTTTCCGTGGGCACGTTGAGGAAGTCGATGCTGTTCTCGGCCAGGGTATCGGTGACCAGGCCGGTGGTGTCACGCAGGTTGGACGGTCCGAGCAGCGGCAGCATGATGTACGGACCTTCGGCTACACCGTAGTGGCCCAGGGTCACACCGAAATCTTCTTTCTCCTTGGGCAGGCCCATCTTGCTGGCCGGGTCCCACAGGCCGAGCACCCCGAACGTGGTGTTGAACAGCAGGCGCGCGGTGATGCGCATCGACTGTTCGCCCTTGAGTTGCAGCAGGCTGTTGAGCAGGTTGCCCACGTCATCCAGGTTGCTGAAGAAGTTGCTCACGCCATCGCGGGCCACTTCCGGGGTAACGTACTTGTACCCGCGCACCAGCGGCAGCATGACGTACTGGTCGGCGTGATAGTTGAACTGGTAGATGTGCCGGTTCACCGCCTCGAACGGATCGTAGACATCAATGGTCTGGTAGGTCGACTTGTCGAACACGCCCTCGTTGAGTGCCGGGGTGAACTTGAGAATTTCCAGGGGACGCTTGAAGCTGTCGGCATCCGGCGCGTCGGCGACTTCGCCAAGTGCCAGCGGGCTGCCGAGCAGCAGGGCCAGCAGGAGATATTTCTTAGCCACGGAAGAACTCCAGCATGGCGTCGGTGTTGACGCGGTAGTTGATATTGCCGCAGTGCCCGCCCAGCGGATAAACGGTCAGGCGATTGCCAAAGGTGCTGCGCAGAAAGCCCAAATCGCCCGGCCCGAGGATGATGTCGTCGGCGTTGTGGAAGACGGCGATCTTCGGGCTGCTCTTCAGGTAATCCTCGAGCGCAACCAGTCCGGTCTCATGCACCAGTTGCTCGAGATCCCCGCCGGGGTTGCGCGATTGCCAGTAGGGCAGCATCTGCTGGTTCAGGTAGCAGATGAAATCGCAGGCCAGGGCCTTGCGGAAGAACGGAACCATGCTGGTGCCGTAGCCGATTTCGCTGCCCACCGGGGTGATCAGGTTGCGCTGGTTGATCAGGTCTGAGGTGAAGATGATGTCGGCCGAGGAAGAGCGGAACGAGGCACCGATGATCATGGCCATCTGTTCGTTGCTCAGGCGCTCCTTGGAATTCTGGAAGTTGAACACGGTGGCGGCGTCGACGTTGATGCGGCCCTCCGCGCTGAAGTAGCGGGTCATCTTGTCCAGCAATTCATCGAGGAAGGTGTACTGGCTGGTTACCCCGGGCAGGCGCACGTGCACCAGGCTGTCCAGGTTGCTCACCGAGGTGTACAGGTTGACCGGCGGGTTCAGCAGCAGCACGCGGGAAAAGTTGAAGCGCTTGCGGCCCTCGTCCAGCTTGCTGACAAAGGCCGCATTCAGGGCGCCCAGGCTGTAGCCGGTGATGTCATAGCGGGTGACCTGCAGGTCATGGTGTTGATCGCTGATCGCGCCCATGACCCGGTACAGGTCTTTGGCGTCATCCGCGGAAATCCCCGGGGTGGCATTGGTCGAGGCGGCGACGATGAAGTTGAAGCTGGTCGGCGAGGATATCTGCACCACGTGATAGCCGGCGCCGTAGAACAGCTTCTTGAGGAACTCCATCTTGCTTTCGTTGTAGCTGGCGCCAGTGCCGGCAATGATGAACATCAGCGGCGCCGGGCCTGCCTGCCGGGCCAGCCGATAGCGCAGCTGCTTCACCGCCCAGAAGGTATCGGGCATCTTGTCGCCGCGTTCCGGCATCAGGTCGAGCGTGTAATCGCTCTGGTCGATGTCGTCATCGGCCGGCAGTGCGGGCTGCTGGGCCGGCGGTGTCGAGGTGATGGTGGCTTCGAACGGGTTACTGATGGGATAGCCATAGGTGGCCGGATCGATTTCGGCTGCCAGAGCGACACAGCTCAGGGATAATGCGCCGAAGAAGGCGGCTAGACGGTGCAAGCTGCGCATGGGACAGTCTCTCGGGTTGCGAATCACGCGGCAGTTAATAGCTTCGCCGTGGATTGCGCAAGCGCTGGCCTGGCCTGCGGCCTGATTCTTTCTGCTTATTTCAATCTGTTCGATGATAACCCGCTATCAGGGCTAATCGACCTCCCCCGGCTTCATTCAGGATGCTTGCATGTCACGACGTTCGCTACTGCTGGTTGTTTTGCTGATCGGGCTGAGCCTTGCGGCCAGCTATGGCCTGCGTTTCGGGCTCATGGAAGACGGGCGCTGGGTGGGCCTGTGCGGGGAACAGGCGGCGCGCTGGGAGTGCCAGTTACGCTCCGGGCTCGGGCTGCTGATCCACTTCCGGGTGATCGCCGGGCTGGCGCTGGGGCTGTCATTGCTGGCGTTCTGCGTGCCGCGCCGCAATGGCTGGCGGCTCGCTGTGCTGGCGCTGATGTGCGCCATTCCGGCACTGATCCTGTACAGCGCCAGCCTGGCGGTGTTTGCCGTGGTGCTGGCCGGGCTGCGCCTGGTACGCAATGCGCCGGCAGGGTCGCCGCAAACCGCCAGCTGAGGACTGCGCCGATTTTACCCTGGTCAGTCAGGCGGTTGCTGGATTGCTCAGGCGCGCGGTACGCCAGCAAGCCGCAGCGCGCGCAGCAGGGCTGCGGCGAGCAACAGGCTGACCAGCGCCCAGCCGAACGCCTGCAGGTTGCCCAGGCCTTCCTGGTACAGCTGGAAGGGAATCCCCAGGCCGATCAGCGCCGCCAGCAGACCCGCTTCCCGCGGCGCCACCGGCACCGGGCGCAGCAGGTAGAACAGCGCCGGCAGCAGCAGGGCGGCCGTCGGGAAACTGCGGTAGCGCGGATCGAAGACCAGCCCGAGCATCAGCACCGCCCCGGCAAAGCCGCTGGCCAGCAGCCACCAGCCGGCGCGCTGCTGCAGCCAGGCGAAGCACTGCTGGCGCCAGCCCTGGCGGGCCGCCAGGGCCAGCACCGCATGCAGCAGCACCAGCAGGTTGAGCCCCAGCAGCAGCGCCGCCCACAACCACTCGCCGGCGAAGCGGCTGGTGATCAGCGCCAGTTCGCCCCACAGGGCGATGCTCGCCGCGCCCAGTCCGGCCGTCAGCGGCAGCAGCAGTGCCGCCTGCATGCTGGCCGGGCGCCCGGCCAGCAGCAGGGCCGCCACTGCCAGCAGCACTGAGCCGGCCAGCCAGCGGGGCCACAGCGGCAGGTTGGACACCGCTCCGGCCAGCACGTGCTTTTCCTGCCGGTCGGCATCGAACAGGCCCCAGTAGCCACCGACCGCGCCTTCGCTTTCGCGCTTCCACGGCTGGTCGAAGGCTTCGATCAGGTTGTAGTGCCAGCCGTGCTGCTCGGCCATGTGCACGAAGCCGCGGATGAAGCGGGCTTCGTTGAGGCGGCTGGGCAGGGCGGTTTCGCGCTGGCGGCCTTCGCTGGGCCAGCCGGTTTCCCCGATCAGAATGTCCTTGGGGGCGTACTGCCGACCGAATTCCTCGCGGATCCTGCCGACGTGGGCGAGGGCATCGTCGATCCCCAGCGGCTGGTCTTCCCAGTAAGGCAGCAGGTGAATGGTCAGGAAGTCCACGGCCGGCGCGACTTCCGGGTACTGCTGCCAGAACTCCCAGACATCGGCATAGGTCACCGGTTGCTTGACCTGGCGCTTGACCGTCTCGATCAGCCTGACCAGCTGCGGACCGGTGACTTCCTTGCGCAGCAGCGCCTCGTTGCCGACGATCACCGCGCTGACCACGTCCGGGTTGGCATTCGCGCTCTCGATCAGCGCGTCGATTTCCAGCTGGGTGGCCAGCGGATCGCTGCTCACCCAGGCACCGCTGAGCATTTTCAGGCCATGCTTGCGCGCCAGCTCCGGCATCGCCTCCAGGCCGGTCATCGAATAGGTGCGCACGCAGTCGAAGCGGCTGGCGAGCAGCGCCAGGTCGGCGTCCATGCGCTCGGTGCGCAGCACAAAGGGTTGGTCGAACGGCGACTGGTCCTTGTCGAACGGGCTGTAGGAGACGCATTGCAGCTTGTGCGTGGGGGTCGCGGCATCCGCGAGGGTCACCGGCTGGCCGATGCCGTACCAGAGCCCGCCGAGGGCGAGCAGGGCCAGCAGGCTGGCAGACAGGTAGGGCAGGAGCAGGGAGCGCGAAGGGACAGGCATGAGTTGGGCACGCGGGTAATGAAGGGCAAGGCGCGCATCTTAGCGGAGAAGGGCGCCGGCCAGCCATGCCCGGCGCAGCGGAGGCCGTTCAGCACACCTCAATGTTTAGGAACTGCCAGGGATCGCCGTTATCCAGTTGCTCGGGGAACAGACGCCCGCGATCCTGCAGAGGGTTCCATTCGCTGTAGTGGCCGGCGAGCTGTCCCAGATAAGGCCGGCTGATCTCCAGCACCCGACGAAAATCCATAGCCTCCGGTTCGACCAGCCCGCAGCGGGGATTCTCCATGGCCCAGACCAGGCCGCCGAGTATCCCGGCGGTTACCTGCAAGGTAGTGGCGCTGTTGTTGGGTGCCAGTGCACGTGCCTGCCGATCGCTCAGCAGCGATCCATACCAGTAGGCGTTGCGCCCATGGCCTGCCAGCAGTACGCCCAGCTCGTCGCTGCCCGCGCTGATCTCGTCGCCGAGGATGCGCTTGTGCTCCGGCGGGACCCAGTTGCGTCCGGCCAGCTCGTGCAGGGACAGTACGGCATCGTCGCAGGGGTGATAGGCGTAGTGCACGGTAGGGCGGTAGAGCAAGCCGCCGTCGGCACTGACACTCAGGTAGTCGGCGAGCGAGAGCGCCTCGCTGTGGGAAATCAGGAAGGCATGAAAGGGGCCGGCCTGGGGGGTCCAGGTGCGCACGCGGGTGGCTGCGCCCGGCTGCATCAGGTAGATCGCGCAGCCGCTGCCGAAAGCATGCCGCCGGGCATTCTCGGGCCAGTGCCGCTCATGGCTGCCCCAGCCGAGTTCGGCCGGTTGGCAGCTTTCGCCGATGAAGCCATCCACCGACCAGGTGTTGACGAACTCACCGAGCTGGCGCCGGCGTGGGCTTATCTGGGTGTCGCGTTCGGCGATGTGGATGACCCTGATTTCCAGGCGCCGGGCCAGCCCGGCCCAGTCTTCCCGGCTGCGCGGATCACCGACCGCCACGCCGGTATCGCGGGCGATGTCCAGCAGCGCCTGCTTGACCAGATGCGACACCAGCCCGGGGTTGGCGCCATGGGTCACCACCGCAGTGGGTCCCTTGCCCAGTTCCCGGCCGAGCGTCAGCGCCGCCTCGCGCAGGGCATAGTTGCTGCGCTGGCTGGTTGACAGGTTGGGGTCGGTGTAGCCGCCGGCCCACGGCTCGATGCAGGCATCCAGGTACAGCACCTCACGCGGATGGCAGAAGCGGATCAGCGCGAGGCTGGACACCGCCACCGACAGGTTGAGCAGGCAGTCGCCCGGACCCAGCAGCGGCTCCAGCACGCGCGCCAGGTTGTCGGCGCTGAGTGCCTGTACGCGGAAATTCACGCCCTGGCCACGGGCAAGGTCGATGCCGTGCTGGTTGGCGCTGAGGATGCTGATCTGCGCCGGCTGGATGTCGATGTGGCGCAGGATCAGCGGCAGCACCCCGCGGCCGATGCTGCCGAAGCCAAGCATTACCAGCCGCCCGGAAAACGCCGTGTGGGTCTTGTGCGCGCTCATGTTTTACCGCCGCAATCGCCAGGGTACTGGTGCAGTATAGCCAGCGGCTTTGCGCGCAGTTGCCGCTTCAGGCCGCCAGGCGCGCCCAGAGCTTTTCATGGAAGAAGAAACCGACGGCGTTGCACAGTGGCTCGATGATCGCCAGCAGGCCACCGGCGGCAAGGCTGCCGGTAACCAGATAGGCCACCGAAAAGGCGATGCAGAAGTGCATGGCGGTAAAGGTTGCGGTCTTGAGCATGCTGGCGTCCTCCTCAATTCACGTCGCCAGAGTGCCGCAGCCATTCGCCGCAAACCAATGCCGGCTTTCAATGAAGCCGATAGGTATGCCTGATCAGGCCTGAAAGACGGATTGTCGTGGCATCGCGGGGAAGTGCGTGAAGTGCATCGGATTGGAAATCCGCTGCTGATTTTCTGACGTGCGCAGGCTTTGAGCCTGACCGCCGCGCTTTCCGCGGCACAGGGCTACAGGTTGCGTCCTGCACGACGCCTTACTTTCTCTTTGTTTGCGCAAAGAGAAAGTAAGCAAAGAGAAAGCGCCCCCGGCATCCGGCCCGGCTCTTCGCTACGCTGCGATCCGGG
>NZ_JADOBE010000010.1:205000-206779 GCF_015637705.1 Pseudomonas sp. N040 | reverse complement strand
TATAACCCTATCCTGCAAAAGCAAACCCCCGACCCGCTTACGCGGATCGGGGGTTTGGGATAGGTGCTTGACGATGACCTACTCTCACATGGGGAAACCCCACACTACCATCGGCGATGCATCGTTTCACTTCTGAGTTCGGGATGGGATCAGGTGGTTCCAACGCTCTATGGTCGTCAAGCAATTTTGTTGCTGTCTCGGGGTTAGCCGCTACAGCGAATCGGGTATGTGATATCGGTTGGTAATGCGTGTTCTGGCAAACTTTCGGTTTGTTGTCGACTTCAACCATCGAGCACGCAAACTACAAATTGTTTGGGTGTTATATGGTCAAGCCTCACGGGCAATTAGTATTGGTTAGCTCAACGCCTCACAGCGCTTACACACCCAACCTATCAACGTCGTAGTCTTCGACGGCCCTTCAGGGAGCTCAAGGCTCCAGTGAGATCTCATCTTGAGGCAAGTTTCCCGCTTAGATGCTTTCAGCGGTTATCTTTTCCGAACATAGCTACCCGGCAATGCCACTGGCGTGACAACCGGAACACCAGAGGTTCGTCCACTCCGGTCCTCTCGTACTAGGAGCAGCCCCTCTCAAATCTCAAACGTCCACGGCAGATAGGGACCGAACTGTCTCACGACGTTCTAAACCCAGCTCGCGTACCACTTTAAATGGCGAACAGCCATACCCTTGGGACCGGCTTCAGCCCCAGGATGTGATGAGCCGACATCGAGGTGCCAAACACCGCCGTCGATATGAACTCTTGGGCGGTATCAGCCTGTTATCCCCGGAGTACCTTTTATCCGTTGAGCGATGGCCCTTCCATACAGAACCACCGGATCACTAAGACCTACTTTCGTACCTGCTCGACGTGTCTGTCTCGCAGTCAAGCGCGCTTTTGCCTTTATACTCTACGACCGATTTCCGACCGGTCTGAGCGCACCTTCGTACTCCTCCGTTACTCTTTAGGAGGAGACCGCCCCAGTCAAACTGCCCACCATACACTGTCCTCGATCCGGATAACGGACCAGAGTTAGAACCTCAAAGTTGCCAGGGTGGTATTTCAAGGTTGGCTCCACGCGAACTGGCGTCCACGCTTCAAAGCCTCCCACCTATCCTACACAAACAAGTTCAAAGTCCAGTGCAAAGCTACAGTAAAGGTTCACGGGGTCTTTCCGTCTAGCCGCGGATACACTGCATCTTCACAGCGATTTCAATTTCACTGAGTCTCGGGTGGAGACAGCGCCGCCATCGTTACGCCATTCGTGCAGGTCGGAACTTACCCGACAAGGAATTTCGCTACCTTAGGACCGTTATAGTTACGGCCGCCGTTTACCGGGGCTTCGATCAAGAGCTTCGCTTGCGCTAACCCCATCAATTAACCTTCCGGCACCGGGCAGGCGTCACACCCTATACGTCCACTTTCGTGTTTGCAGAGTGCTGTGTTTTTAATAAACAGTCGCAGCGGCCTGGTATCTTCGACCGGCATGGGCTTACGTAGTAAATACTTCACCCTCACCGGCGCACCTTCTCCCGAAGTTACGGTGCCATTTTGCCTAGTTCCTTCACCCGAGTTCTCTCAAGCGCCTTGGTATTCTCTACCCAACCACCTGTGTCGGTTTGGGGTACGGTTCCTAGTTACCTGAAGCTTAGAAGCTTTTCTTGGAAGCATGGCATCAACCACTTCGTCATCTAAAAGACAACTCGTCATCAGTTCTCGATCTTGAACGCCCGGATTTGCCTAAGCATTCGATCTACCACCTTAAACACGGACAACCAACGCC
>NZ_JADOBE010000010.1:0-200000 GCF_015637705.1 Pseudomonas sp. N040 | reverse complement strand
TCGGAATCGAACCGGCGTTCACGGATTTGCAATCCGGTGCATAACCACTCTGCTACTCAGCCATTATGCAAACGGGCCGTTATACGGCCCGTAAAATTTGGAGCGGGAAACGAGACTCGAACTCGCGACCCCGACCTTGGCAAGGTCGTGCTCTACCAACTGAGCTATTCCCGCATCGCATTGACGGGCGACATTCTATCCATTCAAAACATTCCGTCAACCCTTTGATTCAAAAAAACTATTTCTTATCCTGAGCATTTCGCAGATGAGGCCACGCAGCCATCAGATAAACAACCATCGACCATAGCGTCAAGCCGGCGGCGATGATCAAAAGTGAAAAGCCCAACCACACCCAAAAATTCATTAGCGGCGGATTACCCAGAAGGATGACAAGAGCCACCATCTGGGCGGCCGTCTTCCACTTGCCAAGCCGTGAGACTGCAACATGCGCACGCGCACCCAACTCGGCCATCCACTCGCGCAATGCAGAAATCACTATCTCACGGCCAATAATGATTGCCGCGGGGAGGGTCAACCAGAGACTTGAGTGCTCAGCCACCAGCAGAACCAGTGCAACGCAAACCATAAGTTTGTCGGCCACCGGATCGAGAAATGCACCGAATGCAGTGCTCTGCTTGAGCCGTCTGGCCAGATAGCCATCGAGCCAGTCGGTGAAACCAGCGAACGCAAAAACGCCGCTTGCGGCCCAGTAACTCCATGAAAACGGCAGATAGAACAGCAATATAAAGACCGGAATCAACAAAACGCGGAGCACGGTCAGCAAGTTAGGGATATTCATCAGCACGCCATGAGTGCGAAGTAGGCAGGCATTCTACTCACTGTGCAGCGCTGCATAAATCATATCTGCGAGCTTTTTGCTGATTCCTGGAACCTTGGCTATTTCCTCACTACTGGCTCGAGACAATTCCTGCAATCCGCCGAAGTGCTTGAGTAAATCTCTGCGTCGCCTTGGGCCAACACCCGCAACCTCCTCCAGAGTGGAAGTCTTCCGAGTCTTGCCACGTCGAGCACGATGCCCGGTGATAGCAAAGCGGTGGGCTTCATCACGTACCTGCTGAATCAGATGCAGCGCTGGCGAATCGGCTGGCAGGGTAAATTCGTGATCCGCATCATTCAGATAAAGCAGCTCAAACCCGGGTTTTCGGGTAACACCTTTAGCCACTCCCAGCAGCAACAGCCCGGAAACAGACAACTCTTCGAGAACCTGTCGCGCCATGGTCAGTTGCCCTTTCCCGCCATCCACCAGAAGAATATCCGGAAGCTTTCCCTCACCTTCACTCAGCTTGCTGAAGCGCCGGGTTATCGCCTGATGCATAGCCGCGTAATCATCGCCCGCCGTCACCCCTTCAATGTTGTAACGCCGATACTCCGATTTCTGGGCACCCTCAGGTCCAAACACCACACAAGAGGCTACGGTAGCTTCGCCACTAGAATGGCTGATATCGAAACACTCAAGCCGCTGTGGAACCTCATCCAGACTCAAAGCCTCAGCCAACGCTTCAAATCTTGCAGCTATGTGCTGCCGATCCGCCAGACGCGCACTCAACGCCTGCTCTGCATTGGTCACCGCCAGCTGTTGCCAGCGGGCCCGGTTGCCTCGAACCTTATGACTGATTGAAAGCTGCCGGCCCCGGGAAGACTGGATAGCGGCCTGCAGCGTTGGAAAATCCTCATGGTCATCACTGACTATGAGTTCAGCCGGAAGCTCACGCTCGAGGTTACCAAGGTAGTACTGGGCCAGAAATGCCAGCAATACCTCATTGGCCTCCTCTTCAATGGCGACCCGGGGAAAGAAGTTCTTGCTGCCCAGAACCCTGCCGCCCCTGACGCTGACCAGATGCACACAGGCACCTCCCGGATTGACCCTGGCGGCCACGATATCAACATCACCGCTACCACCATCCATGCTCTGCTGTTCCTGAACCCGCCGCAGCAAGGAAATCTGATCCCGAACGGCCGCCGCGCGTTCAAAGTCCAAGTGCTGGGCCGCCTGTTCCATGACTGTTATCAGCTCTGAAGAGAGCTGATTACTGCGCCCCTCCAGAAACATGACCGAGCGCCGCACATCCGCAGCGTACTCCTCAGCATCAACCAGCCCGACACACGGCCCCTTGCAGCGTTTGATCTGATATTGCAGACATGGACGGCTACGATTTTTGAAGTAGCTGTCTTCGCACTGTCGAACTTGAAATGCTTTTTGCAGTAGGTGAAGGCTTTCGCGAATTGCTCCAGCGCTCGGATACGGCCCGAAATACTTGCCCTTATCCTTTTTCACACCGCGATGAAGGCTTAATCGAGGGAACTCTCCCTCCGACAGAAACACATAGGGGTAGGACTTATCATCGCGCAGGAGGATGTTGTAGGGCGGCCGCCATTCCTTGATCAAGGTTTGCTCAAGCAGAAGGGCTTCTGTTTCATTCGCCGTGATGATGGTTTCAACCCGGGCGATCTTGGCTACCAGTGCAGCCGTTTTGGGGGCAAGGCCGGCTTTGCGAAAGTAACTGGATAAACGCTTCTTGAGATTGTTGGCCTTGCCGACATACAGCAGGTGACCTGCCTGGTCGAACATCCGGTAAACCCCCGGGTGACTACTGCAGGTTTCCAGAAAAATTGCTGGCTCAAATCCGCCGGTGTTCACATCAATGAACTGCGTCAACCATGCCGTGGCGCACGGCTAGCAAGGCCAACTCCACGTCACTGGAAATCGAAAGCTTTTCAAAGATACGGTAACGGTAGGTGTTGACTGTCTTGGGCGACAGAAAAAGCTTATCCGAGATGCATTGGACCTTGTTGCAGTTGGCAATCATCAAGGCAATCTGAATCTCTCGCTCGGAGAGCGCGTCAAAAGGACAATCACTGGGTTGTCGCTGTACGGCTTTCAGTGCCAGCTGCTTGGCCACCGAAGGGCTCAAGAAGTGCTGCCCGGCAAACACCTGTCGAATTGCCAGCACCATATCGGCCAGTCCCGAGCCCTTGGTCAGATAACCCGTAGCCCCCGCCTGCAGCAGACGTGTCGGAAACGGGTCTTCCTCACAGGCAGTGACGACGATGATTTTCAGATCAGGGTTGCTGCGCATGAGTTTGCGCGTCGCTTCAAGGCCGCCGATGCCGGGCATCAGGATGTCCATCAGGACGACATCAGGCTTCAGTTCGCGGACTTTTCTTATGGCTTCTTCGCCGGAGGATGCTTCGCCTATCACTTGGATCCCGGATATATCATCCAGCATCCGGATAATGCCGGCGCGCACCAGATCATGGTCATCAACCACTACAATCCTGATCAAGCGAGCACCTCGTTAAGCAGCCGAATTCGAGCGAGCAACTGGAAAGTCCTTTTACCAGATTGATCTACTAGCCTGAGAGCCGCTAAAAGCATTAATCGACCAGATCAAGCCCTGCAAAACAGCGCAAGAATGGCGGAGGCGGTGAGATTCGAACTCACGGAAGAGTCTCCCCTTCGGCGGTTTTCAAGACCGCTGCCTTCAACCACTCGGCCACACCTCCATCTTGCGTTCGCTGCGCAATATACCGAAACAGCAAATGTTTTCAAATGATCTTTGCCCGCGGCCAGTACGCATCTCTCCGCGGCCGTAGCCGGAGAAAAGTTAGCGCATAACGCCACTTGCGATCGCAAAGCGATGCAACAGTTGGTAAAGAACCGCACGTTGGCATCACCAACGCCTCTGTTATCATCAAACTCGAATGATTTGGATCGGACGTACCCAGGAGAGCCACCATGCAGGAACGTGACATTTCGACAGGCTATGCCCAAGTCGAGCAAAGCGCAGTCAGCAGCGTGCTACGCAACACCTACGGCCTGCTGTCGATGACACTCTTGTTCAGCGGCATGGTTGCCTATGTCGCTCAGCAGATGGCCGTGCCCTACCCGAATATTTTCGTAGTGCTGGTGGGCTTCTATGGCCTGTTTTTCCTCACCACCAAATTGCGCAACAGTGGCTGGGGCCTGCTCTCTACTTTCGCCCTGACCGGCTTCATGGGCTACACCCTGGGGCCGATTCTGAACATGTACCTGAGCTTGCCCAACGGCAGCGATGTGGTTGCCGCATCGCTGGCGATGACCGCCCTGGTGTTCTTCGGGCTGTCGGCTTATGTACTGATCACGCGCAAGGACATGAGTTTTCTCAGCGGTTTCCTGATGGCCGGATTCTGGGTTCTGCTCGGCGCCGTGCTGGCAAACCTGTTCTTCCAGATCAGCGGCCTGCAACTGGCGATCAGCGCAGGCTTCGTGCTGTTCTCCTCGGCGGCCATCCTGTTCCAGACCAGTGCCATCATCCAGGGCGGCGAGCGCAACTACATCATGGCTACCATCAGCCTGTACATTTCGATCTACAACCTGTTCATCAGCCTGTTGCAGCTGATTGGCGTATTCAGCAGCGATGACTGAGCCGAAGTGTTGAGCAAAGCCCGCTTAGGCGGGCTTTTTGCTTTCTGCAGTTACAGCAAACGGCATATCATGCGACTCGACAAGCTCGATTCCGGTTCTCCATGAAGTTTGCTATTGCCGTCTTTGCTGCCCCGCATGCACCTGCTGCTCGACGCGCCCTGCGTTTCGCCGAAGCAGTGCTTGGCAGTGGCCACGAGATTGTGCGCCTGTTCTTTTATCAGGACGGGGTGCACAACGCCTGCAACTCGATTGTCACGCCGCAGGACGAAACCAACCTTGCCCGCGAATGGCGCGAGTTCATCAGCACCCAGCGACTTGACGCAGTTGTCTGCATCGCTGCAGCCCTGCGGCGTGGCGTGCTCGACCAGGAAGAAGCGCAGCGGTATGACCGCACCGCGGCCTGTGTTGACCAGCCCTGGGAGCTTTCAGGGCTAGGCCAGCTGCACGATGCCATTCAATCTGCCGATCGGCTGATCAGCTTCGGAGGCGACTGAACATGGCCAAGTCCCTGCTCGTGATCAGCCGCCAGGCACCCTGGTCAGGTCTGGGTGCCCGAGAATGCCTGGACCTGGTGCTTGCCGGTGGCGCCTTCGACCTGCCGGTCGGCCTGCTGTTCCTGGATGATGGGGTTTTCCAGCTGCTGCCAAACCAGCATGCCGCATCCCTTGAGCAAAAAGACCTGAGCGCGAATCTTCAGGCCCTGCCCCTGTTCGGCATCGATGAACTGTTCATCTCCGGCCGCAGCCTGCAGGAGCGCGGACTGGATCCGAACGGCCTGAGCCTGCCACTGGAACAGCTCGATGACGCTCAAATCAGCCAGCTGCTGCAACGCTATGACCAGGTGATAACCCTCTGATGAGCACCTTGCACCTGCTGTCCCATTCGCCATTCGGTGATAGCCGTTTCAGCACTTGCCTGCGCCTGCTGGCCCCCGGTGACGGGCTGTTGCTGAGCGGTGACGCTGTCTACGCATTGCAGGCTGGCAGCCAACCGTTGCTGGATTTGCAGCAGCTGCCCGCGAGCGTGAACCTGTTTGCCCTGCAGGAAGATCTGCTCGCCCGCGCGCTGACGGGTGAGCCCGGGCGGGTAACCCTGATCGACTACGCCACCTTTGTCGATCTGTGCGTCAACTTCAGCAGAGTCAACAGCTGGCTATGAATGCGCTGATTGCGGCAGGCAAGACTGTCGCCCTCGACAAGGACGGCTATCTGCTTGATCTGCAGGACTGGTCCCCTGCCGTGGCCAACGCCCTCGCTGCCCGGGAAAGCATGGAACTGAGCGAGGCGCACTGGGAGATCCTCCGCTTGCTGCGCGACTTTTATGCCGAGTTCCAGCTGTCGCCGGCGACTCGCCCGCTGATCAAATATGCGGCAGCCAAACTGGGCGCCGACAAAGGCAACAGCCTGCGCCTCAACCTGCTGTTCAAGGGCACTCCCGCCAAACTGGCCGCCAAGCTGGCAGGCCTCCCCAAACCGACTAATTGCCTATGAACAGCATTACCCCCGCAGAACATCCGTTTGCCCAGTTCGTGCGCATCCTCGGCAAGGGCAAGCGCGGCGCCCGCAGCCTGACCCGCGCGGAAGCGCGCGTGGCAATGGGCATGCTGCTGGATGGCGCGGCTGAAGACACCCAGCTGGGCGCCTTCCTCATGCTGTTGCGGCACAAGGAAGAAAGCGCCGAAGAACTGGCCGGCTTTGCCGACGCTGTGCGCGCCCGCCTGCATGCCCCGCAATTGCCGGTCGATCTCGACTGGCCAACCTATGCCGGCAAAAAGCGCCACCTGCCCTGGTTTTTGCTCGCGGCCAAGGCCCTGGCGCAAAGCGGGCTGAGAATCCTCATGCACGGCGGTGGCGAACATACCGCCGGACGCCTGTACAGCGAGCAACTGCTCGAATTGCTGGAGATCCCGCTGTGCCATGACTGGCCACAGGTCGGACAGGCCCTCGACCAGCAAGGGCTGGCATTCATCCCGTTGGCTGACTGGATGCCCGGCCTGCAACGCATGATCGATTTGCGCAACGTACTGGGCCTGCGCTCACCGATCCACTCGCTGGCGCGCCTGCTCAACCCCCTTCGGGCCCGCTGCGGATTACAGAGCATTTTTCACCCCGGCTACCAGGCGATCCACCGCGAGGCCAGCCATTTGCTGGGAGACCGGGTGATCGTCATCAAGGGCGAAGGCGGCGAGATAGAAGTGAATCCGGACAGCCCGTGCCTGTTGCTCGGCACAGCTGAACAGGGCTGCTGGGATGAAGAGTGGGGCGCGGTGTCCTTGCAACGGCACGTCAAGCCCGGGCAACTTGATCCGGGAAAACTGCTGACAGTCTGGCAAGGCAGGGAAACCGATGACTATGGCTTGCAGGCGATAACCGGCAGCATTGCCCTGGCCTTGCGCGGCCTGGGCGAACCTCGTGAGGCGGCTTTCGAGCAGGCGCGGGCTATCTGGGCGCAGCGCTTGCACAAGTCAACCTGAGGCGTTTATCTCCGGCACTCGAACAGAGTGTCGCGACACAATGTGACTTTATGGTCAACTCGAGGCATCGCAGCTATACAGATTGCCATTGCACCGCTGGCAATCTACCCCCAGCTGCCACACGAGAGACCGCACCATGAACGCCATGCTCCGCATGAACGAAGCCTTGCTGATTGCCGACCGCGCCTTTCTGCCCTTTCAGTGCATTGCCTGGACCCCACCGGATGGCACGGGTGACCTGAGCCTCTCGGTGATCGACCGCAGCAGCAGCCGCCTGCTTGGCCGCATTGCCTTGCCGGGGAGCTCCCGGCTGGATGCCCGGCAGTTATCCGCCACCTTGCAGAAGTCGCGCGACGAGCTGATTGACCAGGGCTATCGCCTGGAACCCTGGCAGATGCCTGACAGCACCCTCTCCGCCTGACCGCCGCCCACGCCTGGCTTGTCCTGTACCAGGCAAGCCAGACCCGGCACAGTTCTCGACCCAACGGCCCCCGCACTTCCCGGCCTATCGATTTTTCCTGCGGCTTCGTTGCAAACTCCTGCTATTGCCAGTGAAACCCACACGTGGGTTCGCTTGCCGAAAAAGAGCCAGGAGACCGCCATGCTGGAAATGCGTCCGAACTGTGAGTGCTGCAATTGTGACCTGCCTGCCGGCTCTAGCGCGGCACGCATCTGCTCCTTTGAATGCACCTTCTGTGCAACCTGTGCCAGCGGGCGCCTGGCGGGTCGTTGCCCGAACTGTGGCGGCGAATTGCTGCCGCGCCCGCGCCGGACCGAGGAGAAACTGCAGAAATTCCCGGCCGCAACCACGCGCATCTTCAAGCCCGAAGGTTGCCAGGAATAAGGTGGAACAACCCGATGCTGTTTCTTGACCCGGTGATCCGGCGCCTGTTCGTCGCGCAAGCCCTGTACTGGTGCTGCGCGATGATCGGCATCACCCTGACCGCGCTGATCGGCCTGCAGCTGGCCCCCAGCAACTCGCTGGCCACCCTGCCGCTGGGGCTGCTGGTGGTCGGCAACCTGATCAGCGTGCAACCGCTGTCACTGTTCATGCAGCGTCACGGCCGGCGCGCCGGCTTGCTGCTTGGGGCCAGCGCCGGGGTCTGCGGCGGCCTGCTCAGCGCGCTGGCCATCAGCCTGGAAAGCTTCCCGTTATTCTGTCTCGGCGCCCTGCCAATCGGCGCTTACCAGGCTTCGGCCATGTACTACCGCTTTGCCGCTCAGGATGCGGTTGACGCACAGCATCGCGGACGAGCAACCGCCTACGTACTGGGGGGCGGGGTGTGCGCCGCGCTGATCGCTCCGGCAATGGCGGTCTGGGCTCGCAATGCCCTGCCCGTGCCCTTCACTGGCGCCTTCCTGCTGATCGCCCTGCTCGCCGCCCTCGCCCTGATACTGCTGTGGGGGCTGCCCGCCGGCGGCACCTCGACTCCCGCCAGCAATGTGCTGGGCATGGCCCGCCGCCTGCTGGAGCGGCCAGTCATTCGGGTGGCGATCCTGACCACCGCCATCGGCCACGGCCTGATGATCCTGGTGATGAATGCCACGCCGCTGGCCATGAGCTTCTGCGGTCTGTCGCTGGAAACCAGCGCCGAGGTGATTCGCTGGCACATGCTCGGCATGTTCCTCCCCGCCTTTGCCGCCGGGCCTCTGGTCGACCGCCTTGGCTGCAGGCGCATGGCCCTGCTCGGCTGCCTGATCCTCACGGCCAGCGCAGCAGTCGCGCTTTGCGGGCTGACCCAGTGGTTTTTCCTGTTCAGCTCCTTTCTGCTCGGCCTGGGCTGGAACCTGCTGATGGTGGCGGGAACCACCCTGCTGGCCCAGGGCCACGAGCCCGGCGAGCGGGGCCATGCACAAGGCCTGATGGAGCTCGGCAATGGCCTGGTGGCAGCCTGCGCCTCCTTTGCCTCGGGGGCACTGATCAGCAACCTGGGCTGGAGCGCACTGAATATCGCGATGCTGCCTCTGCTCGCGCTTGCCCTGCTGATGCTGCCCCCGCGCAGCAAGATACTCACCCACTGAGCACGGACTAGCAGTCCGTTGAAAAATCTAGCGCGCGAAGGCTAGACAAGGCGAAATCAGCCGAAAAAGCGCAGTTTACTGACCGTAAATGAGCATTTTTAGGCTGATTTCTATGCCGTATAGCCGAGCGCAGTAGTTTTTCAACAGCCTGCTAGGGTTTGCGCCGCCGGTACTGTCCGGGGGATACGCCAAACATGCGGCGAAAGGCACGGCCGAAATTGGCCGCATCCGGATACCCCAGCAGCAACCCCACCTCCTGCACGGAGTACCGGGCGTCGCCGAGCAAGCGCTCCGCCAGAACCCGTTGCTGGGCGTCGCGCAGCTGCCGGAAACTCGTGTGGCGTTCGGCGAGCCGGCGAATTAGCGTGCGCGGCGACACGGCCAGGGCTTGCGCAAGCTGCTCCAGCCCAGGCAGTGAGGGCGCCGTTCTGGTCGTAGCGAACCGTTCGAACTGCGCCGCCAGCCAGTGTTCGGAACGCAGCACGATATCGGCAGGCGCCAGCAGGTTGTCCAGCGCCTCGCTACAGCGCAACAGCGAAGCGCGGTAGGTCTTGTCATCCTGCAGCGGGCACTCGAGGCTGCACAGGGCCAATGGAATGGCAAATCCGCTGGTCACCGCGGCAAACTCGCAGTGCGCGCGGTAATGCGCGGCATAGCCGGCCTGATCAGCAGGTGACGGAAAACCCAGCAGCACAACCGCCTCGCTAATCCGCTCGCCGAGCACCGCTTCGACATAGGAGCAGGCGATCTGCTGCACGATCTCGATCAGGGGTCGCTCCAGTTCACCCAGCGGGTAGATATCCGGCAGCACTTCAAAAATCAGGCGATCCGCCTCTTCGCGCACGCGAAAATGCAGATAAGGCGCCCGAACCCGGGCAAACCGGGCCAGCACCTGCAGTCCCTCGCCAAGGGTCGGTGCACTCAGCGCCGCGAACCCCAGCGGCCCGTGGCTGGATATATTCAGCAGGCGGCCGAACTCAATGCCCCAGTCCGGACGCTGGGCAATCGACATGGCATTGCGAAACACCTGGAGTTGCTGGGCAACCGTGATCTCCACCGGCAGATTGCTGCCTGCCGCCAGGCCTGTGCCCGACAACAGCCTTGCCTCGGCGCCAGCCAGGCGCTGCAACAGGACCCGCGTATAGGTCGCGGGTACGGGAAGCAAGTCCAGCGAATTGATCATGATCATCCAGCGTGGCAATAAGTGACCAGATTATTGTCGTTAACTGAAATATATCAATCCGCGCATTCAACCTAACCTGCTATCACGCAAAACCAATCTGTCGAGGTAGGAACACAATGAAGACCTATAGCCTGCAGCTCGCCGATGACCGTCTGATCACCTATCAGGATCGCAAGCGTTACCTCTGGCTGCTGTCGATGCTCTACCCGCTGCTGGCCCTGAGCGGTGTCGGGCTGTATCTGCTCACGGGCAGTGAATGGCTGCTGCTGACGCCGCTGCTGAGTATCTATGGCGGGGCCAGCCTGTTCGACTGGCTGCTGGGCACGGATCGCAGCAACCCGCCGGAAGAACTGGTCGCCCAGCTGGAAGAAGACGCTTACTACCGCTGGCTGCCAATGCTGACCGTGCCACTGCACATCGTGGTGCTGCTGGTGATCGCCGGCTTTACCGCCACTCACGACCTGGCCTGGCCAAGCGTGCTGGTGCTGGCCCTGACCGCCGGCCTGTACAGCGGCCTGGCCATCAACACCGCGCATGAACTGGGCCACAAGAAGACTGACCTGGAACGCTGGCTGGCGCGGATCGCCGCCGGCATTTCCCTCTACGGGCACTTCTGCATCGAGCACAACCGCGGCCACCACCGCCACGTCGCCACCCCGGAGGATCCGGCCAGTTCGCGGATGGGCGAGAATATCTACCGCTTTGCCCTGCGCGAAATTCCCGGTGCATTCCGGCGTGGCTGGGTGCTGGAAAAGGAGCGCCTGGCGCGTCTGGGCAAATCGCCGTGGAGCCTGGAAAACGAGGCACTGCAATCCTATGCCTTCGGTGCCGTATTGCAGATCAGCCTGATCGCCGCGTTTGGCTGGATCATGCTGCCCTTCCTCGTCGTGCATAATTTCTACGCCTGGTGGCAACTGACCAGCGCCAATTACATCGAGCACTACGGGCTGTTGCGCCAGCAGAAAGCCAACGGCAGCTTCGAGCATTGCCAGCCCTACCACAGCTGGAATGCCGACTTCATTGCCTCCAACCTGCTGCTCTATCATCTGGAACGGCACTCGGATCACCACGCCCATCCAACCCGGCGCTACCAGAGCCTGCGCAGCTTTCCCGACCTGCCGAGCATGCCCACCGGCTACTTCGGCATGTTCCTCATCGCCCTGATCCCGCCGCTGTGGTACCTGATGATGGACCGGCGTCTGCTCGCACTGCCGCACATCGCCGGCAACTTCGACAAGATCAATATTGCAGCGGGACGCCGCGCTGCCCTTGAAGCCAAGTACGGCAGTACACTGCAGACTGAACAGAAGATCGCCTAGGAGCAACCGTGAGCAAATACACCTGTCCAGATTGCGGCTATGTCTACGATGAACAGCTTGGTGATGCCCATGAGGGCTACAAGCCGGGCACTTTGTTTGCCGACCTGCCCGACGACTTCGTCTGTCCGGATTGCGCGGTCCGTGCCAAGGAAGACTTTGTCGAGCAAAGTCCCGACTAGCCACGCATGACGTCCATGAAAAACGCCCGGCAGTGCCGGGCGTTTTTCATGCAGCGCAGCGCCGCTCAGTAATAGGCATTTTCCCGATTGCTGTGATCGGTCACGTCCCGCACACCCTTGAGCCCGGGAATCCGCTCCATCAGGGTTTTCTCGATTCCCTCCTTCAGCGTGTAGTCGACCTGGCCACAGCCCTGGCAACCACCGCCAAAACGCAGGATGACAATGCCCTCGTCAACGTCCACCAGGGTGACCTGCCCACCATGACCGGCCAGGCCCGGGTTGATCTCGGTCTGCAGGTAATAGGTGATCCGCTCGTTCAGCGGGCTGTCTTCATTGACCATCGGCACCTTGGCATTCGGCGCCTTGATGGTCAGCTGGCCACCCATGCGATCAGTTGAATAGTCGACGACGGCATCCGCCAGAAACGGTTCACTCAACGCATCGATGTAGGCAGTGAAGCTTTTCAGCGACAGTGCGCCGTCCTCGGGCTTTTCTTCACCGGGCTTGCAATAGGCGATGCAGGTTTCCGCGTGCGGGGTTCCCGGCTGGGTGATGAAAATGCGGATGCCGATGCCGGTGGTGTTCTGCTTGCTCAGCAGGTCAGCCAGATACAGTTCGGCTGCCTCGGTGATGGTGATTGCGCTCATGGCCACTCCTCTAAAACAGGAGGCCAGTGTACGCCAGTCGGCAGGCCGGATAAAGGCCTAGCGTTTTGGTCGGAATAAGCTGTAACGCTTTGGCCAGGCCCGTAAAGGCCCGGCGGCAACCCCTCAGAGGTTCTCGAAGCGGCTCATGTCCAGATACCCCGCCTCCAGCGGTGCGGTTTCGCGCTGAAAGGTGGTCAGGTCATTGAAATAGAACCAGAACTGCAGGTTGCTGCGCCGCACGCCCCAGCGCGCCATTATTTTTTCGAAGCCCGTGTCATCCTGTGCCTTGTTCAAGCCGTCCAGCAGGCCGGTCAGCCCGCTGGCCGGCTGCACCTGCTCCATGGCATCGACGAATTCGGCAACTTCCCCGGCCGGCAGATTGATCAGGAAGTTCGGATAATTGCCCAGCACGCCCGGGGCGATGGTCAGGCTGTCTTTCAGTGGTTCATAGCGCAATGACTCACCCAGCATGTACGCCACATTGGAATGCGCCCGATTGCGCAGCAGGCTGTACACCGCGCGACCGCCATCCCCGGTCTCGATGCGCAGCAGCGTCACCTCGGGCAACTGATCGATCACCGGCAGCGAACTGGCCTTGCGCGCCGCCAGCCGGCTGAGCTGTTGCTCGGCATCCTGCAATTCGGGCGCGATGGCGGCATTGAAACAGCTATCGCCGGTGCAGCGGTTGAGCGGATCCGGGGTGGCATTGATTGCCGCAGTGTGCGCCAGCAAGCCTTTGGCGAATGCCGCGTAGGGCTCGCCTGGCAGCAGCGACAGCCCGGTGTCGGTGTCCGTGTCAATCGTCTGGTAATCCATCCACAGGGTGAGGCGCCCGCTGGCGCCGCCATACCAGCTGTCCAGTATGTCCTGCCGTGCATCCGCCGACAGCAGGCGCAACAGGTTGATTTCCGAAGCATTGCGAATCAGGTCGAAATACATCCGCGTCTGTGCCTGGTGGGCGGCCGAGCCATACACATCAAAATTGACCACCAGCCCGTAATAGGTCTGCTCCAGCAGCGGGTAATCCATCATCCACATGGTCTGGGGCACGGCGCCAGCGAGCCCCTTGTGTACCTCGGCGCTGTCGAAATGCCGGAAGATGGTCAGTAAGGCATTGTCGTTGCCGGTCCAGATCGTGTCCCAGCCGGGTGCGGGCCTATCGCCGTAGGCTTCCTGGCGGATGGCCAGATATTCGTTGCGATTATCCCGATCGGTTGGCCACTCCCTGATCGCACTTTGCAGGTCGACGGCCAGCCCGGGCATTTTCAGTAGCGGGTCAACCTGCGACCGGTAGTCCGCATCGTTGACATACAGGTCATGCCGCGGGTCCTGAAAGAGTGTCCAGAACTGGTCGCGGATCACATCGGTGGCGATCTGCCCGCGACAGACCGGGCCACGGATAAAGGTGCGCACGAAATATTCGGCGTTATCCAGCATGAACTGATAGCGCGCCTTCGCCGGAATCGCGGCAAAGGTCACGAAGGGATTGGCCTGCGAGCCAAGCCCGTAGCCGGGCACGCTATCGGTACTCCAGTCGGCAGCAAAAAACAGCTGGTTGACCCGCGCCAGCTTCTGCGCGCTGAGCGGATAAGTGATGTGGGTCTTGCGCACGATGGCGCCCTGGATGGGCCGTATGCGATAGAAGAACTGGGTTCCCGGATCATCATTCGGGCGGCGGCTGGCGATCACATCGACCGGTTGCCCGCTGGGTGTGCGCGAGCGCACCAGCTGGAAGAAATGCCCGCTGCCGGAGCCCTCGAAATACAGGTGCGCCAGAAACAGGTGCTCATACAGCCAGCGCCCGACCAGCGCTTGCCGCGCACCGGCGGCATTCAGCAGGTTTTCCCATTCGCTGATCTGGGCTGCCTCGGCGGCGCTTGCCAGCACCGGCTGCTGATCCAGCGGCGCACCCTGCGCCAGCCAGTCCTGCAGGGTCTGGTAATCGGCCGGTGCCAGCCCGGTGACGGCGAACGGCATGCCCACCCCCGGAGAGTCTTTGCTGAAGGCGGTAAATTCGTCCGGCCGCGGACACTGGTTCTGGCGGTAGCTGCTGATATCCAGGCTATCCGGCAGCCTGGCGTTGGGTGTCAGTGGCGCGTCATGTCCCAGTTGCAACATCCGCGACATCAACGCCGCTGGCTGTCCGCGGGCATCCAGCACCGAGAAGAACCCGCGCTGGCGCCATTGCTCCTGGGTGTGTGCGTCAAACCACAACTGCGTCGGTTGCGCCTGGCGCAATCTGCCACCATCGTAGACCAGCGCCTTGCTGGCACCGCGCTGCACACCCTCGCCACTGCCGAGGTTCAGTTGACACGGCGCGTCGTAGCAGGCATGGCAGGCAATGCAGTTGCGCTCGAAGATGGGCTGCACGTCCTTGCTGTAGGACACCGGCGCGGCCTGCACGGCCAGGCTGCCGAAGGCCAGCAGGCCGGTTAAAAGTCGAAGGTGGATCATGTCGAGGCCCTGCCGGTTTGATGGGCAACTTTACCCGATATCGACGATGCCCCGACAGCGCCGTGATGCGCCGTGCCAACATGAGCCATTTTCATGGTAAACGCCGGCGTGCCCGCCAGCCATTCAGCTTTGCTATGATGCCGGCCTTCAGTCCTTCCCGCTTTTCAGGTAGTTGCCCATGTCCGATCGCAGCGCTCGTCTCCATGCCCTTCAGCAAGCCCTGAAGCAACGCATCCTGATCCTCGACGGCGGCATGGGCACCATGATCCAGAGCTACAAGCTGCAGGAGGAGGACTACCGCGGCACGCGCTTCGCCGACTGGCCGAGCGATGTGAAGGGCAACAACGACCTGCTGCTGCTGTCGCGCCCGGACGTGATCCAGGCCATCGAGAAGGCCTACCTGGATGCCGGCGCGGACATCCTCGAGACCAACACCTTCAACGCCACCCAGGTGTCCCAGGCCGACTACGGCATGCAGGCGCTGGTGTACGAGTTGAATGTCGAGGGCGCACGCCTGGCCCGTGAAGTGGCCGACGCCAAGACCCGCGAAACCCCGGACCGGCCGCGCTTCGTTGCCGGCGTCCTGGGACCGACCAGCCGCACCTGCTCGATCTCCCCGGACGTCAACGACCCCGGCTACCGCAACGTCACCTTTGACGAGCTGGTGGAAAACTACGTAGAAGCCACCCGCGGCCTGATCGAGGGCGGCGCCGACCTGATCCTGATCGAGACCATCTTCGACACCCTCAACGCCAAGGCGGCGATCTTCGCCGTGCAGCAGGTGTTCGAAGACGATGGCGTCGAACTGCCGATCATGATCTCCGGCACCATCACCGACGCCTCCGGCCGTACCCTGTCCGGGCAGACCACCGAAGCCTTCTGGAACTCGGTGCGCCACGCCAACCCGATCTCCGTGGGCCTCAACTGCGCCCTCGGCGCCAAGGACCTGCGTCCCTACCTGGAAGAGCTGGCAACCAAGGCCGGCACCCACGTGTCCGCCCACCCCAACGCCGGCCTGCCGAATGCCTTCGGCGAATACGACGAAACGCCGGCGCAGATGGCCGAGGTGGTCGAGGAATTCGCCGCCAGCGGTTTCCTCAACATCATCGGCGGCTGCTGCGGCACCACGCCGGCGCATATCCAGGCGATTGCCGAGGCGGTCGCCAAGTACCCGCCGCGCGAGATTCCGGAGATTCCCAAGGCCTGCCGCCTGTCCGGCCTGGAGCCGTTCACCATCGACCGCAGCTCGCTGTTCGTCAACGTCGGCGAGCGCACCAACATCACCGGCAGCGCCAAGTTCGCCCGCCTGATCCGCGAGGACAACTACACCGAAGCCCTCGAAGTCGCCCTGCAGCAGGTGGAAGCCGGCGCGCAGATCATCGACATCAACATGGACGAGGGCATGCTCGACTCGAAGAAGGCGATGGTCACCTTCCTCAACCTGATCGCCGGCGAGCCGGACATCTCGCGCGTGCCGATCATGATCGACTCCTCCAAGTGGGAGGTGATCGAGGCCGGCCTCAAGTGCATCCAGGGCAAGGGCATCGTCAACTCGATTTCGATGAAGGAAGGCGTCGAGGCCTTCAAGCACCACGCCCGCCTGTGCAAGCGCTATGGCGCCGCCGTGGTGGTGATGGCCTTCGACGAAGCCGGCCAGGCCGACACCGCCGCGCGCAAGCGCGAGATCTGCCAGCGCAGCTACGACATCCTGGTCAACGAAGTGGGCTTCCCGCCGGAAGACATCATCTTCGACCCGAACATCTTCGCCGTGGCCACCGGCATCGAGGAACACAACAACTACGCAGTGGATTTCATCGAGGCCTGCGCCTACATCCGCGATCATCTGCCGTTCGCCCTGACGAGCGGCGGGGTGTCCAACGTGTCGTTCTCCTTCCGCGGCAACAACCCGGTACGCGAGGCGATCCACTCGGTATTCCTCTACCACGCGATCCAGAACGGCCTGACCATGGGCATCGTCAACGCCGGCCAGCTGGAGATCTACGACGAGATCCCCAGGGAACTGCGCGACCGCGTCGAAGACGTGATCCTCAACCGCACCCCGGAGGGTACCGATGCCCTGCTGGCCATTGCCGACCAGTACAAGGGCGACGGCAGCGTCAAGGAAGCCGAGACCGAGGAGTGGCGCAGCTGGGACGTGGTTGAACGGCTCAAGCACGCGCTGGTCAAGGGCATCACCGCCTTTATCGTCGAAGATACCGAGGAGTGCCGCCAGCAGTGCGCGCGCCCCATCGAGGTGATCGAAGGCCCGCTGATGGCGGGCATGAACGTGGTCGGCGACCTGTTCGGCGCCGGCAAGATGTTCCTGCCGCAGGTGGTGAAATCCGCCCGCGTGATGAAACAGGCCGTGGCCCACCTGATCCCGTTTATCGAAGCTGAAAAAGGCGACAAACCCGAAGCCAAGGGCAAGATCCTCATGGCCACGGTCAAAGGCGACGTGCACGACATCGGCAAGAACATCGTCGGCGTGGTGCTTGGCTGTAACGGCTACGACATCGTCGATCTTGGCGTGATGGTGCCGGCCGAGAAAATCCTGCAAACCGCCATCGCCGAGAAGTGCGACATCATCGGCCTGTCCGGCCTGATCACCCCCTCGCTCGACGAGATGGTGCATGTCGCCCGCGAGATGCAGCGCCAGGGCTTCAGCTTGCCGCTGATGATCGGCGGCGCCACCACCTCCAAGGCCCACACGGCGGTGAAGATCGAACCCAAGTACCAGAACGATGCGGTCATCTACGTCACCGACGCCTCGCGCGCCGTGGGCGTGGCCACCCAGCTGCTGTCCAGGGAGCTGAAGGCCGACTTTGTCGAGCGTACCCGCCGCGACTACATCGAAGTGCGCGAACGCACCGCCGCGCGCAGCTCGCGCACCGAGCGCCTGCCCTACGCCGCCGCCGTGGCCAACAAGCCGAAGTTCGACTGGGCCACGTACCAGCCACCGGTGCCGAGCTTTACCGGTACCAGGGTGCTGGACAATATCGACCTCAATGTTCTGGCCGAGTACATCGACTGGACGCCGTTCTTCATCTCCTGGGACCTGGCCGGCAAGTACCCGCGCATCCTCACCGACGAGGTGGTCGGCGAAGCCGCCACTGCGCTGTTCGCCGATGCCCAGGCGATGCTGAAGAAGCTGATCGACGAAAAACTGATCAGCGCCCGCGCCGTGCTGGGCTTCTGGCCGGCCAACCAGGTGCAGGACGACGATATCCAGCTGTACGGCGATGACGGCCAGCCGCTGGCCAGGCTGCATCACCTGCGCCAGCAGACCATCAAGCCGGACGGCAAGCCGAACTTCTGCCTGGCCGATTTCGTCGCGCCCAAGGACAGCGGCCTGACCGACTATGTGGGCGGCTTTATTACCACCGCAGGCATCGGTGCCGAGGAAGTGGCCAAGGCCTACCAGGACGCTGGCGACGACTACAACTCGATCATGGTCAAGGCCCTGGCCGACCGCCTGGCCGAAGCCTGCGCCGAATGGCTGCACCAGCAGGTGCGCAAGACCTGGTGGGGCTATGATCGCGACGAGGCCCTGGATAACGACGCGCTGATCAAGGAGCAGTATCAGGGCATCCGCCCTGCTCCCGGCTACCCGGCCTGCCCGGACCACACGGAGAAAGGCACCCTGTTCGACCTGCTCGACCCAGCGGCTGAAGAAGGCAAAGCCGGCCGCAGCGGCGTGTTCCTCACCGAGCACTACGCCATGTTCCCGGCCGCCTCGGTCAGCGGCTGGTACTTCGCCCACCCGCAGGCGCAGTACTTCGCCGTCGGCAAGGTCGACAAGGACCAGGTGGAAAGCTACACCGCACGCAAAGGCCAGGACCTGAGCGTCAGCGAACGCTGGCTGGCCCCGAACCTGGGCTACGACAACTGAGCCGGGCTGCCTGACTATTGATCGGGCCCTTGACTAGGCCCTGTACTCGTTACGGGTTGAATACGCGTTTGTCGTCGGGCGGGCGTAGGGTGGGCTTCAGCCCACCAAAAGCAGCCACGCAACAGGTCGGGCCAGCGGTTGGCAATGGTGGGCCAGGGCCCACCCTACGGTTGCTGGTTGGCGTGTGAGCCGCAGACTGCCGGAACTTTTGTCAGGCACCCCAAGCCTCGGCGCAGCAGAAGAGGCGAAGCATGCTGCGCCTGGGTTGTTCACCCTGCTGGCAGCTATCCGCATCTATGCTTGAACATGACATCACTGAACGGAGTCGCACCCCATGCTCAACTGGCTGCTGTTGTTTGTCCCGCTGACGCTGGCCCTGGAATATCTGGCACCGCAGCAGCATTTGCTGATCTTCGGCAGTGCGGCAATCGCCATCATTCCGCTGGCCGGGTGGCTGGGCCGGGCCACCGAGCAACTGGCCGAACGTTGCGGTGAAGGTGTTGGCGGCCTGCTCAATGCCACCTTCGGCAATGCCACCGAGCTGATCATCGCCATCGCTGCGTTGCGGGCCGGCCTGCATGACGTGGTCAAGGCGTCGCTGGCCGGCTCGATCATCGGCAACATCCTCCTGGTACTCGGCGCGGCCATGCTCTGCGGCGGCCTGCGCTTCAAGGAACAGCACTTCAACTCCGAAGGTGCGCGCGCCGAGGCCACCCTGCTGACCCTGGCTGCCATCGCCCTGGTGCTGCCGGCGGTGTACATGGCGCGGGCGGTCGATGTACCCGGCTTGCTGGACAAGGTGCAACACCTGAGCAACGCGATTTCGGTGGTGCTGCTGCTGGCTTATGGCCTGTTCCTCTATTACTCGCTGGTCACGCACAAGGCCCTGTTCGCCGGCAACCGCGAGGACAACGGCGAAACCCCAAGCAGCTGGCCAATCGGCAAGGCCCTCGCCGTACTGGCCGTGGCTACCGGCCTGATCGCCTGGGTCAGCGAGATCCTGGTCGGCGCCATCGAGCCAAGCGCCAAGGCCTTCGGCCTGAGCAACATCTTCATCGGGGTGTTCGTCGTGGCAATCCTCGGCAATGCCGCCGAACACGCCACGGCGATCACCGCCGCACTGAAGAACCGCATGGATCTGGCGCTGTCGATTGCCATCGGCTCCAGCCTGCAGGTGGCGCTGTTCGTCGCCCCGGTGCTGGTGCTCAGCAGCCTGTTCATCGGCCCGGCACCGATGGACCTGGCCTTCACCGCCGGCCTGACCCTGACCGTGCTGCTCTCGGTGATCATCACCGGCCAGGTGGCCGGCGATGGTCGCTCCGACTGGCTCAAAGGCGTGCAACTACTGGCGGTTTACCTGGTATTCGGCATGGCCTTCTTCTTCATTCCTGTCGCTCCGGCGCCCTGACCCCAAGGCTCGTCATGACCACTGAACCGGCAAACCCGCAAAATCCCGGCCTGCCCGTCGTCACCCCGCCGACGGGCTGGCTGCGCTGGCTCCCCGGCCTGCTGATGCTCAAGCAGTACCAGTTGGCCTGGCTGCCCAAGGACATCATCGCCGGGCTGGTGCTGACCACCATGCTGGTGCCGGTGGGTATCGCCTACGCCGAAGCGTCCGGGGTGCCGGGCATCTATGGCCTCTACGCGACCATCGTGCCGCTGCTGGCCTACGCAGTATTCGGCCCCAGCCGGATTCTGGTGCTCGGCCCGGATTCCTCGCTGGCCGCACTGATTCTCGCCGTGGTGCTGCCGCTGTCCGGCGGAGACCCGCTGCGCGCGGTGACCCTGGCCAGCATGATGGCGGTGGTCGCCGGCCTGGTGTGCATCCTCGCCGGCCTGCTGCGCCTGGGTTTCATCACCGAATTGCTGTCCAAACCGATCCGCTATGGCTACATGAACGGTATCGCCCTCACCGTTCTTATCAGCCAGCTGCCCAAGCTGTTCGGCATTTCCATCGACAGCCAGGGCCCGGGGCGCGACCTCTGGCAACTGGGCCAAGCCGTGCTGGGCGGCCAGGCCAACGGCTACAGCCTGGCCATCGGTGCGAGCAGCCTGGCACTGATTCTGCTGCTCAAGCGCTTCCAGCAGCTGCCGACCATCCTGATTGCGGTGGTCCTGGCGACTGTTGCCGTCGGCCTGCTTGACCTCGGCGAGCAGGGCGTGAAGGTGCTCGGCGAACTGCCCCAGGGCCTGCCCGCCTTTGCCCTGCCCTGGCTGAGCGGTGTCGACCTGGCCAGCGTGCTGCTCGGCGGTATCGCGGTGGCTCTGGTGTCGTTTGCCGATACCAGCGTGCTGTCCCGCACCTATGCCGCGCGCACGCGCAGCTACGTCGATCCCAACCAGGAAATGCTCGGACTGGGCGCAGCCAACCTGATCGGCGGTTTCTTCCAGGGGTTCCCGATCAGCAGCAGCTCATCGCGCACCCCGGTGGCCGAAGCGGCCGGCTCGCAGACCCAGCTCACCGGGGTGGTCGGTGCCCTGGCGGTGGCCGGGCTGCTGATGGTAGCGCCGAACCTGCTGCAAAACCTGCCCACCAGCGCGCTGGCCGCCGTGGTGATCGCTGCGGCTATCGGCCTGTTCGAATTTGCCGACCTCAAGCGCATCTACCGCGTCCAGCAATGGGAGTTCTGGCTATCCATCACCTGCTTTGCCGGCGTGGCCGCGTTTGGGGCGATTCCCGGCATCGGCATTGCCGTGGTGCTGGCGGTGATCGAATTTCTCTGGGATGGCTGGCGCCCGCACTACGCCATTCTTGGCCGGGTCGAGGGTATTCGCGGCTTCCACGACATCGAGCGCCATCCCGACGCCCGCCTGGTGCCGGGGCTGGTGCTGCTGCGCTGGGACGCCCCGCTGTTCTTTGCCAACGCCGAGCTGTTCCAGCAATGCGTGCTGCAAGCCCTGGCGCAGTCACCCACCCCGGTGCGGCGCCTGGTGGTGGCCGCGGAGCCGGTGACCAGCATCGACATCACCTCCGCCGACATGCTTGCCGAACTGGGGCAGACCCTGGCGGGCGCCGGCATCGACTTCCACTTTGCCGAGGTCAAGGGCCCGGTGAAGGACAAGCTGCGGCGCTTCGGCCTGCTTCTGCCCGGCGAGGAGCAGCGCATCCAGCCTACCGTCGGCGCCGCGGTCGACAGCTACCTGGCCGACTATCAGGTCGACTGGACGCCCTGAACCGCCGGCATAAACAGGCACGGCGCCCATGAAAAAGCCCCGGCAGCGGAAACTGCCGGGGCTTTTCGTTGATGGGTCGGAATCAGGCGGCCAAGCGGCTCTGTGCGCGCTCCCGGGCAGCGAAACGCAACATCCACTCGGCCACCACCACGCCCTGGTGCTGCAGGCGCATGCTTTCCATGGCCTGTGCGTAAAGCGTCTCGCCGAGGAACTCGCGACGCAGGTTGAGCAGCGCCAGCTCGTAGTCATCGACAAACTCCGGATGGGCCTGGAAGCACAGCACCTGGTCCCCGATGCTGTAGGCCGCGTTCGGGCAGAACTCGCTGCTGGCCAGCAGCGTGGCGTTGGCCGGCAGCTCGGTCACCTGATCCTGGTGGAACACCAGCAGATCCAGGGATTCGATGTCCGGCGTCATCCACTCGGGCTGCTCAAGCAGCTGGTAGCGATTGACGCCGATGCCCCAGCCTTGTGCCGCACGCTCGGTCTTGCCGCCGAGCAGCAGGGCCAGCAGCTGGTGGCCGAAGCAGATGCCGATCAGGCGATCGCCATTCTCGTAGCGCGCCAGCAGGTACTCACGCAAGGTCAGTATCCAGGAATCCGTACCGAATGAATCGGCCTTGCTGCCGGTCACCAGGTAGGCATCGTAAAGCTGGTCTTCGTCCGGATAACTGCCTTCCACAACGTTGTACACATCGAACTGCGCTGGTATCGACTGTTTCTCGAACAGTTGTTTGAACATCCGGCCATAGCCTTGGTACTGATCAATCAGTTGCGGACGGAGGATGTCGGTTTCCAGGATGCAGATACGCATGGTCATAGTTGGGGGTGGTTACCTCTTGCTGAAGGAGTGGATGGAAAAAACGCGCGCTTTTTAACACAGCATTTCGCCCCTGCAAACCAGCAATTTTATGCACTTCGACAATTGGGCTGGGAAGCAGGCGCCACGCGGGTTCCAGCGTTGCCCTGGGAGCGCCGGAATACGGCCTTTTCTGGGGCAGAAAGGCCTATTCGGAAGACGTGCAAGAAAGTGACAAACGGTAGCTGTATTTCAGGCCGCAGCCTGTACGCGCGTCGCCCCCGGCGCGAGCGATTGCGGTTGCTCGGCAGCCCGCAGGCCACTCCATCGCGGCGAGGGCGCCGCTCCTAAAGGACGATATGACACAAACCGTCAGCGGGCCGGATCAATGGTCCGGCTCAGCTGAACTTGGAGCCCGAACGGCGAACGAACTTGATCGAGTGGGTCAGCTTGGGCTTGTGCGTAAGACTGACGGCACGACGGCTCACGGTGTCGATGGTGATATTCCAGAAGCCGGTGCTGGGGACGGTGATTTTCACCGGAAAGGTATCGAAGGCGCCGCCATGGTAACTATGCCGTCCGCCATTCTTGAAACTGCGGAAATTGGCATCGCTCATCAGGCGGATATTGCACGTCTGCGAGCAGTCGATGATGACCAGATCGTCTTCATTGAGGTGTTCGCGCTGGTGAATGAACTTCATGTGTCGCTCCGTCATGCCCTGTCAAACCGGGCGCCACCTTAACACGCGGCCGCGCCGGCTGCCCGGCGCCCCGCTACGGCGCGGGTCAGGCCGGATGCTTGCCTTCGGCGACGAAACGCATCATCCACTCGGCCACGGTCACACCCTGCTGTTCATGGCGCAGGGTGTCGACCGAGCGCTGGTACAGCGTCTCGCCAAACACCGGGCGGCGCAGGTCGAGCACCGCCTGGGAGAAATCGTGGATGAACTCCGGGTGCCCCTGGAAGCACAGCACCTGATCGCCCACCGAGTAGGCGGCATACGGGCAGAACTCGCTGGACGCCAGCAGCGTGGCATTTTCCGGCAGGCGGGTGACCTGATCCTGATGCACCGCGAGCATCTTCAGGTCGCTGACCTGCGGGGTCATCCAGCTCTTGGTTTCGGTCATCTGGTAGTGGTGCACGCCCAGCCCCCAGCCCTTGTCCGAACGCTCGGTGGTGCCGCCCAGCAGGATCGCCAGCAACTGATGGCCGAAGCACACGCCGAGCAGCTTGTCGCCGTTCCGGTAGCGCTGCATCAGGTAGTCCTTGAGTCGCTGGATCCAGGGATCAGGGCCAAAGGAATCGGACTTGCTGCCCGTCACCAGATAGGCGTCATAGCGCTCGGTGTCGGCGGGATAATCCCCGTGCACCACGTTGAACACCTCGAACTCTGCCGGTATCGGTTGCTTGGCAAACAGCTCCTTGAACATGCGCCCGTAGCTGTGGAACTGCTCATAGAACTCGGGGCGGATGATGTCGGTTTCGAGAATGCAGATACGTAGGGTCATTGCGGGATGGTTACCTCCAAAGCGGGGAAGGACGGAAAACACTTAAGTTCAAGTAATAACACGATACCAATACACCGCAGGCGTGCAAAGAATAAAACGCCTGTAATTTAAAAAGAACGCCTCCCTTGGCGGCGCTGCGAGTGAACCACCTGATGAGCCTGCATCAGGCAGCAAAAACGAAACCGGCCCAAAGGCCGGTTCCGGATCAGGTTAAGATCAGGCGCTCACTGCCCCGTTTTGACGCTGTTCCAGATGCGCGTGCGCTGGCGGTCAATATCCGGAGGCACAGCCTCCAGTGCATAAAGCTTATCGACCACTTCGGCGGCCGGATACACCTTGTTGTCCGCCTTCAATACCGGATCGACCAAGGCATCCGCTGCCTTGTTGCCATTGGCGTACTTGACCGCGTTGGTGATCGCAGCCATGACCTTCGGCTGCAACAGGTAGCTCATGTACGCATAGCCTGCGGCCTCATCCGGCGCATCGGCCGGCATGGTGACCATGTCGAACCAGATCGGTGCGCCTTCCTTGGGTATCACGTATTGAATATTGGCCCCGTTGCCGGCTTCGGCAGCGCTGTTGGCCGCCTGCAGGATGTCACCGGAGAAACCCACAGCCACGCATATATCGCCATTGGCCAGGTCACTGACATATTTCGACGAGTGGAAATAGGCGACATTCTCGCGCATCTGTTTGAGCAGCTTTTCGGCCTGTTTGTAGTCCCCGGGGTTGCTGCTGTGATGCGGCAAGCCGAGGTAATGGAGGGCGATGGGCAGCATCTCCGGGCCGTTGTCGAGGACCGCAACCCCGCACTTGGCAAGCTTCTGCATGTTCTCCGGTTTGAAAATCAGATCCCAGGAGTCCAGCCGGACATCTTTGCCCAGCACCGCCTGCACTTTGTCCAGGTTGTAGCCAATGCCGGTGCTGCCCCAGAGGTAGGGAAATCCGTACTGGTTGCCGGGATCATTGACCTCCAGGGCCTTGAGCAGCTGCGGATCCAGATTATTCCAGCCAGGCAGTTTGCTCCTGTCCAGTTTCTTCAGCGCACCGCCTTTGATCTGCCGGGCCATGAAGTGGTTGGAGGGAAATACCACGTCATAACCGGAACCACCGGTCATCAGCTTGGCATCCAGGGTTTCGTTGCTGTCGTAGACGTCATAGTGCGGAGTAATCCCGGTCTCCTTCTGGAAATTCTGCAGGGTGTCATCGGCGACATACCCGCTCCAGTTATAGATCTTGACGCTTTCCTCGGCATGAGCGAGGCCGGCCGCCAGCAATAGTGGCAGAATTTTCTTGTACATGGTTGTTACCTCAGCGTTGCTTCATGAAGCCACAGACCGATTCAGCCGATCAGCAGGTAGGTCTTGCGCACCGTCTCACGGATGTCCCAGATGCCTGTGGTGTTGGCGGGAAAGACGAGCGCGTCGCCTGCCCGGATTTCAATGGCCTCACCGCCGTCCGGGGTGAAGGTGCAGGAACCGGAGATGATGTGGCAGAACTCCTGCTGCACGATCTGCCGGCGCCAGCGGCCGGGGGAACACTCCCAGATACCGGCCTCGACGCCATCATTCCGCTCTACCCCATGCGAAGCGCTCATTGCCACGGGTTCGCCAAGCGGCAAGGCAACCGTGGATGTCGCTGGCAGAGCATATTCAGGGGTATTTTTGAAATGCGTAATGTTCATCCATTGTTCTCCGGATCACTGGGCGCCACTTAGCGCATGAAACGTTCCATGAAGCCTGCCAGCCACTGCGCCAGCCGGCGGTGCCAGGATGGCGTGTCAGGATCGGCCAGCACCTGATCTTCATGCACGAAGCTGCGGACAATCGCGTTGTAGCCCAGCCAGCGCAGCGGCTCCGGTTCCCAACGGGCCAGCTGGTCGATGCGCCCCTCTCGCTTGACCCAGGGTTGCGCCAGCAATGCGCTATCCCGCCCCAGAATAAGGTCCGCCAGTGTGCGCCCACCGAGGTTGGCCGCGCCCACGCCCTCGCCGCCGTAACCGCCGGACAGCGCTATGCGCCGCTTGGAGTCACGCAGCATGTGCGGCTGGAAGCGACGGCCCATGCCCAGGTTGCCGCCCCAGGCATGGGTGATGCGCACATCCTTGAGTTGCGGGAACAGCTCGCCGAACAGGTAACGACGCAGACCGCGCTCGTCATCAGTCAGATTGAAATCCGTGCGCAAACGCCCGCCAAAGCGATAGCCGCCGCGGGCACCGAATACCAACCGGTTATCCAGTGAGCGCTGGCCGTAGGTGACTTGGCGGCTGCTTTCACTGAACGCCTGTCCATCGCGCAGGCCGATGCCCGCCCAGAGTTCTTCAGACAAGGGCTCGGTGGCCACGATCAGGCTCTGCACCGGCAATTGATGGCGATTGAGCGGCGGCAGCGAACCGGCATAGCCCTCCACTGCCGGCACGACCCATTCCGCACGGAGTTCACCGCCAGCCGTGCGCACCCTGCCCGGCTGCCAGTCGATGACTTTGCTGCCTTCGAAAATCTGCACACCCAGGCGCTCGACACAGGCAGCCAGCCCACGCACCAGTTTGGCCGGCTGGATCGTCGCGCAGTGCGGGGTAAACAGGCCACCGTAGGCATTGTGCATGTTCAGTTGCTTGGCCAGTTCGTCGGCCCCCAGCCAGCGGTAATCCTGATCACCCAGCCCTTCATGGCGCAACGCCTGCAATTGCGCCTGTACCCGCGGCAACTGCTCCGGATAACGCGCCGCGCAATACAGCACGCCACCCTTGCGGTAATCGCAGTCGATACCTTCCCGGGCGATGACGCGGCCCACTTCATCCGGAATGGCATGCAGCAGGTCGTAGCCGGCCTTGCGCTGCTCAGCCGGCAAGCCACCGAGCAAACGGTCTTCGCCGAGGATATTGCCCATCAGCCAACCACCGTTGCGACCGGAAGCACCAAAGCCGGCAATTTCAGCTTCAACAATGGCGATGCGCAGGGCTGGATCCTGGAGCTTGAGGTAGTAAGCGGTCCACAACCCGGTGTAACCCGCACCGATGATGGCGACATCCACGCTCAACGAACCGCCCAGCGCAGGGCGCGGGGTGATCCGCTCATCCAGCTGGTCCATCCACAGGCTTATAGAACGCCAGTCAGTCATTACTCGGGCTCCGCACAATCAAACGATGTACGCAGCCTAAGGCAGGCTTCAGTTGCTGTCTTGCGTGCGTGCGCGCAAGGAAATCTGCTTCAGATAGGCCTTTGGTGAAACGCCGGTATGCCGGCGAAAACAGCTGTAGAACGCCGACAGCGAATTGAAACCGGCGGCAAAGGCCAGCTCGTCGATACGCCGCAGATCACTGTCGGCCGGCAGGTTATCCAGCAGGTGCTGCAGGCGTGCCTGATTCACATAGCGGTAGAAGCTCTGCCCCAGCACCTGATTGAGCAGATAGGAGATCTGGTTGCGGCTGTAACCGGTGGCTGCGGCAACCTGTTGCAGGTCCAGATCCGCATTCAGATACGGCTGGTGCTGCTGGAAATACTGCTGCAGATCGCTGGCCAGCAAGCCCATCTGCCGCGCCGACAAGCCCAGCCGGCTGAGTGCCGGGCGCGAATCCACCACCCTTACGCCGGCGTCGCTGCTGCGTTCCAGATTGGTGTATTCATTGATGCGCCAGATCAGCCCGTCGCGCACGGTAATCGCCTCGCTGGCACGAAACGAGGCCAGCCCGTCGCCGCCGCGCAAGCGGATGCGGTACTGGATAAAGGCGGTGTGCCCGTCGATGCGGATACGATCCGTGTGTTCAAGCAACTCGTCTTCCAGCTGCGGCAGGCTTCTGCTGACAAACTCGCGCAGGTCGGCCAGTCGCATGGTGCGGTCGGCCGAAAAGTCGCGGTATTCGATATCCGGGTGATACAGCGCCAGCACCGCATCGAGGTCACGGTGTTTCCAGGCAAAGTGGTAACGCATCACCGCTTCACGGGTCAGCTCGGTTTGCTCGGGTCCGTCAGGGAAATCAATATCAGACATGCAACTCATCCACAGAAGGCCTACAGCTTGCCTGAGGATTTCTACCGGGCCAATAACGACAAAACCGGCCAGAGCCGGTTTTGTCGTGACACTCAGACCATCAGAAGCTTTCGCCCTTGGCGGCCTTCTCCAGCAGCAGGGCCGGCGGCAGGAAACGCTCGCCGTACTGCTCGGCCAGGTACTGGGCGCGGGCGACGAAGTCCTTCACCCCGTACTGGTTGATGAACTGCAGCGCACCACCGGTCCAGGCAGCGAAGCCGATACCGAAGATCGAGCCGATGTTGGCATCCGCCACCGACAGCAACACGTTCTCTTCCAGGCAGCGCACGGTTTCGATGGCCTGGATGAACAGGATGCGGTCACGTACGTCTTCCTGGGAGATCTGCGCATCGGCCTTCTCGAAACGCGCCTTGAGTTCTGGCCAGAGGAACTTCTTGCCACCCTGCGGGTACTCGTAAAAGCCGGCACCCGCCGCTTTGCCCGGACGCTTGAACTCCTTGAGCATCGCATCGACCACGGCATAGGCCGGGTGATCGGGCATCTGCTTGCCTTCGGCGGCCAGGTCCTTGATCGTCTGCTGACGGATGTGCTCCTGCAGGCTCATCGACACTTCGTCGCTGATCGCCAGCGGGCCGACCGGCATGCCGGCCTTGCGCGCTTCGTTCTCGATCATCGCTGCCGAGACGCCTTCGCCGAGCATGGCCAGACCTTCGTTGGTGAAGGTGCCGAACACGCGCGAGGTGAAGAAGCCACGGCTGTCGTTGACCACAATCGGCGTTTTCTTGATCTGCAGCACATAGTCGAAGCCACGGGCCAGGGTTTCATCCGAGGTGTTGGCACCCTTGATGATCTCCACCAGCGGCATCTTGTCGACCGGGCTGAAGAAGTGCAGACCAATGAACTTGTCCTGCTTCTGCACCGCCGTAGCCAGACCGGTGATTGGCAGGGTCGAGGTGTTGGAAGCAATCACCGCATCCGGCAGCGCGGCGGCTTCGGCAGCTGCGGTGACCTTGGCTTTCAGGCCGCGGTCCTCGAATACCGCTTCGATAATCAGGTCGCAGCCGGCAAAATCCGCATCGCTGACGGTCGGCTGGATGCGCGCGAGAAAGGCATCGCGCTTCTCGGCGGTCATCTGGCCGCGGCTGACTTTCTTGTCGAGCAGGTTGGCCGAGTAGCTCTTGCCTTTTTCCGCCGCTTCGATGGACACATCCTTGAGCACCACGTCGATACCGGCGGCTGCCGTCACGTAGGCAATGCCCGCACCCATCATGCCGGCACCGAGGATGCCGACCTTCTTGGTCACGTAAGGCGCCGGGCCTTTCGGCCGCGAACCGCCGGCGTTGATTTCGTTGAGCTGGAACCAGAAGGTGCCGATCATGTTCTTCGCCACCTGACCTGTGGTCAGTTCGGTGAAGTAGCGCGCTTCGATGATCTGCGCGGTGTCGAAATCGACCTGTGCACCTTCGACCGCGGCGCACATGATCTTCTCCGGCGCCGGGAAGCAGCCCTGGGTCTTGCTGCGCAGCACGCTCGGGGCAATGGCCAGCATCTGTGCCACGGCCGGAGAACTTGGTGTACCGCCAGGGATCTTGTAACCCTTCACATCCCATGGCTGGACGGCCGCCGGATTGGCCGCGATCCAGGCACGCGCCTTGGCCAGCATGTCTTCGGCAGAAGTCGCCAGCTCGTGGATCAGGCCCGCCTTGAGCGCTGCGTCCGGACGGACTTTCTTGCCCTCCAGCAGGTACGGCAGGGATTTTTCCAGACCGAGGATGCGCACCATGCGCACCACCCCGCCACCGCCCGGCAGCAGGCCGAGGGTCACTTCCGGCAGGCCGATCTGCACCGCCGGGCTGTCCAGCGCAATGCGGTAATGGCAGGCCAGGGCGATCTCCCAGCCCCCCCCCAAAGCCGCTCCATTGATGGCGGCGACCACCGGCTTGCCGAGGCATTCCAGGCGGCGCAACTGGCCCTTGATGTTGAGAATCATGTCGTAGAACGACTTGGCATCAGCCTTGGTGACCTTGATCAGCTCATTCAGGTCGCCACCGGCAAAAAAGGTCTTCTTGGCGGAGGTGACGATCACCCCGGCAATCGAGTCTTTCTCGGCTTCCAGGCGATCAACAATCTTGCCCATGGCTTCGCGGTACACCGCGTTCATGGTGTTGGCACTCTGGCCCGGCATGTCCATGGTCAGAACAACAATATTGTCCGGGCCTTTTTCGTAGCGGATAGCTTCAGTCATTTTCTAATTCCTTCGATGCGTAGGGCGGGTGAAACCCGCGTCTGGTCAATTGCGCGGGTTGCACCCGCCCTACCGGTCAAATACGTTCGATGATCGTAGCGATGCCCATCCCACCACCGACACACAGGGTGGCCAGGCCATAGCGCAGATTGCGCTTCTCCAGTTCGTCGAGCAGGGTGCCGAGAATGGCGCAACCGGTCGCACCCAGCGGGTGGCCCATGGCAATCGAGCCGCCATTGACGTTGACCTTGTCCTCGGACACGCCCATTTCCTTCATGAACTTCATCACCACCGAAGCAAAGGCTTCGTTGACTTCGAACAGGTCGATATCACTGGCCGCAAGGCCCGCCTTGGCCAGTGCCTTGCGCGTGGCCGGAGCCGGGCCGGTGAGCATGATGGTCGGATCAGTACTGGTGACGGCGGTGGCGACGATGCGGCCGCGCGCCTTGAGGCCCAGCTCTTTGCCCTTGGCTTCGCTGCCGATCAGCATCAGCGCCGCGCCATCGACAATGCCCGAACTGTTGCCCGGGGTGTGCACATGGTTGATCTTCTCCACATGCGAATACTTGCGCAGGGCTGAAGCATCAAAGCCCATCTGGCCCATCATCTCGAAGCTCGGCTTGAGCTTGCCCAGACTCTCCACCGTGGAATCACCACGAATGAACTCGTCATGGTCGAGGATGACGATGCCATTCTGGTCGGTCACCGGAATCAGTGATTTGTTGAACGAACCATCGGCACTGGCACGCGCAGCTTTCTGCTGCGAGCGCATGGCGAAAGCGTCAACGTCGGTACGCGAGAAGCCTTCCAGCGTGGCGATCAGGTCGGCGCCCACGCCCTGCGGCACAAAGTTGGTGTGCATGTTGGTCGCCGGGTCCATCACCCAGGCGCCGCCATCAGAACCCATCGGCACGCGCGACATGGACTCCACGCCGCCGGCTACCACCATGTCTTCGAAGCCGGAGCGCACTTTCATTGCAGCCAGGTTGACGGCTTCCAGGCCGGAGGCGCAGAAACGATTGAGCTGCACGCCCGACACGCACTCGTCCCAGTCGGCAACGAAAGCGGCGGTCTTGGCAATGTCGGCACCCTGATCGCCCACCGGCGTCACGCAGCCGAGGACGATGTCGTCCACCTGGCTGGTATCCAGCTGGTTGCGGGCTTCCAGAGCTCTGAGCAACCCGGCTACCAGATCAACCGGCTTGACGCTGTACAGCGCGCCGTCCTTCTTGCCCTTGCCACGCGGAGTACGCACGGCATCAAAAATATATGCTTCGGTCATGGCTTTCTCTCGTCGCGATTGATCCAGGGGCAAACACCCGTTTCACCCGGTGCACACACCTTAGCGGCAGCGCACCAGCACTCAATGACCGATGCGCTCAAGCCGATTGACCACTCGGCTCATGCCGCCGCAGCCTGCCAGCGACTGCGCGGTGCGCCAGGTCTGCCGGCTGTGCTAGCGTGAGCGGAGAACCAGTCCGGGAGTTTCCGCATGCGCACCCACCTGCTGCCCTTGTTGCTGTACCTGCTGCTCGGCCTGCCGGTGAACGCTGCCGAACTGAAGATCGAACTGGGTGACCACACGCGCATCTGGAGCACCGCGGAACTGCTGGGCCTGCCCCAGGCGCAGCTCATCGAGATTCCCGCGGATGTCGGCTACCGGCGCCCCATGCGCTATCGCGCCGTACCACTGCGCACGCTGCTGCCGGGCGTCGGCGCGGATCAGCACGTGCAGGCGGTGGCCATGGACGGCTTCGTTGCCGAATTGCCGGCCGCGCCGCTGCTGCAGGAGGAAGGCTCCGTGGCCTGGCTGGCCATCGAGGAACCGGGCACGCCCTGGCCGGGACTGGCCGCAGGCAAAGCGGGGGCCGGGCCGTTCTACCTGGTCTGGGAAAACCCTGCGGCCAGTGCCATCGGCCCCGAGCAGTGGCCCTTCCAGCTTGCCGCATTGCGCACCACGGCCAGCGTCAGCCAGCGCTTCCCGGCACTGGTGCCGGCAGCCGATGCTCCGGACGATGTCCAGCAGGGCTTTGTCCAGTTCCAGAAGCATTGCCTGGCCTGCCACCGCCTCAATGGCGAAGGCGCCAGCGAGTTCGGCCCGGACCTGAACATTCCCTACAGCCCCACCGAGTACCTGGCCGGCGACTTCCTGCTGCAGTACATCCGCGACCCGCAAAACCTGCGGCGCTGGCCACAGGCACGCATGCCCGGCTTCGACTCGGCCACCCTTGGCGACCTGCAACTGCACCAGCTGCTCACCTACCTGCGGCACATGGCCGGACGCAAGCAAGGCACTAGCGCCAGCCCCTAGGAACTGTTGACGCCGGGTCACGGCCGCGACCATCAGCGGCCGCTCGGCAAAGCCGCCCGCATGGCTATACTGGCCCGCCAAGCCCCCCGCCACCGGCCATCCTGAGGAGCAACCATGAGCCAGGCACAACCCGGAATCCTCGCGCCAATCCCCGCCTTTGGCCGTTACCTGCTGTTTGCCGCACGGCCGCAGGCCGGACAGGCGGCCGCCCTGACCCGGCTGGCCGCGCTGGCTGAAGTTGACGCTATGGTCGTCGGCCTGGGGCCGGCACTGGTCAACCGCCTGGGCGCGCGCATTCCCGGCCTGCGCGGCTTTCCGGATTTCTCCAGCCCCGGCCTGGCCATCCCGGCCACCCCGCACGACCTGTGCTGCTGGCTGCGCAGCGACGAGCGCGGCGAGCTGGTGCATCTGAGCCGCCGGGTTGAACAGGCGCTGGGCCAGGCCTTCGACCTGCAGCACGGCGTGGATGCTTTTCGCTATGGCGGCGGGCGCGACCTCACCGGCTACGAGGACGGCACGGAAAACCCGGTCGGCAGTGCCGCCACCGCCACCGCCCTGGTCGCCACGCAGGGGCCCGGCCTGGATGGTTCGAGCTTTCTCGCCCTGCAGCAATGGCAGCACGACTTCCACGCCTTCGACGGCATGTCCGGCCAGCAGCAGGACCACGCCATCGGCCGGCGCAAGAGCGACAACCAGGAACTCGACGATGCGCCCGAGTCGGCACACGTCAAGCGCACCGCGCAAGAGAGTTTCGATCCGGAAGCCTTCGTCCTGCGCCGCTCGATGCCCTGGGCACGGGATGACGACAGCGGGCTGATGTTCGCCGCCTTCGCCACGTCATTCGACGCCTATGAAGCGCAGATGCGGCGCATGGTCGGCGCCGATGACGGCATCCGTGACGGGCTGTTCCAGTTCAGCCGGCCCATCAACGGCAGCTACTTCTGGTGCCCGCCACTGCGCGACGGCCAGCTCGATCTGCGGGCGGTCGGCTTGTAGGCGCTGTAGCTGCAAAAAGAGGGTGAGCCAGGCACCGCAGGAGGCCGGGAAGCGCAGCTTACGAACTACAAAGGCGTCACCGTAAGGAAACTGGAGCGCCCAGTTGCGTGACCTCTGACCAGTGATTGGCATGGGTGCCGACTAACCGCTTGCGTTCAACGGGGTCAGCCACGCAGGCTGCCAACCGGCCGCCTCCGACCCGAAGGCCTTGTCGCCGCAGCTGGTGGACAAGTAGACGTTGTCCACCCTACGGGCACCCGAACTTGCGCAGGGTGGGGAAACTGCGCAGCAGTTGCCGCGATTCGAACGTCCAGGTTATTTGCTTATCTATGAAAGCCGCAAATACTCGCTCTGAATCGCCCCGAGTTTTGTAGACACTTCTGATGGTCTGCTTTTGGAAAATATCAGCCCGGCACGAATGGACGAAGCCCAGTACTTCCGTTGGTCACGGCCGTGTTAGCGGCTCAGCCATATGCCGCGCGGTTCAATTTCGTTTGGTATCGAGCCTCCGCGCAAACTCTCATCCCAGCATCTGCACCGCCGGCTGCTTTGCAACGGCCTTTTGGGAAGTCTGCTGTTATCAACTGACGGCCAGTCGCAGCCAGTGGCTATACAGCCCTTCTGCGAGCCGGTTCATCGCCGCCACTTTCCCCGCCAGATTTTCCCGCGTCTGGACGCGCTTCTCCTGGCTCGGCTGGGTCTCATCGAGCAGGTGGCCGGCGTCGCGGAACCATTCCTCCACCAGTTGCACGGTCATCTCCGGATGGCCTTGCAGCGCCAGCAGCTTGTCGCCCCAACTGAAGCCCTGGTTGGCGCACCAGCTGCTGGATAACAGGTGGATGGCGCCCTCGGGGATGGCGAAGCTGTCGTTGTGCCACTGGTAAATGGGGAATTCATCCGGCAGATGATCCAGCCAGGGGCTGGGCGCCAGGCGACGCATGGGTTGCCAGCCGGCTTCGTTGTAGCCCATGTGCTGCACCGGTGCACCCAGCGCGCGGGCCAGCAGCTGCCCGCCCAGGCAATGGCCGATCAGCGGAATGTCGCGGGCGATGAAATGCTGGAGCACCTGGATCTCTTGTTCAAGCCACGGCAGCGGATCGTTGACGCTCATGCCGCCGCCCATCACGGCCACCGCCTTGGGCTGATCCAGATCCAGTGCATCCAGCTCGCCCAGGTCGCAGCGCACCTCGCGCCAGGACTCGCCTCGGGCATCGAGGAAGTCGCCCAGGTAGGCCGGCGGGCAATAGTCAACATGGGTCAGGACAAGTATCTCGGACATGGGTCACCTCTGCTGACGGATTGTGCAGATAAATTGACGCATGGTCGAGAAACTTTACAACCCAACCCTGTTGCAGGTGCTCAGAAATCGATGCTCAGTTGCTCGCCGCGGGCCCGCGAGACACAGGTGGCGATGCGCTTGCCCGTCTGCTGTTCCTCGGCGCTGAGGATCGCATCGCGATGCTCGACCTCACCTTCCAGCACGCTGCACAGGCAGGCACCACACAGCCCCTCGCGACAGGCACTGGGCGGATTCAGGCCGGCCACTTCCATGGCTTCGAGCATGCTCTGTCCGGCATCCACTTGCAGGCTGCGCCCGCTACGGGCCAGATGCAGGGTAAAGGCGTGATCGCCCGGCTGCGGTCCGGCGGCAGCAGCTGCGAAACGCTCCAGGTGTACCGCCGTGGCAGGCCACCCGCTGGCGCGAGCGGCGGCGTCCGCCTGATCCATGAAGCCTGTCGGGCCACACACATACAGCTGGCGGGGGCGCTGGGCGTCCCAGCCAGCCAGCAATTGCCGCAGATCGACGCGCCCGGCCTGACTGCTCAGGTGGGTGTGCACGCGGTCGGCAAACGGCCAGCTGGCGAGCTCGCCGGCAAACGGCAAATGCTCGGCGTCGCGACCACACAGGTGCAGACTGAAGGGCTGGCCACTGGCGTGCAGCGCCCAGGCCATGGACAGCAACGGCGTTACCCCGATGCCGCCGGCCAGCAGCACAACCTCACCGTCGGCCTGCAGATCGAGGGCAAAATTGTTGCGTGGCAAGCCCACCCGCAACCGGCTGCCGACCTGCACTTCGGCATGCAGGCGCAAGGAGCCGCCCCGCCCGACGGCATCCTGACGGACAGCGATAGAGTAGATGTCCTGTTCCAGAGGATTACCGCACAGCGAATACTGGCGCACCACTCCGCCATCGATTTCGACATCCACATGCGCGCCCGCTTCCCAGGGTGCCAGCGCACCACCGTTGCTGGCGAGCAATGCATACATCCGCACATCGGCCGACACTTGCACGATGCGCTCGACTACCAATTCCTGCCACTGCCCAGCATCAGGCAACTGCAATTTCTGGCGCAGTTCCGGCAACAACCCGGGCTCCAGCGAACGTGCCCAGGGCGAAAAAGCCGGTTTGAAGATGGTCAGCATATCCCCCAGATACGGTGCTGACTCGCGTACGAAGGACGCCCAGGCACGAGCCTTGGTGGGCGTGCAACCGAGCCGGACGCAGACCTGCGGCAACAACGCGCGCCACATGCGCATCAATGTCCGCACCGCCGAGCGCATGCCCCGCCCCAGCGTGGAAATACGCATGCGGTAGGCTGCGGCACCTGTGCCATAAATGTGTTCGTACATATCGTGCACGACGGCAGTGTGCTCGGTCTCCTCCATGCAATGCCAAAGCAGCAGGCGGTGAAATGCGGGGTCTACCTGGGGATGCAGGTCATGGGCCGTTTCGTACCATTCGGCAACACTGAAGATTACGTGCTCCAGCACCGCCACCATGGCCACCTGCTCCTGCTCGCTACTGTGCAGCACAGTGTCAATGAAGCGCTTTCCTTCGCGCTCCACCGCAGTTGTGTCATAGCCATGCTGAGCAACCAGCGAGCGGTTGAACAGTTCATGCGCCTGCGAATGCAATGCTTCCTGCGCGACAAACACCTGCGCCTCACGGGCCAACGCGGGATGTTCAGCCAGTTTAGGCACGGCGTTGCGTACCACCGGAATACCGACATCCTCGAACGCCACCACAAACCAGGAAACAGCCAGCAAGAAGGCGGACAATTCGGGATTATTCGCCACCGGTGCAGCAGGCAGACATGGGAAATTCCAATGCAACCGGCGCGGGGCCAGATGGATATTCTGCAGCATGGTGGAGGTTGGACGCAGTGGGGCGTCATGCATCTGAACAAGCGACATGGGCTTTACCTCATAGGGTTTCGCGACGACATGAATTCTTCGCCTGATGGCTTGCCAGCAGCAGTGTCAATGCAGACAATCGGTTGTCATATCACGCCAGACTGACCATTAATGCCCAGCCACATCTCAGCCCAGCCAGCCGGAAGCCTGCTCTACCACGCGGTCTATGCACGACTGTTATGTGACGTGGCGAAAAGTCATGGCCTGCCGGTCACTGAAATACTGCGTGAAGCCGGTCTTGATGCCAGACGCATAGACAGCAGCGCGCAACATATCGGCCACGCTGAGATGAACGCGCTGATTCGCGCCGTGCAAAAGCGTTGTGACGATCCGCGGCTGCCCTTCGAGCTGGGTGCCAAAGCGCGCTCGGATGTACACGGCCTGCCGGGCATAGCCATGCTGTGCAGCCGTGACCTGCGGCAGGGGCTGGCCACCCTCTGTCAACTGAGCAGCCTGCGCAGCTCACAGTTCCGCGGCCAGCTGAGCGAGAGCGACGGGGAAGTCCGCCTTGATTTCAGGCCGGTGGTGCCCTTGCACGATGTGCAGGAATTCATCTGCGCTGCCTTGGGACTTATCCTGGCGCAGTTGTTGGCGTCAATGCTGGGCGACCAGCACCACCAGCTGCGTGTCGGATTGCCCATGGACGCGCCGTCATGCGCGGCAACGGTGGCGGGGTGGTTTCCCTGTCCGGTCCGCTTCAACGAATCCGCCCTTTATTTGAGCCTGCCGCTCGAACTGCTCGATCTGCCCTGCCCGGCTGCCGATGCCCATACCCATGCCGTGGCGCTGCGCCAATGCGCACTGGACCAGCTGGGCCTGCAAGGCGATCTGGCTTCACGGCTGCGGGCGCATCTGGCCGGCTGCCAGCTGGAATACCCGAGCCTGGAAGACTGTGCGCGGCGGCTCTGCCTGTCCCCGCGCAGCTTGAGCCGTGCACTGCAACAGGCCGGTTGCAGCTATCAGCAATTGCTGGATGAAACCCGGCAGGAAGAAGCTTTGCGTCTGCTCACCGACACTCCGCTTGCCGTCGAGCAGATCGCCTGGCAGCTGGGCTATGCCGACCCGTCCAACTTCAACCGTGCCTTTCGCCGCTGGCAAGGCTGCACGCCGCAAGCATGGCGTCTGCAGCAGACACTCAGGGACGACTGACCAGCTCCATCAGCTTGCGCAATACGGCGTTTGGCATGATCTGACCCAAGCGGTACAGCCAGCTGAACAGCTGGCCCACCGGACGATGAACGCGGGCGTCATGCGCCTGCAGCCAGGCCGCTTCGGCAATGTCCGAGGCTTCCAGATCCACACCCAACCGATCGATAACCGGCGGGGTGACGCTCTGGCTGCTGACCATGGGCGTACGCACAAACGGCGGCATCAGGTCACCCACCCGTATCCCGTGCCGCTGCCATTCCAGCTCAAGCGCCTCGGTCAAGCCGCGTACGGCGAATTTCGAAGCCGAATAGCTGGCAAATTGCGGCACCCCATACACCCCGGAGGCCGAACCCATATTGATCACCTGCGCTCCAGGCGTAGCCTTGAGATAAGGAAACGCCGCATGGGTCATCGTCAGCAGACCCAGCACATTGATCTGCATGATCCGCGCGTGCTCAACCAGACTGATGTCCTCAAAGTTGCCGACGCGCAAAATGCCGGCACAGTTGAACAACAACCGCAGCCGACCATTCTGGCTGCGGGCGAACTCAGCCAGCACGCCAGCCACCGCGCCCGGGTCACTGACATCCAGTGGGCGGTACCAGGCTCCACCAAGTTCCGCGGCAAGCGCGGCCAACGCCGGCTCGTTGATATCCAGTAGACCGACCGCCCAGCCACGCTGGTGAAACAGCCGCGCGGTGGCCGCGCCAATGCCGGAGGCCGCACCGGTAATCAGTATGTTGTTCATCTCATTTCACCCATTCACGCAGGAAGCCAACCACCCGCTCCAGCGCCAGATCGGCCACGCGCAGCACACCGGCATGCGCCTGGAACACATGCCAGAGCCCTTCGTAGCGCTGCAGCTGCACCTCGACTCCGGCGGCCCGCGCACGCTCGGCAAAGCGCAGGCTGTCGTCGCGCAGCACTTCATCCTCCCCGACCTGCAGCAACACCGGCGGCAACCCGGCCAGGTCGGCATTCAGCGGCGACACACCGGGCATGTGCAGGTCCAGCGGCGCCGGGCAATAGGCGCTGCGCGCCTGGGCCATCCAGTCCAGGTTGATCAGCGGGTCGCCGGCGGGCGGGTTATGGATTGCTTCGGAACTGAAGTCGGTTACCGGCGAGAAGCACACCAGCGCCGCCGGCAAGGGCAGGCCCAGATCACGAATGCGCAGGGCCGTCACCAGGGCCAGGTTGCCGCCGGCAGAGTCGCCAGCGATGCTGATCTGCCCGGGTTGGTAACCCAGCTCGAGCAAGCCGCGATACACCGCCAGGCAATCATCCGCGGCGGCCGGGTACGGATGCTCGGGCGCCAGCCGGTAATCCGGCACGCACACCGACATGCCGCCAAGCGCGGCAAGGTTGGCCGTGATCGCGCGGTGGGTGGCCGGCGCACCGATCATGAAGGCGCCGCCGTGCAGGTAGAGCATGACCCTGCGGCCCGAGGCCGCGCCGTGCTGCCACTCGCAGGGCACGCCATGGATGTTCTGCTGGCCGCGCACCACACTGCGCGGCGTGTGGTTGAGCATGGTCAGCAGGCGAATGATCCAGCGCTGCAGCCAGACCGGCACCGGCGGCCGCACCAGGCCGTGGAAAAACAGCCGGAGCATCCCGCGCAACAGCGCCTTGATGACGGTTTGCTGGCTGCTGCGGTGTTCGTACAGATCATTGGTCACAGTCATGCTCGGCTAACTCTGGAAGGTGAAGGTACAGGCGAACGCCTGCGCTGTTTTACCAGCAGCCCGCGGGATAGGGCAAAGTTGTGCGGCCGCTCGTTCAGCCAGGACACGCACTGCATGCTAGGGCGCGCAGGCTCGCCGGGCAATGTCCTATTCGGCCGGGAGTTGTGCGTTTCGGCAATGCCCGCAGGGTCAGTCCGGCTGCAGGTCGGGCATGTGCCGGTAGATGATGAAGGCGCCGAGCAAGGCCACCAGGCTGGCCAGCAGAAAGGTCCAGGTCGGGCCCAGCCCGGTCCAGCTGTAGCCGGCATACAGCGCGCCCAGCCCGCCACCGACCCCGGACACCGCGGCATACAGCGCCTGACCCTGGCCCTGCTGGCGGGCATTGAAGCTGCCGCGCACCACCAGCACGCACACCGCATGAAAACTGCCGAAGGTCGCCGCGTGCAGCAACTGCGCAAGCAGCAGCCAGAAACCGTGCTCCGCCAGCGTGCCGAGCAGGATCCAGCGCAGCACCGCCAGCAGCAGGCTGGCGATCAGCACCTGGCGCAGGCTGACGTGCCGCAGCAGGCGCGCCATCAGCAGGAATACGAGGATTTCCGCGACCACCCCGATGGCCCACAACTGGCCGATGACCCCGCGGGCATAGCCGAGCGACTCCAGGTACAGGGTGATGAAGGTGTAGTAAGGCCCGTGGCACAGCTGCATCAGCCCCACCACCACGAAGAACGCCAGCACGCCGGGCTGGCGCAACTGGCGCAGGAAGCCGCCCGACAGCGGATTATCGCGCGCCGCGCTGAGCTGGGCATTCGGCACCCACCAGCTGCTGATGAAGATGCAGCTGATGATGCCGATCAACACCCAGGGGAACGCGTCCAGGCTGACCCGCTCGAACAGCAGGCCCAGGCCGACCACGGTGAGGATGAAGCCGACGCTGCCCCACAGCCGCACTTCGCTGTAGCGCGCGGTCTGCTCGCCCAGGTGGGCCAGGGTCAGCACCTCGAACTGCGGCAGCACCGCATGCCAGAAGAACGCGTACAGCGCCATGATTAGCGCCAGCCAGGCATAGCTCTTGCCGAACAGGATCAGCACGAAGCTGAACAGGGTGCAGCAGGCGCCGAAGCGCACGATGGCCAGGCGCTTGCCGCTGCGATCGCCCAGCCAGCCCCACAGGTTGGGCGACACGCAGCGCATCAGCATGGGAATCGCCAGCAGCTCGCCGATGCGGGCGCTGGAGAAACCCAGGTAGTCCAGATACAGCGCCAGATAGGGCGCGGTCGCGCCGAGCAGGGCGAAATAGAACAGGTAGAAGCCGGACAGCCGCCAGTAGGGCAAGGCACTGGCCATGAGTCAGGTCCGTGTAGGTTGGGCTGAGCGACGCGAAGCCCAACGTTGCATGGCAGAGGACTCAGGCTCAGTTTGTTGGGCTTCGCTGCGCTCAACCCAACCTACATTGCTCATAGCTGTGGCAGCACCGGGGTGAACACCTGAACCGCCGCATTCTGTGCACGATGGCGCAGCAGGTGATCGAGCAGCACGATGGCCATCATCGCCTCGGCGATCGGCGTGGCGCGGATACCGACGCAGGGATCATGGCGACCCTTGGTGATCACCTGTACCGGGTTGCCGTGGATGTCGATGGAGCGGCCCGGGGTGGTGATGCTCGAAGTCGGCTTGAGCGCCAGATGGGCAACGATCGGCTGGCCGGAGGAAATCCCGCCGAGGATGCCGCCGGCATTGTTCGACAGGAAGCCTTCCGGCGTCATCTCGTCGCGGTGTTCGGTACCGCGCTGCGCCACGCTGGCGAAGCCGGCGCCGATCTCCACGCCCTTGACCGCGTTGATGCTCATCAGCGCATGCGCCAGCTCGGCATCCAGGCGATCGAAGATCGGCTCGCCGAGGCCGGGCATCACGCCCTCGGCGACCACGGTGATCTTCGCCCCGACCGAATCCTGGTCGCGGCGCAACTGGTCCATGTAGGCCTCAAGCTCCGGCACCTTGTCCGGATCCGGGCTGAAGAAGGCATTCTGCTCGACGCTGTCCCAGCCCTTGAACGCAATCTCGATCGGCCCGAGCTGGCTCATGTAGCCGCGCACCTGGATGCCGAAGCCGGCCAGCACCTTCTTCGCGATGGCCCCGGCGGCGACGCGCATGGCAGTCTCGCGCGCCGAGCTGCGGCCACCGCCGCGGTGGTCGCGCAGGCCGTACTTGTGGTGGTAGGTGTAATCGGCGTGGGCCGGGCGGAACAGGTCCTGGATCGCCGAGTAGTCCTTGGACTTCTGGTCGGTATTGCGGATCAGCAGGCCGATCGGGCAGCCGGTGGTCCTGCCCTCGAACACCCCGGCGAGGATTTCCACCTCGTCGTCTTCCTGGCGCTGGGTGGTATGCCGGCTGGTGCCGGGCTTGCGCCGGTCGAGGTCGCGCTGCAGGTCAGCCAGGCTCAGTTCGATGCCCGGCGGGCAGCCGTCAACGATAGCGACCAGCGCCGGGCCATGGCTTTCGCCAGCGGTGGTAACAGTGAACAGCTTGCCGTAAGTGTTGCCGGACATGCAGGAAAGCTCCGCGAGAACCTGAAAGAGGTCGCCAGTATATACCGGCCTCGCAGGCCGATGAAAAACGTCGGCGAGGCGGCCGAGGCCAGGTGCAACGACCAACGGAAGTAACAGCCGCAGGCTGGCCCGCAGGGCTGACGTGGGGTGGGCGCAGGGTGGGCTTCAGCCCACCAAAAGCGCGAAATGGCGGGTCGGGCCAGCGGTTGGCCGCGGTGGGCCAAGGCCCACCCTACGGTTGATGGTTGGCGCGTGAGCCGCAGGGGCGGGTTCAATTGGGGTCGGAGGGGGTGCTGTGGCCGGCCTTGCGGCCGGTTGGTGGGTTACGGCCCCTGGCCTAACCCACCCTACAAAGGCCCACTCATATGAACCAACCCATAACAAGACAGCGCCTTTTTCAACGGCCTGCTGCTAGCCCAGTTGCGCCCGGAACAGCGCCTGATGCTCGCGGCACTGGGCGGCGGCCAGCAGGAACACGCCGTGGCCGCCCTGCTCGAACTCAAGCCAGGTGAAGTCCACCTGCGGGTACAACGCCTCGACGTGCGCCTGGCTGTTGCCCACCTCGACGATCAGCAGGCCCTGCTCGCTCAGATGATCGGCCGCCTCGGCCAGCAGGCGCCGCACCAGGTCCAGGCCATCCTCGCCGCAGGCCAGCCCGAGCACCGGCTCGTGCTGGAACTCGGCCGGCATGTCGGCAAAATCCTCGGCATCCACGTAGGGCGGATTGGACAGGATCAGGTCGAAGCGCTGCTTCGGCAGCCCGCCGAAACCGTCGCCCTGCACGGTGTAGACGCGCTCTTCGAGACCATGCCGTTCGATGTTCAGGTTGGCCACCTCCAGCGCATCGAAGGAAATGTCCGCCAGCACCACTTCAGCCGCCGGGAAGGCGTAGGCCGTGGCGATGCCGATGCAGCCGGAACCGCAGCAGAGGTCGAGGATGCGCGCCGGCTCGGCGGGCAGCCAGGGCTCGAAGCGCTGGCCGATCAACTCGGCAATCGGCGAGCGCGGCACCAGCACGCGCTCGTCGACCACGAAAGGCAACCCGCAGAACCAGGCCTCGCCGAGCAGGTAGGCGGTCGGCACGCGTTCGACGATGCGCCGCCTGAGCAAGTGCTGCAGGTGCGCGCGCTCGTCATCCTCGAGGGCGCAGTCGAGGTAGCTGTCGGCCATCTCGAACGGCAGGTGCACCGCGCCCAGCACCAGCTGGCGGGCTTCGTCCCAGGCATTGTCGGTGCCATGGCCGAAAAACAGGTTTTCCGCATGAAAGCGGCTGACCGCCCAGCGGATGTGGTCACGCAAGGTACGCAATCGGGACTCGCTCACAGCACTCTCCTGGATAGGCTTGCGCGCAGTTTAACAGCCGTGGCGGCCCCGGCAGTACACAAAGCCTGCTGGCACGGGGAACCTGCGGCGCGGATAGACGTCTGAGCGTGAACAGCAAAGGAAAACTGCGATGAAACTGTCCGCCGGATTCGATGCCAGCCGCCTGCGCGGCAAGGGCCCGGGCAAGTGGCGCTGGCGCCTGTGCGGCGCGCTCGCCGCCCTGCTCTGCTGCCTGGGCGTCCTGCTGCTGATGGCCGGGATCGCCATGGGTCTTGGGCAACTCCCGCCACTGCTGCAGGGGCATGCTTCGCTGGCCGTGATCCTCGCCGGCAGCCTGCTGCTCGTGCTGGGCATCGCCTGCTGGCGCATCTGCCGCCGGCGGCGCCGGCGCAACGGCCTGGGCATGGCGCCGGGCCTGCTCAAATCGCGCTGAACGGGTAAACTGCGCGTATCCCCTGATTCACGGCCAGCGACCGCCATGTCCAGTACTCCAGACGACTCCGACAGCAACCTGTTCGCCGAGCAGATGCGCGGCGTGAAGCGCATTGCGCACGATCACGCCGAGACCGGCAAGGCCAGGCCCGACCGCCAGCAGCTCAAGCGCCAGCGCCTGAACGCCACGCAGCGCAGCAATGAGACCCGGGTTGACGGCCTGTCCGATCAGTTCGTCATCGATGTCGGCGCCGAGGACGAGCTGTACTGGGCCCGCGATGGCGTGCAGGAAGGCCAGATGCGCAAGCTCAAGGCCGGCCAGGTGCCCTTCGAGGGCAGCCTCGACCTGCACGGCATGTCCGTGGAGAAAGCCCGCGAAACGCTCTGGGCCTTTCTCGCCGAAGCCGCCCGCCTGGAAATCCGCTGCGTACGGGTGACCCATGGCAAGGCCGCCCGTATCGATGGCAAGCGGCCGCTGATCAAGAGCCACGTCAACACCTGGCTGCGCCAGCATGCGCAGGTGCTCGGCTTCACCTCGTGCCTGCCCCGCCATGGCGGCACCGGCGCGATCTACCTGCTGCTCAAGCGCACCATGCTCGAAGGCCGCGACGAGTAGCCGCGTGCGCGGGCGGCGGATCACGCTGTGCGGCTATCAAGCCTGCTCACCGGCGCCACGCACCAGCACAAAAGGGCACGCCAGCCGGCGCAGCAACGGCAGATCAAGGTAAGTCAGGCACAGCCAGTGGTCGGCATCCAGCTGGCGCAACTCGTCGCGCACCCAGCGCCAGGGCATTCGCGCGCTGGCGCCGTAGGCCACGGCCGCACAGGGCCGGCCATCCAACCAGGATGGCTGCTCGCTGCAGCGCATCGGCAAGACTTCACGCAGGCCGCTGCCGGCACGCAGCAGATTCACCGCGCTTTGCGCAGTATCAAAGCGCTTGCCCTGCCAGCCCGGCATGCCGCCCAGGGCGATGCCCGGTGCCGCACTCAGGCGCAGCCACCAGGGCCCGACAAAGCAGGCGCGCCACAGCCCCAGGCGCGCCGTTGCCGGTACCGCCGGCAGCGTGGCGTAGAGGTTCAGCAACTGGCGGACGGACAGTCCGGAAAGTCTGGATAGCATTGTCATCGCCTTGTCCCGCAAGTGAGCCGCCAGGCTAGCCGAACAGCCTGGCCGGGGCAGCCATGGGTTCGGACAATTGCCAGGGCGATGCGGACATTCAGCGCCGATTTCGACTTGCCAGCCAGGCTCCCCAGCCCCTACCCTGCGCGTCTGCAACCGCGAGTGAAACCTACATGTCCCTGGAACAGCACTACACCGCCATCCTCAGCCAGCTCGGTGAAGACGTCAGCCGCGAAGGGCTGGTCGACACCCCCAAACGCGCTGCCAAGGCCATGCAGTTCCTCTGCCGTGGCTATCAGCAGACGCTGGAAGAGGTGACCAACAACGCGCTGTTCAGTTCGGACAACAGCGAGATGGTGCTGGTCAAGGACATCGAACTGTATTCGCTGTGCGAGCACCACCTGCTGCCCTTCATCGGCAAGGTGCATGTTGCCTATATCCCCAGCGGCAAGGTGCTCGGCCTGTCGAAGGTCGCGCGCATCGTCGACATGTATGCACGGCGCCTGCAGATCCAGGAAAACCTCAGCCGGCAGATTGCCGAAGCAGTGCAGCAGGTCACCGGCGCGCTGGGCGTGGCGGTGGTCATCGAGGCCCGGCACATGTGCATGATGATGCGCGGCGTGGAAAAGCAGAACTCGGTGATGATCACCTCGGTGATGCTCGGCGAGTTCCGCGACAACGCCGCCACCCGCAGCGAGTTTCTCAGCCTGATCCGCTAGGAGCCTGCCGGCCTTGGCCCGGGCCACGGCGTAATCCGCGCCCCAAGCGCCCGGCCCGGCCGGAAGGGATTGGCAATCCAGCCCATAACCAGCCAGTCCGCGCCAATTACTCCAGCACCTCCACCGGCATGCCGACACGCAGCTCGCCGCACGCCTCGGCAATCAGGTTCTGCCCGAAATACACCTGCCCGTCGCGCTGCCGGTAGCCTTCGAGGGTGCGCAGCGGCTCGCGGTCGGTGCTGCGTTCGCCGGTGAACGGGTCGAGCGTGGTCATGATGCAGCGCGAGCAGCCCTTGACCACCCGCAGCTGCAGCGCGCCGATACGGATGCGTTTCCAGCCATCCTCGGCATACGGCAGCGCGCCGCCGACCACCAGGTTGGGCCGGAAGCGCAGCATCTCCAGCGGCCGGCCGACCCGCGCGGCCAGGTCATCCAGCGAGGCCTGGCCGATCAGCAGCAAGGGAAAGCCGTCGGCGAAACCGACCCGCTCACCCGCTTCGGCAAACGTGCGGTCGATCTGCCGCGCCTGCTGCAGCGGCACATGCACCAGCCGGCAGGCGCGCTGCAGGTAGCTGCTGCACCAATGTGCCGCGGCCTCGCCGGCATCGCTCACGGCGAAGGTGTCCGCCCACAGGGTCACCGTACGCAAGCCGGTCGCGGGGTCCGGCAGCGGGACCTGCAGCGGCGCCGCGCCGGGTGCGCTCAGCTGCAGTCCGGCGGCGCTGCCCTGCGCGACGATGCGGCCGATCTGCGGCAGCAGGCGCTGGCTGAGAAAACGCCCGCTGGCGGCATCCACCAGCATCCAGCGGCGGTCCCCGGCCAGCCCCAGCGCGTCGATGGTCGCCTCCGGCAACACCTGGCTGGCGCCGGACTTGAGCGGATAACGGTACAGCGCGGTCAGTTGCAGCATGTTCGGGGGCTCCATTCAGATCACCGGCTGACAGCTCAGGCCGGGTAGCCGGTGATCGCGCGGATACTGCGATAGAGCGGCTGCAGGCGACGATACATGCGCTGGTAGACCTGGCGATAGAGCCGCTGGTAGACCGCATGGGCCTCGGGATCGGGTTCGAATACCCGCCCCACCCGGGTCATGGCGGCGATCGCCGTGGGAAAGTCCGGGTGCAGGCCGAGGCCGACCGCGCAGTCGATCGCCGCGCCGAGGCCGGAGGTTTCGTAGGTATGCGGGCGCTCGGCGGGCAGGCCGAAGATATCCGCGGTCAGCTGCATGGCCGCATCGCTCTGCGAGCCGCCACCGGATACGCGCAGGCGGGTGATGCGCGTCCCCGAGCGCTTCTCGATCTTTTCCTTGCCCTGGCGCAGGGCGTAGGCCAACCCTTCGAGGATGGCGCGATACAGGTGCGCGCGGGTGTGCACGTCGCCAAAGCCGATGATCGCGCCCTTGGCTTCCAGCCCCGGCTCGCGGATGCCCGGCGACCAGTAGGGTTGCAGCATCAGGCCCATGGAACCGGGCGGCACGCTGGCAACCAGTTCGTCGAACAGGCTTTCCGCCTCCACGCCCAGCTCCAGCCCGCGCTGGCGCTCGGCATGGCCGAACTGTTCCTTGAACCAGCTGACCATCCAGAACCCGCGGAAGATCATCACTTCGGTGTTGTAGCGGTCCGGAATCGCCGCCGGGTATGGCGGAATCAGCGGCACGGTTTCCAGGTAGCTGCTGCGCGTGGTGTTGATGGTCGCCGTGGTGCCATAGGACAGGCAGGCCGTGCTCGGCTCCACCCCGCCTGAGCCAATCACTTCGCAGGCCTTGTCGGAGGCGGCGGCAATCAGCGGCAAGCCTTCCGGGATACCGGTGTGCCGGCTGGCTTCGGCGCTGATGCTGCCGATCTGCTCGCCCGGCTTGACCAGCTCGGGCAGCATTGACGGTGTAACCGGCATCGCCTGCCATTTCCAGTCACGCGCGCAGGCCCACTTGAGGCGCTTGTAGTCGAACGGCAGGTAGGCCACGCAACTGCCGACCGAGTCGGCGAAGCGGCCGGTCAGGCGATGGGTGAGAAAGCCCGAGAGCAGCAGGAACTTGTGCGTCTTTGCCCACACCTCCGGTTGGTTCTGCGCAATCCAGTTGGCCTCGGCCTGGGCGCGGAAGTAATCGATGGTCTGCTCTTCACCGATCAGCTTGAACAGCCAGCCCCAGGGGCCCTTGATCTTGCCGCGCACCGCGGCGCGGCGCTGGTCGAGCCAGAGTATCGCCGGGCGCAACGGGTTGCCGGCGGCATCCACGTTGATCAGGCTGCCGCGCTGGGTGGTCAGCGACACGCCGCGAATCTGACTGCGGTCGATATCGACCGAATCCCAGAGCTTCTGGCACGCCTCGCCGAGGCTGCGCCAGTAATACTCGGGATCCTGCTCGGCCCAGCCGGGCTCGGTGGAAAAGTAGGGAACCAGCTCAACCTTGCCCTTGCCGACCAGGTTGCCCTGCAGGTCGAACAGCAGCGCGCGCACGCTCTGGGTGCCGTTGTCGATGGCCAGCAGGTAGGGTTTATCGTTCAAGTGTCACGCTCCATGATTCGTATTCCTGTAGGAGCCAGCTTGCTGGCGATCAATGCCCCGCAGCAGAGCAATCGCCAGCAAGCTGGCTCCTACAAAGGCAGGCTGTAACAGCGCTGCCAGAGTTGCAGGTAGTCCTGCTCTTCCTGCTCCCAGCGCGCATCGCTCCAGCCCAGTCGCGGCTGGCACAGGGCACGCACCTGCGCCAGTTCGGCGCCCGCGCCATTGGCCAGCAACAGGCCGATGCGCGTACGGCGCAGCAACAGGTCGTCCAGATGCAGCACCAGCTCGTTGTCGCAGGCGTGTGCCAGTTCCGCCCAGAGCGTATCGAGACTGCCAACCGCCTGCTGGCCGACTTCCTCCAGCAGCGCCGCCACCTGCGGCAAGGCCAGGCCATGCCGCCCACTCAGGCGACGCTGCTGCGTGGCCGTCAGACCGGGCAGTGCGAATGGCGGCAGCGGGCGGAACACCGCCTGGCCGTAATCTTCCACCGGCTTGCCGACAAACGCCGCGCAAGCCTGCAACACCTCCAGCGCCAGCAGGCGGAAGGTGGTCAGCTTGCCGCCGGCCAGGGTCACGCAGCCCGGCTCGACCCAGAGCATGTGCTCGCGTTTTTCATCCGAAGGGGCCGCGCTGTCATCCCCCTCGCTGACCACCGGACGCACCCCGGCCCAGCTCGACAGCACATCCGCGCGGCGCACCTGCGCCGCCGGAAACTGCTGGGCGCAGGCCGCCAGCAGGTAATCCACCTCCTCCGCCGTGATGCGCGCGTCCTGTTCCAGCGACTCGTGGTGGTCGAGGTCGGTGGTGCCGATGACCGTGGCGCCCTCCCAGGGGAAGACAAACACCGGGCGCCGGTCGGCGGCGTGCATGAAGCTGATCGCATGCGCCACCGGCAAGCGCCAGTGCGGCAACAGCAGATGGCTGCCGCGCAGCGGACGGATATGTTCGGGGCCGTCCTGTTTGCGCAGGGCATCGGCCCAGGCACCGGTGGCCTGCGCCACCGCGCGGCTGCGAAAGCTGAAGCGCCGGCCGCTTTCAGCATCCTCGGCCAGCACGCCGCAGACCTTGTCCGCCTCGCGCAGCAACTCGACCACGCGCATCCCGTTGAGTGCTTCGCCGCCTTCGGCGCGCGCCTCGCCGAGTACACGCAGCACCAGCCGCGCATCGTCGGTCACCGCATCCTGGAAGCGCGTGGCGCCGGCCAGGCCCTGCTCCTTGATGCCGGGCAGCAGGTAGCGCAACTGCTGCAGCGGGTAGTACAGGTGGTTGCGCTTGCCGGCCAGGGCGTCGTACAGCGCCAGCAGCCCGCCGAACACCCGCGGCCCGGGGAACTGGCCCTGATAGTGCGGGAACAGGAAACTCAGCGGATCGACCAGCCCCGGCGCCTCTTCCAGCAGGCGCTGGCGCTCGCGCACCGAATCGCGGGTCAGGCCGAACTGGCCCTTGGCGATATAGCGCAGCCCGCCGTGCACCATCTTCGACGAGCGGCTGGAGGTGCCCCAGGCAAAATCGCGCTGCTCCAGCAGCAGGCAGCTCCAGCCACGCCGCGCCGCCTCGCGGAGGATGCCGGCGCCGCTGATGCCGCCACCGACCACGATCAGGTCCCAGTCACGTTCTGCCAGTTCCGGCAGCACCTTCTCGCGCCAGGCGGCATTCCAGAGCATCATGCTTGGCTCTGCAGGAGCACGCCCGGAGCCAGCCGCTGATCCGGATCGAAATGCGTCGACAGCGCCTGCAAGGCAGCAATGCCCAGCGCGCCCTTCTCCACCGGCAAGTAAGGTGCGTGGTCGCGGCCCACGCCATGCTGGTGGCTGATGGTGCCACCATTGTTGACGATGGCCTGGCAGGCCGAGTGCTTGAGTTTCTGCCAGCGCGCCATGGCCGCTGCGTAGCTGTTGCCCGGGCGGAACACATAGCTGGTGTAGATGCTCGACCCCTCGCCATACACGTGCGACAGGTGGGTAAACACATGCACCTGCTCGCCTTCATCGGCCAGCGCGCTGCGCAGGCTGTTTTCCAGCTTGTTCAGCAGGCTGTCGACATTCGCCCAGTCGGTGGCGGTTTCCAGGGTATCCACCGCATAGCCGGCTTCCCACAGGCCATGGCGCAGGTAGGGGAAGCGAAAGCGCCCTTCGGACCATTTCTTGCCCAGCAGGGTGCCGGTGAACACGCCGCCGAAGACCTTCAGGTGCTGCTTGGCCTGGCGTACCGACAATGCGTTCTGCCGACGATTGCCGGTCACGCCGAAGGTCAGCATGCACTTGCCTTCGCGCGCCCCGCGCAGGGCCAGATAGCGCTCCAGCCAGGCGATCTGGCCCGGATGACCGGCCAGCGCCAGCTGGGTTTCGGTCTCGATGGCATTCGACAGGCGCAGCATCGACAGCGGCACCCGCGCCTGCACCAGTGTGCGGATGGCCTGCAGCGCACGCGGCCAGTCGGGCAGGAACACGGCGTAGAACTTTTCTTCCTCGGCCAGCTTGCTGACCCGCACGCGCACCTCGGAAATCACCCCGAAGCGCCCTTCCGAACCCAGCAGCATCTCGCGCAGGTCGGGCCCGGCGGCGGAGGCCGGGAAGGTCGGCAGGTTCAGGCTGCCGGCAAAGGTTTCCAGCGTGCCGCCGGCGAACAGCTGCTCGATGCGCCCGTAGCGCAGCGACTGCTGGCCGCTGGAACGGCTGGCCACCCAGCCACCGAGAGTCGAGAGTTCCCACGACTGCGGGAAATGCCCCAGCGTGTAGCCACGGGCGCGCAGCTGGCTTTCCACCTGCGGGCCGTTGGCGCCCGGACCGAAGGTGGCGATCAGGCTCTCTTCATCCAGCTCGAGCAGCCGGTTCATGCGTTCCAGCGACAGCGTCACCACCGGCTTGGCACTGGCCTGCGGATTGATATGCCCGGCCACCGAGGTGCCGCCGCCGTAGGGAATCAGGATCACCTCCTGCTGCTGGGCCCAGGCCAGCAGCTCGCGGATCTGCGCCGCCGTTTCCGGCAGCGCCACACCGTCGGGAAACACCCCGAAGCGCCCTTCGCGCATGGCCAGCCAATCCGGCAGGCTCTGCCCGCGGGCATGCCGCACGCGGACTACCGCGTCGAGGCTGATCAGTGTATGCGGGGCGCTGATGCGCGAAGCCGGCACCTGCGCCAGCACCTGCTCCAGCGTGGCATCCGCCAGTACCTGACCAGCACCCACCAGCTCACCCAGGAAAGCCGCGCCGTGTGCCGGCAATTCCACCACTGTGCTTTCTTCACCCCAACCGTTCCAACGCCGCATGCACGTGCTCTCCAAAGCTATTCCGATCACCAATGACCGCCGCCTATACTAGCCGCCCGCAACACGGCGTCACTGTCGAATCATGCCAGCCGCTGTGGCCAATCACGCCAGCCCAACCCAGAACGCCCATGGATAGCCTCGGCTTCATCTCCGTACCCGCCCTGCTCACCTACCTGCGTCAGGCCGAACAGCTGGGGCTGGATAGCCGCGTGGTGCTGGCAGCCATCGGCCTCAGCCCGGCCGACGTGGCCGACAACGGCAAGCGCCTGTCTTCGATCGTGCTGGAGCGGCTGCTCGCCTACTTGCTGAAAAACACCACGGACCGGCTGGTCGGCCTGCATGCGGCACGCTTTGTCCAGCCCGGCACCTGGAGCGTACTCGGCTACATCACCATGAACTGCGCCACCCTCGGCGAGGCCATGAGCCGCATCGTGCCCTACGAAAAGCTGGTGGGTGACATGGGCGTCAGCCGCATCGAGAGCGATGGCGGGCAGATCCGGCTGATCTGGAACTGCCGCCATCGCGACAGCGAACTGCGCCGGCAGATGGTCGAGCACGTGCTGGCTTCATGGCTGCTGTATGCGCGCTGGATCGCCGATACCGAGCTGTCACCGCAAGAGGTCTGGTTCGAGCACGCCCAGCCGGACGGCACCGAGCTCGCCGAGTACCGGCAGCTGTTTGGCTGCCCGGTCAGATTTGCACAACCGTGCAGTGCCCTGGTCACCCTGCCCGAACACCTGCAGATCCCGCTGCGCCAGGCCGACGCCAACCTGCTGCGCACCCTCGAAGAACACGCGCTGGCGCTGATGGCCGGCATCAATGACGACGAACCGCTGCCGGTCCGGGTGAAGAACGCCCTGCGCCTGCTGCTCAAGGACGGCCTGCCGCGCAAGGAACGGGTGGCCGAAAAGTTCCACATGACCGAGCGCACGCTGCAGCGCCACCTGCAGCAGGCCGGCACCAGCTACCAGGAAATCCTCGACGAACTGCGCCAGGAACTGGCCGAGCACTACCTGCTGCGCAGCGACCTGCCGATCCAGGACATCGCCAGCTACCTGGGCTTCAGCGAAGCACGCTCGTTTCACCGCAGCTTCAAAGGCTGGACCGGCATGACGCCCGGCGAGTACCGCGAACGGCACAAGGCTGGCTGATCAGCGACACAGCAGAAATATGCCTGTAGGAGCCAGCTTGCTGGCGATCGCCTGCGCAGCGAAATCGCCAGCAAGCTGGCTCCTACGGCTGGCCTGCTCTCGTCACTGGCGCTCAGCCCAGCAACTCACTGAACGGGATAAAGCGCACGGCCTCGCCCTCGCTCAGCGTGCTGTGCTCGCGCACCTCGACCAGCCCGTCGGCCCAGGCCGCGCTGCGCAGCACGCCGGAGCTCTGGTTCGGGTAGAGCACGGCGCGGCCGGACTGCACCTGCGCGCGCAGGTACTCGCGGCGGCTGCCCGGCTTGCTCCAGGCAAACCCGGCGGGCACGCTGAAACCCAGCGGCTCGACTTGCCGCACCCCCATCCGGCGCAGGATATAGGGGCGTGCCAGCAGGCCGAAGGTCACCAGCGTGGAGGCCGGATTTCCCGGCAGGCCGAGTACCGGCACCCCGCGGAAATGGCCGAAGGTCAGCGGCTTGCCGGGCTTGATCGCCAGTTTCCACAGCGCCAGCTCGCCTTCCTCGCGCAGTGCTGCGCCAAGAAAGTCGGCCTCGCCGACCGATACCCCGCCAGTCGACAGAATCAGCTCGGCGTCGTGCAAACCGGCCAGGGCCGCGCGGGTGGCCGCCAGGTCGTCCGCCAGGATGCCGGCGTCCAGCACCTCGCAGCCCAGGCGCTGCAGCCAGCCGATCAGCAGCTGTCGGTTGCTGTTGTAGATCTGCCCCGGCCCCAGCGTCCGGCCCGGCTCGACCAGCTCGTCGCCGGTGGACAGCACCGCCACCCGCAGGCCCCGGCGCACGGTCACCGCGGCCACCCCGAGACTGGCGACCAGGCCCAGTTCGAGCGGTGTCAGGCGGGTGCCCGCCTCCAGTACCACCTCGCCGCGGCGGGTTTCCTGGCCCTGCGGACGTACGTGCTGGCGCGCCTTCAGCGGCTGCAGAAAACGCACCCTGCCATCGGCCAGCAACTCGACGTTCTCCTGCATTTCCACGCAATCGGCGCCGGCCGGCAACGGCGCGCCGGTGAAGATCCGCGCACAGCTGCCGACGGCCAGCGGCTCCGGCGCGCTGCCGGCAAGAATCCGCTGGCTGACCGGCAAGGGTTCGCCCTGCCAGTCGGCCAGGCGCAGCGCGTAACCATCCATGGCGCTGTTGTCCCAGGGCGGCAGATCCAGGCCGGCAACCAGTGTTTCAGCCAGTACCCGGCCATCCGTCGCTGCCAGCGGCAGGCGTTCGGACGCCTCCAGCGGCGCGCCATCCGCCAGGGCCAGCAGGCGCTGCAGGGCCTCTTCGACCGGCATCAGGCCCGCTTGTGCGCAACCGTCATCCATCGCTCAACCCCGGCTCGGACAGGCGGCAACAGCCTTCAGGTGCGGCACGAAATTGCACGGCCGATGACGCGCATCCAGCTGCTCGGCGAGGATGCCGTCCCAGGCGGTGCGGCAGGCATTGGTCGAGCCCGGCAGGCAACAGACCAGGGTGCCGTTGGCCAGTCCGGCCAGCGCGCGCGACTGGATGGTCGAGGTGCCGATATCGGCCACGGAAATCTGCCGGAACAGCTCGCCGAAACCCTCCACCTGTTTGTCCAGCAGGCAGGCCACCGCTTCCGGCGTGCTGTCGCGGCCGGTAAAGCCGGTGCCGCCGGTGATGATCACCACCTGCACGGCGTCCTCGGCGATCCAGCCCGCCACCTGGGCCCGAATCCGGTAGAGGTCATCCTTGAGCAGCACCCGGGCAGCCAGCTGGTGCCCGGCCGCGCTCAGCCGATCGACCAGCAGCTGGCCGGAGGTATCGGTTTCGAAACTGCGGGTATCGCTGACCGTCAGCACGGCGATTGCCAGCGGAACGAAAGGGGAGTCTTCCTTGTGGCCCATCACGGCCTCCTGTTGAGATGACAATTTGACAGGCCGGTGTTATATCACAGGCCCTTTTGCCCGCCATGACGCAGAACACGGATGCCGCACACTCCCCTTCCGCCCTGCTCGATCCTGCTGCTCGCCGGCGGGCGCGGCCAGCGCATGGGCGGCGCCGACAAGGGCCTGCTGGAATGGCGCGGCAAGCCGCTGATCGCCTGGCTGCACGAGCAGGTGCGCCCGCTCAGCGACGACCTGATCATCTCCTGCAACCGCAACCAGGCCCGCTATGCGCCCTATGCCGACCAGCTGGTGAGCGATGCCGAAGGCGATTTTCCCGGCCCGCTGGCCGGCATCCGCGCCGGCCTGGCGTGCGCCCGGCACCCCTACCTGCTGGTCTTGCCCTGCGATGCCCCGCTGCTCGACCGTGAACTGCTGCAGCGCCTGCTGCAGGCTGCCGGCGAGCGCGCCGTGCTGCTGCGCCAGGGTGACCAGTGGCAACCGCTGTTCAGCCTGTGGCCACGCGCCCTGCGCGGGCAACTGGACAGCGCCTGGCACGCCGGCCAGCGCAGCCCGCTGGGCTTCCTGCGCAGCAGCGGTGCACTGACTCTGGACTGCGCGGCGGACGACCCCCGACTGAGCAACCTGAACACCCCGCAACTGCTCGAGCAGGCCGCGCAGGACCGCCCGCAGCCGGGCAAAGATGCCTGACGCCGGCAAAATGGTTCTGTCTGCGTGATTGGTTGAACGTGCTTTTCCCCGCGCGGGGTGGGCGTAGGGTGTAGGGTGGGCTTCAGCCCAGCAATGCCAGACACCTTGTTGCGGTGGGCTAAAGCCCACCCTACGCCCACCCTGCAAAACCACTTGTGCGAGCCAGCCCATAACCGGCACAGCGGCAAAAATAATCCCGCCAAGTGCTTGTGCCGCCGCACTTTTTGAGTAGAATTCCGGCCAGATTTCGGAGCGTAGCGCAGCTTGGTAGCGCGTCTCGTTCGGGACGAGAAGGTCGCAGGTTCGAATCCTGTCGCTCCGACCAATTCCCGCTTTGCAGCAGTCCAAACCTGCCGGCAAACCACCCGACAAAGCCCGCCCCGTGCGGGCTTTGTCGTTTCCGGCGCAGCGTTGACAGGGCGCACGGCCAAACCAAAAGCTCTGTCCGTGTCACGGGTTGAATACTCGGTTGTCGCAGGCCGGGCGTAGGGTGGGCTTCAGCCCACCAAAAGCAGCGTTGCAATTGAGCGGCAGGTTGGCAGCGGTGGGCCAAGGCCCACCCTACGGATGATGGTTGGCGCGTGCGCCACCCGTTGCTCTTCAAACAGCGAACCCTGCACCCTGGTCATCCGTTACATCCACGCCTCACACAAGGTTTCAGCCTGATCCAGCACCAGCTGGGCGGCCTCTTCCTGCTGATCGGGCGGGTATTTGTATTTGCGCAATATGCGCTTGACCAGCAGCCTGAGCCTGGCGCGCACGCTGTCGCGGCTGCTCCAGTCGACGCTGACGTTCTGGCGCAGACTCTCGGTCAGTTCGTGGGCAATCTTGGCCAGAGTCTCATCACCCAGTTCACGCACCGAGGCTTCGTTATTGGCCAGGGCATCGTAGAAGGCCAGTTCGTCATCGTTCAGGCCCAGAGCGTCGCCTCGCTTGCTGGCCGCGGCGAACTTCTTGGCCATCTCGATCAGCTCTTCGATCACCTGGGCGGTTTCGATGGAGCGGTTCTGGTAACGCTTGATCACGTTGTCGAGCAATTCGGAGAACTTCTTCTCCTGCGCCAGGTTGCTGGCGAACTTGCTCTTGATCTCCCCCTCCAGCAGGCGTTCCAACAGCTCCACCGCCAGGTTCTTCTCCGGCAGGTTGCGTATTTCGGCGAGGAAGTCTTCATCCAGCAGGCCGATGTTGGGTTTGTCCAGCCCGACAGCCTGGAACACATCCACCACCTCGCCGGACACCACCGCATTACCGATGATCTGGCGGATGGCCAGCTCGCGCTCTTCGTTGGTCTTCTTCTGCGCGCTGACTTCACGCTTGATCAGGATGACCTTGATCGCCTGAAAGAACGCCACCTCCTCCCGCACCGCCTTGGCTTCATCCAGGGTGCAGCACAGGGTGAAGGCCTTGCTCATGGCCAGGGCATTGTCGGCAAAGCGCTTCTTGCCGTCCTTCTCGCCCAGCACATGGTTGGCAGCGCCGGCCAGCAGCTTGTGGCCACCGGTGAGGAAATCGCTGAAGTCGAAGCCATGCAACAGGCTGCGCAATACATCGAGCTTTTCTTCCAGCAGTGCATAGGCCTCATGGGCATCCACTGTGGGCCGACCCCGTCCCTTGCTCGCGGTGTACTCCCTGAGCGCAGCCTTCAGCTCATTGGCGATGCCGATGTAATCCACCACCAGACCGCCCTGCTTGTCCTTGAACACGCGGTTCACCCGGGCGATGGCCTGCATCAGGTTGTGGCCTTTCATCGGCTTGTCGACATACAGGGTATGCACGCACGGCGCATCGAAGCCGGTCAGCCACATGTCCCGCACAATCACCATTTTCAGAGGGTCTTGCGGGTCCTTGAAGCGCTTCTCCAGGCGCTTCTTCACCTGGCTGCTGTAGATATGCGGCCGCAACAGCGCCTTGTCTGAGGCACTGCCGGTCATCACCACCTTGATCGCGCCCTTCTCAGGGTCTTCGTCATGCCAGTCCGGGCGTTGCGCGATGATTTCGTTGTACAGATGCACGCAGATCTCGCGGCTCATGGCCACCACCATGGCCTTGCCGTTCTGGGCCTGGTTGCGTTCCTCAAAGTGCTCCACCAAATCCCTGGCCACGCTCTGTATCCGCGGCTCGGCACCGACCACTTTCTCCAACGCGGCCCAGCGGCTCTTCAACCGGGACTGCTCGCCGTCTTCCTCGTCTTCCGCCAGCTCATCGACTTCTTCGTCAATGTGCGCCAGCTCGCTGTCTTTCAGCGACAGCTTGGCCAGCCGCGACTCGTAGTAGATGGCCACGGTGGCGCCATCTTCCTTGGCCTGCTGCATGTCGTAGACGTGGATGTAGTCACCGAACACCGCACGCGTATCGCGGTCTTCGCTCGACACCGGCGTACCGGTAAAGGCCACGAAGGTGGCATTGGGCAAGGCATCGCGCAGGTGCTGGGCGTAGCCGACCTGATAGCGCGCGCTGCTCTCGGCGGCATGCACATAAGCGCCAGGCGCCAGCTTGCTGGCAGTGCTCTGGTCCGGCGCAGGATCGCCAGCAAGCTGGCTCCTGCCAGGGGCTTTCAGTTGGGCACTGAACCCATACTGGGTGCGGTGCGCCTCATCGGCAATTACGACGATATTCGAGCGATCCGACAGCACCGGAAAACTGTCCTCATCCTCGCCCGGCATGAACTTCTGGATGGTGGCAAACACAATCCCGCCGCTCGGACGATTGGCCAGCTTGGCGCGCAAGTCACCCCGCGAGTCCACCTGCACCGGCTGCTCGCGCAACAGGTCCTGCGCCAGGGAAAACACGCCAAACAACTGGCCATCCAGATCATTGCGGTCGGTAATCACCACAATGGTCGGGTTCTCCATCGCCGCTTCCTGCATCACCCGCGCAGCAAAGCAGGTCATGGTGATGCTCTTGCCCGAGCCCTGGGTGTGCCACACCACCCCGCCCTTGTGCGTGCCACCCGGGCGCGAGGCTTTCACCACCTGCTGAATCGCCGCGCGGACGGCATGAAACTGGTGGTAGCCGGCAATCTTCTTGAGCAACCGGCCGTCATCCTCAAACAGCACGAAGTAGCGCAGGTAATCCAGCAACAGTGCCGGCGCCATCACGCCGCGCAGCAGGGTTTCCAGCTCATTGAACTCGCCCAGGGGGTCAATCTGCAGGCCATCGATGGTGCGCCAGTTCATATAGCGCTCGGCATCGGCCGACAACGAACCCATGCGCGCATCGCTGCCATCGGAAATCACCAGGATCTGGTTGTACTGGAACACATCCGGGATCTGCTCCTTGTACGTCTGGATCTGGTCAAATGCCTTCCAGATATTGGCATGCACATCGGCCGGGTTCTTCAGCTCCAGCAGCACCAGCGGCAAGCCGTTGACGAACAGGATGATGTCTGGCCGACGCGTATGCTTTGGCCCCTGAATGCTGAACTGGTTGACCGCCAGCCAGTCATTGGCCGCCACATCGGCCCAGTCGATCAGCCGAACGAAATCGCCGCGGGTTTCGCCGTCCTTCTGGTACTGCACCGGCACGCCGCCGACCAGCAGGCGATGGAACAGCCGGTTGGCCGAGAGCTGCACCGGCATTCCCAAATCGACGACCTGCTTCAGCGCATCCTCGCGCGCCGCCAGCGGCACCAGCGGATTGAGCCGGGCAATGGCGCTGCGCAAACGCTCCACCAGCAACACCTGGCGATAGTTTTCGCGCTCGGGGCTGCTGCCATCAAAGGCAATATCAGGGCCGTAGACATGGGTATAACCCAGCTCAGCGAGCCATCCGAGTGCTTCCTGTTCCAGCTGGTCTTCGGTCATCGCCACAATTCCGCTTTATTGGCTTGCAGCCAGTCCAGTACCAGCCGGGCATCGCTCAGGCTGCGCTGTGCCGCCTCCAGCAAGCGCCGGATGCTGGCGGGGTCCGGTTCGATGGCCTCCAGCGACAGGCCCAGCAGATTCTCCAATGTCATCCCTGCCCCCCCAATTCCAGCAGTAACGCTGCATTGCCCAGCACAAACAGCTGCGGCTTGCTCAGCAGATCCCGCACGAAAGCCGCCTGCCCCGCAACCAGCGCCTGCCATTCGCGGACGCTGTAGACCTTCGGATTGATCTCGCGCTGCAGCTCAGCCTGCGACGGGTACAGGTGCGTCACTACTTCGCCAAACCCGCAGTCGCCGATGACCATCAGGTCGATGTCGCTACCGCTGGTTGCCTTGCTACTGGCCATCGAGCCGAAGACGAAGGCAACCTGCACTTTCCCGGCGATGGGCAGCAGCGCTTCACGCAGTACATCCGCCAGGCCGCTGGTCTTGCGCAGAATGCCGGCCAGCTCCTGGTAAATCGGACACGCCTGATTGGCCGCATACAGCACCTGATTACCCTGACGCTCCTTGAGCAACAGGCCTGCCTCGGCGAGCTTGTTCAGCTCGCGCGTCAGGGTGCCGGGTTGCGTACCCGTCAGGCGGGAAATCTCGCGCAGGTGGTAGCGCGCTTCGGGATGCAAGAGCAGCAAGCCCAGCACCTTGCGGCGGTATTCGTTGAACAGCAGCGCAGCCAGTGACATGTGGCCCCCAATATCGTTGCTTTAATAGCAACATTTGTAGCCTATAAGGCAACATCTGAAAAGCTGACCCGTCTGCTTTGGCTGTGAATCTTTGCAGGGAAGTACTTTGTTCCGAACCTTGTTCCACACTTTCTTCCGAACTCGGGGGGCATTTTGCATTGGTTCATGCGCCCACCTGCAGACAGGTAACGGCCATACCGGATGAGCAGATCGGCAACGAGGTGAGTTCAACATCGACTAAACACTCCCGCTCCAGATCAAAAGGCAACACACGCAAAGTCAGCCCCCCACCAAAATCGAACAAGGGCAAAGCAACCTGGAACGGTGCCCAGCGTGGATAAATCAAGACCAGCTCGCCCATCCCGCCCAGATACTTATGTCCATAAGCAAACAGTTGGTAGAAGTCGGCCTGGCTCAAGCCGTACTTATTCTCCCGATCCGCGGCATCCAGACGCTTCCACTTGGTATCCAGTACCCAACGCTGCCCCATGTGCTCCACCAGCATGTCCGGCTCCAGACGGAACATCGGCTTGAGCTCCTGCCTGCAAAGGGAGTAACGCGAAGCCTGGGGAGTGAGTTCTGCCGCAGCTACCAGGCTCCGCCCGAGCCAGCGCTCGACATATTTCTCGAACAGCTTTTCCATCGGGAACAACAGGCTCATGCCCTGCCACTGGCCAGCCACCGCTATCGGCATTTGCTGGTTGAGGATCAACTCGCACCAGGGTTTGATCGGCTGGTAATGCGCCATCAGCCGGTCACGACTCCAGGCACGAAAATCGGCTGGCACCTGCCGGCTCGCAGGGATCTCCGCGAGCATGGACCGCAGTTCGTTGGCCAAACGCCAGTTGCCGGCATCCTGGGTTGTCTTGGCCACCTGTTCCAAAGCCAATTTGAGCAGGCGATTCTCAGCCCGATCCGGCAAAAACAGATCGTGGCGAATCTGGAAGTGATGCTGCCGCCCCGGTGGCTGGCGCATCTGCGCCACTACATTGAGTTGCCCGCGCAGGAAGCGCTGCTCTTCCTCCACACGCTGATAATCGAAACGTACGCCGCGCTTGATCAGGTGATCCAGTTCAGCCAGAAACTGCCCCATTACCCACTCGGTCAAAGGGGCATCGAATAGCTCCAGGCCTGTCACCGTTGCCTGCCGAGGCTTGAGCGACAAGGCTGCCTGAATCATCTTGCGCAGCAGCGACCTGCTCTGTTTTACGCAATCGCCCTGTTCAAAATGCTTGGGCAAGATTTCCAACCGGGTACCACAAGGGGTTTCGATTACCCCCCCATAGCTGTCCCACTTCAATGAACGCCGCCCCTCCACTTGCAGCAAGGTGGCACCGCTGCGATTGAACCGGGCACTCAGCTCGCACAGCCACTCGAAGGCGCTGACAGATACCTGCGCCAAATCCAGCGAAGACTCAACCGGCTCAGTGGTAAGCCGGGCATATTCGCGAATGGTGATCAGCGGCCGGTTCAAGAGGCTCAGCCCAGGATATTGCGGTAGCTGTCGATGGAAACAAATGCCGCGTCATTCAACGCCCAGCGCTGGTCATTGAGCTTGCCGGCCACCTCGTTGCCAAACAGCGCGGCCACGTTCTGCTCGCTCTCGGGGCGCCGCAAGAACGGCACGCTGGCATTGTCCTTCGCTCGCTGATCGTTCAGTACCCAGGCGATACGCTCCCAATCCTCAAAGAAATACTCCTGCAGCAACGGCATGATCTGGTTGCGGAAGATGGCTCCCAGGAGCTCCAGGCTTGGATCGGTTTTGAGCGGGATAAAGTAGGCATGCCCCAGGCAGTGATCGCGATCCAGCAGCACCTCGATGCGCTGGTTCATCACACCCAGAAGCTGACCGATGTTTACGCCTTCGATCACGATTTCATCCAGCAGATCGGGTCTGGGTGGCATCTCCACAAAAGTGAAGCGCCGACGCAGGGCGATATCCAAGCCCGCCAGCGAGCGGTCAGCGGTGTTCATCGTACCCAGCAGGTAAAGGTTGGCCGGCACACTGAAGGGTTTCTTCGAGTACGGCAGCATGACTTCAAGTGCCTCAAGCTGGCCGGCGCGCTTGGACGGTTCGATGAGCGTGATCAGCTCACCAAATATCCGCGATACGCTGCCACGGTTGATTTCATCAATAATCAACACAAATTTATCGCGCTGCGATGCCGGGATGGCACTCGGCTGATACTCCGGCAAACCGCACTCCTTGCGCAGATAGCCCAACATGCCGTCCACATACGAGGAGTTGTAGATACCCTCCTTGCTACCGGTTTGGTAGAGCTTGCGCACCAGTTCCATATTGCCGGTATAACCGTTTTTCAGCTCTTCGTTGCTTTTCGGGAAGACCAGAAAGGTCAAACCGCCCGCATACTCGACCTCGAAAATCTTGCCTTTACTGGTACTCAGCGTCAGCCGGCCATCATTGGCTTCCAGCTGCTCTGACAGAACCTTCAGTGCCTGATCGAAGGGGTCATCCACGGCTGGCCGCCCCAGACTTGCCCGCTCACACAATTTCTTGAATAACCCGGATTCCACACGGTAATGCAGCGCCCCATCCAGGGTTTCGGCGCGCAAGCCCTCGACAAAATCCTCATAGCTGAAACTCTGGTGGAAGGTACAAAACACCACCTGACCATTCTCTATGTAGCGTTTGAAGGCAGTCGTCAGCTCTTCGCGCTGCACGTCTGGTTTTGCGACAAGCGCCGGATCGAGGATTTTCAGAGCACGGTCAATGGTTGCATAGGTCTTGCCGGTACCCGGCGGACCAAAAAGGATCTGGTTCAGCGGAATAGTTGTATCCGGTAACTCGACTGGGTCCACGCCTGGCCCTCCTTGCAATGCTTCCAGCAATTGCCACATGGCAATGTTGTTCGGTAGCACGGTATTCATGTCCAGCCCGGCCATGTCCATGCAACGGATGATCTGCGCATTTAGCCCGCACCAGCCTTCATCGAGGCTGGTTACCGGCAACTGAAACTGCGCCGCCAAACCGCGAAGGAGCAGCTGACAATCCTCCGTCTTCAGCAATGAGGTGAACTGGTCAGGTGCAATGGCCGCGAATACGCGATTGATCATCGCCGGGCGGTTCATTTTGAACTGTCCGCTCTCAACCCCCTGCCGCCAGCGCTGCATGACTTGCTCATGCGTTTGTCCGGTTGGCGATGCCAGAATGCCTTGCGTCAGCTCGGTGATCGTGACCTGCTGCGCACTCAATTCAGCGCGTGAAAGCACGCCCTGCTTCAAGCTCGACACGCCGTTGTCACGATCCAGCCACAAGCGCTGCAAAGCCATCGTATCCAATCCAACTTGCCCGTTGCGCAACCCCCTGGCCAGCTCGGTAATCTCTTCATAGCGCCCCAACCATTCAGGTCGGGACTCCACAGGTGAGGCCTTGCTCCATTCCACATATTGCCGAAGACTGTGCCTGCCCTCTCCTGCCTGCCAGAGCTGCTCCAGCTGCACGGCCAGCGCCGGCTTGATCTCGACACCGGAGCTTTGCGGATTCCAGCGTTGATCGGGTAGCGCCTTGTTCAAAAGCACCATGGGCAACAGGCCGCTGGCGCAGTCCGGGCGGTGCTCTACGATGCGGAATCGAATGTAGTTGCGAGTCTTGACCGGGTCTTTCCAATCAGGGGCGTCATGCGCGCCTTCGGTTACCAGGCCCCGGGCAACAATGCCACGCGGCTCCTTGCCCAGACGAACCAGATAAACCACATCGCCTGGCTGCGGCTGCCTGGAGTGGCAGTTCCAGTCCACCTCGTCGCCGAGGGCTACGCCCGCATCACCCCCGAGTTTGAAATGCTCGGGATTCCAGGTCAGCAGGTAGGCAGGCTTTACTGATTGGGTATTTACATCCGCCAGATAACCAAGCTCCAGCAGCGCCCTGTTTTGCGGGTTACCATCGGAAAGCTTCCCGGCGAAATGGCGTAAATCTGTTTGCATGGAGCGTTCAGCAGTGTCTTTTTTCTGCCGACCTTTAAACTCATTCTGGAAGTCGGCAATACAAGCAATCCCCGCCTCGTCGGCATGGCGACGCATCAGCTTGAGGTTGACGCTGGCTTCTGCAGTATCCGCATCACGCCCGGCAAGCCGGACATGGGTTATCAGGCCGCTACCCCAAGGTGCAGGCTCTCCAAACGTCAGGGTGACTGGCACAAAAACCTTTCGGCTTTCCCCCGCGTCATCTTCCTTTTTGGGCGCTAACCCAGCCTCCTCGCTATACAGCCCGCGCATAAATCCATAAGTACTCAAACCGGGGACTGCCTCGCATGCTTTCAGATAGTAATCACGCAATAACAGCATGCGTGCTACAGGCTGACGGAAAGGAGGGACATCCGCTTCAGAACAGCCCAATGTGACGAGAAAGTGGGCCAGGTGCGCCGAGGATGAAATCGGCAAGGTTTCTGATGGGTTGTAGCAGGACAACAGCCTTAGTTTGCGGCCTTCTCCAACAGTAACCAGCGGATCAACCCCGGCGCGTTGGTAAATTTGCGCATCATCATCAACCCAGCGCAAATCCTCCCCCGGATCTGCTGCTGCAATAGTGCTCTGCACTTTGAGCGTGTACCTCAGTGCATCTTCGTCGCTCCAGCCATCAAAGTTCTTGATCCGGTAGAGGCTGCCATCCTTGCGGTAATAAAGGATATGCCCACGCGACGTGCCTGGCATGTAGCGCCCCAACACCGGTGTAAGACCGACCTCCAGCCACCAACAGAACGACCGGTCGCCTTTGCCGACGCAGTACTCATCCAGCGCCAGCTGATTGATGCGCTCAAGCGGAAAGGCCTCGATAAACTCGCGGTAGAGCGGTGTGCTTTCGCTGTGTTGCTGCGCGGCTGCACCCTGCGCCTGCAGATGTTCAATCAGTCTGGAGAAATTGGCATTGGTGCTGAGGCTCATAGCGCCTCCTGAATAAGGGCTTCTGCCTCCGGCAGGCGCAATTGGCCGGAGATTAGGCGGGGTAATAGGGTGTCGCGGAGTTGGGTGAGGGTTTGGGCTTGCTGATGGTTAGCCGTAATTGATTTCTGAATTGGCATGACAAGATCAGAAAATGCATTTGCCACTGACTCTGTAGGAATCGCCAAAAAGAAACGCCCTAGCACATCATTTTGGATTCGCTGCCGCCCGCTGGTGCCGGACATGCTTTGAATAGCGAACTCACGAAACGCCTTATGTCGAGCCAACAGATAACCGTGGTACTCGGGCAAAGGTGATTTAGGACGAAGCACTAAAAACTCTGTTGAGCCCCAACCATTTTGGCCATCACCTAGGAAGTCAACAAATGCAGACTTGCCGTTCTCTAAGCAAGGCGTGATGCGTGCCAGTAGGGTATCGCCATTAGTGAACTTGGCTCCCGATCCCATCTCGCGCTGAATGTATGCATCCGAGCAGTGCCCACAGGTAGGAGCACTGGACATATCCAGATAAGGAGCAACTTCACCTTTTTTTAATTTACGCGACGGATTCATCTCATAGGCATCAGCCAAGGCGGCCCAGCTCCACCCCTTCGGCACCAAGCCCAGTTCGGAGTCTTCGAAGCTGTCGGGGAACAGGGCGGCGGTGGGGGCGTCCATGGCTTGGGGTTCGAGGCCTGCGGCCTTGGCGCGCACGGGGTCGAAATCGACGAACCAGGATTTGAACAGCGCCTGGGCGATGGCTTCCAGGGTGGCGTTGGTTTCGCGTAGCAGGGTGATGCGGTCGTTTATGGAATCAAGAAAACTATAAATTGCTGACTGCTCCGATGGAGGAGGCAATTTGAAAGTGAAGTTTTCAACAGCATCCTTAGTCAACATCACCACCGTTGTTCCCTTGGCGGAAGCTACAATTTGCTCACGATAGCTGGGCGACTTCATGACCCAATACAAGAAGCGGTTGTCAACCGAAGAAGTATTTATAACCTTATACAAATTCGTTGCAGCAATAACCGCATTTCCCGGTAAGCCGCTAGGAATTATGGCCGGGCACCCAATAACGACTCTATTCTGAGTTACGTCACGAGTTGCGATGACTAGATCACCAACTCCCAGAGAGTGTTGAGCACCAAAAGACCCTGTATATCTTTTCAATCCAGCTCTTTTAAAAGGCTCATCTGGTGAAACGCAGCCCATAGTGACGAGTGAATTCCCATCATCAGAAATTAACTCCCCCTTATAAGACAGACCTCCCCGCAAGCTGATCAAATCGCCAAGGCGCACATTTTTCCAATCAGAAGGTAGCGGCTGTTCACCAACCTTAGAAAAATCAAAACTCATACCCCAGCCCCCCGAGCCTCTGCCGGATTAACTGATCGAGTTCTGACCCCCTGGCCATCTGTTCGCCAAACTGGGTGGTGAGCTTTTGCATCTTGTCGGCAAAGGCTTCGTCGTCATCCTCGACCTCTTCGGCTCCGACATAGCGGCCCGGCGTCAGGACATGGCCGTGTTCGGCGATTTCGCTGAGTGTGACGCTGCGGCAAAAGCCGGGGATGTCCTGGTAGTCGTGGAGACCTCCGCCCACGGTCGCTCCCGGCATCCTGCCTCCCGCGACACTGGCACTTCCCTGTGCGGCGTCCAGCGGTTCGCCGCGCCAGTTGGCGACGGTCTGGGCGATGCGTTCGATGTCGCTGTCGAGCAGTTCGATCTGCACGCGGCTGACATTGGTGCCGAGTTTGCGGGCGTCGATAAACAGCACTTCGCCGGGGCGGGCGACTTTCTGTTTGGTCAGGAACCACAGGCAGGCGGGTATCTGGGTGTTGAAGAACAGCTGGCCGGGCAGCGCCACCATCACTTCCACCACGTCGGCCTCGACCATGGCGCGGCGGATGTCGCCTTCGCTGTTCTGGCTGGAGCTCATCGAGCCGTTGGCCAGCACAATGCCGGCGCGGCCGCTGGGTTTGAGGTGGTAGAGCATGTGCTGCAGCCAGGCGTAGTTGGCATTGCCTTGCGGCGGGCTGCCATACACCCAGCGCGGGTCGCCTTCCAGGCTGCCGTGCCACCAGTCGCTGACATTGAACGGCGGGTTGGCCAGCACGAAGTCGGCACGCAGGTCGGCATGCTGGTTGCGGATAAAGGTGTCGGCCGGCTCTTTGCCGAGGTTGAAGTCGATGCCACGAATGGCCAGGTTCATCGCCGCCAGGCGCCAGGTAGTGGGGTTGGACTCCTGACCGTAGATGGACACATCGCCGAGCTTGCCGCCGTGGGCCTCGATAAACTTCTCGGACTGCACAAACATGCCGCCCGAGCCGCAGCACGGGTCATAGACCTTGCCGTGGTGCGGGTTGAGCACCGCCACCAGGGTCTTGACGATGCTGGCCGGCGTGTAGAACTGCCCGCCCTTCTTGCCTTCGGCGCTGGCGAACTGGCCGAGGAAGTATTCGTAGACCTGGCCGAGCAGGTCACGGGCCTTGTTGGCGTCGGTGCCAAAGCCGATGGTGGAGATCAGGTCCACCAGCTCGCCGAGCTTGCCGTCCGGCAACTGGGCGCGGGCGTAGCGCTTGTCGAGGATGTTCTTCAGGCGCGGGTTTTCCGCTTCGATGGCGCTCAGTGCGTCGTCGATGCGCTTGCCGATATCCACCTGCTTGGCGGCGGCGCGCAGCGACTCCCAACGAGCCACGGCCGGCACCCAGAACACGTTGACCTCTTTGTAGTAGTCGCGGTCTTCCAGCTCGGCATTGATCAGCTCGGGGTCATCGCTGCCCAGGTAGTAGTCGTCGTTCTCGTCGGTCAGCTTGCGCTCCAGTTCGATACGGCGACCGGCGAAGCTGTCGGAGATGTACTTGAGGAAGATCAGGCCGAGCACGATGTGCTTGTACTCGGCAGCGTCCATGTTGGCGCGCAGCTTATCGGCGGTGGCCCAGAGGGTTTTCTGCAGGTCTTGCAGGGTGCTGCTGGCCTGCTGTTTGGCCGGGCTGCGCACGCTGGCGGCGGCTTCGGCCAGGTAAGTACCGGAGACTTCGGCGACTGCTACCTGTTCACGGCGCGCACGGGCGGCAGTCAAGGTCTGCTGCGCCAGGTTGCGGGCGCCATCTTCCACCTGCGTGCGCAGCACCGCGCCGCCACGCCCACGGCCCTTGGCCAGCTCGCCGGCTGCAATCAGCCCATCCCGCACAGCCCAGAATTCGTCATCGGTCAGCTGGGGAAACTGGCTGCGCAGCTGTGCTTGCAGGGACTGGTTGCCAATGCTGCTGCCATCAGCCGGCACGGCAGCCAGCAAGGCCGCGCGCAACAGGGTTGTATCAGTCATCCATCACTCCAAAGCCCGGCAGCGCTGGTGCGGGGCAAATCATTCAAATTCATCAGCTTGCAGGTGCAGGCAGTCACAGTAGCCATGTCCCGAGCACGGGTAAAGCGCAGCTAACACATTGAGGCATAAAGGCTATTCATCCCACTGGCCATCGTTGTCCAGATCCCGGTCGATGCCGCCTTGATCCTGGTCCCAGACGTTGTCGTTATCCAGGTCGCGGTCGATACCACCCTTGTCGTGATCCCAGCTGCCGTCGTTGTCGATATCGCGGTCGATGCCGCCGGCGCCATGATCCCAGCTGCCATCGTTGTCCAGATCGCGGTCAATCCCGCCCTTGTCGTAATCCCAGCTGCCGTCATTGTCGGTGTCGCGGTCGATGCCGCCCTTGCCGTAGTCCCACACGCCATCGTTATCGAGATCGCGGTCGGCGGCCTGCGCCGCGCTGGTCAGGAGCAGTGTCGCCAGCAGCAGTGTCTTCAACATGGTCATGCCCTCGGGGAACCGGTGATGGTGGCCTGCTCGTGCAATTCATCCAGCAATAGCGCCATCAGCCGGGTCTTGCGCTGCAACTGCTGGACATGCTCGCGCTCCGCACGCAGGGCCGACATGATTGCGCGGTGTTCCTGCTGCAGTGCGCGGTGCCGCTCGCAGCAGCGCTCATTCTGCCTGAGCAGTTCGGCATTGGCCTGCCTGAGGCTGCCTAGCCGCAGCCCGGCAACCCGCAGCGCAATGCCCGCCAGCAGGGCCGTGGCGGAAACCATCCAGAACGTCTCGAACTCATTCACTGCTTCGCTTCTCACTGGCCGCACAGGCTTGCTGTAAGGCTGCAGAATATGTAGCGTGACTAGACGCATCTAGAGTGTTTACGCGTACAGGTAAAGTTTTCAAGCAGATGGAGGCGGGATGAAACGACAGCAATCGATTGAACAGGTGCGCTGGGATCTGGCTTTGCGCTACCGCCTGATCGAGACGGTGGCCTGGTGGGAAGGCCGCCTGACCACCAATCACCTGATGCAGAGCTTCGGCATCAGCCGGCAGCAGGCGTCGAAGGACATCAACAGCTACATCAACGAATATGCCCCCAGAAACCTTACATATGACAAGTACCTGAAGGGCTATGTGCCGAGCAAGCTGTTCCAGCCACTGTTCATCGATGACAGCGCCAGCGCCTATCTGCACCTGCTCAACCAGAACCACGAGCGCGCGCCGCACATCGACGGCCTGGCCCTGGCCTATGCCCACACCGAGGTGCTGCAGGTGCCGGACCGCTCGGTGCGCCCGCAGGTGTTGCGCCCGCTGCTCAAGGCCTGCCGCGAGGGCCTGCGCCTGGAAACCGAGTACGTGTCGTTTGCCACGCCGGTTTCCGAGATTCGCCTGATTGCGCCGCACACGCTGGTGTATACCGGCATGCGCTGGCATGTGCGCGCCTATTGCGAGAAGAACAGGGCCTACCGCGACTTTGTGCTGAGCCGCTTTCGCGGGGTGCCCGAGGTGCTGGATGCGTCGGCCAATGATCGCGCGGCCGATGCGGCGTGGAACACCCGGGTGGAGGTCATCATCGAGCCCGACCAGCGCCTCAACCCCGAGCAGAAAGCCATCATCGAGACCGACTACGGCATGCGCAACGGCCAGCTGAGCGTGCCGAGCCGTGGCGCGCTGGTGCAGTACGTGCTGCAGCGCTTCCAGATCGACGCGAACAAGGTCGAAACCAAGGCCAGTGCGCAACAGATCGTGGTGGCCAACCTGGATGCCCTGCAACCCTGGCTGTACCACTGACAAGGCTACCCGCCGGGAACCCCGGCGCGCCGATGGTCGCCTCGCGGCAACAGGTGCTGTCCGGTTGAATTGGCAGGGCGGGTGCAACCCGCGCGGCCACAGCGGGTTGCACCCGCCCTACACCAGCACTGCGCAGGCCTAAACGTAGCGCAGCGAGTCAAGCAAGTAGCTTTTCGGCTCGGGCAGCCTGCATCCATGCCGTCCTCGCCAGCAAGCTGGCTCCTGCAAAAGTTTGCCGAACAGCCCGTGCGGCTGTCCGGCGAGGATGATTTCAAAACGGTAGTTTTTCATGGCATGAATGCCGTTGCCGGATTGAGAGCTCTTGCCTTGAAATCGTTTTCAACTTCCAGCTTTATTTTGTCTATCCGGCCTGTTGCTTTCATTTTCTTGAGGATTGGATTGAGACTCTCCACGACAGGTCGATATTTCACCGCGAGAACATGGTAAAGCTCAAACGATAAAACTGGCTTGTCGCTGACCAACAAGCTGTCTGCAATCCCCAGACCAGTAGCCTCCGCCAAGACTATTTCGCGATCACCTAAAAATACATCCGTCCGGTCATGCGTTAACTGCAATAGCCCTGACGCAGTGTTATTGGCCGGATGTAAGTTCATTTTTTTATTCTTTTCGATCCCTATTGAGCCTCTTTGGTGGCTAACACGGTAGGTTCCATCGCTTATTTTTCCGAGGTCGATTGCCTTGATTCGCTTGTCTGCGAACGCATAAACATCCCATGTGGATATGCGTTCCGGCACGATCATCACACTACTATCCAGGATGCCAGTCGTGTCCGATGCGCAAACATAGCCATCAACTTCCCCTTTGCCAGCCAAATAGATGGCGCGTGCTCCCGGCATTTCTTCAATGTTTATGCTCACGCCAATCTGCTCGTAGGCTTCGCGCATGACCCTGACGCAAACCTCCGAGGTAGCGTTTTTTATGTGGTAGGTGGCGATCCTTAATGGTCGTTCTGCAGCGACAGCACTGACCGGCCCGCATGGCCCAAGCATGCAGAGTACTGCACAGAAAAACACTGTCCTGATGCTGTCGACGTGGCTCATTGATTACTTATAGGTGGCGGCGCTGAGCGCTGCTGATGAAGACATGTATTTTTGGCATTACTGAAAGGGTGAAAACCTTTGTGCTATCTCACGACACTCGTGAGCGACAGAGGGAGCCCGACGAGCGGCCTCTGGCCGCCCGCCCGACTCCTCGGGTGCCTCAGCCTTGCGGGCCGTACCAGATCGGCGAGGTCCAGGCACGCTCCTGTACCGTGGCCGGGGCGTTGTCCGGGTGCGGCTTGCCGATCGCGTTGGCGTCGTGCTGGCTCCAGCGGCATACCGGGTTCTCCAGTACGCGGGCGTAGTAGAAGGCCGACTGACTGGCGTCGAAGTCCGGGTCGGTCCAGGTGGTCGCCAGTTCGGCGGCGCCCTTGTCGGCGGAGATCGAGCAGTCGCTCAGGTTGACCCTGGCACCGTTGTTCGGGCACAGGTGGGTCTGGGCATCCGGCTGCAGGCCATCAGAGCAGACCACGTCGTAGACCTGCTCATGGCTCTGGCCATCGGCCAGCCAGCCCTTGACGATCTGGATCTTCTGCAGCGGTGCCGAGTTGGCATCACGCATGGCCTGCACCAGCAGGCGCGGGGCCTGCCCCGGCGCGGCCGCAGCAAGGTCGCCGCCCATGGGCACGCCCTGGGCGTAGGCGGTCTTGAGCATGTCGGCCTGCTGGTGCAGGTCGCTCGGGTAGTCGAAGCCGGCGAACAGCCGTACGCGCACGCGGGTGCCGCTGGTGGCGAAGGTTTCCTTGGCCTTCATCGCATCGAACAGCGCCTCGCGGGTGTTCTCCGGCGCCCAGATGCCGGCCAGGCCGCCCGGGTTGAGCTTGATCAGCGGGAAGCCGAGCACATCGGAAACCATGTTGGTTTCGTAGCCGAGGCGGTATTCAGCGGTCGAATCGGGTTCGCCGCCGTGGCCCTTCCAGGTGTTTTCCTCGGTATCGCCGGGAGTGCCGTTATGCGTATCGGTGGAGCCGATGAAGCCGACCTTGTAGGGGTTGAAGCCCCACTTCTGCTGCTCGACCAGGCCCTTCTTGAGTACCTGGCGGAAACTGTCGTTGGGTCCGACGCAACGCGGCGCGTGCTGGCCGGTCTGCGGGTCGACCTTGAGCTGTTCCTCGGTACAGGCCGGCCAGAGGTTCTCGAAGGCGCACTGCTCGTCGTTGTTGCCAACCCCGGCGGCGCACTCGGAACCACCCTTGATCTGGAAGATCTCCACCAGGCTCTCGTACTTGGCGCGCAGCAGCAGGTTGTCACGGGTCAGCGGCGTGGCGTCGCTGTTGCTGTCGCCGTACATCAGGCCCCAGGACCAGTTCGGGTTGTGCGGGATCGCCAGTGCCTGGCACTCGCCCTGGCAACGGTTGTCCAGCCAGCGCAGCAGGTCCTCGGCAAAACCGTCGAGGGCGCTGAAGGCGCTGTCCGGCACTTCACTGCCGCGGAAGATCACGTTGCGATGGACCATGCCGCTCTGGTTCAGCGTCGGGCTGAATTCATAGCCGATGAAGGTGGTGAACTTGCCCGGCTGGTAATACTCGTTGGCCGCGGCCTGGATGTCCTGCCAGATCTCCTTGGCCGAGGTCTTGCAGAAGATCCCGCTAGCCCCACAGACCCCTTCGTTGTACTGCCCGGTGTGCTGGCCTTCCTGTTGCAGCGACTTGACCAGCCGGCCGAACATGATTTTCAGCTTGAAGCGCAGGCCGTAACAAGCGATCGCACGGTAGTTCTCACTGTCCGGGTTCTGGCATTGCTCCAGCATGCCGAAAGCTTCGGAGTGGTCGGTCACCGCCGCGAAGTCCAGCGGCACCTTGAGCCGTTGCTTGAGCTCGCTGCCCGGCATTGACACTTCCGCGCCCTGGGCGAAGCGATAGGCTGCGCGCGGGTCGTTCTCCGAGTGATTCTGGAACACGAAGGCATCCATGGAGTAGCTGGTATGCAGGTGCAGTTCGCCGAAGTAGGCATTCTTCAGCGGATTGACCGGCGGGTGCTCATAGGCTTGCGCCGGTGCCTTGGCGGTCTCGACCGGCTTGCTCGTGGGGGTGCTGCAGGAGGCAATCACCGCCAGTATGGCGGCTATGCCCAGCGTCCACAGTGACAGTACCTTCATTTTGTTTTTCATCAGGGCTTCGCTCGTGTTGTAGCTGAAAGTGTCATACGGCCTGCCAACCCAGCAGCAGGCTCATGCGTTGCAGAAACCAGAATCCGGCCAGCGAGCCAGCCGCATACAGCGGCAGCTGCTGCAGCCATTGCGGCCAGCGGCGCTGTAGCCGGCGCAGCAGCGCCAGTACGGCCAGCACCACGGTGACGAACAGCAGTTGGCCGGCCTCGACGCCGAGGTTGAACAGTAGCAGCGCCAGCGGGATGTCACCCTGCGGCAGGCCGACCTCGCTCAGCGCGCCGGCAAAACCCAGGCCGTGCAGCAGACCGAAGCTGAAGGCCACCAGCCAGGGCCTGCGGCTGGCCAGGTCCTGCCCGGCCGGGCGGCGCAGCTCGCAGGCGAGGAACAGGATCGACAGCGCGATGCAGGCCTCCACCGGCGCGCCGGGTACCTGCACATAGCCGAGGGTAGCCGCGGCCAGGGTGATGCTGTGGGCCACGGTGAAGGCGGTGATGGTCTTGACCAGCGCCAGCGGCGCGCGCACCAGCAGGATCAGGCAGAAGACGAACAGCAGATGGTCGAGGCCGCCGAGGATGTGCTCGACGCCCAGGCCGAAGTAGCCGCCGATATCCACCGCCTGCGGTTGCTCGCGCTGCAGCTGCACCTGCGGCTCGGCCGGCGAGGCGATGCGGGTCAGGCTGTGGCCATCCAGGTACTGCACGCGCACCAGCGCGTTGATCAGGCTCGCCGGCATGCCGTCGAAGCGGATCAGTGCGTCGCGCAAGCCGTCGCTGCAGCGCAGGCGGCTGTCGCTGACCTGCGAGCTGGCGGTCATCCGCGGCGGCGCACTGCGCAACACCTGGCAATCGGCCGGAAACTGCGGACTGATCGCCAGCGCCGCGCCGCCCTGCACGGCCGGCACGCGCCAGCTGGCAGTGAACTCCCCGGGCTGCTGCTCGACCAGCAGCAGCGAGGCCGGCAGGCTTTCGTGGGCCAGCAGGCCGCGGCTGCCGAGCAGCAACAGCAGCACCAGCAGCGTGCGGATCATGGCGCGGCAGCCTCGGCCAGCGGCTCGATATGGATCTGGTAGCGACTGCGCAGCGCCGCGTAGGCGGCGTCACGCGCCTCCTGCTGGCGCTGGGCGGTCAGCTCGGCGGCCACCTTGTCACGGATGGTCGCGTATTCCAGCAACTGCGCCGGTTCGTGGCGCTCGACCCGCACCAGATGCACACCGAAGGGCGAGCGCAACGGCGCGCTCCACTGGCCGACCGGCAATTCAAACAGCTGCGCGGCGAACGCTGCGCCGAACTCGCGGGCGGCCATTGCCTGCGACTGCGCAACGAAGTGCTCGGGCAGCATCAGGCGCTCGCCGCTCACGCTGGCCTGCGGGTCGGCGCGCAGTTGCGCCAGCGCCTGTTCGGCCGCCGCGGGGTCCTTGAAGTAAAGCTGGCGAAAGCTCAGTTCGGCCGGCGCGCCAAAGCGCTCGGGGTGCGCTTTGTAGAAGGCCAGCACTTCGTCTTCAGTGGGCAATGGCACATCCGACTGGGCGAGGAACTCCATCTTCTGCACCAGGCGCCGCCGCACGATCACGTCGTCGGTCTGCAGGCCGCTGGCCAGCGCCTCGCGGTACAGCACCTCCTCGCGTATCTGCTGCTGCACCAGATCTTGCAGTTCCTCGGCAGTCGCCGGTTTGCCCCACTGCTTTTGCGCCATGGCGGCGAGGCGCTGCCAATCCTGCGCATCGATGTCGATGCGGGTCGCGGCGGCCTCGACGCCGAAGCGGGCATTCACCACGAAGATCAGCGCACCAAGGACGATGAACTGCAGGAACGGCTCGCCCAGCAGGCGGCGCAGCCAGGCGTGCCGGCGAACGGGGGCGGATTGGTGGGCGGTCATGTCCAGCAGGGTCTCCAGGCGGGCTTGCGCGCGCGGCGAGGGTAGTAAATCAGGCCGGCAATTATTCACCAGCCGGCCGCGCACTACTTGTGATTTCGGCTCAGCGCAATGCGCATTACCGCTAACAGGCACATAGAGTCCCAGTCTGCGACCGTCCGAGCTATCGGAAATCCGCAAATCGTAAATCCGCAAAGCAGCAATTCCCGCAAGACGCTCGGTCTTGCTGCAGGACCACGAAATCTGCAAGGCAGAGCAGGCCGATACAACGCCTCGCAGCGTTCGGGGCCAGCCTGTAAAGGTGCACCGCGCGACGGCTGTCTGGACTTCACGACCCTGGCGATGGCCAAATGGCTAGTATTCCGGTGCGGCGAAGCAGGCGCGCCATGACCCGCACAAGAACATCCAGCGATGCTTTGTCGTCAGCTGGAGACAGCCCATCCGTTGAGAGCAATGCACTTGAGCCTAGTGAGCACAGAGCCTGGCCTGGTCCTGAAAGCGACACCACCGCGACTGCATAAATCCGCCATGCTGCGTAACCGCCTGAGCCTGAACGCGACCCGGCTGACCGACAAGGCTGTGCTGGTTTTGCAGGCGCCGGCCGGCTTCGGCAAGACCCAGCTGCTGGCGCAATGGCGCCGCGAGTGGCTGGCACAGGGCGGCGTGGTGGTCTGGTTGAGTCTCGACGAGCAAGACGTGCCCTCGCGCCTGGCTCAAGGTCTGGCCGTAGCCAAGGCCGTCGGCAGTGGCCGGCCGGTGATAGCCCAGGGCGCTCCCCAGCGCCTCAGTCAGGAAGCCGACGAGCTGGGCGAGCTGACCAGCTGGCTGGCAGAAATCGCCGATCTGGGCGCCGAGACCCTGCTGATCCTTGATGATGTGCATCACCTGCCCGACACCACGCTGCGCCATTCCCTGCCCTACCTGCTGCGCAATGCCCCAGCCAATCTGCACATTGCCCTGGCTTCGCGCGGGCGGTTCGGCCAGTCCACGCCGAAGCTGCTGATCCATGGCCAGTTTCGCTCGATCAGCAGCGAGGAGCTGCGCTTTACCCTGGACGAAACCCTTGCCCTGCTCGCCGCACGTTTCGACCAGCGCCTGGAGCTGGATGACCGGGTGCGCCTGCATGAAATCACCGAGGGCTGGCCGCTGGGACTGCAGCTGGCAATTTCCGCGCTCGAGCATGCTACGGACCTGCATGCGGCCACCCGCGAACTGGGCTCCAGCGGGGGTAACCTGCAACAACATCTGGTCGACTCGCTGCTGGCCCGCCTTTCGCCACAACAAACCGACTTCCTCACGCGCATCTCGCTGTTCGAGATGATTCATCCAGAGCTCTGTCTCGCCCTGTTGGGTGATGCGCGCGCACCAGCCTGGTTGCAGGAGCTGCTGAACAGCACCCCGATCCTGATCGAGAGCGTCGACAGTGACTGGTTGCGTATCCATCCGCTGGCACAGGAACTGCTTCGCCAACGCTTCGCCGCGCTGCCCGACAGCGAGCGGCGGGTCTTGCACCAGCGCGCCGCCGATTGGCTCGCGGCCCACGACCTCCGCGAGGCCGCCGCGCAACAGGCGCTGCTCGCCGGGCAAACCGATCAAGCCTATGCCCTGGCTGAGAGCTGCCTGTACGAACTCATGCTGCGCGGCCACCTGGCACGGGTGCTGGACTGGGTGAAGCAGCTGCCAAGCGCAGAAGTCGAACGCCGCCCGCGCCTGCGCCTGGCCGTGGCCTGGTCGCTGGCCAGCAGCGAACTGCAGGCCGAAGCGCTGCGCCTGGCCGAGCAAATTGGCGGCGACCCCCAGGCGTCCGACGAGCAGCACTGCGAAGCCGCGGCCATTGCCGCGACTGCTGCCTTATTCGCCGACCAGCCGGATCGCTCGTTGAGCATCATCGGCCCATGGCTGCAGAAACCCCCGCCACGCTCAAGCAACCTGCAGGCGGTGATGACCAATCACCGTGCCCGCCTGGCCCTGAGCGAGGGGCAGCCAGAGCTGACCCGCCACTATTGCCAGCAGGCGCAGCGCAGCTCCGGCGGCCTGGCTATGGATATCATGTCCGGCCACCGCGAATGGATTATCGGCCTGTCTTATTTCTGGGAAGGACAGATGCTCAGTGCCGAACGGGTGCTGCGCGCCAGCCTGAGCAAAGCCGACCAGGAACTCGGTCGGCGCAGCGGCATCGCCGTGCTGCTCGCCACCGCCCTGGCCAGCGTACTGCTCGAGCGTGACGCCCTGGAGGAGGCTGGCACCATCCTGGCCAACCGCATGGACGTGCTGGCGCACCTGGCCGCACCCGAAGGCATCATGCTCGGCCACCTCACTGCGGCACGCCTCGCCGCGCTGCAGGGGCAGGCCCACCGTGCGCATGACCTGCTCAATGAGCTGTTCGCCCTGGGTGAAACCCGGCAGATGCCACGCCTGTCGATTGCTTCGCTGGCCGAGCAGATTCGTCTGCACGCCCTGCGCGGCCATAGCGAAACCTGTCAGTCCCTGTGGCTGCGCCTGGAACGCCGGCTGCCCGACTTCGTCCGCCAGGAACAGGGCCTGCTGGGGCCGGAACTGGCCCTCTACGCACAACTGGCACAGGCCTATGCTGCGGTTGCCAGGGAGGCCTGGCGGGACCTATTGCCGCCGCTCGAACAGGCGGCCCGCCTGGCGGAGCAACTGCGCCGCGGGCGTGAGTCGGTGCAGGTGAAATTGTTGCAGGCACTCGCCCGCCAGCGGCTGGGTGAAGATGGCCTGCCACTGCTGCGCGAGGCCCTCAGCCTGGCCGCCGAACTCGGCCTGCAACGCGTGCTGGTCGATACCCACCCGCAGTTGTCCGCCTGGGCGGCACAGGCTGCAACAGCCGGCCCTGCGCCGCAAGCAGCCACTGGCGAGCCTCCGCGGGCACCGCGGGTAACCGCCTCGGCGAGTGTTTCGCCAAGTCGGATGCTCACCCCCAAGGAGCGCGAAATCCTGCAATTGCTGACGCAAAACCTGTCGAACAAGCAGATCGCCCAGGCGCTCGACGTCGGTGAAGAAACCGTGAAGTGGCACATGAAGAATCTGCTCAGCAAATTCCAGGCCGGCAACCGCAAGCATCTGGTCGACCGCGCCTACCTGCTGGGCATCCTGCAGCCATAGTCCCGGCTTTTAGCCCCCCCCCTACCCCCCCCTCGCGCATCAGCTCCCCCCTCGTCACAGGGGTGGGGAAATGGTGCGCTCGCCATATTCTGGCGGCCCATCCAGCTCCGGTCACCAGCACAGGTACAGCTCACGCCGGGTTGCCTGTGTATATCGCCCGGTGTCTGTACGGCGCAGGTAACTGCGCGGGACTGCCCGCCGGAACGGCGCAAGCACACAGCCCACGCATGCGCGGCAACCTTGTGTCGAGCCGTGCGCAGGCGGCGGATGAATCGCTTCAGCTCCACACCACTACAAGAACCAGAGGTGCACCAACCCATGAAGAGCCCACACCATCGTCCCTTGCACCGCAGCCTGCTGGCCACGGCCATCCTGGCCGCCAGCCTGCCAAGCGCCCATGCCTTCGAATTCGACACTGGCAGTGAAGACTGGGCGGCGCGTCTCGACAACACCCTCAAGTACAACTACGGCGTGCGCACCGAAAGCGCCGACAGCCGCATACTTGGTACGCCCAACAGCAACGACGGCGACTACAACTTCCGCAAGGCCGGCACCAACATCACCAACCGTGTCGACCTGCTGACCGAGATGGACGTGGTGTTCAAGTCGAGCATGGGCTTTCGCGTCAGTGCCGCCAGCTGGTATGACAAGGCCTATGAGAATACCGGCTCCAACGCCAACCCGATGGTCAACGGCAATGGTGCCCAGAGTGGCTACATCACCCAGGCGCTGGGTCCGGCCAATGCCGCCGCCGGCGGCTTTGGCAGCCGTCATCTGAGTAACTACGCCCAGCGTTACTACAACGGCCCGTCCGGTGAAATCCTCGATGCCTTCCTGTTCTACAACACCGAGATCGGCGACAACTCGCTGCTGGGGGTAAAAGCTGGCCAACACAACGTATTCTGGGGCGAGACCTTCCTCAGTGCCGCGCACTCGCTGAGCTACGGTCAGGCCGGCCTCGATCTGGCCAAGGCCGCTGCCTCGCCGGGCACCGAGGCCAAGGAACTGTTCCTGCCACGCAACCAGATTTCCGCCACCTTCAACCTCAATCCGGAGCTGACCTTCGGCGCCCAGTACTTCCTCGACTGGGACCCGGCACGCCTGCCTGAAGCCGGCACTTACTACGCCGGTTCCGATGTGGTCGGTCAAGGCGCACAAAGCCTGCTGCTCGGCAATGGCTATGTGCCTGTGATTTTGCCCTCGATAAACCCTAACGCGGTCGCTGACGTGTCGAAGCAGATCACCCTGCGCCGCGGTGACGATTACACCCCGGATGACCGCGGTGACTGGGGCGTCATGGCCAAGTGGTCGCCGGAGTGGCTGGATGGCACCCTCGGCTTCTACTACCGCCAGACCTCGGACATCATGCCGCAGGCCACCCTGGATACACGCCTGCCGCTTATCAGCTTTCCGCCGCCCGTATTTGACCGCCAGTATCTGCAATACCAGTTCGCCTATAACGACAATATCGACATCTACGGCCTGAGCCTGTCCAAGGAGTTCGGCGGGGTCAGCGTCGGCAGCGACCTGAACTACCGCGAGAACATGACGCTGACCAGCATCGCGGCCAACTACAACCCGACGACCTATGCGGCACTGCAGGCAGCCGGTATCAATCCGGGCAGTGCCGGCGTGGTCGATACCGCACCCGAGGACGGCGACAGCATGGCCGCCACCGGCAAGACCCTGCACTGGACCCTCAACGGCCTGGTCGCCATTGCCGACACCCCGCTGTTCGACTCCGCCAGCCTGCTGGGCGAGCTCTACTACAGCAACCTGCTGAGTCTGGACAGCAAGAACGAGGCGCTCTACAAGGGCAAGGACACTTACCGCGGCGTGGACAAGGCGACCCGCGACAACGTGGGTATCGCCGTCAACTTCACCCCGACCTGGTTCCAGGTGCTCCCGGGTGTCGACATGAACATGCCCCTGACGGTCAACTACGGCATCGACGGCAACTCGCCGGTGGCCGGCGGCGGTGCGGAAGACACCGGCAACTACTCGCTGGGTGTCGGCGCGATCATTCGCAACCAGTACTTCGTCGACCTCAAGTACGTGGATGCCTTCGGCAAAGCCGGCAAGTGTGATGACCCGGTCAACGACAACGCCCAGGCACTTCCTGTCGCGGGCACTGCCTCGGTCGCTTACACCTGCTACGCCGGCGGTTACTCGTCCTTCTCCGGCTCCGGTGCGACTGAAGACCGTGGCGCCGTGTACCTGACCCTGAAAACCACCTTTTGATTCGCGAATGGCTTAGCCCTGCGCAGGAGAACAACTAGATGAAATTCGTCCACACCCTGATGGCCGCGTCTCTGGCCCTGGCCGTCGCCGGCCAGGCACAGGCCGCCGTTACACCGGCAGAGGCCGCCAAGCTTGGCGCCGAGCTGACCCTGATCGGCGCCGAGAAAGCCGGTAACACTGACGGCTCCATCCCGGCCTACGAGGGTGGCCTGACCACCCCGCCGGCCAGCTTCAAGGCCGGCGACAGCTTCCGTCCCGACCCTTATGCCGGCGAGAAGCCGGTACTGGTGATCGACAGCAAGAACGTCGAGCAGTACAAGCATCAACTGACCGCGGTCACCGCCGAACTGGTCAAGCGGTTCCCCAGTTTCCATGTCAACGTCTACCCGACCCATCGCAGCGCCTCCCTGCCCCAGCGCGTACTGGACAACACGGTGAAGAACGCCACGACCGCCCAGTCCACCGATGGCGGTAACGGCATCGACAACGTGCTCCCGGGCGCGCCCTTCCCGATCCCGCAGACCGGCCATGAGGCCATGTGGAACCACCTGCTGCGTTACCAGGGGGTGAATATCGCCAGCAAGTTCGACTCCTGGAACGTGGATTCGACCGGTGTGCCGAACCTGGCCACCACGGGTATCGGCTTCATCAACTACGCCGCCTACAGCGACCTGTCCAAGCCAGTTTCCGGCAAGGACACCTTTTACCAGATCAAGCTGCTGTACTCCGGCCCGGCCCGTCGTGCTGGCGAAGCGATCCTGGTTCGCGATGCGGCCAACCCGTTGCAGCAACCGCGTCGCGCCTGGTCGTATCTGCCCGGCCAGCGCCGGGTGAAGCTGGCCCCGGACCTGGCCTACGACACCCCGAACCCGGGCACTTCCGGTGCCGCGGTGTACGACGACTCCTTCGTGTTCGCCGGGGCACTGGATCGCTTCGACTGGAAGCTGATCGGCAAGCAGGAGATGTACGTGCCGTACAACACCTATGCGGTGACCTACGTCAAGGATCCCAAGCAGCTGACCACACCGAACCATGCAAACCCCGACCTCGTGCGCTGGGAGAAGCACCGCGTCTGGGTGGTCGAGGCCAGCCTCAAGGAAGGCAAGCGCCACATCTACCACAAGCGCCGTTTCTACCTGGACGAGGACACCTGGATCGCTCTGGCTTCCGACCAGTATGACGGCCGCGGCGAGCTGTACCGTGGTTCCTTCGCCTTCATGACCCAGAGCTATGACAAGCAGAACCCGGACGCCACCACGACCATGATCTACGACCTGATCAGCGGCGCCTACAACATCAACGGCCTGGTCGGCCCGCACGGCGGGATCAAGTACAGCGATCCACTGCCCCAGGTGAAATGGTCGCCGGACTCGCTGGCCACTACCGGCATCCGCTGACCTGCGGACCCTGCTGCATCTTTCGCCCACCTGCGACCCTGGCCTCAGTGCCAGGGTCGCTTTAGGTCGGAGGGCTCGCCTGCTCTCCGACTTTTTTATTCCTGCCAACACGCGGCCTGCGCTCCGGCTCCAGACGGTTGCAGCGAGCAGCGCTTGACGTGCCGCGCAGACGGCATGCAGTCACCCTTCCGCAGGGCATGACGCCCCCTCCCCGGACTCACCTGCAAGTTTGCGGATTTTCGATATTGCCCGGCACCGGGTCAGCGCAAGCTGTGTCACATGCGGACACCCAACTGCAGCTGCTACCCACTAGCCACCCAAGGAGTCTTCCTGATGAAAATGAATGCCTATATTGCCGGCGTCGGCATGACCAAGTTCGGCAAGCACCTGGACAAGACCCTCAAGGGCCTGGCCGGTGAAGCCATCCAGGCGGCGCTGGCCGATGCCGGCCTCGACAAGTCGGCGATTCAGGCGGCCTGGATGGGCAATGCCGCGGCGGGCGTGGTCACCGGCCAGGAAATGATTCGCGGCGAAGTGGTGCTGCGCAACATGGGCATCGGCAAGATCCCGGTGGTCAACGTCGAGAACGCCTGCGCCTCTTCCTCCACCGCCTTCCAGCAGGCCTGCGCCATGGTCAGCGCCGGCTTCTACGACATCGTGCTGGCCTGCGGCAGCGAGAAGCTCTACCACGAGGACAAGAGCAAGAGCCTGGGCGCCTTCTCCAGTGCCGTGGACATCGAGGATCCGGATGGCGCGGTGAACGTGGTCAAGCGTATCGCCCTGGAAATCGGCGAACCCTTCGATGCCTCTACCGTGGGCGTCAACCGCTCGATCTTCATGGACATCTATTCGGTGATGGCCAAGAAGCACATGAAGAAATACGGCAGCACCAAGGAGCATTTCGCCATGGTCGCGGCAAAGAACTCCTTCCACGGCAGCATGAACCCGCGCGCCCAGTACCAGGAACTGATGACCGTCGAGCAGGTACTGGCCGCGCGCCCGATCATCGATCCGCTGACCCTGCCGATGTGCTCGCCGATTGGCGACGGCGCCGCCGCGGTGATCATCGTCAGCGAGCGCAAGGCCCGCGAACTGGGCCTGGCCCGGCGGATCAAGGTAGCCGCCTCGGCGCTGGTGTCGGGCTGGGACTTCACCGAGCCGGGCGAGTCGGTCGGCGCGCTGGCTGCCGGGCAGGTTTACGAGGCTGCCGGCATCGGCCCGCAGGAGCTGTCCTGCGTCGAGCTGCACGACGCCTCGGCGCCCTCGGAAGTGGCCGCCTACGAATACCTCGGGCTGTGCGCACCGGGTGAAGGCGCGCAGCTGATCGAAAGCCGCGCCACCTACCTGGGCGGGCGCATCCCGGTCAACGTCTCCGGCGGCCTGCTGCGCAAGGGCCATCCGGTCGGTGCCACCGGCTGCGCGCAGATCGTCGAACTGACCGAGCAACTGCGCGGCCAGTCCGGCAAGCGTCAGGTCGAGGGCGCGCGCATCGCGCTGGCGCACAACGGCGGTGGCGCCATCGGCACCGATGCCGCCGCCACCGTGGTCAGCCTGCTGATCAAGGAGCAATGAGATGACCCGGCACGCTCCCCTGACCCTGGCCGGGGTGATCCAGCAGCAGGCCGAGACCCGTCCGGACTTTACCGTGCTCACCGTCGAGGGGGCCGGCGTGCGTCCCGACGATACGCGCACCTTCGCCCAGCTGTGGGAGCAGGGCCAGCGTTTGGCCAGCGGCTTGCACCAGCTTGGCCTGCGCCCGGGCGACAAGCTCGGCACCCTGCTGGCCAACCACGCCGAGTTCGTCGAACTGATGGTCGCCGCGGCGCTGCTGGACCTGACCCTGGTGCCGATCGACCCGCGCACCAAGGGTGACAAGCTGGTCTACATGCTCGCCTCGGTGGGCTGCAAGGCAGTGGTTGCCGGCGACTATGCGCTCAATGAAGTCATCGCAGTGCGTCCGCAGATTGCCAGCCTGCAGTGGCTGATCGGCCTGCCCACCGACGAAGGCAAGGCCACTGTCGAGCAACTGCGCGCGATAAATGCCATCCCCTATGCCGAACTGGCGGCTGGCCCGGCCAGGCCCGAACTGCTGCCCGGCGCCAGCCCCGACAGCGCGCTGGAGCTGATCTACACCTCCGGCACCACCGGTGACCCGAAAGGCATCGTCATGACTCACCGGCGCTATGTCGAGACCGCCCGCTCGCTGCCGGCGTTCTTCGGCTTTCAGGCCGACGACCGCCTGTATTCGGGGCTGTCGCTGACCCACGCCAACGCCCAGCTGATCACCCTCGGCACGGCGCTGGTCAACGCCATTCCCTGCGTGCTGTCGCGGCGCTTCAGCAAGTCGCGGCTGTGGGACATCACCCGCCAGTACGGCTGCACCAACTTCACCCTGCTCGGCGGCATGACCACCGCCATCTACGCCGAACCACCGAAAGCCGACGATGCCGACAACCCGGTACGCAGCATCATCTCGGCCGGCATGCCGGCGGCGATCTGGGAAGACTTCGCGCGGCGCTTCGATGTGCGCCTGTATGAGTTCTACGGCGCCGCCGAGGGCGGCCTGACCGGCAACCCGCCCGGCGTTGGCCCGGTCGGCAGCATCGGCAAGCCGGTGGCCAGCCTGGATTACCGGCTGGTCGATGAGGCCGGTGAGGATGTGCCGAGGGATGCCCATGGCGAGCGTGTCGGCGAACTGCTGTTCCGTCCCAAGGACGGCACGCCGTTCAAGGTCGAGTACTACGGCAATCCCGAAGCCAGCGCCAAGAAGTGCGCCGGTGGCTGGCTGCGCATGGGCGACGAGGTCCGCGAGGACCGGGACGGCTGGCTGTACTTCCTGTGCCGCAAGGGCAGCGGTATCCGCCGCAACGGTGACTTCATCAACAGCGCCTTCATCGAGAAGGTGATTGCCGAGCAGCCGGAAATCGACGACGTCTATGTCTACGGCATTCCTTCCGCCAACGGCGTGCCGGGCGAGAAGGATGTGGTCGCGGCGGTGGTGCCCCGGCAGGGCGGGCAGTTCGATGTGCAGGCGCTGTACCGCATCTGCCGGGCCCGGCTGGAAGCCAACTTCGTGCCCAGCCATATCCAGGTGCTGCAGCAGATCCCCAAGACTGCCTCGGAAAAACCACTGGAACGCTTCCTTGTCGAGGCGCTGACCAGCAACCCCGAGGAAGTACACCGGGAACTGCGCTGAAGCCATTCGCCAGTTGCATAGCAACCAGGTCTGCGGGCAGCGCGTTGCGCTGCAGCCGCGGATCAACCGAGAACACACCATGACACCTTCTACAAAATCCACTCCCGCCAAGCGTCGCAGCAAGACGGTACCCGTCAAAGGCGATGCGCAGCTGATCCTCGAAGCCAGTGCCAATACCCTGGCGGCCAGTCCGCTGATCGGTCTCAGCGCCCGCGATGTGGGCGCTGCCGCCGGCGCCCTGGTGGATGCCGTGGTGCGTGCGCCGCGCAAGGCCAGTCGCCATCTCGGCAGCCTTGCCGGCGAGCTGCGGCGAGTGCTCAAGGGGGACTCGGAGCTTGCCCCGGACCCACGCGACCGCCGCTTTGCCGACCCGGCCTGGCAGAACAATTTTCTGCTCAAGCGCCTGCTGCAAGCGCACCTGGCCAGCCAGCAGGAACTGACCCGCTTCATCGACGAGTCGGATCTCGACATGGTCGGCAAGGGCCGCGCGCACTTCATTGGCTCGCTGTTGGTCGATGCGCTGGCACCGAGCAACTGGCCACTGAGTAATCCAGTGGCCATGCGCAAGATGATCGATACCGGCGGTGAGAACTTCGTCCAGGGGCTGCGCAACCTGCTCGACGATCTGCGCCACAACCACGGCATGCCGGCCCAGGTCGACCGCAGCCCGTTCCAGGTCGGCGTGAATGTCGCCACAGCCAAAGGTGATGTGGTGTTTCGCAACGAGATGTTCGAGCTGTTGCAGTTTGCCCCCACCACCGCAGAGGTCTACCAGCGGCCAGTGGTGATGTCGCCGCCGCAAATCAACAAGTACTACGCCATTGATCTGGCCGCCGAAAAAAGTCTGATCAAGTGGGCGCAGGACAGTGGCGTGCAACTGTTTATCGTCAGCTGGCGCAACCCGACCGCCGAGCACCGCCATTGGGGTCTGTCCGACTACGCCTTGTGCCTCGATCAGGCGGTGGACGTTGCCCGGGAAATCACCGGTAGCGCCGACGTCAATATGTGGGGCACCTGCTCCGGCGGCATGACCCTGGCTGCCTACCTGGCCTGGCTGGCCGGCACCGGCAAGCAACAGAAAGTGGTCAATACCACCTGGGCCGTCTGCGTACTCAACACCAAGGCCTCGCTCGATCAAACCACCCTGGGGCTATTCACCACCCCGGCTACGCTGCGCAAGGCCAAGGCCGCCTCGCAGAAAAAAGGCGTGATCAGCGGCCCCGAGATGGCCCGGATGTTCGCCTGGATGCGCCCCAACGACCTGATCTGGAATTACTGGGTCAACAACTACCTGCTGGGCAACAAGCCGCCGGCCTTCGACATCCTTGCCTGGAATAACGACACCACGCGCCTGCCCGCACAACTGCACGCCGACTACCTCGATCTGGCCGACTGCAACCCCTTCGTCAACCCCGGTGTCATGAGCATCGCCGGGGTACCGATCGACATGCGCAAGGTCAAGGTCGGGGCCTACGTGGTCGGCGGCATCACCGACCACATCACCCCTTGGCCGGGCTGCTATGGGACGGCACGTCTGTTCGGCGCCGACACCACCTATGTGCTGGCCAACGCCGGGCACCTGCAGAGCCTGGTCAACCCGCCCGGCTCGGGAAAATCCTATTACTTCTGCGCCCCGGCCAAACAGAAGGATCCCCAGCGCTGGCTCAAGCAGGCTGGTGAGCGCACTGCAGGCAGTTGGTGGATACATTGGCGCAGCTGGATCCAGGCGCGCTCAGGGGAACTGCTGCCGGCACCAAAACACTGCGGCTCGCAACAGTACCCGCCGCTCTGCTCAGCGCCAGGTACCTATGTGCACGAACAGTGAAAACCCGGATAGCCGCCGACTGTCCACGGCAGCTAGGTGCTGTACTTTTATTTGCTGAACTTTCTGCCACCCCTCTTTCATTCACCAAGGAATGACTCTGCATGCGTTATCGCTTACGCACCCTCGCTGAATACTCGCTGCGTCCACTGCACGCCGCACTCACACTGCAACACCGCGTGGTTACCCACCCGCGTCATCCGCTCGCCGGTTCACCTTTCAATCGCTACCGGGCAGCGGCAGTGGAATCGCTGCTACGCCTGACCAAGGACTATCCCAAGCAACGCTTTGACTACGCGCCCATTGAAGTCGACGGCCAGACGCTGCCGGTGCGCGAAGAGGTGGTAGTGCACAAGCCGTTCTGCGAGCTGCGCCGCTTCTCCACCACGCGCACGGCTAAGGCGCCCAAGCTGCTGTTCGTCGCCGCCATGTCCGGACACCACGCCACGCTGTCGAAAGACACCCTGCGCGAGTTCCTGCCCGACTTCGACGTCTATATCACCGACTGGGTAGACGCGCGCCTGGTACCGCTGGCCGCTGGCAACTTCGGGCTGGACGATTACATCCAGTACCTGATCGAGTTCCTCGAAACCCTCGGCCCCGACGTGCACCTGGTCGGTCTGTGCCAGGCCGCCGTGCCCGCGCTCTGCGCCGCCGCGGTGATGGCCGAGGACCGGCACCGCTGCCGTCCACGCACGCTGTCGCTGCTCGCCGGGCCGATCGACGTGCGGGTCAATCCGAACAGCATCTCCAGGCTCACCGAGCACGTACCCCTGGCCGTGATGCGCCTGAACATCCACAAGGTTCCGCGCAAGTATCCCGGCGCCGGCCGCCGGGTCTTTCCGGGCTACCTGCAACTGATGAACTTCATCTCGCTCAACCCGCGCACGCACCTGAAGAAGCACCTGCAGTTCTTCCGGGACGTCAGCCAGGGCAACGACGCGGCGGCCGCCAAGCACCGCGACTTCTACGACGAATACAACGCGGTGATGGATGCCACCGCCGAGTTCTACCTGGAAACCCTGGAGCGGGTGTTCTTCGACCAGCAGCTGGCCAAGGGCACCCTGCAGTACAAGGGGCGCACGGTGAACTGCGCGGCGATCAGGGACATTGCCCTGCTGACCCTGGAGGGCGAGGACGACGACATGGTCGCCATCGGTGTCACCGGCGCCGCCCAGGGGTTGTGCAGCAGCCTGCCCGAGCGGCTGCGCGAACATCATGTGCAGAGCGGCGTCGGCCACTACGGCGTGTTCAACGGCTCGATCTTCAAGGCACAGATCGCGCCGCGCATGCGGGCCTTCATGCAGCGCCATGGCCAGGCCGCCCGGCGCGCCTGAAAGCCGCCAGGCCATGGCCCGCTCGCGGCGCCCTGGCCTGGCGACAGCTTGCCTAAAGCTTGCGGAATTTCGATAGTTGGCAGCCGGAACTGCGCCATAGACTCACAACAACACCCTCGCTCGACAGCACGCTCGACTAAAAGTGGCGCGTGTTGCAACCAACCAACGGAGAATGACCATGCGACTGATCGACCTGACCCAGATTCTCGACCCCGCCAACCGCGCCAAATTGCCTCCGGCTATGGCCAGCGTGGCACCGGTCATATCCCCAGCCATTGATTACTATCACCCCACCGAAAAGGGTGCGGACGAGTTCTGCCGTTATTTCGGCTGCAGCCACGATGACATGCCCAATGGCGAGGGCTGGGGTGCAGAATTGCTGACCGATATGTCCACCCACTGCGGCACCCACGTTGATGCGCCGCTGCACAGCGGCTCGAAGATTGCCGGTGCGCCGGCGCGCACCATCACCGACATCGCCCTCGACGAACTGTATCGTCCCGGTCTGGTGCTGGACGTGCGTCCATGGGTCAAGCCCTGCGAGGAAATCACCATCGAGATGCTCGATGCCGCGCTGGCCGCCACCGGCCAGAAGATCCAGCAGGGCCAGGCCGTGCTGATCCGCACCGGTCAGGAACGCTACACCCTCACCGACCCGCTGTATTACCAGCAGCCGGGCATGAGCCGGGCCGGCACCCTGCACCTGACCAGCCAGGGCGCCACCATCCTCGGCACCGACGCCGTGGGCTGGGATCTGCCGTTTGGCGTGATGGCGCAAAAGTTCCAGCAGAGCAAGGACAAGCAAGTGCTGTGGGACGGACACAAGGCCATCGTCGATCGTGAAGCCTTTATCGTGCAGCAGATGACCAACCTCGGCGCCTTGCCGCTGAGCGGTTTCATGGTCGGCTTCTTCCCGATGAAGCTGGCCAACTGCAGTGCCGCTCCGGCGCGCGTGGTGGCTTTCGTCGACTGATCAGACCGCAGGTTGGGTTGAAGCGCATAGCGCCGAAGCCCAACAGGGCCCGCACGGTGCTCGCGTCGGGCTTCGCGTTGCTCAACCCAACCTGCGGCCTGCAAGCAGCCTGACCACGGCCGGCCAACCCATCACCAAACAGGAATATCCCCATGAAGCTCATCCGTTTTTCCGTGGACACCAGCGCCCCCGCGTTCGGTCTGGTGATTGGCGCGCACGCCGTATCCTTCGCCAGCCTGCAGGCCGGCAGCGGCCAGCAGCATCCTGCCCTGGCCAACAGCCAGAACTACCTCGCCGGCCTGCCGGCCAGCGAACAGGCTGCACGCAGTCTGCAGACCTGGGGCGAAGCCAACCTGAGCAAGCTGGCCGACGCGGACAAGCCGCGCCTGGACAGCGTGCGCCTGCATGCCCCGATCGAAGTCACTGCGCTGTTCGACTTTGGCCTGACCCCGCGCCACCTGGCCAACTCGGCTGACACGCTGATGCACTACGAGAAGGACAACCCGCAGACCGCGCCAATGCTCGAGGCCTTCCGCAAGATGCTGCTGGCGCCGCGCCCCGCAGCTACCCCCGGGGTACCGGAGCGACTGTCCTATTACAAGTGCAATCTCAACTCGGTGGTGGGCGATGACGTCGAGGTACCTTGGCCGGTCTACACCTCGCGCCTGGACATCGAGCCGGAACTGGCGGTGGTCTACGGCAATCCGCAGCAGCCGGTAGCCGGTTACTGCATCTTCAACGACGTGTCGGCCCGCGATGTGCAGGCGGCCGAGGTCGTCGGCGGTTTCTGCCTGACCAAGGACATGGCCAACGGCAACCAGCTCGGCCCCTGGCTGGTGACCGCCGACGAGGTCGGCAATCCGTTCAGCCTGGCAGTCAGCGTGACGGTGGACGGCGCGCCGCGCTTCCAGGGCTCGACCGCGGAGATCAGCCACACGGTGGAAGCGATGTTCGACTGGCTGGGGCTGATCTGCCCGCTGACCCCGGGCACGGTGATGGGCATGGGCACCACGCCGGACTGCACCGGACTGGATCACGATGATTTCCTTGATCCGGGCGCCGAGATCACCATCAGCATCGAGAAGCTCGGCACCCTGCGCTGCCGCTTCGCCGAACCAACCCGCAAGCTGCTGCCGAGCCGCTGGCCGCTGCGCCCGGCGCTGCAGAAGTATCACGGCTGAAGCCTGTTATTGATCCGGCATCATTTAGCCCTGATCTGCGCAACAGGCGGGGCCTCCGCAGGGTGGGTTATGGCACGGGCTGACCCACCCGGCGGCAGCCTCGCCAACGGTTTTCAACGGCCTGCTAGCGGGGCCGGCGCAGGGTGTCCGACGGCAGTTCGCCGAAGCATTTCTTGTAGATGCGGGAGAATTCGCCGAAGTGCCAGAAGCCCCATTCCAGCGCCTCCTGGGTAACGCTGGTGGCCCCCGGGCTGGCGACCAGCAGCGCCTGGTGCACGCGGTGCAGGCGTAACCGCGTCAGGTAGGCGGTCGGGCTCAGGCCCATCACGGCGCGGAAGGCATACTCGAGGGTGCGCTCACTCACCGCGGCAGCCCGGCACAGGTCGGTGACGTACAGCCGTTCATCGGCATGCGCCAGGGCATAGCTCTCGGCCGCGCGCACGATGTTGCTCTGCACCTGGCGGGTACGTTCCTGGCGCTGCGGCTGGTGATCGCGGGTCAGCGCCAGGCTTTCCAGCAACACCTCCAGCAGTTCGGCATGCGCCGCGGCGCGCTGCTCCTGGTTGTGGTTGAACAGCTCCGGCTGCTGCTCGGCCAGCTCCACCAGACGCTTGCCCCAACTGAACAGGCTGCCGGCCCGCGAATGGTCGACATCCAGAGTGGTTACCCCGGTGGGCAGGCGAAAATCTTCGGCGCGGCCGCGTACCTGCAGGTGCGCGCGGATGTCCTCGGGGCGCAGCAGCAGGGTGATGCTCGCGTAGTCGGGGTCGGCGACCAGGCAGATACGGCTGTCCGGCGGGACGATGATCAGCTTGTCGGCCTGCACCGGCAGGCCGTCCGCCGTGCCCGTGGCTTGCGGGGCGAAGCTCATGTAGGCGATCAGGTTCGGATGCAGGGTTGGCCGGGTGCGCACCCGCAGATTGGTCGTGTAGTACACCACGATGCTGCCGCCCAGCCGCACGATCACCTGGCGGGCATGCAACGGTGTGGTCTGCAGCTGCATGACATCCTGCTCCATCAGTTCCAGCCCGGCATTGGCCTGCGCGGGATCATTGATCTCGATCACCTCGACGGCTGGGGTACTGGAAGCGATGACTGCGGGCATGGCGGAATCGGCTGCGCTTGGATAAACGGACAGCGCCGAGTTAACACCACGCAGCGCAGCGCGGCAAGCCGGCAGCCCGGCGCGGACGCCTGGAAGCTGTCGCCGCGCTGAATATTCACTTTACCGGATATACGAAAATCAATATATTCAGCCCTGTACCTCCTGGGCAGGGATCGACATGAGCCAGAAAAAGCGCGTCCTGTTCCTCTGCGTGGCCAACTCCGCCCGCTCGCAGATGGCTGAAGCCCTGCTGCGTCACGCCGATCCGGAGCATTTCGAAGCCTGCAGTGCCGGCAGCGCGCCCACCGCAGTGGACAGCCGCGCACTCGCGGCGCTGGCAGAGCTGGGCATTGCAGCAGCAGGCCTGTACAGCAAATCCGTCGACGAGCTGCGCGAGCAGTCCTTCGACTATGTCATCACCCTGTGTGACAAGTCAGCGCTGGAGTGCCTGGCGCTGCCCGGTGCCGGCGAGTACATCGCCTGGAACTTCGCCGACCCGGCCACCAGCAACCAGCCGGATGCCTACCGCAAGACCCTGGACGAGCTCCGCGCGCGAATCAACCTGTTCGTGCGGCTCAAGCACGGCCAAAACGACGCCAGCGCCGCGCCTGCGGCCAGCAACCCGACCGCCATCTTCAAGTGCCTGGCCGATGAAACCCGCGCGCGCATCGCCCTGCTGGTGACCCTGGAGCAGGAGCTCTGCGTCTGCGAGCTGACGGCCGCGCTGGATGAGATCCAGCCGAAGATTTCCCGCCACCTGGCGCTGCTGCGCAGCTGCGGCCTGCTGGAGGACCGGCGCAATGGCCAGTGGGTGTATTACCGCCTGCAGCCGCAGTTGCCCGAGTGGATAACCGGCATACTCAAACAAACCCTGGAGGCCAATGCCGAATGGTTGCGCGAGGACATCGAGCGCCTCTGGCAAATGCGCCAGCGCCCCGAGCGCAAGCCGGCCTGCGCCTGAACGCAGCCAGCAGGCTGCACACCCAACTCACCCCGACCAGCAGGAACACCCGCATGACGATCAAGATTGGCATCAACGGATTTGGCCGCATCGGCCGCCTGGCCCTGCGCGCCGCCTGGGACTGGCCCGAATTCGAGTTTGTCCGCATCAACGACCCGGCCGGGGATGCCGCGACCCACGCGCATCTGCTCAACTTCGACTCGGTGCACGGCCGCTGGCAGCATGAAGCCAGTAGTGAGGGCAATGACATTGTCATCGACGGCAAGCGCATCAAGGTGACGGCCAACAAGGCCATCGCCGACACCGACTGGTCGGACTGCGACCTGGTGCTCGAGGCCAGCGGCAAGCTGAAGACCGTCGCCGTGCTGCAGGGTTATCTGGACCAGGGCGTCAAGCGCGTGGTGGTCAGCGCGCCGGTCAAGGAAGCCGGCGCGCTCAACGTGGTGCTCGGGGTCAACCAGCAGCTGTTCGACCCGGCCGTGCACCGCATCGTCACCGCCGCCTCCTGCACCACCAACTGCCTGGCGCCGGTGGTCAAGGTGATCCACGAGCACCTGGGCATCCGCCACGGCTCGATCACCACCATCCACGACCTGACCAACACCCAGAGCATCCTCGACACGCCGCACAAGGACCTGCGCCGCGCCCGTGCCAGCAGCATGAGCCTGATCCCCACCAGCACCGGCTCGGCCACGGCGATTGCCGAGATCTTCCCAGAGCTGCGCGGCAAGCTGAACGGCCATGCGGTGCGCGTGCCGCTGGCCAACGCCTCGCTGACCGACTGCGTGTTCGAGGTCGAGCGCGCGACTACCGCGGAAGAGGTCAACGCCCTGCTCAAGGCCGCCGCGGAGGGCCCGCTGCAGGGCATCCTCGGCTACGAGGAACGGCCGCTGGTGTCCATCGACTACCGCAGCGATCCGCGCTCGTCGATCATCGATGCGCTGTCGACCCTGGTGGTCAACGGCACCCAGGTGAAGATCTACGCCTGGTACGACAACGAGTGGGGCTACGCCAACCGCACCGTCGAGCTGGCGCGGCTGGTGGGGATGGCTGATTGAGAGCGCCCGCGATGGGTATCGGCGCCAGGCGCCTCAACCCATCCTGCGACCCGATGAAAATGTAGCCCGGATGCAATCCGGGGAAATTTACGGTCGCAGTCCCGGATTGCATCCGGGCTACAAGCCGCCACCCTCGCCCCCGGCCCCTCTCCCGTGAACGGGAGAGGGGAGCCAAGCCAACGCAACTGGCGAACTGGAGGCCACCCCCTCGCCCCTCTGGGGAGAGGGCTGGGGAGAGGGGTTTTCAAGCCCGCAGGATGGGTTGAGGCGCTTGCGCCGATACCCAGCGAATCAGCCCAAGCACAGGAACCCCCGATGCACGCCTTGTCCCGCCTTGCTCCGGAAGTCCGCCAGTACCTGCTGGTCACCGGCAACTACTGGGCCTTCACCCTCACCGACGGCGCGCTGCGCATGCTGGTGGTGCTGCACTTCCATGCGCTGGGCTACAGCCCGTTGCAGATCGCCCTGCTGTTCCTGTTCTACGAGATCTTCGGCGTCATCACCAACCTGCTGGGCGGCTGGCTGGGTGCGCGGCTGGGGCTGAACCGCACCATGAACCTCGGCCTCGGCCTGCAGGTGCTGGCCCTGCTGATGCTCACGCTGCCGGCGGCGTGGCTGACGGTGCCCTGGGTGATGGGCGCGCAGGCGCTCTCCGGAATTGCCAAGGACCTCAACAAGATGTCGGCCAAGAGCTCGATCAAACTGCTGGTGCCCGCCAGCCAGCAGGGCACGCTGTACCAGTGGGTGGCGATCCTCACCGGCTCGAAGAATGCGCTGAAGGGCGTCGGTTTCTTCCTCGGTGGCGCCCTGCTCGCCCTGCTCGGCTTCAGCGGCGCGGTGCTGGCGATGGCCGGCGTGCTGGCGCTGATCTGGCTGGCCAGCCTGAGCCTGCTGCGCAAGGACCTGGGCAAGGCCACAGCCAAGCCGAAATTCCGCGACATCCTGTCGAAAAGCCGCGCGATCAACATTCTCTCCGCCGCGCGACTGTTCCTGTTTAGCGCGCGCGACGTGTGGTTCGTGGTCGCCCTGCCGGTGTACCTGAGCAGTGTGTTCGGCTGGGACTTCTGGATGGTTGGCGCTTTCCTGGCGAGCTGGGTGATCGGCTACGGCATCGTGCAGGCGCTGGCCCCGGCAGTCACCGGCAAGCGCCGCGGCCAGCTGCCGGACGGACGCGCCGCGCTGTTCTGGGCCCTGCTGCTGGCGGGAATTCCCGCCGCCATTGCGCTGGGCCTGGACCGCGCGGGGGCGGCCCAGCTGGTGCTGATCGGCGGCCTGCTGGCGTTCGGCGCGGTGTTCGCGATCAATTCCTCGTTGCACAGTTACCTGATCGTCAGCTATGCCAAGGAAGACGGGGTGTCGCTGGACGTCGGGTTCTATTACATGTCCAACGCGCTGGGGCGCCTGCTCGGTACACTGTTGTCTGGCTGGGTCTTCCAGCACTACGGCCTGGCGACCTGCCTGTGGGTATCGAGCGCTTTCGTGCTGCTGGCGGCACTGATTTCCAGCGCGCTGCCGCGGCACCCGCCGGTGCACTCCTGAGGGCGCAAGCATGGAACTACTGCTCAAGCTGATCAACGGCGGCGCCGGCAGCCTGGCCGCCTACCTGGCGGCACATGTGCTGCTGTGCCTGCTGCCGGCGTTCTTCATCGCCGGGGCGATGGCCGCGCTGATTCCCAAGGCCAGCATCACCCGCTGGCTTGGCCGGCATGCGCCAGCACGGGTGTCCTACCCGGCGGCCGCGCTGGCCGGCTCGCTGATTGCCGTGTGCTCGTGCACCGTCGTGCCGCTGTTCGCCGGCATCTATCGCAAGGGCGCCGGGATTGGCCCGGCGATCACCTTCCTGTTCTTTGCCCCGGCGGGCAACATCTTGGCCCTGGCCTACACCGGAAACATTCTCGGCGCGGACTTCGCCATCGCCCGCCTGCTGCTGTGCCTGCTGTTCGGCATCGGCATCGGCCTGTTGATGGCCACGATCTTCTGGCAGGACGACCTTGCCCACGATGCCCAGTCGGATGCCCTGTTTGCCGAGCAGGCCAGTGTTTCCGGGCCGGCCCTGGGACTGCTGCTGGCGCTGCTCGCCCTGCTGATTGCCGGCACCCTGCGGCTGTGGCCGCTGACCACCGAGCTGTTCAGCATCGACGTGCCGCTGGCCTGGGCCCAGGCCTGGCAAGCCACCCTGTTCAGCTGGGTGCCCTTCGACCCGGCCAGGGGCGAGGAAGGCGTCAGCTTCCAGGGTTCGCTGCTGATCGTGCTGCTCCTGCTGATTGCCGCCACGGCCAGGCGCGGCCTGGACAACATCACCGAGGGCGCCAATCGCTGGACCTGGATTGCCCTGGGGCTGACCACCACCACCCTGCTGGTGGCCGCGCTGCGGCTCACGCCGGCGCCCGGGGTGCTGACGATTACCCTCACCGGCCGGGCGCTGGGCGTGGCGCTCAGCCTGCTGGCGGTCTGGCAGTTTGCCCGGCGGCTGCCGGCGGATGACTGGCGTGCCTGGTTGTGGGAAGCCTGGCGCTTCGTCAAGCAGATCTTTGTGCTGCTGGTGGTCGGCGTGTTCATTGTCGGCATGCTGCGCCAGCTCATCCGGCCCGAGTGGATCGAGAGCCTGGCCGGCAGCAACAGCGTGCTGGCCAACGCGGTGGCGGTGGGCTTTGGCGTGTTCATGTACTTCCCCACCCTGGTCGAGGTTCCGGTGGCGCGGATGTTCCTCGATCTGGGCATGCACCCCGGGCCACTGCTGGCCTACCTGATGGCCGACCCGGAACTCAGCCTGCAAAGCATGCTGATGGTTGCCGCGATCGTCGGGCGGATCAAGACTGCGGCCTATGTCGGACTGGTGGCGTCGTTCAGCATCGTCGCCGGGCTGCTGTATGGCGCCTGGGTCGACGGCACCGACTGGCTGCACCTGGCTGGCGGACTGCTGGCCTGGCTGGCCGCGGTGACGGCCCTGTATATGCTGATCAGCCGCCAACGCCGGCGGATCGCCAACTGACTACCCGACACAAGGAGTACCGCATGTTGAACATCAAGATTCTTGGCTCAGGCTGCGCCAACTGCCGAAAGCTCGAGGCCGTGGCCCGTGACGCAGCACAGCAGCTGCAGGTTCAGGCCGACTTCGAAAAGGTCACCGACATGGGCAAGATCATGGCTTACGACATCCTCGCCACCCCGGCCCTGGTGATCAACGAGAAGGTGGTCAGCAGCGGCAAGATCCCGACCATCGCCCAGGTGCAGGACTGGATCGCGGCCGCGCAGTGACGCGGTTGCGCTGAGGACGGCGAGCCACCTCGGGCATTCCGTAGGCTGGGCTTCAGCCCACCGGACGCTGCGCTCTGGCGGCGCTGCGCCGAGGCCACCCCAGCCTGGCCCGGCCTGCACGCATTGCCGGGGCTCAGCGCTGCTGGTCGATGGTCTCGCCACGCCGGGCAGCGGGCAGTTCCGGGTTCGAGTTGAGCGCCAGCCAGACGGCGCGCAGGATATTTACCGCGGCCATGCTCAGGTGCTTTTCCGCCGCGTCCAGCGCCAGCAAGGCGGCCTGCTGCTTCTGCTCATTGCTCAGGTGCGCGGTCTTGCGCTCCATCTCGTCGTCGACGCTGGCCAGCAGAAACTGGATTTCGCGCACCGCTTCGTCCGAGGCGCCGCGCAACTCGTCCATGAACTGGGTGAATTCCGCCGGCGTCATGGCCATGGCCCGGGCGCTGCGAAAGGCCAGGCGCGCCGGCATCGTGGCGAGGCTGAAGCCGGTCGAGAGCATTTTCCCGATCATCTGGGGGATTCCTGTCGAAAATTACGCCGGGCGCGCAGTTGCGCCGGGCTGAACAACCGCAACCGGGGCAGAAATGCCCGGCTACAGGGTCAAGGATACCCGCAAAGCGCCGCCAGGGAACCTCGGCGCGACGGCTAGCGCGCCGCAGTCGCCTCGATCAGGTCGCGCTCGATCAGCCACATGCGATCCTGGCCCCAGTGCGCCGGGCGCTGGTCGACACGAAACGAGGGTACGCCCCACAGGCCCAGCGCGAGCATTTCCGCGCGGTTGGCTTCGGCCTGCTGGCGCCAGCCCTGGTCGGCCAGCGCCGCGTCGACGAAGGCCTGGTCCAGCCCGGCGCGCGCGGCGATCTTGCGCAAGCCGGCCGCGCTGCCGGCGTCGATACCCTCGGCCCATACACCCTGCAGGAAGGCTTCGGCAAAGACCGCGCCCTTGCCGGCCTGGAGTGCGCGGAACAGCACGGCAAGGCCGCGCTCGGTGGGCGCGCCGACCGGGTCGGCAATCCGCCCGAACGGCAGGCCGAGGCGTTCGGCGATGCGCTTGCTGTCGCGGATGATGTACAGGCGCTTTTCCAGCGGCACCGGCAGCCCGCGCATGACCATCGGCAGCACCGGCCGCAGTTGCAGCTCGGCGCCATACTGCTCGGCCAGCCGGCGCACCCGCGCGGCGGCCAGGTAGGTGTAGGGACTGCGCAGCGAACAGTAGAAGTACAGCTGCGGGCGCTGGCCGTTCTGCGGGCGCAGGTGGCCGGCCAGCGGCGGGATGGCCGCCAGCGGAGCACAGTCCGCCGTGCGATTGAGTCCGGCCTGCTGCAAGCGCTGCTGCAGGAAGTCCAGGCGGTCGAGGCCCCAGAACCATTCACTCTCGAAATACAGGGTGCCGCCCAGATAGTGCCCCAGCCGCTTGCGCAGGGCGGCACCCTCGGCCAGCAGGCTGGCCACCTGCGGCTCGGCGAGCGGTTGCAGCCCGGCCGGCAACTCGTCCAGCAATTGCCACAGCCAGGCACTGATCAGCGGCGCCAACTGCAGAAAGGCGTCCTGCTGCCGGGCCGCGGCGAGCAGGGCCTGCGCCTGCGCCAACCGCTCGGCCGGCGGCTGCTGGCCGCCATCGCTGAAGCGCAGGCCGGCCTGTGCTGCCAGTTGCGCCGCATCGCGGCGCGACCAGTCCTGCAGGCGCGCACGATCCGGCGCGGCAGTGTCGGCCGGCGCCGGCACCAGGTGCACCTGCAGCTCGATCCGGTAGCGTGCCAGCAGCGCCGGCAGCAGTTGCAACAGCAGGTGGCTGTAGGGATCATCGGCCTGGTGAAAGTAATGCACCCGGGCCGGCGCACCCAGCAGCCGACGTCTGCTGGAGGCCAGCAGACGCCTCAGGTCACGCAACCCCGGGCTGCTCAACACACTGGATACCGCCGTGCCTATGGCTGCTTTCATCTGTCTGCGTACCTGTCATTAACCCAGCGTTTGTAGGTGCGGCGCCCACGCCGCGAGGCGGACCAACCAGCAACGGCAAGAGCTCGCGCCGGGGGCGGTGCTCCCGCAACAGGCTGTTGCGCGCACGGCGCAAGCAACCCTGCCCCGGCAACCGCGCTACTCGACCTGGCTGTTGGGAACCAGCCGCGAATCGGCCAGCGCCGCGCTGCGGTGATGGACGATGGCGCGGTAGGCCGGCGAGCGGATCATGCCGATAAAGGCCTCGCTGCTCGGGTAGCGGACCAGCAGCACCTCGTCCCACTCCTCGCCCGGCGGCGCGATGAGGGCGCCGAACGACTTGCCCACCCACAGCACTTGCGCACCGCAACCGGCCAGGATCGGCTCGATCAGCCGGGAGTACTCGGCATAGGCACGCCGGCCGCTGCACGGGGCGATGCTGGCATCGGCATAGCTGGCCTGCTCGCGAAAACGCAGCAGGTTGAGCATTACCACCGGCTGGCCGGCGGGGAACTGTTCGGCAAAGCGCGCCACGCTCTCGCGGGTAGGCTCAATCGCCGGGGTCAATACACTCATCGCACACTCCTCAGTTGGACCAGTAAATGAACTCATCCGCTGCCGTTTGTGGCCGGTTCAGCGGCTTGTCGATCAGGATCGGGGCCTCCAGCAGCGCCGGCCACAGCGGCGCGTGTTGCTGGCGGTTGAATTCGGCCAGCTGCGCCTGCAGCGCCTTGACCTTTTCCGGCTGGCTGGCGGCCAGGTCATGCTGCTCGGTCGGGTCGTCCGCGAGATTGAACAGCCAGACCTTGTCCCGGGTTTGATTGACCTGCAGCTTCCAGTCGCCGTCACGCGCCACCTGATAGGCACCCGAGCGCCAGAACATCTGCGGGTGCGGGCGGCCGCTCTGGGTGCCCAGCGCGTAGGGCAGCAGATCGACGCCATCGATCACCCGGTCGGTCGGCAGCGGCACCCCGGCCACAGCGGCGGCGGTGGCGAAAATATCGAAATGGCTGACCGGTTGCGTGAAGCGCGAACCGGCTGGAATCACGCCCGGCCACTGCATGAGGAAGGGCACGCGGGTGCCGCCCTCGAAGAAGGTCGCCTTCCAGCCGCGGTATGGCTGGTTCAGCCCATCCAGGCCGATGTAGTTGGCGCCACCGTTGTCGCTGGTGAAGATCACCAGGGTGTTGTCATCCAGGCCCTGGGCCTTGAGTTCGGCCAGCACCCGGCCGATGTTGCGGTCGAGGTTGCGGATCATCGCCGCATACACCCGCCGCGTATGGTCCTCGATCTGCGGCAGCGCGTCGTAGTCCTCGCGGGTGGCCTGCAGCGGCGTGTGCGGCGCGTTGTAGGCCAGGTACATGAAGAACGGGCGGTCCTGGTTGGCCTTGATCGCGTCCACTGCCTCGTCGGTCAGGTAGTCGGTGACATAGCGGGCCGGCTTGAAATGCTCGCTGTTGTTGTAGCTCATGCCGAAGGGTGCCGCGGCCCAGAGGAACTGGTCGATCGGGTCGAAGTCCTGCTGCGCGTTGACCACGTTCGGGTCATCGGCCGGGAGGAACATCATGGCGCCCTGCAGGAAGCCCAGGCTCTCGTCGAAACCATGCGCGTTGGGGCCCATCGAGGCATTCTCGCCCATGTGCCATTTGCCCAGGTGCAGGGTGTGGTAGTCGGCCTGCTTGAGCAGCCGCGCGATGCTGATCTCGCTGGTCGGCACGCCCTGCTGCTCGTACGGCGGCATGCTGGCTTCGCGCTCGGCATGGTAGATCGCCGGGTGCAGGCCCTTGCTCTTGAAGCCGGCGATGACCCGCGAAAAGGTCATCGGCACCGAGGTGAACTCGAAGCCGAAGCGGGTCGGGTAGCGCCCGGTGAGCATCGCCGCGCGCGACGGCGAGCAGGTGGCGTTGCCGGCATAGCCGCCGCTGAAATCGATGCCATTCTGCGCAATCGAATTGATGTTCGGAGTTGGCACGGCGGCCCCGGCGACCCCGCCGCCGTTCAGGCTGATGTCGTTGTAGCCGAGGTCATCGGCGACGATCAGCAGGATGTTCGGCGGCCGCTTGCCGCTCTGCGCCGTGGCGGCTGGCGGGGCAGCCTGCCAGGTGACATCCATGGTGGGCGCCGCTTCGCGGTGCAGGCCGTATTTGACGAACAGCAGGATCACGCCCTGCTTGCCGCCCGCGGCGAAGAAGCCCAGCGTCAGCAGCAGCGCGGCGATGGCCAGGCCCCAGAGCAAGCGTTTCATACAGGTACTCCCGATCATTCAGCTAGGTGGTTGCCTCGCCCCGTGGGGAGAGGGGGTAGTTTCTAAAGGCCATGTCTGCGTTATTGGTTGAACGTGCTTTTGCAGGGTGGGTTAGCCGCCAGCGGCGTAACCCACCATTGATGCCAAAGGCATCGGTCAGCCTGGCCTTGCGGCCGCTTGGTGGGTTACGGCCTTTGGCCTAACCCACCCCACAAAGACCACTGATGCGAGCCAACCCATAACGAGTACAGCGCCTTTCTTGAGTGTGTCGGCCTGCGCAAGGTTTACAGGCGGTTGCTCAGGGTTATCGCATCCGTGCCGGCCGGCAGGCTGACGAAATCGCCGTCCAGGCCGACATGGATCGGGCCGGCATAGATCTGCGCCGAATCCCCGAGAAATACCTGCTCCAGCCCGGGCAGCGGCAGCGGCGGCACCACATGGGTCAGCAGCAGGTAGTCGACCCCTGCAGCGCGGGCGGTTTCTGCCGCCTGCTCGGGCGTGGTGTGGTAGTCCGGGATGTCATGGAAGATCTTCGCCAGGTTGGCGCGCCCAGCCTCCGCGGCAATCTTGCCGATGGGGTCAATCAGGCTGGTGGCCAGGGCTTCGTGGATCAGCAGGTCGACGCCCTTGGCCTCGCGCTCAACCGCTGGCGACTGCCTGGTATCGCCACTGATGACCAAGGTGCGGTCCTTGTAGCGCACCTTGTAGCCAACGGCCGGCTCAACCGGCGAATGATCGACGGCGAAGGCCTCGATGCTCAGGTCCGGCTCGTCGATCAGCACCACGCGCTGCTCCGGCCCGGAGGTGCCAAAGGTCATCGGCGTGCCGCCAAAACCGGAGGGGATCATCACCTCGGTGCCGTGGTGGGCAATGCGGTACAGGTGATCCTGGTAGTAGGCCTGCATGAAGCCCTCGACCACGGCCTTCACCCCGATCGGGCCATACACCGGCAGCGGCGAACTGTTGGGACCGGTCCCCCAGCGGTTGAGCATCACCTCGCCGAGGCCGCCAATGTGGTCGGAATGGAAATGGGTGAGGAACACCGCCTCTATGCTGCCCATGTCGAAGCCCATGCGGTTGATATTGATCGACGCCGTGCTGCCGGTGTCGAAGACGAACAGGCGCTGTCCGGCGATCACCAGGGTGCAGGGCGAGCCGCGCTTGGGATCGGGAAACGGCGAGCCGGCGCCGCAAAGGCCCGCGTGCAGGCCATCCGGCAGCGCCTGCAGGGGCTTATCGGCAAAGCGCTTGGCCATGACCCGTTCGACCAGCGCAACGCTCAGCGCGCCCCGCCAGTGATAGGCCGCCCCGCCAGCCAGCACGGCAACCGCCAACACGCCCGTGAAAAATTTGCGCCCGATCATGACCACTCCTCTCTGCTGCGGAACCCTGCGAGCCTTGAGTAAAGACCTTCAGGAGAATTGAGCTACGATAAATGTTTTGTCACTATTAGTGCCACTATAATCATATTATCGGGCAACTGGCAAAGCTATAATGACGCGCCAAGTGTCACTTCCTGTTGCAACGCCTATCGTTGCAACACTTCTTCTCGTCACTTCGCCAACCGAGACGCGCCGATGAAACCCGCGGACAGCAATGACACCCCGATCGATGGCCGCCGCGCCCGCGGCCAGGCCAACCGCAGCAAGCTGGTTGCCGCGATGATCGAACTGGTGCGCGAAGGCAGCATTGCGCCGACCGCCGAGCAGGTCGCCGCGCGCGCCCAGGTGGCCCTGCGCACGGTGTTCCGGCATTTCGATGACATGGAAAGCCTGTACCGCGAGATCGACACCGAGGTCATGCAGCTGATCGTGCCGCTGATCAATACCCCGTTCAGCGCCAGCAGCTGGCGCGGCCGGCTCGACGAATCCATAGCGCGCCGCGCGCGGTTGTTCGAGACCATCCTGCCGTTTCGGATTGCCACCGAGGCCTTGCGCCACCAGTCAGCTTTCCTGCAGGAAAAACAGCGGATCATCATGCAGATGCAGCACGCCACGCTGCTCAAGATCCTGCCCGGCGCCGCCCTCGAGGATGCCCCTACCCTGGCCGCGCTGAACCTGTTGCTGAGCGTCAATGCCTGGCAGCAACTGCGCATGGATCAGGGCCTGGACACGAACGCCGCAGAACAGGCCATGCGCCAGGCGGCCAAGGCCCTGACCGCCACTTACCCCGACTGAATCACCACGCCGGTGTCCGAGCGCCACCCGCGGCGCGCGCTTTTTTCTTGCGCGAGACTTACCCGGGCGACTGTCCGATCGGAAAGAACTGCCCGCTGCTCCAGACCCCCAGCCAGTCCTGGCCATCCCGCTGTTCGATAACGGCCAGATCAACCAGTTGATAGAACACATTGCGATGGATCAGCGCCTCAAGATTGACCCTGACGTGCAGGTAGGGTGCCGGCTCGCCGGTCAGGGTATCGGTTGCCACGCGCAAGGGATGCTCGGCGCCAGCGACCACCTCGTCCTCGACGTTGGTGGTGAAACGCAGCAGCTGATCGCGTCCGTCTCCTTCAACGCTCAGGCTTACCGCTACAAACGGTGCATCATCGACACGGATGCCGCACTTCTCGACCGGCGTGACCAGGAAATAGTCATCGCCATCGCGCCTGATGATGGTGGAGAACAGCTTGACCATCGGCTTGCGTCCGATTGGCGTGCCCATGTAGTACCAGGTACCGTCGCGCGCAATGCGCATATCGATATCGCCGCAACAGTCGGGATTCCACAGGTGCACCGGTGGCAAGCCCCTGGCCTGGTCCTTGGGAATCTGGCCGAGAAGATCGCCGGCCTTGCCAGTATCAGTCATTCTGCTCCCCTGGGGCTTTAGCCCGGCTTGACGTGCGGCCACCCGGGCAGTGGCCAGCATTAGCGTTCCTGCTGTTCGGCAGTCAAAGACCGCGCTGCCATTCCTGGCGCAGTCCGGCCTGCTGCGGCTGCTCGATAGCCCGACGCACCTGCGCCAGCAGGTCCGGCTTGTCGGCACCCAGCTGCCCTTTGAGGACCAGGTAGTTGGAGGCATGATCGCTGCGGAAAACCGTGTCACGCAACTCGAGGCCCTGCAGCAGGCGCTCAACCTCAATGAACAGCGACTGCTGGTCCAGCTCTTCGAAATCGGCAAAATCCTGTCGAAACCGCTGCAAGCCGGTCGGAAAGCTGACCACCAGGGTGGACAGGTACTCCGGCTGCGCCGCATTCATCAGGCGCGCCGAATTGTCCGCATGCTGCCGGCTCAATTGCTGGCCGCCCAGTCCGTTGAGGATCATCACCGAGCGTGTTATGCCGGCCCTGCCGAGCTTGGTCAGGGCACTCAGCGTGGACTCGTAGGTTTCGCCCTTGCCAACCCTGGCCAGCACCTCGTCATCGCCCGACTCGGCACCGACATAGACCATCTTCAGCCCGGCATCAGCCAACTCCTGCAACTCCTCAACCGACTTCCGGCGCAGGTTGCGCGGCAGGCAGTAGCTGGAGACCCGCGTCACCTCGGGCAGATGCTCGCGGATAGCACGCAGGATGGTAAGCAGCCGATGGGTAGGCAGCACCAGCGCGTCGCCATCCGCCAGAAACACCCGCTGAACGATCAGTTGCTCGCCACAGCGGCGGATCTCCTCGAGCACTTCCGCCTCATCGCGGGCGCGGAAGCGTTTTTGCGGCTGGGTGTACATTTCGCAAAAGCTGCACTTGTTCCACGAGCAGCCGTTGGTGACCGGAAGAATCAGCGAGTGCGCCTCGCTCGGCGGCCTGAAGACCGGCTCTATGTAATCGATGGGAAACCCTGCAGCCGCCATAGTATTTCTCATCAACCGCCAATCAGCTTCATGACTGTCACGCCGCCAGCAAACACCAGCTCCTGCTTATCGGCCAGGGCCGAGACCAGCAGCCGCTGCAAAGCCGGCAAGGCCTCATGGCGCGGCCTGGTTACCAGATCGCCGATATAGTGCCGGTTGCTGGAGGACAGGCAACCATGCAGCCAGCCAGTGGAAGACAGGCGCAGACGCGAGCAGGTTCGGCAAAACGGTACGCTTTCGTTGGCAATCACGCCAAACACTCCGCGGTCACCGATACGGTAACGCAACGCGGTGGCATCTACCGGCGCATCGGTCTGGATGAACTCATGGTGCTGCGCGATCAGCTCCAGCAACTCTGCCAGACCTACGAACTGCTGCTGAAAGCTGCGTCCATCGCGGGCCAGGTGCCCCATGCGCATCAATTCGATGAAGCGCAACTCAAAGCCGCGCTCAAGACAGAAATCCAGCATTGGCAGAACCTGGTCAAGATTCTGCCCGCGCAGTGGCACCATGTTGATTTTCACCTGCAGGCCGGCCTCCTGCGCCAACTGCAGGCCACTCAGCACCGACTGCAAGTCGCCGCCCCGGGCTATCTGGCGAAAGCCCAGCGGATCGAGACTGTCCAGCGACACATTCAGGCGGCGAATGCCGGCATCCAGCAGCATCGGCAATTTCGATTCGAGCAACTGGCCATTGGTGGTCAGGCTGATCTCCTGCAAACCAAGGCTGCCGATTTCTTGCAGGAACGGTTCCAGCCGCGGGCTCACCAGCGGCTCGCCACCGGTGATGCGCAACCGCTCGATCCCGGCGGCCTCGATCAGATAGGCAACACCTTGCGCCAGGTCCCTGGCTGACAACTCGTCCTGCGCTGCGACCAGACGCTTGCCGTCAGGCACGCAGTAGGTGCACGCGTAGTTACAGGCGGCGGTGAGGCTGATGCGCAGGTTGCGAAAGCGCCTGCCCTGACGGTCAACGATCATGAAACACTCCCGCATAGGATGCTTGAGAGTATAAAGCCACAGGCAAGCGTCATGGTTCCGCAGGGCAATGGCATTGACGCCCTGAATATCGGCGCCTCAAGTCCCCGGCGTGTCCACATCGCGCTTGCGCCGGTTGCCCATGCGCACGCCGATATCCATGAGGAACTGGAAGAAGCGATCCTGATCTTCAACCTGCTCGATCCAGAATGGTGAGTGATAGAGACCCACTGCACCATGAACCAGCGCCCAGGCCGCCAGCACATGGAAGCTGGGTGGTACATCTTCCAGCTTGCCTTCGGCGATCCGCCCTTTCACCAGCTGGTTGAGGTAGTCCAGGTTGGACGCACGAATGGCGTGCAACTCTTCGATCATCTTCGGCACCTGATTCACCTTGACGACCTTTTCTTCCAGCCTGGAAAACAGCCGGTAACGCTTTGGATCGCGCATGCGGAACTCGAAGTATGCCCGCGACAGGGCGTCCTTGTCCCGGTCGAAATCGACCGCCTGCAGCAATGCGTTAAGGTCACGCTCATAGTCGAGCATCAGGCGCAGATAGATTTCCGCCTTCGACTTGAAGTGCTTGTATATGGTGCCTTTGCCGATACCTACGGCATCGGCAATCATTTCGACAGTAACAGTGTCCTCACCCTTGTCGAGAAACAGCTTGAGTGAGACATCGAGAATCTCCTGCTCTCGGCGGCGAAATTCTCTGATTTTGCGGGATTCTATCTGCATGGCAGGGCTGCACTGTAAAAAATCAAGATGCCCTATTATCCCGATTCAGTGCCAAATTGCACGGACCAACCAAGCAGACTTCAGGCTAAAACTGACTAAAACCCCGCCACCGGTTCCAGCATCGACATCCTGAATGCCGGATCAAGCTGCCGGCCAACCCTGCAGTCCGAAATCACAGGAGCGCTGCCGGTACTGATCCGACAAAGGTGGGTGCTCAAGGATGGCGCAGGTATTCCAAATACGTTTAAGAATCCAGGCACTACTGGCTGGACGTTCCGGGAAACTGGCCAATACTTGAGCTTACTGGCGCGCGGCATCAACCCCAATGCCCCACCGGTCTAGGTACCGTGGATTGCGTACCTATGTGTTACTCCTAATGGTCTTGACCCGGATTCCCCCCTGAATCCGGGTTTTTTTTGCCTTCACTGCCCGCCAGCCGCACTCACCAGTGGGAACAGGCGGTGAAAATTGGCCCCGGTCTGGCTTATCAGCGTTTCGTAGCTGACCTCGCGGATCCTGGCAACAAACTCGGCCACATCGCGCACATACTCGGGCAGGTTCGGCTTGCCCCGGTGCGGGATCGGTGCCAGGTAGGGCGCATCGGTCTCAAGCAACAGGCGGTCATGCGGGACGCGCCTGGCGACGTCGCGCAACGCATCGGCATTGCGAAAGGTGACAATCCCCGAAAGCGAAATGTAGAAACCCAGCTCCAGGGCCGCCGCAGCGGTCGGCCAATCCTCGGTAAAGCAATGCAGCACCCCGGCCTGCGGCAAGGCTGCCTCGCGCAACAGCCTGAGGGTATCGCTACGGGCTTCCCGGGTATGCACTATCACCGGCTTGCCGGTAATCCTTGCGGCCTGCAGATGCAGGCTGAAGGACGCCTGTTGCAGGGCTGCAGCGTCTGGCTGGTAGTGGTAATCCAGCCCGGTTTCACCAATGGCAACCACGCGCGGATGATCCAGTTCCCCTAACAGCCAGTCCAGCGCAGGCTCCGCACCGGGCTCAAGATCCAGCGGATGCACTCCGACCGAGCAGTAGACATCCGGATAGCGCTCGGCCAGCGCCTTCACCGGGCCGGCATTCGCCGCACTGACGCCGATGCAGAGAAACTTGGCCACGCCTCTGGCCCGTGCAGCAGCAAGCGCCGCATCGAGGGATCCGCCATGAGCGGCGAGGTTCAGACGGTCAAGATGGCAGTGGGAGTCGATCAGCATGATTTCACTTGGAGGGGCAGGCCACGCCGGCTCTGGCCGGCCATTGCGGCCGAACGCTCAGGTCAAGGCTAAAGCGTATGGGTAGGCCGGTCGGACTTCAGTGCACCGGCAAGGTAGGTCTCGATCTTGTTGCGCGCAGTGGAGTCACCATCATTGAATTGCACACCAACACCTGCGGCCCGATTGCCCTGGGCGCCTTTAGGTGTGATCCAGACGACTTTGCCTGCGACCGGGATTTTCTCGGCTTCTTCCATGAGGCTCAGCAACATGAAAACCTCATCGCCGAGCTTGTAGCTCTTGTTGGTCGGAATAAACAGGCCGCCATTCTTGATAAAAGGCATATACGCTGCGTACAGCACGGATTTGTCCTTGATGGTCAGGGACAACATGCCGCTTCTAGGGCTCATGGCAGGTGGCAAGTTCATGCTGCGTTCCACACAAAAGAATTCAGTGGGGGATTCTAGCCTTTAGCAGGCAGGCTTGCCCACTGCACCAGCAAGGCTTCAAGCAACAGGATACGGTTGAGGTTGGCCCTGCCGAGCACTTTTTGCCGCTGCAGCAAAAGCCAGTCCTGCAAAGCCAGCACTTTCGACTGCGCCGCCTTTTCGGCCAGGTACTGCAGAACCGTGCGCATATCCTCCAGCCCGAGGGTCGCTGGGTCGCTGGTCAGTTGATAGCGCAACAGCCCCTGTGACCACTCGCAAAACCAGTCGAACAGCAGTGGCAACGGTAGTGCATTCCAGCTCTCTGCCAGTTGGCTGGGTGAAATGTGCTGCTTCAACAGCTTTTTCACCCCGTCGACCACCTTCTCCCGCTGGCCGATTACATCCTGCCCGAACAGGCGCACTGCCGTCAGTGGCGAACCGCCAGCCAGCAGCAGCAACTCCAGCGCCTTGCGGTCATCCAGTTGCGGTTGTTGCAACTGCAACCAGGCAAGACTTTCAGCTTCGCTGGGCAACGGGCACGCCTGCTGCACACAGCGGCTCCTGATGGTCGGCAGCAGGCGACTGGGCTGGTGACTGATCAGCAGCATGATCGTGTTCCCGGCAGGCTCCTCCAGGCTTTTCAGCAACGCATTTGCCGCATTCGGATTCATCGCTTCCGCCGGCTCGAGCAGCACCAGCTTGCGCCCACCCAGCTGGGGCGTTTGCACGACGAAGTCGACGAGTTCGCGAACCTGATCCACCTTGATCGCCTTGTCCGCCTCTTCTGGTTCCAGCACATACAGGTCCGGATGGGTCGCCGCGGCCAAAAGGTGGCAGGACTTGCACGCCCCACAGGCCGAGAGCTCGAGCGGTTGCAGACATAGCAGGCGCGCAGCCAACTGCTCGGCGAGTACCCGCTTGCCGATACCGGCCGGACCCTGCATCAGATAGGCATGGGCATGTTGCCTGCGCGCCACCAACTGGCGCCAGAGTGGCTGCTGCCAGGGATAGAGCTCAAGCAAGGCAACGCTCCAGCAACTCTGGCAGCAATTGATCCAGCGCCTGCTGAACCTCCGCCAGCGGCTGACCGGCGTCGATTACTCGGTAGCGCGACGGCGCTACAGCCGCACGCTGCAGGTAAGTCTTGCGGACCGCCTCGAAGAAGCCCCGCCCTTCCTGCTCGAAGCGATCCAGGCGCCCACGCGCCGCAGCCCGACTCAGACCGACTTCCACCGGCAAATCAAAAACCAGTGTCAGATCGGGGCGCAACGCCCCCTGGACAAACTCTTCCAGGATAGCGATACGCGCGAAAGACAGTCCCCTGCCACCGCCCTGATAGGCATAAGTGGCATCGGTAAAGCGGTCACACAACACTACCTCGCCGCGCTGCAACGCAGGCCGGATCACTGTTTCAAGATGCTGCGCGCGCGCGGCAAACATCAGCAGCAGTTCGGTATCCGCCGCCATCGGCTCATCAGTCGGCGCCAGCAGCAGTTCGCGGATGCGCTCTGCCAGCGGCGTACCGCCCGGCTCGCGGGTCAGCAGCACGTTGATACCGCGAGCCTGCAGGCAGTTAGCCAGATAGTCGCGATTGGTACTTTTGCCGGCGCCTTCCGGCCCTTCAAGGGTGATAAACAGACCGCTCACTGGGCTTCCTTGTTTGACTGTGTTGCCGGACTTGAACGGTAGTCTGTCCGGCGCTTGAGTTGATATTCGCGCACGGCCCGATTGTGTTCATCGAGGGTTTCGGAGAATACATGGCTGCCGTCCCCGCGGGCGACAAAGTACAAGGATTTGCCGGCGGCCGGGTGCAATGCAGCATGAATGGCCTCACGACCGGCCAAGGCGATGGGCGTAGGTGGCAATCCGGGGTTCAGGTAGGTGTTATAGGCGCTGGGCTGGCGCAGGTCGGCTCTGGTGAGATTGCCGTTGTAGCGCTCTCCCAGTCCGTAGATGACTGTCGGATCAGTCTGCAGCAACATTTTCTTGCCCAGGCGCCGCACGAAGACTCCGGCTATCTGCTCTCGTTCGGCCACCGCACCGGTTTCCTTTTCAATCAGGGAAGCCATCACCAGAGCCTGGTAGGGGTCGCCATAGGGCACATTCGCAGCACGTGCCTGCCACTCTTCATCAAGCACCCGCTGCTGACGCTCGCCGGCCTGCTTGAGCAGGTCGCTGTCGCGCATGCCGCGGGCATACTGGTAAGTATCAGGAAAGAACCAGCCTTCCGGATGTACTCCGGGCCACCCCAGAGCGCGCATCAGCTCCTCATCGGTCAACTGACCGAGGCTTTGTTCAAGCTTGGTGTGACGCCCGAGTTCGGCACGCACCTGCTTGAAGTTCCAGCCCTCGATCAGCGTCAGGCTGTAGTGCACAACCTCGGCCCGATGCCACAAGCCAAGCAAATCAAACGCGGACATACCGGGAAGGAGGCGGTACTCGCCACTGTGCAGGGACTTGTCGGCAAGATTGAAGTTCCAGTACTGACGCAGCCAGAAAGCATCCGTGAGGATGGCTTCCCCTTGCAACTGCTGGAGCAAGCCGCCGGGTGTTGCTCCAGCGGGCACGTCGAGCAGATATTCACTGGATATCTGCAGGGGTTGCTGCAGTGCCTGGCGCTGTAACCAGACACACAGCAGCAAGCTCAGCCCGGCCAGCAACAGACCCGCCTCTAACAGCAACAGCAGTTTGCGCATCACGTCTCAGTCGCCCAGGATATCTTGCAGATTGACCTGCAGTGTACGGGTCAGCTTGCCGACCGGCCAGACATGCCCGGCGAGCTCACGCACCGGCCAGATACCGTACAGGCTGTTGCAGATGAAGAGCTCATCGGCTGTCAGCAATTCGTCGTAGCCGATGTCGCGGACACTGGCCACCAGGCCGAGGCGCTCTGCCCGGTCGATGATTTCCGCCCGCATGACGCCGGCAATACCGCAGCGCGAGAGGTCAGGCGTCAGCAACCGGCCATCACGAACCATGAACAGGTTACTGAAGACCCCTTCGATCACTCTGCCAGAGCAATCCCGTACCAAGCCTTCGGCATACCGCGCATCCTGCCACTCGGCCCGGGCGAGTACCTGTTCAAGCCGATTGAGGTGCTTGATCCCGGCAAGCAAGGGCTGTTCGGCAAGCCGGGTAGCGCAGGGAAACAGGCTGACGCCCTGCTCGGCATTCGCTGCTGGATGGGCCGGCAATGGCGAACTCGTCAGGATGCGCAACGGTCGCTGCGGCTGGGGCAAGGCATAACCACGCTGCCCCTCACCGCGGGTGATGATCAGCTTGACCACGGCATCCGCAACCAGCGCGATATAGGCCGAGACTTCCTGGCGCAGTTGCTGCTCATCAATCGGTATCAGCAACTGCTGGCAACCGCGGATCAATCGCTGCAGATGTCGATCCAGCAAGCGCGCCCGACCGTGTCGTACCGTTATGGTCTCGAAAAGACCATCACCATAGGCAAGGCCGCGATCCCGAACAGACAGATGCTCCGCCGGCAGGCCGTTGATCCAGCATGGCATCAGCCAGCGAACCGGCGGAATACCAGCGAGCCATTGGTCCCACCAAAGCCAAAGGAATTGGACAGCACGGCGTCAATCGCCATCGGCCGGGCTTCATGGGGAACAAAGTCGAGATCACAACCTTCATCCGGATCTTCCAGGTTGATCGTCGGCGGCGCGACCTGGTCACGAATAGCCAACACACTGAAAATGGCTTCAACGGCCCCGGCTGCCCCGAGCAAGTGTCCGGTCATGGACTTGGTTGAACTGACCGAAAGCTTGTAGGCGTGATCGCCAAACACCGACTTGACTGCCGTTGCTTCGGCGATATCGCCAGCCGGCGTGGAAGTACCATGTGCATTGATGTACTGGATCTGCTCGACGTTCAGGCCGGCATCGCGCACGGCATTGCTCATGCAGCGCGCCGCACCGGCACCATCAGCCGGTGGAGAGGTCATGTGGTAGGCGTCGCCACTCATGCCAAAACCGACCAGTTCGGCATAGATGTTGGCACCGCGGGCCTTGGCATGCTCCAACTCTTCAAGAACCAGGGCACCGGCGCCATCGGACAAGACAAACCCATCACGGCCCTTGTCCCAAGGCCGACTGGCCCTGGCGGGCTCGTCATTGCGCGTTGACAGCGCCCGCGCAGCACCAAAACCACCAATGCCCAGACCGCAGGTGGCCATCTCCGAGCCACCGGCAATCATTACATCCGCCTCACCATAGGCAATATTGCGTGCCGCCATGCCGATGCAATGGGTGCCGGTGGTGCACGCTGTGGCAATGGCGTAGTTGGGCCCCTGGGCCCCCAGATGAATCGAAAGGAAACCTGAGATCATGTTGATGATCGAGCCTGGCACCAGGAATGGAGAAATACGCCTTGGCCCCTGCTGGTTCAGTACAACAGCATTGTTCTCGATATTGGTCAGGCCGCCGATACCAGAGCCCATGGCCACACCGACACGCTCGCGATTGGCATCGGTAATTTCCAGCCCTGAATCGCGTACAGCCTGAAAGCTGGCAGCCAGCCCGTACTGAATGAACGGGTCCAGCTTGCGGGCCTCCTTGGCGGACAGGTATTGCTCGACATCAAAACCCCGCACAGAGCCGCCAAAGCGGGTGCCATGGGCTGACAGGTCAATGTGTTCGATCAACCCGACACCACTGCGGCCAGCAAGAACTCCCTGCCATGAACTGGGTACATCCACACCTAACGGCGACAGCATGCCAACACCAGTGACAACGACACGTCTTCGGGACACAGCAACACCCTCATTCTTGTTTTGCGCGTAAAGAAAAGCCGCACGGCTTCATCAGACGTGCGGCTTTTCCAAGTCAGAAATCGACGATTACAGGATTACCCGTGAGCGTTGATGTAATCGATAGCTTCCTGAACGGTGGTAATTTTCTCTGCTTTGTCGTCCGGGATTTCGGTCTCGAACTCTTCTTCCAGAGCCATCACCAGCTCAACGGTGTCAAGCGAGTCGGCACCCAGATCTTCAACGAAGGAAGCACTGTTGGTTACTTCTTCTTCTTTGACGCCCAGCTGCTCGGCTACGATTTTCTTGACGCGCTCTTCGATGGTACTCATACGTTGTTTTCACTCCTATGGATAAAACCAGAACAGCAATGCTGCGTTAAGTTTATAGACTGGGGTTTGCGCATTTCAAGCTGGAAGAAGGTGCGACCAGCTAATCGCTTCAACCATCTGACTATAAAACAGTTACTTTTTTATAACGGAACCTCGGTCAACACACATGGCGCAAACACAAGAATTCCGGCGGACTCAACTCATGTACATCCCGCCGTTAACCGGAATGGTAGCGCCTGTGACATAGGCAGCGCCATCGGAAGCTAAAAATGCCACCACTTTGGCGATTTCTTCAGCCTGCCCCAGACGCCCCAGCGGGATCTGGGCAAGCATTGCTTCACGCTGCGCTTCCGACAACTCGCGGGTCATATCCGTATCAATAAAGCCGGGGGCAACCGCGTTCACCGTGATCGCACGCGAACCAACTTCACGCGCCAGGGCGCGGCCAAAACCTTCCAGGCCAGCCTTTGAAGCTGCGTAGTTGGCCTGACCGCCATTCCCCATGGCACCCACCACCGAACCAATATTGATGATCCGGCCCCAGCGCGCCTTGGTCATGCCACGCAGCACAGCCTTGGACAAGCGAAAAAGACTGTTGAGGTTGGTATTGATCACGTCAAACCACTCGTCGTCTTTCATGCGCAGCATCAGGTTGTCGCGGGTAATCCCGGCATTGTTCACCAGAATCAGGGGTTGGCCGAGGTGCTGCTGAATATGCTCCAGCGTGGTCGCAACGGACTCGTTGCTGCCGACATCCAGCACCAGACCGGCACCCTGAATGCCATTTTCCTTGAGGGTTTCCGCAATCCGTTCGGCGCCGGCGGACGAGGTAGCGGTACCGATAACGACAGCGCCCTGACGACCCAGTTCCAGCGCAATTGCCTGACCTATACCTCGAGTGGCGCCAGTGACCAGCGCGACCTTACCTTGCAGACTCATCGGGTTTCTCCTTATCAGGCCAGCGCTGCTCGAGCAGCCGCGAAAGCATCCGGGGTTTCCAGACTATGGGTATTAATGCCCTTGACACAGCGCTTGTTCAAGCCACCGAGCACCTTGCCCGGCCCGCACTCGACCAGTTCGGTGACGCCGAGCCCGGCCAGGCAGACCATTGACTCCACCCAGCGAACCGGGCTGTACAACTGCGCCAGCAAATCGCTCTTCAGCCTAGCCAGATCAGCGACAACTGCCGCACTGACATTCTGTACCAGGGGAATCTGCGGGGCCTGCCAGAGCAACGCCTCGACTGAAGCGGCAAAGCGCTCGGCGGCCGGCTTCATCAAGGCACAATGCGATGGCACACTGACCGGCAGCGGCATGGCACGCTTTGCCCCACGAGCCTTGCAAGCCTCAATGGCGCGCTCGACTGCCGAGGCCGAACCTGCAATCACCACCTGGCCCGGCGCATTGAAGTTGACCGCACTGACCACCTCACCCTGTGCTGCTTCGGCACAGGCCGCAATGACATCCACATCTTCCAGGCCAAGGATGGCCGCCATTCCACCCTGCCCGACGGGGACGGCCTGTTGCATCAACTGGCCACGCAATTCGACCAGGCGCAGTGCATCGGCAAATCCCAGGCTACCTGCAGCCACCAATGCCGAATACTCGCCCAGGCTATGCCCGGCAACATATGCCGGACGTGCGCCCCCTTCTGCCAGCCAGAGGCGCCAGAGCGCAATCGAGGCCGCCAGAATCGCCGGCTGGGTCTTGTCGGTCTGGTTCAGCAACTCTTCGGGACCTTGCTGGGTCAAAGACCAGAGGTCGTAGCCCAATGCAGCCGATGCTTCGGCAAAAGTATCCGCAATCAGCCGGTGCTGCGCGGCCTGCTCGGCAAGCATGCCTAGCGACTGCGAACCCTGACCGGGAAAAACGAAAGCAATGGATGCGGACATCTGATGCATCTCCTTGAGCGATGGGCTGCAAAAGTGCTTCCGTACCCGACGGAAGCAACAAACTGACACTTGGATGGCGCCTTGCCAAAAGACGTCACACGTTACTACAGCAATAGATCTTCCAACCGGCCATGCAGTCGCTGTGGCAAATTTGCGCGAATCTCGGCAAACGCCAACCTTAACGCGCTGCGAAAGCCTTGCTGATCGGCGGAGCCATGGCTTTTCACCACGATGCCCTGCAGCCCAAGCAGACTGGCACCATTATGGGTTTCCGGGGCCAGTTCGGCATGCAAGCGTTTCAACAGTGGCGACGCAAGGCGTCCGATCAGGCGTGAAGTCAGGCTTTCGGAGAAAAGGGTCTGGGCACGCCCGGCAATCATCGTAGCCAGGCCTTCGCTGGACTTGAGAAAAATGTTGCCGACAAAGCCGTCGCACACAACCACATCAGCCTCGCCTCGATAAACCCCGTCACCTTCGATGTAACCCACATAATTCAGCCCCGGGGCCTGCTGCAGCATGCTGGCTGCGAGCTTGACCTGCTGATTACCCTTGATGTCCTCGGTACCTATATTGAGCAGAGCGACCCGCGGGTTGGCGACACCCAGCGCCTCCACGGCCACTGCCCCCATGACGGCAAACTGATACAGGTGTTCGGCGCTGCAATCGACATTGGCACCCAGATCCAGCAGATGGCAAAGACCCCGGGCAGTTGGAACCGCACTGATCATGGCAGGACGATCAATCCCTGGCAGGGTCTTCAGCAGGTAGCGCGACAAGGCCATCAACGCACCGCTGTTGCCGGCACTGACGCAGGCATTGGCGCGACCGCTGCGCACCAGCTCAAGAGCGATCCGCATCGAGGCGTCCGGCTTTCCACGCAAAGCCTGCGCAGGACGCTCGTCCATGCCGATGACTTCACTGGCATGCTCGATTCGCAGGCGCGCGGAATCCACCGCCGGATTGCTGGCGATCAGACTCTGAAGTAACGGGGCTTGGCCAACCAGGACCAGGTGTAACGAAGGGAACTCAGCCAGACAGGCGATACTGGCCGGAACAATGCAGCGGGGACCCAAGTCCCCGCCCATTGCATCAATCGCGATGACTGGAGCGGACAAGGATTACTCGTCAGCGCCCTTGTCGATCACTTTGCGACCACGATAAACGCCCTCTGGCGATACGTGGTGGCGCAGGTGAACTTCGCCAGTGGTTTTCTCAACCGACAGAGCGTTAGCCTCGAGAGCATCGTGGGAACGACGCATATCACGGGCAGAGCGGGATTTTTTGTTCTGCTGAACAGCCATAACTGATTAACTCCTAAACGTTTGGGTCACGCTTTAACTGCGCCAGTACGCTGAACGGGTTGGACCGCGAAACCTCGTCCGGCTCTGGATCGGGTTCATCAAAACCCGCCAACTGCTGGCAATCTTCTGAGCTGTGAAGCGGAACGATGGGCAAAGCGAGCAACAGCTCGTCTTCCGCCAAGGTCAACAAATCCAGCAACTCTTCACCTACTTCCAGTGCTTCATAACCTTTCGGTACCGTGATGTCGGTAGCGCCTTCCTTGACAACCTGGAAGGAGCTTTCGACATGTACAGGCAGCACCGCCAGCTCAAGACAACGCTGGCATACCATCTTGACCTCGGCATCCAGCTCGCAGCGAATCACTGCGGCTCTACGCTCTGCCCGTTCGAAAACGAATTTCGCCCGAACGACACCAGCTTTGTCTGCCAGTGGCTCGCTAAAACGCGGCAGGCTTTCGAAAGGCAGCTCACCCTCAAGGATGGCAGCACGATCAGCTAGCTTGCGCGGATCAACGTGAGATGGAATAGGGCCTTTCAACATAGGCGCGACATTCTATGGATGCCCCCCTCCGCTGTCAAAACAAATTCAACTTCTGGCCACAGATCGATAGACTCTCCAGGCATTCCTGAAGGGGCCATCATGCTGCCGCTCGTACTCGCTTCCAGCTCAACTTATCGCCGCGAACTGTTGCAGCGCCTGCGCCTGCCCTTCACCTGCTGCAGCCCAGACATCAATGAACAGCCACGCCAGGACGAATCCGCGATACAACTGGTGTGCCGCCTCGCCGAAGAAAAAGCCCGCGCAGTGGGTGCCAGCCATACACAACACCTTGTCATAGGCTCGGATCAGGTTGCCGTGCTGGGCGAACTGATTCTTGGCAAGCCGCATGACCTGCGCCGCGCAACCGCGCAACTGCTGGCCGCCAGCGGCCGCAGCGTGACGTTCCTGACCGGACTGGCCCTGTTCAATAGCGCCAAGGATCGCTGCCAGGTCGACTGCATCCCCTTCACCGTGCATTTCCGCGAATTGGATGAACTGCGCATCAGGCGCTATCTGGAGGCCGAGCAGCCTTTCGACTGTGCCGGCAGCTTCAAGGCGGAGGGCCTGGGCGTCAGCCTGTTTCGCGGCACCGAGGGCAACGATGCGACCAGCCTGATCGGGCTACCGCTGATACGACTGGTCGACATGCTGCTCGAGGAAGGCATTTCAGTTCCCTGAAGCCTTCCGGACAGCTGCTGGTCAGCGCAATGCCGGACCCTGGAAGCCCATCCACAGCGCAAGGTTCTGCGCCACACTGGCGCCAATGCGCTTGGCGAAACGGTCAAAGGGGCTCTCGCGCACCGTATAGTCGACGATTTCCTTCTCGCCAATGACTTCGCGCGCAACTGAACTGGCATTGCCATAGGCGTCGATCAGGCCCAGAGCCAGCGCCTGCTCGCCAGACCAGATCAGGCCACTGAACAGTTCGGGATGCCCCTCGACCTTCAACCGTTCCCCACGCCCCTGGCGGACGCTGTCAATGAACTGCCGATGGGTGGTATCCAGCACGCCCTGCCAGAAGATGGTTTCATCCTCTTTCTGTGGCTGGAACGGATCGAGGAACGCCTTGTGCTCACCCGAGGTATAAATCCGCCGATCAACGCCAAGCTTCTCCATTACCCCGACAAAGCCGAAACCGGATGCGGTGACGCCTATCGAGCCGACCAGACTGCTCTTGTCGGCGTAAATCTGATCGGCTGCACTGGCTATGTAGTAGGCCCCGGACGCCCCGAGATCGGTGATCACCGCGTAAACCTTGATTTGCGGATGCTCGGCACGCAGACGACGTATCTCGTTGTACACGTAGGACGATTGCACCGGACTGCCGCCCGGACTGTTGATACGCAGCACCACGCCCCTGGTCTTGCTGTCCTCGAAGGCAGCCCTCAGGCTGGTGACAATATTGTCCGCACTGGCTTCCTCCTTGTCCGCAATCATGCCGCGCACCTCGATCAGCGCCGTATGATTCTCAGTGCGCGCCGCCTGCTTCTCGAAGTCCATCAGCGGCGAAAACATGGCGAGCGCGACAAACAGGTAGAGAAGTGTCAGGGCCTTGAAGAATATCCCCCAGCGCCGCGCGCGACGCTGCTCCTGCACCCCGGCAAGCACTACCTTCTCGAGCAATTGCCAGCTCTTCTCATCGCTCATAGCCAAACCCCCTCGAATAATCCTTGCCGCCCGAACCGAGCCAGGCGCGCAACTCGTCAAAATGCCCAATCGCCAGCGCTGGCGCCTCTGCCTGCAAGACTGCCAGTGACTGCGCGCCATGGCCAACCGCCACGGAATCCACCTGCGCCTGCCGGGCCATCTGCAGGTCGAACAGCGAATCGCCTACCATCAGCGCTCGCTCGGGCCGCACCCGGCAATGCGCAAGAATTTCATGCAGCATGCGCGGATCAGGCTTGCTGGCCGTCTCGTCAGCGCAGCGGGTGACATCGAAATAGCCCAACCAGCCCCGCCCCGCGAGCACCTTGTCCAGTCCGCTGCGGCTTTTGCCGGTCGCCACGGCCAACCGGTAACCCTGCGCACGAAACGCCTCGAGAGCCGCAGCCACCCCTGGGAACAACGCGGACGGCTGACTTTCCAGCGCCAGATAGTGCTCACCATAGGTAGTACGAAAACGCTCGACCAACGGCGTCGCCCGCAAGCCGGGGTACAGGCAATCGATCGCCTCGACCATACCCAGGCCTATGATGCCCTTCAACCGCTCCTCGCTCAGTTGGGGTAACTCGCAGGCCTCCGCAGCCCGGCGCAACGCAGCGACAATGCGTCCGATCGAGTCAACCAGCGTGCCATCCCAATCAAAGATCAGCAGTTGATACTCACGCACCCAGACGCTCCAGGGTACGCTGCCAGATCTCGTCAACCGGCGCCTCGACCAGCAACTCGACACCATCCGGCAGCTTCACCCGCAGCGAATGGGCATGCAGGAACAGGCGCTTGCCGCCTAGCTCACGTATCTCACGGGTGAATTCTTCATCGCCATACTTGCTGTCGCCGGCAATCGAATGCCCGGCGTGCTTGGCATGCACGCGAATCTGATGGGTGCGCCCGGTGATCGGGCTGGCCTCGACCAGGGTGGCAAAGTCGCCAAACCGGCGCAGCACGCGAAATTCGGTCAATGCATCCTTGCCCTCGACGTTCACTTCAACCATGCGCTCACCCGAACGCAGGTTGTTCTTCATCAAAGGCGCCCGCACCTGCTTCTTGGCCGTTGGCCAGCTACCCCGCACCAGCGCCAGATAGCGCTTGTCGACACCATCACCGCGCAGCGCCTCGTGCAGATGACGCAACATGCTGCGTTTCTTGGCGATCATCAGCAGGCCGGACGTGTCACGATCGAGCCGGTGCACCAGCTCCAGCTCCTTGGCATCCGGACGCAACTGGCGGAAAGCCTCGATCACCCCGTAATTCAAGCCGCTGCCACCGTGCACGGCAATACCGGCCGGCTTGTTGAGCACGATCAGCGCCTTGTCTTCGTAGACAATTGCCGCTTCCAGCCGCTCGAGCAAGCCCTGCGCCAGTGGCGCCGGCTCGTCGCGCTCGGCCAGGCGCAAAGGCGGAACGCGCACCACGTCACCGGCCTGCAGCTTGTATTCCGGCTTGATCCGCCCCTTGTTCACCCGCACTTCGCCCTTGCGCAAGATCCGGTAGATCAGGGTCTTCGGAACACCCTTGAGCTGGGTGCGCAGAAAGTTGTCGATGCGCTGCCCGGCGAGCTCCGGTGCAACCTCGAGCAACTGGACACCGGTAATCGGAGAGTCAGGATTATTCATTTGCGGATGATAACAATTTTTAGGTAATTGAAGCACTTAATGATTGCTGCTATATTCCGGAAGTCGCCAAAAGCGGCCTGGTTCGCGGATGAGTGCCAATCGCAGCATCCCCGTCACCTGCAAGCCATTCAGGACGCCTGGCCGTCCCACGGAAAATCCGCCGAACTGTCGCGAAATTCCGGAAACCAAGCCTTAAGCCATGACGCGCGACACTCAGTGGAGTGATCGCGGTAAATGTAACCCGCTGCGGATTCTGCGAGCGGCACCCGATTTTCAATGGATACGTGTAGGGTGGAGATGCACAACTGTCGGATTGCGTAGCAAAGGCTTTATCAAGACGCTTCATCTCGTCCGCTACCGATGGTTGATTCCTCCTCCTGACTGATTTTGCTTCTGTTTGTACAACTTGTTTTTGCACAACAGATTGCAGGAGATGCTGTCGCGATCCGGCCTTGACGGCCGACTATCGCTAGACACGGAAGCGGCATGCCGCTTCTGCTGCGCACCTGACACCGACCGCGAAAGTCGTGTGTGCCAAACGCCGTTTCCGGCAGCCCCGGAAACCATTGGTACAACATGAAAAGAATGCTGATAAACGCAACTCAACCCGAAGAGTTGCGTGTTGCTCTGGTAGATGGCCAGAAGCTCTATGACCTGGATATCGAATCCGGCGCCCGCGAGCAGAAAAAAGCCAACATCTACAAAGGCAAGATAACCCGCGTAGAACCCAGCCTCGAAGCCGCCTTCGTCGATTTCGGCTCCGAGCGTCACGGCTTCCTGCCGCTCAAGGAAATCTCCCGCGAATACTTCTCCAGGGCTCCCGAAGGGCGCGTCAATATCAAGGACGTACTCAGGGAAGGCCAGGAAGTCATCGTCCAGGTCGAGAAGGAAGAACGTGGCAACAAGGGCGCGGCCCTGACCACCTTCATCAGCCTGGCCGGCCGCTACCTGGTGCTGATGCCGAACAACCCGCGCGCCGGCGGCATTTCGCGCCGCATTGAAGGCGAAGAGCGCAACGAACTGCGCGAAGCCCTGAACGGCCTCAACACCCCGGCCGACATGGGCCTGATCGTCCGCACCGCCGGCCTCGGCCGCTCCAGCGAAGAGATGCAGTGGGACCTGGATTACCTGATGCAGCTGTGGAAAGCCATCAAGGATGCCTCGGAAGACCAGAAGGCGCCGTTCCTGATCTATCAGGAATCCAACGTGATCATCCGCGCCATCCGCGACTACCTGCGCCAGGACATCGGTGAAGTCCTGGTCGACAGCGTGGAAGCCCAGGAAGAAGCCCTGAGCTTCATCAATCAGGTGATGCCGCAGTACGCCAGCAAGATCAAGCTGTATGAAGACAGCGTGCCGCTGTTCAATCGCTTCCAGATCGAAAGCCAGATCGAGACCGCCTTCCAGCGCGTGGTGCAGTTGCCTTCCGGCGGCTCGATCGTGATCGATCCGACCGAGGCCCTGGTGTCCATCGACATCAACTCGGCCCGCGCCACCAAGGGCGGCGACATCGAAGAAACCGCCCTGCAGACCAACCTCGAAGCCGCCGAAGAGATTGCCCGCCAGCTGCGCCTGCGCGACATCGGCGGCCTGATCGTCATCGACTTCATCGACATGACCCCAGCGAAGAACCAGCGCGCCGTGGAAGACCGTGTCCGCGAATGCCTGGAAGCCGACCGTGCGCGCATCCAGGTCGGGCGCATCTCGCGCTTCGGCCTGCTGGAAATGTCCCGCCAGCGCCTGCGTCCCTCGCTGGGCGAAAGCAGCGGCATCGTCTGCCCGCGCTGCAGCGGCCAGGGAATCATCCGTGACGTCGAGTCGCTGTCGCTGGCCATCCTGCGCCTGATCGAGGAAGAAGCCCTGAAGGACCGTACTGCCGAGGTGCGTGCCCAGGTGCCGATCCCGGTGGCTGCCTTCCTGCTCAACGAGAAGCGCAACAACATCACCAAGATCGAACTGCGCACCCGCGCACGCATCGTGATCCTGCCGAACGACCATCTGGAAACGCCGCATTTCGAAGTGCAGCGCCTGCGCGACGACAGCCCGGAAGTGCAGAGCGGTCAATCGAGCTACGAAATGACCCCGACCGAAGTCGAAGACGCCCAGCCAGCCAGCGCAACCCGCACCCTGGTTCGCCAGGAAGCGGCAGTCAAGACCGTGGCCCCCGAGCGTCCGGCACCTGCCGCACCTGTCGCAGCGCCAGCGCCGCAGGCCCCGGCACACAAACCCGAGGCCAGCCTGTTCAAAGGCATGATCAAGTCCCTGGTCAGCCTGTTTGCCGGCAAGCAGGAAGAAGCCGCACCGGTGGTCGCGGAAAAACCCAGCAGCGAGCGCGCCCCACGTAGCGACCGTTCGCGTGGCGATCGCCCGCAGGGCCGGCGCCGCGATGGTCGGGGCGGTAGCAGCGAAGGGCGCAACCGTGACGAAGAGCGCAAGCCACGCGAAGAGCGTCCGGCCCGCGAAGCCAAAGAAGGCCAGGAAGCCCGCGCGCCACGTGGCGAGCGGCCAGCCCGCGAACCCCGCGCGCCACGTGAAGAGCGCCAGCCCCGTGAACTGCGCGAGCCACGTGAAGCCCGTGAGCCTCGCGAACCACGCGAACCACGCGAAGAGCGCCCGGCCGTAACCACGGAAGCCCAGGAGCAGCCACCACGGCGCGAGCGCGGCGAGCGTCCGCCACGCGAACTGCGTGAGCCGCGTGCCGAACAGGCCGCAGCGGCTGCCCAGGAAGAGTTGCCGAACGAAGAGTTGCTGCAGGATGAAGCCACTGAAGACGCAGAGGGTGCCGAGGGTGACCGCCCACGCCGCCGTTCGCGCGGTCAGCGTCGTCGCAGCAACCGCCGTGATCGCCAGCGTGAAGCCGGTGTCGAAGGGCCGGACGACAACAATGAAGCCGCCGAAGCTGTGGAAGCCGAAGCTGGCGAACCGCAGGTTGCCGCCGTTGCTGCACCTGCAGTCGCCGCAGTCGCCGCAGTAGCCGAAGCACTCGTCAGCAGCGTTGCCGAGCCTGCAACCGAGCCGGCAGAAGCAGCCACAACTGCGGTTGTCAGCCCTGAGAGCGAAGCAGCAGAACCTGCACCGGAAGTAGCGCCAGAAGTGGTCAGCGAGCCCGTTGTCAGCGTTGCCGCCGAAGTCGGAGCTGAAGCAGCCGAGGTGGTAGCTGCAGCACCGGCAGCGGTTGTAGCCGAAGCGCCAGCAACACCAAGCGCTGCCGCAATCGACCCGGAAACCGGCCGCGCGCTCAACGATCCGCGCGAGCGGCGTCGCCAGCGTCTGGAAGCCGAGCGTCTGGCCCGCGAAGCTGCAGCCCAGGCCGAGGCCACCCCGGTGGCAGCGGAAGCCGTGGTGGTAGCCGAAGAAGTGCCCGCACCGGCAACCGGGAGCGCTGCCGCTGTTGAAACCGAAGCCGAGCCCGCAGCAGAAACAGAGCCGAGCCCGGTAGTCGAGCAGACTTCTCTGGCGCTGGACAACGAGCCTGCCGTTGCAGCCGTTGAAGAGGCCGCTGAAGACGAGAGCAAACCGCAGGTTTGATCCACTGAAGCAGCCGCAAAAGGAAAGCCCGTCTATTGACGGGCTTTTTGCTTTCTGCAGGAAATCATTCGGCCACTAATGTTCAGGCACCCTGCCGAATCGCCGCACAGACCAGCGGAACTGCCTGCTGCAGGCAGCTGTAATGGGAAAGGCCAGGCATCAGCACCACCGGTTCGCCACCCGCCAGCGCTGCCCGCAGATACTCGGCCATACCCTGGGGCGACCAGTTATCTTCGGCCCCCTGCCAGATCCTGGTGTTTACCGTGACTGCCGCAAGGCTTGCCGCCCATGGCAGGACATAGCTGCACACCTCGCGCACATAGCCCGCCAGCCGACCGGCAAAGCAGCTGCGCAATTGCGCCATGCTCTGCGCCTGAAACTCCGGATCGGCGCTCAACTCGCGGTCAGCGCCCTGCGCACTGGCAAACAGCAGGTTGAACAGCAGCTTTGGCGCAAACTTCGCCAGCACGGCTTGCCAGCGGGAAAGCAGGCGGAACAGCATGGGCCACCGGCGCGCCAGCGAAAACACCTGCCGCCCGGCCATGCCCTGCAGAAAGTCACCGGCCTCCAGCGGTGCCGCCGCTGAAATCAGGTTCAGACTGGCCACTTGATCCGGCAGATGCCTGCAGACCTGCAGCGCGACAAAGGCACCAATGGAGAAGCCCACCAGATGCACCTGCGCCGTGCCGGCACAGGCGAGAATCTCCGCCGCCAGCGCGCGATAGTAAGCCTCGCCGCGCAAGGAACTGTCCGCACTGAAGCGGTCCAGGCAGACGAAACTCAGGCCGTCCACCTGGCCTTGAAGATCAAACAGCGCGCACTCGGCTGGCGCTCCCGGCACCCCGTGAAAATACACCACCAGCTGACCGTCAGCGGCACCACAACTGAACAATTTCAAGCCCTGCGCTCCTTGTAGCGAATTCATTTCCGGAAACACCGCCCGGGCGGCAGAATGTTAACCCACAGTCCTGCCGGGCTCACTTGCTTGCCTGCACCACCACTACCGGACCAAGAGCGCCAACCCGTGCTGGAACTCTCGCATTACCTCGGGCTGTTTATCAGCGCCTTCACGGCTGCCAGCCTGCTGCCGGTGCAATCCGAGGCGCTGCTGGTCGGCCTGCTACTCGCCGACCGCGAAGCCATCTGGTGGCTGCTGGGCATCGCCAGCGCCGGCAATGTGCTGGGCTCCATGCTGAACTGGCTGCTGGGCCGCTACCTGCTGCATTTCCGTGACCGCCGCTGGTTTCCCGCCAGTGAGCAGCAATTGCAGCGTGCCGAACGCAGCTATCGCCGCTTTGGCCACTGGTCGCTGCTGCTGAGCTGGCTGCCGGTTGTCGGCGACCCCCTCACCCTGATCGCCGGCGTCCTGCGCGAGCCGCTCTGGCGCTTCACCGTGCTGGTCGGCGTGGCCAAGACCGGGCGCTATCTGCTGCTGGCCGCGCTGACGCTCGGCTGGAACTGAGCGCAGCTAGAGCAGGTTCGGCTCCATTTCCAGTTCGACGCCAAAGCGCCGGAAAATGTCGGCCTGGATGCGCCGGGCCAGGGCCAGCAATTGCGGCCCAGTGGCGCTGCCGTAATTGACCAGCACCAAGGCCTGCAAGCGGTGCACGCCGGCATCACCCTCGCGAAAGCCTTTCCAGCCAGCCTTGTCGATCAGCCAGCCAGCCGCCAGCTTGACCTGCCCGGTGCCGGCCGGATACGCCACCAGATCCGCATGTTGCGCACGGATCTGCTCAGCCAATGCAGCCGGCACCAGCGGATTCTTGAAAAAACTGCCGGCATTGCCGAGCTGTGCGGGATCCGGCAGCTTTTCCCGGCGAATGCTGCAGATCGCGCGGCTGACATCGCTGGCCGTCGGGCTGGCCACGCCCATCTCGGTCAATCGCTGGCGCAGCGGACCGTAGTCCAGCTGCAGCGTGCCGGCCTGCTGCAGGGCAAAGCGCACACGCAGGATCAGCCAGCGCCCGGCTTCGCGCTTGAAGCGGCTGTCACGGTAGGCAAACTGGCACTCTTCCAGGCTGAAGTCGCGCAGTTCACCGCTGCGCCGATCCAGCGCGGTGAGACCGGCAAAGCAATCCTTGACCTCCACCCCGTAGGCCCCGACATTCTGCATCGGCGCAGCGCCTACGGTGCCGGGAATCAGGCTGAGGTTTTCCAGCCCCTGCAAGCCCTGCTGCAGCGTCCACTGCACGAAGGGATGCCAGGGCTCGCCCGCCTCGGCCTCGACCAGCACCCGCCCGCCCTGCTCGCCCAGCACGCGCAGGCCGCGACTGGCCATGCGCAGTACCAGCGCGTCGACATCGCGGGTCAGCAGCAGGTTGCTGCCACCGCCGATCACCAGCAAATTCACGCCGAGCCGTTCTGCCTCGACAAGGGCCGCGCGCACCTCGGCTTCGCTGTGCGCCTCGGCAAACCAGCGCGCCCGCACCTCGACCGCAAAGGTATTGAACGGCTTGAGGGAAACGTCCTGCTGCACCAGGAGACTCACAGGCGCCCCCTGATTTCCTGCAACAAGCCGTCACAGGCCTGCTCGATCAGGTCCAGCACCTGCTCGAAGCCCGCCGCGCCGCCGTGATAGGGATCGGGAACTTCATCCACGGCCAGCTGGTAGCGGCGCAGGAACAGGTCGAGCGCAGCCGGCGCGCCGGCCGGGCGCAAGCGCTGCAGGTCGGCCAGGTTGTCCCGGTCCATCGCCAGGATCAGGTCAAAGTGCTGAAAGTCTGCCGGCTCGACCTGGCGCGCACGCAAGTCCTCGAGGGCATAACCACGGCGCTGCGCCGCCAGGCGCGTGCGCTGGTCGGGCGCCTTGCCCACATGCCAGTCCCCGGTCCCGGCCGAATCGACCCGCACCCACTGCTCCAGCCCGGCTGCGCGCAGCTTGTGGCGCAGCACCCCTTCGGCAGTCGGCGAGCGACAGATATTGCCCAGACAAACGAACAGCACGCGCATCAGCACACCTCGGCAAGTGGATTCTCAGGCACCCAGCAAGCGCCGTACGCGCTCAAGGTCTTCAGCGGTATCCACCCCGGCCGGTGGCGACTGCAGGGCATCGGCCACATGGATGCGGACGCCGCGCCAGAGCGCGCGCAGCTGCTCCAGGCACTCGGTATTTTCCAGCTGGCAGGGGCCCCAGGCCACGAAGTCATGCAGGAACCCGGCACGATAGGCATAGATACCGATGTGCCGGCGATAGGGCACGCCCTCCGGCAGCACCGTGCGATCCTGCGCCAGCGCATCGCGCGCCCAGGGCAGCGGCGCCCGGCTGAAGGTCAGCGCCAGGCCGTTGATATCGCTGCAGACCTTGACCACATTGGGATTGAACAGGGCCTCCACATCATCGATCGGCTCAGCCAGGGTGGCGATCCCCGCTTCCGGGTGGGCTGCCAGGTTGCGCGCCACCTGATCGATGATCGCCGGTGGAATCAGCGGCTCGTCTCCTTGCACATTGACCACGATGGCCTCCGCCGCCAGGCCCAGCCGGGTGGCCACTTCGGCCAGGCGATCGGTGCCGGAATTGTGCTCGGCGCGGGTCAGCAACACTTGGGCGCCAAACGCCTCGCAGGCGCTGACGATGCGCGCATCGTCCGTCGCCACCACCACCTGCTGCGCAGCGCTCTTGCACGCCTGCTCCCAGACATGCTGGATCATCGGCTTGCCGGCAATCTCCTGCAGCGGCTTGCCGGGCAGGCGGGTCGAGGCATAGCGCGCCGGAATGACGACGGTAAAGGCGCTACTCATTGATCCAGGCGCTCGTCCACGCTGAGGGTGCGTGCCTCGCCTTCGAGCATGACCGGAATACCCTCGCGCACCGGGAAAGCCAGCGCATCGTGCTTGCAGATCAGCTCGGACTTGTCGCTGCTGAGCTTGAGCGGGCCCTTGCACAGCGGGCAAGCCAGAATGTCGAGTAGTTTCGGGTCCATGACGGGTTCCTTGAGAGTGGCCCGGGCACCCATGCGCCCGGGCGGGATGAATCAGTGCACGAGCAGGCGCTGCAACTGGCGGTCAAACCAGGCCACGAAGGCTGGCGAAAGCTGTGCATCAACCGCCAGGTACCACCAGTCCGGGCCGGCGAAAGGCCGGCACTTGACCGCATCCTTTTCCGTCATCAGCAGCGGCAGGCGCGGCTCGAACTGCAGCGCCGCGGCGCTGTAGACCGCATGATCGGCAAACGCGTGCACCAGCGGGCGCCAGTTTAGCGCTTCGAGGGTGTTGAAGAAACGCTGCGGGTTACCGATGCCGGCCAGCGCATGCAGCACCTGGCCGGCGGGGAAATGCTCCAGCGCCACCGGCTGGTTGCTGAGCAGATTGACCAGCGCGCGCGGCTGCAACTGCATGGCATAGGTGGTTGGCGTATCGTCGCTGGCGCCATTGCACAGCAGCGCATCAATGCTCTGCAGGCGCTCGACCGGTTCGCGCAGCGGCCCGGCCGGCAGGCAGCGGCCGTTGCCCAGGCCGCGCGCGGCATCCAGCAGCACCAGTTCCAGATCGCGTGCCAGGCGGTAATGCTGCAGGCCATCGTCACTCAGGATCAGATCCAGCGGCTCGCTGGCCAGCAGCGCACGCACGGCCCGGGCGCGGTCCGGATCGATCATCAGCGGCACGCCGGTGCGCTGCACGATCAACAGCGGCTCATCGCCGCTGACGGCGGCCGACTGGTCGGCGCGCACCCGCCAGGGCAAGGCTGGCGGGAGGGCTCCGTAGCCGCGACTGACCACGCCCACGCGCAAGCCGCGCGCGCGGCAATGCTCGATCAGCCAGAGAATCAGCGGGGTCTTGCCGGTGCCGCCAAGGGTGATATTGCCAACCACGATGACCGGCACCGGGGCCCGGTAAATCGCGCCACGGCCTTCGACGAAGGCCCGGCGCCGGCGGCCGACCACCCAGCGGTAGAGCAGCTCCAGCGGGCGCAACAGCAACAGCAGCGGATGTCCCCGGTACCAGGCCTGCAACAGGCGTTCGGAAAAGGCCATGGTCAGGGCTTGGCCGGCGCCGCTGGCTGCTCGACCGTGGTGATGCGCAGGTGCGAAAAGCCCAGCTTGCCGGCTGCATCCATGGCCGTGATGACCGCCTGATGGGGCGCCTGGCCATCGGCACTGATGATCAGCGGCAGACTGTTGTCCCCCTCCGACTCCTTTTGCAGCGCGCGCATCAGGTTGTCCAGGTCGGACTTCAGCAGCGCCTGGCCATTGAGCAGATAGCTGCTGTCGGCACCTATGACGATTTCCAGCTGCTTCAGCTCGGTAGGTTCCGGGAGCGTGCCGCTGCTGGCTTCGGGCAACTCGACCTTGAGCTGGGTTTCGCGGGTAAAGGTGGTGGTGACCACGAAGAACAGCAGCAGGATGAACACCACGTCGATCAGGGAAATCAGCGGAATATCGACGTTATCCCGCTCCTTGCGCCGGAACTTCACGCTTTGCGGCCCTCTTTGCGCGGCTCGGCCTTCGCTGCCTGCCTGGGCGCAGGGGCTGACGGCGGGTTGCCCAGATCGACATCCCGGTCACCCTGCATCACTTCCACCAGCTTGATCGCTTCCTGCTCCATGCCCACCACCAGTTCTTCGATCCGCCGCTGCAGGAAACGGTGGAAGAACAGCGCCGGGATCGCCACGATCAGGCCGGCTGCCGTGGTGATCAGTGCCGTGGCGATACCGCCGGCGAGCACCGAGGCATTGGCCATGTTGGCGCCCATGAAGGCGCTGAATATCTGGATCATGCCCAGCACGGTGCCAAGCAGGCCGAGCATCGGCGCCATCGCGGCTATGGTGCCCAGTGCATTCAGGTAGCGCTCCATGTCATGAATGACCCGGGCCGCGGCCTCCTGGATGCACTCCTTCATGATCTCGCGGCCGTGCCGGGTATTGGCCAGCCCGGCAGCCAGCACCTCGCCTAGCGGCGACGCTGCGCGCAACTCCTTGAGCTTCTGCGCATTGAGCTTCTTTTCCTTGATCAGCAACCACACCTGACCGAGCAGATGGGGCGGCATGACCCGGCTGGCACGCAAGGTCCAGAGCCGCTCGGCAACAATGCCGGCAGCCGCGATGGAACTCAGTATGATTGGCAGCATCATCCAGCCGCCCGACTTGACCAGTTCCCACACGGTGGCGCATCCCTCTGTAAAAATTTCGCGCCACTCTAGCATAGGGGCGACCCCGCGCCGACCAGCCGGGCACTCATTTTTCCCGCCAGAAACGTGCCTCATTGCGCATTCCGCGTACAGCCTGCCTGGCGCCCAGATCAATCTGCAGCGCCCCTTCCAGCACCGTGTCATGAACAGTCAGGCCGAGCTGGCGGTAACGCTGCATGACCAGTGGATGCGGATGGCCATAGGGATTGTGGTTGCCCCGCGAAATCAGCACGGCCTGCGGCCCGACCGCCCGCAGAAAGGCCGGCGAGGAAGAGCTGCGGCTGCCGTGATGGGGCGACAGCAGCCAGTCACTCTGCAGTGGCCAGCCCGACTTCTGCAGGGCCCGTTCCGCGGCCTGGTCGATGTCCCCGGTGAGCAGTACGCTCTCGCCGTGCGCCTGCACGCGCAGCACACAGGATGAGGGGTTGCCCTCGGGTGCCTGCGGCCAGCGCCACAGGCGGAACTGCACGCCATCCCAGCTCCAGCCGGCATCCTCCGCACAGGCCTGTGCATTCAGCTGCGGCGGCAAGGCCGCGGCTTCGCCACTGAGCACCTGCGCCACCGGCAGCCCGGCGAAGACGGCCGGTGCGCCGCCACTGTGATCGGCATCCGCATGGCTGAGCAGCAGCCGGTCCAGGCGGCGGATGCCCAAGTGCCGCAATGCCGGCAGCACCGTGCGTGCTCCCTGGTCGAAATCACCACTGCGCGGTCCGGCATCGTACAACAGGGTATGCCCGGCGGTGCGCACCAGCACCGCCGACCCCTGCCCGACATCCAGCACCCAGACCTCGGCGCGGCCAGGCCGGGGCGACTGCAGCGGCGGCCACAACAACGGCAGCAGCAACGCCAGGCCCAGCAAGCGCAGAGGCACGCCCGCCGGCAGCAGCAGTAGCAGCACACCAGCCATTCCCGAGAGCCAGGCCCACAGCGGGACTGCCGGAAAGATCCAGGCCGGGCTGAGCTGCGCCAGCGCCCCGAGCACCTCGAACAATACGACCAGCAAGCCGCCGGCCAGCCAGAGCAAGGCGTCGCCCAGTGGCGGCAGTGACAACAGCAGGCAGCCAAGCAACGCCAGCGGTACCACCAGCACACTGACCCAGGGCACCGCCAGCAGGTTGGCCAGTGGCGCGCTGAGGCTGATCGGCAGCTGCAGCGCGAGCAACAGCGGCAGCAGGCCCAGGCTCAGCGCCCACTGGGCGCGCCACCAGCTGTGCCACCAGCGCCAGCCACCCAGGCGGCCGCTGAATACCAGCGCCAGCACCGCCACCGCCGCGAAGGACAGCCAGAAGCCCGCCTGCAGGCTGGCCAGCGGCTCGACCAGCAACACTGCCAGCAGTGCCAGCAGCAGCGGCGTCCACACCCCCAGATGACGGAAACGCAGGCGCCAGAGCAGCACCACCGCCAGCATCACGCAGGCCCGCCGCACCGGCACCTCGAAACCGGCCAGCAGGCCGTAACCCAGGGCGCCGGCAAACGCCAGGCCGCAGGCCGCCGGCAGCCAGGGCATTCGCGGCGGCCAGAGCCCCAGGCGCGCCAGACCGGCGACCAGCGCATACAGCAGCCCCGCCAGTAGCACGATGTGCTGGCCGGAAATCACCAGCAGGTGCACCGTGCCGGTGTCCTGCAACAGCCGCCAGTCCGCCGCACTCAGGCCGGAATCATCGCCCAGCACCAGCGCGGCCAGCGTGCCGCCACGGCCCTGTGCCGGCGCCTGCAGCAGCCGCTGGCGCACGGCATCGCGCCAGCCGCCCGCGCCGCTGGCCCGCTGCAGCAACTCACCGGCCTTGACGCTGCCGGTCGCACCGATGCGTTGCGCCAGCAACCAGGCCTCGTAATCGAAGCCCTGCGGATTGACCAGCCCGCGCGGCCGCTTGAGCTTGACCGCCAGCCGCCAGCGCTCACCGGCATGCACCGGTGGCCCGCCATACCAGCCCAGCCGCAGGCGCGACGGCAACCGCTGACGCCGGCTGCCGACCTGTTCCAGCTGGAAACGCTGTACGCCGTCGGCCTGCTCCGGCAAGCCACTGACGCGGCCTTCCAGCCACAGCGTGCGGCCATCCAGCGCCGGGCTCAGGCGCTCGTCAAGGGCCGACTGCGCGGACAAGCAGGCCCAGCTGAAGCCGAACAGAAACAAAGCCAGCGGGTAGCTGCGATAGGGCAACAGCATCAGGCCCAGCACTGGCAGGCAAAGCAGCAGCCAGGTGGGTGGCAGGTCAGGCAGGAAGCGCAGGGACAGGAGCCCTGCGGCGAGTGCAAGCAATCCGGTGCGCATCGGCGTCAACCCCGAGAAATCCGTTTCTCCGGGTCAACTATGGCTGCAAAAGGCGTGTTTGCCTATTCGTAACGCATGGCTTCGGCCGGCGGTGTACGCGAGGCGCGCCAGGCCGGCAAGAGGGTCGCCAGGAAGCTCAGGAGCAAGCCGGCGGAGCACACCAGCAGCACGTCACGCCATTCCAGCAGCGACGGCAGGTAGCTGATGTAATACAGGTCGCCGCTGAAAATCCGCGCCCCGAGCAGGTTCTCCAGCGCCGACACCCAGGGCGTCAGGTTGAGCGCCAGCAGCACGCCGAGCACGCCGCCGGTCAGCACCCCGACCAGGCCGATCACCGAGCCCTGCACCATGAACACGGCCATCACCTGCTGCGGGGTCATGCCGAGGGTGCGCAGGATGGCGATGTCGGTGCGTTTGTCGGCCACCACCATGATCAGCGTGGAAACGATGTTGAACGCCGCCACCGCAATGATCAGCAGCAGCAACAAGGCGATCATGGTCTTTTCCATCTGCATGGCCTGGAACAGGCTGCCCTGGGTCTTGGTCCAGTCGGTCGCGCTGAAGCCCTGGCCCAGGCCACTGGCGATCTGCGCCGCCACCTGTGGCGCCTGATACAGGTCCTGCAGGGTCAGGCGCACGCTCTGCACCTGATCCAGCGGCCAGCGCTTGAGCTGCGCCGCATCGGCGACGTGAATCAGCGCCAGCGAGCTGTCCAGCTCGGCACCCACCTTGAACACCCCAACCAGGGTGAAGGACTGCAGCCTTGGGGTGATGGTCGCCGAGCCCTTGGTCGCTTCCGGCACGATCAGCGAAACCTTGTCACCGACCTGCACGCCAAAGCGCCGCGCACTGGTCTCGCCGAGCAGGATGCCGAACGCCCCGGGCTTGAGCGCCGCCAGGCTGCCGCGCTGCATGTGCTCGGCGAGGATCGAGACCTTTTCCTCGGCCTCGGGCAACACGCCGCTGACCAGCACCGGCTGCATCACGCCCTTGCGCGAGAGCATGCCCTGAATCTCGGTGTGCGGCGCCGCGGCGAGCACCTGGGGATTCTGCCGGGCCTGCTGCGCCAGCTGTTGCCAGTCGCGCAACGGCGCGCTGCCGGACAGGGTGGCGTGCGGGATCATGCCGAGGATGCGCGTGCGCATCTCCTCCTGCAGGCCATTCATCACCGACAGCACCACGATCATCGCCAGCACCCCCAGGCCCATGCCGATCATCGAGGTCAGCGAGATGAACGAGATGAACTGATTGCGGCGCTTGGCCCGGGTGTAGCGGGTGCCGATGAAGATGCTCAGGGGGCGATACATGTCAGGCCACCACCAGCCGGCCCTGCTCCAGGCGCAGGATGCGATCCATCTGCTGCGCCAGGCGTGGCTCGTGGGTGACCACCAGGAAGGCCGTGTGCAGCGAACTGCTCAGCTCGAGCATCAGCTCCTGGATGCCCAGCGCGGTCTGCTGGTCGAGGTTGCCGGTCGGCTCGTCGAGCATCACCAGCTTGGGCTGGTTGATCAGCGCCCGGGCAATCGCCACGCGCTGCCGCTCGCCGCCGGACAGCTCGGCCGGCTTGTGCTGCAGGCGATGACCCAGACCGACCCGCGTGAGCAGGGCGGCGGCCATCTCGCGGGCCTGCGGGATCGGCGTGCGGCCGATCAGCAGCGGCATGCAGACGTTTTCCAGCGCACTGAACTCGGGCAACAGGTGATGGAACTGGTAGACGAAGCCCAGCGCACGGTTGCGCAGCAGGCCGCGATCCTTTTCGCTGAGGCGCGCCAGGTCCTGGCCATCCAGCCAGACACTGCCCTGGGTCGGGTTATCCAGACCACCCAACAGGTTGAGCAAGGTGCTTTTGCCGGAACCGGAGCTGCCGACAATCGCCACGCGCTCGCCGGCCAGCAGCTCCAGCTCGACGCCCGCCAGCACTTCCACCGACTGCGGACCTTCTTCATAACGCTTGCCCAGGTTACGGCAGCTGAGGACGGCCATCTCACTCATAACGCAAAGCCTCCGCGGGCTGGGTGCGCGCCGCACGCCAGGCCGGATACAGGGTGGCAAGAAAACTCAGCAGCAAGGCCGCCGAGCAGACCATGATCAGGTCAGCAGACAGCAACTGCGATGGCAGGTAGCTGATGAAATACACATCTTCATTGAGAAAGCGCGTGCCCAGCAGCCCTTCCAGCCAGGCCACCGCGGCACTCACGTTGAGCGCCGCGAGAATCCCCAGCAGCGCCCCGGCGAGGGTCCCGACCACGCCGATGATGGTGCCCTGCACCATGAAGGTGGCCATGATCTGCCGTGGCGTCAGCCCCAGGGTACGCAGGATGGCAATGTCAGCACGCTTGTCGTTGACCACCATGACCAGCGTGGAAATGATGTTGAACGCGGCGACCGCGACAATCAGCAACAGCAGCAGGCCGATCATCGCCTTCTGCATGCCGATGGCGCGGTACAGGTTGCCGTGCGAGCGGGTCCAGTCGCGGCTGTAGAAATCCTGATCCTGCAGCTCGCGGCTGAGCTCCCAGGCGACCTGCGGGGCCTGGAACAGGTCATCCAGCCTGAAACGCAGGCCCTGCACATCGCTGGCCTTCCAGCGCTGCAGGCGCGCGGCATCGCTGATATGGACCAGCGCCAGGCCGCCATCCAGCTCGCCCGCGCCGACCTTGAACAGGCCGACCACGGTGAAGCGCTTCATCCGCGGAAACAGCCCCGCCGGCGTCACCACCACATCCGGGGCGATGAAGGTCACCTTGTCGCCAACCTTCACCCCCAGGCGTTCGGCCGCCAGTGTGCCGAGGAGGATGCCGAATGCGCCCGGCTGGAGGCTCTGCAGGCTGCCCGCGCGGAAGTAGTTGCCGATCACCGAGACCTTGGCTTCCTCGGCCGGATCAATGCCGTCGATCATCACCGGCAGGATCTGCTCGTCATGGCTGAGCATGCCCTGGCTCTGCACGAACGGCGCCACCGCCTGCACGTGCGCATGCTGGCCCAGTCGCCCGGCCAGGGCCTGCCAGTCGCGGATCGGCTTGAACGACTGCACCGCCACATGCGGCACCATGCCGAGAATGCGCGTGCGCAACTCGCGGTCGAAGCCGTTCATCACCGACAGCACCAGGATCATCACCATGACGCCGAGGGCCAGGCCGAGCATGGACGTCAGGGAGATGAACGAGATGAAATGGCTGCGACGCTTGGCACGGGTGTAGCGCATGCCAATGAAGACGGACAGGGGTCTGAACATTTAGAGACTGGTTCGCAGAGGGAAATACATCCTTGTGGCGGGCGCTGGCCGGCGGCTTTACACTCGAAAAATCTTCGCCGCCGCGGACCTGGCTTGCCGACACAAGACAGCAATGGTGGCGGCGAATACTACCGTATAGAGGACACGATGGCACTGGATTTTAAGTGGCCGGCGGGCTGCGCAGCCCTTGACCCACGGCCAGTCGCCGGTTGCCCGGGAACGCGCGGCCAGCCTTGCTGGCGATCATTCAGCCGACAACCACAGGAACAGCCATGACAGTGATCTACGGTCACCGCGGCGCCAAGGGCGAAGCCCCGGAAAACACCCTCGCCAGCTTCCAGCGCTGCCTGGAACACGGCGTGCGCCGCTGCGAGCTGGACCTGCACCTGTCCCGCGACAGCGAACTGATGGTGATCCACGATCCCACGCTCAAGCGCACCACCGGCCACCGCGGCCGGGTGGCGCAGCATGATGCTGCCGAGCTGGCTAGCTTCGACGCCCGCGCAGGCGGTCCCGGCTGGCATCAGCCCTGTCCGATCCCGCGCCTCGCCGAGCTGTTCGAGCAATGCCCGTTCGAGCACTGGCAACTGGAAGTCAAGAGCGCCTCGCGGATCCGCGCGGCCCGCAGCGTGCTGGCGATCAAGGCACTGGTGACGCGCTTCGGCCTGCAGGACAAGGTCACCGTCACCTCCAGCTCGCGGGAAGTCCTGCGCGCGCTGAACCGGCTGACCCCGGAGCTGCCCTGCGGCCTGATCGCCGAGTATGCCTGGCTTGATCCGCTGAAGATTGCCCGGCATTACCGTTGCGAGCTGCTGGCACTGAACTGGACCCTGTGCACCCCGGAGCGCCTGTTGAAGGCGCAGAAGCAGGGGCTGCACGTGTCGGTGTGGACGGTCAACGAACCGGCGCTGATGCGCCGGCTGGCCGACTTTGGCGCGGACAGCATCATCACTGATTTTCCGGGGCTGGCCTGCAGCACCCTTGGCCATCCGTGAAGACCGGGTGACTGCAGCAGCTTGACGCGCGAGATTCAGAACAACCGGTTCAACCCGTCGAACGCCGCCACCCGGTAGGCTTCGGCCATGGTCGGGTAGTTGAAGGTGGTATTGACGAAGTACTTGATGGTATTCGCCTCGCCCTTCTGGTTCATGATCGCCTGGCCGATGTGCACGATCTCCGAGGCCTGATAGCCGAAGCAGTGCACGCCGAGGATCTGCAGGGTTTCGCGGTGAAAGAGGATTTTCAGCATGCCCACCGGCTCGACCGCGATCTGCGCCCGCGCCATGCCCTTGAAGAACGCCTTGCCGACCTCGTAGGGGATCTGCTCCAGGGTCAGCTCGCGCTCGGTCTTGCCCAGCGAACTGATTTCCGGAATGGTGTAGATGCCGGTCGGCACGTCATCGATAAAGCGCCAGCTGTTGTTTTCGACGATGCTGCCGGCCGCCGAGCGGCCCTGGTCGTAGGCGGCGCTGGCCAGGCTTGGCCAGCCGATCACATCCCCCGCCGCATAGATATTCGGCACCGAGGTGCAGTAGTTCTGGTCGACCTGCAACTGCCCGCGGCCATTCACGCTCAGGCCGATATTCTCCAGCGCCAGCTTGTCGGTGTTGCCGGTGCGGCCGTTGCACCACAGCAGGGCATCGGCGCGCAGCTTCTTGCCCGACTTCAGGTGCAGCACCACCCCGTTATCCAGCCCCTCGATCCGCTCGTACTCCTCGTTGTGGCGGATCACCACATTGTTGCCGCGCAGGTGGTAACTCAGCGCATCGGAGATTTCGTCATCGAGGAAGCTGAGCAGCTGGTCGCGGTTGTCGATCAGGTCTACCAGCACGCCCAGGCCGCTGAAGATCGAGGCGTATTCGCAGCCGATCACCCCGGCGCCGTAGATGATCAGCCGCCGCGGCGTATGGCTCAGCGAGAGAATGGTGTCGCTGTCGTAGACCCGCGGATGGCTGAAGTCGACATCCGCCGGGCGGTACGGGCGGGAACCGGTGGCAATGATGAACTGCTCGGCCACCAGGGTTTCCTGCAGGCCGTTCAGGCAGTCGACCTGCACCGTTTGCGCATCGCTGAAGCTGGCCATGCCGAAGAAGGTGTCGATCCGGTTGTGCGCGTAGTAACTGGTGCGCGAGGTCACCTGCTTGGCGATGACCCGCTCGGCGCTCTTGAGCACATCGGGAAAGGCAAACCAGCGTGGTTCGCCGATCTGGCGGAACAACGGGTTGGTGTTGTACTGCATAATCTGCCGCACCGAATGGCGCAGCGCCTTCGACGGGATGGTGCCCAGGTGGGTGCAGTTGCCGCCAACCAGCGCGCGACTGTCGACCATTGCCACCCTGCGTCCGGCCTTGGCTGCGTTGATTGCCGCGCCCTCCCCGGCAGGACCGGAACCCAGCACCACCACGTCATAGTTGTAGACCGCCATACTTACTCCTTGAAAACCACCGCTGCGCCAGCAAGCGCAAGCAAAAATGCCATGACCGGCCAAGCCATGACCGGAAAGAATCTGCTCTGGATGACTGCGCCACAGATGCCGGTAGCACGCCCTGTCAGGCTAACCGGATGCATGCGCCCTGACCATTAGCGCTTGGTCGCATCCTCGGCCAGTTCTGTGCCAACTGCGCCGGTTCCCTGGTCTCGGTTGACTTCCTCGCACTTCTCGCGGCTACCGCCGCAGATCGAGCATTCCTTTTCGATGCCCAGATTGGCGATGCCGCCACATGAACCAGCAATCGGCTGGCGGCCGAAGATCACGCCAATCGACATGCCCAGCACCACCAGCAGCATGATGAGAAACACCAGCAACCAAGTCATCTTCCGGCTCCTTTGGCGAAACGACTGTCGAATGCACGAGTACCCCGACTGACGAAGCCCTTGTCGGTTCGACTGATAAACAGCGCCGCAATATCCCGCTGCTGGGCAAATTCGAAGCCCTGCTCCGGGCCCAGCAACAGCAACACGGTCGACAGCCCGTCGGCGCGCATGGCCGAAGGGTCCACCACGCTGACCGAAGCCAGGCGATGACTGATCGGCGCGCCGCTGCGGGCGTCAATGCTGTGTGAATAGCGCTGGCCGTCCTGCTCAAAGTAGTTACGGTAATCCCCCGAGGTCGATACCGCCAGATCATCCAGCGCGAGCACCCTGGCGGCCACCGGCTGGCCAGGCTGGGGCTCTTCGATGCCGATCTGCCAGAAAGAGCCATCCGGCTTGCGCCCATGGGCGCGCAACTCACCGGTGATATCCACCAGATAGCTGGTGATCCCCTGCTGTTCGAGCAGCGCGGCAACCCGGTCCACCGCGTAGCCGGCACCGATGCTGTTGAAGTCCAGCTGGAGCGCCCGCTGCTTGCACAGCTGCCGGCCATCCACCTGCAGATACTGGTGGCCCATCTGCGTACGGGCGGCGGCAATCTGTTCTGCCGACGGCACCTGCTCGCCGCGCGATTGCGGCCCGAAGCCCCACAGGTTGATCAGCGGCTCGATGGTAAGGTCGAACGCACCCTCACTCTCGTGCGACAGCTGCTCGCCAGCCTTGACCAGACTCAGCACGGCTTCCGGCATAGCCATGCAGCTGCCGCTCGGCAGGGCATTGAAGCGCGACACCAATGAGTCGGCCCGGTAGGTGGACAGCTGCTGGTCGACCTCTGCCAGAATCGCCAGCACCCCGGCCTGAATGCCGGCGCGATCGGCGCTCGCCTGAGCCGGTACGTACTTGATCGAGTAGGTGCTGCCCATGGTCGGGCCGCTCAGCTCCTCGAGCGCCGGTCCACAGCCGCCGAGCAGCAGGCTGGCCAGCACGGTGCAAACCCGGCACCAAGGCTGGCGCGCGCACGCCAGCCAGGCCGTCCAAGGTCTAGCCACCAAAGTCATCCAGCAGGATGTTGTCGCGCTCGACCCCCAGGTCCAGCAGCATCTTGATCACCGCGGCATTCATCATCGGCGGGCCGCACATGTAGAACTCGCAATCTTCCGGGGCCGGATGCTCCTTCAGGTAGTTCTCGTACAGCACGTTGTGAATGAAGCCCTTGAGGCCGGTCCAGTTGTCCTCCGGCTGCGGATCGGAGAGCGCCAGATGCCACTGGAAGTTCGGGTTCTCGGCCTGCAACTGGTCGTACTCTTCCACATAGAAGGCCTCGCGCAGTGAACGCGCGCCGTACCAGAAGCTGATCTTGCGCCTGGACCCCAGGCGCTTGAGCTGGTCGAAGATGTGCGAGCGCATTGGCGCCATGCCGGCACCGCCGCCGATGAAGATCATCTCGGCATCGGTGTCCTTGGCAAAGAATTCGCCAAACGGCCCGTACACCGTGACCTTGTCGCCCGGCTTCAGGCCGAATACCCACGAGGACATCTGGCCAGCCGGCAGGTGATCCTTGCCCGGCGGTGGCGAGGCAATGCGGATGTTGAATTTGACGATGCCCTTCTCGTCCGGGTAGTTGGCCATGGAGTAGGCGCGGATCACCGTCTCGTCGACCTTGGACACGTACTTCCACTGGTTGAACTTGTCCCAGTCGCCGCGGTACTCGGGCTGGATGTCGAAGTCCTTGTAGTGCACCTCGTGCGGCGGGCATTCCAGTTGCACATAGCCACCGGCACGGAAGTCCACGCTCTCGCCTTCCGGCAGGCGCAGGGTCAGTTCCTTGATGAAGGTGGCCACGTTGGGATTGGACTCCACCGTGCACTCCCACTTCTTCACGCCGAAGACCTCTTCCGGCACCTCGATGCGCATGTCCTGCTTGACCGGGGTCTGGCAGGACAGGCGCCAGCCGGCCCTGGCCTGGCGCTTGGTGAAATGCGACTCCTCGGTTGGCAGCATCTCGCCGCCACCCGACTCGACGATGCACTTGCACTGCGCGCAGGTACCACCGCCTCCACAGGCGGACGAGAGGAACACCTGGTTCGACGCCAGGGTCTGCAGCAGCTTGCCGCCAGCGGGCACGGTGATGGTTCTTTCGCCGTTGATCAGAATGCTCACATCACCGCTGGAAACCAGCTTGGCACGGGCCGCCAGAATGATCAGCACCAGCGCCAGGACGATGCCGGTGAACATGCCGATGGCAAGTAATATTTCAAAGCCCATCCTGCTCTCCCTACAGCTTGATGCCGCCGAATGACATGAAGCCGAGTGACATCAGGCCGATGGTAATGAAGGTGATGCCCAGGCCCTGCAAGCCTTCGGGGACATCGCTGTATTTGAGCTTTTCGCGAATGCCGGCCAGCAGGGCGATGGCAATCGCCCAGGACAACCCGGAACCAAAGCCGTAGACCACGCTCTCGCCGAGGTTGTAGTCACGCTCCACCATGAACAGCGAGCCGGCCATGATCACGCAGTTCACCGTGATCAGCGGCAGGAACACGCCGAGCGCGTTGTACAGCGCCGGCATGTACTTATCCAGGACCATCTCGAGGATCTGCACGATGGCGGCGATCACCCCGATGTAGCTGAGCAGACCGAGAAACGACAGGTCCACCTCCGGCAGCCCGGCCCAGGCCAGCGCACCGTCCTTGAGCAGCCAGGTGTACAGCAGGTTGTTGGCCGGCACGGTGATGGCCTGCACCAGGACCACCGCGATGCCCAGGCCGATGGCGGTTTCGACTTTCTTGGAGATGGCGATGAAGCTGCACATGCCGAGAAAGAAGGCCAGTGCCATGTTCTCGATGAACACCGAGCGGACGAACAGGCTGATGTAATGTTCCATCAGTAGGCCTCCTTGTTGCTGACATGCGGCGCCATCTTGAACGCCGGCGCCTCTTTCTGTTCGGTCTTCCAGGTACGCAGGGCCCAGATGATCAGGCCGATCAGGAAGAACGCCGAGGGCGGCAGCAGCAACAGGCCGTTGGGCTGGTACCAGCCGCCGTCATTCACCGTCGGCAGGACGGTATAGCCCAGCAGCTTGCCGGCGCCGAACAGCTCGCGGAACACCCCCAGCACGATCAGCATGGCGCTGTAGCCCAGGCCATTGCCGATGCCATCGAAGAACGACAGCAGTGGCGGGTTCTGCATGGCAAAGGCTTCGGCGCGGCCCATCACGATGCAGTTGGTGATGATCAGGCCGACGAATACCGAGAGCTGTTTCGACAGGCTGTAGGCGAAGGCCTTGAGCACCTGGTCGACCACGATCACCAGCGAGGCGATGATCACCATCTGCACGATCATGCGGATCGAGCTGGGAATCTGGCTGCGCACCATGGAAATGAACAGGTTGGAGAAACCGGTGACCACGGTCAGGCCGATGGCCATGACCAGCGCCGTCTTCAGGCTCGAAGTCACCGCCAGCGCCGAGCAGATCCCGAGGATCTGCAGGCCGATGGGGTTGTTGTGCACGATCGGATCGAGCAGCACGCTCTTGATGGTTGGTTGCGACATGCTTATGCCTCCCCTTTGCCAAGGTTGACCAGGAACGGCCCGAAGCCACCCTCACCCAGCCAGTAGTGCAGCAGGTTGTTCACCCCGTTGCTGGTCAGCGTCGCGCCAGCCAGAGCATCGACCTGATGGGTTGCTTGCGGGCTGTGCGGATCGACCCCGCCCTTGACCACCTGCACCGCCAGCGCCCCATCGGCATCGAACAGGGTCTTGCCGACCCACAGCGACTTCCACTTCGGATTGTCGACTTCGCCACCCAGGCCGGGCGTCTCGGCATGCTGGTAGAAGCCCAGGCCGACCACGGTGTTCAGGTCGCCCTGCAATGCCATGAAGCCATACAGCGTCGACCACAGGCCGTAGCCACGCACCGGCAGGATGAGCTTCTCGAGCTTGCCCTGGTTTTCCACCAGGTACACGGTGGCGAAGCGTTCGCGGCGCTTGATCGAGGCAATATCCTCGGCGCCCGGCACCGCATCGGACAACTGCGGATCCTTGGCTGCCTTCTGCTGGTCGAATACCTGCGGATCCAGCTCGCTGGTGTACTTGCCGGTGCTCAGGTCGACCACCCGGGTGACGATACGCTCCTTGAACAGCGCCTTGACCTGCTTGCCGGAGAGTGACGGATCACCGAGTCCGGCAATCGCCAGGATGCTGCGCTGCTTGTCGAGCAGGCGGTTTTCCACCTGCACCGGCTTCAGCGCGATGGCACCACCAGCGACGAACACCGAGCAGACCAGGCAAACGATCAGCGCCACCATCAGGGTGCGCAGCGTCGATTCTTTCTGACTAGACATTGCGCGCGAGCCTCCGCTTGATGTTGGCCTGTACTACGAAATGGTCGACCAGGGGCGCACACAGGTTGGCAAACAGGATTGCCAGCATCATGCCCTCGGGAAAGGCCGGATTGACCACGCGGATCAGCATCACCATCACGCCGATCAGGGCGCCGAAGATCCACTTGCCGGTGTTGGTCATGGATGCCGACACCGGATCAGTCGCCATGAAGATCATGCCGAAGGCAAAGCCACCAACCACCAGGTGCCAGTACCAGGGCATGGCGAACATCGGGTTGGTGGCCGAGCCGATGCCGTTGAACAGCAGGCTCATGCCGATCATGCCGAGCATGACCCCGGCGACGATGCGCCAGGAGGCGATCTTGCTCAGCAGCAGCACCGCCCCACCAATGAAAATCGCCAGCACGCTGGTCTCGCCCATTGAGCCGTGCTCGAGGCCGATAAAGGCATCCCACCAGCTCAGGCCATTGGCCATCACCTGTTCGATACCGCCGGCCGCCGCCGTACTCAGTGCGGTGGCAGCGGCAAAGCCGTCCACCGACGTCCACACCGCATCCCCGGACAGCTGCGCTGGGTAGGCGAAGAACAGGAAGGCACGGCCGACCAGTGCCGGATTGAGGAAGTTCTTGCCGGTACCACCGAATACTTCCTTGCCGATCACCACGCCGAAGCTGATGCCCAGCGCCACCTGCCACAGCGGCACGCTTGGCGGCAGGGTCAGGGCAAACAGCACCGAGGTGACGAAGAAGCCTTCATTCACCTCATGCTTGCGGATCGAGGCAAACAGTACTTCCCAGAAGCCGCCGACGATGAAGGTGGTCAGGTATACCGGCAGGAAGTAGGCCGCACCCTGGATGAAGTTGTCCCACAGGCTGTGCGGATCAAAGCCGGCCAGCGTACCGATCAGCGCGAAACGCCAGCCTTCCTGGCTGGCCAGCAACTCGGGATTGCCGGCAAAGATGCTGTTGGCCTGGTAGCCGATGTTCCACATGCCAAACAGCATGGCCGGGAAGGTGCACAACCAGACGGTGATCATGATGCGCTTGAGATCGATGCCGTCGCGTACATGGGCAGTGGTCCTGGTGACGCTGCCCGGGCGATAGAAAAAGGTATCCACCGCCTCATACAGGGCATACCACTTCTCGAAGCGCCCGCCCTTGTCAAAATTGTGTTCGATCCTGTCGAGGAATTTGCGCAATGCCATCGATCAGCCCTCCTTCTCGATCAGGTTGAGGTTATCCCGCAGGATCGGGCCGTATTCATACTTGCCAGGGCAGACATAGGTGCACAGCGCCAGGTCTTCCTCATCGAGTTCCAGGCAGCCGAGCTTCTGCGCCATTTCCGTATCGCCGACAATCAGGTAGCGCAGCAGCTGGGTGGGCAGGATGTCCAGCGGCATGACTTGCTCGTATGTACCGACCGGCACCATGGCCCGGGCGCTGCCGTTGGTGCTGGTATCCAGGGCAAATTTCTTCGCCCCGGCCAGCCGCGAGACAAACACATTGAGCACCGAGTGCTTGTTCACCCCGGGGCGCAGGTAATGCAGGAATTCACGCTCGTCACCTTCGTGCAGGCAGGACACCTGCTGGTGATAACGGCCCAGATAGGCAAAGGCGCCACGTGCCGTCCGCCCGCCCAGCACCGACCCCGAAATCACCCGGTTATAGCCCGGCTTCAGCTCGCCCGCGCAAAGCGCTTCGAGGTTGACCCCCAGGCGGCTGCGCAGCAGCCGCGGCTTTTCCACTACCGGTCCGGCCAGCGCAATCACGCGCTCCACCGACAGGCGACCGCTGATGAACAGCTTGCCGATCGCGATAACGTCCTGGTAGCCGATGCTCCAGACACTCTTGCCGGCACTCACCGGATCCAGAAAATGAATGTGCGTGCCGGCCAGCCCGGCCGGATGCGGACCGCCGAAGGAGGCCACCTGCACCTGCGGCAACTCCTCGCCCGGCAGGCTCACGCCGTCGGCCTTGCATAGAAACACCTTGGCCAGGCGGGTCAGCACTTGCAGGCCGCAGGCGAAATCGGCGGCCTGCTCGGCAATCACCAGCGCCGGGTCGGCTGCCAGTGGCTGGGTATCGATGGCAGTGACGAAAATCGAACTGGGGGTGGCATCCACCGCCGGAATCTTGCTGAACGGCCGGCTGCGCAAGGCCGTCCACAGGCCCGACTGCAGCAGGTTGTCGCGCACCAGCGCCGGATCGAGGCTGGCCAGCTGCGCCGGCGCATACCGGGCAAAGGTCACCTCATCCTCACCGTCCAGATCAATCACCAGTGACTGCAGCACCCGCTGCTCGCCACGGTGAATGGCGCTGACCACTCCGGCAGCCGGGGCGGTGAAGTGCACCCCCGGATTGCGCTTGTCGGAAAAGAGGATCTGCCCGAGCTTGACCCTGTCCCCGACCTGGACTGCCATGGTCGGCTTCATGCCGTGGTAGTCCTTGCCGATCAGCGCCACGCTGCGTGCTGCTCGTGCCGGTTCAATCTGCTGCACCGGAGCGCCTGCGATGGGCAAATCCAGACCTTTTTTTATTCTAATCATTCGCTTCCCCTCGCCCGGCAGCCTTGCTCACGCATACCGGCGCATGCCGCATGAAATACATAACCCGTTGAGTATAAAAGCCTTTAATAAGCAATCACCAGCGTGAAAACCCCACTCCCGAGTAAAAGCAACATCAGGCAACACAGCCAGGATTGACGCTCAAGCCCCGATTACCGCGAAATCGGCGGACATCATCCAGGAACACGCCATGCAACGACTGATCCTCCTGCTCTGCCTGTATGCCGGCACCGCGCTGGCCAGCGACAGCGAGCGCCTGCAGCAGGCCGGTTTTGCCCCGACACTGGAAAGCTCCGGCAGCCGCCTGCACCTGAAGAACCAGGCGGTACTGGAATACCTGTGGCTCGACGTCTACGCCGCGGCCTTCTACAGCGAAGCCCGGCTGACCCCGCGCCAGGCCCTGCAGGCACAAGCCAGCCAGCGCCTGGAGCTGTACTACTTCCAGAGCATCCGCCGTGACGACGTGCTCGAGGCCGCCTGGACCACGCTGCAACGCCAGCACAGCCCGGCCACCCTCGACGCCCTGCGGCCGGAACTGGAGCGCCTGCACGAGAGCTTCCGCGACATTGCCCCCGGTGACCGTTACGCCCTGATCTACAGCAAGCCGCATGGCCTGCAGCTGGAGCGCAATGGCCAGGTGGTGTTCAGCAGCCCGGACAGCCGCCTGGCGCAGGCCTATTTCGGCATCTGGCTGGCGCCACAAGGGCTGTCGGATGAACTCCGCGAAGCCCTGCTGGCGCAGCGCTAGCAGCCGGCCGGGCCTTTCGGCTAACCGCCCGCAGCAGGCGAACGGGGCCTGCGCTGGCGGATCCGGTAGCACAGCCAGAGCAGCCCCAGCCAGACCGGCAGCAACAGGATCGACACGCGGATACCCGGCATGTTCAGCATGACGCAGGCGATCCCGACGATGAACAGCAGGCACAGGTAGTTGCTGAACGGGTACCAGAACGCCTTGAAGCCCGGCTCGATATGCCGCGCGCGCATGGCCCGGCGAAACTTCAGGTGAGTCAGGCTGATCATCGCCCAGTTGATCAACAGCGCCGCCACCGCCAGAGACATCAGCAACTCCAGCGCCTGCTGCGGCGCCAGGTAGTTGACCAGCACACAGAGCAGCGTCATCAGCGCCGAGACGCCGATCGCCAGTACCGGCACCCCGCGCCGGTTGACCCGGGTCAGCCGGCGCGGCGCATCGCCCTGCTCGGCCAGGCCGTAGAGCATCCGGCTGTTGCAGTAGACCCCGCTGTTGTAGACCGACAGCGCCGCCGTCAGCACCACGAAGTTGAGCAGATTGGCCGCCTGATCACGGCCCAGCAGCGAGAACACCAGGACGAACGGGCTACCGCTGTAGGGATCGCCCGCCGCATTGATCGACTCCAGCAGCAGTGGCCACGGATACAGCACCAGCAGCACCCCCAGCGCGCCGACGTAGAAGATCAGGATGCGGTAAACCACCTGATTGATCGCCCGTGGAATCACCTCGCGCGGATTTTCCGCCTCGGCCGCGGTGATGCCGACCAGCTCCAGTCCGCCAAAGGAAAACATGATGATGGCCAGCACCATCACCAGCCCGTGCAGGCCGTTGGGAAAGAACCCGCCGTGACTCCACAGGTTGCTCAGCGCGGCCTGCGGCCCGCCGGTGCCGGTGGCCAGGAGCAGCAGGCCGAGAATGATCATGCCGAGAATGGCCATCACCTTGACCAGGGCAAACCAGAACTCGGTCTCGCCAAACAGGCGCACGCTGGACAGGTTGAGCAGATTGATCAGCACGAAGAACACCGCGGCCGTCAGCCATGACGGAATCTCCGGCCACCAGAACTGCACATACTTGCCAACCGCCGTCAGTTCGGCCATCCCCACCAGCAGGTACAGCACCCAGTAGTTCCAGCCGGAAAGGAAACCGGCATAGCTGCCCCAATAGTTGTGCGCAAAGTGGCTGAAGGAGCCGGCGACCGGCTCCTCGACAATCATTTCGCCGAGCTGGCGCATGATCAGGAAAGCGATACAGCCGGCAATCGCATAACCGAGGATCATCGACGGCCCGGCGGACTTGAGCACCCCGGCCGAGCCGAGAAACAGTCCGGTGCCGATGGCGCCGCCCAGCGCGATCAGCTGGATATGGCGGTTCTGCAAGCCGCGCGTCAGGCTGCCCTGGTGCAGCACAGGTGTGTGCAGCGGTGTCTGGTGCATGGGTCTACTCCGCAAGCCTTGAGCGGCAGCGCCTGCCAGCGTGGCCGGACGAACTGCACGGGGAGGGGGTCATGGCTGCCAGTCTATCTGTCGCGGCCGGACGCGGCATCCAGATTAACCGGCCCTGCCGGCAGGACGCAGAAACAGCTACAGTGAATGACAGCCCACCGCCCGCCTGCGGGGCACCGTAAAAGGACTTGCCAGCCATGCACAGCACCAGACTGCTCCTGCCAATCGGCGCCGCCCTGCTCGGCCTGCTCGGCGCCTGCAACAGTGATATCCCGCCGATCAGCGATTGCCTGGCCAGGGACGGCATGCAGCCGATCTGCCAGTTCAGCAACCCCGAGGACATCGTCCTGCTGCCCGACCGCCGCACCCTGCTGGTCAGCCAGATGGGCACCAACATGGAGCAGGCCGACCCCGGCTCGCTGGTGTTCTTCGACACCCTGAGCGGCACGCTCACCCCCGCGTTTCCGGCTGACCAGGCGACAACCCCGCTGGCCGACAGCGACAACTGGGGCAGCGCCGACTGCCCCGGCAACCCGGGCCAGGCCCTCGCCCCGCACGGCATTGCCCTGCGCCAGCGCAACGACCAGCGCTGGCAGGTGGCCGCGGTCAATCACGGCGGGCGCGAAACCATCGAGATGTTCGAGCTGCTGACCGACCAGCCGGCGCCCCGCCTGCAGTGGCGCGGCTGCGTCGTGCCGCCCGAAGGCAGCTTCGTCAACGATGTGGCACTGCTGAAGAACGGCGGCTTCGTCGCCAGCCAGATGTTCGACAAGCGCTCGGGCCACCTGTTCGGCATGAACCGCGGCATCCTCAAGGCCATGCTCGGGATGGACACCGGCTACGTCTTCGAATGGCAGCCGGCCAGCGGCTTCCGCGTGCTGGAGGACAGCCGCGGCCGCTTCATCAATGGCGTCGAGATCAGCGCGAACGATCAGGCGGTGTTTGCCAATGTGTACTTTGGCGGCGAGATCCGGAAACTCGACCGGATCAGCGGCAAGCAACTGGGCAGCACCCCGGCGGAGCGCGCGGACAATCTGGCCTGGGACGACCAGGGCCGGTTGCTGGCCGTCCTGCATGGCGGCACCATGCGCGAGCAGATGGCCTGCATGGGCCAGCCAGGCCAGACCTGCAGCCTCGCCTACAGCATCCTGCGGATCGACCCGCTGAGCATGCAAGGCGAAGTCATCCTCAGCCACAGCGGAGCGCCGATGGGCGCCGCCACGGTGGCGCGCGAGGTCAACGGCAACCTCTATCTCGGTTCGTTCTCCGGCGACCGCATCGTCAAGCTGAAATACCCCATCGAGCCGGCGCGCTAACGGCTTGCTCCCAACAACCTGCAGGAGCAACTGTCTTCTGTAGGAGCGCCGCCCTCGCTGCGACAAGGCCCACGGCGGGCCTCCGGGCATAATCGGGGGCGATGCTCCTGCAACCGGGCAAAGCCAGCTGCACCTCGGCCGGACTGCCCTTGATGCTTCTGTAGGAGCGGCGCCCTCGCCGCGATAAGCCCGGCTCCGGGCGGCCAGCCCAGCAGCAAAGCTCGCGCCGGGGGCGACGCTCCTACAGCAAGGCCACGCCAGCACCGCTGCGGGAAGCGCTTGATCTCCACCGATGCCGCAGGGTGGAAAAGGCTGCCGGCGTTTTCCACCCTACGGCGAAACTCAACGATAAACCGCCAGCAACCGACAGACGCTACCCGGCCAGACTCGCGCGCAAGCGGCGCAAACCTTCCTCGACACTCACCCGCGGCACATAACCCAGCTCGACCCTGGCCTTGTCCCCCACCAGCGTGCACTCGCGGCGCATGACCATGGCCGCATGCCGGGTCAGCGGCGGCGCACCCTTGAGCGAAAAGGTCCGCCACAACCATTCACTGAGCGCCCCGACGCAGGCCGCCAGCCAGCCCGGAATCGACTTGTCGCCCAGCGTCACGCCCGCCGTGGCTGCCATGCCTGAAATGATCTCGCGCAAGCTGCGATTACCTTCATCGAGAATGAAATAGGCCCCGCCGGGCTGGCCCGCAGTCAGCGCCAGCACGATGGCATCCACCAGGTTGTCGATGAAGGTGGTCGAGGTCATGGCCCGACCCTGGTCAATCCAGCTCCAGCGCCCGGCCTTGGCCAGCTCGAGAATGACCGGCAGCAAGGTGGCATCCCCCGGCCCCCAGATAAAGCGCGGGCGCAGCACCAGGGTGACAAAACCGCCCGCCACATCATTGGCCGCAAGCACCGCCTGTTCCGCCCGCGCCTTGGTCGCGCAGTACGGATAGGGGCTGTCGAAGGCCAATGGGTAGCTTTCGTCCACCTGATGCAGGTCCTGGCCACGCACCAGCGCCGCCTCGGTACCGATGTGAATGAAGCGCTGCACCCCGGCCGCGCGCGCCGCCTTGAGCATGTTGCGGGTGCCGCCGACATTGGCGCGTTCCCAGGCGTCCGCTTCGCCCCAGGCCTCGACGAAGGCCGCAGCATGGATCACCACCGCGCAACCCTGCAGATGCCCGGCGCTGACGTCGTCCAGATCGCAGCGCACCGGCTCGGCGCCCAGCTGGCTGATAAGCGCATCGCTCTTGGGCGAGCGTGACATCGCATGCACCTCATGCCCGGCCGCAACCAGACGCCGGGTAGCCGCACCGCCGACAAAGCCGGAAGCACCGGTGATAAAAATCTTCATGGGGGTATTTACCTCGCAGGACTAACTGACAGGGGCGGAAATGCAGTGTGGATGGCTGCAAGCTGATCTGCCAATGCCCATGCCGGATACTCTCAGCACAGCATGCCCATCCCGCGCACAGGTCGAGACAAGAAACCATCCATTCTCAAACTGACCGATCCAGCGGACTCAATACCGCCAGCCCACCCCGATTGAGCACATGGGTGTAGATCATCGTTGTCTTGACGTCAGCATGACCCAGCACTTTGCCGCTCTCGCCTCAGGCTTCGCGGCAAAGCCCGGCCCAGGCCATCCATGGCCAGGGCGCTCGGCGGGCCAAGGCAACGCCTTGGCATATTCCTCCTCGCCCTGCACCGTGCGAATGTCCTGGCCACTTTCCAGCAGATGCGTGGCAAACGAGTGACGTAACGTATGCGGGGTGGCTGGTTTTACCAGGCCGGCTCGGCGTACCGCATCACGCACATGGCGCTGAATGGTCTTGTCATGCAGATGATGGCGAAAAATCCCTGCGCCACGCGGGTCTTGCGAGCGATTGGCCGAAGGAAAGACAAACTGCCAGCCCCATTCAGCTGCTGCATTGGGGTACTTGCGCGCCAAGGCAAAGGGCAAGTTCGTCCGCCCAAAGCCCTCAGCCAGATCGCGTTTGTGCAAGCTCCTGACCTTGTCCAGATGCACCTGTAGAGCGGGGATCACACTGGTCGGCAAAACTGTTACCCGGTCCTTCTGCCCCTTGCCGTCGCGCACCACAATCTCACGTCTGGCAAAGTCCACATCCTTGACCCGCAAACGCAATCCCTCACTCAGTCGCAGACCTGCGCCGTACAGCAAACCGGACACCAGCCAGGGCACCCCGGAAAGTTGGCCAAGCAGCACCTGCACCTCATCGCGCGTGAGCACGACCGGCCGATGCTGTGGCCGCTTGGCGCGTACGATGTTTTCCAGCCACGGCAACTCCTGCTTCAGTACCTCCTTGTAGAGGAACAGCAAAGCAGCCAAAGCCTGGTTCTGGGTTGACGCTGCGACGTTGCGCCTGACCGCCAGATGGGTCAGGAAAGCCTCAATTTCTGCGGCACCCATCTCCACTGGATGTCGGTACGCATGAAACCGAATAAACCTTTTTATCCACTCGGCGTAGACACGCTCGGTGCGAATCGAATAGTTTCTGAGACGAATTTGCTGCCGAACCTGATCAAGCAGCTTGGGCTTGCCATCCATGTCGTAGTTCTCCCTGAGGGTGTCGCATTCCCTGCGACTGCCTCAGGCTAGACAAGGACTTAACGGACGACAAGGAATGTTATCCGACATCCTTCTGGATGTTATGCGACAGCAATGTCGTCTAATAGTAGTTAGGGGCCACATGCGTAGTCGCAGAGAACTTGTCTCCGAGCTAATCCGGAACCCACGTATCGAGACTACCTTGCTCGACGAGCTGGCTAGCTATGGTTGGGATTCAGAAGTAGAACTTGGCACTATTAAGCAAGATGACGTGTGCGCTGTACTCGCCCAGCTTCAATCAGGTGCCTTGTCCGCCCAAGAGGTTCACGCTTGGGCCAACAGAATCGAAGGTAGAGATGACGTCGCATATCAATTTGGCAGTGAAGGGGTAGTAAACGAAGCCGTATTCTGGCTTGCTAATCCGCAAATCAATTGGCCAATTAACAACGATTTATGCCAGAAAATTGAGTCCATGTTCTTAACAGGTCGTTACGAGTTGAGCGGCCCCTAACAATGCGTATATGGACTCTCCCCACAAGTAGTGAGCAAAGCTTTTCCCAACCCTGTCGTCAGTGCGGTTGCATTCGTATATCCGGCCTGTGCTGGGCTCTTTGCCCTGGCCATTCTGTAGTTCGCGCAACGGGGGCCAAGCGTTCAATCGATCACCAGGATCAGTATTGTTATCGGCCTTGATCCGTTGCAGGACTCACCTGTTCCGACAGTGTTTTGCTCTCACCACAACCACGTGAAGTTGCTGCTCATTTCTCCTGCCGGCTAAGCCGGCAGACTGCTTTGCCAGTTGCCGCTGAAGCGCCGCTCATGGCACCACACGGCCCAGCAAATTCTCACCATTTTGTTCGCCAGCGCCACCGCCGCTTTGTTGTGCCCAATGCGGGCCGCCGTTTGTGTAGCCCAGCGCTGCAAGGCGGTTAAGCGTTCGGGCGTTTTCGCCTGACAGCGCTGGGCTGCCAGCAAAGCGGTGCGGGCGCCATGGATAAACAAGGTTCGTACATAGGTGTTGCCCTGGCAGCTGATGCGCCCCAATTTACGGTGATTACCGCTGCTGAATTCGCGCGGGGTCATACCAAGCCAGGCACTGAGTTGGCGACCATTGTGAAACCGTTCGGGTTGCCCAACGGCGGCCTTAAACGCACTTGCGGTGAGCACGCCGATGCCGCTCACCTCATCCAGTTTGTGCACGATGGCGTCATCCTGATGCCAGCGTTTGAGCTGCTGTTCGCACTCAACCATGCATTGTTCGGTCAGGTTGATCTCAGCCAGCACGATATGCAGCATTTTGCTCAGTAGCGCCAACTCGGGGCGCTCGACCAGATCATGGGCGGCTCGGACAAACGCAGCCGTCGCCGCCGGCGCGTCGATGCCGGCTTCCCGCAAGATGCCACGCAGCAGGTTGATCCGCTGGGTGCGGGTTTTCTTCCAGGTTTCGCGCAAACCGTGTAGCTGCTGGACTTGTTGTTGCTCATGGCTTTTCACCGGCACCGGATGCATATCCTTGCAACGCGAGGCTTCCAGCATTGCGCCGCAATCGTTGCGGTCGGTTTTGTTACGGCGGCGATAGGGGCGAACGTAGCGCGGATGAATCAGCCGTACCCGATGCCCCAGGGACTGCGCTACGCGGCCCCAATAGTGAGCAGTACCACAGGCCTCCATGACCCACTCGACTGGCTCAGCCTGCTCCTGTATATATCGCCTGAACGCCTCTCGATTCAGCCGCTTGCGCTGAACCACCTGGCCGGAATGGACACTCTCGGCAACTTGGTAAACGGACTTGGCCAGATCAACTGAAATTCGCTTCATAACGGCTCTCCCAACATTCAGCCACCACCGTTCTCGGTATAGAACGGTGGCGCGGGGAGAGTCCATTACAGCATTAGAGGTATCTATGCGTTTCATACCAGCCATGTTGTTATCAGCCCTTCTCAGTGCGTGCGCCACGCCGGTTAGCCACACGAATGTTCCTCTGTCCACTTACGACAAAGACACCGAATATGGCCTAGAAGATCGCCCTGACGGTTTTGGAATTACCGTCTATTACTCCCGCTACCAATTCATCCCAGAAAGTGAAGCTGTTGCAACCGCATGTAAATCTGCTCTGACTTCTATCGCGTGGGAAATCGCAGAGAAGAAAGGTAAGCAAATCGAGCCAATTAACGAGCAACGCATAAGAATTTCCATGGGGCGGAACGGCATTTCTGGGATTACATCTTGCCAAGCGTTCGCGGTGGCAAAGTGGAAACAATGACGATACCTCTAACATGGCGCTCAACCTCGCTCCCTTCGGTCGCTGGACGCTGCTCGATAAAGCCGCGCAGCGCCGGTTAGCTCTACGTTAGGCATACAAGTTATGAAAAAACATTTAACTTATTTAATTCTAATTTCTCTAATTCACGGCTGCGCATCAGTACATGAGACTTTTATTTCAAAGGATCAAAGCTCAACATATGGACCGTACGGATATAGAAGCAAAGTATATGCTGGCGTTAAAACTGACGCATCCAAGGTTTCGCTTTGCTTTGCAGGAACAGGGTGGGAATTTATAACTTGTCCATTTGCGCTCTTCGCAGCAATTGACATGCCATTTAGCATGGTTAGCGATACAATACTACTGCCATATACGATGACAGACAAACAAAGAAATGACGATCTCAAAGAAAAATGTATTGCACATAAACGCGTGGAGGCAAGGAATGCCAATATAAGTGGTAAGCCTTGGGAAGATAATGATAGATGGTGTGTTAAAGCGTACTAATTCGTCAGTTTCAAGAAAACTCTTCGCGCAGCTTTGCTCTTGAGGTCACACATTACAAGCCGAGGCACGGCAGCCTAACAACGTGCTTAACTTCGCTCACTTCGTTCGCCGAACATCATGTTGCCGGTTAGCTTAATCGTTAGATGCTTTAGCCCACCATCCGTCAACGCCCGCTTGCCCCATTGAATACGATGTAATACATTGCATTCAACAGTATGGAGGGCACCCTAATGAGCGTCACAACCGTCCGGCTACAACCTGAACTCGAAGAAAATCTTGGAGCCATGGCCGAGAAGCTTCATCGGAGTAAAAGCTGGCTTATTAATCAAGCACTTAGAGAGTTTTTTGAACGCCAGGCACTGGAGCAGAACCGGTGGCAGGAAACGCTGCAGGCTATGGAGTCCGTTGCACAGGGCAGAGTCGTGTCCGGTGAAGCAGTAAACACCTGGCTCCAAAGCTGGGGCAGTACCAATGAACTGCCACCACCGAAGGCGGGCCAATGAAGCTGGTCTACTCAGAAGAGTCCGTGGCAGATTTGGTTCGTCTCCGGGCATTCATTGCTGAGAAAGATCCCCTTGCTGCTGCACGTGTAGCAACAGAACTCATTGCGCGCATCGAAAATCTTCGTCTATTCCCAACAATGGGCCGCGCAGTTGAACTAGCTCCAGACCCAAAGGCTATTCGTGACGCAATCTTCGGAAAATACGTAATTCGGTATACAAATCATACCGAAACTGTCGTTATTCTTCGTATATGGCACCACTATGAAGACCGCATGCAAAGCACCTAACTACATATATGGACTCTCCCCACAAGTAGTGAGCAAAGCTTTTTCCAACCCTGTGCGCCTGGACAACTCGGGGCCGCGTTCCACGGCCCACTGGCTTAATCTTACGGCGCACGCCAGCCACGCGCACCCATGAGTTCAATATAGGGATACTGCCTTGAAAGCACCTGATACTCCGCAGGATGAGCAGGCCCGGCTCGAGACGCTGCGGTCACTCGGCATTCTGGATTCCCCGGCGGAGGAACGATTCGATCGCCTGACACGCATGGCGAAAAGGTTGTTCGGTGTGCCTATCGCGCTTGTCAGTCTTATCGATGAGAACCGCCAGTGGTTCAAGTCCTGCTTCGGGCTGAGCGTGAATGAAACATCGCGGGATATCTCGTTTTGTGGCCATGCGATTCTGGGAAACGATCTGTTCCTGATTCCCGACACCCTCGCGGATGAACGCTTCGCCGATAACCCGCTGGTTTTGAACGATCCGTATATTCGTTTTTATGCCGGATGCCCGCTCAGAGCCCCGAACGGGAACAAGCTGGGGACTTTGTGCATTATTGATCGTCAGCCAAGAAACTTCGGAAGGGATGAACTCGAGGCACTGATTGACCTTGCGGCAATGGTGGAGCGTGAAATTTCGGCGGTTCAACTGGCAACGCTGGATGAACTTACCAAGATATCAAACAGGCGCGGCTTCATGATGCTGGCCCAACACAGCCTGCATCTCTGTGCGCGACAGAAATTGGCTGCGTCGCTGGTATACATGGACCTGGACAAGTTCAAACCAATCAACGACACCTTCGGACATGCAGAAGGCGATCGGGCGCTGACGGTGTTTGCCGAACAGCTAAAGGCCGCGTGCCGGGGTTCAGACATCCTGGCCCGACTGGGGGGCGATGAGTTTGCCATTTTGCTCATCGATACATCCAGGGAACGCACCGGCAATGTTGTCTCAAGGCTCTGTGAGTCTGTCGAGAATTACAATCGGGAAGCCCGGCGCGGATACGCTATTGCGTTTTCCCATGGAATTGTCGAGTTCGATCCCGAGAAACACCCCACGCTGGATGCCATGATGGCCGAGGGCGACGCGCTGATGTATGGCCTCAAAAGATCAAAAGCTCAACTTCAACAACGATGAGCAGCGTGTGCTTCCTGCACGCGGTTAAAATCGTTTGCCTGGTTCATTCCGGCCTGCATTTCGCGGGCCCGGAAATCCCGGCCCCCTTGGGTTTTTTGGTTTAAACCTTCACGCAAACAAATACTGCGTTACCGGAAACCCCATCCCAGGGGATGATCTTTTCATAGTCATGTTCAAGGACATGCACTTCGAAGCGCGCCGCCTGCAACAGCCGTTTCAATTCGTCAAAACCGACAGCAACCATCGCATGTTCATCCTCCCAGCGCTGAGTCAGATCCTGCGTGGTCTTTTCGATACTGACCTTCAGTGATTGCCGCTCACCGTGACCGCAATAATTCCAGCCCGAGCCGAAGGAAAACCGGCTGCCATCCTGTTCCACCGTATGCCTTGCGAACGAGTGGTTGTCGATCCGGTTCTTGTCCACGGCATTGAAGCAAAAGACACCCTTTGCCTTGAGCGCCGCATGCGCACTGGCGATGCACGCTTGCAGCCGCTCAATGCCGCCGCTGTAGTGAATGGAATACAGCAAACAGGTGATCAGATCGACTGGCGCGCCAACCGTGAAACCGCACATGTCCTGCAAACTGAAGTGCGCTTCCGGGCAGCGCAGTTTGGCTCTATCCAGCATGGGCTGATTGATATCCAGCCCGCTGCTGCTGTAGCCAAAATCGATGAAGTGCCGGACGTGCGGCCCGGTGCCGCAGGCCAGGTCGAGGTGCGTGTTGCCATTATTGCCAAATAGCTGATGCAGCCTGCGCACGCTATGGCTTTGCGCCTGGTAGTTGATGTCCGCGCAGAGCAGATCGTAGTAGCCGGACAAATCCGTATATAAAGCATTATTCGACATGGCGGTTCTGGAGTACTCGCGTAAATAGTGAAGTTGCCAGGGCACTGCCGGTGGCCGGCCTCTATAGCCCTATACGCCCATCCACCAGCGCAAACCAAGGAACGCCAGCAAACCCAGCGGACCGAACATCAGCGTCAGCGCGTAGCACGGCAGCAACGCCCAGTGGCTGATCCCGGCCAGCGCGCCCTCATGGCGGATATACACGCCGACCATCAAGTCGAACGCCAGGATGTGGATCCAGGCGGCCAGCGCGGCAGTGGGCTGGCGCAGCAACGCCAGCACCCCGCCAAGGCTGAAGAACCCTGGCTTGCCGCTGCCCGGCTCGGGCCGCTGGCGCAGGGCGGCAACCAGCAGCCAGGCATAGATGAACGTCAGCAGCACCACCACGACGCCGACCACAACGTCTGCGGTATGGGCCCACGAAGGCAGTGCTACCAGCATCAGCCAGCCGAGCAGGGCAATCAGCGAAGCGAGTTTGAACAGCGGTTTCAACGGGGGCATGGAATCCTCCTTGCGCGAATCAAGGCAATGTCCGCGTTAGTGGTTGAACGTGTTTTTGTGGCCGGCCTTGCGACCGCTTGGTGGGTTACGGCCCCTGGCCTAACCCACCCTACAAAAGCCCACGTCCATGAACCAACCCATAACGAGTACAGCGCCAATAAAAACGGGAGCCGCAGCTCCCGTTCCTGTTTGCAGCCCGGCGTTTAGCGCGGGAAGACTGGCGGGTTGACCCCGGCCATGTCTTCCATCACGCGAATCACCTGGCAGCTGTAGCCGAACTCGTTGTCGTACCAGACGTACAGCACCACGCGGTTGTCGGTGCAGATGGTGGCTTCGGCATCGACCACGCCGGCATGCCGCGAGCCAACAAAGTCGGTGGAAACCACTTCCTGCGACTGGATGAAGTCGATCTGCTTCTGCAGCTCGGAGTGCATGGCCATCTGGCGCAGGTACTCGTTGACTTCCTCGCGGGTGGTGGCTTTCTCCAGGTTCAGGTTGAGAATGGCCATCGACACGTTCGGCGTCGGCACGCGGATGGCGTTGCCGGTCAACTTGCCCTTGAGCACTGGCAGGGCCTTGGCGGCGGCAGTGGCGGCACCGGTTTCGGTGATCACCATGTTCAGCGGCGCCGAACGGCCGCGACGGTCGCCCTTGTGGAAATTGTCGATCAGGTTCTGGTCGTTGGTGTACGAGTGCACGGTCTCGACGTGGCCGTTGGCGATGCCGAACTTGTCGTTGATGGCCTTGAGCACCGGCACGATGGCGTTGGTGGTGCAAGAAGCCGCGGAGATGATCTTGTCGTCCGGGCTGATCTCGCTGTGGTTGATGCCGTGCACGATGTTCTTCAGCGCGCCCTTGCCCGGCGCGGTAAGCACGACGCGACCGACACCCGGACAGGCCAGGTGCTGGCCGAGGCCCTCGGCATCGCGCCAGACGCCGGTGTTGTCCACCAGCAGGGCGTTCTCGATGCCGTACTGGGTGTAGTCCACTTCGGTCGGCGACTTGGCGTAGATCACCTGGATCAGGTTGCCGTTGGCGGTAATGGTGTTGTTGGCTTCATCGATGGTGATGGTGCCGGCAAACGGACCATGCACCGAATCACGCCGCAGCAGGCTGGCACGCTTGACCAGGTCATTGGTCGCGCCCTTGCGCACCACGATGGCACGCAGACGCAGACGGTCGCCGCCACCGGTCTTCTCGATCAGGATGCGCGCCAGCAGGCGACCGATGCGGCCGAAACCGTACAGCACGACGTCGGTGCCCTTGTGGCCGTTGCTGCTGCGCTGGCCAACTACCGGTGCCAGTTCCTCGCGCAGGAACTGTTCGTGGCTGCGGCCGTTGCCTTCCAGCTTGAACTTGACCGCCAGCTTGCCCACGTCAATGGACGCTGCTCCCAGGTCGAGTTCGGTCAGGGTCTTGATGATCGGGTAGGTTTCCAGCACGGTCAGTTCGTCGACCCCCATCCCGACCAGGCGGTGACGGGCGAAGCGGTGGGCCTTGAGTACGCCGATGACCGAATGGTTGATCAGGCCGCGACCATAGATCGAGGTGATCACCTTGTTGTTGCGGTAGAGCTGGCCAATCATCGGGATCATCGATTCTGCAAGAGATTCGCGTTCGATCCATTCACCGAGACACTGGTCGGAGTTCTGATTCACGGGGCAGTACCTTCCACAATGTAGGGGGGAGAAAAAAGGGGCTGTATTATGCCGCCACCGCCCCCAACCGGCAATCCACGCCCGTCGCGGGCCGCCCGGAGGATTTTTCCGCGCCATCCGGGGCTTGCCGGCCCGGATAACCACTCAATCTCGCGCGGCACTCGCCTGTTTATGGCTCGGCTCGCTACAATCGCCGCCCTGCCCGTCATTCATCAGCGAGCCTTGCCGCCTGTGTCCGTATTGCGCCTTCCGAAACTTCCCGCAGCCAGCGGCAAACAGCACTGGGGCAACCTGCCCGGGGCGGCGCTGAGTCTGGCGATTGCCGAGGCTGCCAGCAGCGCCAAGCGTTTCACCCTGCTGCTGACAGCTGACAGCCAGAGCGCCGAGCGCCTGCAGGAAGAGCTGGGATTCTTTGCCCCGGACTTGCCGGTACTGCATTTTCCCGACTGGGAAACCCTGCCCTACGATATTTTCTCGCCGCACCAGGACATCATTTCCCAGCGCATCGCCGCGCTCTATCGCCTGCCGGAGCTGCAGCATGGCGTGCTGGTGGTGCCGATCACCACCGCCCTGCACCGCCTGGCGCCGACCCGTTTTCTGCTGGGCAGTGGTCTGGTGCTGGATGTCGGCCAGAAACTCAATGTCGAATCCATGCGCCTGCGTCTGGAAGCAGCCGGCTATCGCTGCGTTGATACCGTTTACGAGCACGGCGAATTCGCCGTGCGTGGCGCGCTGGTCGATCTGTTCCCGATGGGCAGCGAGCAGCCGTTCCGCATTGATCTGTTCGACGATGAAATCGAAACGCTGCGCACCTTTGATCCGGACACCCAGCGTTCGATCGAAAAGGTCGAGTCGATCCGCCTGCTGCCGGCACGCGAGTTCCCGCTGGACAAGAAGTCGGTCACCGACTTCCGCGGGCGCTTCCGTGAGCGCTTCGACGTGGATTTCCGCCGCTGTCCGATCTACCAGGACCTGTCCACCGGCATCACCCCGGCCGGCATCGAGTATTACCTGCCGCTGTTCTTCGAAGAGTCCGCCACGCTGTTCGACTACCTGCCGCAGGACACCCAGGTGTTCTCCCTGCCCGGTATCGAGCAGGCCGCCGAGCAGTTCTGGCATGACGTGCGCAACCGTTATGAAGATCGCCGCGGGGATATTGAACGACCGCTGATGCCGCCAGCCGACTTGTTCCTGCCGGTGGAAGACTGCTTTGGCCGGCTGAAGAACTGGCCGCGGGTGGTGGTCAGCCAGGAAGACATCGAAGCCGGTGTCGGCCGTGAGCGCTTTAACGCGCAAAGCCTGCCCGATCTGGCCATTCAGTCCAAAGCCGGCGAACCGCTGGCCGCGCTGCGCCGCTTCATCGAGAGTTACCCGGGACGCATCCTGTTCTGCGCCGAATCGGCCGGGCGCCGCGAGGTGCTGCTGGAACTGCTGGCGCGGCTCAAGCTCAAGCCGCCGGAAGTTGCCGGGTGGGCGGAGTTTGCGCAGAGCAAGGAACGCCTGGGCATCACCATCGCGCCGCTGGACGATGGCCTGCTGCTCGACAATATCGCCCTGATCGCCGAAAGCCCGCTGTTCGGCCAGCGCGTGATGCAGCGCCGCCGCCGCGAGAAGTCGCGCGATGGCGGCGACAACGTCATCAAGAACCTCACCGAATTGCGCGAAGGCGCGCCGGTGGTGCATATCGACCACGGGGTTGGCCGTTATCTGGGGTTGATCACCCTGGAAATCGACGGGCAGGCCGCCGAGTTCCTCTCGCTGCAATACGCCGAGGAAGCCAAACTTTACGTGCCAGTGGCCAGCCTGCACCTGATCGCCCGCTACACCGGCAGCGACGATGCACTGGCGCCACTGCACCGGCTGGGCTCGGAAACCTGGCAGAAAGCCAAGCGCAAAGCCGCTGAACAGGTGCGCGACGTGGCCGCCGAACTGCTGGACATCTATGCCCGCCGCGCAGCCCGCGAAGGCTATGCGTTTGCCGACCCGACGGTGGATTACGCGACCTTCTGCGCCGGTTTCCCGTTCGAGGAAACCCAGGACCAGCAGACCGCCATCGACGCGGTGCGCGACGACATGCTCTCGCCCCGCCCGATGGACCGCCTGATCTGCGGCGATGTCGGCTTCGGCAAGACCGAAGTGGCCATGCGCGCCGCCTTTATCGCCGTGCACGGCGGCAAGCAGGTCGCCGTGCTGGTGCCGACCACCCTGCTCGCCCAGCAGCACTACAACAGCTTCCGCGACCGTTTCGCCGACTGGCCGGTGAAGGTCGAGGTAATGAGCCGCTTCAAATCGGCCAAGGAAGTCAATGAGGCGGTGCAGCAATTGGCCGAGGGCAAGATCGACATCGTCATCGGCACCCACAAACTGTTGCAGGACGATGTGAAGTTCCACAATCTGGGACTGGCCATCATCGACGAGGAACACCGCTTCGGCGTGCGCCAGAAGGAGCAGATGAAAGCCCTGCGCAGCGAGGTGGACATCCTCACGCTGACCGCCACGCCGATTCCGCGCACGCTGAACATGGCCGTATCGGGCATGCGCGACCTGTCGATCATTGCCACGCCGCCGGCGCGCCGGCTGTCGGTGCGCACCTTCGTCATGGAGCAGAACCAGCCGACCATCAAGGAAGCCCTGCTGCGTGAGCTGCTGCGCGGCGGGCAGGTGTATTACCTGCACAACGACGTGAAAACCATCGAGAAGTGCGCCGCCGACCTGGCCGAACTGGTGCCCGAAGCGCGCATCGGCATCGGCCACGGGCAGATGCGCGAACGCGACCTCGAACAGGTGATGAGCGACTTCTACCATAAGCGCTTCAACGTGCTGATCGCCTCGACCATCATCGAGACCGGTATCGACGTGCCAAGCGCGAACACCATTATCATCGAGCGCGCCGACAAGTTCGGCCTGGCACAGTTGCACCAGCTGCGCGGCCGCGTCGGCCGCAGTCACCATCAGGCCTACGCCTACTTGCTGACCCCGCCGCGCAAGCAGCTGAGCGACGACGCACAGAAGCGCCTGGAAGCCATCAGCAATGCGCAGGATCTGGGTGCCGGCTTCGTCCTGGCTACCCACGACCTGGAAATTCGCGGCGCCGGCGAACTGCTCGGCGACGGCCAGAGCGGGCAGATCCAGGCGGTCGGCTTCACCCTCTACATGGAAATGCTCGAGCGCGCAGTGAAGGCTATTCGCAAGGGCGAGCAACCCAATCTCGAGCAGCCGCTGGGCGGCGGTCCGGAAGTCAACCTGCGCCTGGCCGCGCTGATTCCCGAGGACTACCTGCCTGATGTGCACGCGCGGCTGATCCTCTACAAGCGCATTGCCAACGCCGCCGACGAAGACGGCCTGAAGGAGCTGCAGGTCGAGATGATCGACCGTTTCGGCCTGCTGCCGGAGCCGACCAAGAACCTGGTGCGCATCACCCTGCTCAAGCTGCAGGCGGAAAAGCTCGGCATCAGGAAGATCGATGCCGGTCCGCAGGGCGGGCGCATCGAATTCGCCGCCGACACCTGCGTCGACCCGCTGACCCTGATCAAGCTGATTCAAAGCCAGCCCAAGCGCTACAAGTTCGAGGGCGCCACCCTGTTCAAATTTTCCGTGCCGATGGAGCGCCCGGAAGAACGTTTCAATACACTGGAGGCGCTGCTCGAGCGCCTGACCCCGAAATCTGCCTGAAGGAACAACCCATGCGACTGCTCCGCACCCTGACCCTGCTGCTCGGCCTGTTTTCCCCACTGGCCATGGCCGCTGCCCAGTACCAGGTCGAAGTGATCTTTTTCCGCCAGGCCGGCGAGGTCATCCCGGCCAGCCAGCCAGCCCCCGAGGACTGGGCCGCCGGCAGCCAGCAGCTACCGGCCGGCAGCGAGCGCGGCACCGCGCTGAATGGTGAAGCGGCCAAACTGATTCCGGCCAACGGCTATCAGGTATTGCTGCATCAGGCCTGGGCCCAGGACATTGGCGCCAGCCCGCTGAAAATCAGCCTGAGCAGCGGCAATCAGGTGTTCGGCCATTATCCGATCGAAGGCACTCTGGCCCTGAGCCAGGAGCGCTGGATCGATGTGCAGGCCAATCTGTGGATCAACCAGTTCGATGCCGACGGCGTGGTGAGCGGCAGCGAGCAGCTCAAACAAACCACGCGCCTGCAGCCGGGCAAGCTCACCTACATCGACCATGGCAGCCTGGGCCTGCTGATCCGCGTCAGCCCGCTGTAAGGCTGCAGCCGTCAGGTTGTTGCAGGTCGATTTTGCAGGGTGGGCGTAGGGTGGGCTTCAGCCCACCGAAAGCAGCAACGCAACAAGGTTCGGCAACCACTGGTTGGCCGCGGTGGGCTAAAGCCCACTCTACTGTCCGACTGCCAGCAGGCGTGCCAGCACGGCGCGCGCCTGGCCCATGCCGTCACGCATCGCCTGTTCCATATCGGTCAGGCTGATCGGCCCGGCAGCCTTGCCGGCGGCCGGATTGACCACCAGTGCCAGGCAGGCATAGGGCAGGCCCAGTTCGCGCGCCAGCGCCGCCTCGGGCATGCCGGTCATGCCAACGATGTCGCAGCCGTCACGCTCGAGGCGGATAATCTCCGCTGCCGTTTCCAGCCGCGGGCCCTGGGTACAACCGTACACGCCTCCAGCGCTGTAGCTGCAACCTTCGGCCCGCAAGGCCTGCACCAGCTGGGCGCGCAAATCGGCGGTGTAGGGTGCACTGAAATCGATATGGGTGACCTGCTCCAGCTCGCCCTCGAAGAAGGTCTGCACCCGCCCCCAGCTGTAATCGATCAACTGGTCTGGAACACAGAAGTGTCCGGTGCCCATGGCAGAGTTGATCCCGCCAACGGCATTCACCGCAATCACTGCCTCGGCACCCGCCTGCTGCAGTGCCCACAGATTGGCGCGGTAGTTGACCTGATGCGGCGGAATCCGGTGCGGCCGGCCATGCCGGGCGAGAAACACTACTTCGCGCCCGGCACAGGTACCGCGGACCAGGGCTGCCGAGGGCTGGCCGTAGGGGGTTTCCAGGCGCAGCTCGGTACAGCGGCCGAGCCCGTCAAGCTCCGTCAGCCCGCTGCCACCAATGATCGCCAGTGTGCTCATCTGCTGCTCCTCACGCCACCAGGCCGGCCTGCCGCAGCGCGCCAAGCGCAGCCAGCCAGCGCGGATCCTGACGATACTCGGTGCCCGGGAACGCACGCCGGCGCATGACCTGCAGGCCCTCGGGCGGCTTGACCTGCAACTGCTGCAGGCGACTCAGGGCCAGCTCCGCCGCCGCGCGGTCGTTGCACACCAGGCCCATGTCACAACCAGCCCGCAGGGCGGCCTCGATGCGCTCGGCAGCGTCGCCGGCGACATGCGCCCCGGCCATCGACAGGTCATCGCTGAAGATCACCCCACGGTAGCCCAGCTCGCCGCGGAGGATTTCCTGCAGCCAGCGCCGCGAGAAACCCGCCGGCAACTCATCCACCTGCGGATAGATGACATGCGCCGGCATCACTGCGGCGAGCTGGCCGAGCAGGCGGACAAAAGGCAGCAGATCACTGGCGCGGATCTGCTCCAGGCTGCGCTCGTCGCGCGGAATGGCCACGTGCGAATCCGCCTCGGCCCAGCCATGCCCGGGGAAATGCTTGCCGGTAGCCGCCATCCCCGCGGCATTCAGGCCCTGGATAAAGGCACCGGCCAGCACTGCGGCACGCTGCGGATCGCTTTCAAAGGCGCGGCTGCCGACCACCGCGCTGCGCTGGTGGTCCAGGTCGAGGACCGGGGCAAAGCTGAGATCCAGTCCGGCGGCGAGCACTTCGGTGGCCATCAGCCAGCCACAGTGTTCGGCCAGCTCGACGGCATTGGAATGCCCGGCAATGCTACGCATGGCCGGCAAGCGCACAAAGCCCTGGCGCAGGCGCTGTACCCGCCCGCCTTCCTGGTCTACCGCCAGCAGCAGATCCGGGCGCACCGCGCGAATGGCGGCGGCCAGCTCGCGAACCTGCTGCGGGTGTTCGATATTGCGGGCAAAGATGATCAGCCCCGCCACCTCGGGCTGGCGCAGGATCTGCCGATCCTCGGCCGTCAGCCAGGTACCTTCGACGTCCAGCATCAAAGAGCCATGCAAGCTCGCACTCATACAAAGCAATCCTTAAGTCGGTTCGGCCGTCGCCCACTGCGGGCAGGCGGCTTCGGCAATCTGCACGGAGCAATGCAGCGGTACCCGAGGAAACAGCCGCAGCATGTCGGCATTGCGCAAACGCACGCAGCCGTGAGAGCGCGGCACACCCATGGGTTCACAGTCCGGCGTGCCGTGCAGGTAGATGTAGCGCTGCAAGGTATCGACTTCACCGCCCTGGTTGCGCTGCGGCTCGCAGCCGGACAGCCAGAGGATGCGCGTCAGGATCCAGTCTCGCTCGGGGTATTGTTCATGCAGTTCTTGTGACCAGATCTCGCCGGTCCACTGCCGGGCCTTGAACACGGCGCCCAGCGGCAACTGGTCACCAATCTTCTGCTCGACCCGGTGCAGGCCGCGCGGCGTGCAGAACGACCCCTGCACTTCACCCGCGCCCCTGAGCGCAGTGGAAACCGGCAGGCGAAGCTGCAGCTGCCCGCCGGAAAACCCGTACAGGCACTGATCGGCCAGAGAGATGTGCAGCAGGTCGAGATCGCGCATGGGCCGCTAGCTTAGCGGATCAGCCCATGCGCGCGCACCTTCAAGATTTGCCCGGAACCGGCGCTGACTTGAGCCGTGGGCGCAGCGTTGCGTTGATCAGCACCTCGTCGCTCAGGCCGCTTTCTGCACGCATGCCCGCGGCCAGAAAGGGCACCATCTGGCGCATTACCTGCTCGAGCGAGGTATTCACCCCGTAATCGGTCTCGGCCATTGCCCGCAACGCCTTGATCCCGGACATGCTGAAGGCGGCAGCGCCAAGCATGAAGTGCACCCGCCAGAACAGCTCGAGGGGTGGCAGGCGCGGCGCAGCCTCGATAACCAGCAGCATGTAGCGGCGGAAAACCTTGCCGTACACCTCATCCAGATACTTGCGCAGGTGGCCCTGGCTCTGGCTGAACGCCAGGCCGAGCAGGCGCATGAAGATCGACAGGTCCTCGCCAATCCGTGGCTTGATCACCAGCGCCTGCTCGACCAGCAGCTCGAGCAACTCCTCGAGGGACGCCTTGTGCTCGGGGTGGGCCTGGCGGTTGTCCAGTTCGCGCTCGAGACTCAGGCAGAAAGGACCGAGAAACCGCGAGAACACGGCCTGGATCAGGGCCTTCTTGGAACCGAAGTGGTAATTGACCGCAGCCAGATTCACTTCTGCCCGACTGGTGATCAGCCGCAGTGAAGTCTCGGCAAAGCCCTTTTCGGCAAACAACTGCTCTGCCGCATCCAGAATACGCTCGACTGTTTCCGACTGAGCCATGATCTCTTTACCTAGCAAACAATCGTTTGAAACATACGTTTCATACTGGAGTCTTGTCAAGTTTACCCGAGGCGGTGCACGTGTTTCGAGAGAACCGCGGCGTAGCGGGCTATAGCCCAGTGCTGGGTGCTCCGCAGGCAGCCTGCGTAACGACTGGGCACCGGCAAACACGCTTGCCGGACTTACGACTGGGCACGCTGGAAAAACTCATTGCCACAACGTAATCACTGTATATAATCACAGCACCTGTATAAACAAACAGAGAACGCCATGCTCAAGCTGACCCCGCGCCAAGCTGAAATCCTCGGTTTCATCAAGCGTTGCCTGGAAGATAACGGTTACCCGCCGACCCGCGCGGAAATCGCCCAGGAACTGGGCTTCAAGTCGCCCAATGCCGCCGAGGAGCATCTCAAGGCCCTGGCGCGCAAGGGTGCCATCGAGATGACTCCCGGCGCGTCCCGCGGCATCCGCATCCCCGGTTTTGAAACCAGCAATGAGGAAGAAGGCCTGCCGATCATCGGCCGGGTCGCCGCCGGTGCGCCGATCCTTGCCCAGCAGCACATCGAGGAGTCGTGCAAGATCAACCCGGCGTTCTTTCACCCCAGGGCCGACTACCTGTTGCGGGTCCGCGGCATGAGCATGAAGGACATCGGCATTTTCGATGGCGACCTGCTTGCCGTGCATACCTGCCGCGAGGCGCGCAACGGACAAGTGGTCGTGGCCCGGCTGGATGACGAAGTGACCGTCAAGCGCTTCAAGCGCGAGGGCGACAAGGTCTGGCTACTCGCGGAGAACCCCGAGTTCGCCCCGATCGAGGTCAACCTGCAGGAGCAGGAGTTGGTTATCGAAGGTTTGAGTGTCGGCGTGATTCGCCGCTAGGGTCTGTTGACGTTTGGTCACGGCCGCGACGGCGACCCGCTTGACGCAGGACTAGGCGCGAGGAGAGAGATTTGCTTATTGCCAATGAACGACGAGTAACAACGGCCTGCGTCAAGCGGGTCCCGTCCCTTCGGGTTGCGCGGCAAATCGCGCCAAGCGTTGTTGCGGGACTTGGCAAGGGAATAACCATTGCCTGCGTCCCACGCCTAGCCTGGCGCGATTTGCCGCAGCAACGCGGTTCGCGACCAAACGTCAACAGACCCTAGAGGTATTTCCCATGCAATTCCCGCAAACCACTGCGCGCACGCAACTGCCATTGTTCCATGCTGCCCTGCTGACGAGTCCGCCTGCAGCACCGTGCATGAACGCAGTCGAAACGCCCTGGACCGAATCAGTAGAGTCTTTCAGTGAACTGACCCTCTCCGGCTCCACCGAGAACTGCCTGCTGCTGCTTGCCCCGGTACTGCGCGAACTCAGCCAGCAGGCCGGTGACCGCTGGCTGACCCTGGTTGACGCGCCGGCCCAACTGACCCAGGCATGGCTGCGCAAAAACGGGCTCAAGCGCGAAACGATCCTGCTGTTGCAGTCACGCGGTACACAGACAGCCGTCGAACTGGTCAGCGAGGCACTGCGCCTGGGCCGCAGCCATACGGTGGTGAGCTGGATCAATCAGCTGGGAGCCCACTCACGCCAGAAGCTCACTGCCGCCGCCCTGCAAGGTCAAACCCAGAGCCTGAATATTTGTTTGAGCTGAACCAGACAGGCAACAACCCGAAGACGCTGTACCCGTTATGGGTTGGTGCAGACAAGTGGGCTTTTGCGGGGTGTGGGTCATGCCATAGGTCGTGATCCACCCACCGGTCGCAAGGCAGGCCACAGCGATGCCGTTGGCATCAATGGTGGGTTACCCCGCTACGCGACTGATCCACCCTGCAACAGCACGTTCAACCACTAACGCAGCCATAGCCAACCTGAAGGCGGTAATGCGGCTGCGCGTGATCAATGCAGAACGCGGGAAGCCTCGTCATTGAGCAAATCACCTTCGGCCAGCCGGCCAGCCATCTGCACACCGACATTCAGCATGGCCTTGGCGACTTCGACATGCTGCCCCTGCAGGAAGCCGCGCGCATCAGCCGAGAACTCCAGGGTAACCAGCGACTCCTGGTCATCGCCCCGGCGCAGAACGATGCGGCCATCGGGCAGTTCGACAATTTCGAGAAACGCTGTTGGCATGACTGCTCCCCCTTAACCAAAGCTGCCAAGTGTAACAGCCGATCCGGACGCTCCCTAGGGCCGGCTGACGTTCGGGCATGGCTACAACACCCCTGATGCCCTCGCCGCAGGTTCTGCGGCTACCACTCGGTAAGGGTTTCGCGAAAGCGCATGGCGAGGCCCTTGAGCTGCTGCCGCCAGTCCTCCAGCTGCGCCAGTGACAACGCCGGCTCAACCTCCTGCAGGCTTACCGACTCGATCAGCGCCATCCTCGGATCAAGCTTGGCCACCGTTGGCTCGCGTGGCGGCTGAAACAGCGTCTGATACGCTGCCAGCAGCTGCGCCAGCCAGCTGCCGGGCTGCGCCGCGAGCTCGATCAGTTCGGCTAGCTCCGGGCTTGGCGCTGCCGCCAGCACCTGCGGATCGAGCAGCAATTCGGCCTGCGCCACATCGGCTTGCGGCAGGCGGTAATAACCGGCAATTTCATGGCAGAGGCCCAGCAAGGCGCCATACAGGTGAAATATCGCCGCCTCGCGCTCAGCCTGGATCAAGGCCATCGCATTGGCCTGCCGTGCAGCCTCGGCCTTGCGGCAGGCATCCAGCGCCAGGCCGGCGAAGTACATTTTCTGGTTGGTTCGGGTATAGCGTTCGTTGGCCATGCAACAGCTCTCCACTCACGCGCGGCAGCAGAATCCGCTGCGCGTCTCCAGCACAATCTTGCGCTTATCGGCCTGAATCGTCCCGACCGCTGCGGCGCCGTAGCGGCAGCCCAGCACTGCCGCCCTCCGTTTAGCGCTTGTCTTCGACCTGCCACTTGCTGCCGGTATAGAACGCACGCCAGCCAGTGGGCTTGCCCTCGATTTCCGACTGCACATACTGCTCCTTGGTCTTGCGGCTGTAGCGAATCACTGCCGGCCGGCCATCCGGATCCTTGCGCGGTGCCTCCAGCAGGAACTGGTACTTGGGATCCAGCTCATCCTTGTGCGGCAGCAGCTCAAGTACCAGCGGGGCGCGCGTCTCGCGGTTCTTCGGAAACAGACTGGCGGCCAGGAACAGACCCGAGGCGCCATCGCGCAGCACGTAGACATCATCCACCTTCTCGCAGCGCAACTCGGGCATCTTGATCGGATCGCACTTGGGTGGCGCGGCCTCACCACTTTTCAGCAGCTTGCGGGTGTTCTTGCAGGTGGCATTGGTGCAACCGAAGAACTTGCCAAAGCGGCCGGTCTTCAACTGCATCTCGCTGCCACACTTGTCGCACTCCAGGCGCGGACCCTCATAGCCCTTGATCCGGTACTGGCCCTGCTCCACTTCGTAACCCGGGCAATCCGGGTTGTTGCCACAGATATGCAGCTTGCGGGTTTCATCCAGCAGATAGGCATCCATCGCCGTATCGCAGATCTTGCAGCGGTGCTTGCCCAGCAGCACCCGCGACTCGGACTCGCCCTCGTCGTCGGCGGCAATCTCGTCGCCCGGGACCAGGTTCAGGGTGGACTTGCAGCGCTCCTTGGGTGGCAGCGCATAGCCGGAACAGCCGAGGAACACACCCGTCGAGGCCGTGCGAATCATCATCGGCCGGCCGCACTCGCGACAGGGGATATCGGTCGGCGTCGGATCATTGGCACGCATGCCACTGTCGGCGGCACCGGCCAGGTCGAGCTTCTTCTTGAAGTCGCCGTAAAACTCGTCAAGCACGTTCTTCCAGTCGCGCTGGCCCTGCGCCACATCATCCAGATGCTCTTCCATGCCGGCGGTAAACCCGTAGTCCATCAGGTTGGCAAAGCTTTCACTGAGGCGCTCGGTAACGATATCGCCCATCTTCTCGGCATAGAAACGGCGGTTATGCACCGTCACATAGCCCCGTTCCTGAATGGTCGAAATAATCGCCGCGTAGGTGGAGGGCCGGCCAATCCCGCGTTTTTCCAGCTCCTTGACCAGACTGGCCTCGGAATAGCGGGCCAGTGGCTTGGTGAAATGCTGGCTCGGATCGAGCTTGACCAGCTTGAGTGTCTCGCCTTCCTGCATTTCCGGCAGGACGTCATCCTCGCCCGGCTTGCTCTGCTGCGGCAGCACGCGGGTATAGCCGTCGAACTTGAGGATGCGGCCCTTGGCACGCAGCTCGAAGTTGCCGGCAGCCACCGTCACGCTGGTGGAGAGGTACTCTGCGGGCGGCATCTGGCAGGCCACGAACTGGCGCCAGATCAGCTCGTACAGGCGCTCGGCATCGCGCTCCATGCCCGACAGCTGGGTCGGCCGCGTAGTGACCTCGGACGGCCGGATCGCCTCGTGGGCCTCCTGCGCGCCTTCCTTGCTGGAATAGACGTTCGGCTTGGCCGGCAAGTACTGCTGGCCATATTCGCTGTCGATAAAGCCGCGCACCATCTCGATCGAGTCTGCCGACAGGTTGGTCGAGTCGGTACGCATATAGGTGATGTAGCCGGCCTCGTAGAGGCGCTGCGCCATCATCATGGTCTTCTTCACGCCGAAGCCCAGGCGCGTGCTGGCCGCCTGCTGCAGGGTCGAGGTAATGAAGGGTGCCGAAGGCTTGCTGCTGGTCGGCTTGTCTTCACGCTTGCGCAGCTGGTAGCTGGCTGCCTTGAGTTTTTCCAGCGCGGCCCGCGTGCTCGCCTCATTCAGCGGCTTGAACACCTGGCCATTCTCGCGCGCCACCTCGAAGCGCACATTGGCGCCCTTGGCGGTGCCCAGATCGGCATGCACTTCCCAGTATTCTTCGGGAACGAAGGCGCGGATTTCCTTTTCGCGCTCGACCACCAGCTTCGCCGCGACCGATTGCACGCGCCCGGCGGACAGGCCCCGGGCAACCTTCTGCCAGAGCAGGGGCGAGACCATGTAACCGACGACCCGGTCGAGGAACCGCCGCGCCTGCTGCGCATTGACCCGGTCGATATCCAGTTCGCCCGGCTTGGAGAAGGCCTCCTGGATGGCCTTCTTGGTGATCTCGTTGAACACCACGCGCTTGTAGCGCGTTTCATCGCCACCAATGGCTTCGCGCAGGTGCCAGGCGATGGCTTCCCCCTCGCGGTCCAAGTCGGTTGCGAGATAGATGGTGTCGGCATCCTTGGCCAGCCGGCGCAATTCTTCGATGACCTTTTCCTTGCCGGGCAGGATTTCGTACTTGGCCTTCCAGCCATGCTCGGGATCAATCCCCATGCGCGCAAACAGCTGGCGCTTGGCCTTGTCCTTGGGCGACAGCGCCGGCGCTTCGGCAGCGGCCGCCTTGCCGCGTTTGACCGGCTCCTTGGCCGCACTGGCAGAGCCACTGGTTGGCAAGTCACGGATATGACCAATACTCGACTTCACCACAAACTGGTTGCCCAGGTATTTGTTGATGGTCTTGGCCTTGGCCGGGGATTCCACGATGACCAGCGATTTGCCCATGGAGGGAAAACTTCCTGAATTCAGTAAAAAAGGCGGGAGCCGCAGGATGCGGCACCGCTATATATAGTGGGCAGACGAGCAAGGTCAAGCTCGCATATAGCCTGCCACGCGCTAGTCTGGCCGGCGGAAGGCCTCCGGCTCGGGGCTCAGCAGGGCAAAACGGGCGATTTGCTCACCCTCGACCTCTACCGTTTCGCGAAACATCTCGAGCGGCCGCACCCACAACCCGTACTCGCCATACAGGGCCTGGTAAACCACCAGCCACTCCGCGGTTTCCGAGTGCTGCGCGACGCCGATGACCCGGTATTGCTGCCCCTTGTAATGCCTGTAGATACCCGGCTGCAGTGTCATCAGAAGCTTCCCGTGAGGGTTTATCCGTAGAAAAACAAAAGCCGGGGCACCAGGCCCCGGCTTGTCCATCCCGAAACGCTTAGACGCGCTCGAAGACGGTGGTGATGCCCTGGCCGAGGCCAATACACATGGTGGAGACACCCAGGGTGCCGCCATTCTGCTTCATCACGTTCAACAGGGTGCCGGAAATACGCGCACCGGAGCACCCGAACGGGTGACCCAGGGCGATCGCGCCACCGTGCAGGTTGACCTTCTGCTCCATCTGGTCGAGGAGTTTCAGATCCTTCAGCACCGGCAGGGCCTGGGCGGCAAAGGCTTCGTTGAGTTCAACGAAGTCAATGTCGGCCATGCTCAGGCCGGCACGCTTGAGGGCTTTCTGGGTCGACGGCACCGGGCCGTAACCCATGATCGCCGGATCAACCCCGGCCAGGGCCATGGCGCGGACCACGCCCAATGGCTCGATACCGAGATCCTTGGCGCGCTGGGCCGACATGACGATCATGCAGGAAGCACCGTCGGTGATCTGCGAGGAAGTACCTGCGGTCACAGTGCCGCCTTTCGGGTTGAACGCCGGCTTGAGAGCCGCCAGGCTTTCCAGGGTAGTCTCCGGACGAATGGTTTCGTCGTAGTCGAAGACTTTCAGGAAGCCATTCTCGTCGTAGCCTTGCATCGGGATGATTTCATCCTTGAACTTGCCTTCGACGGTGGCCTTGTGCGCCAGCCGGTGCGAACGCTCACCGAAGGCGTCCTGCGCCTCACGGCTGATGCCGTGCATCTTGCCGAGCATTTCCGCGGTCAGACCCATCATGCCGGACGCCTTGGCAGCGTACAGCGACAGGTGCGGGTTTGGATCGACGCCGTGCATCATGCTGACGTGGCCCATGTGCTCCACACCGCCGATGACGAACACGTCGCCATTGCCGGTCTGGATCGCCTGCACGGCAGTGTGCAGGGCGCTCATCGACGAGCCGCACAGGCGGCTGACGGTCTGGGCCGCGCTGGTGTGCGGGATCTGCGTCATCAGCGACGCCATGCGCGCAACGTTCCAGCCTTGTTCCAGGGTCTGGTTTACGCAGCCCCAGATGACGTCCTCGACTTCCGCCGGATCGATCTTCGGGTTGCGTGCCAGCAGGCTGCTGATCAGGTGCGCCGACATGTTCTCGGCACGGGTGTTGCGGTGCATGCCGCCTTTGGAACGCCCCATCGGGGTACGGCCGAAGTCGACAATGACTGCATCTCTAGGATTCAGGCTCATATTTCTAGTCTCGCTCTGTTCGTTCCGCGATTAACCGAAAAACTTCTGGCCGTTCTTGGCCATTTCACGAAGCTTGGCGGTCGGGTGGTACAGCGCGCCCTGGTCGGCATATTTGTCAGCCAGCGCGACGAATTCCGCGACACCGATGGAGTCGATGTAACGCAACGCACCACCACGGAAGGGCGGGAAGCCAATGCCGTAGATCAGGCCCATATCGGCCTCGGCGGCGGTTTCGACAATGCCGTCTTCCAGGCAACGAACGGTTTCCAGGCACAGGGGAATCATCGTGTAGTTGATGATGTCCTCGTCGCTCAGCTCGCGCTGCTCGTACACGATCGGCGCCAGCAGTTCGGCAACCCCGGCATCAGCCACTTTCTTCGGCTTGCCGCGCTTGTCCATCTCGTAGGCGTAGAAGCCCTTGCCGCTCTTCTGGCCGAAACGCCCGGCTTCGTACATGACGTCAACAGCAGTCTTGCGCTCATCCTTCATGCGATCCGGGAAGCCTTCGGCCATCACTTCGCGCGCGTGGTGCGCGGTATCCATGCCGACCACGTCCATCAGGTAGGCCGGACCCATGGGCCAGCCGAACTTCTCCATCACCTTGTCGATGCGCGCGAAGTCGACGCCAGCACCGACCAAACGGGCAAAGCCGCCGAAGTACGGGAACAGGATACGGTTGACCAGGAAGCCCGGGCAGTCGTTGACCACGATCGGCGTCTTGCCCATCTTGGTGGCGTAGGCCACGGTGGTGGCAATCGCCTTGTCGCTGGATTTCTCGCCACGGATGACTTCAACCAGCGGCATCATGTGCACCGGATTGAAGAAGTGCATGCCGACGAAGTTTTCCGGACGCTTGAGCGCCTTGGCCAGCAGGCTGATGGAAATGGTCGAGGTGTTGGAGGCCAGAATGGCGTCATCCTTCACCTGCGCTTCCACTTCGGCCAGCACGATCTGCTTGACCTTGGGGTTCTCGACCACGGCTTCGACGACGATGTCGACGTTGCCGAAATCGCCATAGGACATGGTCGGACGGATGGCTGTCAGCGCCGCGGCCATCTTGGCCGGGTTCATGCGGCCCTTGGCAACCTGGTTGCCGAGCAGCTTGGAAGCCTCGGCCAGGCCCATCTGGATGCCTTCCTCGCGGATATCCTTCATCAGGATCGGCGTGCCCTTGGAGGCTGACTGGTAGGCGATGCCGCCACCCATGATGCCGGCGCCCAGCACGGAAGCCAGCTTCACGTCGCCAGCAATGTCGGCGTAACCCTTGGCTTTCTTCTTCAGTTCCTGGTCATTCAGGAACAGGCCGATCAGGCTCTGTGCCACCGAGGTTTTCGCCAGCTTGACGAAACCGGCGGCTTCACATTCAAGACCCTTGTCGCGGCCCTGGCCAGCGGCTTTCTGGATGATCTTGATGGCTTCGACCGGCGCCGGATAGTTCGGGCCAGCCTGGCCGGCGACGAAACCCTTGGCAGTTTCGAAGCACATCATTTGTTCGATCTGGTTCAGCTTGAGCTTTTCCAGCTTCGGCTGACGCTTGGCCTTGAAATCCAGCTCGCCGGAGATGGCACGCTGGACCAGATCCAGCGCTGCATCACGCAGCTTGTCAGCTTTTACGACGGCATCGACGGCAGCCAGCTTGAGGGCGTCTTCGGCACGGTTTTCCTTGCCCGAAGCGATCCACTCGATGGCATTGTCGCAACCGATGACGCGCGGCAGGCGGTAGGTGCCGCCAAAACCGGGGCAGATGCCCAGCTTGACTTCCGGGAGACCGACCTTGGCGCTTTCGCTCATGACGCGATAATCACCCGCCAGGCACATCTCGAAACCACCGCCCAGGGCGATGCCGTTGATCGCGACCACGGTTGGCACGGCCAGGTCTTCGAAGTCACTGAAAATGCGGTTGGCTTCCAGGTTCCCGGCGACCAATGCTTCGTCGGGCAGCTTGAAGCTCTCGGTGAACTCGGTGATATCGGCACCGACGATGAACACGTCCTTGCCACTGGTCACGATCACGCCCTTGACCGAAGCATCAGCCTTGATGGCATCGACTGCCTGGCGGAGCTCATTCAGAGTGAGACGGTTGAATTTATTGACGGATTCACCCTTGAGATCGAACTTCAGTTCGACGACACCGCCCTCAAGAGCATTAACCGTGATGGCTTTACCTTCGTAAATCATCAACTGAACTCCACGGTTATGGATGCTGAACAATACACATCGAACACCAAGCGCAGGGCTTGCGGACGGTTTGGCCGCCGAGCAAAGCCCCAAATTGTCTGGCACACCCGCCGACGCGATAATCGGGCGCTTTCCAGTTGCCACATGGCTTTCCTGAAAATTCATACGCCCGTTTGATTTGGGTTTGCGCACCTTCGTGGAAAAGGCCTGAATTGTCAATCAGGGCAGTGTGATTTTTCTTTGGCCAAGCCGCGCAAACCGCTCTGGAACGGGCTTTACGCCCTGTCTCATCACTCGCCCGGATAGCGACTTATCAGCCAATCAGAGCCACTGCCGGAGAAAAGCATGGATGCGTTGCAGGTCTTCCGGCCCGCCTTTCTCGCCCCAGTACACGGCCACCAGCTGCACGCCGGCTTCCGCCTTGAAGACATCGGCGGGCAGGCGGCTGAGCTGCTCCAGCAGGCCGGCATCACTGCAGGGCTCGCGCCACTTGTCCAGCCACTGGCCCGGTGCTGCCTGCCAGAAACACCACTGCCGGCTGCTGGCACCACTTCTGACCAGGTAATACTGGGCACAGGACGCCGGCAGCGAGCGCTCCAGCCAGTGCGGCCAGTCCTGCCGCGACAATTGCATCGACAACCCCATGCGGCGCGCCTGCAGGCGTACCTCCATGGAGCCCAGCTGGCGCCGCGAGGGTACCAGCCAGGCCAGCGGACTGAGCATCACGGCGATCAGGAAAAGTACAAACCATGCGTTCATCAACTATTCCACTGCCGGTTTACTACCGCGAATGGTAAATCTGGCCATAATCAACAGATTCCCTATGAAGGAGCAACCCAATGTCTTACCAGCACATCCTGATCGCCATCGACCTCACTGAAGAATGCACTCCGGTGATTGAGCGCGCGGTGGAAATTGCCCGCAGCACCGACGCACGGATTTCAATTGTGCATGTCATTGAGCCGATGGCCATGGCCTTTGGCGGGGATGTGCCGATGGATCTGACGCTGATCCAGCAACAGCAATTCGAACAGGCCCGCGCCGCGCTGGAAAAACTCGCCGCACGCTACCCCGGCATCAGCGAACAGCAGCGGCATCTGCTCAGCGGCCAGCCGCGCCATGAAATCCACCACCTGGCCGTCGAGCAGAGCTGCGACCTGATCGTGGTCGGCAGCCATGGCCGGCATGGCCTGGCGCTGCTGCTGGGCTCCACCGCCAATGACCTGCTGCATGGCGCACCGTGCGACGTGCTTTCGGTACGCCTGAAAACCTCCAGCTGAGTTCATCCGCAGCACCGGCGCGGGTCACAGGCCCTCGCCGGCACTCATCACCAGGGGGCGAATCTTCTGCAGCTGGACTTCCAGCGAGTAGCTCATGCTGGAGGCCATCGAGAAAAAGCTGAGGAAGGCCTTGAGGTTGGAGTCGCCCTCGCAGGTGTCGTGAATCCGCTGCCAGAATGCCTGATTGACCAGCTGCAACTGCTGGAACGTCGCAATCAGCCCCTTGAGGTCCCAGTCGGCCGTATGCCCTTCACGCAGGTTGAAATACTGCCGCGTGAGATACAGCGAGATGCTGCGCAAGGCGAATTCCTGAGGGCTGGCGAAAGGCAGGTGCTGCTCGGCCATCGGCCGCAGACGCCCGAGCACCGGGCAGCCACTGGTGGCCATGATCACCCCCAGCAGCGAGCGCAAGCCTTCCTCGAGGCTGACCTGCTTGCTGTAATCGCGCGCCGGCGTGTGCACCTTGACCAGCGCCTTCTTGATCGCCGGCAGGCCCTGGAAGTCCTCGATCACCCGGTACAGGTCGATGGCCGCCGGACAATGGCTGAACTGTTCCTTCTGCAACGGGCAGTTGCTGCATTGCTGGCAGTCAAGGCGCGTCCACTTGGGCGCATCGGGCAGTGCCGCGGCGTCATAGCTGCGTTCGAGCTCGATGCGATAATTCAGCTGATGGGTTGCGTCCAGGGTGAAGCTGTATTCGATGGCCATCCTTTTCTCCGTTTCAGGCTTCCAGTTCTGCCCAGCGCTCCAGCACCTTGTCCAGCTGCAGCTGCAGGTCCTGCATGCGCGCCAGTACCGCTTGGGTTTCCGCCGCCGGGCGCTGGTAGAACGCCGGCGCGGCGATGTCCTGCTGCAGGGCGGCCAGCTGCGTCTCCAGCTGGTCGATCTGCGCCGGGATCGCCTCAAGCTCGCGCTGTAGCTTGTAGCTCAGTTTTTTCTTCGGTGCTTCGAGATTCACCGCAGCGCCTGCCGGAGCGGCTTGCGCGGGAGCGGCCGGCGGCTTGCTCTCGCGCGCCTCGACCACGCCGAGCAGGCGCGGCGAGCCGCCCTGGCGCAACCAGTCCTGATAGCCGCCGACATACTCGCGCACCACGCCATCGCCTTCGAAGACCAGGGTGCTGGTCACCACATTGTCGAGGAAGGCCCGGTCGTGGCTGACCATCAGCACCGTGCCCTGGAACCCCAGCAACACCTCTTCCAGCAATTCGAGGGTTTCTACGTCGAGGTCGTTGGTCGGCTCATCCAGCACCAGCAGGTTGGCCGGCTTGCTGAACAGCTTGGCCAGCAGCAGGCGCGCGCGCTCGCCGCCGGACAACGCCTTGACCGGCGTGCGTGCCCGCTGCGGGCTGAACAGGAAATCGCCCAGGTAGCTCAGCACGTGCCGGCTCTGGCCGTCGATGGTGATGAAGTCGCGGCCCTCGGCGACGTTGTCGACCACGGTCTTTTCCGGCTCCAGCTGGTGCCGCAGCTGATCGAAATAGGCCACCTCCAGCTTGGTGCCGACCTCGATCTTGCCACTGGTCGGTTGCAGGTCGCCAAGCAGCAGCTTGAGCAGGCTGGTCTTGCCGGTGCCGTTGGCGCCGAGCAGGCCAATGCGGTCCTGGCGCTGCAGGACGAAGGAAAAATCGCGCACCAGCGGCGCTTCGCCGGGATAGGCGAAGCTGACGTGGTCGACCACCATCACCTGCTTGCCCGACTTGTCCGCGGTTTCCAGCTGGATATTCGCCTTGCCCTGGCGCTCGCGGCGTTCGCTGCGCTCCTTGCGCAGCTCCTTCAGGGCCCGTACCCGGCCTTCGTTGCGCGTGCGCCGGGCCTTGATGCCCTGGCGAATCCACACTTCCTCCTGGGCCAGGCGCTTGTCGAACAGGGCATTGGCGGTTTCTTCGGCGGCCAGCTGATGGTCCTTGTGCACCAGGAAGCTGGCGTAGTCGCCATTCCAGTCGATCAGCCCGCCGCGATCCAGTTCGAGAATGCGCGTGGCCAGACTCTGCAGGAAGGCCCGGTCGTGGGTGATGAACAGCACGGCGCCGTTGAAATTGAGCAGCGCATCTTCCAGCCAGGCGATGGCACCGATATCCAGGTGGTTGGTCGGCTCGTCGAGCAACAGCAGGTCCGGCTCGGACACCAGCGCCTGCGCCAGCAGCACGCGGCGCCGCCAGCCACCGGACAGCTCGGCCAGGGTCTTGTCGGCCGGCAGCTGCAGGCGGCTCAGGGTGCTGTCCACCAGTTGCTGCAGGCGCCAGCCATCTTTCGCCTCCAGCTCCTGCTGCACATGCATCAGCTGGTTGAGGTCTTCGTCGGTATGGATGTTCTGGCTCAGGTGATGGTAGCGGGCGAGCAGCTCGCCGACCCCGGCCAGGCCCTCGGCCACCACATCGAACACCGTCCGTTCGTCGGCCGGCGGCAGTTCCTGCGGCAATTCGCCGATCTTCAGCCCGGGCGCGCGCCAGATTTCGCCGTCATCGGCCGCCTGTTCACCCTTGACCAGCCGCAGCAGGCTGGACTTGCCGGTGCCGTTGCGACCGATGATGCAGACCCGCTCGCCACGGGCGATCTGCCAGGACACCCGGTCCAGCAGCGGCATGGCGCCGAAGGCCAGCGATACATCGGTGAATTTGAGCAGGGTCATGGGCGTCTCCGAAAACAGGGCGCGCATTCTAACCGAGTTGCCCGCCGCCAAGGCCGGCATTTTTGCAAGTTGCACCAGCGGTTCATCCGGCGCTTTCAACCCTGGCGGGCAACCGGCTAAGCTAGCCGCCTGCTCAACTGCCGCCGGCCATTTCTGGCCAGGCAGCTGCCTTTACCCCGTTTCCGGAAGTGTCATGCACGTTCGTCTGCCCGCTTTTAATTTATATGCCTGTTGGCTGCTCTGCCTGCTGCTCTGCCCCGTCCTTGTCAGCGAAGTACAGGCAGCCAGCCTGGCCCAGCAACGGCAGATGTACGACGAAGCCAAACGCGCCCTGGCCAAGGGCAACAATGGTCCCTACCGGCTGTACGCCAACGCCCTGCGCAGCTACCCGCTGGAACCCTACCTGGCCTACGACGAGCTGACCGCCCGCCTGAAGCAGGCGAGCAACGCGGAAATCGAGAAGTTCCTCGCCGAGCATGGCGACCTGCCGCAGGTCGGCTGGATGAAACTGCGCTGGCTGCGCTGGCTGGCCGAGCGTGGCGAATGGACGACCTTTGCCAACCATTACGACCCGGCGCTGAATTTCACCGAACTGGACTGCCTCTACGGCCAGTACCTGTTCCGCAGCAACCTGCCGGCAGAAGCCAGCGCCCAGGCGCAAAAGCTCTGGCTGGTCGGCAAGTCCCAGCCGGAAGCCTGCGATGCCCTGTTCAGCCAGTGGCAACAGCGCGGCGGCCTGAGCGACGCCCTGCGTTGGCAACGCGCCAAGCTGGCCGCCGAAGCCGGCCAGTACGGCCTGGCCAGCTCCCTGGTGCGCAATGCGCCGGCCCTCGCCAGCCCCGGCAAACTGCTGGTCGAGGTCGCGCAGAAACCGCAGATGCTGCGCCAGAGCGGCACCTTCGTCCCCGCCGACCGGCAGATGGCCGACATCGTCGGCCTCGGCCTGCGCCGCCTGGCCCGGCAAAACCCCGAACAGGCGATCGACCTGCTGGAGGTGTATGGCGCCCGCCTGCCCTTCTCCGCCGAGGAAAAGGTCGCCATCGCCCGCGCCATCGGCCTGACCCTGGCCAAGCGCTTCGACGCCCGCGCGCTGAAGGTCATGGTGCAATACGACCCCGAACTGCGCGACAACACGGTCAGCGAATGGCGCGCGCGCCTGCTGCTGCGCCTGGGCCGCTGGAACGATGCCTATGCCCTGACCCGCCAGTTGCCGGCAGACCTCGCGCAAACGCCGCGCTGGCGCTACTGGCAGGCGCGCAGCCTGCAACTGGCACAGCCGCAGAACCCGCTGTCGGCCGGGATCTACCAGCCGCTGGCCGGCGAGCGCGACTTCTACGGCTTCCTGGCAGCGGATCAGGTCAAGCAGCCCTACCAGTTGAACAACCAGCCAATGCTGATTCCACCCAAGGTCATACAGAAGGTCCGCAACACCGCCGGCATCCGCCGCGCCCTGGAGTTCCATGCCCGCGGCCAGATCGTCGATGGCCGCCGCGAGTGGTACCACGTCAGCCGCCTGTTCAGCCGCGAGGAACTGGTGGCCCAGGCGCGCCTGGCCTACGAGCAGCAATGGTATTTCCCGGCGATCCGCAGCATCAGCCAGGCGCAGTACTGGGACGACCTGGATATCCGCTTCCCGATGGCCTACCAGGCCACCCTGACCCGCGAGGCGCGCAACCGCAACCTGCATTCCAGCTGGGTGTTCGCCATTACCCGCCAGGAAAGCGCGTTCATGGCCGATGCCAAGTCGGGGGTCGGCGCCATGGGCCTGATGCAGCTGATGCCGGCCACCGCCAAGGAAACTGCCAAGCGCTTCGGCATCCCGCTGTCCTCGCCGCAACAGGTGCTCAACCCCAACGTCAATATCCAGCTCGGCGCGGCCTACCTGAGCCAGGTCTACGGCCAGTTCAACGGCAACCGCGTGCTGGCCTCGGCCGCCTACAACGCCGGCGCGGGGAACGTGCGCAAGTGGCTGAAAAATGCCGACCACCTGCCGGCCGATGTGTGGGTGGAAACCATCCCCTTTGACGAAACTCGCCAGTATGTGCAGAACGTGCTGGCCTACTCGGTGATCTACGGCAAGAAGCTGGATGCGCCGGTGCCGGTGCTGGAGTGGCACGAGCGGTTCTTTGACGACCAGTGAGTCGGTGGGTCAGGCTGGCCTGGTCTGGTGTGCAGGGTGAATTGGCAAGCAGATGCTTTTGTTTCGGCTGCGCCAGGCAATGCCGGGCGCTTGCGCAGGCCGGGTGCAACCCGCCCTACCGGACTGCACAGCGCCTGCACTACTCGCTGCGCTCGCCCAGCCTGCGGCTGCTACTCCGCTGCGCTGCGTTTGCTTGGGTAAAGAAAGCCAGGCAAAGAAACACACCCCGGCATCCGGGTTTCGCGCCGGCACGCAACCCCTAGCCGGGTGTCGGGGAATAGGCGGCGGCAATGCTCGGTGCCGACGCCACGCAGAACAAAATCCGCCGCGGATTACCCATTCGCTACAACCCTCAGCCCTGGAAACGCCACGCGCGATGGATCTTCGGATTGCGCGCAAAATCCGGATCCAGCGTCGCAGCACTGATGTCCTCCACGCGGTAGCGGCTCAGCAACCCCGGATCCAGCTCGAACTTGCGGAAGTTGTTGGAGAAATACAGCACCCCGCCTGGCGCCAGCCGCGCCATGGCCAGGTCGATCAACAACACCTGGTCGCGTTGCACATCGAACACCCCCTCGACGCGCTTGGAGTTGGAGAAGGTCGGCGGGTCGATGAAGATCAGGTCGTACTCGCCGCGATCCGCCGCCAGCCAGGCCATCACGTCGGCATGCTCGAGCTTCTGCTTGTCGGAGAAGCCGTTCAGCGACAGGTTGCGCCGCGCCCAGTCCAGGTAGGTTTTCGACAGGTCGACGCTGGTGGTGCTGCGCGCGCCACCCTTGGCGGCATGCACGGTAGCGGTCGCGGTGTAGCAGAACAGGTTGAGGAAGCGCTTGCCGGCGGCTTCTTTCTGAATGCGCAGGCGCAGCGGCCGGTGGTCGAGAAACAGCCCGGTATCCAGATAGTCGGTCAGGTTGACCAGCAGCTTCACCCCGCCCTCGCTGACCTCCAGGAAGTTGCCCTGGGTGCCCTGGCGCTGATACTGCTTGGGGCCGGACTGGCGCTCACGACGCTTGATCACCACCTTGTCCGAGGAAATACCGAGGGCCACCGGAATCGCCGCCAGCGCATCGAGCAGACGGCCCTGCGCCTTGTCCGGGTCAATGCTGCGCGGCGGCGCGTATTCCTGCACGTGCACCCAGTCGCCGTACAGGTCGACGGCCACCGCGTATTCCGGCATGTCGGCGTCGTACAGGCGGTAGCACTGCACGCCTTCCTTGCGCGCCCACTTGCCCAGTTGCTTGAGGTTCTTCTGCAGGCGATTGGCAAACATCTGCCCGCCTTCGGACAACCGCGCCTGCTGCGGCGCGGCTGGAACCTGCGTTTCGGGCTTTTCCGCCGGCTGCGTTTCGCCGGCGACCGCGCGCTCGGCCGGGCGCCGCTCGCCGGTGACGAACTGTTCCAGCTGCACCTTGAACAGCAACAGCTTGCATGGCAGCGCGCCGTTCCAGAAGGCGTATTGCTTGTGGCTGCGCAGGCCCATGCGCTTGCCCAGTTCGGGCGCGCCGGTAAACACCGCGGCCTCCCAGCCCAGGCAGGCCTGGCGCAGGCGCTCGCCCAGGTGCTGATAGAGGTACAGCAGGCTGGCTTCATCGCCCAAACGCTCGCCATAGGGCGGGTTGCACACCACCAGGCCGGTCTGGTTGTGGTCGGGACGCGGCTCGAAGGTTGCCAGTTCGCCCTGGTAGACCTTGATCCAGTGGCTCAGTCCGGCGCGCTCGATGTTGTTGCGCGCCGGCTGGATCAGCCGCGGATCGGCCTCGTAGCCGCGAATCCACGATGGCGCCCTGGCCAGGCCAACCGCCGCGCGCTCGACGGCTTCGGCGTGCAGCTTGCTCCACAGCGCCGGCACATGGCCGAGCCAGTGGGTGAAGCCCCACAGCTCGCGCTTGAGATTCGGCGCGATGTCGGCGGCAATCATGCCGGCCTCGACCAGGAAGGTGCCCACCCCGCACATCGGGTCGGCCAGCGCCGCGCCTTCGGCGGCCAGCTTCGGCCAGCCGGCGCGAATCAGGATCGCCGCGGCGAGGTTTTCCTTCAGCGGCGCAGCGCCCTGCTGCAAGCGGTAACCACGCTGGTGCAGGCTGTGCCCGGAGAGATCGATCGACAACACCGCCTCGCCACGATCCAGGCGCAGGTGGATGCGCAGGTCCGGGTTGAGCTTCTCCACGCTGGGCCGCTCGCCACTGGCCGTGCGCAGCTTGTCGACCACCGCATCCTTGACCTTCAGCGCACCGAAGTGGGTGTTGTCGATGCCCGAGCCCATGCCGCTGAATTCCACCGCCAAGGTACTGCTCGGCAGCATGTGCTCGAACCAGTCCACTTCCAGCACGCCCTCGTAGAGGCTTTGCGCATCGCTGACCGGAAAACGCCTGAGCACCAGCAGCACGCGGTTGGCCAGGCGCGACCAGAGGCACAGGCGATAGGCCGTGGCCATGTCGGCAAAGCCGCGAATCGCCGCGGTCTGCTCGCGGGCGTCTTCCAGCCCGAGGCTGGTCGCCTCTTCGAGCAACAGGCCTTCCAGGCTTTTCGGGCAGGTCAGGATAAGTTCGCAACGGTCCGACATGAATGCTTCCAGTGCCTTAGGCAGTCAGTCCCGGCGACCAGGGCCGCAGGGCGAAAAATAAGCGACCAAGGAATCCCATGACCCTTCGTCGGAATCAACCCTCCGACGAACCGCCGCCGGAGAGTTGTGTCAGCCATGCCCGGTGCAGCGTAAAGCCCCAAATGGCCGGGACTTGTGCATGACCGGGCGAGCAAGGCTACCCTCACCAGAGCAACTCCGGCCTTAGACGGGCACCTTTTATTACAAATCAATCATTCCATTGCCCGCGGGCTTTGGTTAGAACTCAGCTTAACCCGTCGGCGCAATACCGATGGCTGGAGATTCGCAACGCCGGCAGCGAACTCCACTGGCAGCCTGCCAGACCCTGCTACAGGGTAAATGGGGTACATAGTCAATAATGAGGGCAACACCCTATGAAGAGACTTAAGCGTGATCCGTTAGAAAGAGCTTTTTTGCGTGGTTATCAGTACGGCGTTCATGGTAAATCCCGCGATCTGTGTCCTTTATCCAATCCCTCTGCCCGGCAAGCCTGGATCAACGGCTGGCGTGAAGGCCGTGGCGACCAGTGGGACGGTTTCACCGGCACTGCCGGCATCCATCGTCTGAACGAACTTCACGCTGTCTGACCAGGACATTCCCGACTTCAAAGCGCGCCCCAATCGGGCGGCGGGCGCAAGCCCAGAGGGCTCCCACGAGGAGCCCTTTTTATTGCCTGTCTCTCTGTTCGCGGGTAAGCCTGTTCGTAGGAGCGCGCTTGCTCGCGATGCTCTTGCATTGCCCATTTCGCCAGCAAGCTGGCTCCTGCAGAATGCGCGCTTGCGTTTTCCCACCAGTCCTGCGCGCTCAAGCCTTGTGCGGCAGCGCCGCAATCGCATCCACGGCCTCGCCGATCAGCGCCGGCCCGCGGTAGATGAAGCCGGAATAGACCTGCACCAGGCTGGCGCCGGCGGCGATCTTCTCCGCCGCATGCCGGCCTTCGGTGATCCCGCCGGCGGCAATGATCGGCAAGCGGCCGCCCAGTTCCGCCGCCAGTACCCGGACCACATGGGTGCTCTGCTCGCGCACCGGCGCACCCGACAGGCCGCCGGCCTCATCGGCGAACCGCAGGCCTTCGACGCCAACCCGGCTCAGCGTGGTGTTGGTGGCAATCACCCCGTCCATGCCGGATTCCAGCAACGCCCGGGCCACCTCGACGGTTTCCTCGTCGCTCATGTCCGGGGCAATCTTGATCGCCAGCGGCACGCGTTTGCCGTGCTCGGCAGCCAGGTCTTCCTGGCGCCGGCGCAGGGCTTCGAGCAACTGCTTGAGCGAATCGCCGAACTGCAGGCTGCGCAGGCCCGGAGTATTGGGCGAGCTGACGTTGACCGTGACATAGCTGGCGTGCGCGTAGACCTTGTCCAGGCACAGCAGGTAGTCATCCACCGCGCGCTCGACCGGGGTATCGAAATTCTTGCCGATATTGATCCCCAGCACGCCGCGATACCTGGCGGCCTTGACCCGCGCCAGCAGGTGATCGACGCCATGGTTGTTGAAACCCATGCGGTTGATGATCGCCGTCGCCTCCGGCAGGCGGAACAGCCGGGGCTTGGGATTGCCCGGCTGCGGGCGCGGGGTGACGGTGCCGATCTCGATAAAGCCGAAACCCAGCTGGGCAAAGCCGTCGATGGCATCGCCGTTCTTGTCCAGGCCGGCGGCCAGGCCAACCGGATTGGCAAACTGCAGCCCCATCACCGTCACTGGCAGGCGCGGGGTATTGCACAGCAGACCGTTAAGCCCGAGCCGGCCAGCGGCGCCGATCAGGTCGATCGACAGCTCATGGGAAGTCTCCGGGGACAGCTTGAACAGCAACTCGCGGGCCAGGGAATACATGGACGGACAATGCTCGACACCAGGGGGAAGGCGATTATAGCCGCCAGCCGGCCGTTCCGGCGAGGCGCCGCGCTGCGGCAGGCACCCGCAGAGGCCCCTGCCCACGGCGGCAAGCCGCGCCGGCCGGCCCGCCAGCCCCGCCAATTGCAGCGGCTGCCCCCTGTGCGCCACAGTATTGCTCTGGCACACTTGCGCCGACGCAGCAGGAGCTATTGTCTGGTCATGAGCAGCACACCCACCCCAAGCATGAGTTCACGACTCGGCGCCCTGACCCAGCGCCTGGGCCTCAGCGGCCGTTCCGCGCGCCTGCTGCTGGAGCGTGCGGCCGCCCTGCAGCTGCCCTTCGGGCCGGTCACGCTGCCGCCAGCGAACATCTGGTGGCTCAGCGGCCCGCGCCTGCAGCTGTTGCCGGAACTGCCGCGCAGCGCACTGTCCGGCCCGGTGCAGGATGACAAGAGCGCCGCCCATGCGGCACTGGTCGAACTGATCGAGCAGGACACCGAGCAGCTCGAGGCTTTTGATCTGCGCCTGATCGACGGCCTGGCTGGCGGCAAGGACAACCCGCCAGCCTGTGCCAGTTTCGAGGATTACCTGGCCGGGCTGGAACAGCGTCAGGTGCGCATCATCAGCTACAAGGACTTCGTCAAGGCGATCAGCCAGGCACTGCCGCGCTTCGCCCTGCGCGAGCCAATCCACCTGCTGCAGGCGAGCTGGCATGGCAACCGGGTGTTCTGGAATGGCGAGCAGCAGGTCGAAGCCTTTGCCAACGCCATCGCCTATGCCCGGCGGCGCGGCCTGGAAGTGACCCTGCCGGCAGCACTCACCCGCTACCGGATCAGCCCGTCCGGGCTGGCCCGGCTCGAGGCGAACTACCATGTCCTGGCCATGCCTCTGCAGAGCTGGAGCCATGCCCCGTTCATGAGCCTGCTGGTGGACAGTGGCATCCCCTATGCGCGCCTGAGCCTGATGTCCGCGGCGGACGCCGCGGAATTCCTCCTGCTGCCCAAGTCCAGTGCCGAGGCCAGCGCCCTGGGCGAAGGCCTGCTGCTGGCCGGCGCCCCCGACATCTGCGTCTTCCTGCGCCAGCTGTAGGGTCAGCGCAGGGTGGGCGTAGGGTGGGCTTCAGCCCACCAAACCGGGCAGCGCCAAAGGGTGGGCTGAAGCCCACCCTACGCCGACCTTGCGCTGCACCGGCAACCGCCCAGGCAAAATCCCGGACTCAGGGTATGCACACCCCGTGCTGGCCACTCTGCGCCAGGTCGACCAGTTCGCGGTTGGCCACGGCATACATCGCATGGTCGATGCTGGTCGCCGCGCGCAGTTCGGCCAGCATTGCCTGCCAGCGCGCCACCGCCACCCGGTGCTGCTGCAGCCAGTCGTCCACGTGCTGCTCGACGGTTTTCGGGCCATTTTGCAACTGCAGCACCGACACGGTGATCGCCCGCTGCTGCCAGTCCAGGTCGTCGCGGAAGGCTTCCCGCGCCAGCGCCTGCCAGTTGCTGTCCACCGGCAGCGCGTTGATCTGCTGCAGGTACCAGGACAACTCCAGACGGCTGCCCACGCTGAAGTAGGCCACCGCCACCGCGGCGGCATCCTGTCCGGTGACATCCGCCGCCTCGATGATCGGCAGCAGGGTGTACAGGTGGCTGGTTCCGGCGACCATCCGTGCCAGCTCTTCCGGCACCCCGGCTTCGACGAAGGACTGGTACCGCGCCAGCCATTGCTCGCGCGCCGGGCCTTCGAGCAGCTCATCCAGCTTGCCCGCCAGCTCGACGATCTTCGGCGCGAAATGCGCCACATCGCGCGCCGCATCCAGCTCGTTGCGCCGGCTGCGGAGGAACCAGCGGGTCGCCCGCCGGCCCAGGCGCATCAGGTCGTCCATCAGGGCCATCTGCAGGGCGGCCGGCACCTGGTAGTCGAGCGCCTCGATCTGCTGCCACCAGCGCGGCAGGTGGAACACGTCACGCACGATCACATAGGCACCGGCCACGTTGGCCGCGCTCATGCCGGTGGACTCCTTCAGGCGCTGCACGAAGGTGATGCCCATGTGGTTGACCAGGTCGTTGGCCAGTTGCGTGCTGACGATCTCGCGCTTCAGCCGGTGGCGGCGCATGGCCTCGCCAAAGCTGCTGGTCAGGCGTGCCGGGAAGGCAGTTTCCATCTCGCGGGCCAGGTACTCGTCGTCCGGCACGCGCGATTTCAGCAGGGCTTCCTTGAGGTCGATCTTGCTGTAGGAAATCAGCACCGACAGCTCCGGCCGGGTCAGGCCCTTGCCGTTGCTGGCGCGCTCGCTGAGCTCATCGTCGGCGGGCAGGAACTCCAGCGCGCGGTCGAGCTTGCCGTCGGCTTCCAGCGCCGCCATCAGGCGCTTGTACTCGGACAGCCGCTCATGCGCCAGACGCTCGGCCAGCGACAACGCCTGGGTCTGCTTGTAGTTGTTGGCCAGCACCAGGCTGCCCACCGCATCGGTCATCTCGGCCAGCAGCTGGTTGCGCTGCTTGCCGGTCATGTCGCCGGCGCCGACCACCTCGTTGAGCAGGATCTTGATGTTCACTTCATGGTCGGAGCAGTCGACGCCGGCGGCGTTGTCGATGAAGTCGGTATTTCCCGCCCCGCCATTGAGGCAGTATTCGACCCGGCCCAGCTGGGTCATGCCCAGGTTGCCGCCCTCGCCCACCACCCTCGCGCGCAGCTCGCAGCCATTCACGCGCAGGCCGTCGTTGGCCTTGTCGCCGACATCGGCGTGGCTTTCGCGGCTGGATTTCACGTAGGTGCCGATACCGCCATTCCACAGCAGGTCGACCGGCGCCTTGAGCAAGGCATTGAGCAGTTCATTGGGCGCCAGCTTGTCGGCACGGATGTCGAAGCGCGCCTGCATCTGCGCTGAAATCGGGATGCTCTTGGCACTGCGCAGGAAGATCCCGCCGCCGGCGGAAATCAGCGCAGCGTCGTAATCGGCCCAGCTCGAACGCGGCAGGTCGAACAGGCGCTGACGTTCGGCGAAGCTCTTGGCCGGATCCGGATCGGGGTCGATGAAGATGTGCTGGTGGTTGAACGCGGCCACCAGCTGCAGCTTGTCCGACAGCAGCAGGCCATTGCCGAACACGTCGCCGGCCATGTCACCGATGCCGATCACCGTGGTCAGGTCCTTCTGCACGTCGATGCCGCGCTCGCGGAAGTGCCGCTGCACCGAGACCCAGGCACCCTTGGCGGTGATGCCCATGCCCTTGTGGTCGTAGCCGGCCGAGCCGCCCGAGGCGAAGGCATCGCCGAGCCAGAAACCGTAGTCGAGGGCGATGCCGTTGGCGATATCGGAGAAGGTCGCGGTGCCCTTGTCGGCTGCCACCACCAGGTAGGGGTCGTCAGCGTCGTGGCGGACCACATTGGCCGGCGGCACTACCTTGCCGTCCTTGAGGTTGTCGGTGATGTCGAGCAGGCCGCTGATGAAGATGCGGTAGCAGGCGATGCCCTCGGCCTGGATCTCGTCGCGACTGCCTCCCACCGGCAGGCGCCGCGGGATGAAGCCGCCCTTGGCGCCCATCGGCACGATTACCGCGTTCTTCACCTGCTGCGCCTTGACCAGGCCGAGCACCTCGGTGCGGAAGTCCTCCTCGCGGTCGGACCAGCGCAGGCCGCCGCGCGCCACGTCGCCGAAGCGCAGGTGCACGCCCTCGACGCGCGGGCAGTAGACGAAGATCTCGTACTTGGGCACCGGCCGCGGAATCTCCGGAATCGCCCGCGGATCAAGCTTGAAGCTGAAATAGCCTTTTGCCTGACCGTGGGCATCGGCCTGGTAGAAGTTGGTGCGCAGGGTGGCCTTGATCAGGTCCAGGTAGCGCCGCAGGATACGGTCCTCGTTGAGGACCGCGACATTGTCCAGGGCGGCGAGGATCGCCTGCTCGAGCTTCTGCTGCTTCGCCTCCAGATCCGCGCTGGTCAGCTTGCGGGCCAGGTAGAAGCGGGTCTTGAACAGGCGCACCAGCTCACCGGCAATTTCGGCATGGTTGAGCAGGGCACTGGCGATATAGCTGAGGTCGAAGCCCAGGCGGATCTGCTTGAGGTAGCGCGCATAGGCACGCAGCAGCGCCACCTCGCGCCAGGGCATGGCGGCAGTCAGCACCAGGCGGTTGAAGGCATCGTTCTCGGCCTGGCCGTTGACGATATGAATGAACGCATCCTGCAGGGTGTCGTTGAGCTGCTGGATATCCAGGTCCAGCCCGGCGACCGTGGTGAAGGCGAAGTCGTGGATCCAGAACTCGCGGCCGTCGGCGCGGCGCAGGCGGAAGGGAAACTCGCCGAGTACGCGCAGGCCGAGGTTTTCCAGGATCGGCAGCACATCCGACAGCGGCAGCGGCGTGTCGGCGTGGTACAGCTTGCAGTGCAGCTGCTGCTCGCCCTGGCTGAGCGGCTGGTAGAAGCTCATCACCAGCGAACGCTGCTCGGACAGGCTGAGCAGGTGCTGCATGTCGACCACCGCGAAGTTCGGTGCGAAGCGCTCGCGATAGCCGGCCGGGAAGCCCCCGGGGAACTCGCCCAGCACATGCATGCCCTGGGCTTCGCCGAAGCTCTCGACGATCAGGTCGGCGAAATCGTCCTTCCACGAGCGGCAGGCCAGCACCACCTCCTTTTCCAGCAGCGGCACATCGATCTGCACGCGGTTCTTCGGATCGACCCGCAGGATGAACTGCACCCGCGCCAGCAGCGACTCGGAGAAGAACGTCCAGAACTCGCAGTCGGTGGCCTGCAGGCGCTCCATCAGGATCTGCTGGATCTTCAGGCGCGTCTCGGTGGAATAGACATCGCGCGGCACATACACCAGCGCATAGACGAAGCGCCCGTAGGGATCGCGCCGCAGGAACAGGCGCAGCTTGTTGCGCTCCTGGATCTGCACGATGCTGATGGCGGTGGCAAACAGGTCGTCGACCGGGGTCTGGAACAGGTCGTCGCGCGGCAGCACCTCGAGTACCTGCTCCAGCTCCTTGCCCAGGTGGCCCTTGCTGTCGAAACCGGAACGCTCGGCAATTTCCGCCACCTTGCCGCGGATATAGGGGATCTGCTTGACGCTCGCGGAATAGGCGCCCGAGGTGAACAGGCCCATGAAGCGGCATTCCTTGACCACCCGGCCCTTGCTGTCGATCTCGCGCAGCGAGACATAGTCCGGATAGGCCGGCCGGTGCACCCGGCTCGGCTGCGCGGCCTTGGCAAACGACAGGCGCAGCGGCTCGCGCAGGTAGGCCAGGGCCTGCGCCTCGACATGCAGGTCAGCCGGGGTCAGGCCGCTGCGCATCTGCCGGGACAGCCCGAGCAGGGAATCCTCGGCGTAAATCACCCGGCCACCCTCGGCCTCGTCGACCACGCTGAATTCTTCGTAGCCGAGGAAGGTGAAATGGTCATCCAGCAGCCAGGCCAGGAAGGTGTTGATCTCGCCCTGCTCCGCCTTGTCGCGGGCCTTGCCGCCGGCCTTCTGCATGGCGTCCAGCAGTGACTGCGCCTTGGCCTTGATCGGGGCAAAACTGGCCACCACCACCCGCACATCGCCGAGCACGTCCTGCAGGGCCTTTTCCAGCGTGCGCTGGGCACCGGTGCTGGCGCAGCGGTCGATCTCCAGGAACATCAGCGCCTCGGCCGCCAGGCCGGGCTCCTCGGCACTGCGCGGATACAGTTCGAGCAACTCGCCCTGGGCATTGCGGCGCACCTTGAACACGCTGTTCTGCAGGGTATGGATGCTGTAGCCGCGCCGGCTCAGCTCCATGCGCACCGAGTCGACCAGGAACGGGATATCCGGGTGCAAGACTTCCACCGCGGCATGCGTCGACTGCCAGCCGTGCTTTTCGAAATCCGGGTTGAACACATGCACTTGCGGCTCGGCCGGGTTGAAGTTCTGGATCAGCCGCCAGGCCGACAGGGTGGAGCCCACCAGGTCGGACAGGCGTCGCTGGGTCAGCTCTTCCAGCGCCACGATGCCGAAGAAGCCCTCGGCGAACAGGGCCAGCTGCGGCAGGATCTGCTCGCTGACATGCGGCGCCAGGGCGGCGCGCAACTGTTGCTGGAAATCGGATTTGCTGGCTGCTGTGAAGAACGCCATGGTGGTACTCCGCCGGGCTGGGTGATTGACCGGTAAGTGTAGGTGAGCCGGCAGAATCATCCCGCCGGGCGCACCATGACCAAGCGGTCACGCTGGACACAGAGCTTAGCGAGGCGCGGCCGGGCGGGCTTGCCTGCGCGCGACATTTTGTTGCACCGGCGGCACGCCGGGCCGGGCGCGCGGATACCCGCAGCGCTCGCCGCGCCGGCATTACCCGGGCAAATGAAACTTGCAGCACAGCGGTTGGTCGAAGCGACCCGTATTGCTTTAAAGTGACGGCGCGCGCCTGCGCCCAACCCCTGTCAGCTACCCGTGGTGGAAGAACAACACATGGAACACCGAGAAGCCCTCGTTGCACTGCGGCACTTCCTCAGCAGCCAGATCCTCGGCCAGGAAAAGCTGGTCGAACGCCTGCTGATCGCCCTGATCGCCGACGGCCACCTGCTGGTCGAAGGCGCCCCGGGGCTGGCCAAGACCAAGGCGATCAAGGAACTCGCAGAAGGCCTGGAAGCCGAATTCCACCGCATCCAGTTCACCCCCGACCTGCTGCCCTCCGACATCACCGGTACGGAAATCTACCGCCCGGAAACCGGCAGCTTCGTGTTTCAGCAGGGGCCGATCTTCCACAACCTGGTGCTGGCCGACGAAATCAACCGCGCCCCGGCCAAGGTGCAGTCGGCGCTGCTCGAGGCGATGGCCGAGCGTCAGGTGTCGATCGGCCGCAGCACCTATGACCTGCCGCCGCTATTCCTGGTGATGGCCACGCAGAACCCGATCGAGCAGGAAGGCACCTACCCGCTGCCCGAGGCCCAGCTCGACCGCTTCCTCATGCACGTGCGCATCGGCTTCCCGGACGCCGCGGTCGAGCGGCGCATCCTGCACCTGGCCCGCGGCGTGGCGCTCAACGGCGAGGCACACCCGGAACAGAAGGTCACCCAGGAAACCATCTTCGCCGCGCGCAAGGAAATCCTCGGCCTGCACATGGCCGATGCGGTGGAGGAATACATGGTGCAGCTGGTGATGGCCTCGCGCACCCCGGCCAAGTTCGATGCCGAGCTGGCCGAATGGCTGTCCTACGGCGCCAGCCCGCGCGGCACCATCTCGCTGGACCGCTGCGCCCGCGCGCATGCCTGGCTGGCCGGACGCGACTTCGTCAGCCCGGAAGACATCCAGGCGGTACTGTTCGACGTGCTGCGCCACCGCCTGATTCTCTCCTTCGAGGCGGAAGCCGCCGGCATCGACCAGGACCGGGTGATCCAGCGCATTCTTGATGTGGTGGCAGTGGCGTGAGGCGGCTGGTTCTATTGCACTGGCCCTGTAGGAGCCAGCTTGCTGGCGATCAACCGGGGAAAGTGCATCGCCAGCAAGCTGGCTCCTACAAGCAACGCTGGCTGCTGCGCGCCTGCCGACTCTCCGCCCTGAGCACCTGGCGCCATGCATAGCCTACCCGCCCAAGCGGGCATCCGCGTCAGCCTCGCCGAGCTGATCAACATGCGCCATCACGTGCACGAGGTGCAGATCTTCTCCACCCCGGCACGGCGCAGCCCGCTGATCGGCCTGCACCATTCCAAGCTGCGCGGGCGCGGCATCGACTTCGACCAGGTGCGCGCCTACCAGCCCGGCGACGACGTGCGCACCATCGACTGGCGCGTCACCGCGCGCACCCAGGAACCGCACACCAAGGTCTTCCACGAGGAACGCGAACGGCCGATCTTCCTCATCGTCGAGCAAAGCCGGCGGCTGTTCTTCGGTTCCGGACTGGCCCTCAAGTCGGTGATTGCCGCCCACGCGGCGAGCCTGCTCGGCTGGGCGGCGCTGGGGCACAACGACCGTATCGGCGGGCTGGTGTTCAACGACAGCGAGCAGCATGAGGTGCGCCCGCGGCGCAGCAAGCAGAGCCTGCTGCAACTGCTCAACTGGCTGGTACGCGCCAACCAGCACCTCAGCGCCGGCACGCCTGCCAGCGAGCGCGACGGTTTCAGCCTGGCCCTGCGCCGTGCCCGCGAGGTGCTGCGGCCCGGCTCGCTGGTGGTGATCCTGTGTGACGAGCGCGCGCTCAGCGACACCGCCGAGCAGCAACTCAGCCTGCTGGCGCGGCACACCGACCTGCTCCTGCTGCCGCTCTCCGACGCGCTCGACCATGCCCTGCCCGCGGCCGGCCTGCTGCGCTTTGCCGAACGCAGCGCAGAGCTGGAACTGGACACCCAGGACGCCGACCTGCGCCAGCGCTACCAGGCCCTCGGCGAGGCCCGCCAGGCCCGCTGGCAGCGCCTGGCGCAGAAACTCGGCGTACTGCTGTTGCCGCTGCACACCCGCGCCGGGGTGATCGAACAGCTGCGCGAGCAGTTGCAGCAGCGCGGTAGCGGCCAGTGAACCCGCTCGACCAGCTGCAGCCGCCGATCACGCCACCGGCCATCGCCTGGTGGCCGCCCGCGCCCGGCTGGTGGCTGCTGCTGATCGGCCTGCCGCTGCTGTTCTGCGGCCTCTGGTGGCTGCGTGGCCGGCTCCGGCGCAAGCCGCGCCAGCCGACCCGCGCCGAGGAACTCGATCCGCTGCGCCAGGCCGCCCTGCACGAACTGGCGCAACTGCAACCGCCGGCGCCGGGCGAACCGGCCGGGCTCTGGCTGCAGCAACTGAATGCCCTGCTCAAGCGCCTGTGCCGCGAGCACTACCCCAACCAGCACAGCCACACCCTCAGCGGCCGTGCCTGGCTGGCCTTCCTCGACAGCCGCTGCCCGGCTGCCGGCCTGACGCGCTGGATGGTGCTGGTCGACGGCGGCTATCGTGCCCAGTGCAAGCTCGATGCCGGCGCCATCGAGGGGCTGAACAAGTCCGTGGACACCTGGATTCGCAAGCATGTTTGAGTTCACCTGGCCGTGGGTCTTCCTGCTCGCGCCGCTGCCCTGGCTGCTGCGCCGGCTGCTGCCGCCGGCCGACAGCGGCGAAGCCGCGCTGCAGGTAAGTTTCCTCGCCGAGCTGGAAAGCCTGGCCGGCCGGCGCGCCCGCAAGACCCTGCCGGACCTGCGCCAGCACGCCCCGCTGGTACTGGTCTGGCTGCTCCTGGTGCTGGCCGCGGCGCGCCCGGAATGGGTCGGCGAGCCCCTGCCGGTGCCGTCCAGCGGACGCGACCTGATGCTCGCGGTGGATGTCTCCGGCTCCATGGATTACACCGACATGCGCTGGCACGGCGAGGAAGTCAGCCGCCTGGAACTGGTCAAGGGGCTGATCGGCGAGTTCATCGACGGCCGCCAGGGTGATCGCCTCGGGCTGATCCTGTTCGGCACCCAGGCCTACCTGCAGGCGCCGCTGACCTTCGACCGGCAGACGGTGAAGACCTGGCTGGAGGAAGCGCTGATCGGCATCGCCGGGAAGAACACCGCCATCGGCGATGCCATCGGCCTGGGCGTCAAGCGCCTGCGCGAACGCCCGGCGCAGAGCCGCGTGCTGGTGCTGGTGACCGATGGCGCCAACACCGCCGGCCAGATCGAGCCGCTGACCGCCGCCCAGCTGGCCGCCGAACAAGGGGTGAAGATCTACACCATCGGCATCGGTGCCGACCCCGCCAGCGGCGGCATTGGCGGGTTGCTCGGGATGAATCCGGGCCTTGATCTCGACGAGCCGCAACTCACTGCGATTGCCGCCGCCACCGGTGGCCAGTACTTCCGCGCCCGCGATGCCGGCGAACTGGCGCAGATCAGCCAGGTCCTCGACCAACTGGAGCCGGTCGCCCAGCAACCCACCCAGGCGCGCCCGGCGCAACCGCTGTTTCCCTGGCCGCTGGGCCTGGCCATGCTGCTGAGCATGCTGCTGGTGGCCGGCGAACTGTGGCCGCAGGCCTGGCACAAAGCCCGCGGCCAGGCCCGCCGGTTACTGCGGAGGCAGCCATGAGCGCACTCTGGCCGCACTGGTTGCGCCCCGGCTGGCTGCTCCTGCTGCCGCTGCTGCTCTGGCTGGGCTGGCAGCTGTGGCACCGCCCGCACCGCAGCGGCCGCTGGCAGGCACTGATCCCGCCAGCCTTCCAGCCGATCCTGCTGCTCGGTGGCGACCAGCGCCGCAGTCGCCTGCCCTGGCTGGCGCTGGCCGCCGCCTGGCTGCTCGGCCTGCTGGCCCTGCTCGGGCCGAGCTGGCAGCAGGTCGAGGAGCACCCGCAGAAACGCGCCGACCCACTGGTGGTGGTACTCGACCTCAGCGCCGAAATGCTCGCCAGCGACACCCCGCCGAGCCGCCTGGAACAGGCCCGGCGCAAGCTGCTCGACCTGCTCGAGGCACGCGGCGACGCGCAGACCGCGATCGTCGTGTATGCCGGCAGCGCGCACAGCCTGGTACCGCTTTCCGATGACCTGCTGACCGCGCGCAACCTGCTCGAAGCGTTGAAGCCGTCGATCATGCCGGTGCCCGGCCGGCGCGCCGACCTCGGCGTGGCCAGGGCCTTGCAGCTGCTGCAGCAGGGCGCCAACGGCGAGGGCCGCATCCTGCTGATCAGCGCCCGCCTGGATGACGCCGAACAGCAGGCGATCCGCCAGCTGCTCGACAAGCCGCACAACCGCCTGGACATCCTCGGCGTCGGCACCCCCGAAGGCGCGCCGATCCTCCAGGCCGACGGCAGCTTCCTCAAGGACGAGAACGGCGGCATCCTCCTGCCGCGCCTGGACGAAGGCGCCCTGCAGCGCTTCGCCAGCGACATCGGCGGCCGTTACAGCCGTGCCAGCCTGGACAACCGCGACCTCGATCGCCTGCACTTGCTCGAGCGCGCGCAGAGCACCCGCCAGGCCAGCGAACCGACCCGCCTGCAGCTGTGGGCCGACGCCGGCCACTGGCTGCTGCTGCCGCTGCTGCTGCTCGCCGCCTGCGCCGGCCGCCGTGGCTGGCTGCTGGTGCTGCCGCTGCTGCTGGTCATGCCGCGCCCGGTGTATGCCTTCGAGTTCATCGACCTGTGGCTGACCCCCGACCAGCAGGGTGCCCGGCTGCTGCAGAAACAGCAGCCAGCCGCGGCCGCCGAGCAGTTTGCCGACCCGCAATGGCAAGGTATCGCGCTGTACCAGGCGGGCAAATACACGGATGCCGCCAGCCGCTTCAATCAAGGTGACAGCAGCGCCGACCACTACAACCGCGGCAACGCGCTGGCGCAAAATGGCGACCTGGAAGCGGCACTGGACGCCTACGACACCGCGCTGGAGCGCGATCCGGAGCTGGCCCAGGCACGGCAGAACAGGGCCCTGGTCGAAGACCTGCTGCGCCAGCAGAAAGAACAGCAGCAGGCGCAGGAAGCAGCCGCCGGGCAGCCGGGCGAGGACGCCCGGCAACCGCCATCTGCCTCGCCAGGTTCGTCGCCGTCACCGTCGCCGGGCAAGGCTGACCGGCCGCAGGCGCAGACGCCGGAGGCTCCCGCCAGCACACCGCAGGCAGCCGCCGCCGGGCCGGCGCAGGCGGGCGCCGAGGCCGGGCAGCCGGCCCAGCCAGGCACGCCGCCGGCAACGCCAGAGCCAGCCGGCAAGCAGCCGGCGGCGGCAGCGGAAAACGCCACCGACCCGACCACCGGCGCCGGCCAGGCCGGGGCCGACGCCGCCAGCGAGAGCCTTGACGGCAATCCCGGCCAGGCCCCGCGCGGACGCCCGTCCCACACCCCGAGCGCAACCGGCGCCGGGTTGCCCGGCCAGCCGGGCGACGCCGAACCGGGCAACAGCGCCCCACCGCTGGACGAGGAAAGTCGCCAGGCCCTCGAACAATGGCTGCGGCAGATTCCGGATGATCCGGCAGAACTGCTGCGCCGCAAGTTCTGGTATGAACAGCAACAACGCCAGGAAAATTTGCCATGATGCGTTCCCCCAGAGCCCTGCTCGCCAGCAGCCTGCTGCTCCTTCTGCTGACCGCCCAGGCCGGCGCCGCCAGCTTCACCGCCAGCGTCGAGCGCAGCCACCTGAGCCAGGGCGAAACCGTCGAGCTGCGCCTGCAGTCGGATGACCCGACACTGTTCGGCAAACCCGACCTGGCACCGCTGGAGCAGGACTTCGAAGTGCTCGGCAGTCGCCAGCTGAACCAGCTCAGCAGCATCAATGGCAGCACCAGCGCCACCACCACCTGGACGGTCAGCCTGCGGCCGCGGCGCAGCGGCGAGCTGGAAATACCGCCACTGCAACTGGGTGAACTGCGCAGCCAGCCGATCCGCCTGCAGGTCAGCCAGGACGACGGTAGCGCCAGCGCCTCCAGCGCACCGATCTTCATCGACGCCAGCCTCGACCACGACAGTGTTTATGTGCAGGCGCAGGCCGTGCTGACCCTGCGCATCTACCACTCGGTATCGCTGTACAACGACAGCAGCCTGACCCCGCTGAAAATGCCCGACGCGCGCGTCGAGCAACTGGGTGCCGCGCGCACCTACGAGAAGGACATCAACGGCGTGCGGCATGGCGTGATCGAACTCAACTACGCGATCTTCCCGCAGAAGAGTGGCGAGCTGAGCATCCCCGCGCTGACCTTCAGCGCCACCCTGGCGAATCGCTCGAACAGTTCCGGCTTCATGTCCTTCGGCAAGCCGACCCAGCTGAAGTCGCCGAGCATCCCGCTGCAGGTCAAGGCCAAACCGGCCGGCTACCCGGCCGACGCGGCCTGGTTGCCGGCGCGCGCACTGAGCCTGAACGAGGCCTGGAACCCGGAGCCGGACAACCTGCAAGTCGGTGAATCGGTGACCCGCAGCCTGCTGCTGAAGGTCGACGGCCTGTCGGCCGCGCAACTGCCGCCGCTGCCGGAGAACCTGCCCGGCGGCCTGCGCCACTATCCGGAACAGCCCAAGTTGGCCAGCCAGACCAGCGCCAACGGGGTGATCGGCAGCCGCGAAGAACGCCAGGCGCTGGTACCGACCCAGAGTGGCGAGCTGCTCCTGCCGGCCATCGAGGTGGTCTGGTGGAACACCGAGGAAGATCGCCTGATCCGTACCGCACTGCCGGCCCGCACCCTCAGGATCGGCGACAACCCGAGCCTGTTGCTGGGCCAGGCACCCAGCGGCGATCCGGCCACGCTGGTGGCCGGCAACCAGCCCCTGCTGTGGCCCTGGCAGCTGGCCAGCGGCCTGTTGCTGTGCACCACCCTGCTCGGCTTCGGCCTCTGGTGGCGGGCGCGCCGGCAGCCGGCGATCGTCGCCACGGTGCAGACCGGGCCCAGCCCGCGCACCCTGCTCGATGAACTCAAGCGCGCCTGCCAGGCCAACGATGCCGCCCTCACCCGCCAGGCCCTGGATGCCTGGGCGCGCCAGCAACCGGAAACCCTGGCCGACATGGCGGCGCGCTTTGCGCCGCTGTCGGAAGCCCTCGACGGGCTCAACGGGGTGCTGTACAGCCCCAGCGAGGTGAGCTGGGATGGCAAGGACCTGTGGCAGGCCATCCGCAACATGCCGCCGGCCACCGCCACCACCACCCAGGCCGAAACCAGCCCGCTGCCGCCGCTGTATCCGCGCTGAGGCTGGGCGGCTGCGCTCGCCCTGCGCAATCTGGCCGGGCGGCTGCAACCCGCCCGGCAACCTGGCGCCGGACTGGCCATGCCGAGGGGCTTGGGTTTAGAGGCCATGCCGATTGTCGTGGCGGGCCGAGCCGGTGGGTTGCGCCCTCCTGGGCGCCTCACTTTTCTTTGCTTGTGCAAAGAAAAGTAAGCAAAAGAAACACCCCCCGGCATCCGGGTCTCGCTGCGCTCGACTGCCCTCGCTCCGGCGCTGTTCCGAGGGTCGTCGCGAAGGGCCATCCCTGGCCCATCGTTCCTCATTTGGCATCCCTGCCAAATGCCCCTCTGCACAGCACCTGCACTCGGCCTCCTGACGGGGCCTGGTCGCCAGCCGAACCAGCTAACCCGCCGTTGCCGCGCGGGTTGCACCCGCCCTACCAAACCGATCGATATATTTCCGGGTGCGCACGGACTGGAAGTCCCGTCAGGAGGGTGAGCGGAATCGGTGCGGAGGGGGTTGAGTCGCATGGATGCGACGAAAGCTGCGCTGGGCCATGGACGGCCCATCGCAGCGGGCCCCTGGAGCAGCGATGGATCGAACGCACCCCGAGCGCGCAGCGCTCGGGGCCGGATGCCGGGGGTGCTTTCTCTTTGGTTACTTTCTCTTTGCACAAGCTGTATAGACCGGACACATAGCTGACAGGTGTGCGGGGACATGGTTGACACTTCCGGCGAGCCAACCTTGCCGGGAAACCACTATGCCCTGGAATG
>NZ_JADOBE010000001.1:605619-612138 GCF_015637705.1 Pseudomonas sp. N040 | reverse complement strand
GCTGATGCAGATTGATCTACGGGATCAGGAAACCGGTACATAATCCGTCAACTATGTCGGCGCACACGTGTCCACGATGTCTCCGGTCCGAACACTTGTGCAAAGAAAAGTAAGCAAAAGAAACACCCCCCGGCATCCGGGTCTTCGCTGCGCTCAGACTCCCCTCGCTCCGGCACTGTTCCGAGGGTCGTCGCGAAGGGCCATCCATGGCCCATCGTTCCTCATTTGGCATCCATGCCGAATGCCCCTCTGCACAGCACCTGCGCTCGGCCTCCTGACGGGGACGGTCCGACTACCGAAGCATGCTGTTCGACTTAAGGCCGAAAAAGCTGTTGGTGTGCACGGACTGACAGTCCCGTCAGGAGGGTGAGCGGAGTCGGTGTGGAAGGGGTTGAGTCGCATGGATGCGACGAAAGCTGCGCTGGGCCATGGACGGCCCATCGCAGCGAGCCCCTGGAGCACCGATGGAGCGAACGAACCCGGCACATCGCGCAGCGAAGTGCCGGGCCGGATGCCGGGGGTGCTTTCTCTTTGGTTACTTTCTCTTTGCACAAGCAAAGAGAAAGTAACTCGCCATCAGGGCGAAAAGCTGTGTTTCGGTCTGGCTCGAAGCCTGCGCAGCCAACAAATCAGCATCGGACTTCCAATCCGTCACAGCCCTATCCAGCATCCTTGTCGTTCCCACGCTCGAGCAGGGGAACGCTCAAAGCCAGACAGCCTCTCACAGCACCCCGGCACTGCGCAGTTCGCTGATCTGTTCCAGCGTCATGCCGAGCAATGACTGCAATACCTGCTCGGTGTGCTGGCCGAGCAACGGCGGGGCCTGGCGGTACTCGACCGGTGTGGCCGACAGGCGGATCGGGCTGGCCACCTGCGGCGCCAGACAACCCAGCGCATGCGGCATATCCAGGCGCAGCCCGCGCGCTTTCACCTGCGCGTCCTCGAACACCTGCGCCAGATTGTTGATCGGCCCGCAGGGCACGCCGGCCTGTTCCAACAGACTGATCCATTCTGCGGTGGTCTTGAATACCGTGGTCTGCCGCAACATCGGCACCAGCACTTCACGGTTGGCCACGCGGGCCTTGTTGCTGGCAAAACGCGGGTCGTCAGCCAGCTCGCTACAGCCAGCCACTTCGCAGAACTTCCTGAACTGGCTGTCATTGCCGACGGCCAGAATGATGTCGCCGTCAGCGGTGGGGAAATCCTGGTAGGGCACGATATTCGGATGGGCATTGCCCAGCCGCTTGGGCGGCACCCCGGTGGTCAGGTAGTTCATCGCCTGGTTGGCCAGGCAGGCCACCTGCACATCCAGCAGGGCCAGGTCGACATGCTGGCCGATGCCGGTCTGCTCGCGGTGATTGAGCGCCGCCAGCACGCCGACGCTGGCATACAGCCCGGTGAGGATATCGGTCAGCGCCACCCCGACCTTCATCGGCCCGGCGCCCTCCTCGCCATCGGCGCGCCCGGTCAGGCTCATCAGCCCGCCCAGGCCCTGCACCATGAAGTCGTAGCCGGCGCGCTTGGCATACGGGCCGTCCTGGCCGAAGCCGGTGATCGAGCAATAGATCAGTCGCGGATTAAGTGCTTTCAACGCGGCGTAATCCAGCCCGTAAGCCGCCAGTCCGCCAACCTTGAAATTCTCCAGCAGCACATCGCACTGCGCCGCCAGTTCACGCACGATGCGCTGGCCTTCGGGCTGGGTGAAGTCGATGGTCAGCGACTGCTTGTTGCGGTTGGCGGTGAGGAAGTAGGCCGCCTCGCCGGTGTCCTTGCCGTCAGCATCCTTGAGGTAGGGCGGCCCCCAGTGGCGGGTATCGTCGCCCACGCCGGGGCGCTCGACCTTGATCACCTCGGCGCCAAGGTCAGCCAGCACTTGCCCGGCCCAGGGCCCGGCCAGCACGCGGGAAAGGTCAAGCACGCGGATATGCGCAAGGGCACCGGACATGGCGAGAGACTCCTGTTGAATAGGATGTTGCCGACAGGCGTAGGGTGAACAACGCCGCTCGCGGCTTGTCCACCAAGGCGGCGCTGACGGTGGACAAGGCTGCGCCGTAGTCCACCCTGCGGGTTATGCCTGGGCCTGCAGATCCTTGAGGGTCAGGTCCAGGCACAGGCGTGCCTTGCTCACCAGCTCATCGATCTCGGCTTTGCTGATCACCAGCGGTGGCGCGATGATCATGGTGTCACCCACGGCGCGCATGATCAGGCCGTTGTTGAAGCAGTGGCCACGGCAGATCATCCCGGCACCCTTGCCGACATAGCGCTCGCGGGTCTGCTTGTCCTTGACCAGCTCGATCGCACCGAGCATGCCGACCCCGCGCACCTCGCCGACCAGCGGATGATCGAGCAGCTCGCGCAGGCGCTTTTGCAGGTAGGGCGCGGTTTCCTCGCGCACGCGCTCGAGGATCTTCTCGTCGCGCAGGATGCGGATGTTTTCCAGTGCCACGGCCGCCGCCACCGGGTGTCCGGAGTAGGTAAAGCCGTGATTGAAGTCGCCGCCGGTTTTCAATACCTCGGCGACCTTGTCGCTGACGATCAGCCCGCCCATGGGGATGTAGCCGGAGGTCAGGCCCTTGGCGATGGTCATCAGGTCCGGCTGGTTGCCGTAGTAGTCGCTGCCGAACCATTCGCCGGTTCGGCCAAAGCCGCAGATCACTTCGTCGGCGACGAACAGGATGTCGTACTTGGCGAGGATCTCGCGGATCTTCGGCCAGTAGGTTTCCGGCGGTACGATCACGCCGCCAGCACCCTGGATCGGCTCGGCAATAAAGGCCGCCACGTTATCCACGCCGACTTCGAGGATCTTCTGCTCCAGCTGCTCGGCGGCCCAGATGCCGAACTCGTCCGGCGTCATGTCGCCGCCCTCGGCGAACCAGTACGGCTGTGGAATATGCACGATGCCCGGCACCACGCCGCCCTGCTCGTGCATGTAGCTCATGCCGCCAAGGCTGGAACCGGCCACGGTGGAGCCGTGGTAGCCGTTGATGCGGCTGATTATGATCTGCTTCTGCGGCTGGCCCTTGACCGCCCAGTAGTGGCGGACCATGCGCAGCATGGTGTCGTTGCCTTCGGAACCGGAGCCGGTGAAGAACACATGGTTCATGCCCGGCGGGGCAATGCTGGCGATGGCCTTGGCCAGCTCGAGCACCGGCGGGTGCGCGGTCATGAAGAAGGTGTTGTAGAACGGCAGCTCCTTCATCTGCTTGCTGGCCGCGTCGGCCAGTTCATGCCGGCCGTAGCCGATCGCCGCGCACCAGAGGCCGGCCATGCCGTCGAGGATCTTGTTGCCTTCGCTGTCCCAGACGTAGACGCCCTCGCCCTTGACGATGATGCGCGGGCCGACATCGCTGAGTTGCTGGTAATCACTGAACGGCGCCAGGTGATGGTCACGGCTCATGGCCTGCCATTCGAGGGTCTGCGGATTCTTCTTGGACGTATTCATGACATCTCCGAGGGGTTGGGATGCAACGGCCTGGGGCCGGCACCGGGTCTAACCACTTTGCGTTCCTGCAGCAGCCAGCTGGCTGGCGAAGCAGAAAACACAAGAGCATCGCGAGCAAGCTCGCTCCTACAACAGGGGTCGGCAACAACCAACCGCTACAAAATCTAACTTCTGGCCAGCAAGTGCTTCAGGGCAAAGTCGGGATCGGCGTCCTGCTCGCCCAGTTCGTGGCGCTTGATCAGGTTGTACAGCTCGATGAAGGGTGCGCCAAACACCTCCAGCATGATCGGGCAGCGCTGCAGGTCATCCAGCGCCTCGCCGAGGTTCAATGGCAGCGCGCCGCGCGCCGAGGCTGCCGGACGGTCGCTGACTTCCGGACCGGGCTCGAGCTGCTGCTGCATGCCGCTGAGGCCGGCACCCAGCATCAACGCCAGGCTCAGGTAGGGGTTGGCATCCCCGCCCGGCAGGCGGTGCTCGACGCGGCGGTTGGCTGGATCGGAATGCGGGATGCGGAAGGCCACGGTGCGGTTGTCATAGCCCCACTCGACGCTGGCCGGCGCCGCGTCCGGGCGTTGCAGGCGCACATAGGAATGCGCATAGGGCGCCAGCAGGGCGATCGAGGCGCGCGCCGAGGCCTGCCAGCCACCGATGAAATGGCGCAGGCGCGGATGCGGCGAACCATCTTCGGCGGTGAACGGGTTGTTGCCCGCGGCGTCGCTCAGGCTGATGTGCCAGTGCATGCCGGTGCCCGGCTCGTGCAGGTACGGCTTGGCCATGAAGGTCGCGTAGCAGCCGTGGCGGCGTGCGACTTCGCGGGCCAGGCGCTTGAAGCGGAACACCGCGTCGGCCTGCGCCAGCGGCTCGCCGGGGCCGAAATTGACCTCGTACTGACCGATGGCCGATTCATGCCCGTAACCGGTGATCGGGATGCCCTGCGCTTCGCAGGCCGCCCACAAGTCATCAAAGAACGGTGCGAAGGTGGCGGCCGTTTCCGCCGACGCCAGGTCATGCGAGCTTTCGATGTGCGGCACCGTGCCGGACATGCCGTGCGCCACCTGCAGGCCGCCGCAGGCATCGCGCTGCGGATGCACCAGGAAGAACTCCAGCTCCGGCGCCACCCGCGCCCGGTAGCCGGCAGCCGCCAGGCGCTCGAGCACGCGCTTGAGCAGCTGGCGCGGCGACAGCTGGGCGACATCCACCTGATGCTGGCCATCGGCGGCGGTGAAGCGGGCCTCGATGTCGCAGATGATGCTGGCCGTCGGCACCGCAGCCAGCGGGTCGCGCACCAGCGTGCTCCAGTCCGGGCGCAGCGCCATGTCCGGGAAGGTCTGCGGGAAGATGCGCGCGAACACCTCCTCCGGCTCGCCACCGGTGACGGTCAGGCCGAGAAACAGCGAAGGCGCCTTGGCGCCGAGGGCTTCGGCAAAGCTGGCGGCGCTGAGGATCTTGCCACGCGCCACACTGGTCAGGTCGGCAAACACCAGCTCGACGCGGCGGATGTCATTGGCCTTGAGCCAGTCCAGGGCTTCGGTGGCGCTGGAGAGATGGGGATGCATAAACACCAAACCTCGATTGCGTTGGGTGGTTTCGATTCACCCGGCACATAAACCAAAAAAGGCAGGTAGCCAAGCTACCCGCCTCTGCCAAAACGGCAACCTCAGAAAAACGCCTGCAGGCCAGTCTGTGCGCGCCCCAGGATCAGCGCATGCACGTCATGTGTACCTTCGTAGGTGTTGACCACCTCGAGGTTGACCAGGTGCCGGGCCACGCCGAACTCGTCGGAGATGCCGTTGCCGCCAAGCATGTCGCGCGCCAGGCGGGCGATGTCCAGCGCCTTGCCGCAGCTGTTGCGCTTCATCATCGAGGTGATTTCCACCGCCGCGGTGCCTTCGTCCTTCATCCGCCCCAGGCGCAGGCAACCCTGCAGGGCCATGGTGATCTCGGTCTGCATGTCGGCCAGCTTCTTCTGGATCAGTTGGGTCTGCGCCAGCGGGCGGCCGAACTGCTTGCGGTCCAGGGTGTACTGGCGCGCGGTGTGCCAGCAGGCCTCGGCGGCGCCCAGCGCGCCCCAGCTGATGCCGTAACGGGCCGAATTGAGGCAGGTGAACGGGCCTTTAAGGCCGCGCACGTCGGGGAAGGCGTTCTCTTCCGGGCAGAACACGTTGTCCATGACGATCTCGCCGGTGATCGAGGCGCGCAGGCCGACCTTGCCGTGGATCGCCGGGGTCGACAGGCCTTCCCAGCCCTTCTCCAGCACGAAGCCGCGGATCTCGCCGGCGTCGTCCTTGGCCCAGACCACGAACACGTCGGCGATCGGGCTGTTGGTGATCCACATCTTGGCGCCGGTCAGGCGGTAGCCGCCGTCGACCTTCTTCGCCCGGGTGATCATCGAGCCCGGGTCGGAACCGTGATCCGGCTCGGTCAGGCCGAAGCAGCCGATGTATTCGCCGCTGGCCAGCTTGGGCAGGTACTTCATGCGCGTAGCTTCGTTGCCGAACTCGTAGATCGGCACCATCACCAGCGAGGACTGCACGCTCATCATCGAACGGTAGCCGGAATCGATGCGCTCGACTTCACGGGCGATCAGGCCGTAGCACACATAGTTGAGGCCACTGCCGCCGTACTGCTCGGGAATGGTCGCGCCGAGCAGACCGGTTGCGCCCATCTCGCGGAAGATCGCCGGATCGGTCTGTTCATGGCGGAAGGCATTCAGCACCCGCGGCGCCAGCTTGTCGGCGGCGAACTGGCGGGCGCTGTCGCGCACCATGCGCTCTTCCTCGGTCAGCTGCTGGTCGAGCAACAGTGGATCTTCCCAGTTGAAGTGTGCCTTGCCGGCCATAATCGAACCCTCGAACAGACAGTGGATCAGGTGCTCCGCCAGCGGCGCTACACCCGAAATTTGTGTGGACTTACTCTAGTCAGCAACCGGCAGTCCGGCAAACGATGAATTTGCACGCTGTTGTGCTATTTTCTCACTCCGAGATGGTCTTTAAACCGGTTTTTTGCCATTTTTTATGCTGCGTTCGCATAAGAGCGTCCAATTTGCGCCGCAAGATCGTAGGGTGGGCGTAGGGTGG
>NZ_JADOBE010000001.1:0-605572 GCF_015637705.1 Pseudomonas sp. N040 | reverse complement strand
CCCACCCTACGCCCACCCTACGGTCACAGCCCTGCATACCTAACGAGCCATTTCCCAGGAAGCCCGGCATGCGCCGCAAGATCCCCAGTACCAGCGCCCTGATCAGCTTCGAGGCAGCCGCCCGCCACGCCAGCTTCACCAAGGCCGCCGATGAGCTGGCGCTGACCCAGAGCGCCATCTGCCGGCAGGTTGCCGGGCTGGAAGCCTTCCTCGGCGTCGAGCTGTTTCGTCGCTCGCGGCGCGGCGTCAAGCTCACCGAAGCCGGGCTGGCCTACGCCCGGAGGGTGGCGGCGCAGCTGGACGCGGTCGAACGCGACACCCTGGCGGTGATGAGCCAGCAGGGCGCGCAGAACATCGAACTGGCAGTCGGCCCGTCCTTCGGCACCCAGTGGCTGTTGCCGCGCCTGGCCGAACTGCAGCGCCAGCAGCCGCAGATCACCGTCAACCTGTCCAGCCGCACCCGGCCATTCCTGTTTGCCGACACCAGCTTCGATGCCGCTATCCACTTTGGCGATGGCGAATGGTCGGGCACCGAAGCGCACTTCCTGATGCGCGAGAACGCGCAGCCGGTGTGCAGCCCGGCACTGCTGGCTGGCCGCGCGCAACTGAGTGCCGCCGAACTGGCGCAGTTGCCGCTACTGCAACAAAGCACCCGCCCCTACGCCTGGCGTCAATGGTTCGGCCATCAGGGCCTGAACATCGCCCAGGACCTCAGCGGGCCGCGCTACGAACTGTTCTCCATGCTCGCCCAGGCCGCCAGCCACGGCATGGGCGTGGCACTGATTCCGCCTTTCCTGATCGAGCGCGAACTGGCTGACGGCCGCCTGGCCGTCGCCAACGGACAGAGCGTGCCCGGCGAGCACGGCTACTACCTGATTGTTCCCGAGCGCAAAGTCGAATCGGCGGCCCTGCGCGTGTTTCGTGACTGGCTGCTGCAGGCAGCCCTTGCCTACCAGCGCGAAAACGCCACGCCGGCCACGCCGCGCTAGGCGTGCGCCGATGTAGCGCGACTGTGGCAGCGCTACCGGTCATTTTCCGCTAGATTCAGCTCAAGCCGCACCGGCAAAGGCCTCGGGCAATATTTTGCACGCCTTGTTCGATACATTACACACAACGGTAAAACCGACGAACGGTCATAGGCCTGGCACCTCCATTTTTCCACCAAGAAGCTTGCCAGCAGCGCGCCGGAGCCAGCCAGGACAAGGCTGGCAGGCAGTATAAATGGCAGGCATGAACCCATAACTTGTAGTTATGGATTTTCAATACTCCATAACTTCTTGAACGCCTCGCCGTTCAGTTGCAGAATGCCGTCCCCGCCGGCCTAACACCCCTGTGCCGCGCGGATCTTTGTGCTGATCAGCCATCCCGGACTGCCAACGTAGCGGCCCGGTTCCACCTAGAACGATCACACGCAGGAGATTACCCAGTGCATATTGGTGTTCCACTCGAAACCCATGCCGGTGAGACGCGGGTAGCCGCCACCCCGGAAACCATCAAGAAGCTGATTGCCCAGGGCCATCAGGTCACCGTGCAGAGCGGTGCCGGCGTTAATGCCAGCCTGCCGGACCACGTCTATGAAGTGGTCGGTGCCGCTATCGGCAATGCGGCTGCGGCACTTGGTGCTGATCTGGTGCTGAAAGTACTGGCTCCCAGCGAAGCCGAACTGGCGCACATGAAAGCCGGCGCGGTGCTGGTCGGCATGCTCAACCCGTTCGACAACGAGAGCATTGCGCGCATGGCCGCTCGCGGGATTATCGCCTTCGCCCTCGAAGCCGCGCCGCGCACCTCGCGCGCGCAGAGCCTCGACGTGCTCTCCTCGCAAGCCAACATTGCCGGCTACAAGGCCGTGCTGCTGGGCGCCCATCACTACCCGCGCTTCATGCCGATGCTGATGACCGCCGCCGGTACGGTGAAGGCCGCCCGCGTACTGATTCTCGGTGCCGGTGTCGCCGGCCTGCAGGCCATCGCCACGGCCAAGCGCCTGGGTGCGGTGATCGAAGCGTCCGATGTGCGTCCTGCGGTCAAGGAGCAGATCGAATCGCTTGGCGCCAAGTTTGTCGACGTGCCGTTCGAGACCGATGAGGAGCGCGAGTGCGCCGAGGGCGTGGGCGGTTATGCCCGGCCGATGCCGGCCTCGTGGATGCAGCGTCAGGCCGGTGCCGTGCACGAACGCGCCAAGCAGGCTGACATCGTCATCACCACCGCGCTGATTCCGGGCCGCAAGGCGCCGACCCTGCTGCACGCCGCCACCGTGGAAGAAATGAAGCCCGGCTCGGTGATCATCGACCTCGCGGCCGCTCAGGGTGGCAACTGCCCGCTGACCGAAGCCGATCAGGTAGTGGTCAAGCACGGCGTGACCATCGTCGGTCACACCAACCTGGCCGCACTGGTGCCGGCAGACGCTTCGGCGCTGTACGCCCGCAACCTGCTGGACTTCCTCAAGCTGGTCATCGACGGCGAAGGCAAGTTCCACCTCAATCTGGAAGACGACATCGTCGCCGCGTGCCTGATGTGCCGCGACGGCCAGGTCGTGCGGACCAACGGCTAACAAGGAGTAGAGACATGGAACTGATTTCCCCCAGCATCTACAACCTGATCATCTTCGTTCTGGCGATCTACGTGGGCTACCACGTGGTATGGAACGTGACTCCCGCGCTGCACACGCCACTGATGGCCGTGACCAACGCGATTTCCGCGATCGTCATCGTCGGCGCCATGCTGGCGGCGGCCCTGACCGTCACCCCGCTGGGCAAGACCATGGGCACGCTGGCCGTGGCACTGGCCGCGGTCAACGTGTTCGGTGGCTTCCTGGTTACCCGGCGCATGCTGGAAATGTTCAAGAAAAAGGCCCCCAAGGCTCCGGCGGAGAAGCATTGAGATGAGCATGAATCTGATAACCCTGCTCTACCTGATCGCTTCGATCTGCTTCATTCAGGCACTCAAGGGCCTGTCGCACCCGACCACGTCGCGCAAGGGCAACCTGTTCGGCATGATCGGCATGGGCATTGCCGTGGTCACCACGGTGTTCCTGGTGTTCAAGCTCGGCGCGGAAATGGCCGAGGGCGGCGCTGCCAAGGGCCTCGGCTTTGTGCTGGTCGGCCTGCTGGTCGGCGGTACCGCCGGCTCGATCATGGCCAAGCGCGTGGAAATGACCAAGATGCCGGAGCTGGTCGCCTTCATGCACAGCATGATCGGCCTGGCCGCGGTATTCATCGCCATTGCTGCCGTCGTGGAGCCACAGTCGCTGGGCATCGTCGCCCACCTGGGTGACGCCATTCCTGCCGGCAACCGCCTGGAACTGTTCCTCGGCGCAGCCATCGGTGCGATCACCTTCTCCGGTTCGGTAATCGCCTTCGGCAAGCTGTCGGGCAAGTACAAGTTCCGCCTGTTCCAGGGTGCACCGGTGCAGTTCAAGGGCCAGCACCTGATCAACCTGGTGATCGGCCTGACCGTGCTCGGCCTGGGTCTGGTGTTCATGTTCAGCGGCAATCTGACGGCCTTCACCGTGATGCTGGCGCTGGCTTTCGTGATTGGCGTGCTGATCATCATCCCGATCGGCGGCGCCGACATGCCGGTAGTCGTGTCGATGCTCAACAGCTACTCGGGCTGGGCGGCGGCCGGTATCGGCTTCTCGCTGAACAACTCGATGCTGATCATCGCCGGTTCGCTGGTGGGTTCGTCGGGCGCCATCCTCTCGTACATCATGTGCAAGGCGATGAACCGTTCGTTCTTCAACGTGATCCTCGGCGGTTTCGGCGGCGCAACTGAAGCAGCCGGCCCGGCTGGTGCCCAGGAAGCCCGTCCGGTTAAGTCCGGCTCGTCCGACGACGCTGCCTTCCTGCTGACCAACGCCGACACCGTGATCATCGTGCCGGGCTACGGTCTGGCCGTGGCCCGTGCCCAGCACGCGCTGATGGAACTGGCGGAGAAGCTGACCCACCGTGGCGTGACCGTGAAGTACGCGATCCACCCGGTTGCCGGCCGTATGCCGGGCCACATGAACGTCCTGCTGGCCGAGGCCGAAGTGCCTTACGAGCAGGTGTTCGAGATGGACGACATCAACTCCGAATTCGGCCAGGCCGACGTGGTGCTGGTGCTCGGCGCCAACGACGTGGTCAACCCGGCGGCGAAGAACGACCCGAAGTCGCCGATCGCCGGCATGCCGATCCTCGAGGCCTACAAGGCCAAGACCGTGATCGTCAACAAGCGCTCGATGGCCAGCGGCTACGCCGGCCTGGACAACGAACTGTTCTACCTGGACAAGACCATGATGGTGTTTGGCGACGCCAAGAAGGTCATCGAGGACATGGTCAAAGCGGTCGAATAAGCCCGTCGCGCGCCTGTCAATGCCAGCCGGAGAGTGATCTCCGGCTGGCATTTTCTTTTTCTGGCATGGCAAAATCCTAAGCATCAGCATCTGCGGCCCCGTGCCGCCTGCGCAGCTTCCGCCCGAGCCTGCGCCACGCCACGCCACGCCACGCCACGCCACGCCACGAGGAGTCATGGTCAGATGAAAATGGACTTCATGGTTCCCGGCATCAGCAAGTGCGGAACCACCACACTGTGCTATCTGCTGGGGGAACATCCGCAGATTTTCGTACCTGCATTCAAAGAGCCGCATCATTTCATCCGGGCCGACCTCGAGAGCGACGCGGAGGCCTATCGTGCCCTGTTCGCAGCGGCGACTCCGGAGCAGCTCTGCGGCGAAGGCTCGCAAATGTACGCGACCCCGCAATTCGAAGAGCTGGTCAGCACGCGCCTGCAGCAGAACAACCCGCAGATGAAGCTGATTTTCTGTGTGCGCAACCCGCTTAAACGGATCGAGTCGAGCTATCGGGAATTTCACCACAGCGGTGCCAAATATGCCGTAAATGCCCCGTTTGGCATCAGCCAGGCCATCGCAGGACTTCCCGCCCTGCTGCAGGACTCGCACTATTGGCAGCGCCTGCAGCCTTTCCGCCAGCGCTTTGGCGACGGGCAGATTCTTGTGGTGTTCCTCGAGGACCTACAGCGGGATGCCCAGCACGAACTGGCCCGCTGTTACCGCTTTCTCGGTGTCGATGCGACGTTTCAAAACCCGTCAGCCGGAACCCGGCTCAACTCACAGGAAGAAAAGCGCTACGACACCCGCCTGTTGCGCTTCCTGCGCACCAACCCGCACACCGGCTTCAAGCTGGCGAAAATACCCTTGCCCATGCAGGAGCGTTTCTTTACCGCGGTGGGGATGCGCCCACGCTTCCGCGGGGCGCTGGACTGGGAGCCGGGCTCCCGCGAGTACGTCGTGCAAACCTTGCGCGACGATATCCAGCGCCTCCTCGCCTACTGCAACAAAGCGGCTGACTACTGGCCGGAATTTGCCTGAGCCAGGTGCTGCGCCCGTACCTCTCGGTAGAGTTCGGCCATCTGCCGGCCCATGCGCTCGGCGGTAAACAGCTGCTGATAGCGCTGCAGCGCCAGACGGCCCATTTGCCCGGCCAGCTCGGGCGCCTCCCACAGTTGGCGCATGGCTGCAGCAAAGGCCTGCGGATCGCTGGGCGGCACGACCAATCCAGTTTCACCCTGAATATTGATGTAACTGGTGCCGGTGCCTATCTCGCTGGAAATCATCGGTTTGCCGAACATCGCACCTTCCAGCAGGGAGATGCCGAAAGCCTCGGAACGCAAGTGCGACGGAAACACAATGGCCGTACAGAGTTTCAGCAAGGCTACCTTGTCTTCATCCCCCAGGCGGCCGAGAAAATGCACATTGTCCGCGCCAAGGCGCGCCGCCTGGCTCCTCAGCTCGTCCTCCAGCGGGCCGGCGCCGACTATCACCACCGGGTAACCGGTTAACCGCGCGGCTTCCAGCAGAATATGCAGCCCCTTGTAATAACGCATCACCCCGACGAACAGAAAGAAGCGCCGGCCAAAACGCTGCTCCCAAGCAGAGATACACTGGCTGCCTGGCTCCACATAGCTGTTGCGGTCCAGCCCGTACGGTATTACCACCGTCTTGTCGCGGTAGCGCTGCAACACGCTGCTGGTTTCCAGGTAATTGGGAGAAGCTGCAACGATGCGGTCGGCGGCGCCAAGGAAGCGGTGCATGAGCGGACTGTACAGCCGCAGCAACAGCTGCTGGCGAATGATGTCCGAGTGATAGGTGACCACCACCGGCTTGTCGATGCGTGCCAGAAAGTGCAGCAGGTCCATGAACGGCCAGGGGAAGTGGTAATGGATCAGGTCGGCCTGCTCCGCCAGTTCGCGGAACTGGCGGAGCAGGCTCCAGGAAAACCCGGTAGAGGCCAGCTGGAGATCAAGCCTGGCGCGATGCACCAGGTGATCCGCCACCTGCACATCCGCCGGCTGCGGATCCACGCTCAGGGTCAATACCTCGCTGTGGATGCCGAAAGGCAATGTGCTCTGACAGAGTTGGAAAATCACCTGCTCGATGCCGCCCATGGTTTCCGGCAGGTAGGTCTTGAAGAAATGCAGAACGCGCATCAGGGTTGCAGCACCTCGCGGTATGTGTCGGCAGTGATGCGCGCGCAATTCGCCCAGCTGAACTGCCGCGCACGCTCCAGGCCAGCGCTGCAGCGTGCCTGCCAGTCATCCTGATCCTCGAGCAGCTGGCGCATGGCCATGGCGCAGCCTGATGCATCCTCCGGTTCGATGTACAGCCCGGCATCGCCGGCCACTTCCGGCAGCGCTGCGCGCCTGCTCAGCACCACCGGTGTGCCACTGGCCATGGCTTCCAGCACCGGCAGGCCGAAGCCCTCGTAGAGTGACGGAAACAGCAGCAGGCGGGCACCCGCGAGCAGTTCCGCCAGGGTCTCATCGGCTTGGTAGCCAAGCACACGCAGCTGGCCACTGGCCAAGCCGCGCTGCAGGCTGGCTTCAAGCTGGGCGCCGTGCCAACCGGGCATGCCGGCAATCAGCAGGGGATAGCGCTGGCGCAGCGCGGCCGGCAGTGCCAGGTATCCATCGATGGCCAGCTGCAGGTTCTTGCGCGGCTCCAGCGTGCCGACACACAGCAGGTATTGGCGCGCCTGCAGCCCATGCAGCCGCAGGACCTCGGTGAGCTGCTCGGCGCTGCGCGGATGGAAATGTCGCGCCACACCGAGCGGCGCCACGACCAGCTTTTCTGCCGCGATACCGTAGTATCGCCTGGCCTCGCCAGCGATAAAGTGCGAATCGACCAGTACCCTGGCAGCGCGCTGCAGGCCGCCATGCACGCGTCGCTCGATCTCGCGCAGGCGATCCGCCGGCTGGGTCTGCGGATAATGCACATGGGTCAGATCATGCAGGGTCATGACCATCGGGCCGTCGAACTCAAACGGCCACAGGCTGGGCGCGTGGTAGAGCTGCGGCCGCAGGCGACCGACACCGGCGCTGAAGCGCTGCTGCTCGATCGCCCGGCGCAGCGCATAGGCCCGGGGTATCAGGCGCTTGGCCAGGCTGCTCAGCCGCGAATAACCGGGCACGGGCGCCGCCGGCAGCTCGCGGTGCCAACCCCAGCCAGTGAACAGCTCAAGCTGCAGATCGTCCCGCGCCTGCAGCGCCCGGGCCAGCTCGGCCACATACTGACCGATGCCGGTGCGCGGCGCGCGCAGGATACCCGCGTCAAATGCTATGTGCATCGACGGGCGCTGTCGGTGCATCTGCCTGATGGAGCCCACGCAGGGTTCCTTCGACCAGTTGAACGGCGGCCTCGCGCCAGCCGATCCACTGCCAGTGTGCGAGCGACCGGGGTGCGGGAAACTGCCCCGACGACTCGAAACCGGCAATCTGCCCGGCCAGGTTGGCAGGATCGGCCAGGTCGAAATAACTGATGAAGTCTCCACCAATCTCGCGAAACACCGGGATGTCGCTGGCGAACGCCGGCAGGCCGCGTTGCATGGCCTCGACCAGCGGCAGGCCGAAACCCTCGACATAGGACGGGAATACCAGCGCCCGTGCCTGCGCATAGGCGTACTCCAGGCTGGTGTCGTTGGCATCGTTGATCATGAACAGGCGCCGGTTCAGCTCCGGGTGGCGGCGGATACGCGCGATCAGCTCCTCGCACTTCCAGCCAATGCGCCCGATGATGCACAGACGCACCGAGCTGTCCTGCGCCCACAGCAGCTCAAAAGTATCCAGCAGATAGGCGTGATTCTTGCGCGGCTCGATGGTGCCGACCATCAGGTAGGTCGACGCCCCGCTGCGGAACAACTCACGGAGTGCCGCACTGGCCAGCCCACCGGGCCTGACCCGATCCAGTTCGGAACCAAGGTGGAAATGACCGTGCCAGCGCCTGGCCGCCTCCTCGGGACCCAACCGACGCTCGATCTCGGCCGCAACCTGGTCGCTGATGGTCTTCGAGATGGCCATGAAGCCGTCCGCGGTGCGGGCAATCCAGTCGAACCACTTGTCGAAGACCACCACCAGCCCGGCGTCGCAGAACTGCGGGTGGGTCAGAGGAATCAGGTCGTAGATCACCGAAACCAGGCCGACACCCTGACTCCTCAGCTTCTCGGCGATGGGGAAGAAGTCCGCATGCCAGGAAGAGTCCAGCAACACCAGTTGATCGCCCGCCCGTGCTTCCATGGGTACGGCCCGGTCAGGCGCCGGCTTGCCGCTCCGGTTCAGCCAAAGTACGGCACGCAGCGGCAGGGTGATGCTCAGGCTGCCCAGCTTGGCCAGTACGTACAACACACGCCGCAAGAAACGCGAACGGCCAAACGGCCACAACCGCTCAAGCCTTGAGTGCCAGAAGAAATAGCGGTTGCGCAGATGATCCAGGGTGACAATCAGGTAATGCAGCAAGGTCGCGTTATGGCCCACCTTGAGCGGTGCCAGGCTGTTGACCCGGTAAAGCGAGCCGGCACGCATCATCACCGGAATGCACTCGACCGGACTGTCGATCCGGTCAAGCTGGTTGACGATGTTGCGTACCACCCGCTGGATGCCCGAATTGACCTCGGGGTGCTCGTACACGTAGGTGCATTCGATCAGCAGGCGCATCAACGGGGAACTCTTCCGTACTGGTCATCGAAACGCACGATATCGTCCTCGCCAAGGTACTCGCCGCTCTGCACTTCGATCATCACCAGATCGAGCACTCCGGGGTTTTCCAGGCGGTGCCGGTGACCGGCAGGGATGAAGGTGGACTCGTTGGTATCGACCAGGAGTTCCGTTTCCCCATTGATCACCTTGGCCACACCCTGCACGACAATCCAGTGTTCGCTGCGGTGGTGGTGCAGCTGCAGGGACAATGCGGCCCCCGGCTTGACCACGATGCGCTTGATCTTGAACCGGGGCCCCTCTTCCAGCACCGTGTAGGTGCCCCAGGGGCGCGCCACCGTACGATGCAGGCGGTAGGCATCGTGATTCTGCTGCTTCAGCCGCCGGGCCACCTGACGCACTTCCTGCACCCGGTCAGCCCGCGCGACCAGCACGGCATCGGCGGTATCCACCACGATCAGGTCATCCACGCCGACCGTCGCCACCAGCCGCCCCTCGCTCATGACAAAGGTATTGCGCGTGTCAACCAGGATGGCGTCACCCTGTACACGGTTGTTCTCCTCGTCGGCCGCCACCAGTTGCGACAGTGCGCCCCAGGAACCGATATCGCTCCAGTCAAAGGCCGCCGGTACTACCGCTACCTGGCTTGAGCGTTCCATCAGGGCATAGTCGATGGAAATGTCCGGCAGTTCGGCGAAACTCGGGGCGAACAACTCCTGCAGCAGGACTCCGGCACTTTCCTGCGCCGGGCTGGCGGCAATGCACTGCGCCGAGAGCGCAGCGATTTCCGGGGCATGCTCACCCAGCTCGCGCAGCAGGGTCCCGGCGGTGAAACAGAACATGCCGGAGTTCCACAGGAACCGGCCGCTCTCTAGGTACTCGCGCGCGGTCGGCAGGTCTGGCTTCTCGACGAAGCGTGCCACCCGGCAGCCGCCCGCCTCGTCCAGCTGCTCGCCGGACTCGATGTAGCCGAAGCCGGTTTCCGGAGCACTCGGGCGAATCCCGAAGGTCACCAGATAACCCTTGCGCGCCAGCTGCGCGGCGTGCAGGGCGGCCCGGCGAAAGCCCTCGACGTCCTGGATCAGGTGATCCGCCGCCATCACCACCAGCACCACCTCCTCGCCATGCCGCTCGGCCAGTGCCTGCGTCGCGACCGCGATGGCCGGGGCGGTGTTGCGGCCTTCCGGTTCAAGCAGGAAGCGCGCCTGGTGACGCCCGAGGCGGCTCTCGAAAAAGTGGTCCTTGCTGGTGAAATAGTGCTCGCGGTTGGTCACCGTGACGATCTCGCCGCCCTCCGGCGTCAGCGCGGCGGCACGTGCATAGGCCTTGCCCAGCAGCGACTCGCCATCGGGCAGACGCATGAAAGGCTTGGGATGGCCCTCGCGGGACACCGGCCAGAGTCGGGTACCTGCCCCGCCGGACATGATTACGGGAATGATGAGCACTGGCTTACTCCCGGCCGACACGGTACAGGTCGGCATCCACCATCATGCCTATCAGTTGCTCCAGGCTGGTCCCGGGCGCCCAGCCAAGCTGGCGGCCGGCCTTGTCCGGATTACCCAGCAGCACGTCGACCTCGGCCGGACGGAAGAACTGCGGATCGATCAGCACATGGTCTTCATAGTTCAGGCCGACACGCGCGAAAGCCAGCTGGCACATGTCGCGCACCGTGGTGGTGACGCCAGTGGCGATCACGTAGTCGTCCGCCACGGGCTGCTGCAACATCAGCCACATGGCCTCGACATAGTCACCGGCAAACCCCCAGTCGCGCTTGGCGTCAATATTGCCCAGGCGCAACTCGCGCTGCTTGCCGAGCTTGATGCGCGCCACCGCGTCGGTCACCTTGCGCGTCACGAACTCGATGCCGCGCAGCGGCGACTCATGGTTGAACAGGATGCCGCTTGATGCGTGCAGGTTGAAGCTTTCGCGGTAGTTCACAGTGATCCAGTGGCCATACAGCTTGGCCACGCCATACGGGCTGCGCGGATAGAACGGTGTGTTCTCGTCCTGGCGCTCGGCCTGGATCAGGCCGAACATTTCGCTGGTCGAGGCTTGGTAGAAACGCGCTTCCGGAGAAAACTGACGAATCGCCTCGAGCAGGTGGGTCACTCCCAGGCCGTCGACGATGCCGGTGGTGACCGGCTGATCCCACGAGCTGCCGACGAAACTCTGTGCCCCCAGATTGTAGACTTCCTGCGGCCCGGCCTTGATCACGGCGCGCTGGATTGAACAGGCGTCAGCCAGGTCACCGTCCAGATAGCGGATCTCAGCCTCGATGCCCAGCTCGCGCAGACGCCAGCGCGTGTCGCTGCTGCGCCGGGCAACCAGGCCATGCACCTCATAACCCTTCTCCAGCAGCAGCTTGGCGAGATAGGCGCCGTCCTGGCCGGTGACACCCGTAATCAGTGCAGACTTAGACATGTTCAGTTTCTCTTGCTTCCCAGTCGGAGAGCACCCTCCGCAGGGTTTCCGTTATAGACAATGCCGGCTCCCAGCCACCGGCTTCGCGCAGTTTATCCGCACAGCCGACCACTCGCCGCTGTTCGGCGCGGCGCAGCCGCGCCGCGTCCTGTACCAGCTCGACGCGGACCCCGGCCAGCTCGGCCATCTGCAGAATCAGATCCCTTACCCGCCGCTCCTGTCCGGAGCAGACGTTGTAGACCGCGCCATTCTGCCCGTGTTCCAGTAGCGAGAAATAGGCCCCGATCACATCGCCAACGTCGAGGAAGTCGCGGCTAACGTCAACATCGCCAACCTCCAGGCAGGGCGCCTGCAGGCCGCGACGCACCCGCACCAGCTGACGCGCCATGCTCGGAATCACGAATCCTTCCGCCTGGCCGGCGCCGATATGGTTGAACGGCCGCGCGATAATGATCCGCCAGGGCTCGACATAACTCCACTGCTGGCACAACAGCTCCGCGGCCACTTTGCTCACCGCATAGGGATTGCGCGGGCGCGGCGGCAGCGTCTCGCGGATCGGCAGATCGTCCTCCGCCACCTGGCCGTAGACATCGCCCGAGCTGACAAACAGGAAGGTACCGGTAAAGCCGGCCGCCTTGAGTGCCTGCAGAAGATTCAGTGTCCCCAGCAGATTGACACTGAAGGTGTGCTGCGGATCGCGGAACGACTCCGGCACGAAGGTCTGTCCGGCCAGGTGGATTACCGCATCGGGCACACCCAGCGCCAGCCAGGCGTCCAGCGAAGCCCGCTCAAGCAGGTCATGCGGCTGCGCCGGCAGCAATCGCCAGCCCGGCCGCGCCGCCAGCGCCGCGCGCAGATGCCCGCCGACAAAGCCGCCGAGGCCGGTGACCAGCAGGGTTCTCGCAGAGCCTTGCTCAATCATCCGGGCTGCCCTCCGCTCTCGCCTTGCATCAGGTCACGAACACGCTCGATCATTGCGGACTCGCGGGGAATGCACAGCAGATTGATGAATCCCCAGGAGCGTGGGGACAGATCCTCGTTCAGGCGACGCTGTAGCCGCTCCTCGGTGAGCAACACCAGCACCGGGTTATTTTCGGCCACCTCAAAGGTCAAATAACCCAGCTCATCCAGCTGCCGCCAGAAGGTCGCCGGATCGTCCCCTGAACGGGTCAGACCGAACGGCCAGAACTCCAGTATCCACGTCGGCCGCCAACCCTGTGCCAGCAGGCCGGCCGCACCACGGAAAATGCGCGCCTCGGAGCCCTGGGTGTCCGACTTGACCAGGTCGGGCAGAGGGCCCTCGCACCCGTCGAAAAAGCTATCGAGTGTGGTTACCGGCACCAGGCAGCAGTCTCGTGCCTCCTCGTCAAGGAACAGCCGGTGATCGCCAAGGTTGGTAGCCGATTGATACAGGGACAACTCGCCCTCACGGTCGCTGACAGCCGCCTGATGAATCTCGATGCACGCCCGGTGATCGCCGGTGGCGGCGTTGACCCGAAGCAGCCGCGCATTCACGGCATCCGGTTCGAAGGCAATAACTCGTCCGTTTTCGCCGAGGTAGCGGACTGCCAGCAGGCTGTACCAGCCAATATTGGCGCCCAGGTCAAGCACCTGGCTGGAAGCCGCACACAAGCGACTGAACACCCTGGATTCGAAGGGCTCCCAGATACCGCTCCTGGCCAGATCGCCGGAGATGAATTCATCCTGGGCCTGATGAATGGCAAACCTCGATGGCGGCAGCTCCGGCGGTTGCACGGTGACCATGCGGAATGACGAAGTCGCCTGCCGCAGGCGCTGCGCCAGCCACTTGAGGCTCGCCGGATGCCCATGACGCGCGCCTGCCAGCCAGTAGCGCGGCGGCTGATAGAGCGCTTCGACCGGGTAACGGGTAAAGCCGGCAATCAGGTCGTCACGCACGAAAAAGGCGTTCGCGCCGCTGAGGCTGCAGGCCACCAGACAATAGCCCAGCGCCTGTAGTGCTTCGACCCAGGACTGTAACGAAGCGCCGAAGTAATCGTCATAGGCCCAGCCATGTGCATCGTCATAAGCCATCACCTGACGCGTTGGCGGGGGAAACTTGGCGTTGTACTCCACGCACACCAGCTTGGGGGTCAACGAGCGGACGAAATCTGGCAGCACGTGCAGATCGTTGCCATCGATATCCAGCGACAGAAGATCGACCGACGCCACCTGGAGAAAGACCGTCATGCGCCTTGCCAGCGCCGGCGCGATCGCCAGCGATACGCGCTGGTGCAGCACCAGCAGGTCGTCAAACGCCAGCCCGCCCAAGGCCAGGTCGACAGCGTTGATGGCCGCTTCGTCGGCATCGACCCAGATGCCGCGATAGCCATCCAGCAGCAACTGGTGGGTGTTGTTCTGCTGGCCATCTCCACAGCCGATCTCGACGAAACTGTTCGACAACTCGACCATCCGGGCAATCCTCCCCAGACAGTCACGGATAATCCCGTCCTCGTCACATTGCGCGTAGGACGCCCAACCCATCAATGCCGGGCTGTCCGGAGTCAGCCTGGCCAACTGCCGGCGCAATTCGTCCAGCGTCAGAGAGATCGAACAGGTATCGCTGTTATGGGTCATGCCATCAATCCAGGGAGTACGCGGAAACCGAACAGGGGGCATGCACCACTCCCCAGACATTCTGACCATCGTCCGGGTAGCCGATGGCAAAGCGTGCGCCACCCACGCAGTAGTCCACCACGCCATCCACCAGCAATTGTCCCGAGTTCACCGGATTCTCGGTAAATGTGCCGACTCCGGCGATCAGGCCGTATTCGCCCGGGCACAGCGGGCAGTCGAAGGTGAATTCCATGACGCGCAAGGCGTGCGAGCCGTCCTGCGGGATGAACTGGCCTTCGCTGGCCGCATTGAAATGCATCAGCTGGCGGCCGCTGCTGTCGGTAATTCCGAGGGTCACCGACAGCTCGCCGACGACCTCCTGCCGGGCCTGGTAGAACACCCTCACGCAAACCCGGCTGGCAAAGGGCACGCGGTCGGTCTCGGCACCCTGCTCGTCGAGCAGCACGATGTCCTGTATGCGCACCTCGCCGCTACCGGTGCGCAACGGTTCGACCCGCTCGGCGAAGGCCTGATGCCGCAGCGGCCGGGCGGCTTCGGTGGCAACCGGCGCACGGCTGGTCGACGGAACTTTCTGCAATCCGGCGTTGGCCATGCGGCGGAACACCTCGGCCTGATAGGCCGCCCCGACCTCGCGGGAACTGCCCAGCAGCCGTACTTTGCCGGTGTCCAGCCACAGGCCGTGGTCGCACAGCGAGCGGATGCCGTCGGCCGAATGGGTGACGTAGAGAAACGTGGTGCCGCCGTCGAGCAGCGCCTTGATCTTGTGCAGGCACTTGTTCTGGAAGTAGGCATCGCCAACGCTCAGGGCCTCGTCGACGATCAGGATTTCCGGCTTTACATAGACCGCGCAGGAGAAACCAAGGCGTACCGCCATGCCACTGCTGTAAGTCTTCACCGGATGCTCGACGGCATCATTCAGCTCGCTGAAGCGGATGATCTCCGGCATCGCCTGCTCGATCTCATCTGCCTGCATTCCATGCAGCATGCAGAACTGACGGATGTTCTCGCGGCCCGGCAACTGCGGATTGAATCCGGCGCCCAGTTCCAGCAGCGCCGAGATACGCCCGCGCACACTGACACTGCCGCCGCTGGGAGTCAGCACGCCGCAGAGAATCTTGAGCAGGGTGCTCTTGCCGCTGCCGTTTGCGCCGACAATGCCCAGCCGGCTGCCCGGCGCCAGGCTGAACGATACGCCATCCAGGGCGCGCGTCTCGCGAAAGTACTGCTGCCGCCCGGGCGAGAGCAGCTCGCGCAGGCGATGGCTGGGTCGTGCATAGCTGCGATAGACCTTGGACACCTCGCAAACCTCGATGATGGTGTCTGCCACTGGGGTACGGGTCATGGGCGCGGATCCGGATCAGAGTACATCGGCGAAGCCGGACTTCAACCGGCGGAACAGGGCAAAGCCGGCCACCAGCAGCGTGATGCCCAGCGCCAGCAGGACTGCCAGCGCCGGCCAGTCGACCGGCGCAGTGGCGAACACCGCATGACGGGAAATTTCGGTCAGGTAGTAGAACGGGTTGCAATCCATGATCAGCCGGCGCAGCCAGAGCGCGCCGTGCTCCTCGACCAGGGTTGCCGGGTAGAGAATGGGCGTCAGCCAGAACAGGATGTTCAGCACCACCGGCACGATCTGCGTCAGGTCGGGGATGTACACCGACAGTGCCGAGACTGCATAGGCGATACCCAGGGTAATCAGCACGCAGGCCAGCCAGGCCAGCAGGTAGACCGCTGCCATGTCGCCCAGGGTGAGGCCGTTGTAGGCCATCAGCCCGCCGGCCAGCAGCAGGATGATCACCTGGCTCAGCAGCGCCGACGCCAGCGGCACCAGCGGCAGCACCCAGAACGGGAAAGCGATCTTGCTCACCAGATAACGGTACTCGCGCAGGATGCCGGTACTGCGGCCGACCACCTCGGAGAACAGGCTCCACAGCGAGAACGGCAGGAAGTAGAACAGCGCGAACGGAATGTCGCCGTAGCGCGCGCCCATGCGGCCGCTCATCAGGGTGGAGAACACCACCACGTTAATGATCGCGTACAGCAGCGGCACACCGATGGTCCAGAACACCCCTGCGTAGGAGCCCGCATAGCGGTTGAGCAGATCACGCTTGGCCAGCATCCATGCCAGCGACAGACTGTTGATGATTCCCGACTTGCGCATATGGCCTCGTCTACTGGAACTGCCACAGCGGCAATTCGGGATGCTGGTTAATTATCGCCAAAGATGTCCCGCGTATACACCTTGCCGGCGACATCGCTCAGCTCGTCGGACATCCGGTTGCTGATGATGACATCGCACAGCCGCTTGAAGGCGCCCAGGTCTTGCATGACTGGCGAATGGAAGAATTCGGCGTGTTCCAGCGCAGGCTCGTAGATGACCAGCTCCACCCCGCGCGCCTTGAGCCGCTTCATCACGCCCTGGATGCTCGATGCGCGGAAATTGTCCGAGCCCGTCTTCATGATCAGGCGGAAGATGCCGACCACCGTCGGGTTGCGCCGCAGTATATCCTCGGCGATGACATCCTTGCGCGTGCGGTTCGAGTCGACAATGGCGCGGATCAGGTTCTGCGGCACGTCACGGTAGTTCGCCAGCAGCTGCCTGGTGTCTTTCGGCAGGCAGTAGCCACCGTAGCCGAACGACGGATTGTTGTAGTGATTGCCGATACGCGGGTCGTGCCCGATGCCCTCGATGATCTGTCGGCTGTCCAGGCCATGACTCAGCGCATAGCTATCCAGCTCGTTGAAAAAGGACACGCGCATGGCAAGGTAGGTATTGGCAAACAGCTTGATCGCCTCGGCCTCGGTCGAGTCGGTCAGCAGGACCGGGACATTGTCGCCCAGGGCCGCCGCGCGCAGCATTCCGGCGAAGCACTCCGCCCGTTCCGAGCGCTCGCCGACGACGATCCGCGACGGATACAGGTTGTCGTGCAGGGCCCGGCCTTCGCGCAGGAACTCGGGGGAAAAGATCAGATTGTCACAGCCCAGCTGCCGGCGCATGCGAACCGTGAAGCCGACCGGCACGGTCGACTTGATGACGATCACCGCCGCCGGCTCGATGGCCAGCACCTGGGCGATCACTGCCTCCACCGTGTGCGTGTCGAACTGATCCGTCTGCGGATCATAGTCGGTTGGCGTGGCGACGATCACATAGTCGGCGCCGGCAAACGCATCAAGCGGATCGAGTGTGGCCCGCAGGTTCAGCGGACGATGACGCAGGTAGTCTTCCAGTTCCGCATCGCTCACCGGCGACTCGCACCGATTGAGCTGCGCCACCCGTTCCGGGGAAACGTCCAGCGCCACCACCTCATGCCGCTGCGCCAGCAGCACGCCGTTGGATAGGCCCACGTAGCCCAGTCCAACTACTGCAATCTTCATGATTAGGGCTGTTCCTTCCTAGGCAGACAAAGCAGCGTCCGGTCTTCGATGGGCAGGGGCGTGCAGTCAAACCTTCCATCCACCTGCGCTGCATGGGCGGCATGATACTGTTTCGACAGAACATACAGCGCGCCCGCATCAACGTTGTTCAGAGCACCGTCATTGTCACAGTGGTAGCGTCTTTGCTTGGGCAATGTCCTGGCCGCATAAAAGCTGTTTGTCGGGATATGCTGCGTCGCAGCCACAACGCCAAATATTTCGTAACCACGGCCGCCGCCTGGTGACCGCTCTGACCCGCACTGCCAAGGCGGCAGGACGATAAGCGCTGAGCGTCCGGACAGTTCCTTTACCAGCACCTCCGGAGCCTGCAGTACCGTGACCTGGGCACCCGCTTGGCGAATCAGCCAGGCAATACCGTGAACATCGAAGATCTGCAGGAACGCGCATGCCGACAGTATCGACAGCGCCTTCCAAGCGGTAAAACGAAAGCAGATGATCGCCGCAGAAATGGCCACCAGCCAGAACGCTCCGAGCCAGAACAACCGGCCACTGGCGCGAAAGCGCGAAAGCAGGTCGTTCGTCCAAGCAGGAACGGGCAGCTGCAGCGTCTCCACTGACAGAGTGACAGTGGTCGACAGGGCCAACAGATACGCCAGCAGAACGATGAGCACTGCGCCAGCGAACGGCATCGGGGGCCGCTGCGAGTCGCTACGGCGATTCAGCGCCCAAGCTACTGCGCAAAGCACCAGCAGACCCAGCCCGAGGTAATTGAAGCCTTCGAATCCCTGCCCACCCGTCGCATCATCAACGTCCAGTTTGAATACCCGGGCAAATCCATTGGAATCGAACGGGCCCAGGATGTTCATCGAATACAGCCCGTAGCCGCCCTCCGCCACCGAGGCGCCGCCGAGAAAGCCAAAAACATAAAGCCCAAGCGCACCCGCCGCACCCAGCCCGAAAACCCTCTTTACGCTACCCCGCCAGGCTGAACGGCCGCGATGAATAAAGGAAAATCCGGCTAGACTGATGCCAACCATCAGAGCCAAATAGGGGTTGAACCCACAGGCCAGAAAAAGCACCACAGCATTCAGACGCAGCCATTGCGTTCCGCGATAGTCGCGGCTGCGCAGTGCAGCCCAGATGCTCAGAGCCAGCAACCATTGCGACGACAATGCCGTGTGTTGCCCGAGCATCCTGTACATCGTGCAAGGCAGCGTCAGGAACAGCAGCGCAACGAAAACTTTGGTCAGCTCGTCCGCCAGTGGGCTGCGGTCACCCCGCCAGCGTAAAATCTCCTGCGCGACCAGATAGCCGAAGAGTCCCTGCAACAGAAAGCAGGCCAGAAAGTACAGCCCGAAATACTGCGTCTGATCCGGAACGAACTGAGCAAGCGGCTTCAGCAGTACCAGCAGCAGAGGCATCGGATCGAACAACGCAATGCTCATGGGCAGCGGATAGCTGTTGCGTGTCGTGCTCAACCACCCGGTGTCGGGGTCGGACACATACTGAACCCAGGCGATGCGCACCTGCGCCAGATCGCCGGACAACCAGCCCAGACTGTTAATGTCCAGCCGTGCCGTTCCCAGCACATACCATCCCCATAGTGCCGCCCCCAGCAGGACCGTCGCGATTCCCGCGAAAGCCAGCCAGGCACTGGCCCGTATTTCCCTATTGATCATCATGCTCCCCCGACAACCTCAGTTCGCCGCAACCGCACAATCCGCGCCGGGATTGTCCGTCACCGGCACCAGTCGCAACAACACCGCCAGCGTTTGCTCGGTCGGCATTTGAACGCAACTCAGCGGGCCAAAGAATCCATCGACCTGACGTACACATTGATTCGCCGTCTCATTCAGGCACAGCACGGAGAACCCCCCGGTGGCCTCAATCTCCCGGGTGATATGAGCGCGCGCCGCCTCACGATTGGCATCGCCGCGGTAGGCCAGGCCAAAAGCCGGGCTACCCAGCATCAGGTCGCGCCAGACCGCCGGCCATACCAGCCAGTAGTCCCCCGAGTACAGCCTCTGCGGCTGCGGCGCCAAATGCTGGACCTTCTGCAGCAGGCTGAAGCTGGTCACCGCTTGTGGCGGCTGCCAGACCTTGATCAGGCCCAGCAGCGCCACCAGCGCGGTTGCCACCCAGCTCGCACGCCGGGGTAAGGCCCGCAGGGCCGCCACCGCGCGAAAGGCCAGCAGCAGGCAAAGGGCGAAGACCAGATAGATGAAATAACGCCAGTTGTAATCGTTCAGCGCCACCCAGCGATTGGCGCAGAACAACAGCAGCCAGAACACCCCGAAAGCCGTGGCGGTGATTAGCACAACCCGCTCGACACCAGGCTCGGGGCGCGCGCGGGCACTCCGGATGGCCGGCAGCAACAGCAGGGTCAGCAGCAGCGCATATGGCGCATCCACTAGCCGCAGCAGCGTCGGTATCACCGTCGAAAGCCCCTCCGGGAGCAGGCACCAGGAAAAACCCGCGTAAGAAGTACTGGCCTCCAGGCGCGAAAGCAGCATCCAGAACACGAACGCCAGACCGGCGAAGCCCAGCAAGACGACATCCAGAAAACCGACGGCGCGCCGGTAGAGAACCCGGGCCGCGACGGCGAACCCCAGAGGAAGCACCGCTGCCGGGTTCACCCCCAGCGCCAGAAGCAGCAGCACACCGATCAGCAGACTGCGCAGACGCCCGAGGCGAGTCACGCTCCAGGCCAGCCACAGCGCCAGCGCAACCAGCAGGGCCGACAACGAGTACTCGATGTGCCCGATGGCGATTTCCGCCACCGCAACCGGCCGCAACAGCAGCAGCACCGACGACGACAGGACAATGAACGCCTGCACGCCAATGGATGCATCCGCCCGCAGACTGCGGACGGCCCAGGCGACCATCACCTGCATCAGCAGATAAAGCGCCGTCACCGGCACGAAAATCACGAACCACAGGTTGCGCACCGGATCGGCAACCACCGATGCGAGCAAGGGCAGCACGTTCAGCAGCCGGTTCTGTCCCCAGTAGAACAGCGTCACGCGCTGCAGCGACATGACGCTGTTGAGCAGCATGTCCGCATTCAGGTGCTCCGGCGCAAAGGCCGTCGCCGTGAGCGCAACGATCAGGCACAACCAGATCAGGGCCAGCAGTCTCAGCCAGCGAGCCCGCTTCACCTGTTGCGGGTCGGACTGCACCGCAGCGGCAGCCAGCGGGATCAAGGGTTTTCCCTTGCGCACTCATAGGACGGCACGGCCCCGTCCTGCAGAAACGGATCGACCAGATCATCGCCGTAGCGCTCCAGCAGCAGCCGGTTGCGCGGCAACAGGTGGAGCCGGAACCAGCGGCTCCAGTGCGCCAGGCGATCGCCCTGGGTGGTCAGAGTAACGCAGCCGTTGTCGATGCGGATGGTGCCTGATGCCCGCTGTTCGGTGAGCCGCACTTCGACCAGATGGTGCTCCCGGACATACTCCCGGGTAAATACTTCCTCGAAGCGATCCTGGCGAATACCGCCACCGCGCTGCTGCAGCTTCTCCAGGATATAGAAGGACAGCGAGCGGTCGATCACCGTCGGCAGGGAAATGGCCAGCGCATAGCCGGCCAGCAGCCAGACCAGCACCAGCTGGGCCTTCTCGAAGCCGCTGAACAGCGCAAAGCGCCGGAAAGTGAGCAGGACAACAGCCGCCAGGATGCCGGCGCTAAGCACATCGACGAGCGCCGCATAGAACACCACGTCCACCCGGAGGTAACGCATGTGCAACCAGTAGATGACGACCAACAGGATCAGAAACAGCAGAGTGGCCAGACAGGCGTTGAGCGCTTTCATAGCTTGAACACCAGAAACTTGTTGCCCAGATAGCTGAGCGAAACCTGCAGCACCGTGGCCAGCAGGAAGCCCAGGCGGTAGTCGAGGCCGAAATGGTCGGTCCATACCAGCAGCACGCCGCCGTGCAGCAACGCGATGAACCCGTACAGGCTGCTGAAGCGCAGCGCTTCGACCACGATTGTCTCCCCCGTCCGCGGGAAGACGAAATAGCGGCTCCCGAAGAACGAGGTGGTAATGCCGAACAGCGCGGCAACCAGGTTGGCCAGGCCGGCTGAAGAGAAGTGCAAAACCTGGAGATTGAAGGCAAGCACGGAAAAGTGCACAGCCGTAGCTACCACGCCATTGACGCCGTAGCGCAGCACCTCCCAGGCATGCGACCTCATATGGGTACTTGTCGCTCTGCGGTTTCAATGACCCGCTCGATGAAGTCGTGGTAGGCAATCGCACTGGTCACCGTCCCGCCGCGCACTACGCCGGTCAGCATCAGCGTCATCAGTGCCAGCGCACCGGTCTGCAGCAGCATCAGCACCAGAATGCCCAGCGCCACGGAGAACCAGCCCGGGGTGGAAAAGCCCAGCAGCTTGAGCACCACGGCCGCCGCGATGCCCAGCAAGGAGAGACTGGCGATCAGCACGCAGGCAATGCCGACGCGCACCAGCACGTCCTCGGCGAACACCATCAGGCCCTTGAATCCGTGGAGCACCAGACCGACGAAGTTCATCTTCGACTGCCCGGCATAACGCGGGCCACGGTCGATCGCCCGCGGAACTGCCCGCAATCTGGACGCCAGCACGGCACCGGCCACGTGAATCGGCAGCTCCTGCATGGCCACCAGCCGTTTCACGGCCGCCGGCTTGAGTGCCATGAAATTGCCGAAGCTGATGGCGCGCCCGGTCATCAGACCGAAGAAGCGCTTGTAGACCCAGTAGAACAGCTTGAACTTGAGGGTCTCGACGCGACTCTTGCGCTGCGCGACCAGCACATCCACCTGCTCAGACTCAAGCCCGGCAAGCAGTTCGGGAATGGTCGAGGGCAGGTCTTCGCCATCGGAGTCCATCACCACTACCCGCTGCGCGACCTGAATGCGCTCGGAGACATAACCGAGGCCAATGGCGATGGCGCGCTGATGCCCGACATTGCGCCGCAACTGCAACACCACTCCGGCCAGGCCGGCCCGCTCCAGAGCGGAAACCTCCAGCGGCTGCTTCACCGAACCATCATCCACCGCCACCACGAACACCGAACGGCCGAACTGCGTGGCCAGCTCCATGAACAGGCGGCTGCTGGCCTCGACATCCTCGTAGACGGGGGTGACCACGACCAGCGCGTGGCTGGCAAAGCTCATGCCTGCACCCGCTGGCGAAAATACTCGACGGTCCGGCCCAGGCCTTCCTCCAGCTGCACCCTCGGTGCCCAGTCGAGCGTCGCATGAGCCACGCCGATGTCCGGCTGACGCTGGCGCGGATCGTCCTGCGGCAACGGTCGCTGCACCAGCCGCGAAGTTCCCCCGACCAGACGCAGGACTGCTTCGGCCAGTTCGCGGATGGTGAACTCCACCGGATTACCCATGTTGATCGGGCCGGTCACCGCATCCGGACTCGCCATCATGCGCACGAAGCCCTCGATCAGATCATCGACATAACAAAAGCTGCGAGTCTGCAAACCATCGCCATAGATGGTGATGTCCTCGCCGCGCAACGCCTGCACGATGAAGTTGCTCACCACCCGGCCGTCGTTGGGGTGCATGCGCGGGCCGTAGGTGTTGAAGATGCGCACCACCTTGATCCTCAGGTCGTGCTGCCGGTGGTAGTCGAAGAACAGTGTCTCCGCGCAGCGTTTGCCCTCGTCATAGCAGGAGCGGATACCAATCGGGTTGACGTGGCCCCAGTAGCCTTCCGACTGCGGGTGCACCTGCGGATCGCCGTACACCTCACTGGTAGACGCCTGCAGTATCTTTGCGCCGGTGCGCTTGGCCAGGCCGAGCATGTTGATGGCGCCGTGGACGCTGGTCTTGGTGGTCTGCACCGGGTCGCGCTGGTAATGGATCGGCGAGGCCGGACAGGCCAGGTTGTAGATCTCGTCGACCTCCACGTACAACGGAAAGGTCACGTCATGCCGCAACAGCTCAAAATGCGGGTTGCCGAGCAACGCTGCGACGTTGTCCCGTGTACCGCTGTAGAAGTTGTCCACGCACAGCACGTCGCAGCCATCGGCGAGCAGACGCTCGCACAGATGCGATCCGAGGAAGCCAGCTCCACCCGTTACCAGTACCCGCTTGCGATTGGTTATGCGCACGCCCTTGTCTCCCTCTGATTGCACTCTAGCTTCAGGCCGTAACCGGCGTTCTGATCGCCAGGATCTGCCTGGCCTTGGCGACGCCGCGGCCGCGCGCAGCCAATGAGATAGCCTTTGCCGTAAGACGCCAGCCAGACCAGGCTGACCGCGATCATGGCCATGAGTCCCATACTGGTGGAGAACGAGTACAGCTGGGCAGGAACTATCGGCAAATAAACCAGCTCGAGCGTAACAAGAAAGACCGCCGGTCTTGCACGAGCCGAGGGCAATAACCGGTATGCCCGGTGGAACCAGAACGCTTGCTCAGCAGACCAGAACCGGCTGGCGCGCCTGCTGTGATCGAAATAATTGAAATAGCCGCGGCTTACGCCATAGCCCGAGATGCAGAAAAATAAATCGACGCCAACCCCAAAGCTGAAAAATTGAAACGCCGGTATGCCTTTCTCTGCAATCCCCATAGATAGAAGCGGGCTATGCGCCACCGGAACCAGGCATATAGAAATCGCCCTTAGGTATTCGATTTCCAGATTCTTTTGCGAGGCCTCACTCAAGTGATTCTCCGGAGATGCACTGCCTTCAGCGCAACCAGGATCGCAATAACGTTGAAAGGCCTCATACGCCATCCGGCTTGCGCGCAATGATTGCCTGGCTCTTGGGCAGGGCCTCGTCCAGTGCCTTTTTGATCCGCGGCCCGTCGCGCATTTTCAGCACCATGTCCCAGGTCCTGGCCCAGCTTTCCAGCAGCGGGTGCCAAGGCGGGGACAGGTCCTGATCGCAGGTCCAGAACAGCGCCCAGAAGATCGACCAGTAGAAGCCATAGTAGGCTTTGCGTTCCACCACCAGCCCGGCCTCGGTGACCAGACGCTCGAAGGTTTCCCGGTCGAACACGTTGATATGGTTAGGCTTCTCAAAGTACCCAGGCGGGGCCAAATGCTGCTGTACCCGCTCGCTGGCCGCATCCGGAACACTCAGCAGAAAAAGCGCACCGGGCTTGCCGACCCGGACCAGCTCCTTGAGAAAAGCCGCCGGGTTATCCACATGCTCCATGACCTCCATGGCGATGACCTTGTCGGCATAGGTATCTGGCAGGGGTAACGGATTGGCATCGCTGACCAGCGGGTGCGTCGCGCGGGCTTTCGAGCCCTGCAGGCGAGCGGTGACGGCATCGATTTTGGCTGCATCGATGTCAGCGTAGGTCACTTCAGCGCCACGCCCGGCACAGAAGGCGATGAACACCCCCTCCCCGCACCCGACATCCAGCACATGGTCGTCCGGGCTGATGGGAAAGCCTTCCAGCAGTTCGCCCGCTTCCTCGCGAAACCAGCCACTGAGCGCGGCATCGAGCAACGTGACGTCGGTCGGCACCGGTTCCGGAATGACTGCCGGCTTTGCCCCCGTAGCAACCCGAGCGCCTCTGCTCAACAGGCTCTTGAAGTAAGCAATCACCGCAGGTTACCCGTAGCTAACGATGTGATGCCCATTAAATCTTTCCCTCATGCATGCGCTTTTCTTGTTATGGATTGGCTAACGGCTCGCTAAATCGCTGGGCCATTGCTGCACCACGCCGGCGCAGTGGAGTCTCGATAAAACGAAAGTTCAATTCGCTGAAAGGTACGATCAGCACAAGCGCCGTAGCCAGGTACACGAAGAAAAACTCATCGCCGTGCTTCCCTTCAGGGTGCAGGCGAAACCAAATCTCCCGGGTCAGGAAAAACGCCGGGATGTGTACCAGGTAGATGGCGTAGGAGCGGCTTCCGATCCAGAGCATCAGGCCCCTGAAGGGTTGCAGGGGAATGAACAGGTTCAGGTTGTAGGAAGCAATCCACACTAGCAGTGCAGATAGCAATGCGAAGACGCTGAACTCGTGGGAAATGACCTGCAGCACAGTCGAACCGACTACGCCCATGCAGAAGAACAGCCCCAGCATGACCACTGTCCCCAACCATTTTTTGTTCAAGAGGAATACGGGCTTGGCCATTTCATAGGTACTCTGCCGACTCCAGATTGCCAGCAAAATTCCCAGGGCAATTGCATCGGTACGAAAGACCACCGTCATGAGCGTTCGCTCGGACAACAGCTGCACAAGCACCAGCGCGATCAGCGCATAGGGCAGATAGCGCCTGGTCAACATTACGATGAGCGGAAACGTCAGATAGAACTGCTCTTCCAAGGAGAGCGTCCAGTAAACGAAGCTGACTCCGTAGGGGCTGCGGCCAAAGGTTTCTGCAAAGCGCAGATTCGCCACTTGCAGTACGCCGGCAATGGTAGCCTCCAGATTTGTGCGGAAGTTGCCAAAAGCGCCAGATTCGTTGCATGCCACCACCGCCAGCAAGGTCAAGCCCAGCCATAGCCAGGCTGATGGCAGAATACGCCAGGCCCTGCGAATCCAGAATGCCAGGGTAATGCGGAAGGCCGCTTCCGGCCCGTTGCTGGCCTGAAGGCGCGGAATCAGTTCCCGGGCAATCAAGTAACCCGAAATGGCAAAGAACAGATCGACACAGAAAGTGCCGCTGAAATACACCCCGAATCGCTCCAGCCCAGGCGAGCTCCAAGTAAACAGGTTGGATCGCGCGTGATGCATCACGATCAAAAGCACGGAAAAACCGCGCAGAATCTCGATGTCGTCTATACGCTTGGTCATGCCGTGGCTTTCCCGTCGCGGGGTTTACGCGCCACAATCACCTGGCTTTTTGGCAGCAATTGATCCAGTGCCTGCTTCATCGGCGCAGCCTCGGGTAGCTTGATCACCTGATACCAAAGCTTGGCCCAGTCGTTGAGCAGCGGCGGGTACGGCGGCTGCACCACATCGTGCGACTCACCGTCCAGCGCATCACCCAACGAACGAGCCTGAGTCCAGTAGAGGAGCATCCAGAAGGTCCAGAAGAAGCCGTAGGAGTCGCGCTGCACCACTTCCAGCCCGGCCTCAGCCACCATCCGGACAAACTGTTCGCGCCCGAAGACGTGGATATGGTTGGGCTCGCGAAAGTAGTACTCCGGCGCCAGCCCCTGCTGCATCTGCTCGGCCAGCTCGTCCGGCACGACCAGCAGGTATAGGGCTCCCGGCTCGCCGACACGCTGCAGCTCCGCCAGGAAAGCCGCGGGGTCCGGCACATGCTCCAGAACCTCCATGGCGATCACCCGGGTCATGCTCTCGCTGGCCACCGGCAGGGGCAGACTGGCGCAGACATGCCCTTCGGCCCGGCGCGCCGGCGTGTCGGCGAGCCGGGCGCGCAGCGCCTCGATCTTCTCCGCCACGGCATCGATGAACACCACATGGGCACCGCGCCGCGCGCAGAAGAGGGTGGCGCCGCCAGCGCCGCAGCCGACATCCAGCACACTGTCGTCGGCGGAAATCGGGAACCCACGAAAAAGTTCATCGCTGTCGTTCTGGTACCAGCCGCTCTGCACCGCATCCATGAATCCGCAGTTGCGCGAGTCGACAAATCCCGGGGCGCTGCTCATATCGCGCCAGATGTCCGCGGTCGTGCGCGGATCACCCTCCAGACCCGCCAGGCGACGGAACAACTCTGCGGGCGTCATTGCGGACTCCGGCTTTCAGCATCCAGAAATTCGGTCAGACGCTGGCGAGCCACGGCCTGCGAGCAATGCCCGCGCATACGCTCAATGGCCGCTACAGACATGCGCTGGTAGCGCTGCGGATCTTCGCGAACGCAGGCATAGGCATCGCGGTACGCCTGCTTCAGCGAAGCCCAGTCGATCTGGTGGCGCAGGGTGCGGTAGGCCAGGCGGGGATCATGCGACCAGGCAGTCGCATCCAGCCAGCTGTCGACCACGAAGGCCACCTGCTCGTCGATATAATCGAGCATGGCCGAGTGGCGCGGCGCGATGGCCGGTTTGCCGCAGGACATGAACTCCATCAAGGGCAGGCACTGCCCCTCGCCGTGCGAGGCATTGACCGTGAAGGCGGTGGCGCGGATCAACTCGTCGAATTCGCTACCGTCCAGATAGCCGTGCAGGATCACTATGCGGCACTGGAAAGCGGGCATGCGTGCCAGCCAGATCAGCATCTCGTGCATAGCCGACAGGTACTCTGTGTGCCCCAGCTTGAACACCAGGGTGGCATCCGGCGTATCGCGGAAGGCGGCACAAAAGGCGGTGAGCATGTCGGCCCAGTTCTTGCGACCGTCATACGGATTGAACAGCGCGGTGAACACCACACCGGACAGCTCGGTGCTGACCCTGGCCGGCTGCCAGTCCGGCAGGTTCACGCTTAGACCGGAGGCTTCGGCCTTCCTCGGCTCGACCGGATTCAGCGGCTCAGGCCTGCGCCCGGCATCATCCACCACCAGCTGCATCTGCGGTGCAAGCGGCCGCTTGGCATAACGCGGCGCCAGCAGCGGCAGCAACACGCGCAGATACCACTCGCCCAGATAACGCCGGGTGATGCGGTACAGCGACTGGCGCGGCAAATGATCAAGCGGCGCATCCGGCGCCGCATCTTCGGTCTGCGCCCGCGGTGAAAAGGTACGGTCGTACTGCCGGATCGCCTGCATCAGATGGTTCATCGCCTGCGCGCCGGAGATATAGGGACGCACCAGCGGATCATTGCTGTCGGCGATCACTCCCGAAGGCAGGTTGACCTTCATCGCACGCTGAAGCGGCAGTTGCCCCGGTTCCCGGCGCAGGCGCTCGAACTTGTCCCACACCGGCGACGGTACGGAAATCACCGGGAATGCCTCGCCCATCTCGCGACGCACCATGTCGACGATCAGCCGCGAATGGGTAATCGCCCGACCGCAGCGCTGCAGCACATAGCGCCAGTCCTGCCAGGGTTCATCCAGCCAGAACTCATTGGGAATGCCGTAGAACTCCCAGGCGAATACCGGGATAGTCGGGCAGCGCAGGCCGAGCTGGGTCTTCTGCGGCGGCGAAAACGAAAGGAACCAGCAGCGCTGTCCCTGCGCCAGCGCCTCGTCGCAGAGCGCATCGACTTCGGTCGCCGGGTCTTCGATCACCAGCACTTCACCCAGCTCGCGCAGGACCGGCAGAAAGTCGCGCAGCACGAAGTAATAGCTGTACTCCGGCAGCCCCATGCTGGTGGCAATGCGGGCGGCGGTGATCTGCGAGTAAACGATCAACTTCATGGCCGCCCCCCTTCATCCCGGGCTGCCGGACCCGGCGCCCCGGCAGCGGCCAGAACCTGCTCGATGAACCCTCCGAGCCGCCCCTGCAGCGCCTCGACAGAGGCAAACTCGCGCATCCGCTGCGAGGCATTGGCCGCCATCTGCCGATAGTCTTGCGGCGTCGTCCGCGCCTGCCGGTAGCTCTGCTCGAAGGCCCGCATCAGCGACTCCCAATTGAGCCGCTGGCGGTGCGTGGTGAAGATCCGCGCGGGGTCGTGGGGCCAGCAAAACGGCTCCGGCGAGCAGCGGATAACGAAGCCCAGCTCGTCACTCATATAATCGGCCATCGCCGTGTGCAGCGGCGCGATCGCCGGCCGGCCGGCGCTGAGAAACTCCATCAGCGGAAGGCACAGCCCTTCGCCCGACGAAGCGTTGATATAAAAGGTGCTGGCGCGGATCAGCTCGCGGTACTGCTCATCCTGCAGAAAGCCATGCAGCACGACCACCCGGCACTTGAACGGCGCCAGACGCGACAGGAGGGTAATCAGCACGATCCGGTAATAGTCCAGGTCATGGTGCGTCATCTTCAGCACCAGCGTGGCGTCGTCCTTGTCCTTGAAGGCCCAGCAGAACGCGGTGACAATCTCTACCCAGTTCTTGCGGTTATCCGCCGGATTCAGAACGCTGACATACACAACCCCGGCAACGCTGACCGGGAAGGGCTCGGCTGCTTCGCCAAGCACGGCAGGCGGCTGCTCGGCCGGAGCCGAGGGCGGCAACTCGACGACCGGCAACGCCTGCACGCTGGGCAGTTCGCCGCGCCAGACCTCCCGCCACCAGCCGCGCAGCAGCGCTCCGCTGGTAAGCCAGGTCTCGCGCCAGCGGCTGGGTGGTAACTCTTGCACTGCGGGCTCAGGTTCTGGCTCCAGGACCACCACCGGCTCTGGTTCCACCTCGGGCTCGGGCTTGCGCACCAGTCCGTCGGCGGACAGCCCCAGCAGTGCGCTGTCGATCAGAATTCCCTGGAAACTGAAGGAGCGCGAGGCCAGGTCCGGTCCCGTCGGCGCCTCCCCCAGGTCGGCAAACCGGTTCCACACAGGCGCCGGGCAGGCCAGCACTGGAAACGCAGCGGGCATGCAGGCGCTGACCAGCTCCGCCGCTTCGCGGCTGGTACTGATGGTGCCGGCCACCCGTTGAAACACATAGCGCCAGTCGTTCTGCGGGTTGTCGCCCCAAGGCAGATCGGGCAGGCGATCGAACTCCCAGGCGAACACCACTATGGTCGGGCAGCCGACTGCTAGCGGCGCCTGCTGCGGCGGCGTGAAGCTGAGGAACACGACTTGCTCGCCCTCGGCGCGGTAGCGCTCGGACAGTGCGGCGATTTCTTCCAGACTCTCGACAACCCGCACCGTACCAAGGCGCTCCAGCACCGGCAGAAAGTCCTTCATCAGAAAGAAATAGCTGTACTCCGGCTTGCCGAGCGAGCTGCGGATGCTGGACTGATCGATCTTTGAGCCGACGAGAATGATCACACTGGAACCATTGGGTTACTGATATTGGAAAACAGCAGCATCAGGGCTTTCGCGCAATAACGACCTGACTCTTGGGCATGACCTGATCCAGTGCTGCCTTGATCTTCAGCCCTTCAGGAAGCGAAAGCAGCCTTGACCAGACCTTGGCCCAGTCCTCAAGCAGAGGATGCCACGGAGGGGACAATGACTGGTTCTCGCACGCCCAGTAAAGTGACCACCAGACCGCAAGGTAGAAACCATAACTGAACCGGTCAACGATCTGCAGACCGGCATCCCGTGCAAGCTGCTCCAGCTCGCCACGCTTGAAGATACGGATGTGGTTGGGCTTCTCGAAATAGCTTGGCGGGGCAATGTGCTTCTGCACCCCCTCTATGGCCTCATCCGGCGCAGTGAGCAGAAACAAGGCGCCCGGCCTCGCCACCCGAACCAGCTCAGCCATGAACTGCGCCGGGCAATCGACATGCTCCAGCACCTCCATCGCCACTATCCGGCTGACCGAAGCATCCGGCAAGGGGATCGGATCGGCATCCGTAACCAAGGTCTGCAGACTGCGCGCCGGAATAGCCTCCAGACGGGTCCGCGCAACGTCCAGCTTTGCTGCATCCACATCCGCCAGAATGATCGCCGCGCCCTGTCTGGCACTGAACGTGGCGTAGCCACCATCGCTGCAACCGATGTCGAGAACCGTATCTTCCGGGCCAATATGAAAGCCTGTAACCAGTTCGCCGGTATCCTGGGTCCAGCCGCTCATGTGAATGTCCTTCAGCCCAGTTCTGGTGACCTGGTCCAGCTGCGCTTTTGGTTCGACCACGGGCATTGTCCAAGCCTGCCGAGCAGCCGAGATCACTTGCTTGATGCGTTTCAACATGCTTAATCCAGATAGGCCGTTTGACAGCCCGCGCAGTCTAAGTAGTGGCCTTACGGAAAACAATGAACCAACCGCGAATCAGCCAATTCCATCAGTGTATTTGCGGGCTGCTGCAGGTTGCGAAAAGTGCTTGCAAGGCCCATATTTCAGCCCACAAAAGATCAGAAAGGCTGGGATTCGCCATGAAGCAACTCTCCGGAATGGACAACCTGTTTCTCGCCATGGAGAACGGCCACCAGCGCATGCATGTCGGCGGGCTGGGCATCTATGACCCGTCCAGCGCGCCGGGGGGCAAGGTTCGCTTCAAGGGCGTGCTGGACTTTTTCTCCGGTCGCCTCGGCAAGTCGAAGATTTTCCGCCGCCGCCTGGTCAATCCGCCGCTGGGGATCGACCGGCCGTACTGGATCGAAGACCCGGATATCGATCTGGAGTACCACATCCGCCACATCGCCCTGCCCAAGCCGGGCGACTGGCGCCAGCTGTGCATTCTGGTGGCACGCATTCATGCCCGGCCGCTGGACCTGAGCATGCCGGCCTGGGAGTGCTACGTGATCGAGGGCCTGAACAACATTCACGGCATTCCGCCCGGCAGCTTCGCCTTCTTCATCAAGATGCACCATGCCGCGATTGACGGTGAGGCGGGCGCCGAACTGATGAAGGCGATCCACAGCTTCACCAGCAACGATGACGCCATCCAGACCAACTCGACCATCATTGCCGACCGCGAACCCTCGGCCGTCGAGCTGTACGCCCGCGCCGTGGGTAACGGCGCCAACCTGCTGGTGGATACCTCGAAGCTGCTGCTGGACGTCGGCAAGCTGGGCCTCAGTTTTGGTCGCAAATACCTCGCGCAGCTGGGCGAGGAGCATCCGGCCAAGGCGCACGATGAGCCTTCCGCGCTGCCGGCCAAGGCGCCGGTCACACGTTTCGACCATGCAGTGTCGGCGCATCGCGTGGTGGAAGCCCTCGGCCTGCCGATGGGCGAGATTCACCAGATCCGCAGCAAGCTGCCCGGGGTCACGGTCAACGACGTGTTCATGGCAGTCACCGGCGGGGCACTGCGCAAATACCTCGCCGACAAGCACGAGTTGCCCGAGTCCAGCCTGAATGCGATGGTGCCGATCTCGACCCGCGGCGAAAAGAAGGATGCCGACGTGGGCAACCAGGTCGGCATGTCGGCGATGCCGATATGCACCAACATCGCCGACCCGCTCGAGCGCCTGCAGGCCGTGCGCCGCGGCAGTCACAAGACCAAGCAGGTGACCAACAGCATCGGCAAGGACCTGCCCGGCAAGCTGCTCAACCTGTTGCCGGCGGCCGCCGGCAAGATGCTGATCACCCAGGGCCTGCTGCCGCGCGCCAACCTGACCATCTCCAACGTGCGCGGCCCGGATGTGCCGCTGTACCTGGCCGGGGCCAAGATGGTGCTGTTCCTGCCGGTGTCGATCCCGATGGACAACCTCGGCCTGAACATCACCGGCTTCAGCTACAACGGCACGCTGTGGGTCTGTGCCGTGGCCTGCCGGCAGATGATGCCGGACCCGGCCGTGTTCGCGCAGTGCTACCGCGACAGCTTCGAGGAGCTGCTGCTGGCCAGCAAGCGGCTGCCGGAGCCTGACTCGGCAAACCCGGCAGCCCCCGCCAAGGCGGCCCGGCCTGCGGCGCGCAAACCGGCGCGGACAGCGCCAGGCAAGGCCGTCGCCCCGGCGCCAGCGGCCACGCCAGCGCGGCCGAAAACCACCGGTAAACCGGCAGCGGCCCGAGTAGCGAAAGCGGTCGCCCAGCCAGCGGCCGCCAAGGTTGCCAGCAAACCGCGGACGACCACGGCGCCGGCGGTCAAGGCCGCTACTCCAGCGGCTGTCGTGAAAGCCCCCGTTGGAAAATCCGCCGGCACTGCCGCCGCGGCGCCGGCAGTTGTCCCGGCGCCGGCTGCCAAGGTCGCCAGCCAACCACGGGCGGCCAAAACCGCAGCCATGACGCCAGCCGCCAAGGCGCCGGCGAAGCCGGCTGCCAGTAGCAGCACGGTGGCGACCGTGGCCCAGCCGCAGGCCGTCAGCACGCCACCACGCAAGCCGGGCCTCCAGCCGCCCAGCGGCAGGGCGCCGCTGAAAAAGGTTGAGCGCAAGCCCGCGGCAAAAGCCAAGGGAAAGGCCAAGGGCCGCGACAAGAAAGGCAAATAGGCCGCCAGCGCCGGCCTGAACCATGCCTAAATGCATGCCGGCATTGGCCCAATGCCCCGCCTCTCGGTTAACCTTGGCTTCTGTTCAATCTGAAGGAAACGTCCACCATGCATCTTCGTCTGCTTGTCGCCGCCAGCCTGCTGGCACTTTCCACCCAGGCCGGGGCTACCAGTTTCGTGGTCACCACCGACTGGCTCAGCGATGCCACCGGCTCAACCTCCGATGCCACCTCCTCGTCGACCGATGATGACGAAAAGATCGTGCGCGCGGCCAAGGACGATGCGGCCAGCTTCGTCGCCAGCCAGGGGCAGATCCGCGGGGTCCATCTGGAGGCCGCGGTAACCCTGATCCGTGGCAAGCAGCCGCAACTGCAGGCCAGCGACATGCAACTGGCCGAAGCCATCCTGGCGTATTGAGCCCGCCCCGGCGCAGCAGCAACTGCTGCGCCGCTTGCTGCAGGCCTCTCGCCGGAGTCCCTGTGCCTATCAACAGTCGCTGACCGCCGGAGCCTTGCCATGCGTCCCATCATCTCCCTGATCCTCCTGTTGCTGGCCTGCAGCAGCGTCCAGGCCCGTAGCCTGGTGGCCACCAGCAATGTCCTGCTGCACGCCACCGAGCGCACCCTGGACTTCACCTCCGATACCACCACTTCGGTTCGTGACATGAAGCTGGTGCTGGCCGCCCGCGACGACGCCGCCAGCTTCATCGCCACCGCAGGCGCAGTGCGCACCGTGCAACTGGAAGCCGCCCTGCGCAGCCTGCGCGAACAACTGCCCGAAGCCCGTGAGGCAACTGACGAAGCCCTGGCCCAGGCGATTCTTGCCCACTGAGCAACAGAGCCTTATTGATGCGGCCAGATTCAAGGGTGGGTAGCGGGCTAGATGCAGGCGCCAGCAAGCTGGCACCTGCACAAAATCGATCTGTCTGTTGCCCGTGATGCTGCGCCTGTGGCTGGCCTTTGCCTGCTTGCTGGGAAGTGCCAGCGTATTCGGCAATCTGCGTCTGGAGCTGGACACCAGCGGGCTCACCGACGCCGAGCAGCAGGCCAGCCAGGCCCTGCTTGAGCAGGCCATGGCCGCCTTGCCGCCCAGCTTTGTCGAACGCCTGGACCAGCAGGTCAGCGTAGGCTGGCAGTCCGGCCTGCCGGCGCAGGCCTATGGGCAGGCCGACCCGCGCCACAGCCGGCTGGCGCTGAATGCCGAACTGCTGCCGGCGCTGGTCGATGGCTCGGCCAGCCAGCCCAGCCGGCGCAGCCATGGCAGCCAGCAGCGCGAACTGCTGGCCACCGTGCTGCATGAATTGACCCACCTGTATGACCGCGCCCGCCTGCAAGCGCCGGCCGCCCAGCTGAAAGCTCAGCGCTGTCGCCAGCAGCTGGCCAGCCGTGGCCCGATCGGCCTGGCCGAGCACTGCCGGAGCCTCGGCGCACGGCGCTTCAGCCTCTCCGATGACCCGCGCCTGCTCGACCTCGCCGGCTGGCAGGAACGCGCCGGCCAGCGCGGCGCGCGCGACCCGCGCAACGACCAGACCGATCGCAGCCCGGATACCTACGAACTGAGCAACCCGCGCGAGTTCGTCGCGGTGAACCTGGAGTACTTCCTCCTCGACCCGAGCTACGCTTGTCGCCGCCCGGGCCTGCAGCGCTACTTCCGCGAGCACTTCGGCTGGGCGCCGGCCAGCCAGGCGGCGTGCCGGCCCGGGCTGGCCTACATGAATGCCAGTCATGATTTCACCAGCCAGCCGCTCGGCAGCATCGACCCGCAGCAGGTCTATGCAGTCGATTACCTGTTTGCCGATGCCAACCAGCAATGGATGAGCCGCTGGGGCCACGGCATGCTGCGCCTGGTGATCTGCGCGCCCGGCCGGCCGCGCGGACCGCAGTGCCGGCTGGATCTCGACCGCCACCTGGTGCTGTCCTACCGTGCCTTTGTCGGCGATGTGCAGCTGTCCAGCTGGGACGGCCTGAGCGGCAACTATCCATCGCGGCTGTTCGTGCTGCCGCTGGAGCAGGTCATCGAGGAATACACCAAGGTCGAGCTGCGCAGCCTCAACTCGATTCCGCTGCGCCTGAGCCGCGCGCAGATCGGGCAACTGCTCGAGCAGGCTGCCCAGCTGCACTGGAGCTATGACGGCGGTTATTACTTCTTCAGCAACAACTGCGCGGTGGAAACCCTCAAGCTGCTGCGCACCGGCACCCGTCACCCGCAGCTGCAAAGCCTCGACAGCATCCTGCCCAACGGCCTGCAGGAGCTGCTGGCCGCGCGCGGGGTGGCCGATCTCGGGGTGCTCGACGACCGCAAGCAAGCCCTGCGCCTGGGTTACCGCTTCGACTCCTTCCGCGAGCGCTACCAGGCAATGTTCATGGTGTTGCACGAGCGCCTGCCGATCCCGCAAAGCAGCGTCGAAGAGTGGCTGGAGCTCTCGGCCAGCGAGCGCCGGCAATGGTTCGCCGCGGCCGACCTGCGCAGCAATGCCGCGCTGCTGCTGCTCGAACAGGCCGCGCTGCGCCGGCAGATGCTGCTGGCCCAGGACGAACTCAAGCGCACCTACCTGGACCAGGCCGGCGCCGTCGACAACCCGGCCTGGAGCAAGGCCAGCCAGACCCTCAAGGCCATGCTCGACGAAAGTGGCTTTCTCAGCCGCCCGGCGCAGCTGCTGGACAGCGGCTACGGCCTGCCGCAGGACAGCGAATGGCAGGCCCTGCAAGCCGGCAGCAGCAGCCGCCAGCGCCAGCTGCAACTGCTCAGCGGGCAGCTGGAAACGCAAATCCGCCAGTTGCTGGAACCGGCCCGGCTGGCCGAACTTGAGGGTGGCAAGGCCAACCTGCAACAACTCGACCAGCGCCTGCGCGAACAGCACAAGGCCAGCGGCGGGCTGATCCTGTAGCCGCAACGTGATTGATCGGACCCTTGAGTAGTACGTGTTGGGTGCAAAATCTATCAATAGGGCCGACTGGAACAGAGCCTATCAATAGGGCTGCGCGGCCGGCACCCAGTCGACCAGGCCATAGGCCTCCAGCAGCTGCTGCAAGGCCCCGCTGCGCCGGCGTTGCTCCAGCCCGGCGCGCAGCTGCTCAAGGCGCAAGTGCGCATCCGGGGCGGCCGGGTTGAAGCCGATGTTCAGCACCCCGCGGTAGCCCGGCAGGCTGCCGGCCGACTGGATGCGCTCGCGCAGGCCATAGCGACGCAAGCTGTAGCTGCCAACCGCGCAGTTCTCCAGGACCAGGTCGACCCGCCCGGCCAGCAGCTTGTTGAAGTTGTTCTGCAGCGCATTCTCGCCACTGGATGCCATGGCCGGCCCGGCGGCCGACGTACTGGCCGCAATCAGCCCATCCAGGGCACCGCCACCGTCGTAGCTGTAATCCTGGATCACGCCAAAGCGGCGCTGCTGCAGCTCGGCCAGGCCGCTGTAGCGCCAGGCACTGCCGCGCGGAACATAAAAGCAGGTGCGATCCTCGCCAACGGCGACGCTCAGCGGCAGCCCGGGGGTGGTCTCAGGGGTGGTGGCCAGCAGCAGGTCGGCCTTGCCGTCCGCCATCATCTTCAGCGCCCGAGACCAGGGCACCACCCGGTATTCGACCTGCAGGCCCTGTTCGGCGTAGATATCCCTGAGCAACTCGACCAGATAGCCGGGCCGCGGGTTGTCGCTGGCGCAGTTGTACGGACACCATTCATCGCCGATCGCCAGCAGTGACTCGGCCACCGCCGGCCGACCGGCGAGCAGCAGGACTGACCAGCACAGCAGGGGCAACAGCCAACGCGGCCGGCGCAGGCGACAGGCGGACAATGTCTCGGGCATTGACGATTTCCACAACCGGCAGGCAGCGAGCCCGCCTGATGACCGGGAGGTCAACGTTAAGAGCTTGGCGGCAGCCATGCAAGCCAAAATCCGCCCGTTGCCGCCGCCGGGCGGCAAGCACTGCGTCGGCTCAACCGGGCGACGTGAACAGCTGGCGATACTGGATAAACCCCGAGCGGCTGGCGATGCGCTCGTACAGCTGGCGCGCCCGGGCGTTGTCCTCCTGGGTCAGCCAGTGCACGCGGTTGGCGCCGGCGGCCCGGGCGGCGGCGTAGACCTGCTCGATCAGTGCCCGGCCGACGCCAGCGCCGCGCCCGCTCTCGGCCACGTACAGGTCCTGCAGGTAGCAGTAATCACTGACCGTCCAGCAAGAGCGATGGAAGATCCAGTGCACCAGCCCGACCGCCACGCCGTCCTGCCAGGCCAGCGCGGCGTGCATCGGCTCGGCCGGGTCGAGAAAGCGTTGCCAGGTGATGGCACTGGTCTGCTCGGCAATCACGGCGTTATAGAAGCGCTGGTAGGCCTGCCACAGCGGCAGCCAGGCGGCGTGGTCGGCGGCGCTGACCGGGCGGATCTGCAGGTTGGGCATGGCGGTTTCCTATGGCTGGCGCGTCGCCGGGGCGGCGGCTTGCATCTGCTGCGCCAGCTCCCGGTCACTGGCCCGCGGGCTGGCCGCGAGCGCCTGCTGCACGCCGGCGCGGTCGGTCGCACTGCGGTTCTGGCTGAGTTTCCACTGGCCCTGCAGCTGCTCGATCGGCAGGGCAAAGCCGACGATGGCGCGCAGCATGGCGTCGATATAGTCCGGCGGCGCATCGTCGATGTGCCAGGGTTGCGCCTGCCCGCTCTCGTGCGTGGCGGTCAGGCGCACCAGCAACTGGCGCAGGCGCGCCGGCTCGTCGAACAGTTCCAGGCGGCCGCGGGCGTGCACGCTGATGTAGTTCCAGGTCGGCACCGCCTTGCCCTGTTCGGCCTTGGACGGATACCAGCCCGGGCTGACATAGGCCTCGGCGCCGCTGAAGATCGCCAACGCTTCGGGCTGCTCGGCGAAGGCCTGCCACTGCTGATTGGCGCGGGCGAAATGGCCGTAGAGGGTGCCCTGGCTACCCTCCTCCGCGACCAGCAACAGCGGCAGGTGACTGGCGTGCAGGCCGCCCGCGGCATGGCTGACCAGCACCGCCAGCGGGGTCTGGCGGATCTGCGCGTGCAGCTGGGCCAGGTCGTCCTGGCGAAAGGCGGCAGGCGTATACATGGGCGAACTCCTTGGGTGATCGGCCTATCCTAGGCCGGATTGCGCCACGCGTTAAGCGCCAGGCAGGCCGCTAGCGTTCCAACTGCCATTCAGCCAGCTCGCCACACAGGTCGAGGCCGAACAGGCGTTCCACCTCGGCCTGGCCGAGGCCCGCGCCGAGCAGGCTGAACAGCTTGCCCAGCGCCGCCTCGCGGCCCATGCCGGCACCACTGACCAGGCCGCAGGCGGCCAGGCCGCTGCCGGCGGCGTACACATCGAACTGCACATGCCCCTGCGGACACTGGCTGATCGCCGCCAGCACCACGCCGCGGGCGTGGGCCTCGCCCAGCACGGCGAGGATCTGCGGGTCATCCGCCGGCCCGGTACCGCTGCCGTAGCACTCCAGCAGCAGGGCCGCGACCCCGCTGTCGAGCAGCGCGCGCAACTGCGCCGCGTGCAGGCCGGGAAACAGCGGCTGCACCGCCACCGCCACCGGCCGCCGTGGCTGGCGGTAATGCAGCGCGGCGGGCAGCTCGCCCAGGCGCTGGCCATGCCGCGGGCGCTGGTGCTCATGGAAGGCGTCGAAGGCCTCGCTGTGCCACTTGCTGGCGCGCGCGCCATGCAGCAGGCGCCCGTTGAAATACAGCTGCACACCCGGGGCCACGCCGCGGGCGAGCAGGGCCAGGGCACCGAACAGGTTGGGCCAGGCATCGCTGCCGGCCACCCCGGCCGGCAGCATCGAGCCGGTCAGCAGCACCGGAATCTCCAGCCCCAGCAACAGGAAGCTCAGCGCCGCCGCGCTGTAGGCCAGGGTATCGGTGCCGTGCAGCAGCAGCACCGCATCGCAGCCCTGCGCATCGACCGCCGCGACGATCGCATCGCGCATCGCCAGCCAGTTGGCCGGGGTCATGTTGGCGCTGTCGAGCAGCGGCAGCAGCTCGGCGAACTGCCAGGGCGGCGCCGGGCGTTCCGGGTGGGCGGCCTGCTCGGCGCGCAGCCGCGCCTCGAAGCCGGAGGCCGGGGCCAGCCCGCTCGCGCTCATCTGCATGCCGATGGTGCCGCCGGTATAGAGCACCAGCAGCTTCTGTGAAGGATTCATGGGATCAACCTGGCGACTGTCGGTTTCGCTTGCAGTGTACTGGCCGGGCCGGGTCAGTGGCAGGGAAAAGGGGGCCGTAGCCCCCACTCCTTCAGCTTGCCTGCCTCAGCGCTGCTGCAGGCTCAGGTCGCGGGCGACCACCGCCTCGTCCCGGCCCTGACCCTGGCGCGGCCAGGCGAGCGGATCCAGGTCGAGGTCGGCATAGGCCTGCGGATCGAATACCGGCGAGCGCACGCCGGCCTTGATCTGCCCGTCGTAATCGCGCATCAAGCGCAGGCCGGTGTTGAACAGCAGGAACAGCGCGGCCAGGTTGACCAGCGCCAGCAGGCCCATGGTCACATCGGCGAAGCCGAACACGGTGGACAGGTCCTGCATCGAACCCCACAGCAGCAGGCAGACCACCAGCACGCGGTAGAGTTGCACCAGCCAGCGCTTCTCGCTGAAGAAGCTCAGCGCGTTCTCGCCCAGGTAGTAGTTGTACACCAGGGTGGTGAAGACGAAGAGGGTCAGCGCCAGGGTGACGAAGATCCGCCCCCACTCGCCCACTTCGGCGGCCAGCGCGGTCTGCGTCAGGACCACGCCGGCCATCTCGCTGCCCGGCAGGTAGACGCCCGAGAGCAGGATGATCAGCGCGGTGCTGGTGCACACCAGGATGGTGTCGATGAACACGCTGAGCGACTGCACGATGCCCTGCGCCGCGGGGTGGTTGACCTCGGCCACGGCGGCGACGTTCGGCGCACTGCCCAGCCCGGCCTCGTTGGAGAACAGGCCGCGCTTGACGCCCATCAGGATGGCCGCGCCGATGCCGCCGGCGAACGCCGGCTCCAGGCCGAAGGCGCTCTTGACGATCAGCGCCAAAGTGGCCGGCACCTCGCCGATATTCATGCCCAGCACCACCAGCGCCATGCCGATGTAGGAGAAGGCCATGACCGGCACCAGCACGTCGGCCATGCTGGCGATGCGCTTGATACCGCCGAAGATGATCAGGCCGATCACCAGCACCAGGGCGATGCCGCTGACATGGGTGGGCAGGCCGAAGGTGTCGTGCAGCGAGGTAGCCACGGTGTAGGACTGCACGGCGTTGAAGCCGAAGCCGAAGGTCACCAGCAGCAGGATCGAGAAGATCACCGCCAGCCAGCGCTGGCCGAGGCCATGCAGGATGTAGAAGGCCGGGCCGCCACGATAGGTGCCATCCGGCTCGGCACGCTTGTACAGCTGCGCCAGCGAGCACTCGAAGTAGCTGGTGGCCATGCCGAGCAGCGCCACCAGCCACATCCAGAACACCGCGCCCGGGCCACCGAGCATGATCGCCACCGCCACCCCGGCAATGTTGCCGGCGCCGACCCGTCCGGCCACCGAGAGCATCAGCGCCTGGAACGAGCTGAGATGCCCCGGCTGGTGCTTGAAGGCTTCACCGAAGATGCGGAACATGTCGCCGAAATAGCGGAACTGCACGAAGCGCGAGCGAATCGAGAAATACAGGCCGAGACCGACCAGGGCGACGATCAGAACCTTGCTCCAGAGCAGGTCGTTGAGAAGATCTAGCATGGGGACATCCCTCATTGTTGTTGTCAGGACTGCCGTTCGCCGGGAGCGGCACACGCAGAGCCAGCTGCGGCTGTGCGCCAATCCTCGGCGGGGATGGCGGCCCGGACAATTTCGCGGGTTGCACCTAGCTGATGCGAGTTGATGCTATATTCGCGTCACCCGCATCACTTGGCAGAGCCGCATGTCCGACGCCCTCGGTAGCAACCTCCAGCTGCTGTGCAATCACTATAAGTCGATCGCCGAGGTCTGCCGGCGGCTGGCGATCAACCGCGCCCAGTTCAACCGCTACCTGTCCGGACAGAGCCGGCCGACCCGCCACAACCTCAAGCGCATCGGTGATTTCTTCGGCGTCGAGGACTACGAGCTGGTCCTGCCCAGCGAGCAGTTCGCCGAGCTGGTCGGCGCCCGCCGGCAGCACCCGGCGCAACCGGCCAGTGATCCGCTGCTCGAACTGCTCGAGCCGCTACGCGCCTACTCCAGCTCGCTGGCGCGCTACTGCGGCTACTACTTCGAGTACGCCAACTGCATGTCGGTGCCCGGGCACATCCTGCTGTCGCTGGTGCACCTGCGCGAGGAACGCGGCAGCTACCTGTTCGAGCGCCAGGAGCGCCAGGAACCCGCCCGCGGCGGCAGCGGCAAGGCCGAGGACTGGGTGCGCTGCCGCTACCTGGGCACCGCCTTCAACCTGCAGGAGCGGCTGTTCCTCATCGACTACGAGTCGCTGACCGGCAACGAGATGAGCCAGACCATCCTCATCCCCAGCTTCAAGAGCCGCATCATCCGCCTCAACGGCCTGAAGACTGGCGTCTCCAGCGGCGACCTGCGCACCCCGGCGTGCACCCGGGTGGTCTGGGAATACCTCGGCACCGAGATCAATCGGGTCAGTGCCTATCGCCAGGTGATGCTCTACCGCCCGGACGACCCGCGCATCGACGACGACGTGCGCCAGCGCCTGGCAGCGGCGCATATCCGCGACGGGCTGTTCGAGATCGAGTGAAACAGCGACGGTCCTTGCGTAGGGTGGAAAACGCCGCTTGCGGCTTTTCCACCGGGGCGTCCATGGTGGATAACGCTACGCGGTTATCCACCCTACGCGGTTCAAGCATTCAACAACTAACGGGGACATAGCCAAAAAAAACGGGCTGCACTTTCATGCAGCCCGTAAAGGTCGGGGCTGGCCCCCGACAAGCAGGTTCGTAGTAGCGCCGACTCAGGCCTTGAGCGGCACCAGGCGCGGCGCAATCATGTGTTCCGGGCGCAGGATGTCGGCCAGGCTGGCGTCATCCAGCAGCTGCTCCTCGCGCACCAGTTCCAGCACGCCGCGGCCGCTGTCCAGCGCCAGCTTGGCGATGCGCGTGGCGTTCTCGTAGCCGATGTAGGGATTCAGCGCGGTGACCAGGCCGATCGACTGCTCGACCAGCTGCCGGCAGTGCGCCTCGTTGGCCGTGATGCCGTCGATGCAGTGCTCGCGCAGCATGTCCATGGCGCGGGTCAGCAGGCGGATCGAGTCGAGGATCTTGTAGGCGATCAGCGGCTCCATCACGTTGAGCTGCAGCTGGCCGGCCTCGGCGGCGAGGGTCAGTGCCAGGTCGTTGCCGATCACCTCGAAGGCGACCTGATTGACCGCTTCCGGGATTACCGGATTGACCTTGCCGGGCATGATCGAGCTGCCCGGTTGGCGCGCCGGCAGGTTGATCTCGTTGATGCCGGTGCGCGGGCCGCTGGAGAGCAGGCGCAGGTCATTACAGATCTTCGACAGCTTGACCGCAGTGCGCTTGAGCATGCCGGAGAACAGCACGAAGGCGCCCATGTCCGAGGTCGCCTCGATCAGGTCGGCCGCCGGCACCACCGGATGGTTGCTGATGATCGCCAGGCGCTCGACCGCCAACTGCTGGTAGCGCGGATCGGCATTGATGCCGGTGCCGATCGCGGTTCCGCCCAGGTTGACTTCGGTCAGCAGCAGCGGCGCCAGGCGCTTGAGGTGCTGCAGGTCCTCGCCGAGGGTGGTGGCGAAGGCGCGGAATTCCTGGCCGAGGGTCATCGGCACGGCGTCCTGCAGCTGGGTGCGGCCCATCTTCAGCACGTGGGCGAACTCCAGGCCCTTGGCCGAGAGCGCCTGGATCAGCCGGTCGAGGCTGCCGAGCAGGAAGTCGTGACCGAGCAGCAGGCCGACGCGGATGGCGGTCGGGTAGGCATCGTTGGTCGACTGCGCCATGTTCACGTCGTTGTTCGGGTGCAGGTACTGGTACTCGCCCTTCTCAAAGCCCATGGCTTCCAGCGCAATATTGGCGATGACTTCATTGGCGTTCATGTTGGTCGAGGTGCCGGCACCGCCCTGGATCATGTCGACCACGAACTGCTCGTGGAACTCGCCCTGAATGATCCGCGCACAGGCGGTGCTGATTGCCGTGTGCTTGGCGGCGGACAGGTGGCCCAGCTCGCGGTTGGCGTCGGCGGCGGCCTGCTTGACCATGGCCAGGGCGATCACCAGCTTCGGGTAATGCGACAGCGGCACCCCGGAGAGTCTGAAATTCTGCACAGCACGCAGGGTCTGGATCCCGTAATAGGCCTCACAAGGGACTTCCAGGCTGCCGAGCAGGTCTTTTTCGATACGGGTTGATGCGGCAACGGACATGACGGTCAAGCTCTTCGGAAATACGGCAGGCGCCGCGATGTCCAATAGAATAAGGCCTTCAAACATTTGCCGGCCAATGCTGTTCGAGGCTATGGTATGCCGTATCGGCATAATGTCGCCGTGACTCGGCACGGATGTCGCGCGTATATAATTTTGCACAGCTTTCCCGCAGGGTGGGTGCAACCCGCGCGGCCAATGTCCACGCCACAGGCCACGGCGGAAAAGGCCTGCGGCCGTTTTCCACCCTACGCCTCCGGGCCACGGAGAATCGATGAACCTGGAAACCAAGTGGCTGGAAGACTTTATCGCGCTGGCCGCCACCCGCAGTTTTTCCCAGGCCGCCGAGAAGCGCTTCGTCACCCAGCCCGCCTTCAGCCGGCGCATCCGCAGCCTGGAAGCCATGCTCGGGCTGACCCTGGTCAACCGCGCGCGCACGCCGGTGGAGCTGACCGAAGCCGGCCAGCTGTTCCTGATCACCGCACGCAGCCTGACCGAGCAACTCGGCGAAGTGGTGCGCCACCTGCACAACATCGAAGGCCAGCAGGGTGAAGTGCTGCAGATTGCCGCCGCCCACTCGCTGAGCCTGGGCTTCTTCCCGGCCTGGATCGCGCAACTGCGCGCACAGGGCCTGCCGCTGAACACCCGGCTGGTGGCGAGCAACGTCGGCGAGGCGGTGCATGCCCTGCGCGAGGGCAGCTGCGACCTGATCCTCGCCTACTACGACCCGGATGCCGCGCTGCAACTGCCGCCGGAGATCTTCCCTTCGCTGCACCTGGGCAGCACGGCAATGCTGCCGGTGTGTGCCGTCGACTCGGCCGGTCAGCCGCTGTTCGATCTGGATGCCGGGCTCAACGTACCGCTGCTGGCCTACAGCGCCGGCGCCTTTCTCGGCCGCTCGGTGAACCTGCTACTGCGCCAGCGCGCCCTGCGTGCCACCACGGTATACGAGACGGCGATGGCCGACAGCCTGAAGAGCATGGCCCTGCAAGGCCTCGGCGTGGCCTGGGTGCCGCGCCTGTCGGTGACCGCCGAACTGGCACGCGGCGAGCTGGCCATCTGCGGCGGCGAGCACTGGCAGGTGCCGCTGGAAATCCGCCTGTACCGCAGCGCCCTGCAGCGCAAGGCCGGGGTGCGCCAGCTGTGGCGCACGCTGGAGCATGCCGAGGACAGCTCCGGCAGCTGAACGGGCTGCCGGGAGCCGCGCCGATGCGGCCCCGGCGGGTGGCTCAGGTACCCGACTTGACGGACGTCCAGACCCGCGTGCGGATCCGCTCGACTTTATTCGGCAGCGGTTGCAGGACGTACAGGCTCGCCTGTGCGGCGGCAGTCGGAGTCAGGTTGGGGTTGTCGCGAATGGCCGGACTGACCAGCGTCATCGCCGCCGCGTTGGGGTTCGGATAGCCGAGGAAGTCACTGACCGGCGCGATGACCTTGGGCTCCAGCAGGTAATTGAGGAACTCATGGGCCTCACTGACATTGCTGGCGCTGGCCGGAATGGCGAAGGAGTCAAACCACAGCGGCGCACCTTCCCTGGGCAGGCGCCAGTCGACCACCACGCCGTTGCCGGCTTCCTTGGCGCGATTGGCAAACTGGTAGAAGCTGCCCGAATAGCCGATGGCCACGCAGATCTCGCCGTTGGCGATATCGGTCATGTACTTGGCCGAATTGAAGTAGCGCACATACGGCCGAATCTTCATCAGCAACGCGCTGGCCTTGTCATAGTCCTCCGTGCGGGTGCTGTTGGGGTCGAGGCCCAGATAGTCGAGGGCGATCGGCACGATCTCGCCAGGCGAATCGAGCATCGCCACCCCGCACTTCTGCAGCTTGGCGATGTTCTCTTCCTTGAACAGCAGATCCCAGCTATCCACCGGGGCGTCGGCACCGAGTGCCGCCTTGACCTTCTCCGGGTTGAAGCCGATCAGCACGGTGCCATACATGTAAGGCACCGAATGCTCGTTGCCCGGGTCATTGGCGGACATCAGCTTGAGCAGGCCCGGATCGAGGTTCTTCCAGTTCGGCAGCTGACTCTTGTCCAGCTTCTGGAACGCGCCGGCCTTGATCTCGGTCTCGAGGAAATTGTTGGTCGGCACCACCAGGTCATAGCCGGAGTTACCGGTCAGCAGCTTGGCTTCCAGCCCCTCATTGGTCTCGAAAATGTCCCAGGTGACCTGGATGCCGGTGTTGGCCTGAAAGGTCTTGGGCACTTCGGGCAGGATGTAATCCGCCCAGTTGTACACGCGCAGCTGCCGCGTTTCGGCGCCCGCGGAGCCGGCCAGCAGGGTTGCTCCACACAGGGCAGCACCCACAAAACATTGGAGTCTGTTCATTGTCATGTTCTCTGCGTTGATGGAAGACGTGTTGTGTACGGCGCCGCTCAGGCGCCGCTGAAACCCTCGAGCACATTGACCGCGTTGATGCCAATGGCCTCGACCGCATAGCCGCCTTCCATGACGAACAGGGTCGGCAGGCCCAGCGCAGCGATGCGCCGGCCCATGCTCAGGTAGTCGGCACTGTCGAGCTTGAACTGGGAGATCGGATCGTCCTTGAAGGTGTCCACCCCCAGCGAGACCACCAGCACGTCGGCAGCGTATGCAGCGATGCGCTGACAGGCCTGCTCGAGCGCGGCGCCCCAGGCATCCCAGGCACTGCCCGCGGGCAGCGGATAGTTGAAGTTGCAGCCGGCACCGGCGCCCTCGCCCTGTTCATCGGCGTAGCCGAGGAAGAACGGAAACTCGATCGCCGGATCCCCGTGAATCGAGGCGAACAACACGTCGTTGCGCTGATAGAAAATGTCCTGGGTGCCGTTGCCATGGTGATAGTCGACATCCAGGATGGCGACCTTCCGCCGCCCCTGGTCGAGGAAGGCCTGGGCGGCAATCGCCGCGTTGTTCAGGTAGCAGTAGCCGCCCATCAACTCGCCGGCTGCGTGATGTCCGGGGGGCCGGCACAGGGCGAAGGCGCTGTGCTGTCCCGCAGCGATCGCCCGCTGCGCACTGAGGGCTACCTGCGCGGCACTGTACGCCGCCCGCCAGGTGCCGGCAGTGATCGGCGCGCCGCCGTCGAAGCTGTAATAACCGAGCTGGCCGTGCAGATCGCGCGGCAGGATCTGCCGCAGGGTGCGCGCGGGCCAGGTAAAGGGCAGCAGGTCGCCCTTGCCGCCCTCGTCCAGCCAGCGCTGCCAGGCGCCCTGGAAAAAATCCAGGTAGGCCGTACTGTGAATGCGCTCGATCGGCGCCCGACCAAAATCGTCCGGGGCGAGCACTTCGCCAAGCTGGCGATCCTTGACCCGCTGCAGGATGAAGTCGGCGCGCTGGGGTTTCTCGAAACAGGGCATCAGCTTGCCGTCGATCAGCTCGCTGTTGCCGTGATGCAGGTGGTGGTCATCGCTGTAGTAAGTCAGCATGAATCAGGCTCCGCTGGAAGGACTGGCTGATTCTTCTCCCATTCCAGGCGCAACAAGAATGCTGGCGGCGGCCAATAGGGGATCGAAGTGGCCAACTTTCCATGGCCGCAACCGCCGCTCAGGCGCGGTAACGGCTGGGGGCTATGCCGCTCCAGCGCTGGAAGGCGTGGCGGAAGCTGGCGGTCTCGCTGAAGCCCAACAGCTCGGCGACCCGGCAAACCGGCATATCCTGCTCGCCCAGCAAGTGTTTGGCCCGGGTAAAGCGCATGTCGTCGAGCAGGCCCTGATAGCTGGTACCCAGTGCCTGCAGATGGCGGCGCAAGGAGCGTGGCGAGCAATGCAGCTGCACCGCCAGCTGGACCAGCGTCGGCGGCGCGGCGAGATCGGCCAGCAGCAGTTCGCGGACCCGCTCCAGCCACAGCTGACGATTGCTGAACTCGGCATTCAGGCGCCGGCAGCGGGCACGGATATCCGCGTTGGTCACCGGATCGGCCAGCGGCAGACGCTGCAGCAGCAGGCTGGCCGGAAAGGCAAACGCATTGCGCGCCGCCTCGAACTGCCGGGCACAGCCAAAGCTGCGCCCATAGTGTTCGGCATAGTCCGGCGGAGCATGCCGAAACTGCGCCGCACTGGGCCGCAGCGGCCGCCCGAGGAGATCTTCGCAGAGCAGCTTGAGCGAGGCCAGGCACATCTCCACATTGAACACTTCCAGGTTGTCCTGGATGCAGTAATCGCTGGCACTGATCCACGCCAGCTCGTCCTCGACTACCAGCTCGAGCCGGAAATAGGTGCCCAGCAGAGCCGGGTACTGCAGCAGCAGGTCCCAGGCCTCGCCAAAGGTGTTGCTGGAGAGTGCCGCATAACCGAGCAGACCGTAGGCCGACACATGCATGCGGCAACCCAGTTCCAGGCCCAGTTCGGCGCAAAACTGCAGGCCGTTGCGGCAAACCTGCTGCTCCTGCAAACGGGTGATCCGCACATCCGGGTTGCCCAGCTCGGTCTCGCGGATGCCACTGCCATGCAACAGCACCTGCCGGGTGGCCTCGGGATGGCCGGCGAAATGCTCGAGGAGCATGGTCACCACGTGCAGGGTGGTCAGCTTGGAGTACAGCAACATCCGTCATTCACCAAGGCATGAAGGGTTCCGAGCGCGCCAGACGCCGGTCTGGGCCGTGGTTGAGCGCGGATTGAGCGGGGCGCCTGATGGACGGTAGCCGCATTGGGCCCCCGCTGCCATCTTTACGCTATAATGCGCGGCCCCGGGCTGCCCACAGAGCGGCCTGAACCCCACATGACAAGCCACGCCCACTGCGTGGCTTGTTGGTTTTTGACGCGCCATCCCGGCGCACCCTTATGAGGCAAGACGATGAGCGCACTGGTTGGCGTGATCATGGGTTCCAAGTCGGACTGGAGCACTCTCAGCCATACCGTGGAGATGCTCGAAAAGCTCGGCATCCCCCATGAAGTCAAGGTGGTCTCCGCCCACCGCACGCCGGACCTGCTGTTCCAGTACGCCGAACAGGCGGCCGGGCGCGGCATCCAGGTGATCATCGCCGGCGCCGGCGGTGCCGCCCACCTGCCGGGCATGTGCGCGGCCAAGACCCACCTGCCGGTGCTCGGCGTGCCGGTGCAGTCGTCGATGCTGTCGGGGGTCGACTCGCTGCTGTCGATCGTGCAGATGCCCGCCGGCGTGCCGGTCGCCACCCTCGCCATCGGCAAGGCCGGCGCGGTGAATGCCGCCCTGCTCGCCGCCAGCATCCTCGGCCACCAGCACCCCGAGTTTCACGCGGCGCTCAAGCAGTTCCGCGCGGAACAGACCGCTGCGGTGCTGGACAATCCCGATCCGCGCGAGGCCTGAACCATGAAAATCGGCGTTATCGGTGGCGGCCAGCTGGGCCGCATGCTGGCCCTGGCCGGCACCCCGCTGGGCATGAACTTTGCCTTCCTCGACCCGGCCCCGGATGCCTGCGCGGCAGCCCTTGGCGAGCACCTGCTGGCCGACTATAACGACCTGCCGCACCTGCGCCGGCTGGCCGATGAAGTCGACGTGGTGACCTTCGAGTTCGAGAGCGTGCCGGCGGAAACCGTGGCCTTCCTCTCCCAGTTCGTCCCGGTTTATCCGAGCGCCGAAGCCCTGCGCATCGCCCGCGACCGCTGGTTCGAGAAATCCCTGTTCCAGCAGCTGGGCATTCCGACCCCGGCCTTTGCCGATATCCAGACGCAGGCCGACCTGGACGCCGCGGTGGCCAGCATCGGCCTGCCGGCAGTGCTCAAGACCCGCACCCTCGGCTATGACGGCAAGGGCCAGAAAGTCCTGCGCAAGGCCGAGGACGTCACCGGCGCCTTTGCCGAGCTGGGCAGCGTGCCGTGCATCCTCGAAGGCTTCGTGCCGTTCACCGGTGAAGTCTCGCTGATCGCCGTGCGCGCCCGCGATGGCGCCACGCGCTTCTACCCGCTGGTGCACAACAGCCACGACACCGGCATCCTCAAGCTGTCGATCGCCAGCAGCGACCACCCGCTGCAGGCGCTGGCCGAGGACTATGTCGGCCGTGTGCTCAAGCAGCTGGATTACGTCGGCGTGCTGGCCTTCGAGTTCTTCGAAGTGGACGGCGGCCTGAAGGCCAACGAGATCGCCCCGCGCGTGCACAACTCCGGGCACTGGACCATCGAAGGCGCCGAGTGCAGCCAGTTCGAGAACCACCTGCGGGCCATCGCCGGGTTGCCGCTGGGCGCCACGCGCAAGGTCGGCGAGAGCGCCATGCTCAACTTCATCGGCAGCGTGCCCGAGGTGGGCAAGGTGATCGCCTTCGAGGACTGTCACCTGCACCACTACGGCAAGGCCTTCAAGGCCGGGCGCAAGGTCGGCCATGTGACCCTGCGCAGCGTCACCCGCGACATCCTCGATCGCCAGATCATGGCCCTGGAAACCCTGATCGACCAGCACGCCTGAGGCGTTCCGCTGCCTCTGCCGTTTACGGCACCGGCAGCGGAACCCCCGCGTTGCGCAACGGTCAGAACCGCGTCGATATCGCGAGCCAGCCAGCATGCACCGCCTCCTGCTCTGCCTGTTACTCCTCCCGCTGCTGGCCCGTGCCGAGCTGGCGGAAACCGACTGGCTGGAACTGATGCCGCCGGCAGACCGCCAGGCACTCGAGGCCATGCCCGAAATCAGCCATGCCGGCCCCGAAGGCGACGGCAGTTTCACCAGCCCGGGCGGGCTCAAGCAGCAGGCGCAGGACCTGCCGGCGGTGATGTACTCGAACAGGACCGTCGCCGCCCTGCAGGGCAAGAGCATTCGTATCGGCGGCTACCCGGTGCCGCTGGAAAGCGATGGCCAGGGCCGCAGCACGCTGTTCTTCCTGGTGCCCTACCCCGGCGCCTGCATCCACGTGCCGCCCCCGCCGCCGAACCAGATCCTGCTGGTGCGCTACCCCAGGGGCATCCTGCTCGAGGACATCTACGCGCCGCTGTGGGTCGAGGGGCAGCTGAACATCGAGCCGGTCAGCAACGCGCTGGCCGATGCGGCCTATGCGCTGGACGCGCGCACTGTGCGGCTGGTGCAGGAAGAGGATCTGTGAGGGGTTGGCAAGCCATTTTGGCTGGCATTTTCAGCGAGTCACAACGCAGCGTTTTCCTCGGCTTTGGGCTACAGGTTGCGCCCTGCACGGCGCTTCACTTTCTCTTTGCACAAGCAAAGAAAAGTAAGGCGACCGGCAGGGCGAAACCAGAGCCGTCAAGCAACCGCAATAATCAGCCCGGCGCAGCCAATAAATCAGCCACGGCCTGACAATCCTTCACCCCTACTCATCCAACGCCTCGCTGGACAAACTCAACCCCAGCACATGCTCGCCGCCCGGCAGCAGCAGCACATGGTCGTCCAGCACATTCGCCGTCTCGATGCACAGCATGCCCTGCCAGGCATCGGCGGCGAACTGGGTCAGCTGCCGGCTCTTGTCGAGCCACGGGTTCCACACCACCGCCGAGCGCGAGCCGCTGGCCTCGAGGACCAGCCGCCGCTGCCAGCCGGCATCGTGCAGCTCCAGCCGCGCCGGCAGGTCCAGGTAGATGCGGTCGGTCTCCCCGGCAAACTGCACGGCACCGGCCTGCTGCTGCTCGGACCAGTCATCCAGCGTCTCGATGTAGCGGCAGCCGTCCAGCCCGTGCACACGCACCTGGCGAATGTCACTGACCGCGAAGTAGCTGTGCAGCGCCTGGCTGATGGCCAGCGGCGCGGCACCCAGATTGCGCGTGGTCAGGCGCATGTGCAGCTGCTCGCCCAGCTCGATCTCCAGCCGCAGGCTGGCGGCATGCGGCCAACCGGGCAGGCCGTCGGGCAGCGCCAGGGCAAAGCTCAGGCGCACCGCGCCCGCCTGCTCGAGCACCTCCAGCAACTGCCAGGCGAGGCTGCGCGCCAAGCCGTGAAACGGTGCGGCGCCCTGCACCATCGCGCGCACTGCCGGCGGGTTGCGCTGCAGGTCGCCAAACCACGGCCAGCACACCGGCACCCCGCCGCGCACGCCCTGGCCACGCAGATAGCGCGCCTGTTCGCTGAGCCAGATCAACGGCGGCTCGCCGTGCCGGCGGTAACTTAGGATTTGGGCGCCCTGCTCGGCAACCAGCAATTCGGCGCCGGCGGTGGTAACCCGCCAGCAGACCAGCTGTTCCCGTTCAATGCGTTCGATTCGGCTGCTGGACATGCGCACATTCCCTGGCGTGAAGTGGGCCACGATGGTCGCAGTCCGGCCACGGCGATGCAATGCGCGAGGAGCGGCGTGCAGGCGAATCGACGAGCAGTGCGCAGGAAGGGCCAAGCGCAGCGCTAGCAAGCACTCACGCCCTCGCTGAGTAGCGGCACCAGCGCTGCAACCCATTCTACGGACTAACCTGAAGCAACCATCCCGCAACGGAGCAACCCATGCGCAAGATCCTCATCGGCCTGTTGATCGTCGCCTGCCTCGCCGCCCTCGGCTGGTGGTGGAAGCGGCCGCAGCCGCTGACGGTGACGCTGGTCGAGGTCGGCAGCGGGCCGGTGGAGAGCCTGGTGGCCAACAGCCGCGCCGGCACCCTCAAGGCCTGCCGCCGTTCGCACCTGTCGTTCAAGCTCGGCGGCCAGGTCAGCGAGTTGCTGATCCGCGAGGGCCAGCGCGTCGCCCAGGGTCAGGTGCTGATGCGCCTGCGCCAGGATGACCAGCAGGCGCGGGTGACCGAAGCCGCAGCCAACCTTGCCGCCTCGCACAACGCCCGCGAACAGCGCTGCAGCCAGGCGCAGCTCGACCAGCGCGACCTGGACCGCGTGCAGCACCTGGCCGAGCGCAAGCTGGTGGCCGAGGATCAGCTCGACCAGGCCCAGACCCGCGCGCGCCTGGCGCAGCTACTGTGCCGGGCCAGCGGCCAGCGCATCGAGCAGGCCGCAGCCAACCTGGCGCTGCAGAATGCCCTGCTCGATCAGACCACCCTGCGCGCCCCGTTCGCCGGCATCGTCGCCGAGATCAACGGCGAGCTCGGCGAGTACGTCACCCCCTCGCCGCCGGGCATTCCCACCCCGCCGGCGGTGGACCTGATCGATGACAGCTGCCTGTACGTGGAAGCGCCGATCGACGAGGTGGATGCCGCCCGCGTGACGGTCGGCCTGCCGGTGCGCATCAGCCTCGACGCCCTGCGCGGCCAGCATTTCGCCGGCAAGGTCACGCGCATGGCGCCGTTCGTGCGCGATCTGGAAAAGCAGGCGCGCACCGTGGATATCGAGGCGCGCTTCGACCAGCCGCCCGCCGGGGTCGACCTGCTGACCGGCTACAGCGCCGATGTCGAGGTATTGCTGGAACAACGCCAGGACGTGCTGCGCATCCCTACCGAAAGCCTGCTCGACGGCCAGCGGGTACTGCGTTACGACGACGCCGCCGGCGTGCTGCGCGAAGTCGCGGTGACCCCCGGGCTGGCCAACTGGCGCTGGACCGAAGTCGGCAGCGGCCTGCAGGCCGGCGACCGGATCGTCGTCAGCCTCGACCAGGAAGGCCTGGTGGACGGCGCTCGCGTGCGGCCGCTGGACGCCGACCCGGCCGCCGGCACGCCGGAGCCCGCCGAGTGATCCGCCTGCGCGGGGTCACGCGTTGCTTCGAACTCGGCGGGCAGCGCGTGATGGGCCTGGATGCCGTCGACCTGGACATCGCCGCCGGCGACTATGTGGCGGTGATGGGCCCGTCCGGCTCCGGCAAGTCGACCCTGCTCAACGTGCTCGGCCTGCTCGACGTGCCGGATGCCGGCGAATACTGGCTCAAGGACGAAGCCACCAGCAGCCTCGACGAAGTGCGCCGGGCCGAGCTGCGCAGCCGCTGGATCGGCTTCGTGTTCCAGTCCTACCACCTGATCCCGCGCCTCACCGCGCTGGAAAACATCGAGCTGCCGATGCTCCTGGCCGGCATCGAGCCGGCCGAACGGCGGCGGCGCAGTGCCGGGCTGGTCGAGCGCCTGGGCCTCGGCGACCGCATCGCCCATCGCCCGGCGGAACTCTCCGGTGGCCAGCGCCAGCGCGTCGCCATCGCCCGCGCGATGGTCATGCAACCGGCCCTGCTGCTGGCCGACGAACCCACCGGCAACCTCGACAGCCGCTCCGGCGGCGAGGTGGTCGGCCTGCTCGAGGAGCTCAACCGGGATGGCCTCACGCTGGTGGTAGTGACCCATGACCCGGCGCTCGGCGCGCGCGCCAAGCGCCAGCTGCAGATGCGCGACGGCCTGATCGTCGGCGACCACCCGCAGGCCGCCGGCTGATGCGCAGCGCCGATGCCCTGAACCTGTGCCTCGGCGCGCTGCGCGGGCACCGCTCGCGCAGCCTGATGCTGTTGCTGGCGATCGGCATCGGGGTGATCGCGGTGAACCTGCTCACCGGCCTGGGTGAGGGCGCGCGCGGCTTCGTCCTCGAGGAGTTCGCCATGCTCGGGCGCAACACCCTGATCGTCCTGCCCGGGCGCAAGGAAACCACCGGCGGCATGCCGCCGGTCACCGGCCTGGCGCCGCGCGACCTGACCCTGCAGGACGCCGAGGCCGTGGCCCGCCTGCCGCAGGTGCGCCGGGTCGCGCCGTTGCAGGCCGGGCTGATGGAAGTCAGCTACGCCGGCCGCGCCCGCGAGACCTTCACCCTCGGCACCAGCCGCGACTTCTTCGCCATTCGCCAGCTCGACGTCGACCAGGGCCAGCTGCTGCCGCGGCTGGCCTTCGACCAGCCGCAGGCGGTCTGCGTGATCGGCAATACCCTGCGCCGCGAACTGTTCGGCAACCGCCCGGCGCTGGGCGAATGGCTGCGCGCCGGCGACCGGCGCTTCCGGGTGATCGGCATCCTCGCCGAGCGCGGCGAATCACTCGGCATCGACTTCGGCGAGGCGCTGATCATCCCGGTGGCCAACGCCCAGGCGCTGTTCAACCGCGAGGGTCTGTTCCGCCTGTTCGCCGAGGTGCGCGGGCCGAGCCTGGTGGCCAGCGGCAAGCGGCAGATCCTCGCCCTGCTCAAGGAACGCCACGAGGGCAAGGAAGACGTCACGGTGATCAGCCAGGACTCGATGCTCGCCGCCTTCAACGACATCCTCAATGCCCTGAGCCTGGCGGTGGCCGGGATCGCCGCGATCAGCCTGCTGGTGGCCGGGATCCTGATCATGAACGTGACCTGGATCGCGGTGAACCAGCGCACCGCCGAGATCGGCCTTCTCAAGGCGCTCGGCGCGACGGCGGCGCAGGTGCACCTGCTGTTCCTCGGCGAGGCCGCGCTGCTGGCCCTGTGTGGCGGCCTGGCCGGGCTGCTGCTCGGCGAAGGGCTGCTCTGGCTGGGACGCTGGTTGTGGCAGCTGCCGCTGTACACCCCGGCCTGGGCGCGCGCCAGTTCGCTGCTGCTGGCCATGGCCACCGCGCTGCTGTTCGCCTGGCTGCCGGCCAGCCGCGCCGCAGCGCTGGAGCCGGTGGCCGCACTGCGCCCGGCCGGAGCGCGGACATGAACCGCCCGCGCGCTCGCCTGACCGTAGGGTGGGCTTCAGCCCACCGTCTCCCAGCACAACTGTATTGGTGGGCTGAAGCCCACCCTACGCATGTACGCCGGCAGACAAGCGCGGATGACCGGCCATGATGCGCCTGGCCGACGGCTTCCACCTGACCGCCACGGCGCTCACCAGCCGGCCGTTGCGCAGCCTGCTGACCCTGCTCGGGGTAGCCATCGGCATCGCCGCGGTGGCCCTGCTCACCGCCATCGGCGAGGGCCTGCGCGGCTATGTGCTGGAGAATTTCTCGCAGTTCGGCACACGGATCATCGCCGTGCACCCGGGCAAGACCCAGACCGGCGGGATCGGCGGCCTGCTTGGCAGTGTGCGCCCGCTGACCCTGGCCGACGCCGAGGCGCTGCGCCAGCTGGCCCATGTGGAGGCGCTGGTGCCGATCATCCAGGGCAATGCCGACGTGCAGTTCGGACAACTGACCCGCCGCAGCGACGTGATCGGCGCCGGCTACCAGTTGCTCGAGGCCTGGCGCTTCCAGCTCAGCCTCGGGCAGTTCCTGCCGCCGGCGCGTGACGGCCGCTCGCCACCCCAGGCGGTACTCGGCGCCAAGCTGCACCGCGAGCTGTTCGGCGGGCGCAACCCGCTGGGCGAGCTGATCCGCATCGGTGACACGCGCTTCCGGGTGATCGGGGTGATGGCGCCGAAAGGCCAGCTGCTCGGCTTCGACCTCGACGAGATCGCCTACATCCCGGTGGACTGGGCGGAGGGCCTGTTCAACCGCGAGGGGCTGATGGAGATCGATCTGGTGTTCAACGCCGGCACCAGCTCGCGGGCGATGAGCCAGCGCATGCGCCAGCTGCTGCTGGAACGGCATGGCGCCGAGGATTTTTCCCTGACCACCCAGGATGACATGCTCGCCAGCCTGAACCGCATCCTCGGCACCCTGAGCATCGCCATCGGCGCGCTCGGCGGCATTTCCCTGCTGGTCGGCGCGGTGGGCATCCTCACCATCATGACCACCACTGTGGCCGAACGCACCGCCGAGATCGGCCTGCTGCGCGCCATCGGCGCCAGCCCGCGGCAGGTGCTCGGGCTGTTCCTCGCCGAGGCCACCCTGCTGGCACTGGCCGGTGGCCTGCTCGGCCTGCTGCTGATGGGCCTGCTGCTCGGCGGCCTGCACCTGGCCCTGCCGGGCATCCCGCTGACGCTGCAACCGTTGTTCCTGCTGGCCGCCCTGCTGCTGTCGGCGCTCATCGGCGTGGCCGCCGGCCTCGCCCCGGCGCGCAACGCCGCGCGCCTGCCGCCGGTCGAGGCGCTGCGCAGCGAATAGTCTGGGCAGATAGTCGGTAGGAGCGAGCTTGCTCGCGATGCTCTTGCATGCGCCTATCGCCAGCAAGCTGGCTCCTACAGGAACCCGTGCAGGTTTGTCAGCCCCTGGCCTTGACCTGGCCGCTGTCGATCATCTGCTGGAAGAACTCGACCACCGTCTGCTCCATCGGCCGGTAGCTGATACCCAGTTCGCGCTTGCCCTTGCTGTTGTCGACCTGCCATTTGTGGCCGACGTTGCGGCTGATCATCTTGCGCTTGAAGCCCACCAGCGGTGCCACCAGCCAGACCATGAACTTGGGCAGGTTCTTCTGCGGGAACGGATAGGCAGCGCCGTAGTGCTGGCGCAGGATCTTGCCGAGGGTGAGGAAGTCCGAGTTCTCTGCAGAGATGATGTTGCGTCCGTTGGCCGCAGGGGTGAACCCGGCGTTGTAATGGGCAATCGCCAGATCGCGCACATCGACCATGCCGATGGAGAAGTCCGGCACCCCGGATTTCATCTTGCCGTTACCCAGCTGACGGAACAGGTTGAAACTTTCCGAGGAGGCATCGGCACTCAGTCCCGGCCCGAGCACCAGCGACGGATTGATCACCACCAGATCCCAGCGCTGCTGCCCGGCGACCAGCTTCCAGGCTTCCTGTTCAGCCACCGTCTTCGAGTAGCTGTAAGCCTGATGCTCGACCGTGGAGGTGGTGTTCCACTGCGCCTCGGTGCCCATGCCGTTGGGGTAGGCCTCGCAGTCGATGGCATCGCCAATGATTGCCGCGCAGCTGCTGGTCAGCACCACACGCTTGACCGTGGGCGTGCGCTGCACCGAGGCGAGTACGTTGCGCGTGCCCTTGAGCGCCGGATCGACCAGATCACGCTGCGCATCGCTGATCTTGCTGGTGAACGGCGAGGCGGTGTGAAACACCAGCTCGCAGCCTTGCATGCCTTCATCGTAGGCACCCTCGCGCAGCAGATCGGCGGCAAAGTATTTGATGCTGCCCGGCGCGCTGGCAGCGATGGCGTCCAGATGCGCGAGCTTCTGCCGGTTGTTCGGATCGCGCACCATGGCATGCACGGTCAGCCCTTCGTCCAGCAGTTTCTTTACCAGCCAGCCGGCGACATAGCCAGTGGCACCAGTGACCATCACCGGCTTGCTCTTGTCGATGGTTTGCATGGGGTAATCCTCGTGGGTGGCAGAGTCAGCAGTCTAGCCGGGTATTACTACTGCGAGCCCGTCAAACCTCGGCCGGACATGGACAGCCGAAGCGACGCTGGCTAGTGTGTCAGCACTTCCACTGCGACCCACGCCACGCTTTGCGCAAGGATCTTCGCTCATGACCAGAAGCACACTGCTGACCCTCGGACTACTGACTGGACTGGGGCTTGCCGCGACCCCGCTGACCGCCAGCGCCACGGTCGCTGACCTGCTGTATGTCGGCGGCAACATCATCACCGTCAACCCGGCCCAACCCACCGCCGAGGCACTGGCGGTGAAGGACGGCAGGATTCTCGCAGTCGGTAGCCGCGCCGCGCTGGAAAAGGCCCATGCCGGAGCGGCCACGCAAAAGATCGACCTGGCCGGCAAGACCCTGACGCCGGCCTTCATCGACCCGCACAGCCACTATTTCAGCGCGCTCAGCGTGGCCAACCAGGTCAACCTGTTCCCGCCACCGGCCGGCCCCGGCAAGGACATCCCGAGCATCCTCGCCCAGCTGAAGAAATTCCGCGACTCGCACAAGATCGCGCCGGGCGTGATGATCATCGCCTACGGCTATGACGACACCGCCATGCCCGGCCGCATCGGCCTGACCCGCGACGATCTGGATGCGGACTTTCCGGACAACCCGGTGATGGTCACGCATGTCTCGATGCACGGTGCGGTACTCAACTCGCTGGCGCTGAAGAAGTACAACATCACTGCCGCGACCAAGACGCCACCCGGCGGCATCATCACGCGCAAACCCGGCAGCAACGAGCCGGCCGGGCTGGTGATGGAAATGGCCTATCTGCCGATCTTCGCCGCACTGCCCAAACCCACCACCGCTGAGGAGCTGAGCTGGAGCCAGGCGGCCCAGCAACTCTATGCCCAGGCCGGGATCACCACCGCCCACGAGGGCGCCACCCATGCCAGCGACCTGGCCCTGATGCAACGGGTCGGCGCCGCCGGCGGCAACCAGATCGACATCGTCGCCTACCCCTTCATCACCGAGCTGGAGGAAATCCTCAAGAGCAACCCCCCGGCCAGCTTCGGCACCTACCAGAACCGCCTGAAGCTGGGCGGAGCGAAGATCACCATCGACGGTTCGGTGCAGGGGCGCACGGCGCTGTTCACCACGCCCTATCTGGTCGATGGCCCGAATGGCGAGAAGGCCTGGAAGGGCGTGGCGCCCTTCACCCAGCAGCAGCTCAACCAGATGGTCAAGCGCGTGTACGACCTCGGCCTGCCGCTCGACCTGCATGCCAACGGCGACGGCGCCATCGACATGCTGCTGCGTGCCCACGAATTTGCCGCCGCCGGCGACCTCGAAAAAGACCGCCACGTCACCGCCGTGCACTCCCAGTTCGTGCGCCAGGACCAGCTGGACAAATACCTGCAGTACAAGATCACCCCGTCGTTCTTCACCCAGCACACCTACTTCTTTGCCGACACCCACCTGATCCTGCGTGGCCAGCAGCAGACCGACTTCATCAGCCCGATGCGCACCGCCATCGACATGGGTCTGCGCCCGAGCAACCACACCGACTTCGTGGTCACCCCGCTGGACCAGCTGTTCGTCATGTGGACCGCGGTCAACCGCATCTCGCGCAACGGCGTGCTGATTGGCGGCGCTGAACGCATCACGCCGCTGGAGGCGCTGCAGGCGATCACCCTCAACGCCGCCCGCCAGCATGGCGACGAGCAGAGCAAAGGCTCACTGGAACCCGGCAAGCTGGCCGACCTGGTGATCCTCAGCGGCAACCCGCTGACGGTCGAGCCGATGCAGATCAAGGACATCAAGGTGCTTGAAACCTTCAAGGAGGGCCGCAGCATCTACCGGGCGGCGAAGGAGTAAGCAATGAAGTCTTTATCCTGGCTGGCACTGGCGATGCTCAGCGTGCTGCTGAGCAGTCAGTTGATGGCCGCTAGCCAGATCCGCGAAGAGCCGCTCACTCTGGATCAGGGCGTTGCCAGCCTGAAAGGCAGCCTCAAGGGTGACCAGACTGTCGATTACCTGCTGCCAGTAGCCGCCGGGCAATCACTGCAGGTGCACTTCCGGCCGGACAACCTGGCGGGCTATTTCAACCTGCTGCCACCCGGCTCGCAGGATGCGGCGATCTTCATTGGCTCCAGTGCCGGCAATGATTTTGCCGACACCCTCAGTACAGCCGGCACCTACCGCATACGGGTGTACCTGATGCGCAGTGCCGCGCGGCGCAATGAAACCCTGCATTACGCCCTGGAGGTCTCGCTCTCGCCGACCACAGCCAACGCCGCCAACGCGCCGTTCGAGCAGACCCTGGCGCTGCATGGCATCAGTTTCAAGGTCAGCGCGACCCATCAGGGTTCGCTCAACCAGCTGAGAATCGTGCCATCGGGACTGGCGATCGATAACTCGCCGATCGAGCGCGAGATCGATGGCTCAGTCACTGCCGCCGAGGTTGCCGACATCAATGCTGATGGCTCACCCGAGCTTTACGTCTATGTCACCTCGGCCGGCAGCGGCTCCTATGCTTCGCTGGTGGCCTATTCGGCCAACCACAATAAATCGCTCAGTGAAATCTATCTTCCGCCGCTGGCCGACAACCCGACCCTTGGCAAGGGCTTCATGGGCCATGATGAGCTGCGCACAGTCGAGGGCGTCCTGGTGCAGCGCTTCCCGCTGTACCGCGAGGGCGACAGCAATGCCCAACCCACCGGCGGCACCCGGCAGATCCAGTACAAACTGGTGCCTGGCGAAGCCAACTGGCAGCTCAAGGTTGACCGTGTCGTCGACTATTGAAACCGTCCACCCACACCGCACCGAGCAGGAACCCGCCGCATGAATCTGGCCATCAAGCTGACCCTCGCCGCCGCCGGCATTTTCCTCTTCGCCGGCCTGCTGCTCGGCGTACTGAAGTACCGCGGCATCATGCGCAGCCCCGAGCACTGCGCCCCGGTGTACATCGACATCGCCCACCGCGCCGCGCTGATGTACAGCTTTGCCGCGCTGGTGATGGCCGAGCTGCTGAAATTCAGCCCGTACAGCGAATCCGTGCAACTGCTGATCACCGGCGCACCGCTGCTGTTCTTCGCCATCGCGATTGCGCAGTACACCAAGCTCGGTCTGGAGAACAAAACCGACAACCAGTTCAGGCAGCGCAACTTCAACACCACCTGGGGCATCTGGCTGTTGATCGTCGCTGAAGTCGGTGGTGTCGGCGCGATTGTCTGGGGCTTTATCAGCACGCAATTTCTGGCCTGAACGGCAACTTCGCAGGGGTAGATTCGATGAATGCACCTTTACTGATTTGCAGCAGCCTGCTGCTCGCTGCTGGCAGCGCCATGGCCCAGGGTCCTTCGTTTGATTGCAGCAAGGTGGAAAATGGCAGTATCGAGGAGCTGGTTTGCCAGAACAGCGAACTGTCCGCGCTCGACCAGCAAATGGCCACGGTCTATGCCGCCGCCCTGAAAAAAGCCGGCAATGAACACCCGGCCTATCTGAAGCCGACCCAGCGCGGCTGGATCAAGGGTCGCGACGACTGCTGGAAGGCCGACGACATCCCGGCCTGCGTCAGGGACAACTACGTCCGGCGCATCAGCGAACTGCAGGCCCGCTACCGCCTGGTTGAGAGCATCGGGCCGGTCACCTTCAGCTGCAACGGCAACCCGGCCGACGAAGTCATCGTCACCTTCTTCAAGACCGTGCCCGCCACCCTGATCGCCGAACGCGGCGACAGCACCTCGCTGATGTACCAGGCCGTCAGCGCCAGCGGCGCCAGATACGAGGGACCGAACGAGCTGTTCTGGGAACATCAGGGCACGGCGACCATCCGCTGGGGCTACGATGCGCCGGAGATGGCCTGCGTCAAAGCCCGATAGGCCGCGGAGGCCGACAGCAGACTGCCCCCTCCCGGCAAGCCTTTGCCTGAGCCACACCCACCCAACCAGGAGTTATTCCATGTTCGTCTCCAGCCCGATCCTCGCCCCCATCGTTGCCCTGGTCGCCTGGTCCATGCTGATCTGGCTGTGGATGTACATCACCCGCATCCCGGCTGTCCGCCGGGCCCATATGAAGCTCGATCCGGATGCCCCGCGCGGCGAGCAGATGAACCTGCTGCCGGCCGCCGTGCGCTGGAAGGCCGACAACTACAACCACCTGATGGAACAGCCGACCCTGTTCTATGCCATCAGCCTGGTGCTGGCGCTGCAGGGCGAAGGTGGCGGGATCAACCTGGCGCTGGCCTGGGGCTATGTGGGCCTGCGCGTGGTGCACAGCCTGGTGCAGGTGCTGATCAACAAGATCGAACTGCGCTTCGCCCTGTTCGTGCTGTCCTCGCTGCTGCTGGTCGGCCTGACCATCAACGCCGCGCTGGCGCTGGGCTGATCGCGGCAGCGGGCCGCGCCGGCAAGGCACGCCAGCGACTTACTAGGGTGCCGGGGTGAACTCGACGCGGTTGCGGCCGTTGCTCTTGGCCCGGTACAGCGCCGCATCTGCGTTGCCGATGAGGATCTCGATCGCCGGCGCACCACCGGCCGCCGTGGCCACACCGAAGCTGGCGGTATAGGCCGGCTGGATCTGCGCTTCGGCCAGGCTGCTGCGGATCCGCTCGGCGACCTGCAGCGACTCGTCGAGACCGGTCTGCGGCAACAGCAGGATGAACTCCTCGCCGCCCATGCGCCCGAACACATCGGTGGCGCGCAGCAACGCCGAGACCCGCGCGGCGAAATCGACCAGCACGCGGTCACCGGCCTGGTGGCCGTAGGTGTCATTGACCCGCTTGAAATGGTCCAGATCGATCTGCACCAGCCCCAGTGAGGTGCCATAGCGCCGGCTGCGTTCCAGCTCCACTTCGGCGGCAGCGAGAAAGGCCCGGCGGTTGAAGATGCCGGTAAGGGCATCGCGGGTCGCCTGCTCGTTCAGACGCTGCTGCACCCGCTCGTTGACCATCAGCACCAGCGACATCCCGGCCATCGGCACCAGCAAAGCAAATACCAGGGTGACGAACTGCTGCATCTCGCTCAGCGCGTACACGGAAATATCCCGCTCGCCGCCCAGGATGCTGGCCAGGCGCAACAGGAAGGCCAGGGTCATGATCAGCGCAAGCAGGGTGAACACACCGCTGGCAACCAGATGCTGGTTGCTCCGGCGAATCGCGCGCAGGACCAGCAGGTAGCTGAGCAGGATCGTCGTCGAGGCTGACAAAAAGCGCAGCGCGGAGCTCTCCAGGGCGCTCGCCAGCAGCATGCCGGCGAAGCTGGCCAGCAGCAGGGTAATGCTCAGGCGGTAGTCGCGGCGGAGCAGCAGAAAGCGCCGCAGCCCCTCATAGATCAGCAGATGCGCGATGACCATGCTCAGAGCCAGGCAAATAGCCGGGACCCATAACTGTACCCACTCGGGAAAACTGACGGTCAGGGCCGACCACAGGGCAATCTGCAGGTAGGCCAGGCTCCATTCACCCAGCCCGCCGATCGCGCGGCCCTGCTGGCGCCACAGGGTGGCCAGCACCAGTACCAGGAAACAGCAACTGATCGCCATGCCGAGGATCAGGGTGCGGGTATCGGGGTACATGGGCCTCTCCTGCGGGATTGTGCCTCCTGCTCCCCGGGTTGCCGCGCCTGCGCGAATGCCGCTAGCGCGAATCCTGCATATGAAAGGGTAGGTCATTGCCGCTGACCTGCTTGCCCAGCTTGATGCGCAGGGTCAGGTCGGTACGCGAGTCGGCATGCCGCAGGGCTTCCTCGATGGAGATCTTGCCGGCCTGGTAGAGCAGGAACAGGTGCTGGTCGAAGGTCTGCAGGCCCTGCTCCTGGGCGCGGCCGATGGCCTCGCGCAAGTCGTCGAGCAGGTCGCGCTGGATCAGGTCGCGGATGTGCGCGGTGGCCAGCATCAGCTCCACGGCCACCGCGCGCCGCTGGTTGACCGCCGGGATCAGGCGCTGGCCGACGATCGCCAGCAGGTTCTGCGCCAGGTCCGCCAGCACCTGGTGGCGGGCATCCTCGGGGAAGAAGCGCACGATGCGTTCCAGCGCATGGGTGGTGGAGGTAGCGTGCAGGGTCGCCAGGCACAGGTGGCCGGTCTCGGCGTAGTGCAAGGCATTCTGCATGGTGTCGAGGTCGCGGATCTCGCCGAGCATGATCACATCCGGCGCCTCGCGCAGGACGTTGCGCAGGGCCGCGGAGAAGCTGTGGGTATCCAGCCCGACTTCGCGCTGGTCGATCACCGACAGCTTGTGCTGGTGGATGTATTCGATCGGGTCCTCGATGCAGATGATATGCCCGGACTTGTGCTGGTTGCGGTGATCGAGCATGGCCGCCAGGGTGGTCGACTTGCCCGAACCGGCAGCGCCCACCACCAGCACCAGGCCGCGATCGAGCATGGCCAGTTTCTGCAGCTGCGCCGGCAGGCCCAGCTCGATGATCGAGGGGATCCGGCTCTGGATCAGGCGCACCGCCATCGACACTTCGCCACGCTGGTAGTAGACATTGATGCGAAAGCGCGCGCTGGTCGAGACGCTCACCGCCAGGTTCATTTCCAGGTCGCGCTCGAACTCGGCGATCTGCCGCTGGTTCATCAGCTGATAGGCCATCAGCTGCACTTCGCCGGGGCGCAGGCGGTACTCGTTGAGCGGCCGGGTGATGCCCTCGACCTTGATCTGCGCGCAGGTGCCGACACTCAGAAACAGGTCCGAGCCGCCCTGCTCGTAAAGTTGCTGCAGGTAGTTGTAGGCATCCGGTTTTGGCGTTTCCGCGGTCTGGTTTTCCATGCATGCAACCCCTGTGGGAACACTGTCTGCACCCTTTGCCGAGGCGTGGAGGGCAACGGCCAGCGATGGCAACGAAGCACGGCAGCCGTGTGCACTCCCCGGAGCCTAGCCAGCCGCACAGTGCCATGCCAAGGCCGGGATGGCGGAAAGCGCAATTTAGCTGCCGCAGATCAGTATTTGCCCTGCCACAGGCGCCATCCGGCCGCTCAGAACTTCTCCGGGCGCAGCACCTGCACCTGTGACAAGTAACAGACCATCGCGTAATTGGCGTAGTAGCGCTGCTGCAGGTGGGCGGCAATGCGCTCGGCCAATTCGGCGCCGCAGATGATCTCCAGGCGGATATTGCCCTCAGTGTCCCAGCCGGCGCTGCGCACGCCGCGGCCGCCACGGCCGCGGGCATCGGAAAGGGTCCAGCCGGGGGCGCCGAGCTGCTCGAGGTCGACCAGCAGTTTCTTCTCCAGCGCGGCTTCGCAGATCACGGTGAGCAGGGTACGGGTATGCGCCGGCATGTCAGAGCCCCCAGGCAATCAGCTGTTCGGCCAGCGCCAGGTACAGCGGGATGCCGATCAGGATGTTGAACGGAAAGGTGATGCCCAGCGAAGCGGTCAGCGACAGCGACGGATTGGCCTCGGGCAACGCCAGGCGCAGGGCCGCCGGCACCGCAATATAGGAGGCACTGGCCGCCAGCGTCGCCAGCATGGCAGTACCGCCCAGCGACAAACCCATGAAGCGCGCCAGCAACCCGCCAATCAATGCGCCGAGCAACGGCATCAACAGGGCAAAACCGAGCAGGCGCAGGCCGAACTGCCGGAGCGCGCCGAGCTGGCCGGAGGCAATCAGGCCCATTTCCAGCAGGAAGAACGCCAGCACCGGCTTGAACATGCTGGTGTACAGCGGCTCCAGCGGCTTGATGCCTTCCTTGCCGGCGATGGCGCCGATCAGCAGGCCGCCGAGCAGCAGCATGATGCTTTTGCCGAGGAAGATTTCGCGGCCCAGCTCCTTCCAGTGGGTATCCCGGCTGATGCCCTTGGCCAGCACGATGCCGACCAGAATCGCCGGGATTTCCAGGATGGCCACGAAGAGTGGCATGTAACTCTCGAAATCGATGCCGCGCGAGACCATGAAGGCCACCACCACGGCAAAGGTACCGGCACTCACCGAGCCGTAGTGTGCCGCCACGGCAGCGGCGTTGATGCGGTCAAAGCGCAGCGCGCGCAACAGGCCGAAGGCCAGTACCGGCAAAAGGACGCCCAGCGCCAGCACCAGCCCGACCTGACCGAGCAGCTGCACACTGGCCTGCTCGGCCAGCTCGACGCCACCGTGCAGGCCGATGGCCAGCAGCAACAGGATCGACAGCGTTTCATACAGCGCCGGCGGCAGCTTCAGTTCGCTTTTCAGCAACCCGGCGAGCAGGCCGAAGATAAAGAAGAGTACGACCGGATCTAGCCCCATTCTCTAACTCCATGGAATTCCAAAGCCCTGTCCTTGTGGGACAGGGGCGGCAACCCGGGCCGGTTCAACCCAAGCATCGTGCACCGGCGGTAGCCGACGCGCGCCCTCCGCCAGCGGGAGGGGAAAATCTGTTACAGCGACCCAGCGTAGGGTGGGCTAAAGCCCACCCTACGCCTTAGGTTCAGCCCTCGATCTCTACCAGCACATCGCCCGGATTGACCCGGTCGCCCTTGGCCACGTGCACCGCCTTGACGGTACCGGCGATCGGTGCCGGCACTTCGGTTTCCATCTTCATCGCCTCGCTGATCAGCAGGGCCTGCCCGGCCTTGACCACCTCGCCGACCTTGACCAGCACGTCGACAATGTTGCCCGGCATGCTGGTGCTGACGTCGCCCGGCGCGCTGGCCTGCTTACGCTTGTTACCGCCACCGCTGACGAACTGGTTGAGTGGCTCGAACACCACCTCTTCCGGCATGCCGTCGATGGACAGGTAGAAGTGCCGCTTGCCATCGGTCTTCACGCCGACGCCGGTGATGTCGACCCGGTAGGTTTCGCCGTGCACGTCGACCACGAACTCGGTCGGCACCCCTTCGCTGCCGGCGGCCGCGGGAGCACCCGGCACCGGCAGTGGCAACAAGGCTTCCGGCTTTAGCGTGCCGGCGGCGCGCTCCTCGAGGAACTTGCGCCCGATATCGGGGAACATGGCGTAGGTCAGGACGTCCTCTTCGCTCTGCGCCAGGCTGCCGACTTCTTCGCGCAGCCGGTCCATCTCCGGCTTGAGCAGGTCGGCCGGGCGCACGTCGATGACTTCCTCGCTGCCGATGGCCTGAGCGCGCAGGGTCTCGTTGATCGTCCCGGCGGCCTTGCCATAGCGACCCTGCAGGTACAGCTTCACCTCGTTGGTGATGGTCTTGTAGCGCTCGCCGGCCAGTACGTTGAACACCGCCTGGGTGCCGACGATCTGCGAGGTCGGGGTGACCAGCGGCGGGTACCCGAGGTCTTCGCGGACCCGCGGAATCTCGGCGAACACTTCGTTGATGCGGTGCAGCGCACCCTGCTCCTTCAGCTGGTTGGCCAGGTTGGACATCATCCCGCCCGGCACCTGGTTGACCTGCACACGGGTATCCACCGCGGTGAACTCGCTCTCGAACTGGTGGTACTTCTTGCGCACGCCGTAGAAGTACAGGCCAATCTCCTGGATCAGTTCCAGGTCCAGGCCGGTGTCGTACTCGCTGCCCTTGAGCGCGGCAACCATCGACTCGGTACCCGGATGGCTGGTGCCCCAGGCCATGCTGGAAATGGCCGTGTCGATGCGGTCGGCACCGTTCTCGATGGCCTTGAGCTGGCACATCGACGCCAGCCCGGCGGTATCGTGCGAGTGGATCACCACCGGCAGGCTGAGGGTGTCTTTCAGCGCCTTGACCAGCTCGCCGGTGGCATAGGGGGTGAGCAGCCCGGCCATGTCCTTGATCGCGATCGAGTCGACGCCCATGGCCGCCATGGCCTTGGCTTGCTCGACGAACGCAGCGGTGGTGTGCACCGGGCTGGTGGTGTAGCAGAGGGTGCCCTGGGCATGCTTGCCGGCGGCCTTCACCGCCTCGATGGCCACGCGCAGGTTACGCACGTCGTTCATCGCGTCGAAGATGCGGAACACGTCGATGCCATTGACCGCCGCCTTGGCGACGAAGGCACGCACCACGTCATCGCTGTAGTGGCGGTAGCCGAGCAGGTTCTGCCCGCGCAGGAGCATCTGCAGGCGGGTGTTGGGCAGCGCGGCCTTGAGCAGGCGCAGGCGCTCCCACGGGTCTTCCTTGAGGAAGCGCACGCAGGCGTCGAAGGTGGCACCGCCCCAGACTTCCAGCGACCAGTAGCCAACCTGATCGAGCTTGGCGCAAATCGGCAGCATGTCCTCGGTGCGCATGCGGGTGGCCAGCAGGGACTGGTGGGCATCGCGCAGGACGGTATCGGTAACGCTGATTTTCTTGCTCATGTCTTGCTTCCTTCCCTTAAAGGCCGGCGTGGGCGGCGATGGCAGTGGCGATGGCCACCGCCAGCTGCGACGGGTCGCGCTTGATCGAATAGTCGAGCAGCTGCGGATGGCTGTCGACGTAGCTGGTATTGAACTGCCCGCTGCGGAAATCCGGGTCACGGAGGATTTCCTGGTAGTAGGCCGCGGTGGTCTTCACCCCCTGCACGCGCATGTCGTCCAGCGCGCGCAGGCCACGGTCGAGCGCTTCTTCCCAGGTCAGCGCCCAGACGATCAGCTTCAGGCACATCGAGTCGTAGTACGGCGGAATGGTGTAGCCGGTATAGATCGCCGTGTCGGTGCGCACCCCGGGACCGCCCGGCGCGTAATAGCGGGTGATCTTGCCGAACGAGGGCAGGAAGTTGTTCTTCGGGTCTTCGGCATTGATGCGGAACTGCAGGGCGAAGCCACGGTGGATGATGTCGCTCTGCTGCACCGACAACGGCAGGCCGGAGGCGATGCGGATCTGTTCGCGGACGATGTCCAGCCCGGTGATTTCCTCGCTGATGGTGTGTTCCACCTGCACCCGGGTGTTCATCTCCATGAAGTACACCTCGCCCTCGGCCAGCAGGAACTCCACGGTGCCGGCGTTCTCGTAGCCCACCGCTTTCGCGGCCCTGACGGCCAGGTCGCCGATGTAGGCGCGCTGCTCGGGGGTCAGCTGCGGGCTGGGGGCGATCTCGATCAGTTTCTGGTTGCGGCGCTGGATCGAGCAGTCGCGCTCGAACAGGTGCACCACGTTGCCGAAGCTGTCACCGAGGATCTGTGCCTCGATGTGCTTGGGATTGACGATGCACTTTTCCAGGAACACCTCGGCGCGACCGAAGGCCTTGGTTGCCTCGGAGATTACCCGTGGAAACGCCTGTTCCAGCTCCTCCCGCGAGTTGCAGCGGCGAATGCCGCGGCCGCCGCCACCGGACGTGGCCTTGAGCATCACCGGGTAGCCGATGCGCTCGCCTTCGCGCAGCGCTTCTTCGATATCCGCCACATTGCCTTCGGTGCCCGGCGTGACTGGCACCCCGGCCTTGATCATGCTGCGCCGCGCCTCGGTCTTGTCGCCCATGCGGCGGATCACCTCGGCGCTCGGGCCGATGAACTTGATCCCCTGCTCGGCGCAGATCTCCGCCAGCTCGGCGTTCTCGGAGAGAAAGCCATAGCCGGGATGCAGCGCATCGCAGCCGGTCTCCACCGCCAGGCTGACCAGCTTGCGCGGGTTCAGGTAACCGGCCAGCGGCTCCGGGCCGAGGCAGTGGGCTTCATCGGCGCGCTTGACGTGCAGCGCATGCCGGTCGGCTTCCGAATAGACCGCTACCGAGCGCACACCCATCTCGGCGCAGGCGCGCACGATGCGGACGGCAATCTCGCCACGGTTGGCTATCAGGATTTTCTTGATCACGGACGACCTCCTCGATCAGTGGGCAGGCAACCGGACGCACCGGTCGACAGGTGACCGGCAAGGCATGGCTGGTCAGGTGAATTACCTTAGTCGCTGCTGTCGATTAACGAAAATCAATAATTATTGGGTTAGCCATAAGTAAAGGCTTATAGTTGGCCCGGTAGCCCTCAAGAGTTGCCCGCCGCCATGCGCAAGTCCTTGCTGCGTATCACCTTTCGCCAGCTGCAGATATTCCGCGCGGTGTGCACCAGCCTGTCCTACAGCCGCGCGGCAGAAGAAATGGCGCTCTCCCAGCCGGCCGTCAGCCTGCAGATTCGCCAGCTGGAAGAGTTGCTCGGCCAGCCACTGTTCGACTATGTCGGCAAGAAGCTCTACCTGACCGCGGCCGCCGAGACACTGCTCAAGGCCGGCGAGGACATCTTCGCCCGCCTCGACAGCCTCGACATGCAGCTGGCCGACCTGCGGGGCACCTTGCAGGGCCAGCTCAGCCTGGCGGTGGAGTCCAGCGCCAAGTACTTCACCCCGCACCTGTTTGCCGCCTTCCGCCAGCAGCATCCGGAAGTCAGCCTGCAACTGACGGTGGTCAACCATGCCCAGGCGATCAAGCGCCTGAGCGTCAACCGCGACGACCTGCTGATCATGTCGCAGGTGCCGCAGGACATGGCCCTGGAGTTCCTGCCGTTCCTCAACAACCCGATCGTCGCCGTGGCGCGCCCCGATCACCCGCTGTGCCAGCAGCCCGCGCTGACCCTGCAGGACCTGACCGGCTGGCCGCTGCTGGTGCGCGAGCAGGGCTCCGGCACGCGCAAGGCCTGCGAGGAATACTGCCACCAGAAGCGCGCGCACTTTGCCCAGAGCATGGAGCTGGGCTCGCTCGAGGCGCAGCGCGAGGCAGTATTGGCCGGGCTCGGCCTGGCCCTGCTGCCGCGCCACGCGGTGAGCATGGAGCTGGGCGGCGGACGCCTGTGCGAACTGCCGGTACAGGAACTGCCGCTGTACCGCAGCTGGTGCGTGGTGCACCCGCGCAACAAGCGCCTGTCGCCGGTGGCGCAGGCCTTTATCGGCTTTATTCGCAGCGAACGCGCGCTGATCGACCGGCTGGGGGCACGCTTCAGCGGAGCGGCGCCAACCCCAGGCTGAGGTAGGCGCCGACCAGCCGCCCGAGGCTGGCGTCCAGCTCCAGCTCGATGCGGCGCATTTCGACGCGTTCCTCGATGGCCCGGCGGTAGGCCATGCGGCGTTGGTCTTCGAGGCGGATACGGGTTTTCTTGTCCAGCGCGGACTCTGCGTGACGAACTGACATGGCACTGCTCCCGGGTAGTCTTCAGGGAGCACCAGCCTGACGCACGGGCATGACAGTTTGCCGTCAGCCCGATGAAGATCTGTTGACCGGGCGGCTGCGGGAGCGCCCTGCCGCCCTACTCGTCCTGCGCCTTCACCGTCTTCGGCGACAGGCGCAGGTTGCGCAGGCTGCGCTTGACGCTCTTCAGGTGGTTGACCAGGTCCGGGCCCCGCGACATGGCCACGCCCATTGCCAGCACGTCGATCACCACCAGGTGGGCGATGCGCGAGGTCAGCGGGGTGTAGATCTCGGTGTCTTCCTGCACGTCGATCGCCAGGTTGACCGTGGCCAGGTCGGCCAGCGGGGTCTGGCTCGGGCACAGGGTGATCAGCGTGGCGCCGGTTTCGCGCACCAGGTTGGCGGTGATCAGCAGGTCCTTGCTGCGCCCCGACTGGGAAATGCAGATGGCCACGTCACTGGGCTTCAGCGTCACCGCCGACATCGCCTGCATGTGCGGGTCGGAGTAGGCCGCCGCGGTCAGCAACAGGCGGAAGAACTTGTGCTGGGCATCCGCGGCCACCGCGCCGGACGCGCCAAAGCCGTAGAACTCGATGCGCTGGGCGCTGGCAATCGCGTTGATGGCCTTCTGCAGGGCCTGGGTGTCCAGGCGCTCGCGCACCTCCATCAGGGTGTGCAGGGTGGTGTCGAAGATCTTCAGGCTGTAGTCGGCCACCGAGTCGTCCTCGTGGATGGCGAACTGGCCGAAGCTGGCGCCGGCGGCCAGGCTCTGCGCCAGCTTGAGCTTGAGGTCCTGGAAGCCGCTGCAGCCGATGGCGCGGCAAAAGCGCACGATGGTCGGCTCGCTGATGCCGACCTCATGGGCCAGGTCGGCCATCGAGCTGTGCATGACCGACGCCGGATCGAGCAGCACGTGCTCGGCTACCTTGATTTCCGACTTGCGCAGCAAATGACGGGACTGGGCGATGTGTTGCAAGAGGTTCACGGGCAATAACTCGGTTATGATCGGGGCAGATGTAGTGCGCCTGTAGTTATACTACATGCGTATCGCCACCGCACTCAAAACCCCCCGGAGAGCCCTGATTTGCCTACCCCCTGTGACATGCTGGTGTTCGGCGGTACCGGCGACCTGGCCCTGCACAAGCTGCTGCCGGCGCTCTACCACCTGCACCGTGACGGTCGCCTGGCGGCCGACATGCGCATCCTCGCCGCCGCGCGCAATCGCCTGAGCCGGGCCGAATACTGCCGCCTGGCCGAACGCCATTGCCGCATCCAGGTCGCCCCCGGCGACTTCGATCCGCTGGTCTGGAGCCGCTTCGCCGAGCGCCTCGACTACTTCCCCATGGACCTCACGCAAAGCGCCGACTTCGGCCGGCTCAACAGTTCGCTGGGCAAGCTCGGCCCGCGCCAGCGCATCTACTACCTGGCCACCGCCCCGGACCTGGTCGCCAGCATCAGCGCCAACCTGTCGATCGCCGGGCTGGCCGGGGCCAACACGCGGATCGTGGTGGAAAAGCCGATCGGCCACTCGCTGGCCTCGGCGCGCGCGGTGAACGACGCGCTGGGCCAGGTGTTCAGCGAAGCCCAGGTGTTCCGCATCGACCACTTCCTCGGCAAGGAAACCGTGCAGAACCTGATGGCCCTGCGCTTTGCCAACGCCCTGTTCGAACCGGTGTGGCGTGCCGGGCACATCGACCACGTGCAGATCAGCGTCAACGAGACCCTCGGCGTGGAGAATCGCGGCGCCTACTACGAGGAATCCGGGGCCATGCGCGACATGCTGCAGAACCACCTGCTGCAGCTGCTGTGCCTGGTGGCCATGGAAGCGCCGGTGCGCTTCGACGCCGAAGCGGTGCGCAACGAGAAGGTCAAGATCCTCCAGGCGCTGAAGCCGATCAGCGGCCTCGACGTGCAGGACAAGACCGTGCGCGGCCAGTACGGCGCCGGCACCATCGGCGGGCACGACGTGCCGGCCTACTACTTCGAGAAGCACGTCGACAACGACAGCGACACCGAAACCTTCGTCGCCGTGCAGGCCGAGATCGACAACTGGCGCTGGGCCGGCGTGCCCTTCTACCTGCGCACCGGCAAGCGCATGGCGCAGAAGCGCTCGGAAATCGTCATCCAGTTCAAGCCTGTGCCGCACCGCCTGTTCGAAGGCAGCCAGGCCAACCGGCTGATCATTCGCCTGCAGCCGGAAGAACGCATCAGCCTGCAGCTGATGGGCAAGAGCCCGGGCAAGGGCATGCGCCTGACGCCGATCGAACTGGACCTGAACATGGCCCATATCGCCCCGCAGAACCGCCGCTGGGACGCCTACGAACGCCTGCTGCTGGACGTCATCGAAGGCGACTCGACGCTGTTTATGCGCAGGGACGAAGTGGAAGCGGCCTGGAGCTGGATCGACCCGATCATCCGCGGCTGGCAGGAGACCTACCAGAGCCCGCGCCCCTACCCGGCCGGCAGCAACGGCCCGGAGCAGGCGCACAGCCTGCTGGAGCTGCAAGGGCGTGCCTGGCTGGATTGAACGGGTTTGGTTGAATGCGCTTTTGGTAGGCGTAAGGTGGGCTGAAGCCCACCCTACGCCCTCCCTACGGGTTGCCGCCAACACTTAACTCGTACAGCGCCTTGAAAATACCCGCGGGGCCTGGCTGCGCAATGCCGCGTGCCGCACGTTTGCCGGAGTGTACAAACCGGCGCCAGCCGCTCTAAGCTTCCGCGTCCACCCCGCTCTCACCCGGCCCGAGCAAGGAGCCCGCATGTCCATCCTGAGCAATCTGGTCGTCACCCTCGTCGCCCTGCTGCATGTGTATTTTCTGGTGCTGGAAATGTTCCTCTGGGACAAGCCCGCAGGTTTGAAGGCCTTTGGTCAAACGCTGGAAGCCGCCACCGCGAGCAAGGTGCTGGCCGCCAACCAGGGGCTGTACAACGGCTTTCTCGCGGCCGGATTGTTCTGGGGCCTGCTCCTCGGCGCACAAGGCAGCGACGTGAAAGTGTTCTTTCTCAGCTGCGTGCTGGTGGCGGGCCTGTATGGCGCGGCCACCGCCAGCCGCAAGATTCTGTTTATCCAGGCTGTTCCGGCCGCTGTCGGGCTGCTGCTGGTATGGTTGTCCTGAGCACCCGGCAGGCGGGTTGAGCGAACATCTGAGCAAGGCGACATTTCATGGATTTTGTAACCAAGCGCACCATCCTCTTCGGCGACTGCGACCCGGCGGGAATCATCTTCACCCCGCGGGTTGGCTACTTCGTGGTGGAGGCGGTGCAGGAATACCTGACGCATCTGCTGGGCGGCTCGGGGCTGCGCCAGATTTCCCGGATGGGCGTCATGCCGCCGGCGCGGGCGCTGTCGATCGAATTCCTCAGCACCATGACCTGGGATGATGTGATCGACATCCAGGTCAGCCACCAGCCCGCGGGAACCAGTTCCTTCACGTTTCTGCTGGTGGCGCGCAACGCGGCAGGCAACGTGACCTTCCGCGCGAGCCTCACCCAGGTCTGCGTCGATCCCGAAAGCCGGCAACCGGTACCGCTGCCACAGGCCCTGCGCGAGGCCCTGTCCGCCGCGCAGTGACTGCTTGCGCTGGCGTCAGGCGCCGCCTTTGCCCACCTGCCGGGCAATCGCACGGAAGGCCTCGATGGCCTCGTATTCCATGCGGTCGCCGTCAACGTTGTAGTTGGCATAGGCCGAGTTCTTGGCAATCACCACCTGCCGCGTCGGGTTCACATAGATGAACTGGCCGTACACGCCGATGGCCATGAACTCGCCCTCGGTGCTCTGCGGAATCCAGAACTGGTACGCATAACCCAGCGCCGGGATGCCTTCGAACCGGCTGCGGCCCGGCTGCAGGTAAACGGTGCGCGGGGTCACCGAATCCTTGATCCATTGCGCCGGCAACAGTTGTTCGCCCTGCAGGTTGCGGCCCTGATTCAGGTACAGCAGGCCGAAGCGCGCGTAGTCGCGGGTGCGCACATTCAGGCCGCCGAAGCCCAGCTCGGCACCATGCGCGTCGGTCAGCCAGCGCGCGTCAGCTTCGCTGCCCAGCCGCGACCACAGGTTCTTCTCCATATAGCTGGCCAGGTCCTGGCCGGTCGCCGCCTCCAGCACCATGCCCAGCACCTGAGTATTGACGCTGATGTAATGGTGCTCCTTGCCGGGCGGGCCGGCCTTCTGCAGTTTGGCGATCCACTCGTTGGTCGAACGACCGAGGAAGATTTCTTCACCGAGCTGGTTGATGCCGGATTTCGGGTCGGCATAGTTCTCGTCGAAATCGATGCCGGAGGCCATTTCCAGCACGTCCTGAATGGAGACGTCGGCATAGCCGCTGTCCTTGAGCAGCGGCACATACTGGCCGACCGGGTCCTGCAGGTTCTTGATCGAGCCGTCGGCCAGGGCGAAGCCGATCAGCGCCGACACAAAGGATTTACCGACCGACCAGGAAATCGCCTGCGTCTCGGCGCTGTTGCCCTGGTAATACTGCTCGAAGACCAGCTTGTTGTCGGCCATCACCACCAGTCCGGTCGTGTCGGACTGCTTGATCCAGTCGCTGATGGCAATCGTCTTGCCCTGAAAACTGAAGTCTTGCGGCAGTGCCTGCGGCGCCGTTTCCAGCTCGAACACCGGGCCGCTGTTGCGGATCAGGTTGGTGTCGAACAGCTTGGGCATGTTGCGGAAGTTCTCGACGATCCGCTCCGGGGCAAACAGCGTTTCAAACTGCCAGACCCGATAACCCAGATGCGCCAGCCAGGCCAGAACGGCCAGCACGACGAGAAGGAGGGCCGGCTTGAGCAGGCGGCGGGGAGCAGCGAAGGACATAGGGCACCTTGTTGTTGGATTTTCAGGTTTGCGGGACGGATACCACTGCAAAGCATGCAGGCCTCCGGGATACCTACCCCTTTCTTGAGGTTTTCGCCCAATGGCAGAGACGGCGCAATGGTGCCGTCAGTTTCCAACTGGTCGAATCGAGCACCGCCTGCAGTTGCTGTTCGGCGCTGTCGCGGCCAGCATCCGCGCACGGCCCGGCAGCGGAGGGGGCGGCCATTGGCAGGCGACCGAGCCGGGCCAGCAGGCTCTTCCGATCGAAGCCAGCCACCAGATTCATGTAGCGATTCTCGAAAACATGGGCGTGATACACGGAACCGGCGTTGAGCGGCTCGGAAAAGTCCAGGAATCCTTGGTGATCAACCGCATAGACGCAGGGGAACAGCTCCAGCAACCGGTCTCTGAACTCGGGCAGCGACACTCGGCGGAAGACGTTCAGGCACCAGTGATTCATCTCCAGCATGACGATGGGTTGGAAGCGTGCAAGTGTTTCCTGGGCCCCCTTGAGCACTTCAAGCTCGCAGCCTTCGACATCGATCTTGATGAAGTCAAGCCGCTGCAGCTGTTGTCGCGAGACCAGGGAGTCGAGCGAGGTCATCGGTATTTCATGGCCCGCGCCGGCATCAATACCCACCACGAATGAAGTTGCCAGGTTGCTGGCATCGACATACATGGAGACCGAGCCCTCCGCGGCCCCGAGCGCAACATTGAAGGTCGAGACATTCTGCACGCCGGCGGTCGCGAGATTGCTGTCCAGCAGCGTGAATGTGACCGGCACCGGCTCAATTGCCAGGACGCTGCCCTCACTGCAGATAGCAGACAATGCGAGGGTGGTCAGTCCGATGTTGGCCCCAATGTCGACGGCCGTAGCGTCCGGGTTGCACAGCGCCGCCAGAAGCGCCGTGGTGTCCGCTTCGAACTCATCGCCCATTTGCCCGAGATAGTCCCGGTCGCCAGCTACGGTTCGGCGCTGCCCCAGAATCACTATTTCCCTTTGAATCATGCGTTCTCCTTGGAGCAGCGATGCAAGACCCGGCCTGCCCATTGCCAGGATGAGCCGCGCAGGATGGCGGTATCAGGATTGGCCAAGTCAGCCCTTGGCCGGACCGGGCAAAGATGCTGGAGAAGAATGCGGTTGTCCACCCTGCAAGCCGGCTTTGACCGGCTGGAGGACCGCCGCAAAGCACGGCCCCAGCGTCAAACCGGCAGCCTCGCTTGCCGCTTCAGTCCGCCCGCGCGTAGCATGACCTCCCCCCTGCAACGGCTGCCCCAGCGGCGCGCGGAATCCACCATGAACTCCAGCCTGCCGTTCCGTCACCTGCTCCTGGCCCTGGCCGTGGTCGCGGTGTGGGGCAGCAACTTCGTGGTGATCAAGCTGGCCCTCGGCCAGCTGCCGCCACTGCTGTTCGCCACCCTGCGCTTCAGCCTGGCGGCCGTGCCGGCGGTGTTCCTGCTGCCCAGACCGGCGGTTTCCTGGGGCAATCTGGCGGCCTACGGACTGCTGATCGGCGTGGGCCAGTTCGGTGTGCTGTATGTCGCGATGAATGGCCATATCTCGCCAGGGCTGGCCTCGCTGGTGATTCAGGTGCAGGTGTTCTTCACCATCGGCCTGGCCATGTATTTCTCCGGCGAACGGCTGCAGCGTATCCAGTGGCTGGCACTGCTGCTGGCCTGTGGCGGAATCGCCATCATCATCCGCCATACCGATGGCAGTACCACGTTGCTGGGGCTGGCGCTGGTGCTGCTGGCGGCCATGTCCTGGGCCTGTGGCAATCTGGTGGCGCGCCAGGCGGGGCGCACCAACCTGCTGGCCTACGTGGTCTGGTCCAGCCTGTTTGCCGTACCGGTGCTGGCGCTGTTGTCACTGCAACTGGAAGGCTGGGACGCCATCAGCAGCGGCCTGCGCGCCGCTGATGCGCATACCTGGCTGGCCGTGGGCTGGCAGGCCTGGGGCAACTCGCTGTTCGGCTATGCCGCCTGGGCCTGGTTGCTGGCCCGCCACCCGGCGGCGACCATCACCCCCATGGCCCTGCTGGTGCCGCTGTTCGGCATGGGCAGCGCGGCGCTGTGGCTGGATGAGCGCCTGCCGGCCTGGAAACTCGGCGCCGCCGCACTGGTGCTCGGCGGCCTGGCGCTGAACCTGCTGTGGCCGCAGTTACGCCTGCGTCTGCGCGGCCTCGAGCGCCCGTAGCGCGGACTCGGCTAAGCTGCACGCTGTAGTTCTCCCGGGAGTGGCGCAGATGATCACTGGTAGCTGCCTGTGTGGTGGCGTGCGTTATGAGTACGACGGCTGCATCGAGGAAATCTCGCTCTGCCACTGTTCCCAGTGCCGCAAGGCGCAAGGCTCGGCCTATGTGGCGGTGAGCCCGGTGGACAGCGCGCGACTGCGCATGGTCCGCGGCCAGGAGCTGCTGCGCGAGTACCGCGCCGTGCCGCACAAGGCGCGGGTGTTCTGTTCGAACTGCGGCAGTCCGATCTACAGCGCCCGCGACGAACTGCCGGGGGTGCGCCGGTTGCGCCTGGGCACGGTCGAGACGGCGTTCGAATGCGCCAATGCCTACCACATCCATGTCGCATCGAAGGCAGCCTGGGAGCGGATCGGCGACGACCTGCCGCAGTACCCCGGCGCCGCCCCTGGCAAGTCATAACGGAGTACCCCCGATGAGCAGCGGAACCGTACGTTTTCACCGTGTCCTGCGGGCACCGGCCGAGCGCGTCTATCGCGCTTTCCTCAATCCCGAGGCGCTGGCCAAGTGGCTGCCGCCGCACGGCTTCACCGCCAGCGTGCAGCAGCTCGATGCGCGGGTTGGCGGCACCTTCAGGATGTCCTTCACCCACTTCGGCAACGGCCAGGTTCACGCCTTCGGCGGCGAGTATCTGGAGCTGGTGGCGGGCGCGCGGCTGCGCTACCGGGAGACGTTCGATGACCCGAACCTGGCGGGCGTGATGCAGACGACCATCGAACTCAAGGCAGTATCCTGCGGCACGGAGCTGAACATCGTGCAGGAGGGCATTCCAGCCGTGATACCGGTCGAGATGTGTTACCTCGGCTGGCAGGACTCGCTGGTGCTGCTGGCGCAGCTGGTGGAGGCCGAAATCCCCGCCGAATGAGGCCGCCAGTGGTGCCTGGCCGGCCTGGGCAACACCCGTAGCTCGCAGGATGGGTGGCGCATGGCGATACCCGGCGGCGGACGCTCATGCCTGTTACCCGCGCTGGGTTACGCCGCCAGCCCAATGCCTCGCCAGAATTCGACACAAGCCTCGAGCACCGCCTGCGGTGCCTCCAGCTGCGGGTAATGGCCGATGCCCGGCAGTTCGCGGATGAAATGTTGCGTGCCGACCACTTCGCGAAAACGCGCGACCATGTGCGCGCCGGACACCGGGTCGGCGCTGCCGTTGACCAGTGCCAGCGGCATGCGCGCCTGGCGCAATGCGTTAACCCAGCGCTCGCGGTGCTGGCGGCGCTCGGCCATGTAGCCGAGCAGCGGCGGTAACGCGTGCAGCCCGTGGTTGGTGTTGACCAGTTGCCAGACCGCTTCCAGCGTGGCTGCATCCGGCTGCGTGGCGCGGCCGAATACCGAACTGAAGGTACCGAGCAGCTTCCTGCGGCTGGTCAGGTACGCCAGCAACGGACCGAGCGGGCTGGCCATGAGTTTTTGCATGGTCCGCGCGTGGTGGGTTTCCGGGAACAGCCCGCCGTTGAGCAGGATCACCGACTGGTAGCGTGACTGCGCCCGCTCGAGATCACGGGCCAACAGTTCCTGCGTGACGGTGTCACCGTAATCGTGAGCCAGCACGTGGCATTGCTGCACGCCGGCTTGCTGCAGGACGAATTCCATCAGGTCGGCCTGTTCGGCCATGCAGTAATGGTGCGGCCGCGGTTTGCTGCTGAAGCCGAGGCCGAGCAGGTCGGCGCCGATGACACGGAAGCGGGCAGACAGTTGCGGCCACAGGTGGCTGAAATCCCAGGTCGACGTCGGGTAGCCGTGGACCAGCAGCAAGACCGGCTTCTCGCTGGCTGTCTGGTCGTGATCGGCGCTGTCGACGATAAACAGCTGCTGCCCCTGCCAGTCGAGAAAGCGCCCGCTGTTCTTCCAGTGCTGCAAGGTGTCTATCACTCCGCCCTCCTTGTTATCGCGAATATTCGTAGGGTGGAAAACGGCATGGCCTTTTCCACCGGCAGGCTTGGTGGACATTCGCTGCGCGAGATGTCCAGCCTACGGTTTTTTGTGGGTGCTGCGCAGCAGGCGGCCGAAGCGGCGCTGCTCGAATTCGGCGTGCGGCCGGCCCTGGTCGAGCAGCACCTGACCGCCAACGATGACCTGCTGCACAGTGCGCCCGGAGCGGGTGACCATGCGCATGGCGCCGTCAAAGCGCGGGTCGGTGGTTTCCTGCGGGCCGCCCAGATCGGTTTTCAGTGCTTCCGGGTTGAGCACCAGCACATCGGCCACCCGGCCTTCGCGCAGATAGCCGGCATCCAGCCCGAACCAGTCGGCCAGTTCGCCGGTGATGCGCCACACGGCTTTTTCCAGCGGCAGTGCATCGCTGTTGAGCAGGCAGTCACGCAGGAACCACAGGTGCGAATTCTGGAACGCCAGATTGCGGTTGTGCGCGCCGGCGTCGGAGAAACCGAGCTGGATATACGGGTGCTGCAGGTAACGGCGCATTTCGGCCGGGCGGTCGTTGGCGATCACCGAGTGCCAGCGGATGTTTTCGTCGAACTCGCTGATCAGGTCGAGGAAGGTATCGACCGCCGCCTGCCCGCGGCGCAGGGCGATGTCGGCAAAGCTGTGGCCGACCAGCGAGGCATCCGGGCAGCCGACGATCCGCATCTGCGCCAGATCCTTGTGAAAGCTCGCACCGAAGCGGCTCAGCCATTCGCCGCGCAGTTGCTTGCGCCAGTCGCTGTCGCGATACAGCAGCTGGCGCTGGGCGGCGCTGTCGGCATTCATCAGGCAGGCGCTGGCCTGCATCTCCTCGAACACCGGGGTGTTGCAGCCGTCGCTCCACAGCTCGAAGGGCACCGCCAGTGACTGGAAGCGCAGATTCCCGTTCAGCCCGTCGTTGATCACGCTGGCCAGCCGGCGCGTCATCGGCCCGAGGCGGCGGTTGTTGGTGAAGTCCAGGCTGGTGAGCATGCTCATGCGCAGTGGCGCCCGGCCGATGCCATGGCTGAGCAACGCGAGCATGGGTACCAGATACCGCCGCCCCGCATCCGGCGTGGCTTGCAGCACGCGGTCGTGCTGGCGCAGCACATCGGCGAGCAGGCGGAACTCGCTCATCCGCGCGTAGTGCGACGGCGCCGAGGCACCGTTGTACTTGAAGCCTTTCCAGCGGTGCCACTGCAGCATGTCGATGCTCAGGCCGAGGAACCCGGCCTCCATGGCTTCATGGGTCAGGCTGCGCAGGGCATTCTTCTCGCCCCAGTCCAGGCGCGTCGGCTTCAGGCTGCGGGCCTTGCCGAGCACCGCCAGGCGCAGGTTGGAGTGGCCCATCAGGCTGGCGATATTCGGCCCCAGCGGCAGCGTCTCCAGATGCTCGTAGTACTGCCCCGGCGTTTTCCAGTCGACCTTGCCATCCAACCACTTGGCCAGCGTCTCGCGCGGCAGATTTTCCACCCGCGCGAACAGGTCGATCATGTCCTCGGCATTACCCAGCGCCAGCGACAACGAACAGTTGCCGAAGATCAGGCTGGTCACGCCGTGCTGCAGGGATTCCAGCAGGCCGGGGGCGACTTCCACCTCGGCATCGTAGTGGGTGTGGATATCGATGGCGCCGGGCATTACCCACTGGCCGCTGGCGTCGATTTCGCGACGGCCGCGCGCGCTGCTCTGCGCCTCGATCTTCAGCACCCGGCCCTGATCGATCAGCAGATCGGCCGTGCGTGAAGGAGCCTGGCTGCCGTCAAACAGACGGCCATTGCGGATGATCAGATCAACGTCCACGCGCATTCTCCCGAAACTTTGCCAACACTGTAGTGAAACAGCGCTCCGCCGGTGCTCAATTCGATGGGGTGAATCCGCCACAGACCGGATCAGCACGCAGGCTCATTCGCCGTTAGGCCAAGCCGCTGGAGGCGAATAAGCCTGCACGAGCTACTCGGCCAGCACCTGCTGCGCTTCGGCGGCCCAGGCCAGCCAGGCCTGCTCGCCGAGAATGCCTCGGCGCAGGGTCAGGTAGGGCAGGCGCCAGGCGGCGCGCTGCGCGTCAGGCAGGGCCAGGTAGGCCTGCTCGATGGCCAGCAGGCTGTCGAGGGTCTTGCGGTGCACCGCCAGGTGCCGGTCCATTTCCGCACGCAGGTTGGCCGTGCTGGTGTGCGCGCCACCGAACAGCTTGACCAGCAGGGCATCGTTGATCCGGTTCGGCTGCACCGGCGCGTCCAGCCAGCGCAGCAGCTCGGCATGCCCGGCCGCGGTCAGGCGGTAGACCTTCTTGTCCGGCCGACTGTCCTGCGCCTGCGCCTCGCAGTCCAGCCAGCCCGCCGCGCTGAGCTTCTTCAGCTCCTGGTAGATCTGCTGGTGCTTGGCGTTCCAGAAGTAGCCGAGGCCCTCCTTGAAGCGCTTGGCCAGGTCGTAGCCGCTGCCGGGCTGGCTTTCCAGCAGGATCAGGATTGCGTGCTTGAGGGACATGGATAAGCGCCGTGCAGGAAGACCGCGGCAGTATACGCACTATGCAACTAGTTGCATTAGCCTGAGCAGGCAGGCAATATGCAAAATATTGCATATACAGTTCGCCCTGGAGTATCCCGTGAAAAGAACCGGCACCCGCTTCCGTCCCCGCCTGGCCCGCAACGACTACGACGCCATCATCATCGGCTCCGGCATCGGCGGCCTGACCACTGCCGCCCTGCTGGCGCGGCTGGGCAAACGCGTGTGCGTGCTGGAGCAGCACTACACCGCAGGCGGCTACACCCATGCCTACGAGAACAGTGGCTACGAGTGGGATGTCGGCGTGCACTACATCGGCGAGGTGCACAAACCCTGGACCGTGCTGCGCCGGGTGTTCGACGTGATCTCCGACAACCAGCTCAAGTGGGAGCCGATGGATGATCACTTTGACCGCATCATCCTCGGCGATCTGACCTTCGACTATGTGGCGGGTCGCGACCAGCTCAAGGCCGCGCTCAAGCACCAGTTCCCCGAAGAAGCCGTGGCCATCGACCGCTATATCGAACTGCTCGGCGAGGTCAGCGCCAAGGTACCCAAGTTCTTCGTCGGCCAGGCCCTGCCACGGCGGCTGGGCGTGCTCTACAGCAAGCTGCGCCGACGCCTGTTGCCGGACTACTTTTTCCAGACCACCCGTGAAGTACTCGAAGGCCTGACACAGAATGAACAGCTGATCGGCGTGCTCACCGGCCAGTGGGGTGACTACGGCCTGCCGCCGGCGCAGTCGGCGTTCGTCATGCATGCCATGGTCGCCAAGCATTATCTGGCCGGCGGCAGCTACCCGGTGGGTGGCGCAGCACAGATGGCGGCGACCATCATCCCGGTGATCGAAGCCGCTGGCGGCAACGTGTTCACCTACGCCGGGGTCAGGGAAATCATCATCGAGAACGGCCGCGCCGTCGGCGTACGTTTGCACAAGGACGATGTCGAGCTGCGCGCGCCGCAGATCGTCAGTGGTGCCGGGCTGGTTCCTACTTACACGCGCCTGCTGCCACGCGAAATTGCCGAAGCCAGGGGCTTGCTGGCACCGCTGCAGCAGGTCGAGCTGTCCGCCGCCAGCCTGTGCCTGTATGCCGGCTTCAAGGGCAGCGCCGCCGAACTGGGCCTGCCCAAAACCAACTACTGGGTCTACCCGGGCGCCGACCATGACGCCAATACCATCCGCTTCGAAACCGGCGCGACCGAGCAGATGCCGATGATCTACATCTCCTTCCCGTCGGCCAAGGACCCGTCCTGGGATAGCCGCTACCCGCACAAGGCCACGGTGGAAATCGTCGCGCCGACCCTGCCCAGCCTGTTCGCCCAATGGAAAGGCAGCACCTGGGGCAAGCGCGGCGCCGAGTACGACGCGCTCAAGGCCAAACTGACTGCCGAGTTGCTGGAAACCCTCTACCGCTTTTACCCGCAGCTGCGCGACGCGCTGGACTTCTGTGAACTCGGCACGCCGCTGTCGACCGAATGGTTCCAGTGGAACGAGCAGGGCGAAATCTATGGCCTCAATCACACCGTGGAACGCTTCGACCAGCACTGGATTCATAGCGAAACGCCGATCAAGGGCCTCTACCTGACCGGTGCCGACATGCTCACCGCCGGTGTTGGCGGCGCCCTGATGGGCGGCGTGATGACCGCCACGCGCATGCTCGGCTGGCGCGGCTATCAGGTCGGCCGCCTGCTCAAGGGCTGGAAAAGCGCCTGAACCGCGCGCCGGTTGAGCGCGCAGCCAGCGGCGCCCAATCCGGCCCGGCGAATCTATAGTGAAGGGAACCGTGAGCATCCAGGAGCACGCCCGTGCCTTCCCGCCGCATTCCTTTCGCCGTGCACATCTCCTACCTGTTCATCGGCCTGCTGCTCGCCTATGCCGCGATTACCGGCAGCTTCCAGTACATCGAGACGCGCCGGCTGATTACCACCGAAGTCGGCCAGCGCTATGCACTGATCGGCCAGCAGGCGATCGGCGAACTGCAGAACCTCTACCGCCCGGCAGCCATGAGCACCGCCCTGCTGGCCCGCCAGCCACTGGCGCAGGCGACCTCCCTGGAGCAGCGGCTGGACAGCCTGGCGTGGCTGGCGACGGCACTGGACGCGCAACCCAACGCCAACTCGATGTATTTCGGCTACGCCAGCGGCGACTTCTTCATGCTGCGTCGCTGGCGCGACAACCCGCAGTTGCAGACGCTGTTCCAGCCGCCGGCGGACACGGCGTGGATCGTCCAGAGCATCCAGCGCAAGGACGGCGGCATGCTCGGCGAGCACCTGTTTTTCCGCGCGGACCTGAGCCTGATCGAGCGCCGCGGCAAGCCTGACTACCAGTTCGACCCGCGCCAGCGCGACTGGTACATGCAGGCGCGCAACAGCAGCAGCCTGCAGGTGACCCGACCGTACCTGTTTGCCAGCACCCGGGAAGCCGGCCTGACCTTTGCCAAAGCCGCCAGCACTGGCGCCGGGGTGGCCGGGCTGGACATCACCCTGCGCTCGCTCAACCAGGTGCTGATGGCCAGCAAGGTCACCCCCGGCACACGCATCGTCCTGCTCAACGAAGAGGGCCAGGTCCTCAGCTCCCACCTCGGCCCGGCGACCATGCTCGCGACCGCCGATGGCCAGGGCCGGCTGCCGCAGATCGGTGATTTCGATCTGCCGATGCTGGAAACGCTGATGCGCGAAACCCCCGCCAGTGGCGGCACCTTCAACAGCTTCGAGGATCCGCAGGGCAATGCCTGGGAAGGCGGGCCGATCAGCCTGCCGGAGTTTGGCGGCAGCCGGCTGACCCTGTGGATTGCCAGTCCGCATGCGGAATTACTCGCCGGAGTCCTGGCCAGCCTGCAACGCGGCCTCTACATCGTCAGCGGCCTGCTGCTGCTCGGCATTCTCGCCGCCGTCGGCCTGTCGCGGCTGGCCTCGCGGCCGCTGGCCGGGCTGACCCGCGAAGCCGGCAAGATCCAGCGCTTCGACTTCGAGGAAGCGCTCGAGGTCGAATCGCAGATTGCCGAGGTGGTCGACCTGGCCGAGGCCATGGGCAACATGAAAGGCACCATCAAGCGCTTCCTGCAGCTGTCCACCGCGCTGGCCAGCGAAACCAACTTCAACAGCCTGCTCGCGCGCCTGCTGCGCGAGATGCAGGCAGTGACCGGCGCCGATGCCAGCCTGATCTACCTGGCCGACGCCGATGCCAGCCACCTCGAACTGGCGCGGGTGCGCCAGCGCGGCAGCCTGCTCGACGGCCACGGCCTGCAGGTGCTGGTCACCGGCGAGGACCTGGGCCATCCGCTGCTGCAGGGCCTCGACGAACAGCTGCCGCCACGCCCGCTGTCCGTCGAAGAGCTGCAGACCTTCTTCCCGGCGCTGCGCGAGATCGCGCACAGCCTGACCCTGTGGGTGCTGCCGCTGCGCAACCGTGATGGCATCCTGCTCGGCGCCCTGGCCCTGCTGGTCGACGAGCAGCGGCATAGCCTGAGCAAGGAACTGATGGCGTTTGTCCGCGCGCTGTCCACCACCGCCGCGATTGCCCTCAACACCCAGCGCCTGATCGAGGAACAGAAGGTCCTCCTCGAGTCGTTCATCGAGCTGATTGCCGGCGCCATCGACTCCAAGAGCCCGTACACCGGCGGCCACTGCCAGCGCGTGCCGGAGCTGACCAAAATGCTGGCGCGCGCCGCTTGCGCCGAACGGCAAGGCCCGTTTGCCGAATTCGAGCTGACTGACGACCAGTGGGAAGAGCTGCACATCGCCGCCTGGCTGCACGACTGCGGCAAGGTCACCACCCCGGAATACGTGGTCGACAAGGCGACCAAGCTGGAAACCCTGTACGACCGCATCCACGAGGTGCGCATGCGCTTCGAGGTGCTCAAGCGTGATGCCGAGATCGCCTGCCTCAAGGCACTGGCCGCCGGCGGCGATGCCGCCGCGCTGCAGGCCGGGCTGGCGGCACAGCTGCGCCAGCTGGATGACGATTTCGCCTTTGTCGCGCAGTGCAACGAGGGCGGCGAGTCGATGACCACGGAGCAGCTCGAGCGCCTGCAGGCGCTGGCCCGGCGCAGCTGGACACGCACCCTGTCCGACCGCCTGGGGATTTCCTACGAGGAGCGCCAGCGCAAGCAGCGCAACCCCGAGCCGGCCTTGCCGGTCAGCGAGGCGCTGCTGGCCGACAAGCCCGAGCACCTGTTCCTGCGCCGCGAGCGCGAGCGCCTGGCGGCGGACAACCCGTGGGGTTTCAAGGTTAGCGTGCCGGAGTACCTGTACAACCGCGGCGAGCTCTACAACCTGTGTGTGCGCCGCGGCACCCTGTCGGAGGAGGAACGCTTCAAGATCAACGAGCACATCATCCAGACCATCATCATGCTGGAGAAACTGCCGTTCCCGCGGCACCTGCAGCACGTCCCGGAAATCGCCGGCGGCCACCACGAGAAGATGGACGGCAGCGGCTACCCGAAACGCCTGACCCGCGCGCAGATGAGCGTGCCGGCACGGATGATGGCGATTGCCGACATCTTCGAGGCGCTGACCGCGATCGACCGGCCGTACAAGCAGGGCAAGCTGCTCTCCGAGGCGATCCGGATCATGGGCGCGATGAAGCAGGACCAGCACATCGATCCCGAGCTGTTCGAGCTGTTCCTGCGCAGCGGAGTGTACCGCGAGTACGCCGAGCGCTACCTGCAGCCGGAGCAGATCGACGCGGTGGATATCCAGGTCTACCTGGGCTGATGCCGGCGACTGCAGGCCCGCGGCCAAAGCTCGCGCCGCCCGGCAACCGCCAACCGTGCAGCAACCACGGACCCTGTAGGAGCGGCGCCCTCGCCGCGATAAGGCCGGCGCAATGCTGCCAGAGCAGAGCCAAAGCTGGCGGCGCTCCTACAACAGCCGGACGCCCGGCAACCGCTAACCGTGCAGCAATCAGAGGCCCTGCCAGTCAGGCCTCGGGCTGCTCCAGCGCGTCGACCAGCGCCTTGAGGAAGCGCGCCGCCTCGCCGCCGGTGGCCACCCGGTGGTCGAAGGTCAGCGACAGCGGCAGGATCGGGTGCACCGCCGGCTTGCCGTCCCAGGCGACCACCTCGTCGCGGATGCCGCCGGCGCCGAGGATCGCCACCTGCGGCGGCACCACGACCGGGTTGGCGTAGCGGCCGAACAGGCTGCCGAAGTTGGACAGGGTCAGGGTCGCGCCCATCATCTCCTGCGGCGGGATCGAGCGCGCGCGCACGTCGGCGCGCAGGCGTTCGACGCCCTGGCGCAGGTCTTCCGCCGAGCGCGCGCCGACATTGCGCAGCACCGGCACAAACAGCCCGTCCGGGGTATCCACGGCGATGCCCAGGTCCAGCTGCGCATGCCGGCGCAGGGTCAGGCTGCGCCCGTCGAACCAGCTGTTGAGCAGCGGCTCGGCGCGGCAGGCGACGGCAATCGCCTGGGCGATGCGCACCAGCGGGTCGCGCGGCGCCGGCCAGCGGTGCAGGTCGGCGTCGCCGACGATCATCACCGGCACCACCTCGGCATGCGCGCGCGCCATGTTCAGCGCCATGCTGCGGCGCACCCCGCGCAGTTTCTCGCCACCGAACTTGTCGCGGCTGGTCTGCGCCGCCGCCTCGACATCGGCGCGGGTGACCAGGCCGGCGGCGCCGCTGCCGCTCAGGCTGCCCAGTTCGACGCCGAGCTGGCGCGCCAGCAGGCGCACCGCCGGGGTGGCGCGCGGCGCCAGGTGCTCGCGGGTCGACGGCGCGGCGCCGACGCAGAAGCTGTCGGCCTGGCTGCCGTCGCCGCCTTCCAGGCGCCCGACCACGGTGCCAGCATCGTCCTCGCCCTCGTAGGCCAGCAGCGGTTCGCCGACATGCAGGATGTCGCCGGCAACGCCGAAGCACTTGGCCACCACCCCGGCATAGGGTGCCGGGATCTCGACGATGGCCTTGGCGGTCTCCACCGCGACCAGCAACTGGTCGGCCTTGACCGTGTCGCCGGCCTGGACGTGCCACTCGACGATCTCGGCTTCCTGCAGGCCCTCGCCGAGGTCGGGCAGTTTGAAATATTTCATTGTTGTTCTCCATGTTCATTCGCCGGGCAGAGCCTCAGGCTCCGCCTGCTTGTGTAGGAGCCAGCTTGCTGGCGATCGCGGTATCCAGGCAGCGGATCGCCAGCAAGCTGGCTCCTACAGGTCCGGGTCGCTCAGGCGTAATTCAGCGTCGCCTCGCAGGCCGCGAGGATGTCCTCGACGCTGGGAATGTACAGCTGCTCCAGGCGGTACAGCGGCGGCGGGATGTCCGGCGCGGCGACCCGCTGGATCGGCGCCTGCAGATCAAGCAGCACGCGTTCGTAGAGACTGGCGGCGATTTCCGCGCCGACCCCGCCAGTACGCGGCGCCTCATGCACGATCACGCAGCGCCCGGTCTTGCGCACCGAAGCCTCCAGCGTCGCCAGGTCCAGCGGCTTGATGCTGGCGACGTCGATCAGCTCCACTGACACGCCCTGCTCGGCCAGCCGCGCCACCGCCTGCAGGCTTTCGTGGATGCTCGCGCCCCAGCTGACCAGGGTCAGGTCGCTGCCCTCGCGCAGGGTGAAGCAGCTGTCCAGCGGCAGTCGGCGACCGTCATCGGCCAGCGGTTGCGGGTTCATCCGGTACAGCCGGGTCGGTTCGAGGAACAGCACCGGATCGGGATCGTCGATCGCCGCCAGCAGCAGGCCATAGGCGCGCGCCGGCGACGACGGGATGACCACGCGCAGCCCGGGAATATGCGCAAACAGCGCCTCGGTGCTTTCGCTGTGGTGCTCCGGCGCGCGAATCCCGGCACCCATCGGGCTGCGCAGCACCAGCGGGCAACTGAGGCGCCCGCGGCTGCGATTGCGCAGGCGGCTGGCATGCGACACCAGCTGCTCCATGGCGGCGTAGATGAAGCCGAGGAACTGGATTTCCAGCACCGGCTTGAGGCCCTGCGCGGCCATGCCCACCGCCAGCCCGGCGATCATGGTTTCCGCCAGCGGGGTGTCGATCACCCGCTTGAAGCCGAAGGCCTCGCGCAGCCCGGCGGTGGCACGGAACACCCCGCCATTCACGCCGACATCCTCGCCGAGCACTACCACGTTGGCGTCCTCCTGCATGGCCCGGTGCAGCGCCAGGTTGACCGCCTCCAGCAGGGCGTATTTCTGCTCAGCCATGGCGCACCTCCGTGGCCCGCCGTGCGGCGCGCTCGAGCAGCTGCTCGCGCTGTTCGGCCAGCGCCGCCGGCCACTGTGCGTAAACGTGTTCGAGCAGCGATTCCGGGCCCTGCGGCGGTGTCGCCTCGAAGCGGGCCACGGCCTCTTCCAGTTGCGCCTGGCATTCGCCGACCAGCGCCTGCTCGCGGCCCTCGTCCCACAGCCCGCGACTGGCGAGGAAGGTCTGCAGGCGCTTGATCGGCTCCTGCTCCCAGGCCTGCTTCACTTCCGCCGCGCTGCGGTAGCGGCTGGCATCGTCAGCGGTGGTGTGGTCGCCGAGGCGATAGCTCAGGCACTCCAGCAGCAGCGGCCCCTTGCCCTCGCGGGCGCGCTGCAGCGCATGGCGCAGGCGCTCGCAGACGGCGAGGATGTCGTTGCCATCCACCTGCTCGCCGGGGAAACCGGCGCCCAGCGCCTTCTGCGCCAGGGTCGGCGCGCCGCACTGCAGGCGCCGCGGCACCGAGATGGCGTACTGGTTGTTGTTGACCACGAACACCAGCGGCAGCTGCCAGGCGCCGGCGACGTTCAGCGCCTCGAGGAAGTCGCCCTTGCTGGTGGCGCCATCGCCGCAGGTGGTCAGCGCGACCCGCTGCTGGCCGCGGATCTTGAACGCGCTGGCCACCCCGCAGGCATGCAGGGCCTGGGTGGCGATCGGCACGCAGAGCGGGAAGTCCTCGCGCGCCGCCGGATCGGCGTAGGCGCTGCCGCGCTCGTCGCCGCCCCAGTAGAGCAGGATCTCGTCCATGCGCACGCCGCGCAGCAGCTGCACGGCGGTGTCGCGGTAATACGGCACCAGCACGTCCTCGGCGCGCAGCAGGTGGCCGATGGCCACGCCGATCGCCTCCTGGCCGAGGGTCGGCGCGTAGGTGCCGATGCGCCCGGTACGCTGCAGGGCCACGGCCTTGAGGTCGAACAGGCGGGTCAGGACCATCTGCCGGTAGAGGCGCACCAGCAGCGCGCTGTCCGCGGTCCAGGCCGGCAGTTCGGCGCAGGGCTGGCCGTCGGGGCCGAGCAGGCGGGTGTAGGGAATGTTCAGCGAAGCAGGCATCACAGACCTCCTCGGACAGCCATGCCCGACACCCCGTCTGGCGGTGCCGGAGCAGCCCGCCGCGGGTAACGGCGGGCCAGGGTCGCCTGGCCGGCAGGCGCGCTCAGTTGCCGTAGAGCAGGTGCTCGGCCTGGCTGTCGGCAACCCGTGCCGGCGAGCGCTTCTCGGCCTGGGCGTGGGCGTAGATGTCGGTCAGGCGCAGCGCGATCCGCGCCAGGTGCGCGGTGATCGCCGGCAGCGGCTGGCCGCCGTGCTTGAGCGAGACATAAATCAGCCCGCCGGCATTGATCACGTAGTCGGGGGCATAGAGGATCCCGCGCGCCTCCAGCTCGTCGGCCATCTGCGGACTCGACAGCTGGTTGTTCGCCGCGCCGGCGACCACCGTACAGTGCAGGCGCCCGACCGTGTCCGGATTGAGCACCCCGCCCAGCCCGCACGGCGCGAAGATCTCGCAGGGGGTCTCGATCAGCTGCGCGCTGGGCACCGCCGTGGCGCCGAGCTGTTCCACCGCCAGCTGCACCCGGCCCTGGTCGTAGTCACTCACCAGCAACTCGGCGCCAGCCGCTGCCAGCTGCTCGGCGAGGGCAAAACCGACCTGGCCGAGCCCCTGCACGGCGATGCGCACGCCCTCCAGGTCATCACTGCCGAGGCGTGCCAGGGCCGTGGCGCGGATCCCGCTGAACACGCCCATGGCGGTGTATGGCGAGGGATCGCCGGCACTGCTGGTGCTGGTGACGTGCTGGGTGCCCTGGGCCACGCAATCCATGTCGGCACTGCTGGTGCCGCTGTCGACGGCGGTGATGTAGGCCCCGCCGAGCGACTCGACCATCCGCCCGAAGGCTTCGAACAGCGCCGCCCGGTTATCCACATGTGCCGGACGCAGGATCACCGCCTTGCCGCCGCCGTGTGGCAAGCCGGCAAGCGCGGCCTTGTAGCTCATGCTCTGGGCCAGGCGCATGGCGTCCTGCAGGGCGCTCTGCTCGCTGGGGTAAGCCAGGAAGCGGCAGCCACCGAGCGCCGGGCCGAGGCGGCTGTTGTGGATGGCAATGATCGCGCGCAAGCCGCTGCGCGGATCCTGCGCGAGGTGCAGCGACTCGAGTCGGGTAGCCGCCATCGTCTCGAACATGCTGAGCCCTCCTCCGGGATTACCGCCAGTATAGATAGCCTGCGGCGCTCGCGACGGATTCCGGCCCGGCCGGCGGCACAGACGAAAACGGCGCCTCGCGGGCGCCGTTGTGCGTGCTGCAGGGGAAGTGTCCGCTCAGCGAATCCCGGCACCCGCCAGCGACTCCGGCGACCACTGGGCCTTGGACAGCGGCTTGATGTACTTGATCCCGCCGAACGGTCCGAAGATCCCCGAGGCGCTGTACACCCCGGAAACCAGGTCGTAGATCACGCTGCTGCCGGCACCCGACTGCATGTACCAGTTCACCGAGCCGTGGCCGAACGAGCCGCGATAGAGGCCGTCGCGCATGTCGTACTGGTCGGAGGCCACTGCGCGCCAGGAATCCTCGTCGAGGTAGAAGATCCGCGTCTTGTAGATGTGCCGCTTGCCGGGCTTCAGGGTGGCCTGCACCACCCACACCCGGTGCAGCTCCCAGCGCATGAAATCCGGATTGAGGTGATTCGGCGTGACGAACCTGGCCGGCTCCTTTTCGTAGTTCAGCTTGTAGGTGTTGTAGGGGATGTACATCTCCTTCTTGCCCACCAGCTTGAAGTCGAAGCGGTCCATGGCGCCATTGAAAATGCCGGCATCGTCATAGGTGCTGCTGCCGGCGGTACCCGGATTGGGCGTGTCGTAGGCGATGTCCGGCGCCAGCTTGACCCGCCGCTGTCCCGGCAGGTATTGCCAGGCCCGCCGTGGCTGCACCAGCGGGTTGACCGAGTCCTGCGCCATGATCGCCTCGCCGGCCCGCCGCGCCGGCGCGTTGTACTTCACCTTGATCCGCCCGTAGACATCCTTGGGCCCGACCGGGGTATGGATTCTCGCCGTGGTGGCCAGCGGTGAGCCGCCCCAGACCTCGCCACTGGTGGCCAGCACCGGGGTGCCGTCGGAGGCGACGTTCCACGACTCGTAGCGGGTATTGATCTCCAGGTCCAGATAGCCGGGGACACCGAACAAGTGGTTCCACATGGCTTCGTAGCCGCTGGTCGGGATCGGGAAAGGCACGCCGGGCAGGGCATTTTCCAGTGCCAGGCCGCCTTCGCTGGTGCGTGCGCCAGTGGCGTTGAGCCGGGCGTTCTCGATGATGTGCGGGGCAAGGGATGGCGTGCGGTGGGTCGGGTAGACGTCCACCCGGTAGGTCGGGTAGCGCCGGAGCAACTCCTGGGTCACCGCGGTCAGCTTGTCCTTGTGCTCCTGCAGGTTCTGGCCGGTGATGACCAACAGCGGTTTTTCCCCGGCGAACGGGTCGGGCAGCATGGTGTCGCCGGGTGTGTAGCCGGGCGGGGCAAAATCCTTGGGCAGGCCGCCGGTATAGGGCGGGATGCTGCCATCGGCATTGCCGGCCATTTCGCCACCGATCGGCGTCAGCGTGGTGCCCAGCTGCGCCGCCTGCTCCGGCGACACGGCGGCCTGCGCCAGGCCGCAGCAGAGCAGTGCAGCAGCACCAAGTATCGGAATGCGCGATGCAGACGCGCGGGTTTGCGGCACTGGCGGGGTCTGGAATTGGTTGATCACGGGTGGGGAGTCCTCGAATTGTTCTTATCGGCAGTCGCCGGCAACGCGTTAATCTAAAGGCAGTTGGAGTGCCACAATAACCTATCCGGCGCCATTCGCCATCTGCCGGGGGAAGCTTTCCGACCGGTGAATGATCCGCGATCAGGCCTGCGCATTGTCGCGCACCAGGTCCTGCGGATACTGGCGGAAGTAGCGCGCCAGCACCACCAGTCCGGCCATGCCGAGCCCGCCGGCAAGCAGGAACAGTTGCGCATAGCCGAGCAGATTGGCCAGCACCCCGCTGCCGGCACCGACCAGCCCGGCCAGCAGCAGTTGCACGCAGGCCTGCAGGGTGAAGTCCGCACCCTCGTGCTCGCTGCGGCAGTGGCTCATCATCACCGCGAACAACGCCACCGTGGACATGCCGTCGGCCGCCTGCTCGAACAGGCAGACCAGGTAGACCAGCGCGGTATCGCCGCCCGCGTTCGCCAGCAGCGCCAGCGCGGCAATCCCGCCGGCCTGCAGCAGGCCGAACAGCAGCAGCGCGCGCCAGGCGCCGAGGCGCGCATAGAGCAAGCCACCGAGCAGCGCGCCGGCAATGCCGACCAGGCTGCTGATCAGGGTCAGCTGGCCGAGCGCCGCATTGCTCCAGCCCTGGTCGACCAGCAGCGGCTTGATCATCGGCGAGCCCAGCGCGTCACCGAGCTTGAAGGTCAGCACCACCACCAGCCAGCCGCGCATGCCCGGTTGCGCCAGCAGGCCGCGATAATGCCGCAGCAACAGACCCGCCCCGCCGCGTTCGGCCAGTTCGGCGTGACGCGGCAGCTGCTGGTTTTCGCGGAAGCGCCAGACCGGCAGGCTGAGTACCAGCAGCAGCAACGCGACAATCCCCAGGCTGAGGTTCCAGCCCAGCGCATCGATGGCCAGCAGCAGGCCGCTGCCGCTGGCCAGCATGCCGATCTTGTAGCCGCCCACCTGCAGGCTGTTGCCCAGCCCGCGCCAGCGTTCGGACAACAGCCGTACCGTGAGGCCGTCGGTCGCCACGTCCTGGGTCGCGGCCGCCAGGTTGACCAGCAGCAACAGGCCGAGCAGCAACCACAGCTGGCGGCTGAACAGCTGCTCCGGGGCCAGCAGCGCCAGGCTGCTGATACTCAGGATGACCAGCCCCTGCAAGGGCAGGATCCAGCCGCGGTGATGGCCCAGGCGCCGCGAGGCCAGACGGTCGACCCACGGCGCCCAGAGCACCTTGAGCATCCATGGCAGCGCCAGTAGCTTGAGCAGGCTGATCAGTGCCAGGTCGACGCCATGCTGGCGCAGCAGCACCGGCAGCGAGTGCGCCAGCAGCCCGGCGGGCAGGCCCTGGGCGCAGTACAGCGACGCCAGCAGGAGCAGCGTGGCCGGCCGTGGCGCCGGTGCGGCTGTGGCAGCCAGCACCTAGAGGTCGCCGAGCTGTGCCTGGGGCGCCGCCGCGGCCTGCCGGCAGTGCTGGCTGATCAGCGTGCTGAGCTGGCCCCACAGGCCCGGCGGCAGGTCGTGGCCCATGTCGTCGATCAGCTCCATGCGCGCGCCGAGGATATGTGCGGCAGTGTCGAGGCCACCGCGCGGCGGCACCAGGATGTCGCGCTTGCCATGGATCACCAGGGTCGGCGTGCGGATCTGCCGGAGCAGCGCGCGCCGCGAGCCGTGCGCCACGATCGCCGCTACCTGGCGCATGAAGCCGGCCGGGTAGTAGCCGCGCTCGAAGCTCTGGTTGAGCATGTCGCGCAGATGGCTGACCTCGCGCAGGTGCTCGGCGCTGCCGATCAGCGCGTGGGTGGTCGCCATGTATTCGACCACTTCGTCACGCGTGGCATCACTGGGCGGGCGCGGGCGCAGGAAGATCTTGCGCAGGTTGCGCAGTTCCATGGCCGACTCCTCGCGGTCGCCGCTGGTGGACATGATCGAGGTCAGGCTGAGCACCCGCAGCGGATAGCGCGCGGCGATGGTCTGGGCGATCATGCCGCCCATCGAGGCGCCGACGATGTGCGCGCGCTCGATGCCCAGCGCCGCGAGCAGGCCGACCGTGTCGGCGGCCATGTCGTCCAGCGTGTAGGGTGGGCGGCGCAGCTTGCGCCCCAGCAACATGCTCATGATCAGCCGCAACATGCTCGGCGTGCGCCGGCCCTCGATCTTGCTGGACAGGCCGACATCGCGGTTGTCGAAGCGGATCACGCGGAACCCGGCCGCGGCGAGCATCTCGCAGAACGGCCTGGGCCACGCCACCAGCTGCATGCCCAGGCCCATGATCAGCAGAATGACCGGGGCCTGCGGGTCGCCAAATTCCTCGTATTCGATCTCGATACCGTTGCTCTGGACTCTGGACACTGCTGCTACCTGCGGGTGATTGGCTATTGCCCGGATGATACGCGGATATGCCGTAAATGCAGTCCGTAGGGTGGATAACCGCGCAGCGTTATCCACCAACGCACACCCGGTGGAAAAGCCGCGAGCGGCGTTTTCCACCCTACGCATCCGCGCCAGCAAGCCTTGCCCTGCCAGCCGTCGGCAATTTCCCGTAAAATCCCCTATCTTTCGTGCGCCATCCGAGTCCTGCCATGTCTGCCCTGTTCAAACCCGAGCTGCTCTCCCCCGCCGGCACCCTGAAAAACATGCGTTACGCCTTCGCCTATGGCGCCGACGCGGTCTACGCCGGGCAGCCGCGCTACAGCCTGCGGGTGCGCAACAACGAGTTCGACCACGCCAACCTGGCACTCGGCATCAATGAAGCGCATGCCCAGGGCAAGCAGTTCTACGTGGTGGTCAACATCGCCCCGCACAACGCCAAGCTGCGGACCTTCCTCAAGGACCTCGAACCGGTGGTGGCAATGGGCCCGGATGCGCTGATCATGTCCGATCCAGGGCTGATCATGCTCGTGCGCGAGCACTTTCCGCAGATGCATATTCACCTGTCGGTACAGGCCAATGCGGTGAACTGGGCCAGCGTCGAGTTCTGGCGCCGCCAGGGGCTGACCCGCGCCATCCTCTCGCGCGAGCTGTCGCTGGAAGAGATCGGCGAGATCCGCGAGAAAGTGCCGGGCATGGAGCTGGAGGTGTTCGTCCACGGCGCGCTGTGCATGGCCTATTCCGGCCGTTGCCTGCTGTCCGGCTACATCAACAAGCGCGACCCCAATCAGGGCACTTGCACCAACGCCTGCCGCTGGGAATACAAGACCCACGAAGCCAAAGAGAATGAAGTCGGCGACATAGTCCATGCTTCTCCGGTTCAGAGCTACGAACCGATCCCGGTGCAACAGGTGGAGCCGACCCTCGGCGTCGGTGCGCCGACCGATCAGGTGTTTCTGCTGGAAGACGGCACCCGCCCCGGCGAGTACATGTCCGCCTACGAGGACCAGCACGGCACCTACATCATGAACTCCAAGGACCTGCGCGCCGTGCAGCACGTCGAGCGGTTGGTGCAGATGGGTGTGCACTCGCTGAAGATCGAGGGCCGCACCAAATCGCACTTCTATTGCGCGCGCACCGCCCAGGTCTACCGCAAGGCGATCGACGATGCGGTGGCCGGCCGCCCGTTCGACCTGAGCCTGATGGACAACCTCGAATCCCTCGCCCACCGTGGCTACACCGAAGGCTTCCTGCGCCGGCATGTGCACGACGAGTACCAGAACTACCTGCATGGCAGCTCGGTGTCCGGCCGTCAGCAGTTCGTCGGCGAGCTGACCGGCGAACGCCGCGGCGCACTGGCCGAGGTCCGGGTGAAGAACCGTTTCGCCGTCGGCGACCGCCTGGAACTGATGACCCCGCAGGGCAACGTGCACTTCAGTCTGGATACGCTGGAAAAGGGCAGCGGCGAAGCCACCGCCGTGGCCCCCGGCGACGGCCATGTGCTCTACCTGCCCCTGCCGGAAGACCTCGACCTGCAGCATGCGCTGCTGATGCGGCACTTGCACAGCGAACAACCCGGCTAAAACGGCAGACTTCTGGTGCAGTGGCTATTCTGCGGCAGCCGGTCCTGCCGACCGGGTTGATGCAACCATCACGCGAAGGGAGTACGTCGATGCAACCAATTCTGGCCTTGAGCCTGACCGCCAGCCTACTGCTGGCAGGCTGCAGTACTTCGGCGCCGGTCAGCCAGCCGCCGGCCAATGGCGACAACCTTACCGACACTTGCAAGGCCACCAGTCAGGCGGAAATTGCCGAGCTGTTCGAGCGCTGGAACCAGTCCTTGCTCACTGGCGATCCGTCCCGGGTGGTGGCCAACTACGCGGTCGATTCGGTGCTGCTGCCGACCGTCTCCAACATGCCGCGGATGACGCCCGAGCAGAAAGAGGATTACTTCCACCACTTTCTGGAAAATCAGCCGTCGGGCAAGATCGATTCGCGCACCATCCAGCTGTACTGCAACACGGCGGTAGATGTCGGCCTGTATACCTTCACCTTCGCCAAGACCGGGGCCCAGGTGCACGCGCGCTTTACTTACACCTACAAATGGGATGGCCAGCAATGGCTGATCACCAGTCATCACTCTTCGGCCATGCCGGAAAATAAAGACCACTAATGGGTCGGCGTGCTTTATTTTTTCCCTCCGCGCCTTTACGCGCCCGCCCCCCCGGCGGGGCAAGCCAATCCAGTCTTTAGCCACTCCAGCCAACCCCGAGCCCCCGCCATGCCCGAACTGAAAACCCTCGGCTTGTTTGTCATCACCGCCGTCGCGGAGATCCTCGGCTGCTATCTGCCGTACTTGTGGCTTAAGCAGGGCAAGAGCGTCTGGCTGCTGGTGCCGGCGGCGCTGAGCCTGGCGCTGTTCGCCTGGCTGTTGTCGCTGCACCCGGCAGCGGCCGGCCGCGTCTATGCGGCCTATGGCGGGGTGTATGTCTGCGTGGCCATCCTCTGGCTGTGGTCGGTGGAGGGCATCCGCCCCACGGCCTGGGACTGCGTCGGCTCGGCGGTGGCGCTGCTCGGCATGGCCATCATCATGTTCGCGCCCCGCGGCGCATAACCAGCGCCGCCGCCATCAGGCAAAGAAGCGCCGCACGGCCTGGCTCACCCAGCTCTTGTGGGCTTCGGCGCCCTTGCCGACGATGTTCTTCTTGACGATCGCGCAGTAGCTCACGTCGTCGTTGGCGATGTGCACGAGCAGCCAGTGCAGGAGCACTTCGGACAGCTGTTCGATGACCGCGTCACCTTCGTCAAAGCGCTTCTGGATGGTTGTGATCTGCCGGGTGAAGGTTTCGTGGGAGAGCCGGTGGACATCGACATCCTGATATTCCGCCTCTTCCATCAGGGCTTCTTCAAAGGCGAAGTGCGAGAAAGTGTAGTCGATCAGGTTGTCGAAAACCTCCTTCACCGCTTCCCGGGGTGCGGCAAGGCTGCTGATCCGGTCAAGCTCGTTGATGTATTCGACAATCCGCTGGTGCTGGTTGTCGATGACGCCGATGCCGATTTCGTACTGCTTGCCCCAGATTATTTTCATTATTGACTCCTGCGCGCGGGGAACCCTGTGGCGGGGCTGGTGTTAATTGAACAGGCGGCTGAGGAAGCCACCCTTCTTGGCCTTGACCCGCTCGGTGGCGGCTTCCATGTTGTCGATGACGATTGCCGAATAGTCCTTGTCATCGCGCTTGATATGGTTGACCAGCCAGGCCTTGAGCACATGCAGCAGCTCTTCGGTGACATCCTCGCCCGCCTTGGTCCGCTGCTGGAAGGCATCCACGCGCTTGGTAAACAACTGGTGCACCTTCTTGTGCGCCTTGATGAACGGATAGCCCGCCTCCTCCATCAGCGTTTCCTCGAAGGCGAAATGCGACAGCGTGTAGTCTACGAGCTCGTCCAATACTTCCGCGAGTTCGGCCGCGCTGGCGGTCTGCCTGGCGTGATCGACCTGATTGATATATTCGACGATGCGCTGGTGCTGGCTATCAATAACTCCGATCCCCAGTTCCAGGTCGGGCGTCCACAATAAGGTCATGTCGTTACTCTCCATTGGCAAGGCAAATTCGCGGCGACCTTAACAAGCCGCTCGAATCCGCAGATAGACACAGATCAACGGTTCGATTGTTCGCGCAAGAATAAAAAAGTGCCTGGCCCCGGCACGGCTTGCGGGCCGGGGCCGGGTGCTGCATTGCCGGGCTTCCGCCGTGGCGTCCGACTGGGTAGGGTAGGCAGCCCGACCTGCGCATCCTGGAGTTGCCGTGAGCCAAGCCTTCGATTTCAGCAGCGTCGCGGACCGCCTCGCCTGGTCCGCCAGCAAATGGGAAAAGTACCGCGGCCGCGACGTGATTCCGCTGTGGGTCGCCGACATGGACTTTGCCTCGCCGCCATCCGTGCAGCGCGCGCTGGCCGCGCACGTGGCGCACGGCAACTACGGCTACATGAATGCCCCGCGCGAGCTGCCGCAGCAACTGGCCGAGGACTACCGCCAGCGCTATGGCTGGACCATAGAGCCGCAGTGGATCGTCTGGCTGCCCGGGCTGGTGCTCGGCCTGAACCTGGCGGTGAAGGCCTGCTGTGCGCCGGGCGAGCGGGTGATCGCGTTTTCCCCGGTGTATCCGCCGTTCCTGCACGCGGCGGAACTGCAGGGACGCAGCCCGCTGAACATTCCGCTGCAGACCAGCAACGCCGCCGGCACCGAATTCGCCATCGATTTCGCCGCCCTGGAGCAGGCCGTCAGCGCCGCCGACCAGCCGGCCGCGCGCCTGCTGCTGCTGTGCCATCCGCACAACCCGATCGGCCGCCTGTTCAGCCGCGCCGAACTGGATCAGCTGGCGGCCTTCTGCGAACGCCATGACCTCTACGTCTGTTCCGACGAGGTGCATGCCGACCTGATCCTCGACGGCCATACGCCGCACCTGCCGTTTGCCCGGGTCATGGCCGAGCGCTCGCCGGCGCTGCTCCAGCGCAGCATCACCCTGCACGGCCCGGGCAAGACCTACAACCTGGCCGGGCTCGGCATCGCCTGGGCGATCATTCCGGACAGCGCCCTGCGCCAGCGCTTTCGCGCGGCCATGCAGCGGCTGGTGCCGGAGCCCTGCGGCTTCAGCTATACCGCGCTGCAGGCCACCCTCGGCGACGCCGAGGACTGGCGCCAGGCGCTGCTGGCGCAGCTGCGCGAGAACCGCGACAAGGTCTCCGCCGCGCTGGAGCGCATGGGGCTGGCGCACACCCATCCACAGGTGACCTACCTGACCTGGATCGACGCCCGCGCGTTGGCTGGGCGCGTGGGCAATCCGGGCCGCTGGTTCGAGGAGCATGGCGTCGGCCTGTCCGACGGCACCGCGTTCGGCAGCCCCGGTTACCTGCGGCTGAATTTCGCCCTGCCGCCGGTGCTGCTCGACGAGGCGCTGGCGCGCATGCAGCGGGCGATCGACAGTCTAGGTTCGCCCTTCCCTGCCCTTACTCCTTAGGTTGTGGTTGAGCCGCAACGCGGTGAAGCCCAACAGGTATGGTGCGCGGCAAATGCTGCGCTCAACCACAACCTATGGGGTGCTTCTGCGGCTGTAGGTTGGGTTGAGGTGCACAGCGCCGAAGCCCAAAAGCGGATGTGCGCCGGACGACGGGGCAGGTGTGCGGCGTATCAAGGCCAAGACAGATCGCCGTTCCAGACCATAGAATGCGCAGCATGCGCGACGATATTTCCTACCTGCTCAACTCCCTCAACGAGGCCCAGCGTGAAGCCGTGGCCGCGCCGCTTGGCCGCCAGCTGGTGCTGGCCGGCGCCGGCTCGGGCAAGACCCGCGTGCTGGTGCACCGCATCGCCTGGCTGATCGAGGTCGAGCACGCCTCGCCGCACAGCATCCTGTCGGTGACCTTCACCAACAAGGCCGCCGCCGAGATGCGCGTGCGCATCGAACAGCTGCTGGGCATCAACCCGCAGGGCATGTGGGTCGGCACCTTCCACGGGCTGGCGCACCGCCTGCTGCGCGCGCACTGGCAGGAAGCCGGACTGGCGGAGAATTTCCAGATCCTCGATTCCGACGACCAGCAGCGCCTGGTCAAGCGGGTGATCCGCGACCTCGGCCTCGACGAGCAGCGCTGGCCGGCGCGCCAGGCGCAGTGGTTCATCAACGGGCAAAAAGACGAGGGCTTGCGGCCCCGGCATATCCAGGCCGGCGGCGACCTGTTCCTCGCCACCATGCTGAAGATCTACAGCGCCTACGAGGCCGCCTGCGTGCGCGCCGGGGTGATCGACTTTGCCGAGCTGCTGCTGCGCGCGCTGGACCTGTGGCGCGACCAGCCGGGCCTGCTCGAGCATTACCAGCGGCGCTTCCGCCATGTACTGGTCGACGAGTTCCAGGACACCAACGCCGTGCAGTACGCCTGGCTGCGCCTGCTGGCCCAGGGCGGCGCGAGCCTGATGGTGGTCGGCGATGACGACCAGTCAATCTACGGCTGGCGTGGTGCCAAAATCGAGAATATTCACCAGTACAGCCGCGACTTCAGCGATGTGCAGACCATCCGCCTGGAGCAGAACTACCGCTCCACCGCCGGCATCCTCAAGGCGGCCAATGCGCTGATCGCCAACAACCAGGGCCGGCTGGGCAAGGAACTCTGGACCGAGGGCGAGCACGGCGAGCCGATCAGCCTGTACGCCGCCTTCAACGAATACGACGAAGCGCGCTACGTGGTCGAGTCGATCGGCGAGGCGCTGCGCAAGGACGGCCTCAGGCGCAGCGAGATCGCCATCCTGTATCGCTCCAACGCGCAATCGCGGGTACTCGAGGAAGCCCTGCTGCGCGAGCGCATTCCCTACCGCATCTACGGCGGCCAGCGCTTCTTCGAGCGCGCCGAGATCAAGAACGCCATGGCCTACCTGCGCCTGCTCGACGGGCGGGGCAACGACGCGGCGCTGGAGCGGGTGATCAACCTGCCGCCGCGCGGCATCGGCGAGAAGACTGTCGAGAGCATCCGCGAGTTTGCCCGCGCTCATGACCTGTCGCTGTGGGAATCGATCCGCCAGATGCTCGCGCACAAGGCCCTGCCCGGCCGCGCCGCCAGCGCGCTGAACGGCTTTGTCGAGCTGCTGGAACACCTCGCGGCGCGGGTGCCGGGCATGCCGCTGCACCTGCTGACGCAGACGGTCATCGAGCAGAGCGGCCTGTTGACCTTCCACAAGGAAGAAAAGGGCGAGAAGGGCCAGGCCCGCGCGGAAAACCTCGAGGAACTGGTCAGCGCCGCGCGCGCCTTCGAGAACGGCAGCGAGGAAGAGGAGCTGTCGCCGCTGCAGGCCTTCCTCGGCCACGCCTCGCTGGAAGCCGGCGAGACCCAGGCCGCCGAGCACGAGGACAGCGTGCAGCTGATGACCCTGCACAGCGCCAAGGGCCTGGAGTTTCCCAAGGTGTTCCTGGTCGGCATGGAAGAGGGCCTGTTCCCGCACAAGATGAGCCTGGAGGAGCCCGGCCGGCTGGAAGAGGAGCGCCGCCTGGCCTATGTCGGCATCACCCGCGCCATGCAGCACCTGGTCCTGAGCTACGCGGAAACCCGCCGTCTGTATGGCAGCGAGACGTTCAACAAGGTGTCGCGCTTCGTCCGCGAGATCCCGCCGGCGCTGATCCAGGAAGTGCGCCTCGCCAACAGCGTGCAGCGCCCGTTCAGCAGCACGCGCAGCACCGGCATGCGCGACAGCCAGCTGTTTGCCGGCAGCGATATTCCCGAGACCGCCTTCCACCTCGGCCAGGCCGTGCGCCACAGCCTGTTTGGCGACGGCGTGATCCTCAACTTCGAGGGCGCCGGCGCGCAGGCACGGGTGCAGGTGAATTTCGCCAGCGAGGGCAGCAAGTGGCTGATGCTCGGTTATGCCAAGCTGGAAGCGTTGTAGCCGGCAAACCGCAGGGTGGAGGCCTAATTGGTGGGCTGAAGCCCACCCTACGGGCCGAAGCCAACGGCCCGAGGCCACGCGCCTCGGTTACACTGCAAATCGACGCCTGCTGTTCCAAGCCTATCCGCTCCTGACTGGTGTACCCCATGGCCAAACTCCTTGTGCGCCTGCTGCTCCTGCCCGCCCTGTTGCTGCTGGCCGCCTGTGCCGGCAGCCCGAACTACTTCACCCCGGTGCCGCCGACATCGGCCGAACGCGGCATGCTCTACCTGTACCGGCCGCCGGCCGACAACCCGGGCCTGCAACCGCTGCGCCGCGCCTACCCGGTGATCCTGGTGGATGGCCGCAGCGTCGGCGTCCTCGAGTTCAACCAGTATTTCAACGTCGACCTCGCTGCCGGCCGCCACAGCATCGTGGTTACCGGCCTGGTCGCGCCGGCCAACTGGGAAGTTGCCGATATCCGCCAGGACGTCAGCATCGCCCCCGGCGAGATCAAGTACCTCAAGCTCGACGTGCAGTACCAGCTGGATGACATGACCATCGGCCAGTCCGGGCCGAAGTACCGCATCTTCCTCACGCCGATGGACAGCCCGACCGCCGTCGACGAGATTCGCCACACCGCGCCGCGGCCCTGAGCAACGGGTAACATCAGCCAACGGAGTTGCAGCATGGGACGACTGGTCGCCGCCGCGGTGTACAGCCAGGGCAAGAAAGTCCGCGATATCGCGCTCAGCGAGGGCAGCCACTGGGCCGCGCAGCCGGAGCACTTCGTCTGGATCGGCCTGCAGCAGCCGGACCCGGCCGAACTGCACAGCCTGCAGCAGCAGTTCGGCCTGCATGAGCTGGCCATCAGCGATGCGCTGCAGCAGCACAGCCGGCCGAAACTGGAAACCTTCGGCGACGCCCTGTTCATGGTGCTCTACGCCCCGGTGCGCAACGCCGGCAAGCTGGACTTCGTCGAGACCCACCTGTTCGCCGGCAAGGGCTACATCATCAGTGCGCGCTACGGCGACTCGTCGCCCTACTCGCTGGTGCGCCGCAGTTGCGAGGCGCGACCGCTGCTGCTGGCCCACGGCGAGGACTTCGTGCTGTATGCCCTGCTCAGCTTCGTCGTCGAAAACTACCGCCCGCTGACTGAGCAGATCCACGCGGAAATCGAGGAGCTGGAGCAAAACGTCCTCAGCCGGTCCCTCAGCGCGAACGACATCGAGCGCATCCATGGCCTGCGCCGCGACCTGCTGCGCCTGCGCCGGCACGTGGCGCCACTGGTGGAGATCTGCCAGGAGCTGCAGAGCCTGAGCTTCCCGTTCATCGACAAGAACATGCGCCCGTACTTCCGCGACGTGGCGATCCACGTCAACCGCCTGCTCGAAGACCTGACCAACCTGCGCGACATTGCCAGCCAGACCATCGAGATCGGCCTGCTGCTGGAGTCCTCGCGGCAGAGCGTGGTGCAGCGCAAGTTCGCCGCCTGGGCGGCGATCCTGGCCTTCCCCACCGCGGTGGCCGGGATCTACGGGATGAACTTCCAGAACATGCCCGAGCTGGGCTGGCACTACGGCTACTTCGGCGTGCTCGGCATCATCACCGCCGGCTGCTGCGGGCTGTACACCAACTTCAGGCGCCTGGGCTGGCTGTAGCCTGGTCGTCCCGCGCGTTGCGCCATTGCATCCAGATGTGCAGCGGCACCCCGCCGAGGATCAGCAAGGTGCCGAGGAACACCGTCTGCGCGCCGGCGCCGAACAGCGCCCAGCCGGAATAGACAAAGCCGAGGCTGCCCAGCAGCGCGACCTTGGCCAGCGCCGCGCCACGCAGCCCCGGGCCACCCTTGAGGCGGATCAGCAGTTCGGCAAAGGCGCACAGCGCATAGGGCAGCAGGCTGGACATCACCGCCAGCAGGATGATCGCGTTGAAGGCCCCGACCAGCCCGTGGGAGAAGTTCATGATCACCAGGATCGACGCCAGCAGGTTGGAGAACACCAGCGCGTTGGCCGGCGTGCCGAAGCGCGACAAGCGCCCCAGGCTGGCCGGGAACACCCGGTCCAGCGCCGCACCATACGGCACCTGGCCGGTCAGCAGGGTGAAGCCGTTGAGCGTGCCGAAGGTGGCGATCACCGCACCGAGGGCGATCAGCAGCCCCCAGCCCGGCCCCCACATGGCGCTGGCGACGTCCGCCAGTGGCGCCGCCGAGGCCGCCAGGGTGGTCGAGGGCAGCACGCCGATCGCCACCGTGGTCACCGAGATATACACCGCCGCCGCCAGCAGCACGCCGATCACGGTGGCCCGCGGGATGGTGCGTTCCGGATTGACCACTGCGCCGGCCGGCACCGTGGCCGACTCCAGGCCGAGGTAGGCCCACAGGGTCAGCGCGGCAGCCGCCGAGATCGCCGCCAGGTCCGACTGGCCACTGACGTTGAACGGCCGGTAGTTGGCCGCCTCGACCCAGAAGAAGCCCAGCGTGCCGATCAGCAGCAGTGGCAGCAGCTTGAGCAGGGTGGTGACCACCTGCACGACACCCGCCTGCTTCACCCCGCGGATGTTCACCAGCGTCAGCAGCCAGATCGCCCCCAGCGCCACCGCCAGGCTGTAGCCCGGCGAGGCCGCCACCTCCGGCAGCAGGAAACCGACATACCCGGCCAGCGCCACGGCCACCCCGGCGTTGCCGGTCCACAGGGTGATCCAGTAGCCCCAGGCAATGAGGAAGCCGGCGAACTCGCCGTATCCCGCCTCGGTGTAGGCGTAGGGGCCGCCGGTCTTGCACACCAGTTGCGACAGGCGCCCGAAGATGATCGCCAGGATCAGCGCACCAAGCGAGGTCAGCAGCCAGCCGCCAAGGGCGATCGGGCCAAACGCGGCCAGCGACGCCGGCAGCAGGAAGATCCCCGAGCCGATCATATTGCCCACCACCAGGGCGGTGCAGGCCAGCAGCCCGAGCGCGCCACGCGGCTGGCCTGAGTCGGCATTCTTGGTAGGCATGCGGGCAGCTCCTGCGCTGGGCGAACGGGCAGCCGGCGGCTGCCGCCGCCGCCGTGCAGGGAATAGTGGCACATCCGGAGCCAGGCCTGCAGGCGCTGCCCGCCGCGCCAGCAAAAATCCCGAAACACTCTGCCGCTGGCATTGCCCGGCATCACACCGGCAAGATGCGCGCGTCTTTCCACAACCGGGTAGTTCGATCATGCAACGTTTTCTCAGCCTGACCCTGGCGCTGTGCCTCAGCCTCACCCTGAGCCTGGATGCCAATGCCGCCAAGCGCCTGGGCGGCGCCAAGAGCTTTGGCACGGCGCCGAGCCACCAGACCAGCCAGCTGCGCCAGACCCAGCCAGCCACGACCAGCAGCGCCAGCAGCACGAGCGCCGGCAAGACTGCCGCGGCCAGCAGTGGCGCCTCGCGCTGGCTCGGCCCGCTGGCCGGCATCGCCGCCGGCGGCCTGCTCGCCTCGCTGTTCATGGGCGACGGCTTCGAGGGCCTGCAACTGTTCGACATCCTGATCTTCGGCCTGCTCGCCTTCCTGCTTTTCCGCCTGTTCGCCGCCCGCCGCCAGCCGGCCATGGCCGGCGGCGCACCCTACTCGCGCGACAATGCGCAAGCGGGCAACCTGTTCGGCTCCGGCACTGCCGCCCGGCCTGCGCTCAAGGCGCCGGCCTGGTTCGACCAGGCGCGCTTTATCGAACAGGGCCGCGAGCACTTCCTGGCCCTGCAACAACACTGGGACGCCAACGAAATGGAGAAGATCGCCGAGTTCTTCACCCCGCAGATGACCCAGTTCCTGCAGCAGGAACGCGCCAGCATGGGTGACGGCCTCCAGTCCACTTACATCGACGACCTGCAGGTGCAGCTCGACGGCCTCGACGATACCCCGACGCAGACCATCGCCACCCTGACCTTCAGCGGCCTGGCCAAGACCTCGCGCTTCGACCAGGGCGAGGCCTTCAGCGAAAGTTGGCGCCTGGAACGCGCCGCCGGGGACAACCAGCCCTGGCTGGTCGCCGGTATCCGGCAAAACGCCTGAGCACTTGCCCGCGCTCTGCTAGAGTCAGTTCCCCGCACCACCACCACGAGGACGGCAACATGATCGGATATGCAATGATCGGCACCAACGACCTGGACAAGGCCAAGGCGTTCTACTCCGCACTGCTCGGCGAAATGGGCGCGAAGATCCTGATGGATGTCGGTCGCGGCGCCTTCTTTGGCGTCAAGATGGGCCAGCCGATGCTGGGTGTGGCCACCCCCTACAACAAGGAAACCGCGGCCCCGGGCAATGGCAACATGATCGCGCTGGTCGGCGGCTCCCGCGAGGGCGTGGACAAGCTCTACGCCAAGGCCATCAGCCTCGGCGGCACTGACGAGGGCGCACCAGGCGAGCGCATGCCGGGCTTCTACGCCGGCTACTTCCGCGACCTGGACGGCAACAAGCTGGCCTTCTTCCACATGGGCTGAGCCCGGCCATGATCAAAAAACCCGGGCTTGCCCGGGTTTTTTGTGGGTTCTGCGCGGGGCTGGCTAACCATGGCTGTTGTTGCTTCTGCGTGACTTCAGTAACGAGCCATACCGCCACACTATATTCGGCACCCTGCATCCGGCCTGCTGACGGGGATTGGGGTGCGCCGCATCGCTTGCGTAGGGTGGAAAACGCCGCTTGCGGCTTTTCCACCTAACGGGCCAACGCTGCGCGGTTGACCACCCTGCGAATCCCTTTCCAGCTGCTGTAGGGCGGGTGCAACCCGCCGTTGCTGCGGGGTTGCACCCTTTCTACAGCAGCGGCGCGGCTGGCAACCAGATCCCGGCCGACACAACCAGCGCGGTCAATCAACCCCGCTAAGCAGCCCGGCACCAAGCCGCCCGGCCTCGCTACAACCAGCGCCGTACCCGTGCCCGATAGTGCGCGTACTGCTCGCCAAACTTTTGCGCCAGAAAGCGCTCTTCCAGGCTGATCTGGAAACGGTTCAGGTACGCCACGAATGCCGGCAGGCAGAGCAGGGCCAGGCCATTGCCCAGCCACAGCGCCCACGCCAGCAACCACAGCAGCAGGCCCAGGTACATCGGGTTGCGCGAAATCCGGTTGAACCCGCCCGTCACCAGGCGCGCCGCGCGCCCGGGATGGGTCGGCTCGATGGTGGTGCGCGCGCGGACGAACAGCAGCACGCTGACCCCGATCAGGCAGGCACCGGCCAGCCCGGCCAGCAGGCTCAGATAGCCCTGATAGGGCAAGGCCAGCGTCGCCGCGGGCGACAGCGTCGCCAGCAGCCACATCAGCAGGCCGGTCAGCAGCATCACCAGCGGTGGCGGGATTTTCAGTTCAAGCGCGTTCATGCAAAGCCCTCGTGCAGGCAGTGGTGATGGGACGACGCTGGCGTACGCCAGCCGTCTGCAGTTGATCCTGCGGGTGACGGCAACGATTGGCCAGGACGCCGCGCCACTGTATAACGGGCGACTCAACGCGGGGAGGCCGGCTGTGGAAGAAATCATCGAACAATTGCGCGAGCTCAACGAGCCGGTACCGGTTCCGCTGGAGCTGCCCGAGGAAGAAGACCTGGTGGATATCCAGGAGCAGATCCTCATTCACCTGCCCTACGGCCTGCGCGAATTCCTGCTGACCGTCAGCGACGTGGTCTACGGCCATCTGGAGCCGGTCACCGCCAGCGACCAGAACTCGCACACCTACCTGCCGGAAGTCACCGCTACCGCCTGGGACCTCGGCGTGCCGCGCTGGCTGGTGCCGCTGTGCCAGGACGGGCGCAACTACTACGTGGTCGACCCGGAAGGCGAGGTGTTCCTGTGGGAGGCCGACACCGAAGAGCTGGCCGCCGAGAGCTGGGAAACCGTGTGGCACTGGGCGCGGGACGTGTGGCTGGAGAGTTGAGGGTGGTGGGCTAGGGAGAACTACGGCGGATTGGAAATCCGTGTGCAGTTCTTTAACTGGCGCTGGCTACAAGCCAGGCCGATACGCTTTCCTCGGCACACAGCTACAGATTGCGCCTTGCACGGCGCCTCACTTTCTCTTTGTTTGCGCAAAGAGAAAGTAAGCAAAGAGAAAGCGCACCCGACATACGGCCCCGAGCGCTGCGCGCTAGGGGTTCGTTCGCTCCATCGGCATTCCAGGGGCACGCTGCGAAGGGCCGTCCCTGGCCCAGCGCAGCTCTCGCGGCATCCATGCCGCTCAACCCCCTCCACACCGATTCCGCTCACCCTCCTGACGGGACTGTCTGTCCGTGCACACCAACAGCTTTTTCGGCCTTAAGTCGAACAGCATGGCTTCGGTAGTCGAACCGTCCCCGTCAGGAGGCCGAGCGCAGGTGCTGTGCAGAGGGGTATTTGGCATGGATGCCAAATGAGGAACGATGGGCCATGGATGGCCCTTCGCGACGACCCTCGGAGCAGTGCCGGAGCGAGGGGAGTCTGAGCGCAGCGAAGACCCGGATGCCGGGGGATGTTTCTTTTGCTTACTTTCTCTTTGCGCAAGCAAACGCAGCGTAGCGAAGTAACAGCCGCAGGCTGGCCCGCAGGGCGAGCGCCGCGAGTCAAGAAAAGTGAGGCGCCCGGCGGGGCGCAACCGGAGCGATCTAGCGACTGCGATAACCAGCCCGGCGCAGCCCAAAAAATCAGCCACGGATTTCCAATCCGCCAGAAACCAACCCTGATCAGCCAGCCCCCTGAGTCGTCTCCAGGCTCAGCAGGTTGAGCAGGAACTGGCCGAAGTACTGCAAGTCCTGCTCCATGGCCAGACGCGCCGCCTTGCCGTTGCCGGCCTGCAGGGCTTTCAGGCAGTCCTCGTGGAAGTCGTTGAGGCGCAGCGACAGGTCCGCTTCGGTAAACAGGCGGTTGAAGAACGGGCCGACCTGCAGCCACAGTGATTCGATCAGGCGCAGCAGCACCGGGTTGGCGCAGGCCTGGTACAGGGTCAGGTGGAACTGGCTGTTGTCGGCCAGGTAGGCCGACACATTGCGCTCTTGCAGGGCCTGCCGCATGCGCACGACACAGCCCTGCAGGCTGGCCAGCTCGGCCTCGCCCAGGCGCTGGCTGGCCAGCTCCACCGCCAGTCCCTCCAGGCTGATGCGCACCGGCAGCAATTGCTCGAAGCGCGCGCGGGTCATCGCCGGCACGCGCAGCGAACGCTGCGCCTCGCCCTCCAGCGCGCCCTCGGCGACCAGCCGCTGCAGGGCCGCGCGCACCGGCATCGGGCTGGTGCCCCACTGCGCGGCCAGGTCGCGGATCTTCAGCCGCTCGCCAGGCTGGAAGCGCCCTTCCAGCAGCGCCGCACGGATGTTCTGATACAGCTGTTCCTGCAAGTTGTCGGCCATCAAGCGTCACCGTTCAATACTGGCGGAGCAGGCAGTTGGGCGAGGGTCAGCGAGCAGTTGTGCATGGTCTTTTACCCATTTTGCAGGTGCGCATCTGTAGGTTGGCTTGAGTCGCTGGCGACGATGCCCGACAAGCCGGCGCTGTGGTTGGCACGAATGCCGCTGTTGGGCTTCGCTGTGCTCAACCCAACCTACGTCACGTGAGCTTTATGCCTGATTCAGGGAGCCTTGTTCTCGATCAGGCAGTTGCCGCCGTCCACTACCAGCAACTCGCCGGTGATGTAGCTGGCTTCCGGCGAGGCGAGGAAGGCCACGGCGCCGGCTACTTCCTCCGGGCGCCCGGCGCGGCCGATCGGGGTGTAGGCGGCGGCCCGGCGCTCCTCGTCGGTGGAGGAGCCGGTGGCGATCCAGCCGGGTGCCACGCTGTTCACCGTGATGCCCTGTTTCGCCACTTCCAGCGCCAGGCCCATGCTCATGCCGACCATGCCGGCCTTGGCCGCGCTGTAGGCGGCTTCGCCGGGGTTGCTGGCGCGGGTGCCGGTGGTCGAGCTGATGTTGACGATGCGCCCGTAGCCGCGCGCCTGCATGCCCGGCAGCACGGCGCGGGTCAGCAGGAAGGCGCTGGTCAGGTTGCGCGCGATGGACAGGTTCCAGGTGGCCAGGTCCATGCCGGCGACTTCGGCCAGCGGCTCGGGACTGCCCTGCATGGCCATGCCGGCGTTGTTCACCAGGATGTCGATGCGGCCGAACTGGGCATGCGCCCAGCCGGCCAGCGCGGCGACCTGGGTTTCGTCGGTAAGGTCGGCAAGCATGCCGCGAGCGTCTATACCTTCAGACTGCAACTCGCTGACTCGTTGCTGGAGGCGCGCGCTGCTGGCGGTCAGCAACACGCGCACGCCGGCGCGGCCCAGGCGCCGCGCAATGGCCAGGCCAATCCCGCTGTCGCTGCCGGCGCCACTCACCAGCGCAACCTGATCTTGCCAAAGGGAAACGGTCATCTTATCCACTCTTGTGATCACAAAATTGGCCAGATGGTAGCAAATGCAGCGGCAAATGCCTCTATTTGACTTATTTGTGATCACATATAAGAATGTGCGGAAATTCGAACGAGGTGTTCAACATGACAGCCAGCGGTATCAGCCCATCCGCCGTGGAAACCTTCACCGCCCGCGAGCGCGCCCGTTTCCTCGAGCGCAACCCGAAGTCCGTGGCCCTGGCCGAGCGTGCGCACCAGTCGCTGTATGCCGGTGTGCCGATGCACTGGATGGCCGACTGGTCGACGCCCTGCCCGCTGTTTGTCGAGCGCGCCAAGGGCGCGCGCTTCTACGACGTCGACGGCCACGAGTACATCGACTTCTGCCTGGGCGACACCGGCACCATGTTCGGCCACTCGCCGGACCCGATCGCCAAGGCCATCGCCGAGCAGGCCAACAACGGCCTGACCACCATGCTGCCGGGCGAGGACGCGGTGGTCTGCGGCGAGCTGCTGGCCGCGCGCTTCGGCCTGCCATTCTGGCAGGTGACCGCCACCGCCACCGACTCCAACCGCTACGTGCTGCGCTGGGCCCGTGCGGTCACCGGCAGGAAGACCCTGCTGGTGTTCGATGGCTGCTACCACGGCACCGTCGACGACGTGATGGTGCGCTGCCGCGACGGCGACACGGTGCACCGCTCCGGGCTGGTCGGCCAGGCCTATGACCTGACCGAATACAGCCGCGCCATCCCGTTCAACGATGTCGAAGCCCTGGAAGCCGCGCTGGCCCAGGGCGATGTCTGCGCCCTGCTCTGTGAGCCGGCGATGACCAACATCGGCATGGTCCTGCCGGAGCCGGGCTTCATGCAGAAGTGCCGGGAACTCACACGCAAATACGGTTCGCTGCTGATCATCGACGAGACCCACACCATCTCCACCAACATCGGTGGCTGCACCAAGCTGTGGAACCTCGACCCGGACTTCTTCGTGGTCGGCAAGCCGATTGCCGGTGGCGTGCCGTGCGGCATCTTTGGTTGCAGCGCGGCAATGGCCGAGCAGATGCTCGCTTCGCGCAAGCAGGCCAGCGAGGAAAGTCATGGCCATGGTCACAGCGGCATGGGCACCACCCTTTCGGCCAACGCATTGGCCATGCACTGCATGCGCGCCAACCTGGAACAGGTGATGACCCAGGCCGCCTACGACCACATGCTGCCGCTGGCCAAACGCCTGGCCGACGGTTTCCGCGCGCTGATCGCCAAGCACCACCTGCAATGGTCGGTGACCGAGCTGGGTGCGCGCAGCGAATTCCAGTTCTGCCCGGTCTCGCCGAAGACCGGTGCCGAGGCCGAGGCCGCCTTCCACGACGAGCTGCAGATGGCCCTGCACCTCTACCTGATCAACCGTGGCATCCTGATCACGCCGTTCCACAACATGACCCTGTGCTGCCCGAGCACCACGGCGGCAGATGTGGACGAACTGATCGAAACCCTCGATGCGGGGCTGGTCGAGCTGCTGGCCATCCCCGGCGCGCGTGAATAATCCGTAGGGTGGAAAACGGCCGCAGGCCTTTTCCACCTCGCCCTTCCCCGGTGGAAAACGCTACGCGGTTTTCCACCCTGCGTGAGAGAACACAATGACCTTCGCCGACATCCAGGAAGCCCGTGACTTCCTCGCCCAGCACCCCGAGGTGCGTCTGATCGAACTGATGCTGATCGACGCCAACGGCATCCCGCGCGGCAAGTTGCTGCACCGCGACGAATTGCTGGCCATCTACGAGAACGGCCGGCCATTGCCCAGCTCCATTCTCTCGCTGACCATTCAGGGTGAGGACGTCGAGGCCAGCGGGCTGGTCTGGGAAGTCGCCGACGCCGACTGCTGGACCTACCCGATCCCCGGCTCGCTGACCCTGCAGACCTGGCGCAGCACTCCCACCGGTCAGGTGCAGGTGAGCATGCACCCGACCCAAGGCGCACCCGCCGCCGCCGGCGATCCGCGGCATGTGCTGGCGCGTGCCATCGAGCGCCTCAAGGCCGACGGCTACCACCCGGTGATGGCGGTGGAGCTGGAGTTCTACCTGCTGGACAAGCAGCGCGACGCCCACGGTCGCCCGCAGCCGGCGTTGCAGGCCAACGGCGTGCGCCCGCAAGCGCCGCAGGTGTATGGCGTGCTGGAGCTGGAGCAGCAGCAGGCCTTCCTCGACGACCTCTACAGCGCCTGCGAGGCCCAGGGCCTGCCGGTGCGCACGGCGATTTCCGAGTACGCCCCCGGCCAGCTGGAGCTGACCCTGGAGCACCGTTTCGATGCCCTGCAAGCGGTCGATGAAGGCGTGCGCTACAAGCGCCTGGTCAAGGGCGTGGCCAATAAACATGGTCTGGTGGCCTGCTTTATGGCCAAGCCGTTCGGCGACCTGGCTGGCAGCGGCATGCACATGCACGTCTCGCTGGCTGACGCTCAGGGCAACAACCTGATGGCCAGTGAAGACCCGCATGGCACGCCGCTGCTCAAGCACGCCATCGGCGGCATGATGGCCACGCTGAATGACGCGCTGGCGATCTTCTGCCCGAATGCCAACTCCTACCGCCGCTTCCAGGCCAACAGCTACGCGCCACTGGCCAAGAGCTGGGGCGTGAACAACCGCACCGTGTCGTTCCGCGTACCCGGCGGCCCGGCCAACAGCCGCCACGTCGAGCACCGCATCTGCGGCGCCGATGCCAACCCCTATCTGGCGGCCGCCGCAATCCTGGCCGGCATCCACCACGGCATCCAGAACCGCATCGACCCGGGCGAAGAGATCATCGGCAACGGCTATGAGCAGTCGCGCGAAACCCTGCCGACCGACTGGCTGACGGCCCTGCGCACCCTGGAGCAATCGGCTTGGGCGAAACAAGCCTTCGGCGAGGACTTCCTGAAGATCTTCCTGGCCATCAAGTGGGAAGAGTTCCGCCAGTTTGTCGGCGAAGTCGGCGAGCAGGACTGGCGCTGGTACCTGACCCACGCCTGACCCTCCGCCGGGTGGATCACGCCGACCGGCGGCTGGTCCACCGCGCCCGAGCTCGCGGGATCAGGCGCCCGCTGGCCGCCCAACCACTTCCCGGGAGTATTCCATGCAACCTGTCGTGCTCATCACCGGCGCCGCCGGCGGTCTCGGCAGCGCCGTCGCCCGGCGCTTTGCCAACGGCGGCTGGCGGGTCGCCGCCACCGATCTCAACGCTGCCGGCCTGCAGGCGCTGGGGCTGCAACTGCCGCTGGCCGCCAGCCTGGCGCTCGACCTCGGACACGCCACCAATTGTCAGACCCTGCTCGACGAGGTGCTGGCGCGCTGCGGGCGCCTGGATGCGCTGGTGAATGCCGCCGGCGTCTGGCGCGAAGGGCCGGTCGAGGCCTGCAGCGAGGCCGATTTCGACCTGGTGCTGAACGTCAACCTGAAGGCCGCCTTCTTCACCTGCGCCGCCGCCATCGCGCCGCTGCGTGTCAGCCGCGGGACGATCATCAACATCGCCAGCGATGCCGGCCACCAGGGCAACCGCAATGCCGCGCTGTACTGCGCCAGCAAGGGCGCGCTGACCCTGCTGAGCAAGACCCTGGCGCTGGACCTGGCGGCCGATGGCATCCGCGTGAATGCGGTATCCCCGGGCGATATCGCCACGCCGATGCTCGACTTCCAGGCCGAGCGCTACGGTGGCGGAGACCCGCAGGGCTACAAACGCGACCTGCTGAGCCTCTACCCGCAAGGCCGCGCGGCGCGCTTTATCCGCCCGGAGGAAGTCGCCGAGCTGGTCTGGTTTCTCTGCCAGCCCTATGCCGAAGCCATTACCGGGGCCAACCTGGCGATCGATTTCGGCCTGTCGGCCGGCAAGTAGGCCGCCGCATGGCCCTCGCCGAGCGCCTCCGCTAAGCTCTGCCAACGCCCCGCCACGAGATGCCCAGATGCCGCTGTCGCCTGCCGCCGCACTCCCCTTGCCCCGCTCCTGGCTGACCCGCCTGCACCCGGGCCTGTTTGCCATCCCCCTTGGCCTGCTCGGCCTGGACGGCGCCTGGCGCCGCCTCGGCCCGCTGCAGGTGACCGGCGCCAGCGTGATCGCCGACGCCCTGCTGCTCGCAGGCCTGGTCATCCTGCTGCTGCTGGCGCTGCTCTGGCTGGTCAAGCTGGCGGCGCACCGGACGCAGCTGCAGAACGAGTTCTATCATCCGGTGCAGGGCCCGTTGCTGGCGCTGCTGCCGGTGGCGCTGCTGCTCGCGGTGAGCCAGTTGGCAGGCCGCTACCCGCAGGCCTGGTCGGTGCTCCTCGGCTGCAGCCTGCTGGCCCTGACCCTGCAGGGCCTGATCGCCTGGCAGGTGGTGCAGCAGCTGACCACCGGGCAGATGCCTGAAGAGCTGATCACCCCGGTGCTCTACCTGCCCATCGTGCCCGGCGGCCTGGTCGGCGCCATGGCCCTTGCCGCGCTGGGCCTGCAGGGCTTTGCCGTGCTGGTGCTGGGGATGGGCCTGGGTGGCTGGGCACTGCTGGAGATGCGCATCCTCCACCGCCTGTTCGACGGCCCCCTGCCGCTGGCCCTGCGCCCGACCCTGGGCATCGAGATGGCGCCGGCGGCGGTGGCCGCCCTGAGCCTCAGCGTGCTGTGGCCGCAGCTGCCGGCCGACTACCTGCTAATCACTATCGGCGTCGCCTGCGGGCCGGTGGTTGCCGTACTGACCCGCTGGCAATGGTGGAGCAGTACGCCGTTCTCCTTCAGCTTCTGGTCATTCTCTTTCCCGCTGGCGGCCCTCGCGTCGGCGGTGGTCGAGGCCGTGCGCCGCGGCGGCTGGCCGAGCGAAGTGGCACTGGCTGCCGTGCTGCTGGCCAGCCTGGTCATCGCCTATCTGCTGGTGCGCACCCTGCTCCTGCTGCTGCGCGGCCAGTTGCTGCCCGCGCACTGAGGCTGGCCCGCGACAACAGCCGGCACGGGCCAGGCGTCCGGCAAAAACCGCCGGCCTGGCCGCCACGGCGCTTTTCAACGCCTGTTAAGCTTGACGCCAGTCGCCCAGGAGAATCGCCCCATGCTGTCGCTCTTCGATGTTGCCCTGCTGATGCTGTTTGTCGCTGCTGCCGCGTGGCTCTGGCGCGGCCACGGGATTCGCGAGCAGGCCCTGCTGCTGGCCCGCCGGCACTGCGAGAAAATCGACATCGAGCTGCTCGACGAGAACGTCGCCCTGCAGGGCCTGCGCCTGCTGCGCGATCGCCAGGGGCGGCGGCGCCTGGCGCGCGAGTACAACTTCGAATTCACCGTGACCGGCGATCAGCGCCTGCATGGGCGTATCACCCTGTTTGGCCGGCAGCTGGCCAGCATCGAGCTGGATCCGCACCCGTTTAGCGCGCGTGACGAGGACGTTCTGCCCTCGGCACAGGTGATCCAGCTGGCCGACTGGCGGCGCGAGCACGCGCGATCCGGCCAGACGCCCCAGTGAGCCGCGTAGCGGCCGGTCAATCGCTGCAACACAATTCTTGCCCGCTGGTGGCACCCAGACCGGCCAGTGCCAGACGCAGACGCCGGCAAACCTGCTAGCATCGCCATCCCCGTTCAACAGCCCCTGTGACCGCATGGATTTCACCAGCCTCATCGACCTGTTTCTCAACCTCGACCAGCATATCCAGGCGCTCTCCGTGGAATATGGCGTGTGGATTTTCGCCCTGCTGGCACTGGTGATCTTCTGCGAAACCGGCCTGGTAGTAATGCCGTTCCTGCCCGGCGACTCGCTGCTGTTCATCGCCGGCGCGGTGGTCGCGCTGAACGGCATGGATCCCTGGCTGCTCGGCCTGTGCCTGTTCGTCGCCGCCGCCCTCGGCGACAGCACCAACTACTGGATCGGCCGGCACTTCGGCATCCGCCTGTTCACCAAGACCGACTCGCGCATTTTCCGCCGCGATTACCTGCTGCAGACGGAAATCTTCTACGCCCGGCACGGCGCCAAGACCGTCACCCTGGCGCGCTTCTTTCCCATCCTGCGCACCTTCGCGCCGTTTGTCGCCGGCCTCGGGCGCATGCCCTACCCGCGCTTTGTCACGTTCAGCCTGCTTGGCAGCCTGCTGTGGATCGGCGGCCTGCTGACCCTCGGTTACCAGTTCGGCAATGTGCCGCTGATCAAGGACAACCTGAGCCTGCTGATCCTCGGCATCATTGGCCTGTCGCTGCTGCCCATGCTGATCGGCTACCTGCGCCAGCGCTTGCGCTGAGTCACAGGCGGCAGGCCAGCAGCCCCGCCTGCAAGACCGCGACGTCCTGGGCTGTGGCGAAGATCAGCTCCAGCCGCGAATCCTTGCGCCACTCGCTGCTCTGCCAGTGGACCGGCGCGCCGTCCAGGGCATTGCCCGACAACCAGCCGGCATTGCTCTGCAACACCAGCTTGGCGCGCCACCAGGGCAGGCCAGCCAGCCAGCGCTGCACCTGCATCAGCTCGAAGGTCTGGCCGGGATGGAAGCGCCAGCCGATACTCCAGCCTTCAGGCTGGTCCTGAATCTGGCAGATAGGCTGGGTTGGGTCAGGCCAAAGCACCGGGGTGACGCCCGGACCACTGGGCAACAGTGCATCGCCGCCGCCTGCCCCTGCCTGCACGCTGATGCCGGGCAGCTCGGCAATCTCCAGCCGGCCCTGGGTCGTCCACTGCACGGGGCGCTGCGGCAGCCGCGCCTGCAGCAGGGCGCGCGCGCCGGCGTCCAGCCCTTCGGCCTTGTTCAGCAGCAACAACCCGGCAGCGCCGAGTGCCGCCTGCTGGCTTTCCGGCAGCGGCCGGCCTGCGGCCAGCGCCGCGGCATCCAGCACCAACACCAGCGGTTGCAGGGCCAGCACGCCCGGCCACGGCGGCTCGGCCAGCTGGCGCAGCAGTTCCACCGGATGGCCCAGGCCGGAGGGTTCGATCAGCAGGCGGTCCGGCCGCGCCTGGCGCAACAGGCGCGCCAGGCCGACCTGAAACGGCGCGCCGTTGACACAGCACAGGCAGCCGCCCGGCACCTCGGCCAGGCTGATGCCGTCGGCCGCGGTGGTCAGCAGCGCCTGGTCGAGGCCGATCTGGCCGAACTCGTTGATCAATACCGCCCAGCGCTCGTGCGCCGGCTTGTGTGCCAGCAGGTGGCGGATCAGGCTGGTCTTGCCGGCGCCCAGCGGGCCGGCGATCAGATGGGTGGGGATATCGGCAAGCATCGGGCTATCCTGCGGCGGTTGCGCTGGGGAGTTTGGACGCGAACAGGCAAGACTTGCTAGAGTCGTGCCCTGGTTTGCACGGAAATCCCGCATGCGTAGTCTGCTGATCGGTTTGCTCGCCCTGCTGCCCGCGCTGGTGCAGGCCGAGGCCTGCGTGGTGCGCAGCCGCGGCAGCCAGGTCGAGGTGCAAGTGTGCCAGCAGAACGTCAGTATCCCGCAACAGATGTTCCATGACGGCTTCTGCCAGCCGCAACTCAAGGGCCAGACCGTCGAGGTCAGCTATGTCGAGCAGTGCCCGGCGGGCGCTTACGGGGCCTGCCGCAATGCCATGGTCAGCCAGCTGCCTTATCGGCAGGACATTCATTACTACGGCGTAGCCAGCGATGCGCGGATTCTCCAGCGCGCCTGCGAGCAACAGTACAAGGGTAGCTGGACGGCGTTCTAGTCTGCCCGCCCACCACAGCCAACGAGAGTATTTCCATGTTTCCCGCAAGCAGCATTCCTGATCTGGCCCATGTCATCCAGATGGCGGTAGCGCCGGTATTCCTGCTCACCGCGCTGAGCACCATGCTGGCGGTGCTGACCAACCGCCTCGCGCGCGTGGTCGAGCGCACCCGCAAGCTCGAGGGCATCATCCTCGAGCGGCCGGAGCATTCGCGGCTGCGCCGCGGCGAGCTGTCCGTGCTGTTCCGCCGCACCGTGCTGTGCAACCGCGCGATCACCCTGTGCACCCTGACCGCCCTGCTGATCTGCGTGGTGATCGGCCTGCTGTTCATCAGCGACCTGATGGGCTTCAACGCTGCGCTGTGGGTGGCCGCCCTGTTCGTGGCCAGCATGGGCACCTTTATCCTGGCGCTGTTGAGCTTCCTGCGGGAAATCCGCATCGCCTCGAAAGCCCTCGAGTCCTCGGCGCAGAAAATCCTGCAAATGACCGACGGCCGGTCCGACTGACCCGCCGCACGACCCACCCCGGGGAGACTGTGCATGCCTGACGCCACCCTGCTGCGCGGCATTCCGCGGACCGTCTGGGTACTCGGGCTGATCAGCCTGTGCATGGACATCTCCTCGGAGCTGGTGCACGGCCTGTTGCCGATCTTTCTGGTCGGCACCCTGGGCAGCAGCATGCTCACCCTCGGCCTGATCGAGGGCGCGGCCGAAGCCACCGCGCTGATCGTGAAAGTCTTCTCCGGCGCCCTCAGCGACTACTTCGGCAAACGCAAGGGCCTGCTGCTGCTCGGCTATGGCCTCGGCGCCCTGAGCAAGCCGCTGTTTCCCCTGGCCGGCTCGGCCCACGCGGTGTTCACAGCGCGGCTACTCGACCGCATCGGCAAAGGCATTCGCGGAGCGCCGCGGGATGCGCTGGTGGCCGATGTCACCCCGCCCGCCCTGCGTGGCGCAGCCTTCGGTTTGCGCCAGTCGCTGGACAGCGTGGGCGCCTTTCTCGGTCCCCTGCTGGCGGTACTACTGATGCTGTTGCTGCACGACAATATCCAGCTGGTGCTGTGGTTTGCCGTGCCGCCAGCTTTGCTCGCCGTCGGGCTGATCGTATTCGGCCTGCACGAGCCGGCCAGGGCCGTCGGGCATGCCGCGTTGCGCTCGCCGATCAACCGCGCCAGCCTGCGGCGTTTCCCCGCGGCATTCTGGTGGGTGACGCTGTTTGGGGCGCTGTTTACCCTGGCCCGCTTCAGCGAAGCCTTCCTGGTGCTGCGCGCACAGCAGGTGGGAATGGCCGTCACCTGGATTCCCCTGGTGATGGTCCTGCTCGGGCTGTTCTACCTGCTCTCGGCGTACCCGGTGGGCCGCCTTTCGGACCGCGTCGGCCGGCAGGGCCTGCTCGGTGCCGGCCTGGGCTTGCTGGTGATCGCCGACCTGCTGCTGGCCGCCGGCAACTCGCTGTTCTGCGTGCTGCTTGGCGTCGCCGTCTGGGGCCTGCACCTGGGCTTTACCCAGGGTCTGCTGGCAGCAATGGTCGCCGACACCGCGCCGGCCGACCTGCGCGGCACCGCATTCGGCGTCTTCAACCTGCTCAGCGGAGTGGCCATGCTGGTGGCCAGCGGACTGGCCGGCTGGCTGTGGCAGACCTGGGGCGCCGCCAGCTGTTTCGCCGCCGGTGCGCTGTTCGCCACGCTGGCCTGGATCCTGCTGCGGGTGCATCCGGCCCGCACGGGTTATCCTGAACGCCCCTGACCTGCCTGCGCCCCGCCCATGCTGCTGATCTCCAACACCGTGCACCTGCCTGACAGCGACATCGAGCTGAGTGCGATCCGCGCCCAGGGCGCCGGCGGGCAGAACGTCAACAAGGTGTCGAGCGCCGTGCACCTGCGCTTCGATATCCAGGCATCGGCATTGCCGCCGTTCTACAAGGAACGCCTGCTGGCCCTGCGCGACCAGCGCATCAGCAGCGATGGCGTGATCGTGATCAAGGCCCAGCAGTACCGCACCCAGGAAAAGAACCGTGCCGATGCGCTGGAGCGGCTGCGGGAGCTGATCCTGGCGGCGGTCAAGGTGGACAAGGCCCGGCGCCCGACCAAGCCGACGCTGAGTTCGAAGAAACGCCGGCTGGAGGGCAAGAACCTGCGCGGCGCGATCAAGGCCGGACGCGGCAGGGTGAATTACTGATTTTGTGCCCGGGCGGCGCGAGAAGGTTGCCTGACGGCAAACGGGTGTGCGTAGGGTGGGCTGAAGCCCACCCTACGCACACACCCTATGTCTGCCCAAGCCGCGCTACTGCGCGTCCGGCTTGCCGTCGACCACGCCGGCGGTGTTGTCCAGCAGGCTCTTGGTCGCGGTCTGCAGGAAGGCCTCGAGGGCCTTCTGCAGCTGCGGATCGCGGTCACCCGGCACCCGCTCGGCCCTGGCATCGGCACCCAGCTGGTAGTCGTACAGGCGTGGCGGGAAGCCCTTGGGCTGGATCAGGATGCGCTCCGGCGAGACGATGGCCACGGTCTGGTCGCCGCCCGACGGCTTGATCACGCCGATGCCCTGGTCGCCGGCCGGCAGGTTGAGGAGGTCGCGACCCCAGCACTGATGGCGCACCTTACCACCGAGGCGGCCCATGATGGTCGGCACGATGTCGACCTGCGTGCCGACACTGTGGTTGCGGCTGCCGAATTTTTCCTGGATCCCCGGAGCGATCAGCAGCAGCGGCACATTGAAGCGGAACAGGTCCATCTCGGTGAGCTGCTGGTTACTGCCAAAGCCGTGGTCGCCAACGATGACGAACAGCGTGTCCTTGAAATAGGGCTCCTTGCGCGCCTTCTCGAAGAACTGGCCTAGGGCCCAGTCCGAATAGCGCATGGCGGTCAGGTGCTCATTCGAAGAACCCTGGTCGGTCACCGGCTCGACCGGCAAATCCTTCGGCAGGGCGTAGGGCGTGTGGTTGGACAGCGACTGCAGCAGGGCATAGAACGGCTTGTCGCCATAGTTGGCGGCCAGCTCCTTGGCCCCGCGGTCAAACATGTCCTGGTCGGACACGCCCCAGGTCGGATCCATGTACACCGGGTTGACGAAATCCTCGCGGCCGACAAAGTTGGTCATGCCCTGGTTGCTGAAAAAGCCCGACTGGTTGTCCCACTGGAAATTGCCGTTGTACACGTACAGGTTGTCGAAGCCGCGCGGCCCCAGCAGCTGTGGCAGGCCGGAAAACTTGTGCGAACCTTCCGGGGTACGCATCAGGTATTCGAAGCTGGGCAGGTTGGGAAAGCAGGCCATGGTGGCGAACATGCCCTGATGGGTATGCGTGCCGTTGGAGAAGAAGCGGTCGAACAGCAGGCCTTCCTGCGCCAGCCGGTCGAAGTTCGGCGTGATGTTCAGCGGCGAACCCAGAGCACCGACAAAGTGGCCGGCGAAGCTTTCCATCAGGATCACCACCACGTTGCGGATCGGCAGGGTGTTCTCGGCCGGCGGCACGAAGTCGCGGCGGATCGCCGCGGTGTCGGCATCCAGCAGGGTGTCATGCGGCGTGAGCAGCATGTCGCGTACGGTCTGCAGGGCATCCGCATCGGACAGGGTGGACTTCCACAGGTTGTCCCGGTGCGGCCCGAGGCTGGCCTGCGCCGCCGACACCAGGGTCAGCGTGCCGTTCAGGCCCAGCTGGTTGGCAAACATCGAGCTGGTGGTATAGGCATCGCCCCAGCGCAGCGGCGGGCCCTGGCGCAGGTGGCCACGCGCGGCGATCACGGCCACCAGCAGGCACACGACAAATGCCGTGCCGCGCCAGTACCAGGCCGGGCCGGCGGAGTGCTGCGACGGCGCCTTGGGCCGGGTCAGCAGGTCCAGGCCCTTGAACAACTTGGCCAGCAACCAGGTGGCCAGGGCCCAGGCCAGCAGGTAGCGGCCGACCGGGAAACCGTTCCACAGCATGCTGCCCACGGTGTACAGGTCTTCCTCGAAGTACTGGAACACCAGGCTGTTCAGGCGCTGGTGGAATTCGCGGTAGAAGTCCAGCTCGGTGATGCCGAGAAACAGCGTGAGGCTGGCAAAGCCGGTCAGCCACAGGCGCAGCCCGCGCCGGGCGGCCATCGCGCGCACACTGAAGAGCGCCAGCAGCAGAGGGACGCAGGCATACACCACCACGCGCAGGTCGAAGCGCATGCCGTTGTAGAAGGCCTCGAGGAACTCACTGGCCGGGGTGCTGCCCATCAGCTCGTGGTTGTAGACCAGCAGGGCAACCCGCAACAGCCCGTAGATCACCAGCAAGGCCAGCCCGCTGACCAGGGTGAAGGCCAGATGGCTCTTGATTGTCGGGTTGGCCAGCGGGGCCGAAGAGCCCTGGCTGGATGATGTATTGGGCAAGCTCATGCTGATGCGGTTCCGTGCTGGTTCAATGGAGGTGGCTACACCTGGCGCGCACATTCTAGGGGGCAACGGCTGTCCGGCCTAATTGAGCGGACGAGCCGTCACCCCGCGGCGGTTTCCCGGTTCTATTCGACCGTCACCGACTTGGCCAGGTTCCGTGGCTGATCGACATCGGTACCCTTGAGCACGGCGACGTAGTAGGACAGCAGCTGCAGCGGCAGGGTGTAGAGAATCGGCGCCAGCACATCATGGATATGCGGCATGCCGATCACGTGGGTGCCGGCGCCGTTGCCCATGCCGGCCTGCTGGTCGGCGAACACGATCAGTTCGCCGCCGCGCGCGCGAACTTCCTGCAGGTTGGACTTGAGCTTCTCCAGCAGTTCGTTGTTCGGCGCCACCGTGACCACCGGCATGTCGCTGTCGACCAGCGCCAGCGGCCCGTGCTTGAGCTCGCCGGCCGGATAGGCCTCGGCGTGGATATAGGAAATTTCCTTGAGCTTGAGCGCACCTTCCATGGCCACCGGATACAGTGCGCCACGGCCGAGGAACAGGGTGTGGTGCTTTTCGGCGAACAGTTCGGCGACCTTCTCCACCTTCTTGTCCATCGCCAGCGCTTCGCCGAGGTGGGTCGGCAGCCGGCGCAGCTCTTCCACCAGCTCGGCCTCCACGGCCTTGTCCAGGCTGCCGCGCACCTGGCCCAGGGCCAGGGTCAGCAGCAGCAAGGCGACCAGCTGGGTGGTGAAGGCCTTGGTCGAGGCCACGCCGATTTCCGGGCCGGCCTGGGTCAGCAGGGTCAGGTCCGATTCGCGCACCAGCGAACTGGTGCCGACGTTACAGATCGCCAGGCTGCTGAGAAAGCCCAGGGCCTTGGCATTGCGCAGGGCGGCCAGGGTATCGGCGGTTTCACCGGACTGCGAGATGCTGACGAACAGGCTGTCGGGCTGTACTACCACCTTGCGGTAGCGAAACTCGCTGGCCACTTCGATCTGGCAGGGAATCCCGGCCAGCGCCTCCAGCCAGTAACGCGCCACCATGCCGGCGTGATAACTGGTGCCACAGGCGACGATCTGCACATTGCGGACCCTGGCGAACAGCTCGGCGGCCTGCGCCCCGAAGGCCTGGACCAGCACATGATCGGCGCCCAGCCGACCTTCCAGGGTGCGCTGCACGACGCTCGGTTGCTCATGGATTTCCTTGAGCATGAAATGGCGGAAGGTGCCCTTGTCGGCGGCTTCGGCGCCTTCGTGGTACTGCACCGGCTCACGTTGCACGGGGGCACCAGTGACATCCCAGATCTGCAGGCCGTCGCGACGGATCTCGGCGATGTCGCCTTCTTCCAGATAGATGAAACGGTCGGTCACCTGGCGCAACGCCAGCTGGTCGGAGGCCAGGAAGTTCTCGCCCAGGCCCAGGCCGATCACCAGCGGGCTGCCGCTGCGGGCCGCAAGCAGGCGATCCGGCTGGGCGCTGCTGATGACCGCCAGGCCGTAGGCGCCGTGCAGCTCGGCAACCGCCGCCTTGAGCGCATCGGCCAGCTCCGGATGCTCCTTGAGCTTGAGGTGCAGCAGGTGAACGATGGTCTCGGTATCGGTGTCCGAGCTGAACACATAGCCCAGTCCGCTCAGCCGCTCGCGCAACGCTTCGTGATTTTCGATGATGCCGTTATGCACCACGGCCAGCTCGGCCCCGGAAAAGTGCGGGTGCGCATTGCGCTCGCAGGGGGCTCCGTGGGTCGCCCAGCGGGTATGCGCGATCCCGACCCGGCCTTCCAGCGGCGCGCCCTGCAGGGCCTGGGCCAGCTCGCTGACCTTGCCCGAGCGGCGGCAACGCTCGAGCACGCCGGACGGACTGATCACGGCGACACCGGCGCTGTCATAGCCGCGGTATTCGAGGCGCTTGAGGCCCTCAACGAGAATCGGGGTAATCGGCCGCTCGGCGACGGCGCCAACGATGCCACACATATTCTTCTCCTTAGTTGCCCAGCACCGCGCAGATGACTTCCACGCCGCAGGCTTCAATCTGTGAGCGCGCCGCGGGATCGAGGCGCTCGTCGGTTATCAGGGTATGGATACTGCTCCAGGGCAGCTCCAGGTTGGGAATCCGCCGACCGAGCTTGTCCGACTCGAGCAGCACAATCACTTCGCGGGCGACTTCGGCCATCACCCGCGACAAACCAAGCAATTCGTTGAACGTCGTGGTACCGCGGGCAATGTCCAGGCCATCGGCACCAATGAACAACTGGTCGAAATCGTAGGAGCGCAGCACCTGCTCGGCGACCTGGCCCTGGAAGGATTCCGAATGCGGATCCCAGGTGCCGCCGGTCATCAGCAGCACCGGCTCATGTTCGATCTCGCGCAGTGCGTTGGCCACGTTCAGCGAGTTGGTCATCACCACCAGTCCGGGCTTGCGCCCCAGCTGTGGAATCATCGCGGCGGTGGTGCTGCCGCTGTCGATAATGATCCGCGCATGTTCGCGGATGCGTGCCACCGCCGCCCGGGCGATGGCACGCTTGCCGGGTGAGACCGGCTGTGCCGGTTCGGCTATCAGCTCCTGTGGTACCGGCACGGCGCCGCCGTAACGGCGCAGCAACAGGCCATTGCTCTCCAGTACGGTCAGATCCTTGCGGATGGTGACTTCGGAGGTGGCAAAGCGCCGGGCCAGTTCGTCCACACTGACTTCGCCCTGCTCGTTGAGCAGGCCGAGAATGGTGTGTCGGCGTTGCGGCGTGTTGCGCTTTGACATTGGCTTGTTTCGATTCGAAAGATATTGGCGCGAATCAAAACCCAATATGCCAGTCTAGTCAACCTCTGAACGGACGAAAGGCCGCATTGGCGGCCTTTCGCGTATCCGCCGGAACGGCTATTTCTTGATCTTCTCCGGCCTTTTCCAGCCTTCGATGTTGCGCTGCTTGGCCCGGCCGACACCCAGTGCGGCAGGGGCAACGTCCTGACTGATGGTCGAGCCGGCGCCGGTGGTGGCGCCATCGCCGACGCTGACCGGTGCCACCAGCGAATTGTTCGAGCCAATGAACACATCATTGCCCAGCACGGTTTTCCACTTGTTGGCACCATCATAGTTGCAGGTAATGGTGCCGGCGCCGATGTTGCAGTTGGCGCCGATCTCGGCGTCGCCCAGGTAGGTCAGATGGCCGGCCTTGGAGCCATCACCTAGACGGGAATTCTTGATCTCGACGAAATTGCCGACATGCGCCATAGCACCCAGCACCGCGCCCGGACGCAGACGCGCAAACGGCCCGCAGTCGCTGCCCGCGCCAAGCTCCGCGCCTTCCAGATGGCAATTGGCCCTGACCACCGCACCGCGGCGCAGCGTGCTGTCCTTGATCACGCAGTTCGGCCCGATCTGCACGTCATCCTCGATGATCACCCGGCCTTCCAGCACAACGTTGACATCGATCAGGATGTCGCGGCCCGCCTGTACCTCACCGCGCACGTCAAAGCGCAACGGATCGCGCAGGGTCACGCCTTGTGCCATCAGTTGCCGGGCGGCGCGCTGCTGGTAATGCCGCTCCAGTTCGGCCAGCTGGATGCGGTCGTTGGCGCCCTGCACCTCCATGGCATCCACTGGTTGCTCGGTTGCCACCACCAGGCCATCGGCCACCGCCATGGCAATCACATCCGTCAGGTAATACTCGCCCTGGGCATTGTTGTTCGACAGCCGACCCAGCCAGTCGCTCAGCCGGCTGGCCGGTGCCACCAGGATGCCGGTATTGCCTTCGCGGATTTCCTGCTGCTGTGCAGTGGCGTCCTTCTGCTCGACGATTGCCTGCACGCTGCCGCTGGCATCGCGAATGATCCGCCCGTAGCCGGTGGGGTCTTCCAGGGTAACCGTCAGCAGTGCCAGGCGGTCGGGCCCGGCCTTGGCCAGCAGGCGTTGCAGCGTGGCCGACTGGATCAACGGCACATCGCCATACAAAATCAGCACCTGCTCTGCACTGACGTGGGGGGTCGCCTGCGCCACCGCATGCCCGGTGCCGAGCTGCTCTGCCTGCACCACAAAATTCAGGTCGTCCGCCTGCAGGCGCTGTCTTACCAGATCGGCACCATGCCCGATCACCACATGGATGCTGCGGGGTGCAAGCGTGCGGGCAGTGTCGATCACATGGCCAAGCATGGGTTTTCCCGCAACCGGGTGCAGCACCTTGGGCATGCCTGAGCGCATGCGGGTACCCTGACCGGCAGCAAGAATGACGATATTCAGTGACATGGCAATCTTCCTGATGAAGTCTGCAGCGGTTAATGCAGGCATAAAAAAGGGTAGCCAAGGCTACCCTTTTACTTCTGTGGCCTGAAGCAGCGCAGGGTTAACTGCGATACTTTTGGCGAAGCTTGACGGTCCGCAACTGGGCAACTGCTTCGGCAAGCCGATTGGACGCCGTAGCGTAATCAAACTCGGCGCCTTTTTCGCCCAGGGCTTTCTGTGCAGATTGAACTGCTGCCTGAGCCGAAGCTTCGTCCATATCCGCAGCACGCAGAACGGTATCGGCGAGGACCTTCACCATGCTCGGCTGTACTTCGAGAAAGCCGCCAGAGATGTAGAAAACCTCTTCTTCGCCGCCTTGCTTGACTATGCGAATCGGACCCGGCTTCAGGTCGGTAATCAAGGGCGCGTGACCGGGCGCAATACCCAAATCACCGAGATTGCCGTGAGCGATAACCATCTCAACCAGGCCGGAGTAGATCTCTGCTTCAGCACTAACGATGTCGCAATGGACTGTAATAGCCATACGCTTGCCTCATTTAAGCGCCCGCGAACGGGCGCTCGGGGATTACAGTTTCTTAGCTTTCTCGATTACTTCGTCAATGCCGCCGACCATGTAGAAAGCTTGTTCTGGCAGGTTGTCGAACTCGCCCTTGAGGATGCCGCTGAAACCGGCAATGGTGTCTTTCAGGGACACGTACTTGCCTGGCGAACCGGTAAATACTTCGGCGACGAAGAACGGCTGGGACAGGAAGCGCTGGATTTTCCGTGCGCGGGATACCATCAGCTTGTCTGCATCCGACAGTTCATCCATACCCAGAATGGCGATGATGTCCTTCAGTTCCTTGTAACGCTGCAGAACGTACTGCACGCCACGCGCGGTCTCATAGTGCTCAACCCCTACCACCAGCGGATCAAGCTGGCGCGAGGTGGAGTCCAGCGGGTCCACCGCCGGGTAGATACCCAGCGAGGCGATGTCACGCGACAGTACGACGGTAGCGTCGAGGTGGGCGAAAGTGGTCGCCGGGGACGGGTCGGTCAAGTCATCCGCAGGGACATAGACGGCCTGGATCGAGGTGATCGAACCGCTCTTGGTGGTGGTGATCCGCTCTTGCAGGGCACCCATCTCTTCCGCCAGGGTCGGCTGGTAACCTACAGCCGATGGCATACGGCCAAGCAGTGCAGATACTTCGGTACCGGCGAGGGTATAACGATAGATGTTGTCGACGAACAACAGCACGTCGTTACCTTCGTCACGGAACTTCTCGGCCATGGTCAGACCGGTCAGGGCTACACGCAGGCGGTTGCCCGGCGGCTCGTTCATCTGGCCGTAGACCAGGGCCACTTTGTCCAGAACGTTGGAGTCCTTCATCTCGTGGTAGAAGTCGTTACCCTCGCGAGTACGCTCACCCACACCGGCGAACACGGAATAACCGCTGTGCTCGATGGCGATGTTACGGATCAGTTCCATCATGTTTACGGTCTTGCCGACACCGGCACCACCGAACAGACCAACCTTGCCACCTTTGGCGAAGGGGCAGATCAGGTCGATAACCTTGATCCCGGTTTCCAGCAGTTCGTTGCCACCGGCCTGTTCAGCGAAGGATGGCGCATCGCGGTGGATGCCCCAGCGCTCTTCTTCACCGATTGGGCCAGCCTCATCGATCGGGTTGCCCAGCACATCCATGATGCGGCCGAGCGTTGCCTTGCCCACCGGTACGGAAATCGCTGCACCGGTGTTGGATACGTCCAGGCCTCGCTTCAACCCTTCGGTCGAGCCCATGGCAATGGTACGCACCACGCCGTCGCCCAGCTGCTGCTGAACTTCCAGGGTGGTATCTGCACCTTGAACTTTCAGTGCGTCATAAATGTTCGGTACCTGCTCACATGGAAACTCCACGTCGATAACAGCACCGATGATCTGAACAATACGTCCGCTACTCATGTCTGGTTCCTCTGAAAATTTGAACCTGTCTTACAACGCGGCTGCGCCGCCGACGATTTCCGAAATTTCTTGCGTGATCGCTGCCTGACGGGCCTTGTTGTAGATCAGCTGCAATTCACTGATCAGGTCACCGGCATTCTCGGTGGCATTCTTCATCGCCATCATCCGCGAAGCCTGCTCACAAGCGTTGTTTTCGATCACCGCCTGATAGACCTGGGATTCGACATAACGAACCAGCAGACCATCAAGAAGTTGCTTGGCGTCCGGCTCGTACAGGTAGTCCCAGTGATGCTTCAGCTCGGCACTCTCGTCCGCGACTAGCGGAACCAGCTGTTCCACTGCCGGCTGTTGCGTCATGGTGTTGACAAACTTGTTAGCCACCACGAACAGGCGATCAATACGACCCGCCATGTAGCTGTCCAGCATTACCTTGACGCTACCAATCAGGTCGTTGATCGATGGCTCTTCGCCGATATGGCTGATCGCCGCAACTACATTGCCGCCAAAGCTGCGAAAGAACGCCGCGCCCTTGCTGCCTATCACGCACAGATCGATCTCGATGCCCTGCTCGCGATTGATTGCCATGTGCTTGACCAGTGCTTTGAACAAGTTGGTGTTCAAACCACCGCAAAGACCACGGTCAGTACTGACCACTACATAACCAACACGCTTTGTTTCGCGCTCGATCATGAATGGATGACGATATTCCGGGTTGGCGTTGGCCAAATGGCCGATAACCTGACGGATACGCTCAGCATAAGGACGACCCGCAGACATGCGCATTTGTGCTCTGCGCATCTTGCTGACCGCCACTTTTTCCATGGCGTTGGTGATCTTTTGCGTGCTTTTGATGCTCGCAATCTTCGTGCGAATCTCTTTTGAGCCTGCCATGCAACACCTATATAGGAAAACCTATCGGTTTAGCAGACGGAGGTTTTACAACCTCCGCTGCGACTTACCAGGTTTGAGTGGCCTTGAACTTCTCGATACCGGCTTTGATCCCTGCATCGATTTCGTCGTTGAAGTCACCCTTCTCGTTGATCTTCGCCATCAGGGCAGCATGATCCCGGTTGAAGTAGGCAAGCAGGGCAGATTCGAAGCTACCAACCTTCGCCACTTCGACGTCGTTCAGAAATCCACGCTCAGCGGCATACAGCGACAGCGACATATCGGCAATCGACATCGGCGCAAATTGCTTCTGCTTCATCAGCTCGGTAACGCGCTTGCCATGCTCAAGTTGCTTGCGCGTGGCGTCGTCCAGATCCGAAGCAAACTGGGAGAAGGCTGCCAGTTCACGATATTGCGCCAGAGCGGTACGGATACCACCGGAAAGCTTCTTGATGATCTTGGTCTGGGCCGCACCACCAACACGCGATACCGAAACGCCGGAGTTAACGGCCGGACGGATACCGGAGTTGAACATTGCCGATTCGAGGAAGATCTGGCCATCGGTGATCGAAATCACGTTGGTTGGTACGAACGCGGAAACGTCGCCAGCCTGGGTTTCGATGATTGGCAGAGCGGTCAGGGAACCGGTCTTGCCAGTCACGGCACCGTTGGTGAACTTCTCTACGTACTCTTCGGAAACGCGCGATGCGCGCTCCAGCAGACGGCTGTGGAGATAGAACACGTCGCCCGGATAAGCTTCACGGCCTGGCGGACGACGCAGCAACAGGGAGATCTGACGATAAGCAACGGCCTGCTTGGACAGGTCGTCATACACGATCAGCGCATCTTCGCCGCGGTCGCGGAAGTATTCGCCCATGGTGCAGCCGGAGTACGGGGCAATATATTGCAGCGCAGCGGATTCGGAAGCACTGGCCACCACGACGATGGTGTTGGCCAGGGCGCCGTTTTCTTCCAGCTTGCGCACCACGTTGGCGATGGTCGAACGCTTCTGACCGATAGCTACGTAGACCGAATAAATGCCACTGTTCTTCTGGTTGATGATGGCATCGATCGCCAGGGCGGTCTTGCCAATCTGACGGTCACCAATGATCAGCTCGCGCTGGCCACGGCCAACCGGGATCATGGCATCAACCGCCTTGTAGCCGGTCTGTACCGGCTGGTCGACTGACTTGCGCCAGATCACGCCCGGTGCAACCTTCTCCACAGCGTCGGTAGCGACGTTGTTCAGAGGGCCTTTACCATCAATCGGGTTACCCAGGGCATCGACTACACGACCCAGCAGTTCCGGGCCAACCGGGACTTCCAGGACGCGGCCAGTACATTTGGCACTCATGCCTTCAGCCAGCGACTGGTAGGCACCCAAAACAATGGCGCCGACAGAGTCGCGCTCAAGGTTCATGGCCATGCCGTAAACGCCACCGGGGAACTCGATCATCTCGCCGTACATTACGTCGGCAAGACCATGAATTCGCACGATACCGTCAGAGACACTTACAACGGTGCCTTCATTGCGGGCTTGGGAAGCGACGTCGAGTTTCTCGATACGTCCCTTGATGATTTCACTTATTTCGGAAGGATTGAGTTGCTGCATTGCTCTGCTGCCCCTTCAAACTCAGGATTTCAACGCTTCGGCCAGTTTCGCGATTTTTCCGCGAACCGAGCCATCGATAACCAGGTCGCCGGCACGGATGATGACACCACCGATCAGGGTAGAGTCTTCCGTAGCGTGCAAACGCACTTCCCGGCTGAGCCGTGCGCTGAGAACCTTGGCGAGTTTGTCTTTCTGTTCATTATTCAATGCAAAGGCACTGGTGACTTCCACGTCTACCGACTTCTCCTGTTCAGCCTTGAAAAGCTCGAACAGTTCGGCAATCTCCGGCAAAAGCAGAAGACGGTCGTTTTCAGCCAGTACGTGGATAAAGTTCTGTACCTTGGCATCCAACTTGTCGCCACACACATCAACAAACGTGTTGGCTTTTTCTTCGCCCGTCAGACGCGGAGCCTTGAGTATCTGCTGCAGAGTCGCATCACCAGCGACTGCAACCGCCAGGCCCAGCATCGCCGACCATGCGGTCAGCTGATTCTGGCTCTGCGCATACTCAAAGGCTGCCTTTGCGTAAGGTCGGGCAAGCGTGGTCAGTTCTGCCATGATTGCCCCCGCTTAGATTTCGGCTGCCAGTTGGGAAACCAGCTCCGCATGCGCATTTTGATCGATGGTCGCACCAAGAATCTTTTCAGCGCCAATCACTGCCAAGCCACCCAACTGGGCGCGCAATGCGTCTTTGACACCGTTGATTTCTTGCTCGATCTCTGCCTGAGCCTGCGCTTTTACGCGATCCGCCTCGACGCGAGCCTGATCTCTGGCTTCATCAACGATCTGGGTCGCACGCTTTTTCGCTTGCTCAATGATTTCAGCTGCCTGGCCTTTAGCCTCGCGCAGTTGCTGGGCCACTTTTTCGTGGGCCAGCTCTAGATCACGGGAAGCACGGTTGGCCGCGTCCAGACCATCGGCGATCTTCTTTTGCCGTTCATGCAGGGCAGTGATGACCGGAGGCCATACATACTTCATGCAGAACATTACAAAAATGAAGAACGCAACGGACTGACCAATCAGGGTTGCATTAATGTTCACGCCAACACCTCGCTCTTTCGTTGTCCATCACACCAATCACTCAAGCCGAGTGATTAGCCTGCGATTTGACCAACGAAGGGGTTTGCAAAGGTGAAGAACAGCGCGAGACCAACACCAATCATGGTCACGGCGTCCAGCAGACCTGCGACGATGAACATTTTTACCTGGAGCATTGGAACCATTTCTGGTTGACGCGCTGCGCCTTCCAGGAACTTGCCACCAAGCAGACCAAAACCAATGGCAGTACCCAGGGCACCCATGCCAATCAGCAGTGCAACGGCGATCGCGGTTAGACCAACTACAGTTTCCATCTTTCCTCCCGACTTATATGTCGTATTGGTTAAAGGTTTTGCAAAAAAGTACAACGTAATCAATGACTATCTTCATGCGCCAACGAAAGGTAAACGATGGTCAGCATCATGAAGATGAAGGCTTGCAGGGTAACAATCAGAATGTGGAAGACAGCCCACGCCCAGTTCAGGGCCAGACCGAATACACCCAGAAGGAGTCCGGCGCTGAATATCACAGCAATCAGGATGAAGATCAACTCACCGGCATACATGTTGCCGAACAGCCGCAAGCCGAGCGAGAAGGGTTTGGCAACGAAGGTGGTGAACTCCAGCAGGAAATTGACCGGAACCAGCAAAGCCTGAACCACAACATTCTTGCTGTTGAATGGATGCAGGGTCAGTTCACCGAGGAAGCCACCAATACCCTTGACCTTGATGCTGTAATAGATGATCAGGGCAAATACCGATATACCCATGCCCAGAGTCGCATTCGGATCAGTCGTCGGAACTACACGGAAGAACAGGTGGTCGTTGCCGCTGATTGTTGCTGCAAGCTTTGGCAACCAATCCACTGGAACGAAGTCCATCAAGTTCATCAGGAATATCCAGACGAAAATGGTCAGCGCGAGAGGGGCGATAACGGCATTCCGGCCGTGAAAGGTATCCTTTACGCTCTTGTCGACAAACTCGACCATCACTTCAACCAGGTTTTGCAAAGCCCCCGGTTGACCGCTGGTGGCGCGCTTGGCGGCAGCACGGAACAACATGATGAAGAGGAAACCCAGGAATACCGACCAGCCAAGCGTATCCACATGCACAGCCCAGAAGCCCATTTCCTTGGCTTGTTCGGCGCTGTGGGCAAAACCCCATTCGCCGCTGGGAAGCTGGCCATAGGTCAGATTCTGCAAATGGTGTTTGATATAGCCCGAAATGCTTTCTGCTGCCATTTTTACCTCAACCGCTCTTAAGGTCTCGAAGGTTTAGCCTTTATCAGCAAAGGTGCGAACCAGCCGACCATCTGGGTCGCGATGAAAGCTCCGAACAATGCTGGAGCATCCACTGGCCTCACACCTGCAAACACCAGTGCAAAAAGCACTGCTGTCAGTACAAACTTGCCCGCTTCACCGGCATAAAACGATCTGAGTATTTCCCGGGCTGCGCGAGCACCGCTGAAACTAAATGCCTTTTTGGCAAAGTACAGATTTGGTAGCCAGGCTATCGCTCCGCCAAACAAACCTGAATAGCCAGCAATCCAGCCACGCCAGACCAACAGTAGTACGCAAATCAGTAACACAACAATCAGCTGGGCAATCAGCACCTTGAAAACAGCTAATCGATGAAGCGGCAAGCGGGTTTGCATGCGCACATCCATCAGTGGTGATCCCCTCTCTCGGCTGCCAGTCAATCAAACTGGCAAATTCACTACCGAAAATTTAGCCGGGGAAGTATATGCGTGGGGGTAACCCCGTTCAACCGCCAGTCGACAGTTTCCGACCAAGCATGCAGCTTAGCGAATATGCGCCAGGACACCCTGCAATTCGTCCAGTGAGTTGTAGCGGATAACCAACTGGCCTTTGCCCTTCTGGCCATGCCTGATCTGCACTGGAGAGCCCAGTTTCTCTGCCAGGCGCTGTTCCAGGCGGGTGATATCCGGGTCTGCTTTTACCGCCGCAACCGGTCGCTCCTTGCTACTCAACCACTGCCTCACAAGGGCTTCGGTTTGCCTTACCGTCAAACCCCGTGCGACAACATGCCGCGCACCCTCGACCTGACTTTCCAGAGGTAAGCCGAGCAGCGCTCGGGCGTGGCCCATTTCCAGATCACCATGCGAAAGCAGGGTTTTGATCTCCTCGGGCAAAGCCGTAAGACGTAGCAGATTGGCAACTGTGACCCGGGACTTGCCAACCGCTTCGGCAACTTGCTGCTGGGTCAGCTGGAATTCCTGCTGCAAGCGTTGCAGGGCAAATGCTTCCTCGATGGGATTGAGATCTTCGCGCTGGATATTTTCAATCAGCGCCATGGCAATCGCAGCTTCATCAGGAATATCCCGAACCAGTGCCGCGATCGTATCCATCCCCGCTTGCTGGGTTGCCCGCCACCGGCGTTCGCCGGCAACAATCTCAAAACGACCGCCAGCGATCGGTCTAACCACTATCGGCTGCATCAATCCTTGCGCCTTGATCGACTGGGCAAGTTCTTCCAGTGCCGCCGGATCCATATCCCGGCGTGGCTGGTACTTTCCGCGCTGGATCAAATCAACCGGCAGATTCTGCAGTTCCCTGGTGTCGCTCCTGGCTGCCTCCTGCTGCAGTGCCGCAGCGCTACTGCCGCTGAGCAGCGCATCCAGGCCACGGCCAAGCCCACGTTTTTTGAGAACCATGTGAATTCCTTATGCCGTAGCAGCCCGATTGTTGTTGCGTTGCCGACGGGACATTTCTCCTGCCAGGGCCAGATAGGCCAATGCGCCCCGCGACTGCTTGTCATACACCAGCGCGGGCATGCCAAAACTCGGCGCTTCAGCCAGGCGTATATTCCGCGGAATAACGGTTTGGTACAGCTGATCGCCAAAATGTTCTTTCAACTGCGATGAGACATCGTTGGTCAAGCTCATCCGGGGGTCATACATGGTACGCAGCAGACCTTCGATCTTCAGTGAAGGATTCAGCGCCTGGGCGATGCGCTGAATCGAGTTGATCAGGTCGGAAAGGCCTTCCAGGGCAAAGTATTCACACTGCATGGGAATGATTACGCCATCTGCTGCAACCAGGGCGTTCACCGTCAGCATGGACAAGGCCGGCGGGCAATCGATGAGGATGTAATCGTAATTTTCCCGGACTGGCGCCAACGCATTGCGCAGGCGACTTTCCTTCATCTGCATTTCCAGCAAAGCGACTTCCGCAGCGGTGAGATCCCGGTTGGCCGGAAGCAGCTGGTAACCACCGTGCTCGGAATACTGCATTGCCGTACCCAGATCACAGTCGTCCATCAGCACATCGTAGATCGAGTGTTCAAGGGCATGTTTGTCGATGCCACTGCCCATCGTTGCGTTGCCTTGCGGATCCAGATCGATCAAAAGCACACGGCGCTTGGTGGCTACCAGGGATGCCGCCAAGTTGATGCAGGTGGTAGTTTTACCCACACCACCTTTCTGGTTGGCAATCGCTAATACCTTGGCCATGAATACCGGTCTCTCTGTTAAATCGTGCGGCGCAGTATCAGCAGATGACGCTGACCTTGGCAACCGGGCACCCGCAGCACATGGGTGTGCTGAAGATGAAAGTCGGATGGAAGGACCTGCAGCTCGTCATCCGGATTAACGCCTTTCATCGCCAGCCAGCACGTCTGGTTATTACCCAGATGACGGGTCCAGTCGGCAAAGTCTGCCAGTGAACTAAAGGCCCGCGAACAAATGCCGTCGAACGGACGCTCAGGCTTGAAGTCTTCGACTCGAGCATGCACTACCGTGACATTGTCCAACTGCAGTTCAAGCTGTACCTGGGTGAGAAAACGGGTTTTCTTGCCGTTCGAATCAAGCAGCGTGAATTGTCGCTCAGGGAACATGATGGCTAGCGGAATGCCTGGCATGCCGCCACCACTACCCACATCGAGCCAGTACTCACCGGCTTTTGCAACATGCGGCAGGACACTGAGGCTATCCAGCAGATGACGCGATATCATCTCGTCCGGATTGCGCACCGCCGTCAGGTTGTAGGCCTTGTTCCACTTGATCAGCAGTTGCAGGTAAGCCAGCAGCTTTTCCTGCTGCCTGGCACTGATCTCGATGCCCAGTTCGTGGGCACCCATCATCAACTCGTCGGCGTGTGCCGCGGTTACCGCAGAATTCAAGCGCTCTGCTCCAGTTGCCGGCCCGCTTCGCGCTTTTTCAGATAGATCATCAGCAGGGAAATCGCGGCTGGGGTTACACCTGGAATACGTGAAGCCTGGCCCAGGGTTTCCGGGCGGCTCTGTCCCAGCTTGTGCTGAATTTCCTTGGACAGTCCGGGAATAGCGCTGTAATCGAGATCGAGCGGCAGACTGATACTTTCACTGGCGCGCAGGCGCTGGATTTCTTCCTGCTGGCGATCGATATAGCCGGCGTACTTGGTCTTGATCTCGACCTGTTCGGCAACCTGCGGATCGCTCGCTCCTGCGCCGGTAATCTCGATCAAGCCAGAGTATTCAATCTCGGGGCGCGCGAGCAGGTTGAGCAAGTGGTACTCGTGAGTCAGCGGCGTACCGAAACGCTCAGCGATAGCATCGCCCTGTGGAGTCCCGGGGCGCACCCAGGTGCTCTTCAGGCGCTGCTCTTCCTGTTCGATAGCTTCGCGCTTGATCTCGAAGGCGGCCCAACGCCGATCATCCACCAGACCCAGCTGACGGCCCTTTTCGGTCAAACGCAGATCAGCATTGTCTTCGCGGAGAATCAACCGGTACTCCGCACGCGAAGTGAACATCCGATAGGGCTCCTGGGTACCCAGGGTGATCAGATCGTCGACCAGTACACCGATGTAGGCTTCATCGCGGCGTGGGCACCAGGCCTCCCTGCCTTGTGCCTGGAGCGCCGCGTTGGTGCCGGCCAGTAACCCCTGGGCGCCGGCTTCTTCGTAGCCGGTGGTGCCGTTGATCTGTCCGGCGAAAAACAACCCGCCGATGACCTTGGTTTCCAGGCTGTATTTCAGATCACGCGGATCGAAGTAGTCATATTCGATGGCATAACCCGGGCGGACGATATGGGCATTTTCCATACCGCGAATCGAGCGGACGATCTGCAATTGCACATCGAAGGGCAGTGAAGTCGAAATACCGTTCGGATACAGCTCGTGTGTATCCAGACCTTCCGGCTCGATGAATACCTGGTGGCTGTCCTTGTCTGCAAAGCGATGAATCTTGTCCTCGATGGATGGGCAATAGCGCGGACCGATACCCTCGATCACTCCCGAATACATGGGAGAACGGTCCAGGTTGCTGGCGATGATTTCGTGGGTGCGTGCATTGGTATGAGTAATCCAGCAGCTGACCTGCGCGGGATGCTCTTGCTGTGAGCCGAGAAAGGACATCACTGGCAGCGGTGTATCCCCAGGCTGCTCGGTCATCACCGAAAAATCCACCGAGCGACCATCGATACGCGGGGGCGTGCCTGTTTTCAGGCGTCCGACCCGCAGCGGCAGTTCGCGCAGGCGCTTGGCCAGTGCGATCGCTGGCGGATCGCCGGCCCGTCCACCGGAATAGTTCTGCATTCCGATGTGGATAAGTCCCCCAAGGAAGGTTCCTGCCGTAAGAACTACCGATTCCGCGAGGAAACGCAGCCCCATCTGGGTAACCACACCGCGAACCCGATGGTTTTCCACAATCAGATCATCGCAAGCCTGCTGAAATATCCACAGGTTGGGCTGGTTTTCCAGAACCTGGCGAATAGCCGCCTTGTAAAGCAGCCGATCTGCCTGAGCCCGCGTAGCACGTACAGCGGGCCCCTTGCGGCTGTTGAGAATGCGAAATTGAATACCGCCCTTGTCCGTCGCGTGGGCCATGGCGCCGCCCAGCGCATCAATTTCCTTGACCAGGTGGCTCTTGCCGATCCCGCCGATGGCGGGGTTGCAGCTCATTTGCCCAAGGGTTTCCACGTTGTGCGTGAGCAGCAGTGTCTTCACGCCCATGCGTGCCGCTGCCAAGGCAGCTTCGGTACCGGCATGCCCGCCACCGATCACGATCACATCAAAACGGGAAGGGAAATCCACCACGCACCTCGTGCCTGTTCAAAAAGGGGATTTGGAAAGGTCGACAAGTATAGGGATTTAGCCTGACCGAATGAAGCTTTTGAACAAAAAATAGCCAGCCTGTCAGCAAAGCTCTATTAACAAGAATAAAAAGAAAGATTTCTTATAAAGACTCTTTTTGTTTTTATTAATGGTGTGGACTGTTTCTGTTGATAACAGTCTGAAAGCCTTATTAATAAAGGGCTGTTGAAGAATGAAAATCTGTGATTTAGCTGCCCGTATCAGGGGGAGAAGCGGTAGGTATGCTGTGTGTGGAAGTGATAGTTATGCACAGGGCGAGTTATCCCTGCTTCTAACCCAAGCTTATGTACTGGGCTCACCCGGACTTTCCCACAGGGTTCAGGGAGGTAATTGTTGCAAATTTGCTGAAATCCGTCCTGCTGGGTAGTCGTTTTTTGCCAGCGAGCAGCCGGCTGAGACTACTTTCCGATGCAGAAACTCGAAAAAATCCGACCTAGCAAATCATCCGAACTGAAAACGCCGGTGATTTCTCCCAGTGCCTGCTGGGCTTGTCTGAGGTCTTCAGCAAGCAGCTCTCCTGCGCCGGTAGAGGTCAGCTGGGCCCTTCCGTGCTCGATCGAGGCTTGTGCCTCATGCAAGGCCTGGATGTGGCGCTGGCGTGCACTGAAGCTGTTTTCCGTGGTCTGGGCAAAGCCCATGTAGGATTTCAGGTGTTCACGCAACAGCTCCAGGCCGGACAGCGACCTGGCGCTCAGGTTGATGGTGACATGTCCATCGCTGCAGGTTTCCAGGGCAACCGCTTCTCCCGACAGATCGACCTTGTTGCGGATCAAGGTAACTTTTTTCGGGTCCGGGCGTTCTTGCAGAAACTCTGGCCAAAGGGCGAAAGGTTCTGCCGCTTCGGCGGCGGTAGCATCAACCACCAGCAGTATGCGGTCAGCTTCAGCGATGGCGCTCAAGGCGCGCTCGACACCGATTTTTTCGACCTGGTCTTCGGTTGTGCGCAACCCTGCCGTGTCGATGATATGCAGCGGCATCCCATCGATAAGGATATGTTCACGCAAAACATCGCGGGTGGTGCCGGCAATGGCGGTGACAATCGCGGCATCCCGGCCGGCCAGCGCGTTGAGCAGGCTGGACTTGCCGGCATTCGGTCTGCCGGCAATGACCACAGTCATGCCATCCCGCAGCAAGGCTCCCTGATTGGCTTCGCGCAGGACCAACTGCAATTCTGCGCGGATGCCATCGAGCAAGTTCAGGACATGGCCATCGGCGAGAAAATCGATTTCTTCTTCGGGGAAATCGATGGCGGCCTCCACATAGATGCGCAGGTCGATCAGCCGTTCTGTCAGCTTGTTGATGCGGCGGGAGAACTCGCCCTGCAGTGAGCGCACGGCATTGCGTGCTGCCTGCGCTGAACTTGCTTCGATCAGGTCGGCTATCGCTTCTGCCTGAGCCAGGTCAAGCTTGTCGTTCAGAAAGGCCCGCTCACTGAATTCGCCTGGCCGTGCCTGTCTGGCGCCCAGCTCGAGGCAACGCTGCATGAGCATGTCCAGCACGACTGGTCCGCCGTGCCCCTGCAACTCGACAACGTCCTCGCCGGTGAAGGAGTTCGGCCCGGGGAAGTACAGCAGCAGGCCCTCATCCAGGACCTGACCAGCGCTGCCAAGAAACGCAGTATGGTGAGCGTGACGGGGAATCGGTTGCTTGCCGGCGATATCAACCGCGAGCGCGCGCGCAGCGGGTCCGGATACCCTGACAATGCCGACGCCGCCCCTGCCTTGCGCCGTAGCAACGGCGGCAATGGTGTCCTTGAGGTTGCTGGTCATTGCCGGGCTCTCCTGATGCTGGATAGCAAGACGCCCCACGAGGGGGCGTCTTTGGACTGGCTCTGATCAGGCTGCCTTGCTGGCGGCCTCGATCTGCCGGGTAATGTACCACTGCTGGGCAATCGACAGGATGTTGTTGACCACCCAGTACAGCACCAGACCGGCAGGGAACCAGAGGAAGAAGAAGGTGAAGATGATCGGCATCATTTTCATCACCTTGGCCTGCATCGGATCCGGTGGGGTCGGGTTCAGTTGCATCTGGATGAACATGGTCACACCCATGATGATCGGCAACAGGAAGAACGGATCCTTGATCGACAGATCGGTAATCCAGAACATCCAGGGCGCCTGGCGCATCTCGACGCTTTCCAGCAGCACCCAGTAAAGCGAAAGGAATACCGGCATTTGCACAAGAATAGGCAGGCAACCGCCCAGGGGGTTGATCTTCTCCTTCTTGTACAACTCCATCATGGCTTGGGACATCTTCTGTCGATCGTCACCAAACTGCTCTTTCAGAGCGGCCAGTTTTGGCGCTACCGCGCGCATGCGGGCCATTGACTTGTAGCTGGCGGCGGAGAGCGGGAAGAATATCAGCTTGATGATCAGGGTCAGGATGATGATCGACCAGCCCCAGTTGCCCAGGAGGTTGTGGATATGTTCCAGCAGCCAGAAAATCGGTTGGGCGATAAACCAGAGAATGCCGTAATCGACAGTCAGTTCCAGTCCGGGGGCCAGGGTTTTCAGCATGCCCTGAATTTTAGGACCGGCGTACAGGGACACGCTGGTTTCTGCCTGGGTGGCTGCAGGAACATTCAGGGCGGCGGCAGTAAAGCCAACGAGATAGTTGCCCTGGCTGTCCTTGCGTGCGGTTACCTGATTGGTTTCATCTTTCGGTGAAATCCATGCTGTCACGAAGTAGTGCTGCAGCCAGGCGACCCAGCCGCCCTGAACCTTTTCGCTGAGTTGCTTGTCATCCATGTCGGACATGGAAATCTTCGTGTAGGGCTTTTCTGCCGTCCAGATTGCAGCACCCAGGTAGGTGGCTGTGCCGGTTGCAGTGGTCGATGAAGGATCTCCACTGGCGTCGCGCTTGATTTGCGCAAACAGATTGCCAGTCCAGGGAGTTGCACCCTGGTTGTCGATCTTGTAGCTGACGGTCAGATCGTACTGGCCACGTTTCAGGGTGAAGCGCTTGGTGTAGTTGACCCCGGCATCGCTGTAATGCAGGTCGACAATCAGCTGCTCGGCGCCGTCCTGCAGGCGGTATTCACGTTTCGCGCTGGCATACAGGGGACGACCCGATGCGCGGGCATCCGGACCGTTGGTCCCGGTCAGGCCGCTCTGGGCGACATACAGGCGTTGCGGGCTGTTGTTGAACAACTGGAAGGGTACTTCCGGCTGCTTCTGGCTCAGTGGGTACTGGGGCAGATTGAGCTGAACAATGTCGCCACCGCGAGGATCGATGGCCAGTTGCAACACATCTGTTTCTACGCGAATCAGATCGCTGCTTGTGGCGGATTCAGTCTCGGCCGGTTTGTCGCGGGGAAGGTCAGCCGTCGGCACATCGCTGCTGCTGACAGCGGCAGTCGCTGAATCATCAGGAATGCTCGGCGCTGCTTGCGCAGCCGAGCTTTCAACCGGCGATTGAGTTATCTGCCCGTAGTCTTCGTTCCACTGCAAAACCATCAGGTAGGAAACAACAGCCAGAGCGACTATCGGAAGTGCGCGTTTGATATCCATGATTACTCGACCAGCGAAGGGGATCGGGGAGATTTAGGTGGCGGTACGGGGTCAAATCCACCGGGATTCCAGGGATGACAGCGGCCCAGTCTGCGCAGGGCCAGCCAGCCGCCATGCATCAGGCCATGCTGCTCGATGGCATCATGGGCATAGCAGGAACAGCTGGGATAGAAGCGACAGTGGCTGGCCATCAGCGGGCTGATGGCATAACGGTAAAACTGGATCGTGCCGAGGGCCAGTTTACGCATCTTGGCTTGGCGCCACTCCTGAGTCGATGACAGGTTGCGTTTCAGCTTTCTGGGTGCGCTGCAGGCGCTTCCAGAATTTGTCGAACTGTCGGGTAATCTCGACGTTGTCCGAGTCAGCGATTCCTTTCCGCGCAACGATCACGATATCCCATCCGGCAAGCAATGCTTGATGCTTGCGGAAGGATTCACGTATCAGGCGTTTGAGGCGATTACGTTCAACGGAAAGCTTTACGCTTTTCTTGCCGATCACCAAGCCCAGGCGTGGATGATCAAGACCGTTGTCGCGGGCAAGAAGCAGAACATTCTTGCCAGGAATCTTGCCGCTGGGAGAGTCAAAAACAGCCTTGAACTGACGTGGAATCAGCAGGCGATTTTCCCTGCTGAAGTCCAGACTCACCCGGCAAGCTGAATCGGTCAAACGGTCAGACGCTTGCGACCTTTGGCACGGCGACGCGACAGAACGATACGGCCGTTTTTAGTAGCCATACGAGCACGGAAACCGTGGGTACGAGCGCGCTTGATTGTGCTTGGCTGGAAAGTACGTTTCATGATGCTTACCTGGTGGTTACTGGGGGAGCTGAAGGCAGCCCCCGTTTAAAGAGACCGGCCATTCTAGAGAAACAAGCCCTTCAGGTCAATTTCATCCGGACTTTTAATTGCAAGGAAACCATAACGTGCAAAACCCCTGATCAAGGGCCCGCCGGAAGGTAGGCGGGCGATCGTTGTACTGCTGTTTCAGCAGAGCATGTCGCTGCAGTGTCGCTGAGTTGGCGCAGCTGCCCGAACAGGCATAACACTGTGAATAACTTGTGCGTAGACTTTTACTGATAAGAAGCAACTGCCTGATTAGATGATTATTTGCAGATCATTGAGGCGGGCAGGCAGCGTTATCCACAAGCGGTAATTTTTGGCGATCATGCGCTTAATATTCAACCAATAAACCGGAGTTACATCACTTTGCGGGGATTCCCTTGTGGATAACCTTAGGGCTGGCCGGTACAATTAACCTCGCTTTTTCTTTACCGTTTCGAGGAATACCGCGTGTCTGTGGAACTTTGGTTGCAGTGTGTTGAACTATTGCGTGACGAACTGCCTGCCCAGCAATTCAATACCTGGATACGCCCTCTCCAAGCGGAAGCCGAAGGAGATGAGCTGCGTGTTTTTGCACCCAATCGCTTTGTTCTCGACTGGGTCAACGAAAAGTACCTGGGCCGCCTTCTCGAGTTGCTGGATGAGCGTGCCGATCGCGCACCGCCGGTATTGAGTCTGGTGATTGGCAGCAAGCGCAACAACAAGTTGCCCATGCACAGTGCTACTGCCACAGCAACTCAGCCGGAGACCGCGGCGGTTACCGAAACACGCGCGGCTGCCGCTGTGGCCAAGGCTGTTGCCGCCGAGCCGAATCAGCAGCAGACACCGATATCGCAGGAGCGCACCGTCCAGGTCGAAGGCGGGCTGAAGCACAGCAGCTACCTCAATCGCACCTTCACCTTCGAAAATTTTGTCGAAGGAAAATCCAACCAGCTGGCCCGCGCTGCTGCGTGGCAGGTGGCGGATAACCCGAAGCATGGCTACAACCCGCTGTTTTTATATGGCGGCGTTGGCTTGGGTAAAACGCACCTGATGCATGCGGTTGGCAATCACCTGTTGAAGAAGAACCCGAACGCAAAGATTGTCTACCTGCATTCCGAGCGTTTTGTTGCCGACATGGTCAAGGCCCTGCAGCTGAATGCGATCAACGAGTTCAAACGCTTTTACCGCTCGGTCGATGCGCTTTTGATCGATGACATTCAATTCTTTGCCAAGAAGGAACGCTCCCAGGAGGAGTTCTTCCACACATTCAACGCACTGCTCGAAGGTGGCCAGCAAGTCATTCTTACCAGCGATCGCTACCCCAAGGAAATTGATGGCCTGGAAGAACGCCTGAAGTCCAGGTTTGGCTGGGGCCTGACAGTTGCGGTCGAGCCGCCCGAACTTGAAACCCGTGTGGCCATTCTGATGAAGAAGGCCGAACAGGCCAAGGTCGACTTACCGCATGATGCGGCATTTTTCATCGCGCAGAAAATCCGCTCTAACGTCCGTGAACTGGAAGGCGCACTCAAGCGCGTGATTGCGCACGCGCACTTCATGGGCAAGGACATTTCCATTGAGCTTATTCGCGAGTCGCTGAAGGATTTGCTGGCATTGCAGGATAAGCTGGTCAGCATTGATAACATTCAGCGCACGGCTGCCGAGTACTACAAAATCAAGATTTCCGACATGCTGTCCAAGCGCAGGTCGCGCTCCGTCGCCAGGCCGCGCCAGGTAGCCATGGCACTGTCCAAGGAGCTGACCAACCACAGCTTGCCGGAAATCGGTGATGCCTTTGGTGGGCGTGACCACACAACGGTTTTACATGCTTGTCGTAAGATTGCTGAACTCAGGGAATCCGACGCGGACATCTGTGAGGATTACAAAAACCTGCTACGCACCCTGACTACTTGATCACCACTAATTACAACACCTAGGCAAAGGGACCAGACCATGCATTTCACCATCCAGCGCGAAGCCCTGTTGAAACCCCTGCAGTTGGTTGCCGGCGTAGTCGAGCGCCGCCAGACACTGCCGGTTCTTTCTAACGTCCTGCTGGTGGTGCAAGGCCAGCAGTTGTCCCTGACCGGTACCGACCTGGAGGTTGAGCTGGTTGGCCGGGTTGCCCTGGACGAGATTGCCGAGCCGGGCGAGATCACCGTCCCCGCCCGCAAGTTGATGGACATCTGCAAGAGCCTGCCGGCGGATGCACTGATCGACATCAAGCTCGATGAGCAGAAGCTCCTGATCAAGGCCGGGCGCAGCCGCTTCAGCTTGTCGACCCTTCCCGCCAATGATTTTCCGACCTCCGAGGAAGGCCAGACTTCACTGGTTATCAACCTGCCGCAAGCCAAGGTCCGCCGGCTTATCGAGCGCACCAGTTTCGCTATGGCGCAGCAGGATGTCCGCTATTACCTGAATGGCATGCTGCTGGAAGTCGGCGCCAACGTGCTGCGCGCGGTGGCTACCGATGGCCATCGTCTGGCGATGTGCTCGCTCTCTGCGCCGATCGAGCAGCAGGAGAAGCACCAGATCATCGTCCCGCGCAAAGGTATTCTGGAGCTGGCGCGCCTGCTCACCGAGCCGGATGCCGAAGTGGCGATCGTGCTTGGCCAGCATCACATTCGCGCGACCACCAGCGAGTTCACCTTCACCTCCAAACTGGTCGATGGCAAGTTCCCCGATTACGAGCGGGTTCTGCCGAAGGGTGGCGACAAGCTGGTGGTCGGCGATCGTCAGGCGCTGCGAGAAGCCTTCACCCGCACCGCCATTCTGTCCAACGAGAAGTACCGTGGTATCCGCCTGCAACTGGCTGCCGGCCAGTTGAAGATCCAGGCGAACAACCCCGAGCAGGAAGAAGCCGAAGAGGAAGTAGCGGTCGACTACAACGGCGGCAATCTGGAGATTGGTTTCAACGTCAGCTATCTGCTGGATGTCATGGCGGTGATGACCACGGAAAAGGTTCGTCTGCTTCTTTCCGATTCCAACAGCAGCGCGCTGGTGCAGGAGTTCGATAACGACGAGTCCGCTTACGTCGTCATGCCGATGCGCCTGTAGCCCCAATAGCAGTGTCCCTCCTCCGCTTGAACGTCACCGCGTTGCGCAATCTGCACGCGGTGACATTGTCACCCTCCCCGCGCATCAACATCCTTTCCGGCGACAATGGCAGCGGAAAAACCAGCCTGCTCGAGGCCGTGCACCTGCTCGGCCTGGCCCGCTCATTTCGCAGTACCCGCCTGCAGCCCGTCATCGAGTATGAGCAGCCGGCGCTGACCATTTTTGGCGAACTGGCATCTGCTGTGGGCACTCGTCAACTGGGTGTGCAGCGCTCAAGGGCTGGCGAGTTTCAGATCCGCATCGATGGCCAGTCGGTCCGCAGCGCTGCCCAGCTTGCCCAGGCGTTGCCTTTGCAGCTGATCAATCCGGACAGTTTCCGTCTGCTGGAAGGCAATCCGCGCATCAGGCGACAGTTTCTCGATTGGGGAGTGTTCCACGTGGAACCGCGCTTCCTGCTGGCCTGGCAGCGCCTGCAAAGGGCGCTGCGTCAGCGGAACTCGTGGTTGCGCCGTGGTACACTTGACGCCGCTTCGGAAGCAGCTTGGAGTCGCGAACTCAGCGTTGCCAGTGATGAAATCGACGCCTATCGGCGCAGCTACATTCAGGCGTTAAAGCCCCTGTTTGAGGCGACGTTATCCCGGTTGTTGGTCCTTCCTGACCTGGTGTTGAGTTACTACCGCGGCTGGGACAAGGATCGGGAGTTGAGCGAGGTGCTTAGCACTTCGCTGCTGCGCGATCAGCAACTCGGCCACACCCAGGCCGGCCCCCAGCGCGCAGATTTGCGCCTTCGAGTAGGCGCCTATAACGCCGTCGATGTGCTGTCCCGCGGACAGCAGAAACTGGTGGTGTGTGCGCTGAAGATAGCCCAGGGCTACCTGGTCAATCAGTCACGCAGCGGCGAGTGCGTTTACCTGGTAGACGATTTGCCTTCCGAGCTGGATGAGCACCACCGGCATGCTCTTTGCGGCTTGCTCGAAGATTTGAACTGCCAGGTTTTCATAACCTGCGTTGACCACAAGATACTGCGGGAATGCTGGCAGACGGATACGCCAGTTGCCATGTTCCACGTGGAACATGGTCGAATTACCCAGACCCACGATTACCGGGAGTAAGGCATGAGCGAAAACAATACGTATGACTCCAACAGTATCAAGGTGCTGAAAGGCCTGGATGCTGTCCGCAAGCGTCCCGGTATGTACATTGGCGACACCGATGATGGCAGTGGTCTGCACCACATGGTCTTCGAGGTGGTGGACAACTCGATCGACGAAGCGCTCGCTGGCCATTGCAACGACATCAGCATCACTATCCACACCGATGAGTCGATTACCGTGCGCGACAATGGCCGCGGGATCCCGGTGGATATGCACAAGGAAGAAGGTGTCTCCGCTGCCGAAGTGATCATGACCGTGTTGCACGCCGGCGGTAAGTTCGACGACAACTCGTACAAGGTTTCTGGCGGCCTGCACGGCGTCGGCGTGTCCGTGGTGAACGCCCTCTCCGAACTGCTGCTGCTGACCGTCCGCCGCAGCGGGCATGTGTGGGAGCAGACCTATGTTCACGGCGTGCCGCAGGAGCCGATGCGCATCGTTGGCGACAGCGACAGTACCGGCACGCAGATCCATTTCAAGCCCTCGGCCGAGACCTTCCATAACATCCACTTCAGCTGGGATATCCTGGCCAAGCGCCTGCGTGAACTGTCGTTCCTCAACTCCGGGGTCGGCATCGTGCTCAAGGATGAACGCAGCGGCAAAGAGGAGCTGTTCAAGTACGAAGGTGGCTTGCGCGCGTTCGTCGAGTACCTCAATACCAACAAGACTGCAGTCAACTCGGTGTTCCATTTCAACGTGCAGCGTGATGACGGTGTCGGTGTCGAGGTGGCCCTGCAGTGGAACGACAGCTTCAATGAAAACCTGCTGTGCTTCACCAACAACATTCCGCAGCGCGACGGTGGTACCCACCTGGCCGGTTTCCGCTCGGCCCTGACGCGCAACCTGAACAACTACATCGAGCAGGAAGGCCTGGCCAAGAAGCATAAGATCGCCACCACCGGCGATGATGCCCGTGAAGGCCTGACGGCAATTGTCTCGGTCAAGGTGCCGGATCCGAAGTTCAGTTCGCAGACCAAGGACAAGCTGGTGTCCTCGGAAGTGAAGACTGCGGTAGAGCAGGAGATGGGCAAATACTTCGCCGACTTCCTGCTGGAAAACCCCAACGAAGCCAAGGCCGTGGTCGGCAAGATGATCGATGCGGCGCGGGCCCGTGAAGCCGCGCGCAAGGCGCGTGAAATGACCCGGCGCAAAGGTGCCCTGGATATCGCCGGCCTGCCGGGAAAACTGGCCGACTGTCAGGAAAAGGACCCTGCCCTGTCCGAACTCTACATCGTGGAAGGTGACTCCGCGGGCGGCTCGGCCAAGCAGGGTCGCAACCGCCGGACCCAGGCGATCCTGCCGCTCAAGGGCAAGATCCTCAACGTCGAGAAGGCGCGCTTCGACAAGATGATTTCCTCGCAGGAAGTCGGCACGCTGATTACGGCACTGGGCTGCGGCATTGGCCGCGACGAGTACAACATCGACAAGCTGCGCTACCACAACATCATCATCATGACCGATGCTGACGTCGATGGTTCGCACATCCGCACCCTCCTCCTGACCTTCTTCTTCCGCCAATTGCCGGAGCTGGTCGAGCGCGGCTACATCTATATCGCCCAGCCACCACTGTACAAGGTGAAGAAGGGCAAGCAGGAGCAGTACATCAAGGACGACGACGCCATGGACGAATACATGACCCAGTCGGCGCTTGAAGAGGCCAGCCTGCACGTCAATGAAAGTGCCCCGGGGCTGTCCGGACTGGCGCTGGAAACCCTGGTCAACGATTACCGTCTGGTGATGAAGACCCTCAAGCGCCTGTCACGCCTGTATCCGCAGGAGCTCACCGAGCACTTCGTCTACCTGCCACGCGTCAGCCTGGAGCAGCTCTCCGATCAGGCCGCCATGCAGTCCTGGCTGGAGCAGTACGAAGCGCGCCTGCGCCTGGTCGAGAAATCCGGCCTGGTCTACAAGGCCAGCCTGCGCGAAGACCGCGAGCGTCACCTGTGGTTGCCGGAAGTCGAACTGATCTCCCATGGGCTGTCCAACTACATCACCTTCAACCGTGATTTCTTTGCCAGCAATGACTACAAGACCGTGACCACGCTGGGTGATCAGCTCAACAGCCTGCTGGAAGAGGGGGCATATGTGCAGCGTGGCGAGCGCAAGAAGCCGGTTGCCACGTTCAAGGATGCCCTTGCCTGGCTGATGGCGGAAAGCACCAAGCGCCACAGCATCCAGCGCTACAAGGGGCTGGGCGAGATGAATCCCGAGCAGTTGTGGGAAACCACCATGGATCCGGCCGTACGGCGCATGCTCAGGGTCACCATCGAAGACGCCATCGCGGCGGACCAGATCTTCAACACGCTGATGGGCGATGCGGTGGAGCCACGCCGGGACTTCATCGAAAGCAACGCACTGGCGGTCTCCAACCTGGACTTCTGACCGGTGCCGACGCATTCGACCCAGGCGCTGGATGTCACGGCTCATGTGGCATCCAGCATTGTCCCGGCGGTGTTGGATGTGCTCGGCCAGCGCTGGTCCCTGGCGCTGGTCCAGGCGCTGCTGTTGCAGGAAAAGACATTTGGCCAGTTGCTTCTGGCGCTGGCTATTCCGCGCAGCACCCTGGCGGCCCGCCTCAAGCATTTGCTGGCAATGCGCTGCCTGGAGGCGACAGCGCACGGCTATCGCTTGTCGGCTGCCGGGCAGGCCCTGTTGCCGGTGGTCAGCCTGGCACAGGCCTGGAATCGTGGCGCGGCGGGGCAACCGCCAGCTCCTGCGCCGCTCATTCACTGCTGCGGAAACAGCCTGGTACCGGCACTGGTCTGCAAGGTCTGCGCGGAGCCCATCCTGGCCCGCGACATCCATCTCGACTGTCCCGGCGCAGTACCCGACCTCAGCCACCTGCCCAAGCCGCTGCGGCGTGCGCGCGCCGAATCGTCGCCGGGGCAATGGCTGGGCGCGGCAGAAATTCTCGGTGATCGCTGGACCGCCCTGATTGTCGCCCTCGGCTTTTACGGGGTGCAGCGCTACAGCGAGATTGCCCGGCACCTGGCCATCGCGCCGAATATCCTGGCGGATCGGTTGGCACGGTTGTGCGATGGCGGCGTGTTGTTGCGCGTCGCCGAGCAGCAGTCCGAACGGCCACGCTACCGTTTCAGCGAAGCTGGTTTGCAGCTGTTTCCGCTGATTGTCGCGCTGATCGAGTGGGGCGATCGCTGGCTGCGCCCGGCGACCCAGGCTGCAACCTGCATGCGTCATTTGCCCTGCGGCCACTGGTTGCAGCCGCAACTGCGCTGCAGCAGTTGCGGCACTGCGGTCACCCTGCAGAGCCTGTCGGCAAGCAGCCTGCAGGCGCCGTAGGGCAGGTTCGTGGCTGGCTGGTTGACTTGCATAGTGAAACCAAAGATAGTTTCACTATGCAAGCAAAGGAGCGACCATGAACAGCATTGCCCCAGAAGCCAACCCCTACCTGCTCGGCAGTTATGCACCCATCACAGAAGAAATCGAAGCCCCGCTGGAGGTGCTGGCGGGTGCAATTCCCGCGGACCTGGCCGGTGTCTATGTCCGTAACGGACCCAATCCGCAGCGCGCGACCGAAGGCCGGCATCACTGGTTCGACGGCGATGGCATGCTCCACGCCGTGGAGATTGCCAATGGCCACGCCATCTATCGCAACCGTTGGATCGAAACAGCCGGGCTGCAGCTGGAGCGCAGTACCGGTGAAGCGCAGTGGCAGGGCATTCGCGAGCCGGTAAGGAAATTGACCCTTGGCCGGCCCTACAAGGACACCGCCAACACCGATGTGAAGTTTCACAATGGTGCTTTGCTTGCGCTCTGGTACCAGTGCGGCGAGCCCTACCGGGTAGATCCCGTCAGCCTGCAAACCCTGGGCGTCGATGACTTCGCCGGCAAGCGCACAACCGCAGTCTCGGCGCATGTGAAAGTGGATGCGCGTACCGGCGAGATGATGTTCTTCGAGTACTCGGTGCGCCCGCCCTACCTGCATTACGGGGTGGTCAGCGCCGCCGGCGAACAGCTCAGCCTGATCCCGGTGGAGTTGCCGGGCCCGCGCCTGCCCCACGATATGGCGATCACCGAGCATTATTCGATTCTCATGGACCTGCCGGTTTGTGTGGATACCGAAGCACTGCAGCGCGGGCGCTGGCGCAGCGTTTATCGGCCGGAGCTGGGCTCACGCTTTGCCATCATTCCACGGCATGGCACGGCGGCCGATGTGCGCTGGTTCAGTGCCGCGCCCTGCTACATCTACCACGTGGTGAATTCCTGGGAAGAAGGCGATGAGGTGGTCATGCTGGCTCACAAGGTGACCAGCCCGGTGGCCAACAGTGAAGACAGCACTGCCAGTGAGTTCGAGCGCATGCTGCAGAACCTGCAGATGAATGCCGAGCTGTGGGAGTGGCGCTTCAACCTGCAAACCGGACAAACCAGCGAGCGCTGCCTCGACCAAGTAAACGCCGAATTCCCCAGCATCAACCCGCGCGACCAGGGCTATCCGACCCGCTACGGCTATGCCGTGACCATCGGACCCCGCCCTACCCTGCGCTTCGACGGCATCCGCAAGTACGACTTGGCTACCGGCAAGCATCAGCAGGTGCGTTTTGGCCAGGGGATCTACGGCAGTGAAAGCCCGTTTGCCCCAGGCACTCAGGCACAAAACGAGGATGACGGTTACCTGCTGAGCTTTGTGCAGGACGAAGTGAACAACCGCTCGGAGCTGTGGATCTACGATGCCCGTGACCTGCAAGCGGGGCCCTGTACCCGGCTGGCGATTCCGCAACGCGTGCCGCTAGGCTTCCATGCCTGCTGGGTGGAAGGCCGGGATCTCAAGCCACAGGGATCGGCATGAGCCGCAGGGTGCTGATCCTCGGTGGCGCGCAAAGCGACTTTGCCCGCCACTGGCAGCGCGAAGGCAGCGATCTGGCCGGCGAAATGCAGCGGGTGGTGCAGAGTGGCCTGGCGGAATGCAGTCTGCCGGCAGATCAGGTGCAGGCCGCGCATATCGGCAACTTTGCCGCCGAACTGTTCTGTCATCAGGGTTTGCTTGGTGGCTTGCTGGCCCGCTGCGATCCGGCGTGGGCAGAGTTGCCGATCATGCGCCACGAGGCGGCGTGCGCTTCCGGCAGCATGGCCATTCTCGCGGCCATGGCCAGCATCGAAGCTGGGCGTGCCGAGTGTGTCTGTGTGCTTGGCATCGAGCAGATGCGCAATGTTTCGGGCGAGCAGGCGGCGCAGAATCTGGGCTGTGCCGCGTGGCACGGACACGAAGCGCAAGCGGCAAAATACCTGTGGCCACACCTGTTCGAGCAGGTGCGCCAGCGCTACGTCGAACAGCACGGTCTGGATGCGCGCTACCTGCGCCGGATTGCCGAGATCAATCTGGCCAACGCCAAATGCAATCCGCTGGCGCAGACCCGCGACTGGCAACTGCAGGCCGAACATTTCGCGGCAAATGATGAATTAAATCCGCGCGTGGAAGGCGAATTGCGCCGGCGCGACTGTGCGCAGATCAGTGATGGCTGCGCGGCAGTGTTTCTCTGCTCGGAGGCGTTTGCGCAGCAGCATGCGCGCAGGCTCGGGCGCAGTGAAAGCTACCCGGCGATCCTTGGCTGGGGCCAGCGCAGCTCGCCCTTGCCACTGGCGGAAAAGCTGCCGGCGGCGAGCGAACGCGGCCTGATGTTTCCCCACCTGCAGCGGACCATTGCCGATGCCATGCAGCGTGCCGGGCTGGCGGATGCCTGGCAGCTGGACCTGATAGAAACCCACGATTGCTTCACCATCAGCGAATACCTGGCGCTGGAGCATTTCGGCCTGGCCTCGCCCGGTCAGGGCTGGCAGCGGATCGAGGATGGCAGCATCGAGCTGGGCGGGCGCCTGCCGGTCAACCCGAGCGGCGGCCTGATCGGTGGCGGCCATCCGGTGGGGGCTACCGGTGTGCGCATGCTGCTGGATGCCTGGCGCCAGGTGGAGCACAAAGCCGCAGGCTATCAGGTCGAAGGCGCGCGCCTGGCGGCGTGCCTGAACATCGGCGGAAGCTTCAGCGCGGTGGCCAGCTTTGTCGTCGGCCGCCCGTCCTGAGCCGGGCGGGTACAGGCTTGCGCGCGCCTCAGTCTTCCGGCAGCCCGGTCGCGGCCTGCGCGTCGGCCGGCAGGGCGCCGAGGTCGATTTGCGCCTGGCGCACCCAGGCGAAGGCGCGCTCGTTAAGCTCGGCGATGGCCCGCGGGCCGCTGCCCTCGGCATACATGGGCGGACCCACGACAATCCGGATGGTGCCGGGGTGCTTCAGCCAGCCATCGCGCGGCCAGCACTTGCCGGCATTGTGCGCAATTGGCAGCACCGGCAGGCCGGCATTCACCGCCAGCGCCGCGCCGCCGCGGGAGAACTTGCCGATCTGGCCGTAGGGGACGCGGGTGCCTTCGGGAAAGATCAGCACCCACAAGCCGGCCGTGAGCCGCTCATGCCCCTGGCTGGCAAGCTGCTTGAGGGCTGCCTTGGGGTTGCCGCGGTCAATCGCGATCGGCTTGAGCAGCTTCATCGACCAGCCCCAGAAGGGTACGCGCAGCAGCTCGCGCTTGATCACCTGGCTGAGCGGGGCAAACAGTGCGGAAAAATAGAAGGTTTCCCAGGTGCTCTGGTGCTTGGCCAGGATCACGCAGGGCCGCGCCGGAATGTTCTCGCGGCCGCTCAGCTCGTAGCGCACCCCTGCTACCCAGCGCGCCAGCCAGATGGCCTGCCATGCCCAGGCCTGATTGATCAGCCGGTAACGCAGCGGAAAGGGCAGCAGCAGCCCGACAATCAGGCCGAACGAACTCCACACTACCGTCATCAGGGCCAGCAGCAGATAGAAGGTGAGCGAGCGGACGGATTGCAGAATCGGCATGGGCAGGAATCCTTCAAGCAAGCAGTTGGGTGGCGACGGCGGCGAGGTCGTCGAACACCAGGGTGTGTGCCGGTATCGGCCTGGCCAGGGTGCGTTGGCCCTTGCCGGTTTTCACCAGCACCGGTTGGCAGTCGACGGCCAGCGCCGCCTGCAGGTCACCGCTGGAGTCACCGACAAACCATACACCCTGCAGCTCAGCCGCATAGTGTTCGGCAATCTGCTGCAGCATGCCGGGCATGGGTTTACGGCAGTTGCAGTCATCATCCGGGCCGTGCGGGCAGTGCACGATCAGTCCCAGTTCGCCACCCTGCTCGGCCACCAGCTGGCGCAGGCGCTGGTGCATGGCCTCGAGGGTGGCTTCGTCATAGTAGCCACGGGCCAGGCCGGACTGGTTGGTGGCCACCGCCACCGTCCAGCCGGCCTTGCTCAACCGGGCTATCGCGTCGATGGCGCCAGGCAACGGGATCCACTCATCGACTGACTTGATGTAGTCGTCGGAGTCCTGGTTGATCACGCCATCGCGGTCGAGAATCAGTAGTTTCATGCCTGCTCCGCAAGATGGGTTAGGCGTGGATCGGCTGAATCCAGCGTCTGCGGGGAGGATGGGTATCGCTGCGTTCAACCCATCCTGCGTTTCGGAGTGATCAGCCCAGCAGCGAAATATCGGCCACGCCAAGGAACAGTTCACGCAGCTGCTTGAGCAACGCGTAGCGGTTGGCGCGCACGGCGCTGTCCTCGGCATTCACCAGTACCTGCTCGAAGAAGGCATCCACCGGACCGCGCAACGCCGCCAGTTGTGCCAGCGCCTCGCGGTAGCAACGGGCTGCTGCCAGCGGGGTGACCGCCTGCTGCGCCGCCGCGACGGCCGCTGCCAGGGCCTGTTCCGCGGCCTCCTGCAGCAAGGCCGGGTTCACGCTGTCCGGCACCGTGCCTTCGGCCTTGGCCAGGATATTCGACACTCGCTTGTTGGCTGCCGCCAGGGCCGTGGCGTCCGGCAACTGACGGAAGGCCTGCACGGCCTGCACGCGCTGGTCAAAGTCCAGCGGCGCAGCGGGGCTGAGCGCACGCACGGCCTGGTACACGGCCACGTCGACACCTTCGTCTTCGTAGCGCGCGCGCAGGCGGTCGAAGATGAAGTCCAGCACCTGTTGCGCCAGCCCGGCGCTGTTGACCCTGGCGCCGTACTGGCCGATGGCGAAGCCGACGGCTTCGACCAGGTCGAGGTCCAGCTGTTTCTCGATCAGGATGCGCAGCACGCCGAGTGCGGCGCGGCGCAGGGCATAGGGGTCCTTGGAGCCGGTCGGCAGCATGCCGATGCCGAAGATGCCGACCAGCGTGTCGAGCTTGTCGGCCACCGCCACGGCGGCGCCGGTGAGGGTCTGCGGCAATTCTGCCCCTGCCCCGCGCGGCATGTATTGCTCGTTAAGCGCCAGGGCCACGTCTTCCGGCTCGCCGTCATGCAGTGCGTAGTAGTAGCCGGCGATACCCTGCATCTCCGGGAACTCGCCGACCATCTCGCTGGCCAGGTCGCACTTGCTGAGGATACCGGCCCGCGCGGCGCGGCTGGCGTCGCCGCCGATCTGCCCGGCGATGAAGCCGGCCAGGTCGGAGACCCGTGCCGCCTTGTCATAGACGCTGCCGAGCTGGGCCTGGAACACTACATTGGCCAGACGCTCGTTGCGCTTTTCCAGCGGCTGGCGCTGGTCCTGCTTGAAGAAGAACTCGGCGTCGGTCAGGCGCGGACGCACCACCTTCTCGTTGCCGGCGACGATCTGCGCCGGGTCCTTGCTCTCGATGTTGGCCACGGTGATGAAGCGCGGCAGCAGCTTGCCATTGCCATCCAGCAGGCAGAAGTACTTCTGGTTGTCCTGCATGGTGGTGATCAGGGCTTCCTGCGGCACCGCGAGGAAGCGCTCCTCGAAGGAGCAGACCAGCGGCACCGGCCATTCGACCAGTGCACTGACTTCATCAAGCAAGGCTGGCGGAATAATCGCAGTGCCCTGCTCGGCCTTGGCCAGCTCGGCTACCCGCTGGCTGATCAGCTCGCGGCGCTCGGCAAAATCGGCAATCACGTAAGCGCTGCGCAGATCCTCGGCATAACTGGCCGGGCTGGAAATGCGCACTTCGCGGTTGGCATGGAAGCGGTGCCCGCGCGACACCCGCCCGGCCTGCTGGGCGAGGATGTGGCAGTCGATCACGGCGTCGCCAAACAGCATGACCAGCCACTGGGTTGGGCGGACGAACTCTTCCTTGCGCGCCGCCCAGCGCATGCGCTTGGGAATTGGCAGATCGTTGAGTGAGGTTTCAACAATGCCCGGCAACAGACTGACAGCCGGTTGGCCGGCAATGCTCTGGCTAAACTTCAGCTTGGGACCGCTCTGGTCCACCAGCGCCAGGTCAACGCCACACTTCTTGGCGAAGCCCAAAGCGGCCTGGGTCGGCTTGCCGTCCTTGTCGAAGGCGGCTTGCAGCGGCGGACCATCGAGGTTGACCGTACGATCCGGTTGCTGCGCGGCGAGGCCGTCGACCAGTACCGCCAGGCGGCGTGGGGCGGCATACATGCGCGCTTTGGCGTAGCTCAGGCCGGCCGCCTTGAGGCCCCTTTCGATACCCGCGAGAAAGGCTTCGCCAAGGCTTTTCAGTGCTTTCGGCGGCAGCTCTTCGGTGCCCAGTTCAACCAGAAAATCTTGCGCACTCATTCTGCTGCCTCCAGCTTGGCCAGTACTTCATCACGCAGTTCGGGGGTGGCCATGGGGAAGCCGAGTTTGGCGCGGGCCAGCAGATAGCTTTGGGCGATGCTGCGGGCCAGCGTGCGCACGCGCAGGATGTACTGCTGGCGCGCGGTGACCGAGATGGCCCGGCGGGCGTCGAGCAGGTTGAAGCTGTGCGAGGCCTTGATCACCATTTCGTAGGCCGGCAGCGGCAGCTGCAGGGCCATCAGGCGGTTGGCCTCGGATTCGTAGAAGTCGAACAGGTCGAACAGCTTGTCGACGTTGGCGTGCTCGAAGTTGAAGGTGGACTGTTCCACCTCGTTCTGGTGGAACACGTCGCCGTAGGTGACCTTGCCGAACGGGCCGTCGGAGTAGACCAGGTCATACACCGAGTCGACGCCCTGCAGGTACATGGCCAGGCGCTCGAGGCCGTAGGTGATCTCGCCGGTGACGGGGTAGCACTCGACGCCGCCGACCTGCTGGAAGTAGGTGAACTGGGTGACTTCCATGCCGTTGAGCCAGACTTCCCAGCCCAGGCCCCAGGCGCCGAGGGTCGGCGATTCCCAGTTGTCCTCGACGAAGCGGATGTCGTGCACCAGGGTATCGACGCCAATCCGGCGCAGCGATTCGAGGTACAGGTCCTGGATATTTTCCGGGTTCGGCTTCAGTACCACCTGGAACTGGTAGTAGTGCTGCAGGCGGTTGGGGTTCTCGCCGTAGCGGCCGTCAGCCGGGCGCCGGGACGGCTGCACGTAGGCGGCGTTCCAGGTCTCCGGGCCGATGGCGCGCAGGAAGGTGGCGGTATGGAAGGTGCCGGCACCCATTTCCATGTCGTAGGGCTGCAGGATCACGCAACCCTGCTCAGCCCAATAGCTTTGCAGGGCGAGGATCAATCCTTGGAAGGTGCTAACGTCGGGCGTAGTCTGGGTCACGAATTTCACCGCTGTCGAGGCTTGTGCGTAAAGCCGCGGAGTATACCCGATCAATTCCCTGCAAACCGCATGGAGAGCCTATGCCACGCTGCTTCTGGTGTACCGACGACCCCCTGTACATCGCCTACCACGATGAGGAATGGGGCGTGCCGCTGCGCGACCCGCAACGGTTGTTCGAGTTGCTGCTGCTGGAGGGCTTTCAGGCCGGGCTGTCATGGATCACCGTGCTGAAAAAGCGCGCTCGCTATCGCGAGGTGCTGTTCGGTTTCGATGTGCAGCGCCTGGCGCAGATGAGTGATGCGGAAATCGAGGAGCGCCTGCAGGATCCGGGGATCATCCGCAACCGCCTGAAGCTCCGCGCCGCGCGGCAGAATGCCCAGGCCTGGCTGCAACTGGAGGATCCGGTGGCGCTGCTCTGGTCGTTTGTCGACGGGGCGCCGAAGATCAATCACTTCGCGGATCGCCGCGCAATGCCGACGCTCACAGCGGAAGCCGAGGCCATGAGCAAGGCGCTGAAAAAGGCCGGCTTCACCTTCGTCGGCCCGACCATCTGCTACGCCTACATGCAGGCGGCCGGGATGGTCATGGATCACACCACCGACTGTGATCGTTACGGCGCACTGGCTGGCGGCTGAATAGCCAGTACCGCTTGCGCGGAGAACACAGCACTGGGCGCGAGCTGGTTGCGCATGACCTGGTCGCGGATCTGCAGCCATTCGGGGCTGTGGTTGATCCGCCAGATTTCATTCCACAGGCGTTTGGCCTGTTCGGGATGGCGCGCGGCAAAGGATTTGCTGATCCCCAGGTACATCTCGGCTTCGAGCAGCGCCGGCTGGAGTATCTCGAACTGTCCTTGCGGGTCGTGACCCCGCAGGGCGAAGCGGATGGCGGGCTCCAGGCCAACGGCAATCTCGGCGCGCCCCAGGCGCATCATTTCGATCATCTGCGCCGGTGTGCGCGCGCTGGAGCGCGAGGCCACCGGGAGTCTCTGCATCAGCAGGCTGACCGCAGGAACCCCGTTTTCGAAGAGCACCGGCTTGTGCAGATGGACAAACTGCCGGCCATCCCAGCTGGCCTGGCTGCCCTTCATGCGAAAGGCCACGATACGCATGCGCAGGTAAGCGCGGGAGGTGTCGATCTGCCCCTGGCTGTCCAGGGGAAAAGCCACCAGCGGCGTGGTCAGTGGGTTGGGCGAAACGGTGAGCAAGGCATCGAAGCGCTGGTCGGCCAGTTCCAGCAGGCAACGTGCCTGCGGTCGATAGCTGATACTGAGCGGTATGCCGAGATTCTGCGCCGCCCTGGCCAGCAGGTACTGCGCTGCGCCCATGCCGCCGATATAGCTCAACGGCGGAACATTGCGGTAGTCCGCACACACGCGCAGCTCCGTGGCCATGCACGGGAGGGACAAGCACAGCAGCAGCAGGAGGCGAATCGGCATGAGCGGGGAATTTTTGTTATAGGCCGAGCTGACCGGGCCACCTTACAGTTTTCGCCGCACGGCTGCCAGCCGCGCCAACCGATCCCGTAGAATGCAGGGGCAGAGAGTTCTGGAGTGGATTATGGAAAAGTTAAAAGGCGCATTTGCCGTAGGCTGCCTGCGGTTGTTTGCCTTGCTGCCATGGCGTGCCGTGCAGGCGGTTGGCGCCGCCCTGGGCTGGTTGATGTGGAAAATCCCCAGTCGCTCGCGCGAGGTGGTGCACATCAACCTGAGCAAGTGTTTTCCCGAACTGACGGCCGCGCAGCTGCAGCAGCTGGAGCGGCGTACCCACCGGGATATTGGCCGGCTGCTGGCGGAAAGCGCGTGCGCGTGGATCTGGCCGGCGCAGAAGACGCTCAAGCTGATACGCCAGGTCGAGGGGCTGGAGGTGATGCAGCAGGCCCTGGCCAGTGGCAAGGGCGTGATCGGCATTGCGACCCATATCGGCAACTGGGAAGTGCTCAATCACTACTTCTGTTCGATGTGCAACCCGATCATTTTCTACCGGCCACCCAAGCTCAAGGCGCTCGACGATTTACTGCAAAAGCAGCGCGTGCAGCTGGGCAACCGGGTGGCGCCGTCGACCAAGGAAGGCATTCTCAGCGTGATCAAGGAAGTCCGCCGCGGCGGTGTGGTCGGCATTCCGGCGGATCCCGAGCCGAGCCTTTCGGCCGGGCTGTTCGTACCGTTCTGCGGCATCCAGGCACTGACCAGCAAGTTCGTTCCAGGCATGCTTGCCGGCGGCAAGGCGGTGGCGTTCTTCATCAACGGCATTCGCCTGGAGGATGGCTCGGGCTTCAAGGTGATCATCGAGCCCGCCCCGGAAGCGATGTACAGCGAGGATCTGCAGGTCGCTACCGCGGCCATGAGCGCCATGGTCGAGAAGTCCGTGCGGGCTTATCCCAGCCAGTACCTGTGGAGCATGAAGCGCTTCAAGAAGCGCCCGCCAGGCGAGGCCAAGTGGTACTGACCACTGACCCATCCGCGGCCTGTCAGCACAGGCCGCGCGGCAAAGGCCCCAAGCGCTAGAAGAAGGTCAGTCCGACCTGGAACAGCCGCTCGATTTCGCGGATGTATTTCTTGTCCACCAGGAACAGGATCACATGGTCGCCCGACGCGATCACGGTCTTGTCATGGGCGATCAGCACCTCTTCGTCACGGATGATCGCGCCGATGGTGGTGCCGGGGGGCAAGTCGACATCCTCGATCTTGCGCCCGACCACCTTGCTCGATTTTGCATCGCCATGCGCAACGGCCTCGATGGCTTCGGCGGCGCCGCGGCGCAGGGAGTGCACGCTGGCGATATCGCCGCGGCGTACGTGGGTCAGCAGGGTGCCGATGGTCGCCAGCTGCGGACTGATGGCGATATCGATCTCGCCGCCCTGCACCAGGTCGACGTAGGCCGGGTTGTTGATCAGGGTCATCACCTTGCGCGCGCCCAGCCGCTTGGCCAGCAGCGAGGACATGATATTGGCTTCGTCATCGTTGGTCAGGGCCAGGAAAATGTCGGCATCGCTGATGTTTTCCTCGACCAGCAGGTCGCGGTCGGAAGAGCTGCCCTGCAGGATGATCGTATTGTTCAGCGACTCCGACAGGGCCCGGCAGCGCGCCGGGCTCCGCTCGATGATCTTGACCTGGTAACGGTTTTCGATGGCTTCGGCCAGGCGTTCGCCGATATTGCCGCCACCGGCGATGACGATGCGCTTGTTGCTGTCTTCGATGCGGCGCATTTCGCTCATGACCGCACGGATATGGGCCTTGGCGGCAATGAAAAACACTTCGTCATCGGCTTCGATGACCGTATCGCCCTTGGGCATGATGGCGCGATTGCGGCGGAAGATGGCGGCGACCCGGGTATCGACCTGCGGCATGTGCTCGCGCAGCTGGCGCAGCTCCTGGCCAACCAGCGGGCCGCCATAGTAGGCGCGCACGCCGACCAGCTGGGCCTTGCCGTCGGCAAAGTCGATCACCTGCAGGGCGCCGGGGTACTCGATCAGGCGCTTGATGTAATTGGTCACCACTTGCTCGGGGCTGATCAGCACATCCACCGGAATCGCCTCGTTGCCGAACAGGCCGGCGCGGGTCAGGTAGGCCGACTCGCGCACGCGGGCAATCTTGGTCGGTGTATTGAACAGGGTGTAGGCCACCTGGCAGGCGAGCATGTTGGTTTCGTCGCTGCTGGTCACGGCGACCAGCATGTCGGCATCATCGGCCCCGGCCTGGCGCAGGATGGTCGGGAATGAGCCGCGGCCCTGCACGGTGCGGATATCCAGGCGGTCGCCGAGCTCGCGCAGGCGCTCGCCATCGGTATCCACCACGGTAATGTCGTTGGCTTCGCTGGCGAGGTGTTCAGCCAGGGTGCCGCCTACCTGGCCAGCACCAAGAATGATGATCTTCACGCAGTAACTCCTTTCGGGCGGATCTCAGTCCGCCGCCTGTTGGGCGGGCCGGTGCCCGCCCGGCAATGGTGTCGGGTCCGCCGCGGCCTTGATCAGCCGGGCGTAGTAAAAGCCATCATGGCCATCGAGCTGTGGCAGCAACTGCCGGCCGTGTGGCTGTTGCAGGCCGAAGGGCGCACTGATCGGCAGCTCACGGGCGTCCGCAGTGCGCCCCAGGAAGGCGGCAATGTTGTTCGTGTTTTCCTCCGGCAGCACCGAGCAGGTGGCGTACAGCAGGATGCCGCCCACCTCCAGCGTAGGCCAGAGCGCATCCAGCAGTTCACCCTGCAGCGCGGCCAGCGCCGCAATATCGGCCGGCTGCCGGGTAATCTTGATGTCCGGATGCCGGCGGATCACCCCGGTAGCCGAACAGGGGGCATCCAGCAGGATGCGCTGAAATGGCTGGCCATCCCACCAGACCTTGGTCTGACGCCCGTCGGCGGCAATCAGCTGGGCCTGCAGGTGCAGGCGCTGCAGGTTCTCGCGGACCCGCTGCAGGCGTTTTTCTTCGAGGTCGAGGGCGACCACGCCGGCCAGCCCGGGCTGGTGCTCGAGCAGGTGGCAGGTTTTGCCGCCGGGTGCGCAGCAGGCATCCAGCACGCGCTGCCCGGGCGCCAGCTCGAGCAGGCCGGCAGCCAGCTGCGCAGCTTCGTCCTGCACACTGACACGGCCTTCGGCAAAACCGGGCAGGCCGGGTACGTCATGGGCACTGAGCAGGCGTACGCCATCGGTGGAGAAGCTGCAGGGGTCTGCGGCAATCCCGGCGGCGTGCAGTTCCTGCAGGTAAGCCTGCCGCGAGACAAGCCGCCGGTTGACCCGCAGGATCAGCGGCGGATGTGCGTTATTGGCCTGACAGATGGCTTCCCAGTGCTGCGGCCAGCTGGCCTTGAGGTGTTTCTGCAGCCAGCGCGGATGTGCGGTGCGGACAACCGGATCCTGCTCCAGCTGCAGCAGCAATGCGGCCCCGTCGCGTTGTGCCGCGCGCAGCACGGCGTTGAGCAATCCCTTGGCCCAGGGTTTTTTCAGGCTGGCGGCACAGCCGACGGTTTCGCCGATGGCGGCATGCGCCGGGATCCGCGTGTACAGCAGCTGGTACAGGCCGACCAGCAGCAGGGCGGCCACGTCCCGGTCACCGGCTTTCAGCGGTTTTTCCAGCAGCTTGTCGGCGAGCAGGCTCAAGCGGGGTTGCCAGCGTGCGGCCCCGAAGGCCAGGTCCTGGGCCAACCCGCGGTCGCGCGCCTCGACCTTGTCCAGCAGCGGCGGCAGGCTGCTGCCCAGTGATGCCTTGCCCGCCAGCACGGCGGTCAGCGCGCGCGCGGCGGCCAGGCGCGGGTTCATCGCCGGGCTCCCTTCATTGCAGCACCAGGCCGCAGGCGAACTGTTCGCGTCGGCTGTTGTAGAGGTCGGCGAACGCCAGTGGTTTGCCGCCGGGCAACTGCAGGCGGGTCAGGCGCAGCGCGCCAGTGCCGCAGGCGACCGTGAGGCCGTCCTTGCCGGCGGCGAGGATTTGCCCGGGCTGGCCGCTGCCCTCGCCCAGGCTGGCGGCCAGGACTTTAACGGGCTCGCCGTCGAGCAGGGCATGACTGACCGGCCACGGATTGAAGGCGCGAATCTGGCGCTCCAGCGCGAGTGCCGGGCGTTGCCAGTCCAGCCGCGCTTCTTCCTTGTTCAGCTTGTGGGCGTAGGTGGCGAGCTGCTCGTCCTGCGGCTCGGGCCGCAGTTCGCCACGGACCAGCGGGCCGATGGCGGCGGCCAGTGCCTGCGCGCCGAGTTCGGCGAGCCGGTCGTGCAGGCTGCCGGCGGTATCCTCGGCGCCGATCGGGGTGCTCACCTTGCACAGCATCGGGCCGGTATCCAGGCCGGCTTCCATCTGCATCAGGGTGACCCCGCTGTGTCCATCGCCGGCCTGGATGGCCCGCTGGATCGGCGCCGCGCCGCGCCAGCGGGGCAGCAGCGAGGCGTGGCTGTTGATGCAGCCCAGGCGCGGAATATCCAGCACGGCCTGCGGCAGGATCAGCCCGTAGGCCACTACCAGCAGCAGGTCGGGCTGCAGTGCGGCCAGCTCGGCCTGGGCGGCCGGATCACGCAGGGTTGCTGGCTGCAATACGGGGAGGCCGTGTTGCAGGGCAAGCTGCTTGACCGGGCTGGGCATCAGCTTGTGGCCACGGCCGGCGGGACGATCGGGCTGGGTGTAGACGGCGATCACCGGCTGGCCGGCATCCAGCAGCGCCTGCAGGTGACGTGCGGCGAATTCCGGCGTGCCGGCAAAAACGATACGCAGTGGTTCAGTCATGGTGGCTCTTGGGCTAAGGGCTGACGCGGCACCTGCCTGGTGGCGGGCCGCGCCAGAGGAGCGGGCGGTTAGTCGGCGCTCAAGCTTGCTGCCGGTGCTGCTTTTCCAGTTTCTTCTTGATCCGGTCGCGCTTGAGACTGGAAAGATAGTCGACGAACAGCTTGCCGTTGAGGTGGTCACACTCGTGCTGGATGCACACGGCGAGCAATCCTTCGGCAATCAGCTCGAAGGCCTGGCCGTCACGATCCAGGGCGTTGATGCGGACTTTCTGCGGGCGTTCGACGACTTCATAGAAGCCGGGAACCGACAGGCAGCCTTCCTGATACTGCTCCAGCTCCTCGCAGAGGACGGCAAATTCCGGGTTGATGAAGACCAGCGGCGCACTCTTGTCTTCGCTCAGGTCCATCACCACCAGGCGCTTGTGCACATTCACCTGGGTAGCGGCAAGGCCGATGCCAGGAGCGGCGTACATGGTTTCGAACATGTCGTCGATCAGCTGCCGCAGGGCATCGTCCACTACCTGAACCGGCTTGGCCTTGGTTCGCAGCCGCGGGTCAGGAAACTCAAGGATGTTCAGAATTGCCATATGCGTTTGTGATGCACTTGTGGAATAAAGTCAAAATCCGCTGCTAAGATGATGAGCAGCATTGAAAAAACGGTTTGTTTCCGCGGCTCCGCAGGGAGTCTTGAGCGGACGATCAAGGCGAAGACACATAATAAAGGGATTCACCGCATGAGGAAATCACTACTCGCCCTGCTACTGCTCGCCGCCGGCAGCCTGGCCCAGGCCGAAGTGCAACTCAGGAACGACCATCCGCAAAGCTACACCGTGGTCAAGGGCGATACCCTCTGGGATATCTCCGGGAAATTCCTTACCGAGCCATGGAAGTGGCCGGAAATCTGGCATGCCAACCCGCAGATCCAGAACCCCGACCTGATTTACCCTGGTGATACCCTGAACCTGGTGTATGTCAACGGGCAACCTCAACTGTCACTGAGTCGTGGCGAGTCGCGGGGTACCATCAAGCTGTCACCGGAAGTGCGCAGTACGCCCATGGCGGAGGCCATCCCGCCGATTCCACTGGAGGTAATCAATGCTTTTCTGGTGAATAACCGCATCATGGACAGCGAAGCCCAGTTCAACGAGGCACCCTATGTGGTCGCCGGTGAAGGCCAGGGTGTCGTCTATGGTGCCGGCAATACTATTTACGCCCGTGGCGCCTTTGCCGGCTCCGACGCGGTGCGGCGGATTTTCCGCCAGGGCAAGGTCTACTCGGATCCTGTGACCAACGAGTTTCTTGGCATCAATGCCAACAACATTGGTACTGCGGAGATCAAGGCTGTTGAAGGTGAGGTGGCCACCCTGTATGTCTCCCAGTCCAATGAAGAAGTGCGTCGCGGTGACCGCCTGTTCGAGACCCTCGAGTACGCGGTCAATTCGTCGTTCCAGCCCAGTGCCCCGAGCCAGCCCATCGACGGCCAGATCATCGATGTGCCGCGTGGGGTAACCACCATCGGCGCCATGGACGTGGTAACCCTGAACAAGGGGGCGCGCGACGGGCTGGTTCCCGGCAGTACCTTGGCGATCTTCCGTACCGGCGAAACGGTGCGGGATGTGGAGACCGGGCAGCCGCTGAAGATGCCGGATGAAAATGCCGGCGTGCTGATGGTGTTCCGCGCGTTCGACAAGATCAGTTATGCCCTGGTGCTCAGGGCCCACCGCCAGCTTTCCGTAGGCGACAAGGTCGCTAACCCGTAAGCCCAGAACCCCCGCCCTTGCGGGGGTTCTGCTGTATGTCCCACGCAGAGATCAAGGATGATCCGAATGCCCGCTGTTTCTCCCGCCGAACTGGAGGCGCGCCTGCGCCTGCACTGCCTGCCGGACATTGGCCCGCAGCGCTTTCATCGACTGCTGGATGCCTTTGCCGACGCGGCTTCAGCCCTGTCCGCCCCTGCCGCCGCGTGGCGTTCCCTGGGCTTGCCGGCACACTGTGCCGAGGCGCGTCGCAGCGAGACGGTGCGCCGGCGCAGCGCCGCAGCCCTGGACTGGCTGGCGCAGCCGGGGCAGCATCTGCTGATGTGGGATGACCCGGTATACCCTGCCCTGCTGGCCGAGTTGGCAGATGCGCCACCGCTGTTGTTTGTCGCCGGTGCGCCGGAGGTACTCGAGCAGCCCCAGCTGGCCATGGTCGGCAGTCGCCGCGCCAGTCGGCCGGGGCTGGATACCGCGCAGGCATTTGCCCGCGCCCTGGCCGCCGGCGGATTTGCCATCACCAGCGGGCTGGCGCTGGGCATTGATGGCGCGGCGCACCAGGGCGCACTGGATGTGGCGGGCCAGACGATTGCGGTGCTGGGTACCGGCCTGCAGCAGATGTATCCGGCCCGGCACACGCAGTTGGCGCAGCGCATCATCGACAGTGGCGGTGCCCTGGTGTCGGAGCTGCCGCTGGACAGCCCGGCCCATGCGAGCCACTTCCCGCGGCGCAATCGCATCATCAGCGGCCTGGCGCTGGGCGTGCTGGTGGTCGAGGCCAGCCCCGCCAGCGGCTCGCTGATCACCGCTCGGCTGGCGGCGGAACAGGGTCGCGAGGTGTATGCCATTCCGGGTTCGATCCATCACCCGGGCGCACGCGGTTGTCATCAGTTGATCCGTGACGGTGCCACCTTGGTGGAAACTGTCGAACATGTACTGGAGGGCCTGCGGGGCTGGCAACTGACAACGCCTGCGGTTGCCAGTTCGCCGCCGGTTTCGTCGTTGCTCAGGCAGTTGCGCGCGGCGCCACTGGCGGCAGAAAGCCTGGCCGCGGCACTGGGCTGGCCACTGGGGCGGACCCTGGCCGCGCTGACCGAGCTGGAGTTGCGCGGTCAGGCCTGTTGCGAGGCCGGGCTATGGGTGTATCGCCACGGCTGAGGCTTTACACTGCCGGGCAACAGGCTCGGGAGGTAGCGATGGCTAGTTGTTGGCAGATACACAGGGTGGCGCGCACGGTGCGTGCTGGTGGCGTGATCGCCTATCCGACCGAGGCGGTCTGGGGGCTCGGCTGCGACCCGTGGAATGCGGTGGCGGTGGAGCGCCTGCTGGCGCTCAAGGCGCGCGATCCGGGCAAGGGCCTGATCCTGGTGGCGGCGTCGATGGAGCAGTTCGACTTCCTGCTGGATGACCTGCCCGAGCGCTGGCTGGATCGGCTGGCCAGCACCTGGCCGGGACCGCACACCTGGTTGGTACCGCACCGGCAGCGGCTGCCCGCGTGGATTACCGGCGAGCATGAAAGCGTGGCCCTGCGCGTCAGCAACCATCCACTGGTCCAGGCGCTATGCCGGGAGTGCGGCCCCCTGGTGTCGACCTCGGCCAACCCGGCCGGGCGGCCACCGGCGCGCAGTCGCTTGCGCATCCAGCAGTATTTTGGCCGGCAACTGGATGGGCTGCTCAATGGCCCGCTGGGCGGGCGCAAGAATCCCAGCACCATTCGCGACCTGGCCACGGCAGAGATTGTCCGGCCGGCCTGACGCGGCCGGGCAGCTGTGCAGCCCGGCAGTCGGCGGGTGCGCGGTGTTATGGTAGTGTCCTGTGCCGCTGGCGAGCCTGCGCCAGTTGTCCCTGCCCTGCTCCAAGATGCCCGCCCCAAGAGGGGACGCTATAAGGTGAAACCGTGACTGATCGTATTGCGGCCGTGAAGGCCTACCTGCTCGACCTGCAAGAGCGTATTTGTACTGCGCTGGAAAACGAAGATGGCCAGGCCCGCTTTGCCGAGGACAGCTGGCAGCGCCCGGCGGGTGGCGGTGGCCGTACGCGGGTGATTGGCGCGGGTGCGCTGATCGAGAAAGGCGGGGTGAATTTCTCCCATGTGTTTGGCGATGCCTTGCCGCCATCGGCCAGCGCGCACCGGCCAGAATTGGCAGGACGCACCTTCCAGGCGCTTGGCGTATCCCTGGTGATCCACCCGGAAAACCCGCATGTACCGACCTCGCATGCCAATGTGCGCTTCTTCTGTGCAGAAAAACCCGGCGAGGAGCCGGTCTGGTGGTTCGGTGGAGGCTTCGACCTGACCCCGTATTACGCGGTGGAGGAAGACTGTGTGCACTGGCACGAGGTGGCTCGCGCGGCCTGCGCACCTTTCGGTGCGCAGGTCTATGCGCGCTACAAGGCGTGGTGTGACCGCTATTTCCAGCTCAAGCACCGTGGCGAACCGCGCGGGATTGGCGGGCTGTTCTTCGATGATCTCAACGAGTGGGATTTCGACACCTGCTTTGCCTTTATGCGGGCGATAGGCGATGCCTACCTCGAGGCCTACCTGCCGATCGTACAGCGCCGCAAGCTGACCCCCTATGGTGAGCGCGAGCGCGAATTCCAGGCCTTCCGCCGCGGCCGCTATGTCGAATTCAACCTGGTCTACGACCGCGGCACCCTGTTCGGCCTGCAGTCCGGCGGGCGCACCGAGTCGATCCTGATGTCCTTGCCACCGCTGGTGCGCTGGGGCTATGACTGGAAGCCGGAGCCGGGCACGCCGGAGGCACGCCTGACGGATTACTTCCTGCAAGATCGTGATTGGTTAGGCCAGTGCTCGTAGGGCATAGATGGGCTTCAGTCCACTGCTTCTGAGCGGTGGGCTGAAGCCCACCCTACGCCCACTACGCTCACCCGAATGCATTTGAGGATGTTCAACCCATGGACCGCTACGGCGTATTCGGTAATCCCATCGGCCACAGCAAGTCGCCGCTGATCCACCGCCTGTTTGCCGAGCAGACCGGCCAGCTGCTCAGCTATGAACCACTGCTGGCGCCGCTGGATGATTTTCCCGGGTTCGCTCGAGGGTTCTTTGCCGCCGGTGGCTTGGGCGCGAATGTCACCGTACCGTTCAAGGAGCAGGCCTTCCAGCTGGTGGCTCAACTGAGCCAGCGGGCCCGCCGCGCCGGCGCAGTGAACACCCTGAAGAAACTCGAGGATGGCGCCCTGCTGGGCGACAATACCGACGGCGCCGGGTTGGTGCGTGACCTGCTGCAGAATGCCGGAATCCCCCTGCGCGGCCAGCGTATTTTGCTGCTGGGCGCCGGCGGCGCGGTGCGCGGCGTGCTTGAACCGCTGCTGGCGGAACGCCCGGCGGCGCTGGTGATTGCCAACCGCACGCTGGCCAGGGCCGAGCAGCTGGCGCACGAGTTCGCCGATCTCGGCCCGGTGCTGGCCAGCGGCTTTGACTGGCTGGACGAGCCGGTCGACCTGATCATCAACGGTACTTCGGCCAGCCTCGGTGGCGAGGTGCCGCCGCTGGCAGCGAGCCTGATCCAGCCGGGGCATACCCGTTGCTACGACATGATGTACGGCCGCGAACCGACGCCATTCAACCGCTGGGCCGGCGCGCTGGGTGCACGGCAGACGCTGGATGGGCTGGGCATGCTGGTCGAACAGGCGGCCGAGGCGTTTTTTCTCTGGCGCGGCGTGCGACCGTTGACTGCCCCGGTACGCGAGATCCTGCGCAACCAGTTGAGTGCAACCAGCTGAGCACAATCCGCCGAGGCAATCTGCCGCAGGCATGACTTGCGTCTATGTTTGTCCATAGGGGCAGCGGGAAAATTGTTCGGTTGGGCAGCCCCCGGCACTATCAGCCAGCAGAGAGACTTCCATGAACGAGAAATCACCCTCAATTGCCTCCTCCGTCGCCACGCTCCCCGTGGCCGCTGCGCCGGCACGCAGCTCCCGCAGGACGCTGCCGGCGCAGCCTGCCGCAGCCGACCGGGCCATCCTTGGCGGAGCCGAGCTGGAGGAAAAACTGGTGGATGACTCGATCAAGGCGGCGCGCGAGATGACCGCCGTGGCGATGGAGGACATCCTCACGCACATTGACCCGCAGGATGCTCCGGGCTTGCGCGATACCTTGCAGACCTTCATGGCCGGCCTGTCCGGCGACGATGCCGAGGCGCTGGGCAAGGCGCTGGCCGCCAGGGGCGGCAAGGAGTTTCATGGGCACCACGCGGATCCGGATGACGAGCTGGCCGCGGACTGGCGCCAGGGCGGCTACCCCTACAAGAACCTGATGTCGCGCAAGCGCTACGAGCAGGAGAAGTATCACCTGCAGGTCGAGCTGCTCAAGTTGCAGGCGTGGGTCAAGGATACCGGGCAGAAACTGGTGATTCTCTTCGAAGGCCGCGATGCGGCGGGCAAGGGCGGCTCGATCAAGCGCTTCATGGAGCACCTCAATCCGCGTGGCGCGCGCATCGTCGCCCTGGAAAAGCCCACCGAGGTCGAGCGCGGACAGTGGTATTTCCAGCGCTATGTGCAGCACTTGCCGACTGCCGGCGAGATCGTCATGTTCGACCGCTCTTGGTACAACCGCGCGGGTGTCGAGCGGGTCATGGGCTTCTGCACGGAAGCCGAGTACCTGGAGTTCATGCGCCAGGCGCCGGAATTCGAGCGCATGCTGGCGCATAACAATGTGCACCTGATCAAGTTCTGGTTCTCGGTCAGCCGTGACGAGCAGCGCCGGCGGTTCAAGGAGCGCGAAAAGCACCCGCTCAAGCAGTGGAAGCTCAGCCCGATCGACCTGGCGTCGCTGGACAAGTGGGACGACTACACCAAGGCCAAGGAGGCCATGTTCTTCTACACTGACACTGCCGATGCACCGTGGACGGTGATCAAGTCCAACTGCAAGAAGCGTGCGCGGCTGAATGCCATGCGCTACGTGCTGCACAAGCTGCCGTATACCGGCAAGGACCTGAAGCAGATCGACAGCCTCGATCCGCTGATCGTCGGCCGCGCCAACGTGGTTTACGAGCGTGGCGAAAAAATTGCGGACGTGCCGATTCTGTAAGGCCACTTCCGGATACGGGCAGACCAGCGGCGCGCAAACGCTGTTTTGCCGGTCGTCGGCCGCGACCGTCCGGGTATAATGCGGCCTCCCTGTCACTCTGCCGGAGCCCGTCGCCGTGAAGATTCGTCATTCCTTGCTGGCCCTGCTGTTCTGCGCCAGTAGCCTTGCTCTTGCTAGCGGCGCGGCGCAGGCGGCCAACCCGGTGACGCAGCAGATCGCCTCAGGCAGTGGCCTGGTGGTCGACTTGCAAACCAACCAGGTGCTGTATGCCAGCAATCCGGATCAGGTGGCACCGATCGCTTCGGTGACCAAGCTGATGACGGCTGTAGTGGCGCTGGATGCCAGGTTGCCGATGGATCAGCAGCTGCCGATCATCATTCGCGATGTGGCGGAAATGCGCGGGGTGTATTCGCGGGTGCGGATTGGCAGCGAGATCAGCCGCAAGGACATGCTGCAGCTGGCGCTGATGTCTTCGGAGAATCGCGCGGCGGCCAGTCTGGCGCATCATTATCCGGGGGGTGTGCCGGCCTTTGTGGCGGCGATGAATGCCAAGGCGCGCGCACTGGGCATGACTCATACGCATTATGTCGAGCCCACCGGGCTGTCGGAGAAGAACGTTTCCAGCGCCAATGATCTGGTCAAACTGCTCAAGGCCAGCCAGCAATATCCCTTGATCGACCAGTACAGCACTACCCCGGAAAAGACCGCGTATTTTCGCAAACCGGCCTACAGTCTGGGTTTCCGCAACACCAACCGGCTGGTGTACAAGCCCGACTGGAGCATCCAGCTGACCAAGACCGGCTTTACCAACGAAGCCGGGCATTGCCTGGTGATGCGTACCCGCATGGCCGGCAAGCCGGTGGCTTTCGTGGTGCTGGATGCCTACGGCAAATACACTCACATGGCCGATGCCAACCGCCTGAAGAAGTGGCTGGAAACCGGCAAGGTCAGCCCAGTGCCGGCGGCGGCGCTGAGCTACAAGCAGCAGAAACTTCGCCAGGCGCAAATCAGCCAGCGCTGAAAGCCACGATCAGACGCCACTGCCCGGAGCCCAGGGATTATCCCCGGGACGACGCGGCTTGCCGCTGCGCCGGGACTCCTGAAAACGCACGCTACTGCGCCGATCCGGCAGGCTGCGCCGGTCCGCCGTGTGGCGGGTATCGAGCAGTGGCTTGGCCGCTGGCGCGACAGGGGCTGGCGTGTCCTCTTCCAGAGGCAGCAGGCTCAGCCCTGCAAAGGAAAACTCGGGTTTTTCTTCATTGGCCATCTAGAAATCTCCAGCAGGCATCCTGTCGCACACGCATGGCGGCGGACCTTCTCTCAGGGTAGTTGGTTCGACTGCAGTGCGCGCGGCGTTTGCTGCCGTTGGTCGCGCAGGCATGGCTGTCTGCGCAGCCCTGCCTGCAGTTGTTCCACGGCCAATTTCGCCCAGGCATGGCATTGCAGCCATTCCGGCTGGAACGGCTATCCATGCGTGCAAGCATTCAGGATCGGGCGCTGGCGCCAGACCTACAGCCGCGCCCCGCGCACACCGCCGGCCAGCTTGCGGCAGAGGCCGAGCACGCCATCGATGGCCTGGTGCGGCGATGTGGCATGGGCGATCTGGTCGATCAGCGCGGAACCCACTACCACGCCGTCGGCACGCCGGGCCAGATCGGCGGCATGTTCCGGCGTGCGGATGCCGAAGCCGATGCACAGCGGCAGGTCGGTATGCCGGCGCAGGCGCGCCACCGCTTCCTCGACATGTTCCAGGGTTGCCGCGCCGGCACCGGTCACGCCGGCCACCGAGACGTAATAGACGAAGCCGGAGCTGCCGTTGAGCACGGTGGGCAGCCGCGCATCGTCGGTGGTTGGCGTGGTCAGGCGGATGAAGTCCAGGCCTGCGGCCTGGGCCGGATCGCAGAGGTCCTCGTTGTGCTCGGGGGGCAGGTCGACCACGATCAGGCCGTCGACGCCGGCGGCCTTGGCGTCTTCGATGAAGCGCGGCACGCCGTAATGGTGAATGGGGTTGAAGTAGCCCATCAGCACCAGCGGGGTGTCGCTGTTGCCTTCGCGAAACTCGCGAACCATATGCAGGGTTTTGGCCAGCGTCTGGTGCTGGCCGAGGGCGCGGATGTTGGCCAGCTGGATGGCCGGGCCGTCAGCCATCGGGTCGGTGAAGGGCATGCCCAGTTCGATCACGTCGGCGCCGGCAGCCGGCAGGCCCTTGAGGATCGCCAGCGAGGTGGCGTAGTCCGGGTCGCCTCCGGTGATGAAGGTGACCAGGGCGGCGCGATTCTGTTGCTTCAGCTCGGCAAAGCGCGATTGCAGGCGGCTCATGCGTGCTTCTCCAGATTTTCGTTCATGTGATGCATTACGGTCTGCATGTCTTTATCGCCGCGCCCGGACAGGTTGATCACCATCAGGTGGTCTTTGGGCAGGTTCGGCGCGCGCTTGAATACTTCCGCGAGGGCGTGGGCGCTTTCCAGGGCCGGGATGATGCCTTCCAGGCGGCAGCACTGGTGGAAGGCGTCCAGGGCTTCGTCGTCCTTGATCGAGCAGTACTCGACCCGGCCAATCTCATGCAGCCAGGCGTGTTCCGGGCCGATGCCGGGGTAGTCGAGACCGGCGGAAATCGAGTGGGCGTCGATGATCTGGCCGTCGTCGTCCTGCAGCAGGAAGGTGCGGTTGCCGTGCAGTACCCCCGGTACGCCGCCGTTCAGGCTGGCGGCGTGCTTGCCGGTGGCGATGCCATGGCCGGCTGCTTCGACGCCGATCATCTGTACGCTGGCATCATCCAGGAACGGGTGGAACAGGCCCATGGCATTCGAGCCACCGCCGATGCAGGCCACCAGGCTGTCGGGCAGGCGGCCTTCCTTCTCGAACAGTTGCTCGCGGGTTTCCTTGCCGATGATGGCCTGGAAGTCACGCACCATTGCCGGGTAGGGGTGCGGACCGGCGACTGTGCCGATCATGTAGAAGGTGCTGTCGACGTTGGTCACCCAGTCGCGCAGGGCTTCATTCATCGCGTCCTTCAGCGTGCCGGTACCGGCGACGACCGGAATCACGGTGGCGCCCAGCAGCTTCATGCGAAACACGTTGGCCTGCTGGCGGTCGATGTCGGTGGTGCCCATGAAGATCACGCATTCCATGCCGAAGCGCGCGGCCACGGTGGCGGTGGCCACGCCGTGCATGCCGGCGCCGGTCTCGGCGATGATGCGTTTCTTGCCCATGCGTCGGGCCAGGAGGATCTGGCCGATGCAGTTGTTGATCTTGTGCGCGCCGGTGTGGTTCAGCTCTTCACGCTTGAAGTAGATCTTCGCGCCGCCGCAATGCTCGGTCAGGCGCTCGGCGAAATACAGCGGGTTGGGCCGGCCGACGTAGTCGCGCTGGAAGTAGGCCAGCTCTTCGATAAAGGCCGGGTCGAGCTTGGCCGCTTCATACTCGCGGGCCAGGTCGTGGATCAGCGGCATCAGGGTTTCGGCGACGTACTGGCCGCCGAAGTGGCCGAACAGGCCCTTGGCGTCAGGGCCATTGCGGAATGAGGTCATGGGCGTACTCCTGGAGTTGGCTGCCCTCGCCTGCCTGGCGGGAGAGGAGCTGGGGAGAGGGATTCGAGTGATGGACGCAGACTAAACCCGTGCAGCCAGACAGAAAAGCGATTAGATTGCACATACCTGTCAGAAAAACTCACATATAAATGAACCGAGAACTGCCCCCGCTGAATGCTCTCAAGGCCTTTGAAGCCGCCGCTCGATTGCAAAGCATGAGCCTTGCAGCCGATGAACTGCATGTCACGCACGGTGCAGTCAGCCGGCAGATACGGGCGTTGGAGGAACAGCTTGCCGTGACCTTGTTCGTCAAGGACGGGCGCGGCGTAAAACTCACGGATGCTGGCGTGCGTCTGCGCGATGTGGCTTTTGATGCGTTCGAGCGCTTGCGCACGGCGTGTGCCGGCATTCAACGGCAAACCCTCGATGCGCCCTTTGTGCTGGGTTGTCCGGGCAGCCTGCTGGCGCGCTGGTTCATTCCGCGGCTGGACCGTTTGCATCGCGAATTGCCCGAACTGCGCCTGCAACTGTCGGCCAGTGACGGCGAACTCGATCCGCTGCGCGCCGGGGTGGACGCCACCCTGTGCTTCGCCACCCCGCCGTGGCCGGCAAGCATGCAGGTGCATGAACTGGCGCCGGAACGCATTGGTCCGGTGCTCAGTCCCCGGCATCCGCGCTTTGCCGAGCTGGCCTCAGCGACGCCAGCGCGGCTGCTGGGCGAAGCGCTGCTGCACACCACTTCGCGCCCCCAGGCCTGGCCGCAATGGCTGGCGCTATGCGGGCTGGACGCCACAGCCTTGCGTCTGGGACAAGGCTTCGAGCACCTGTATTACTTGCTGGAAGCCGCAGTCGCCGGGCTGGGCATTGCCATCGCGCCGGAGCAGCTGGTCGCGGACGATCTGGCCGCCGGTCGCCTGGTGGCCCCCTGGGGCTTTGTCGAGAGCCCGGCGCGCCTGAGTTTCTGGACCTCGGCACGTAGTTCCGACCCGCGTGCCAGCCGCCTGCTGGACTGGTTGCGTCGGGAGCTGGCTGGGTAGTCCATCGCTGCGGCAGGGGCACAGCTATTGAGCGAGTTGCTTTCTGCTCGCTACAAACCGCAAGAGGCCAGCATACCTGCCGGCCCTTTGCGGTTTTAGCCTGCCGTCAGGCTGCAACCGGGCCTAGCGATCCAGGGCGAACCTTGGCCGCCACTGTAACCACTCGTCCTGCGCCTCTGGGTGCAGATCGAACACCTGCCCGGCGTGCGCCGGCGCACCCTTGAGCGCACCTGCCGGAGTGGCAAAGGCAATGCTGCCTTGCAGCAGGGACTCCACCGAGTCAGTGCGCACCTGCGCGCCCTTGAACAGCGAGAAGTCGACGTTCAGGCCGCTTTCGTTCCAGAACTTGCTGCCGCTGTACACCAGCTTGCCGTAGCGCGGCAGGATCTGGATGTGCACCAGAACACTGGCAGCATCCGGGCTCAGTTCAAGATCGGTGACAGTGCCGACGGCCATGCCGCGATAGGTAACCGCCATGCCGGCTTTCAGTGACTTGCGTTGCAGGGTGCTCAGGCTCAGGTTCAGCCCGGCCTTCTTTTCCGCTTCAACCCTGACCAGGGCCTCACCCTTGAACCGGGTCTGCTTGCCCGCGGCGGGGTTGCTGGCTGGCTGTACCTCGATGTAGGGCCCGGTGATCAGGGTGTCCAGGTTGGCGGCCTTCATCAGGCTGAGTTCCGGCCGAATCACCGTGAAGGTGCTGCCCTGGCGGGCAATGCGTGCAGCGGCCTGGGTAAGCATGATCTGCAGCTTCAGGGTTTTCAGGTCGGCGCTGAGTTCGACGCCATTGACTTCGCCGACCTGGAAGCCGCGGTAGCGCACGGGAGTGCCGGCCCGCAGGCCATCGGCATTGAGCACCTCCAGCTCGATCATTTCGGCGACCCGGGTGGCGCTGGCCTGATCGGCATGCAGGGCAAAGTTGCTGCCGTTATGCACCGCAGCGGCCTTTGGCTCGGGTGTCTCGAAGGCGATACCACCGTTAACCAGGGCTGCCAAGGATTCGCTGCGGACCTCAAAGCCCGAGAACCCGCCGCTGAGGGTGACGCCACTGGCATTCCAGAAGCGCGAGGAACTGTTGACCAGCTGGCTGTACTCGGGGTTGATCAGCACACCAACCCGCACTTCCTGATGGTCGGGTGTCAGTGTCACATTAGTGATGGAGCCCACCACCAGCTGACGGAACATGACGGGGCTGCCGGCCTTGAGCGAGGCTGCCTGTTTGGTGGTCAGGATCAGGTGCAGACCGGGGGTGGTGAAGTTGATCGCCGGTGGCCCGGATAGCGCGGTGAACTGCCGGCGTGCCGGTTTGTCCAGTGCTCCGGGTTTGAACTCGAGATAGTTGCCGCGCAGGAGCGCATCGAACCCGCGGATGCCATTCAGCGAGATCTCCGGCTGCACCAGCCAGAAGGCGGCGTCCTCGGTCAGCCAGGCCTTGGCTCGCGGGTCGATATCCAGTTCGGCCATGAAGCTCTTCAGGTCTTTGCTGACCTTGCCACCCTTGACCAACCCCACGGGGAAGCCATTCCAGCGCACCTGGGTCTTGTTCGCCTCGAGGCCGGCAAAATTGGGCAGCTCCACATCGATGCTTACCCCCGTCTGGGCATCCTGGTAGTTCTCAAAGAGGGGGTACTCATGGCTGGGGTAATCCAGCGGCATCAGCGACGTTTTACTGGCCTCCCGGTTAAAACCGCCAGGCGGCAACGGGTCGTTGTCGAAGGCGATACCACCTACGGCGACGCTGAGCAGGGATTCGACATCCACTTTCACTCCGGACAGCCCCGCGGTTACGCTGAAGCCGCTGGCGTTCCAGAAGCGTGTCTCGGCATTCACCAGCTGGGCGTATTCAGGCCGGATATGCGCCTTGATCAGGATCGACTGGTCATTGTTGTCGAGGGCGTAGCCGGTCACCGAGCCAACCTGGATATGCCGGTAGTAGACCGGGCTGCCCTCGGTCAGCGACCCGAGGGTTTTGGCCCGCAACTTGAGGTGTAGGCCCGGTAGCGCATCGGCCAGTGGCGGCGGATCGCTGAGTGCGATGAACTTGCGCCGGGGTTTGCCTTCGCCGGGACTGATGGCGATGTAATTGCCGGAAACCAGGGTTTCCAGTCCGGTCACCCCGGCCAGCGAAATATTCGGCTTCACCAGCCAGAAAATGGTCTTTTCGCGCAGGAAGTCTTCGGCATGGCGATCCACCTCGAGGCTGACGTGCACTTTCTGGGTTTTCTGGTCAAGGTTGACGCTCTGCACCTTGCCCAGCGCGATGCCCTTGTAGAACAGCTCGGTCTTGCCGGCCTGCAGGCCGTCACCGCCGTCGAACTGGATGTCGATCACGACCCCGGCCTCGGTGTAGGCTTTCCAGCCCAGCCAGCCGCCAATCAGCAGGGCGATGATCGGTAGTACCCAGATGGCGGACCAGTTGCTGGCCGGTTTGACGCGGGCTTTGGGCAAGGCAGGAGGCGTGTCGGTCATAGACGAAATTCCGGTGAGTGTTTGCAGCGGCTGACGCCGGTCCAAGGCCGGCGACTAGGCTCTGAGTATTGCAGGAACTGTCTGAAAAATCTGCCTTGCACGCCTGCAAGAGTTGCTTGTACAGGCCGCCTTGACTAGCGTTGAAGAACCATGGCGCGGCAGGAGCACGGCAATGTCAAATCATCACACCTACAAAAAAGTCGAACTGGTCGGTTCATCGCCACTCAGCATCGAAGACGCCATCAACAGTGCGCTGGCCGAGGCGGCCAAGAGCATCAAGCTGATGGAGTGGTTCGAGGTGGTGGAGACCCGCGGGCATATCGTCAATGGTGGCGTCGGGCACTACCAGGTAACCCTGAAAATCGGCTTCCGGATTGCCAACAGCTGATCGCGTCGCGATCAGAACGCCCCACAGCGCAGCTGCTGGCCACGACTCAGCAGATTGCCGTCGCGGTCATACAGGCGCAGCCAGCCGCGCCGCGAAACGGTGCCCGCCTTGAGCCGGTAGTGCTGGCCGGCCTCGAAGTGGTCGTAGTCCAGGGCCAGTATGCAGGTGCGTGTTCCGCTCCCGCCTCCACCGCTGTTCTCGGTGCCGCTCCCGCCTCCGCCACTGACCTCGAACTGCAGGCGTACCTGCAGGCGGTGCTTGCCGGGAGATACTTCGAAATAGCGTGCATCGTTCCATTGGCGGCCATCCACTTCCTGGGCGCTGAGCTGATTGCCGGCAATGCTGTAGAGGTCGATCCAGGCCTTGGCCGGATCCGCTGCCGGCCGCACCTGGGCGCAGGCGGTCAGCAGTAGCAGGAGGCTGCAGAAAAGTATTCGTGGCATGCTCTGGCTCCGCCTACGACAGTTGTGCAATGAACAACAAGTATCGTCCCCGAATTGCAGCGGGTCTACGCCAGATCCGCCAGAAGCTTGCGGCGCTGGCTGTGGGCGGTCTGCTGGCCGGCTGCTCTACAGTGGATTACTACGTCCAGGTGAGCCGCGGTCATTTGCAGCTGATGCAACAGCGCGAACCGATCGAGCAGGTGCTGGCGGATCCCGCCCGCGACGCCTTGTTGCGCCAGCGTCTGGTGCTGGCGCTGCAGGCGCGCAGTTTTGCCAGCAGTGCGCTGGCCCTGCCGGATAACCAGAGTTACCGCGTGTTTGCCGATATCCAGCGGCCGGTGGTGCTGTGGAATGTTTACGTCACCGCAGAGTTTTCCCTCTCAGCGGAGGAGCAGTGCTTTCCGTTCGCCGGTTGCGTGGCCTATCGCGGCTACTATGAGCAGAGCCGTGCCCGCGGTGCCGCCGCCGTGCAGCAGCTGGCCGGCAAGGATGTCTGGATCGGCGGGGTCGAAGCCTATTCGACACTTGGCTGGTTCGACGACCCGCTGCTCAGCAGCATGTTGCTGCGCGACGATCAGCACGTTGCCGCAGTGATCTTCCACGAGCTGGCCCACCAGCAGCTGTATGTCGGCGACGACAGTGCCTTTAATGAATCCTTTGCCAGCTTTGTCGAGCAGGAAGGCTTGCGGCAGTGGCTGGCCAGTCGTGGAGAGGCCCCTGGCAATCCCTGGCAGGCCTGCCGCCGCCAGCAACTGACGACGCTGGTGCTGGATACCCGGGCGCGGCTGGAACGGGTGTATGCCAGCGGACAACCCGCAGCCCGGATGCGTCTGGCCAAACAGGCCGAGTTCGAGCGGCTGCGGGCGGAATACCGGCAGCTGCGTGACACCCGCTGGCAGGGTGACGGGCGCTATGACGCCTGGATCGACGGGCCGCTGAACAATGCCAAGCTGCTGCCCTTTGGCTTGTACGAGCAGTGGGTGCCGGCGTTTGCCGAACTGTTCGAGCGCTCGGGACGGCGCTGGCCGGCATTCTACACGGCGGTGGAGCGCCTCGCGGAACAGCCGCCGGCGGCTCGCCAGCAGCGCTTGCACGAACTGCTGGCCGCGCACCGCAGCAACCGGGCGGCTGGACTAAACTGTGCTACGGGGCGCCACTGACTGGCGCATTTCGCAGCGCTTTCTTTCCAGGACATACCATCATGCAGAGAACCCTGATTACCCTGTTGCTGCTGGCCTGCACCGGCCTGGCGCAGGCGGCACCGAAACCCTGTGCCGAACTCAAGGCTGAAATCGAGGCGAAGATCCAGGCCGCCGGGGTACCCTCCTATACCCTCGAGATCGTGGCGAACGACGAGGTCAAGGATCAGGCCACGGTGGTCGGCAGTTGCGAGAACGGCAGCCGCAAGATCATTTACCAGCGGCATTCCGACTAGCCGCACGCGGACAAGGCCGGCTAGCCGTCAAAGCCTTCGGCCAGGTGCAGCTCCTTGAGCTTCACGTAATTGCTGGCGCTGTAGCTGAAAAAGGTGCGCTCCCGGTCGCTCAGCGGGCGGGCCTGGGTGACTGGACTGCCAACGTAGAGAAAGCCGCTGTGCAGCCGCTTGCCCGGCGGCACCAGGCTGCCGGCGGCGATCACCACCTCGTCCTCGACCACCGCGCCATCCATGATGATGCTGCCCATGCCAACCAGAATGCGGTTGCCGAGCGTGCAGCCATGCAGGGTGACGTTGTGGCCGATGGTGACCTCGTCACCGATCAGCAGCGGGAAGCCATCCGGGTTATACGGCCCGGCATGGGTGATGTGCAGCACGCTGCCATCCTGCACGCTGGACCGCGCGCCGATGCGGATGCGCTGCATGTCGCCGCGCACCACCGCCTGCGGCCACACCGAACTGTCATCGCCAAGCTGCACGTCGCCCAGCACCACCGCGCTGGCATCGACGAAGGCACGCTGGCCGAGCGTCGGTGTCATGCCCTGATACGTTCTGATTGCCACGATAGAGTCCTTCTGGCTGCGGGATTGTCCGATTGTAATTAAGATGGCGGCCATACAGGTGCCTGTTTGCACCGCGCCAACCGCTCAAAGGATGATTCCGTGACTGTCAGTAATCCCCTGCTGCAGGACTTCGACCTGCCACCCTACTCCGCCATTCGCCCCGAGCATGTCGAGCCAGCCATCAGCCAGATCCTTGCCGACAACCGGGCCGCCATCAGCCAGCTGCTCGAGGCCCAGCATGCCGCACCAAGCTGGTCGGGCCTGGTGTTGGCGCTGGACGAACTGAACGCGCGCCTGGGTCGCGCCTGGGGGCCGGTCAGCCATCTCAATGCGGTGTGCAACAGTCCTGAATTGCGCGCCGCCTACGAGGCCTGCCTGCCGAAACTGTCCGAGTACTGGACCGAGATGGGCCAGAACAAGCCGTTGTTCGAGGCCTACGCGGCGCTGGCGGCCAGTCCGCAAGCCAGCCGTTTCGACGTGGCGCAGCAGACCATCCTCGAGCACGCCCTGCGCGACTTCCGCCTGTCCGGCATCGACCTGCCGCCGGCCGGGCAGCAGCGTTATGGCGCGATCCAGATGCGGCTCTCGGAGCTGACCAGCAGCTTCTCCAACCAGCTGCTCGATGCCACCCAGGCCTGGAGCAAGCACCTTACCGATGAGGCGGCGCTGGCCGGCCTCACTGACTCGGCCAAGGCACAGATGGCCCAGGCCGCGGCGGCCAAGGAACTGGACGGCTGGCTGATCAGCCTGGAGTTCCCCAGCTATTACGCGGTAATGACCTACGCCGACGACCGTGCCCTGCGCGAAGAGCTGTACGCTGCCTATTGCACCCGTGCCTCGGACCAGGGGCCGAACGCCGGCCAGTTCGACAACGGCCCGTTGATGAACGAGATCCTCGACCTGCGCCAGGAGCTGGCCCGGCTGCTCGGTTTCGCCAATTACAGCGAACTGTCGCTGGCCGGCAAGATGGCCGAGTCGACCGAGCAGGTGCTGAATTTCCTCCGCGATCTGGCCGTGCGCAGCAAGCCGTTCGCGGTCCGTGACTTGCAGGAATTGCGCGCCTTCGCTGCCGAGCAGGGTCTGAGCGAGCTGCACAGCTGGGACGTTGGCTACTACAGCGAGAAGCTCCGCCAGCAGCGCTACAGCATCGCCCAGGAGCAGGTGCGCGCCTGGTTCCCGATCGACAAGGTGCTGTCCGGTCTGTTTGCCATTGTCGAGAAGCTCTACGGCATCCAGATCAAGGAACTGTCCGGTTTCGACAGCTGGCATCCGGACGTGCGCCTGTTTGAGATCAACGAGCATGGCCAGCACGTCGGCCGTTTCTTCTTCGACCTCTATGCCCGTGCCAACAAGCGCGGTGGTGCCTGGATGGACGGCGCCCGGGACAAGCGCCGCACCGCCACTGGCGAGCTGATCAGTCCGGTGGCCAACCTGGTGTGCAACTTCACTCCGGCGGTGGCTGGCCAGCCGGCGCTGCTGACCCATGACGAAGTCACCACCCTGTTCCACGAATTCGGCCACGGCCTGCATCACCTGCTGACCCGCGTTGAACACGCCGGTGCATCAGGAATTAATGGGGTTGCGTGGGATGCGGTCGAATTACCCAGTCAGTTCATGGAGAACTGGTGTTGGGAGCCCGAAGGCCTGGCGCTGATTTCCGGTCATTTCGAGACGGCCGAGCCGTTGCCGCAGGACCTGCTGGAGAAGATGCTGGCAGCAAAGAACTTCCAGTCCGGATTGATGATGATGCGGCAGCTCGAGTTTTCACTGTTCGACTTCGAGCTGCACGCCAGTCACGGCGATGGCCGCAGTGTGATGGCGGTGCTGGAAAGCATCCGTGACGAAGTCTCGGTACTGCGGCCGCCGGCCTACAACCGCTTCGCCAACAGCTTCGCGCACATCTTTGCCGGTGGTTACGCGGCCGGTTACTACAGCTACAAGTGGGCAGAGGTACTGTCCGCGGATGCCTTCTCCAGGTTCGAGGAAGAGGGTGTGCTGAATGCCGACACCGGCCGGGCTTTCCGCGAGGCGATTCTCGCCCGCGGCGGCTCACAGGAGCCGATGCTGCTGTTTGTCGACTTCCGTGGCCGCGAGCCCAGCATCGATGCGTTGCTGCGCCACAGCGGCCTGGTCGAGGAGGCGGCATGAGCGCGCCAAAGAAGCGCTTTATCGCCGGGGCGGTGTGCCCGGCGTGCAGCGCGATGGACCGCATCATGATGTGGGACGTCGATGGCGTGCCGCATCGCGAGTGCGTGGCTTGCGGCTATGCCGACACGCTCAACGCCCAGGGCCAGTCGGTACCCGGCGAGCTGGGCACGCGGGTCAACAAGCCGGTCACCAGGGCGGCGGATCCTAAGGTGCAGACGGTGCAGTTCTTCCCCAACCCGAAACTGAAGAAACCGGCGCCGTGATCCCGTCCTGGGGCGCGATCCTGACCCGCATGCCGCACCTGGACGCACAGGACTGGCAGGCCATGGGCCTGGTCAAGCGCTGGTTCGTGGCGAGCCGCTCGGCGGTGTTCATCATGACCCTGGTTTCCGCCGGCCTGGGCATTGCCCTTGCGGCGCAGCAGGGTGCCGTTGACCCGCTGAATGCGTTGCTGGCGCTGCTCGGGCTGACGCTTGCGCATGCCACCAACAACCTGCTGAACGACTGGGTGGACTTTCGCAAGGGCGTGGACCGGGATAACTACTTTCGCACCCGCTACGGTCCGCAGCCGCTGGAGAGCGGCTTGCTGAGCGAGTCTGCGCTGCTCGGCTACGTGCTGCTGACCGGTCTGGCTGCGTTTGGCTGTGGCGTGTGGCTGGTGCTGCGCACGGACCTGCTCACCCTCTACCTGCTGCTCGCCGGGATGTTCTTCGTGCTGTTCTACACCTGGCCGCTGAAATACATCGGCCTCGGCGAGCCGGCGGTCTGGCTGGTCTGGGGGCCGCTGATGGTGCTCGGCAGCTGTCATGTGGCCGGCGGTGCCCTCAGCGCGGCGGCGATCTGCTTCTCGCTGATCTACGGCCTTGGACCGACCACCGTGCTGCTTGGCAAGCATACCGACAAGCTGGCGGAAGACCGGGCCAAGCGCGTGCATACGCTGCCGGTGATTCTCGGCGAGCGTGCCAGCCGCCTGCTGACCATTGCCTGCTGGCTGGTGCAGTACACAGGCATCAGCCTGGCGGTGTGGCTGGGTATTCTCGGCTGGCCGTTTCTGCTGGTGTGGCTGGCACTGCCCAAGCTGATCAAGGCCATCCGGGTATTCCTGCGGCCGCGTCCGACTCAGGCGCCAGTGGAGCTGCCCGCCGGTGTCTGGCCGCTGTACCTGGTGGCCTTTGCCTTCGACCACAACCGCGCCTTCAGCCTGGCCTTGCTGGTGGCAGTCACACTGCATTGGCTGTTCTGATCGGGCCCCCGTTGCGTCACGGCGCCAGGCTTGAGCGGGACGTCTGCCCCAGTTCCAGTTCGATGCCGAGCTGCCGCGACAGGCACGGCCAGCGCTGCCAGGCGGAGCTGGTTTGCGCACTGCAGAGAATCTCCCGATAGGCTTGCACCGCGGGGCTGCTGAAAGCCGGCTGGTGGATCAACCCCTGCATTGCCTCGTGCACGGCTTCATCCAGCTGGTTGGCAAAGGGTTCGCCTATCAGCCGGTGGGCAACCAGGTTGGCGATGGTGGTATCCAGCGGAATCAGCGGCTGGCCCAGATGGGTGATGAACAGGTCATTCACCTCTTCGACCAGGCGGTGGGCCAGATAGGCCTCGTCCAATAGGCTTTCCAGGCCGGAGTGGCCTTCCATTACTGCCGGTGGCCGGACAAAGAAGCCCTCGGCCATGCGCAGGATTGGTTTGATCTGCGCTTCCAGGCCGGCCTCTGCGGCGACACTGGCGGCCGCATCCAGCACATCCGGAACCTGCTCGATGTAGGCGCTGACAAACCCGGTGAGCACGCTCAGGTCGTTTTCTGCAGGCAGGCGGATAGCTGGGTGCAGCTTGTCCAGCTGACCGCTGAGCAGCTTGCGCAGCTGACCGGTGGCTGCTTCCTGCTGGTAGGCGCTGGTGATCAATTGACGCAGGTTGGCCGTGTCCATTGTTGCCCCGACATTCCGGAAGACGCATATCAATCAACCTTAGCTGGGGTTCGGCTTTGCTCAAGACGCGCCCGGCATTGGCTGACGATCAGCAGGGTTGCCGGGCCATGGGCTGCAAATCAACGGGCGGTATGCGAGAGGCTGGCTGCCGGCCGTCTATCGGGAAAACAGCTTTCAGTTTTTTTCGCAATAAGCACAGTTGTCGACCCGAACTTGCTGTATATACTCGTCTGCGAAGTGTGTTACCTGATGTATCCGTGCAGTTGCCTGAAGAGCTGCAACCGGAAGAACAACAAGAACGATAAGGGGAACCCGCAATGAAGCGACATCCATGGGCTTGGATGGGCCTGATGCTGTGGGCTGTATTCGGTCAGGCACATGCTGCCTGGACAGTGAATATGGCGCCTGGTGCAACAGAGGTCAGCCGCTCGGTCTTTGACCTGCACATGACTATTTTCTGGATATGCGTCGTCATCGGCGTGGTGGTATTCGGTGCGATGTTCTGGTCGATGCTCGTTCACCGCCGCTCGCTTGGCCAGAAGGCCGCGCATTTCCACGAGAGCACGACTGTCGAGATTCTCTGGACCATTGTGCCGCTGCTGATTCTGGTGGTGATGGCGGTGCCGGCGACCAAGACGCTGATCGATATCTACGACACCACCGAGTCCGAGCTGGATGTCCAGATCACCGGCTATCAGTGGAAGTGGCAGTACAAGTATCTGGGCCAGGATGTCGAGTTCTTCAGCAACCTGGCTACGCCGCAAAGCCAGATTCACAACCAGACCACCAAGGATGAGCACTACCTGCTGGAGGTCGACCAGCCGCTGGTCATTCCCGCCGGTACCAAGGTGCGCTTTCTGGTGACTGCCGCCGATGTGATCCACTCCTGGTGGGTGCCGGCCCTGGCGGTGAAGAAGGACGCCATTCCGGGCTTCGTCAACGAGTCCTGGACGCGGGTCGAGGAACCCGGCATCTACCGTGGCCAATGCACCGAGTTGTGCGGCAAGGATCACGGCTTCATGCCGATCGTGGTCGAGGTCAAGTCCAAGGAAGACTTCGCCACCTGGTTGGCCGAGCGCAAGCAGGCGGCCCTGGCCGAAAAAGAGCTGACCAGCAAGCAGTGGACCAAGGATGAGTTGTATGCCCGCGGCGAGCAGGCCTACCAGACCAACTGTGCCGCCTGCCACCAGCCGACTGGCGCAGGCCTGCCGCCGATGTTCCCGGCGCTCAAGGGCTCGAAAATCGCTACCGGTCCGATAGCTGACCATCTGTCCATCGTCTTGCATGGCAAGCCGGGTACCGCCATGGCCGCTTTCGGCAAACAACTGTCGCCCGTCGATATCGCTGCGGTCATCACTTACGAGCGCAATGCCTGGGGTAATGCCATGGGCGACATGCTGACCCCGCAAGATGTGCTGGCAGCCCAACAGGCTAAGGAGTAAGGACATGAGTGCAGTGATCGATTCGCATGGCCATGCCGGCCATGACCACCATCACGGCCCGGCCAAGGGGCTGATGCGCTGGGTACTGACAACCAATCACAAGGACATCGGCTCGATGTACCTGTGGTTCAGTTTCGCCATGTTCCTGCTGGGGGGCAGCATGGCGATGGTGATTCGTGCCGAGCTGTTCCAGCCCGGCCTGCAGATCGTGCAGCCGGAATTCTTCAACCAGATGACCACCATGCACGGCCTGATCATGGTCTTCGGCGCGGTGATGCCGGCCTTCGTCGGCCTGGCCAACTGGATGGTGCCCCTCATGGTGGGCGCGCCGGACATGGCCTTGCCACGGATGAACAACTTCAGCTTCTGGCTGTTGCCCGCGGCGTTTGCCATCCTGGTCAGCACCCTGTTCAGTGAAGGCGGCGGCCCGAATTTCGGCTGGACCTTCTATGCGCCGCTGTCGACCACCTATGCGCCGGAAAGCGTCACCTACTTCATCTTCGCCGTGCACCTGATGGGCATCAGTTCGATCATGGGGGCGATCAACATCATCGCCACCATTCTCAACCTGCGCGCCCCCGGCATGACCCTGATGAAGATGCCGCTGTTCGTCTGGACCTGGCTGATCACCGCCTTCCTGCTGATCGCGGTAATGCCGGTGCTGGCCGGTTGCGTGACCATGATGCTGATGGACATCCACTTCGGCACCAGCTTCTTCAGTGCTGCTGGTGGTGGTGATCCGGTGCTGTTCCAGCACGTGTTCTGGTTCTTCGGCCATCCCGAGGTGTACATCATGATCCTGCCGGCTTTCGGTGCCGTCAGCTCGATCATCCCGGCCTTCGCGCGCAAGCCGCTGTTCGGCTACACCTCGATGGTTTACGCCACGGCGAGCATTGCCTTCCTGTCGTTCATCGTCTGGGCGCACCACATGTTCACCGTGGGCATCCCGCTGACCGGCGAGCTGTTCTTCATGTACGCCACCATGCTGATCGCGGTGCCTACCGGGGTGAAGGTGTTCAACTGGGTGAGCACCATGTGGCGCGGATCGATGACCTTCGAGACGCCGATGCTGTTCTCGGTGGCCTTCGTCATCCTGTTCACCATTGGCGGCTTTTCCGGGCTGATGCTGGCGATTGCGCCGGCGGACTTCCAGTACCATGACACCTACTTCGTGGTGGCGCATTTCCACTACGTGCTGGTGCCGGGCGCGATCTTCGGCATCTTTGCCTCGGTCTATTACTGGCTGCCGAAGTGGACCGGACACATGTATGACGAGACCCTGGGCAAGCTGCATTTCTGGATGAGCTTTGTCGGCATGAACCTGGCGTTCTTTCCGATGCACTTCGTCGGCCTGGCCGGCATGCCACGGCGAATTCCCGACTACAACCTGCAGTTTGCCGACTTCAACATGATTTCGACCGTGGGTGCGTTCATGTTCGGTGCCACCCAGCTGTTCTTCCTGTTTATCGTCATCAAGTGCATCCGCGGCGGCAAGGCCGCCGGCGACAAGCCGTGGGACGGTGCCGAGGGACTGGAATGGACCCTGCCCTCGCCGGCGCCATACCACACGTTCACGACCCCGCCGGAAGTGAAGTAGGAGAACGGCCTTGAGCGCAGCCCTGGACAATCGCCGCCTGATCACCCGCCTGCTGCTGGTCGTGGTGGTGATGTTCTGCTTTGGCGTGTTCGTCCTGCCGCCCTTCTACGACGCGATGTGCCAGGCCTTCGGCATCAACGGCAAGACCGCCAAGGCCTACGAGGGCAGCCAGCAGGCTGACGAGGTGCGCCAGGTGCGCGTGCAGTTCCTCGCCACCAACTCGGCGGACATGGTCTGGGAGTTCCGGCCCAAGGCCGATGAAGTGACCGTGCATCCGGGGGCGACCCAGGAAATGCTGTTCGTCGCCTTCAATCCGACCGACAAGCCGATGACGGCGCAGGCCATCCCCAGCGTCGCGCCGGCCAGGGCGGCGGCGTTCTTCCACAAGACCGAATGTTTCTGCTTTACCCAGCAGGTATTGCAACCCGGCGAGCGGATCGAAATGCCGGTACGTTTCATTGTTGACCGTGAGCTGCCCAAGGATGTGCATCACCTCACGCTGGCTTACACGCTGTTCGATATCACCGCGCGCCAAGCGCCTGTTCCCGTAGCGGGCCGATAAGGAGAACAATAAAAAATGACCACCCACGAGCAGTACTACGTTCCGGCCCAGAGCAAGTGGCCGATCATTGCCACCATCGGCATGGCGACCAGCCTCTATGGCTTGGGCACCTGGTTCAATGACATGAGCGCCCAGCGTGCCGAGTCCAGCGGGCCGCTGATCTTCTCGATTGGCGGGCTGTTTCTGGCCTACATGCTGTTTGGCTGGTTTGGCGCGGTGATTAAGGAAAGCCGCGGCGGCCTGTACAGTCCGCAGATGGATCGCTCGTTCCGCTGGGGCATGAGCTGGTTCATCTTCTCGGAAGTGATGTTCTTTGCCGCCTTCTTCGGTGCCCTGTTCTACGTCCGGCACTTTGCCGGGCCGTGGCTGGGTGGCGAGGGTGCCAAAGGGGTTGCCAACATGCTCTGGCCGAACTTCGAGTACGTCTGGCCGTTGCTGCAGAACCCTGATCCGGCGGCCTTTGTCCCGCCCAAGGAGGTCATAGATCCGTGGCATCTGCCGCTGATCAACACCATCCTGCTGGTCAGCTCGAGTTTCACCGTGACCTTTGCCCACCATGCGCTGAAACACAACAAGCGTGGTGCCCTCAAGGCGTGGCTGGCGCTGACCATCCTGCTGGGCCTGACCTTCATCGGCTTTCAGGCGGCGGAATATGTCGAGGCCTACCAGGAGCTGGGCCTGACCCTGGGTTCCGGCATCTATGGCTCGACCTTCTTCATGCTGACCGGCTTTCACGGCGCCCACGTGACCCTGGGTGCGATCATGCTGACAGTCATGCTGGTGCGCATCATGAAGGGCCACTTCGACGCCGATCATCAGTTCGGTTTCGAGGCGGCCAGCTGGTACTGGCACTTCGTCGATGTGGTCTGGCTCGGGCTGTTCGTCTTCGTCTACGTGCTGTGAGCCGCTAGCGCCCGGGCCTGCGGGCCGGGCGCCGCTTACCAGGCGGCCGAAGAGGTCAGTTGTCCGCTGTAAAAGCCCCAGGCGATCAGGGCCACGGTAATGCTGGTCAGCACCACCCTCACGGTCAGCGCATTGACCAGCCGCGAGCCGTGCCCTTCGTCCTTGACCAGAAAGAACAAGCCACTGAACAGGCTGGCGATGGTGGCCAGCAGTAGCACGACTATCGCTATTTTGAGCATGGTGTGGCTCCGCAACATGGGGATGTATGAAGTATAACCAGCAACAGTTCTTCTCCGGGCTTGCCGCATGAGCCGATTTCGTCCGGGTCTGCTGCCCTCGCTGGTGGTATTTGCCTTGCTCCCGCTGCTGGTCTGGCTCGGCTTCTGGCAACTCGAGCGTGCCGAGGACAAGCGTGTGCTGATGGCCGCCGCCGAAGCGCGGCGGGCGGCCGAGCCCCTCCCGGTCAGCGCACTGGAGCGGCAAGCGCAGCTGGCCTACACCAGGGTCAGCCTGCAGGGCAGCTTTGATGCCGCGCATAGCGTGCTGCTCGACAGCCGCACGCGCGCCGGGGTCGCCGGGGTCGAATTGCTGCAGCCTTTTTATGACCAGCCGAGCGGCCTCTGGCTGCTGGTCAACCGCGGCTGGCTGCCCTGGCCGGACCGGCGCATCGCACCGCAGTTCAGCACCCCGGAGGCGCCGCTCAGTCTGACCGGCTGGGTCTACCTGCCGCCCGGGGAGGGCTTTCTGCTCGGGCAGGGCGAATCATCCGGCTGGCCGAAACTGGTCAATGCAGTGGATGCCCCGGCCCTGTGGCAGTTGCTGGGCCGTGGCGGTGCGTCTTTCGAGGTGCGCCTGGACCCGGGGCCGCTGGCCTATCGGGCAGACTGGCCGGTCGTGGCGATGGATCCGCAAAAGCATCTCGGTTATGCCGTGCAGTGGTTTGCCCTTGCTCTGGCATTGCTGGGGTTGTTCATTTATCTGGGTATTAGCAATGCGAGGGAAAGGAATGACGAGTTCTCCACAGAACCGGACTGAAGGCAGTGCACAGCGCCGTTCCGGACGCTGGCAGCTGGTCTTGTTGCTGGCGCTGGTCATCGGGCCGATGCTGCTGGCGACGGCCATGTTCTACGGGCGATTCTGGATCCCCGAGGACCGCAGCTACCACGGCGAACTGATCGGCGGGCGGCAGAGCCTGGTCGAGCTGGGCGTGCCGTTCAGCGCCGGCAAGGGCTGGCAATTGCTGGTCAGTGCGCCCCAGGACTGCGCGGCCGAATGCCAGCAGCTGATCTATCTGGCGCGGCAGATTCACATCGGCCTGGGCCGCGACGCCTCGCGGGCGAACCACGCGCTGGCGCTGGCCAGCCCCCTATCGGCCGAACTGAACGAGCGCCTGCAGCGGGAATACCCGCAGCTGCTGCGTTATCCGCTGGATCCCGACGTCTATGCGCGTGCGGTGCAGGACAACCCGGCCGCCCAGCTGTGGATCGTCGACCCGCTGGGCAATCTGGTCCTGCGCTACCCGGCGGACGCCAACGGCAAGCAGATCCTCAATGACCTGCGCCATCTGCTCAAACTGTCGAATATTGGCTGATCAATAGACGCCCGGACTTGCGGGTGCAAAGAGGAACAAGCGTGACCATACAACTGCACAAGCCCGGCTACAGACTGGCCGTTCTGGCGACCCTGCTGGCCCTGCTGGTGGTCCTGCTGGGGGCCTATACCCGCCTGACCCATGCCGGCCTGGGCTGCCCGGATTGGCCGGGCTGTTATGGCTTTATCGGTGTGCCGCAGGGCGAGGCCCAGCTGGCACATGCCGAAACCCATTTTCCGCAGGCGCCGGTGGAGGAGGAAAAGGGCTGGAACGAAATGGTCCATCGCTACTTTGCCGGCACTCTCGGCCTGCTGATCCTCGGGCTGGCACTGCAGGCATTGCGCCTGCGCAGCCGCGCGCAACAGCCGCTGAAATTGCCCTTGCTGCTGCTCGGCGTCGTGCTGGCGCAGGCGGCATTCGGCATGTGGACAGTGACCCTCAAGCTCTGGCCGCAGGTAGTGACCGCCCACCTGCTGGGCGGTTTCACCACCCTCGCCTTGCTGTTCCTCCTCAGCTTGCGCCTGTCCGGCAGATTTCCGCCACGGCGGCTACCGGCCAGTCTGCGTTACCTGGCGCTGAGCGGATTGCTGCTGGTCATCGCGCAGATCGCCCTAGGCGGCTGGGTCAGCTCCAACTATGCGGCGGTGGCCTGTGCGGATTTCCCGACCTGCCATGGCCAGTGGTTGCCGGCCATGGACTACGCCAACGGCTTTCACCTGACCCAGCACATCGGCCCGAATTACCTGGGCGGCCAGCTCGAAAGCGATGCACGCACCGCTATCCATGTCACCCACCGGCTCGGCGCCCTGCTGGTCGTGCTGGTCCTGCTGCCGCTGGCCTGGCGGCTGCGCCAGCAGGGGCTGGCCGGACTCGCCGGGCTGCTGTTGCTGGCACTGGCCGTGCAGGTCGGCCTGGGTATCAGTAATGTGCTTCTGCAGTTGCCGTTGGCGGTGGCGGTGGCGCATAACATTGGGGGTGCCTGCCTGTTGCTGACGCTGGTACTAATCAACTACCGTCTGCGGGCGCCTGGCGCATTGCGTGAGCCGACAGCAGTCAGGGCGGACGCGAGTCCGGCCTAGACCCGACCCCAACCTGCACCCCTCTCGCGGCGGCGCGGCGGAACAGAACAATAAAGGGAGAACCCCGTGACTACAGTGCTGCAAGCCCAGCAGGAACGCGCCCTCTGGCGTGACTATCTAGAACTGACGAAGCCACGCGTGGTGCTGCTGATGCTGATCACCTCGCTGGTGGGCATGTTCCTCGCCACCCGTGCCGGGGTGCCGTGGACGGTCCTGCTGTTCGGCAACCTGGGCATCGGCCTGTGTGCCGGTGCGGCGGCGGCGGTCAATCATGTGGTCGACCGGCGCATCGACTCGATCATGGCGCGCACCTACAAGCGGCCGGTTACCGCAGGCCGGCTGTCACCGGCCGCGGCCCTGACCTTTGCGTTGCTGCTGGCAGTCACCGGCATGGCCCTGTTGCTGACCTTCACCAACCAGCTGGCGGCCTGGCTTACCCTGGCCTCGCTGCTGGGTTATGCGGTGATCTATACCGGCTTTCTCAAGCGCGCCACGCCGCAGAACATCGTGATCGGCGGCCTGGCCGGGGCGGCTCCGCCCCTGCTCGGCTGGGTCGCGGTGACCGGCCAGCTGAGCGCTGAGCCGCTGTTGCTGGTGCTCATCATCTTCGCCTGGACCCCGCCGCATTTCTGGGCGCTGGCCATCCACCGCAAGGAGGAATACGCCAAGGCCGACATTCCCATGCTGCCGGTGACCCATGGCGAGCATTACACCAAGGTGCACATCCTGCTCTACACCTGCATGATGATTGCGGTGACCCTGCTGCCGTTCGCGATCCACATGAGCGGCCTGCTCTACCTGGCCTGCGCCGTGCTGCTGGGGGCGCGCTTCCTGTACTGGGCCTGGGTGCTGTACCGCGACAGCCGCGCGCACGCAGCGATCAAGACTTTTCACTATTCGATCATGTACCTGTTCGCCCTGTTCATCGCCTTGCTGGCTGATCACTATCTGCTGTTGAACCTCTGAGCTGATACCGGCTGCTGTCGGCAAGCTTCCAGCCAATAAGGAACATCATGACTGGCGTACAAAAAACTGTGGTGGTGATGACCGCGCTGATTGCCCTGGTACTCGGGCTGACGGTCAACAAGGTGCTCAACGGCAAGGGTGAGGGTGACCCGGTGGCCCTGCTCGATGCGGGTATCGTGCTGTTGCCGCAGAGTCGGACGCTACCCGCGGTGCAGCTGTCCGGCACCGATGGTGCACCCTTCGCGCTGCAACAGCTCAACGGCAAATGGAGCCTGCTGTTTTTTGGCTATACCTTCTGCCCGGATATCTGCCCGACCACCCTGGCGCAGCTGCGCGAGCTGCGCGGCAAGCTGCCAGTGGCCGCGCGGGACAACCTGCAGCTGGTATTCGTCAGCATCGATCCGCAGCGCGACACGCCGGAGCACCTCAAGCAATACCTGGGCTTCTACCAGGCCGGCTTTATCGGACTGACTGGCGAGTTGCCGGCAATCCAGACGTTGGCCAACGCGGTCAGCATTCCTTTCATCCCGGCGGATACCAGCCAGGAAAACTACACGGTCGATCACAGTGGCAATCTGGTGCTGCTGGGCCCCGACGGCCGTCAACGCGGCTTTATTCGGCAGCCGCTGAACAACCAGAAGCTGCTCGAGCAGCTACCCGGGCTGTTGTCCGCGGAGCAGTAACTGCGCCACCAATGAAAACGCCCGCGGATCTGCGGGCGTTTTGTTAATGCTGAGCGATCAGGACTGCGGGCTAAGCACCAGCTCGGGCTCCTTGGCCGGATCAATCACCTGCGCTGCTTGCAGCTCGAACGCCGGATCCAGTTTCTTCACCCGTGCCGACAGCAGGGCCGCCACCCACGGATAGTCCTTGCCCTGTTGTACTCCGATGCTCACCTTGCAGTTGAACGCGACTACGTCGGCGGCGACCTTGTCCAGCAGGTCGCGCAGTGCATCACTGTCCTTGTCTGCCAGCATGGGCAGGGCAATCGTGGAGCTGGCTGCGAGCGGGTCAATCAGTTGCGCGACAGCCGCCTTTGGCGCTTCGGTGGCGCCAGCAGCGGTTGCCGGGGCGACCGCTTGCGCGGCTTTTCGGGCTTCCTCGGCCTTGCGTTCGGCCGCCAGTTTTTGCTGCCGGGCCTGCTCGGCTTTCTCCTGCGCAGCCTGGGCTTCCGCTGCCTGCTGGGCGGCAAGGGCCGCGGCTTGCTGCTCCTCGGTCTGCTGGATGGCGCTGGCCAGTGCGCTGGCTTGCGCATTGCCGACCGGCATCACCCGCTGTGCCTGCTGCAGCGCCTGGGTGGCGGCGGGCAGGTTGCCGCTCTGCAAGGCGCTTTCACCCTGGCGCAGATAGCTGGCGCTGATTTCACGCTGCGCCTGTTCCAGGCGGGTATCGCCCGGAATGCGCTGTTGCAGTGCCTGCAATTGCTTTTCTGCCTGATCCAGCTGATTGCTGGCGACACTTTGATCCAGATTGCGCAGCGCCAGGACGGTTTCATCGATTGCTTCTGCGGCCACGCCAGCAAGGGTGATGGAGAGCAAGGCGGCGGCGCTGAGAGAGATAATGCAGGGACGTATAGCGTTCATGTAGGGGGTGACCGGGTTGAGTGTGTAGTGCCCGGCAACGGCCGGGCTGACAAAGGCCGGCAGTTTACCCTAACGGCCAGTGGTAAAAACACAGGGGAACCTGGCGGTTAGCGCGAACGCCGGGGTAAAGCCAGGCTGAGGGCAAAGCCGGACGCGGCGCAGACCACAATCGAGGGGCCGGCGGGGGTGTCCTCGAACCACGAGAGCGCCAGCCCGGCACAGACCGCCAGCAAGCCGAGCAGGCTGGCGCCGATGGCCATTTGCTCCGGTGTGCGGGCATGGCGCTGGGCCGCCGCCGCCGGGATGATCAGCAGCGAAGTGATCAGCAGCACGCCGACGATTTTCATCGCCACCGCAATCACCACGGCAATCAGCAACATCAGCGCCAGGCGCAGTGCGGCGACCGGCAGGCCTTCGACCCGGGCCAGCTCCTCATGCACGGTAATCGCCAGTAGCGGGCGCCAGAGCGCAACGAGGGCCAGCAGGACCAGCGCGCTGCCACCGACAATCCACAGCAAATCGCTGCTGCTGACTGCCAGCAGGTCGCCGAACAGATAACCCATCAGGTCGATGCGCACGTCGCGCATGAAGCTCAGGACCACCAGGCCCAGGGCCAGGGTGGTCGGCGCCAGGATGCCGAGCAGGGTATCGGAGGCCAGCGCCTGGCGCTGTTGCAGGCGCACCAGCAGCACGGCCAGCAACAGGCAGCCGAAGGTCACCGCCAGGGTCGGGCTGATCTCCAGCAGCAGGCCGAGCGCCAGGCCCAGCAGCGCGGCGTGTGCCAGGGTGTCGCCGAAGTAGGCCATGCGGCGCCAGACCACGAAGGATCCGAGCGGGCCAGCGACCAGCGCCAGCGCCAGGCCGGCGAGCAGTGCGTTGAGAAGAAAGTCGGGCATGGTGATCAGTGTTTGCAGTCCGGGCCGTGGCTATGGGGTTGGCGCACCGCGCCATGCAGGTCGTGGCTGTGGTCGTGGTGGTGGTGATAGATCGCCAGGCTCCTGGCGTCCTGGCCGAACAGCTCGACAAACGCCGGATCACCGCTGACCTGCTCCGGGTGGCCTGAGCAGCAGACATGCCGGTTCAGGCAGATCACCTGGTCGGTGGTGCTCATCACCAGATGCAGGTCATGCGAGACCATCAGCACGCCGCAGTGGTAGCGGTCGCGCAGGCGGGTGATCAGCCGGTACAGCTCGGCCTGGCCGGCCACGTCGACGCCCTGCACCGGCTCGTCGAGCACCAGCAGCTCCGGTTTGCGCAGCAAGGCCCGGGCCAGCAGCACGCGCTGCAGTTCGCCGCCGGAAATACGCTGCAGCGGGCTGTCGATCACCTGTTCGGCGCCGACCTCGGCGAGTGCCGCCAGGGCACTGGTACGGTCGACCCCGGGCACCAGGCGGAGGAAGCGCAATACCGAGAGCGGCAGGGTCGGGTCGACCGTGAGCTTCTGCGGCATGTAGCCGATGCGCAGGCGAGGCTTGCGCCAGAGCGTGCCGCTGTCGGGTTTGAGCAGGCCGAGTACGGCGCGGACCAGGGTGGTCTTGCCGGCGCCGTTGGGGCCGATCAGGGTGACGATCTCGCCGGCGTCGACCTGCAGCTGCACATCCTGCAGCACCGCTTGCCCGGCGAACTGCACGGTGATGCCTTGCAGGCGCAACAGCGGCGTACTCATGCGGCCTCCCGGCAACCGGCACAGAGGCCGACGATCTCCACGGTCTGCCCTTCCACGCTGAAGCCTACGCGCTGCGCGCTGGCCAGCACCGCGGTGGCGATCTCGCCGTGTTGCAGCTCGATGGCGGTGTGGCACTGACGGCAGATCAGGAACTGGCCCTGGTGCACCTCGCCGGGGTGGTTGCAGCCGATGAAGGCGTTCAGCGAGGCCAGCCGATGCACCAGGCCGTGCTCGAGGAGAAAGTCCAGGGCGCGATAGACCGTCGGCGGCGCGGCGCGACGACCATCCGCCGCGCTCAGCACGGCGAGGATGTCGTAGGCGCCGAGCGGCTTGTGGCTGTCCCAGACCAGCTCCAGCACGCGCTTGCGCAGGGGCGTCAGGCGCAGGCCGGCACCGGCACAGAGCGTTTCGGCGGCAGCCAGGGCGTGGCTGACACAGCGCGAATGGTCGTGGGGGCGGCAGGCCAGCGGGGTACTGGCGGGAAGCGGCTTGAGCATGGCAGGGCGACGCTGGCGAAAAGAGACGTTATTCTATAACCTTTTCCGCTTTCGGTGCATCCCGTGAATCGCCTGTTCTTTGCCCTGCTCCTGCTCTGTTGTGTTGCATCGGCGCGCGCCGAGGTCCGCGTGCTGACCAGCATCAAGCCTGTGCAACTGATCGCCGCCGCTGTGCAGGAGGGCGTCGGCCAGCCTGCGCTGTTGCTGCCGCCCGGCGCCTCGCCGCATTACCACAGCCTGCGCCCGTCGGACCTGCGCCGCCTGCAGGAGGCCACGCTGTTCTACTGGATCGGCCCGGACCTGGAGGGTTTTCTCGGCAAGCCGCTGGCGACGCGCAGTGGGCCGAGCCTGGCTCTGCAGTCTCTGCCGGGCCTGCAGCTGCGGCATTTTGCCGATGCTGCTGGCGAGTCCGGGCATGACCCGCACGACCATGCGCATCGCCCCGGCAGCCTGGACGCCCACCTCTGGCTGCTGCCGGCGAATGCGCGGATGATCGCCGCGCGGATGGCTGCCGACCTGGCGCTGGCCGATCCGCTCAACGCCGCGCGCTACCAGCGCAACCTCGCCGCCTTCAGCGTCCGCCTCGATAGCCTCGACCAGCAGCTGGGCGCGCGTCTGGCCGGACTCAAGGGCAAGCCCTACTTCGTCTTTCACGAGACCTACGACTACTTCGAGCAAGCCTATGGCCTGCAGCATGCCGGAGTGTTCGGCATCCAGAGCGAGGTGCAGCCCGGTGCCCGGCATGTCGCCGAACTGCGCGAGCAGCTGCAGCGGGCCGGCCCCAGCTGCGTGTTCAGCGAGCCGCCGCTGCAACCGCGGCTGGCACAGACCCTCAGCGCCGGCCTGCCGGTCCACCTGGCCGAACTGGACGCCATGGGCAGCGCGGTGGCTGTCGATGCCCGCGGCTACGAGCGCTTGCTGGAGAATCTGGCGGCGACCCTGGGCGATTGCCTGCAGCAGTTGTAGCGCGGGCAGGCGACGGCAGCAGCGGCTAAGGTAAGGGAGAGTAGCCACAAAGAGGTCGCCGGCGCATGGCCAGGAGTCGCGCAAAGCCTGCCGTGGCCGAGGGTCAACTCCTCGCTCTGCAGGCCGTTGCCCAGGATGTCTGGGCGCGCAAGTATTGCCTCAGGGGCGCGGATGGCAAGCCGCTGGAAGCCGATGTGGATGCCACCTGGCAGCGTGTCGCCCGTGCCCTGGCCGAGGTCGAGACGACTGCCGAGCTGCGCGCGCAGTGGTACCCGCGCTTTCTCTGGGCCTTGCGCAACGGCGCCATTCCGGCGGGCCGGATAGTCGCCAACGCTGGCGCGCAGGCGCAGCGGCCGGCTGCTTCGGCGATCAACTGCACGGTATCCGGCAGCATCCCCGATGCCATGGAGGACATCCTCGGCAAGCTGCAGGAAGCCGGCATGACCCTCAAGGCCGGCTGCGGCATCGGCTACGAATTCAGTACCCTGCGCCCGCGGGGGGCCTATGTCGGGGGAGCCGGCGCCTATACCAGCGGGCCCCTGTCGTTCATGGATATCTACGACAAGATGTGTTTCACCGTGAGCTCCGCCGGCGGCCGCCGCGGTGCGCAGATGGCCACCTTCGACGTGGCGCACCCGGACGTGCGCGAGTTCATCGGCGCCAAGCGCGAGGCTGGGCGGCTGCGCCAGTTCAACCTCAGCCTGCTGGTCAGCGACGCCTTCCTGCAGGCGGTCGAGCAGGATGCCGACTGGCCGTTGCTGTTCCCGTTGCACGCCCGGGAGCGTGCCGAGCTCGACCTGCAGGATGCGGCCCAGGTCATCTGGCGCGAATGGCCGCTGCAGGAAGGCTATCTGGTGCGTGAGGACGGTCTGGTGGCCTGCCGGGTGTATGCCAGGCTCAAGGCCCGCCGTCTGTGGCAGCTGATCATGGCCTCCACCTACGACTTCGCCGAGCCCGGGGTGATCTTCATCGACCGGGTCAACCAGTGGAACAACAACTGGTGGTGCGAGGAGATCCGCGCGACCAACCCCTGTGGCGAGCAGCCTCTGCCGCCCTATGGCGCCTGCCTGCTCGGCTCGATCAACCTGACCGCGTTCGTCCGCGAACCGTTCAGTGCAACCGCGTGCTTCGACTGGGAGCGCTTCCGCGAAGTGGTGCGGGTGTTCACCCGCATGCTCGACAACGTGGTGGAAATCAGCGGCTTGCCGCTGCCGCAGCAGCGCCACGAACTCTTCGCCAAGCGCCGTCACGGCCTGGGCTTTCTCGGCCTCGGCTCGGCCCTGACGCTGCTGCGGATGCGCTACGGCAGTGCCCAGGCCTGCCAGTTCAGCGAGGCAGTGGCGCGCGAGATGGCGCTGGTCGGCTGGCAGGTGGCGCTGGAACTGGCCCGGGAGAAGGGCCCGGCCCCCCTGCTGCTGGAGGAATTCCGGGTCAGCGCCGAGATGCTGCGCAAACGTCCGGAGATGGCTACCGATGGCTACCGGGTCGGTGACCTGGTGCCCGGGCGGATTCTCCATGCCAGGTATTCGCGCTACCTGCAGCAGCTCGCCAGCGTGGCGCCCGAGCTGGTTGAGGCGCTGGCCCAGAGTGGCGCGCGCTTCACCCACCACAGCTCCATCGCCCCGACCGGCACCATCAGCCTGAGTCTGGGCAACAATGCCTCCAGCGGTATCGAGCCGAGTTTCGCCCACCAATACGCGCGCAACCTGGTTCGCCCGGGGCGCAAGAGCAAAGCGCAGGTGACGGTGTCCAGCTATGAACTGCTGGCCTACCGCCAGCTGGTCGATGCGCACGCTCTGCCCGCTACCGGCGCCAGCGCGCACAGCCTGCCGGACTACTTTGTCACGGTCGACGACATCGCTCCGCAGGAGCATCTGGACACCCAGGCGGCGGTGCAGAAGTGGATCGACTCGTCGATTTCCAAGACCGTCAACGTGCCGTCGGATTTCCCCTACCAGCGTTTCCAGGACATCTACCTGCAGGCCTGGCGGCAGGGGCTCAAGGGTTGCACGACCTTCCGCTTCAATCCCCAGGCGTTCCAGGGGGTGCTGGTCAAGGAAGCCGACCTGGCGCTGACCCGCTACCGCTTTCACCTGGAAGACGGCAGCGTGGTCGAGCTCGCGGGCAACCAGGAGGTCGAGTACGAAGGTGAGTTGCACACCGCAGCCAACCTGTTCGAGGCCCTGAAGGAAGGCTATTACGGCAAGTATTGAGGAGTTGCCATGCACACCCGGATCGACCAGAAGATCACCGCCTTCGAGGTCCTCGAGCGGCCTCCCGAGCCGGCCCGCAGGGCTGCCGCAACGGCCGCGCCGGTGCAGCTGGACGAGACGCTGCAGCGCCCCGACCTGCTGCACGGCGCCACCTACAAGATCAAGTCACCGTTGTTCGAGCATGCGCTGTACGTGACCATCAACGACATCCTGCTCAACCCCGGCACGCCGCATGAACAGCGCCGGCCCTTCGAGATTTTCATCAACTCGAAGAACATGGAGCACTTCCAGTGGATAGTCGCCCTGACCCGGATCATGTCGGCGGTGTTGCGCAAGGGCGGCGATTGCACCTTTCTGGTCGAGGAGCTCAAGGCCGTGTTCGATCCGCGCGGTGGCTACCGCAAGCGGGGCGGTCAGTATATGCCCTCCATCGTCGCGGAAATCGGCGCGGTGCTGGAGCGGCACCTGATCGGCATCGGTCTGCTGCCGGACGCCACGCAAGATCCGGCACAGCAGCGCTTGCTGGCGGAGCAGCGCGCCGCCTATGAGGCGACCCAGGGTTTGCGCCAGGCCGAGCCGGGCGAGGGCTTTCCGCCCGGGGCGCGGCTGTGCGGCAAGTGCAACAGCCGCGCGGTGGTGCAGCTCGACGGTTGCGCCAGTTGCCTCAACTGCGGGCATTCCAGCTGCGGGTGAAGCGGCCACGGCGGGCTGTCGCGGCTGATCGCCGCGGGCGGACTACAGGGCGAACGGCAGTGGCAGGTCGTTGCGCTGGCGCCAGGCCAGGCGCCGGGCGAACTCGTCAGGGTCCTTGACCAGCACTCCGGGGCGCTGGGGGCCGCTGGCGGCGATCAGCCGCGACAGCCAGAAGCGCACGCAAGCGATGCGCAGCAGGATCGGCCACAGCTCGGCCTCGACCGCAGTGAAGGGCCGCAGGCTGGCGTAGGCGGCCAGCAGGGCCCGGCCGCGCGCACCATCTAGGCGGCCATCGACGTGCGAGCACCAGTCGTTGAGGGCAATCGCCAGGTCGTAGAGCATCGGCCCGGAGCAGGCGTTGTAGAAGTCGACCACCCCGGACAGGTGCGGACCGTCGAACAGCACATTGTCGCGGAACAGGTCGGCATGCAGGTTGGCGCGCGGCAACTGGTCGAGGCGCGGGCGCAGCCGGTCGATCTCGCTGAGGGCGCCGCGCAGGTGCGACAACCCCGGCTCTTCCAGTTGCAGGGCCAGGCTCGGGCCTTCGTCGAGCATCCAGTCGAGGCCGCGGTCGCTGGGGTGCTCGAGTATCCGCTGGCGGGTGGCCAGGTGCAGGCGCGCCAGCCAGGCGCCGACCTCCGCGCAGTGGTGGGCATTGGGTTGCAGGATGTGCTTGCCGGGCAGCCGCGGCTGCAGCAGGGCCGGCTTGTCGGCCAGTTGGCGCAGGGCCTCGCCGGCCGTGGTGGGCAGCGCATAGGGCACCGCCAGGCCGGCCTGGTGCAGGCGCTCGAGCAGCGCGATGCAGAACGGCAGGTCGCGGTGAGCGCCGCGCTCGACCAGGGTCAGGACGAACTCGCCGGCCTCCAGGCTGACGAAGAAATTGCTGTTCTCGGTGCCCTCGGCGATACCCTGGAAATCCTTCAGCCGGCCGAGCCCGTATGGGGCCAGGAAGGCCTCCAGTTCAGCGCGCTCAAGCGGGGTGTAGACCGACATGTCGGGCTCCGCGGGTTACCAGCTGAAGATTTCCCAGGCCGGCACCAGCATTTCCGGCTTGTCGGAGCGCATCCACATCTCGCTGGCGTCGGCACGCACCAGGAAGTAGGGCTTGCCCTGCTTCGGCGTCACCTTGATGGCGTAGAGAAAGCCATTGATCCGGTATTCGGAGATGGTCTTGTCGCCCTCGGTGCGGATGGTTACATCCGGTTCGGCGCCAGGCGTGGGGTCTTCGGCCATGGCCGCCGGGCTGCCGAGCAGCAGACTGGCGCCCAACAGGCCGCTGAACAGCAGGTAGGTAGGTAAACGCATGATAACCTTGCTCCATCTCCACGATTGATATTGGCATTCTAGCCTCCCGACACCCTGAATGGTTGATCTCGCTCATGAGTCTTGCGCCCCTCGTCCTGGTGGACGGTTCTTCCTACCTGTACCGCGCGTTCCATGCCCTGCCGCCACTGACCACGTCCAAAGGGCTGCCCACCGGCGCGGTCAAGGGCGTGCTGAACATGCTCAAGAGCCTGCGCAAGCAGTACCCGGACAGTCCCTTTGCGGTGGTCTTCGATGCCAAGGGCCCGACCTTTCGTGACGAGTTGTTCGAGCATTACAAATCCCATCGGCCGCCGATGCCCGACGAGTTGCGCGTGCAGATCGAGCCGCTGCATGCCTGCGTGCGCGGCCTCGGTTATCCGCTGCTGTGCATCGAGGGCGTCGAGGCGGATGACGTGATCGGCACGCTGGCCCGGCAGTGCGCCGCCGAGGGCCGCGCGGTGGTGATCTCCACCGGCGACAAGGACATGGCCCAGCTGGTCTGCCCACTGGTCACCCTGGTCAACACCATGACCGGCAGCGTCTACGACGTCGAGGGCGTCAAGGGCAAGTTTGGCGTCGGCCCGGAGCTGATCATCGACTACCTGGCACTGATGGGCGACAAGGCCGACAACATCCCCGGGGTCGCCGGGGTCGGCGAGAAAACCGCGCTGGGCCTGCTGGTCGGTGTGGGTGGCGGGCTGGATGTGCTCTACGCCAACCTCGACAAGGTCCCCGAGCTGCCGATCCGCGGCGCCAAGACCCTGCCGGCGAAGCTGCTCGAGCAGCGCGAGATGGCCTACCTGTCCTACCAGCTGGCGACGATCAAGCTGGATGTGCCGCTGGATATCCGGATCGAGGCGCTGCACATGGGCCCGGTCGATGCGCCGGCGCTGGCCGAGCTGTATCGCCAGCTGGAATTCCGCAGCTGGCTGGAGGCCTTGCCGCAGGAGGCGCTCGCGGCACCGGTGCAGGCCGCGCAAGCACCACCAGCGGGCCTGTTCGAGCTGTTGCAGTCGCCCGGCCCGGAGGCTGCCGCACCTGCGCCGGCTGCCGCGGAAGCGGTTGCCAGCAGGTCAGTCAGCGAGCACTACGAAACCATTCTCGACGGCGAACGCTTTGCGCTCTGGCTTGACCGCTTGCAGCAGGCCGAACTGATCGCCTTCGACACCGAAACCACCAGCCTGGATGCCCAGCAGGCGCAGATTGTCGGCGTGTCCTTCGCGGTCACCGCTGGCGAGGCGGCCTATGTGCCGCTGACCCATTCTTATATGGGTGTGCCAGCGCAGCTGGATCGCGACAAGGTGCTGAATGCGCTCAAGCCGTTGCTGGAGGACCCGCACAAGGCCAAGCTCGGCCAGCACGCCAAGTACGACATCAATGTGCTGGCCAACTGCGCGATTGGCGGCGATCCGGCCAATGGCATCAACGTGCAGGGCGTGGCTTTCGACAGCATGCTCGAATCCTATGTGCTGGACTCCACCGCCACCCGCCACAACATGGACGCGCTGGCGCTGAAGTACCTCGATCACACGACCATTTCCTTCGAAGAGATTGCCGGCAAGGGCGCCAAGCAGCTGACCTTCGACCAGATCGCCATCGAGCAGGCCGGGCCCTATGCCGCCGAAGATGCCGATATCACCCTGCGCTTGCACCAGACGCTGTGGCCGCAGCTGCAGGCCGTGCCGCCGCTGGCCCGGGTGCTGACCGAGATCGAGATGCCGCTGGTGCCGGTGCTGGCGCGCATCGAGCGCCAGGGCGCCCTGGTGGACGCCAGGTTGCTCGGCGAACAGAGCGTCGAGCTGGGTGACAAGCTGGTCGAACTGGAGCGCCAGGCCTTCGCCATCGCCGGCGAGGAATTCAACCTCGGCTCGCCCAAACAGCTCGGCACCATCCTCTATGAAAAGCTTGGCCTGCCGGTGCTGAGCAAGACCGCCAAGGGCCAGGCCTCGACCGCCGAAGCGGTGCTGGCGGAACTGGCTGAACAGGATTACGAGCTGCCCAAGGTGCTGATGCAGTACCGCACCCTGAGCAAGCTCAAGAGCACCTATACCGACCGCCTGCCGGAACAGATTAATCCGCGCACCGGGCGCATCCACACCTCCTACCATCAGGCGGTCACTGCCACAGGGAGGCTGTCGTCCAGCGACCCGAACCTGCAGAACATCCCGATCCGCAGCGCCGAAGGACGGCGCATCCGCCAGGCGTTCATCGCGCCGCCCGGCTACAAGCTGGTGGCGGCCGACTATTCGCAGATCGAACTGCGCATCATGGCGCACATGGCCCAGGACGAAGGCTTGCTGTACGCCTTCCGGCACGATCTGGACGTGCACCGGGCAACCGCGGCGGAGGTGTTTGGCGTTGAACTGGAGCAGGTCACGCCCGACCAGCGGCGCAGCGCCAAGGCGATCAACTTCGGGCTGATCTACGGCATGAGCGCCTTCGGTTTGGCCAAGCAGATCGGCTGCGACCGCAAGCAGGCGCAGGCCTACATCGACGTGTACTTCCACCGCTATCCCGGTGTGCTGGCCTATATGGAGCGCACCCGCGAGCAGGCCGCACAGCAGGGTTATGTCGAGACGCTGTTCGGGCGGCGCCTGTATCTGCCGGAGATCCAGTCGAAGAACCAGGCCCTGCGCAAGGCCGCCGAACGCACGGCGATCAATGCGCCGATGCAGGGCACGGCGGCGGATATCATGAAGCGCGCCATGGTCAGCGTGGATCGCTGGCTGACGGACAGCGGCCTGGACGCCAAGGTGATCCTGCAGGTGCACGATGAACTGGTGCTGGAAGTGCGCGAGGATCTGCTGCAGCAGGTGCGCGAAAGTGTCTGCCGATTGATGAGCCAGGCCGCCGAACTCTCGGTGCCGCTGCTGGTGGCTGCGGGTGTCGGGCAGAACTGGGATGAGGCGCACTGAGTGCCTGCGTGGTCGAACGGGCGCTCGGCAAAATAATTCGCTGCTGCGCGGAACTTGCACAAAGAACCCCGGTCAGAAATTTTGAATGGCTGCTGAGGCCATTCGTTTCTCCTTTGGTGATTCATGTGTTGGCAGATTCCGACCGCGCAGGCGGTGCGGATTTTGAAGCCCGAACTTCCCTCCCCATCGAAGTTCGGGTTTTTTTTGCCTGCGGATTGCTGCGGGTTACTCGGCAGCAGCTTCCGCGCCGAGTTCCATCCAGTTCGCCAGCACCGCCAGGGCTTCATCGATGCCCAGGCGCTTCGGCGCGGAAAACAACTGCACGCTGGCATCCTCGCCCCAGCCTTGTTGAATGTCCCGCTGCACCTTGAGCAGGGCGTTCTTGGCCGCCCCGAACGCCAGCTTGTCGGCCTTGGTCAGCAATACATGCAGGGGCATGCCGCTGGCCGAGGCCCAGTCCAGCATCAGGCGGTCGAAGTCGGTCAGCGGATGGCGAATGTCCATCATCAGAATCAGCCCGCGCAGGCTTTCGCGGCTGCTCAGGTAGGCCTCGAGGTGTTTCTGCCAGTGCAGTTTCAGCGGGATCGGCACCTTGGCATAGCCGTAGCCGGGCAGGTCGACCAGGCGGCGCTGGTCATCCAGCCGGAAGAAGTTCAGCAACTGCGTGCGCCCGGGCGTCTTCGAGGTGCGCGCCAGGCTGGCGTGGGTAAGGGTGTTCAGGGCGCTGGACTTGCCGGCATTCGAACGGCCGGCAAAAGCCACTTCGTAGCCCTCGTCGTTCGGGCACTGGTCGACTTTGGCGGCACTGATCATGAAAGTGGCCTGTTGGCACAGGCCAAGTATCGGATTCTTGATGGACATTGGGGTTCCGCGGATGCGACGCAGCGTCGCAGAGGGTAGTTTCGTTTCCGTTTAAGCGAGGCCAGTATATAATGGCACAGGATTTGTGCGCGCTTTATCCCGACAGCCTGTGTGCTAGCGCTGCAATGGCTGACCTGCGCGGCAGTAACCGGATCTCTCTGCTTCCCCCCGATGAGGTGTGACCATGAAAAAAATGCTAATCGCTGCAGGTGCTTTGCTGTTGGCTGCGAATGTTCAGGCCGCAGCGGATCCAGAAGCAATTTTCAACAAGTCCTGTGGCATGTGCCACAACGGGCAGCTCCCGCAAGCGCCGAAGAAGGGCGATGTGGCTGCCTGGGAACCGCGCCTGCAGCAGGGCATGCCGACGCTGGTCAAGCACGTTACCGAAGGCTTCAATGCCATGCCGCCGCGCGGCCTGTGCATGGACTGCAGCGCGGAAGACTACGAGGCAGTGATTGCCTGGATGTCCAAGTAAGCGTCCCTCCAAACCGAATTCATACCCTTAGCCGTAGTTGGAATAGTTGATGAACAAACTACTCGTGAGTCTGCTGTTGACCCTTGGCATCACCGGCGTGGCCCAGGCTGCTGGTGATGCCGCTGCAGGTCAGGCGAAAGTGGCGGTCTGTGCTGGCTGCCATGGTGCGGATGGCAACAGTGCTGCACCGAATTTCCCGAAGTTGGCAGGCCAGGGCGAGCGTTATCTGCTCAAGCAGCTGCAGGACATCAAGGCTGGTAATCGCCAGGTGCTGGAAATGACCGGGATCCTGACCAATGTCAGCGAGCAGGACATGGCAGACATGGCGGCGTACTTCTCCAGCCAGTCGATGAGCATTGGCGCAACCGATCCGGCCCTGCTGGCGGCTGGCCAGGCGCTGTATCGCGGCGGCAAGCTCAACGAAGGCATGCCGGCCTGCAGCGGCTGCCATTCGCCGAATGGCGCGGGTAATGCGCCGGCCGGCTTTCCGCGTCTTGGCGGTCAGCATGCCCAGTATGTGGCCAAGCAGTTGACGGATTTCCGCGAGGGCAACCGCACCAACGATGGCGATACCATGACCATGCGTGCCATCGCTGCGAAGTTGAGCAACAAGGATATCGCCGCGATCTCCAGCTACATCCAGGGCTTGCACTAAGCGTTGCTGATGCAGCAAAAGAGGTGGCTTCGGCCACCTTTTTTTGTCCAGAAGAATTGCACCGAGTTGGCGGATTGCTCGCATCCGGGATTTAACAACGCCTAGAATGAGCGAACCTTTCCCCGGCGGTTTTGTCTCACTCAAGCTTGCCGTCAGCCGCACCCACTTATCAGGAGTACCCCATGCGTCAATTGATCCTCTCCCTCGCCCTGGCGGGTGTCAGTCTGTTCGGCCTGTCGGCGCAAGCCGAAGAAATCCAGGAAGGCAAGCAATACATCGAGCTGGGCAGTGCCGTGCCAGTAGCGGTGCCGGGGAAAATCGAAGTCGTCGAGATGTTCTGGTATGGCTGTCCGCATTGCTATCAGTTCGAGCCAACCCTGAATCCGTGGGTCGATAAACTCCCGGAAGACGTACATTTCGTGCGCATCCCGGCCATGTTTGGCGGCGTGTGGAACGTGCATGGGCAGATGTTCCTGGCGCTGGAATCGATGAATGTCGAACAACAGGTCCACGCGGCCGTGTTCGAGGCCATCCACAAGGACGGCAAGAAGCTCGCAACCCCCGAAGAAATGGCTGAGTTCCTGGCGACCCAGGGCGTTGATCAGGACGCCTTCCTCAAGGCCTACAACTCGTTTGGCGTGAAGGCGCAGGTGGAAAAAGCCAAGAAGCTGGCTGCGGCCTACCAGATCAGCGGGGTGCCGGTGCTGGTGGTGAATGGCAAGTACCGTTTCGATATAGGCATGGCAGGTGGCCCTGAGCAGGCACTGGACGTAGCTGACCAGTTGATCAACCGGGAACGCGCCGCGGAATAAGGGCCAAGCGATGTTGCGACGCTGGATGCCGGAAAGGGTGGCTGCACCGTGCAGCGCCCGGATCAACGCGGACTGCACACCGCTGGGCGGGCTCCCGGCGAATGGGCACCTGCGCCTGCTCAGCTTCAACATCCAGGTCGGCATCAGTACCGAGCGTTATCATCATTACCTGACCCGTGGCTGGCAGCACCTGCTGCCGCATGCCGGGCGTTCGCTCAACCTGCAGCGGATCGCCGGGTTGCTGGCCGATTATGACCTGGTGGCCTTGCAGGAAGTCGATGGCGGCAGCCTGCGTTCCGGTTACGTCAATCAGGTCGAGCGCCTCGCCCAGCTGGGCAACTTCCCGTTCTGGTACCAGCAGCTCAACCGCAACTACGGACGCTTCGCCCAGCACAGCAATGGCCTGCTCAGCCGGCTGCAACCAGCCGCGCTGGAAGACCATCCGCTGCCCGGCCCGGCTGGACGCGGGGCGATCCTCATGCGCCTGGGCGAGGGCGACAATGCCTTGGCGGTGGTGATGATGCACCTGGCCCTGGGCGGTCGCGCGCGCACCCGCCAACTGTCCTACATCCGCGAGCTGATTGGCGGTTATCGCCATATCGTGCTGATGGGCGACATGAATACCCACGTGGCCGACCTGCTGCTGTACTCGCCGCTGCGCGACCTCGGCCTGCTGGCGCCGCAGCTGGCGGCCACCTTCCCCAGCTGGCGTCCGCAGCGCTGCCTGGACCATATCCTGCTCAGCCCCGAACTGACCCTGGAAAGCGTGCGCGTGCTCGATCAGCCGATCTCCGACCATCTGCCGGTGGCGGTGGACATTCGCCTGCCGGAAAGCATGTTTGCCCGCCGGGCACTCCAGCCTGCCCATTGAATCGACCGGCCCGCGGCGGTCGCCAGCGGCAGCCTGGCGCTGAAGAGGCGCAGCACAAGCCTGGCCGGCCAGTTAGACTGCTCGGATCGTTTTGACGTTGTTTATGGATACCCGCGGCAAGCCCATGCTGAACGTTGCCAGCCCCCCGCCCGCTGAACTCACCCGCGCTCACTGCCGGTTCTGCCTGCCACCCGCGTGGCGTGTCCGGCTGGCCGCGCTGGGCACGCTGTTGCTCGCCGCCTGTGGCGGTTTGCCGATCGACACCACGCATGTCTCCCGCGGCCAGGACAGCCGGGTACAGTTCGTCGTGCTGCACTACACCTCCAGCGATCTCCCGGAGTCCTTGCAGATGCTCACCGACCAGGGCGTCAGCAGCCACTACCTGATCGGCGCCACGCCGCCGACCATCTACCGTCTGGTCGACGAGGAGCGGCGTGCCTGGCATGCCGGTGAGAGCCAGTGGCGCGGGCGTACCTGGCTGAATGCCAGCTCGATCGGCATCGAACTGGTCAACCCGGGCTATCGCCAGACCGCCGCGGGGCGCGTCTGGTACGGTTACCCGCAGGCGCAGATCGACCGCTTGATCGCCCTGCTCCAGGACATCCGCCAGCGCCACCAGCTGCCCATCGACAGCATCGTCGGCCACAGCGATATTGCCCCGCAGCGCAAGGTCGATCCGGGGCCGCTGTTTCCCTGGCGGCAACTGGCCGACGCCGGGCTGATCCGCTGGCCGGACGCGCAGCAGGTGGCCAGGCTGCAGCCGGGATACGCCACGGCGTTACCAGACGCCCTGTGGTTCCAGCAACAACTGGCAGCCAGCGGCTACTCGATTGCCTTCAGTGGCGAGTTTGACGAACAGACGCGCAACGTCCTCGCTGCGTTCCAGATGAAATACCGCCCGGCCCGCTACGATGGCGTGGCCGATGCAGAAACCGCCGCCCTGCTCGCCGCCCTCAACGCGGCAGGGCAACCCTGAAGGGAGTCAACCGGCATGCTTAACGGACTCTGGCTGAGCTTTTTCGTGGTGGCCGCCGTGGCCGCCCTGGCGCGCTGGCTCGGTGGTGATCCCGGGGTGTGGGCGGCCATGGTGGAAAGCCTGTTCGGCATGGCCAAGCTGTCGGTCGAGGTGATGATCCTGCTGTTTGGCACCCTCACCCTCTGGCTGGGCTTTTTGCGCATCGCCGAGAAAGCCGGCCTGGTTGATCTGCTGGCACGGTTGCTTGGACCGCTGTTTGCGCGGCTGATGCCGGACGTGCCGCGTGGCCATCCGGCGCTCGGCTTCATCACCCTCAACTTCGCCGCCAATGGCCTGGGCCTGGATAACGCCGCCACGCCGATCGGCCTCAAGGCGATGAAGGCGCTGCAGGAGCTCAACCCCAGTGCGAGCGTGGCGAGCAATGCACAGATCCTGTTTCTGGTGCTCAACGCCTCCTCGCTGACCCTGCTGCCGGTGAGCATCTTCATGTACCGCGCGCAGCAGGGTGCGGTCGACCCCACGCTGGTGTTCCTGCCGATCCTGCTGGCCACCAGCGCCTCGACACTGGTCGGGCTGCTGTCGGTGGCCTTCATGCAGCGCCTGAAACTGTGGGACCCGCTGGTGCTGGCCTACCTGCTGCCCGGCGCCCTGCTGCTCGGCGGCTTCATGAGCTTGCTCGCCGGCCTCAGCGCCACCGCGCTGGCCAGCCTGTCATCGCTGCTTGGCAACCTCACCCTGTTTGGCCTGATCCTGGCGTTCCTGTTGTGTGGCTGGCTGCGCAAGGTACCCGTGTACGAGGCCTTCGTCGAAGGTGCCCGCGAAGGCTTCGAGGTGGCCAAGGGCCTGCTGCCCTACCTGGTGGCGATGCTCTGCGCGGTGGGCGTACTGCGCGCCTCGGGCGCCCTGGAAGCAGTGCTCGACGGCATTCGCTGGGCGGTCAGCGGGCTGGGCATGGACACGCGCTTTGTCGAGGCCCTGCCGACCGCCCTGGTCAAACCGTTCTCCGGCAGCGCGGCGCGCGCCATGCTGATCGAGACCATGCAGACCCACGGCGTGGACAGCTTCCCGGCGCTGGTGGCGGCCACGGTCCAGGGCAGCACCGAAACCACCTTCTACGTCCTGGCCGTGTATTTCGGCGCGGTCGGCATCCAGCGTGCCCGCCACGCGGTGGGCTGCGCCCTGCTTGCCGACCTGGCCGGCGTGCTGGCGGCAATCGGCGTGTGCTACTGGTTCTTTGGCTGAGCGGCGCCCTGCGCCAGCGTCCACTGCAGCAGCTGCGCGGCCAGCCGGTCGCTGGCCTGGCCGAAGGCGCTGACTACCGCCGGAACGGCGTCGCCGCTGACTGGCTGGATTACCTCGAAGCGCTGACTGGCGAGGATGCGCCGCTGGTTGTCGACCAGCCGGGCCTGCAGGCGCAGCACCACGCTGACGCTGCCCTCGTGGTATTCGCTCTGGAACGCCTGCAGCTCGCCGCCCAGTTGCAGGTCGGCCTGCAGGTTGTCGTCATCGGTGCTCAGCGCGCGCACCCGGCCATCGGCCTGGAAGGCGTTGAGCAGGTGGTTGCGCAGCAGGCGCGGCGCCGGGTCGCTCCAGCTGCTGGCGGCATAGGTGCTGAACTGGTTGCCCTGGGGCAGCACGGCGATGCGCGAGCTGTTCAGTGCCTGGCTGGCCTGCGGGGTGTTCAGGCGCAGCGACCAGCTGACTGCGGGGGCCTTGCTGGCCGCCGTCAGTTGCGCGGGCAGCAGGTAGACCTGCACGGGCTGGCTTTTCGGCAGGATCGAGCAGGCACCGAGCAGGCTCAGGGCGCCGATGGCAGCCAGCTGGCGCAGGACGCTGGACATCGCAGTCATGGCTGAAACTCCTTGGCTTGGTCGCGGCCGAGCAGATAGCCGGCCGGGTTTTCCTCGAGGCGCTGGCTGATGCCGCGCAGGTTGGCCAGGGTCTGGCGCAGCTCATCCAGCGCCGGTTGCAGGCTGCCGAGGCTTTGCAGGCCCTGGTTCAGCGCGCCCTGGTTCTGGCTCAGCAGGTTTTCCACGCTGGCGCTGCTGCGCTGCAGGGCGGCCATGGTCTGCTGCAGGTCGCTGAGGCTGCTGCTGCCCTGCTCTTCCAGCAACCGATTGCTGCTGGCCAGCAGCGTGGTCGCCTGTTCCAGGGCCTTGCTGGCCTGCTCGCTGACGCGGGCGAAGTCACCGAAGGCTTTATGCAGGTCCTCGCGCTGTGCAGCCAGGGCGCTGGTGGTCTGTTCCAGATTGCTCAGGGTCTTGCCGAAGTTCGCCGAGTTTTCCGCGGAGAACAGCCGGTTGGCGTTGTCCAGCAGTTCGCTGATCTTGCCCAGCAGGTCGCTGCCGTCGTTGAGCAGGCGGCTGATGGACGACGGCGTGGCGCTGATCTGCGGCAGCTGGCCCTTGGCGGCGGTCAGCGGCAGGCTGGCGCCGGCGCCGCTGCTGAGCTGGATGAAGGCCGTACCGGTAACCCCGGCCAGCGACAGCCGGGCCCGCGTGTTGCTGCGTACCGGCGTGCTGGCGGCGACGCGAATGGTCGCCAGCACCTTGCTCGGGTCGGCGGCGTCGAGACGCAGGCGCACCACTTCGCCGACCTTGATCCCGTTGAACTGTACCGGGCTGCCGCTGGACAGGCCGGTGACCGCTTCGTGAAAGACGATCACGTAGTTGTCATAGCTGCTGTCCAGGCTCGACTTGCCCAGCCACAGGGCAAACAGCAGGGCAGCGCCGGCGCTGAGCAGGGTGAACAGGCCGATGAGAACGTGGTGGGCGCGGGTTTCCATCTCAGTTGTGCTCCTGCAGCCGTTCGGCTGCCTGCTCGGCGGCGCGGCCACGCGGGCCGTGGAAATAGTCCTGGATCCAGGGGTCGTCGGTGGCGGCGACACGCGCCAGCGTATCGGCTACCAGCACGCGCCGCTGCGACAGCACGGCGACCCGGTCGGTGATGCGGTACAGCGTATCCAGGTCGTGGGTGACCAGGAACACGCTCAGCCCCAGCGCGTTGCGCAGGGTCAGGATCAGCTGGTCGAAGGCGGCGGCGCCGATCGGATCGAGACCGGCGGTGGGCTCGTCGAGAAACAGGATGTCCGGATCCAGCGCCAGCGCGCGGGCCAGCGCCGCCCGCTTGATCATGCCGCCGGACAGCTCGGCCGGGTACTTGGCCCCGGCACTGGCCGGCAGGCCGGCGAGCAGCAGCTTGAGCCGGGCCAGGCTGGCCGCGTCCCGGCGCGTCAGGCCGGCATGCTCGATCAGCGGCAGTTCGATGTTTTCCGCCACGCTCAGCGAGGAAAACAGCGCGCCCTGCTGGAACAGCACGCCGAAGCGCCGTTCAAGCCGGGCGCGCTGCGGCGGAGCCAGGGCCTGCAGGTTTTCGCCGAACACCCTGACCGAGCCGGCACTGGGTGCACGCAGGCCGACGATGCTGCGCAGCAGCACCGACTTGCCGGTCCCGGAGCCGCCGACCACGCCGAGAATCTCGCCGCGCCGGATATCCAGGTCCAGGTTCTCGTGCACCGCCTGGCGGCCGAAGCGGTTGCACAGGCCGCGCACCTCGACGATCACGTTGTTGCCGGCGGGCGGGTTCACCAGTGCATCTCCATGAAGAACAGCGCGGCGACGGCATCCAGCAGGATCACCACAAAGATCGACTGCACCACGCTGGAGGTGGTGTGCTCGCCGACCGAAGCGGCGCTGCCGCGGACGCGGAAACCTTGCAGACAACCGATCGCGGCAATCAGGAAAGCGAACAGCGGGGCCTTGCTGATGCCGACCCAGAAATGCCGTGCCGGGATATCGTGCAGGATGGAGAGGAACAGGGTTGGTGAAATATCCAGCGTCAGCAGGCAGACCAGACCGCCACCAAGGATGCCGGCGAGCATGGCGACGAAGGTCAGCAACGGCAGGGTCACCAGCAGGGCCAGCACCCGCGGCAGCACCAGCAGCTCGATCGGATTGAGGCCGAGGGTGCGGATCGCGTCGATTTCTTCATTGGCCTTCATCGAGCCGATCTGCGCGGTGAAGGCGCTGGCCGTGCGCCCAGCGAGCAGGATGGCGGTGAGCAGCACGCCAAATTCGCGCAAAAATGCCAGTGCCACCAGCGCCACGGTGTAGATACTGGCACCGAAGCGTTCCAGCACGGTTGCGCCGAGAAAGGCCACCACGCAGCCGACCAGAAAGGTCAGCAGGGCGATGATCGGCACCGCATTCAGGCCGGTGGCCTGCATCTGCACCACCAGCGCCGTGACGCGCCAGCGCCGCGGGTGGCGCAGGCTGCGCAGCAGGGTTTCGAGGATCAGGCCGATAAAGCCGAGCAACTCCAGCAGCTGCCCGGCAAAGCGTTGCATGCTGGCGCCCAGATCGGCCAGCATTTGCAGTGGCGTCAGGCTTGGCTTGCCGGGCATCTCCGGCTGATCGTTCTCCAGTGCGCTGACTACCGTTTCCAGCAGCGCCAGCCGCGCCGCCGGCAGGCTCTCGGGTTGATTCAGCAAGGCGCGGGCACGCTCGACTCCGAGCAAGCGCACCAGCAACGCAGCTCCTGCGGTATCGAGGGCTTGTAATTGACTCAGATCGATTGTCTGCGCGGCAGGCAGTGGCAGCCGCAAGGCAGCAATCTGCCCTTCAAGCAGGGTGTAATGGGGCAAGGTCCATTCGCCGCTGATGCGCAGCCTGGGCGCAGCACCGGATGGATCGAGCCGCAGCAGTTCGGCGGGAGTGACAGTTTGCATGGCGCACAGGTTAGCCGAGATTGAGTAGCGGCAACACCGTGTGAGTGCCGTCATCCGGAACCGTCGGTGATGTCGGCCAGTTGGGCTTCACCGCGTTGCGGTTCAACCCAATCTACGTCCGGCGCGCTGATTCCGTAGGTTGGGTTGAGCGCAGCGAAGCCCAACAAGGCAACGATTGCGGCGTGTGGGTGGATAGCCGCGCAGCGTTATCCACCATTTGCCCGCTCGGTGAAAAAGCCGCGAGCGGCGTTTTCCACCCTACCGGTGCATGCCGTCAGAACGACACATTCACCCCGGTATAGAACGAGCGGCCGATACCCGGTACGCCTACACCCCAGGGAATGCTGTTGATACCCATGGTGATGCCTTGTCCGGTATAGGCGCCGCCGGTGGGCAGGTAGTAGAACTTGTCGGTGAGGTTTTCCACGCCGAAATCCAGCCGCACCTGCGCCCAGCTGTGGCTGGCGCGCAGGTTGTACAGCGTGTAGCCAGCCGTCTGCACTTCGTTGCGGATGTCCGAGGTCTGATTCTTGGCAGCCACCGCGACCACCTCGAAGCTGTTGCTCCAGCCGGCGACTTCCCGAGTCAGGGCGAAGGTGCCGTTCAGCGGCATGATGTTGTACAGCTCATCGTCGGTGTCGCGGTTTTTGCCGTTGGTGTAATTCACCAGTGCATTCAAGCCCCAGTTGCCCAGCTCGTTGCTGGCCAGTGGCAGTTTGCCGGAGACATCCACGCCATACAGGCGCGCAGACTGGTTGGCGTATTGCAGGACGTTGAACTGGTCTGCGGCCCACATCGTGTCAGGCGCGGCCACGGCATCGATGTAGTCATTGACCAGGGTGTAGAACGGCGTGACGCGCAGTTCGCGGTCGCCCATGGCGCTGTGCCAGTCGAGGGTGGTGGAGAAGGTGTTGGCGGTTTCCGGATTCAGCTCGATGTCACCGACATAACCGTTACCGTCGCCGACGGTGTTGTTCATGATCGCCGCCATCGAGCCACCGGCCCAGGTGTAGCGCTCATAGAGGTTGGGCGAGCGCGCTTTGCGCGCATAGCCGAATTCCACATCCAGATGGCTGTCGACGGTGTAGGCGGCCAGCGCAGTGAAGTCCCAGTTGTTGTCGGTCTGGCTACGGTCGCTGGCATTGAAGGCGGCGGCCTGGGCTGCCTCGTCAGGGCCCATCGGCATGCCCATGGGCGGCGCGCCATAGCCGTTGACGTCGTCAGCATCCATCTGTACGGCTTCGTAGCGCACGCCGATCAGGGTCAGCCAGTCGCTGCCGGGTCTGGATTCCCACTCGGAAAACAGCGCAGTGCGGTCACGTTCGCCGTCGTCGATATTCTCGAAGGTGTCCGGGCCCATGCCGGCGCCGGAGGGCGACCAGTAGTCATTGAGGCGATAGCGCTGGTATTCGCTGCCAAGGCGCAGGAGGTCCGCGGCGCTCAGATCGATATTGGCCTGCAGTTTGGCCCCGGTGGTCTTGCCTTCGCTTTCCATCGGCATGCCGGCGGCGCAGGAGGTCATCCTGTTGTAGGACACCGTGCAGGGCTTGCCGTTGCCGCCGGCCACGTTGGAGGCTGCGCCATACCAGTAGCGCTTGTCCGGGCCGAAGTCCATCGAGTGATCGACCTTCTCGTGGTAGGCACTGGCTTCCAGATCGCCCCAGTCAAAGTTGCTGCGGCTGCGCAGGTTGAACCACTGCTGGGTGTTGTCGGTCATGTCCATGCGCTGGTTGGCGAACAGCTCTTCGGGGACATGCTGTTCGCCAGCCTTCAGCTCGAGCAGGTGGTTGTCGTTCTGCACGGCCAGGCTGAGTATCTGATTGATGTTCTCGTAGGCGGTCGAGCCGACTTCATCCAGTGGCAGGGTCTTGCCGGCCCGGCCGGTGGATTCGCTGACCTTGAAGTCGCCGCCAGCCGTGTAGTTGTCGGCCTTGTTGTAGCTGCTGGCGTAGCTGATGTTGAAGTTTTCTTCAGCGTGGGTGGCGGAGAAATTGCCGCCGCGGGCATTGTTGTTGCTGCGGTAGAAACCGCCCACTTCACCCTGGTTGATGCTGTCCGCACCGGGTGCGGCAAATTCCGGGTCGAGGCTGTCGGCGATGATGCTGCCGCCAATGCTGTCGCCCCCCACGCTGACCGGGGTGATGCCGGCGAACACCGTCAGGCTGCCGACGTTGCTCGGATCGATATAGGACAGTGCCGGGTTCATGTGATTGGGGCAGGATGCCACCAGATCCATGCCGTCGACCTTGATGCGCAGGCGGTCGTCGCCCAGTCCGCGGATGGCCGGCAGGCTGGAAATGCCGCCGGCACCGTTGAGGCTGACCCCAGGTACATCGCGCAGCAGGGTGGCGCTGTCACTGCTGGCCGGGCGCAGGCTGTCCAACGTGGCGGGCGGGACCTGCTGGGCATTGATCGGCGCCAGCGGGCCCGGTGGCCGGGGTTTGTCCACCGCGGCTGAACCGTGGGTGATCAGCAGCGGTGCTGCCTCGGCGGTGCTGGCGGGTGTGGCGGGGGGCGTCGGCAGGCGGTCGGCGGCCTCGATCAGGGGGCTGAGCAGGCCGGCCAGCAGCCAGGCCGGGCAAGCGGAAAGCGGGTATTTCATCGGTTGGTTCTCTGTGCAGGAGCAGAAGTGCCGCGCAGTGGCGCGCGCACCCGGGACGGCCGGGAGGGGCGTCGCCGGGCAGGCGCAAGCGGGGACTGGGCGAGGTGGCGGACGCACGGCGACCGCCAGGGCGGTGCTAGAAAAGCGGCGGCGCGCGCGGGCTGGCGGGGGGCCAGGCGCTTGTCGGGAGGGTTGCAACCGGGGTGGGGGACGCTGCTGGCGGGCTCGGCCGCCAGGCCTGCAGATCGACTATCCAGCCGCCCGTGGCCGCAGGCACCGGGCTGTGGCTGGCGCACGCCGGGCATTCGAGCATGGCCTGCGCGCCGGGCAGGGCCGGTTGCGGGTTGCCGCTATCGCTGCTGCTGCACAGGCGCTGGTCGAGGCCGCTGAGTTGCAGGCCGCTGCTTTGTCCATGCGCGAGCGCACAGGCAAAGCTGCTGAACAGCATGCAGCTGTACAGCAACAGGGCAATCACGGGGCGCTGCTGGCGGATCATCGACATCGGCGCAGTCTACCAGCGGCACGCGCGCCGGCAATCCGCGCGCGCTGCGCTCAACTGACGCAGGTCAAGGGCTTACCACAAAGCGCAGCACGCCAATCATCTGTCCGGCATCGGTGACCACTTCCACCGTCCACTTGCCGTCGGCCTGCTGCGGGAAGTTCTGCTTGTGGCTCCAGGCGCGGTAGCCGTCATTGCTGCCACCCTGGATGTCGAGGGCGATGCGGTCGACCTCTACGCCGTTGCGCCGCCAGACGTGGTAGATGCGCTCGGCCAGGCCGCGCGGGGCGCTGATCGCGGTGAAGGCGAACAGGCCCTGGCGGTGCAGGTCGGCCGAACTCAGCTGCTGCAGCGACTGGCCCGGTACGCGGGCCTGGTCGTTCAGCGCCAGGCTGATCGCCACCTCGTTCAGGCGCAGCGTCGCCGGCGGTATCCAGGGCCGCGCCAGCCAGCCGGCCAGCAGCAGTGCCGCGGTCAGCAGCGGCACTGCCAGCCAGCGCCAGTGCCGCCGTAGCTGCAGGCTGGCCACCAGGGACGGGAACGCCAGCAGCACGGTGCTCAGCAGCGCCAGCTGGTAACTCTGCGCAGTGGTCTGGTGCAGGATGATCGGCATCGCCGTGAGCTGCACGGCAAACAGCGTCAGGCTGTGGTAGGCCAGGTACAGCCAGCGGCGCGGCGCCAGCCAGTCGTAGTACAGCGGGTCGATGATCGAGATCAGCGCCGCCGCGCCGAGCAGGCAGGTAAACACCAGCTGGCCGCTGTTCCAGGTGGTGCTCATGGCGAAGAACGGCAGTACGAAGAACAGGCTCTGCTGGTGGATCATCTGGGTGACGAAGCGCGCCAGCCAGGACGGCAGCTCGATGCCGAACCAGCGCGCCAGGTGCTGGTTGAAGGCATTTTCCAGCACCAGCAGCAGCCAGCTGGCCAGCATCAGGATGGCCACCAGCGAGGCCAGCCGGGCCTGGCGGTCGACCATCACGAAGCTCGCCACCCCGGAGAGGAAGCCATACAGGGCGACCACCCACGGATAGCGCTGGTTGAGGGCGATCAGGGCGAGCAGCTGTTTCTGCAGGAAAATGGCAAGGCGGCTTTGCGCCAGCCAGGGGGCTTTGTGCAGCATGGTGGGGCAGGGAATCCGTTGGGGGTGGGCAGGATACTGGGCGCCTGCCGTGGCGTGAAGATGGTTGTGCCGGGCCGCGACTAACGGTGCCGGTATTGTCCGGGGCTGGCGCAAATGGCCATGCTCTTTGGCCGCTATGGCCACTGTGGTGCTGGTGTGAGCGGACTACGCTTGCTGCAGTGCCAATACCCCCGCGAGAGTCCTTCCATGAATTACGACGAAAGCCAGCAGGTTGTCCTTGGCCTGGTGCTCGCTTCAATGATGTTTGGCGTGGCTCTGGAACTGAAGCTGGCGCACTTTCTCTTCGTTCTCAAGCGCCCGGTCTCGGTGCTGATCGGGCTGGTCTGCCAGTGCCTGCTGTTGCCCTGGCTGACCCTGCTGGCGACGCTGTTCCTCGACCTCAAGCCGGGCCTGGAGCTGGGCATGATGCTGGTGGCGTGCTGCCCGGGCGGCAATATGTCGAACATCATCACCCACCTGGCACGCGGTAACACCGCGCTGTCGGTCAGCGTGACCAGCGTGTCGAGCCTGTTGGCGATCATCACCCTGCCGCTGAATTTCGCGCTGATTTCCAGCCTCAACCCGGAAACGGCGGCTTTCCTCAAAGGTGAGATGGGCGCCTTGAACGTCGACTCCGGCGGCATTGTCATGGGCCTGGTCCTGATGCTGGTGCTGCCGCTGTTGTCGGGGATGCTGGTAGGCAACCTGTTTCCGCGTTTCACGCACATGATCCTGCCGTTGTTCAAGCGCCTGTCGATGAGTGCCTTCGGGCTGTTCCTGGGGATCGCCATCTATACCAACTGGCAGATGCTGGTGGAAAGCATCGGCCTGGTATTCCTGCTGGTGATTGCGCAGAACGCGGCAGCGCTGTTGCTCGGCTGGGGCGCGTCGACACTGGCGCGTGTGCCGGAAGCGGATCGCCGCGCGTTGACCATCGAGGTCGGCATGCAGAATTCCGGTCTGGCCCTGGGGCTGATTCTGACCCAGTTCGGCGCGCAGCCCGATATGGCGTTGATCGCCGCGCTCTGGGGTACCTGGCACATCGTTTCCGGTCTGTTACTGGTTCTTATCTGGCGCGGTCGCGTGCCCCATCCACACAAGGAGCATTTGGCATGAAGGTTTTGATCACTGGCGCTGCCGGGTTTATCGGCAGTCAGCTTATGGAAGCCCTGGCCGTGCAGCATCCGGAGTGGACGCTGATCGCCAGCGACATTCGCCCGCTCAGTGCGCAGGCCCTGCGCAGCAATGTCGAGGGCATTCTGCTCGATATCAGCCAGCATGCAGCGGTCATGGCCGCAGTGGCCCGGCACAAGCCGGATGCCATCGTGCACCTGGCCTCGGTGGTCACCCCGCCGCCGGGCATGAGCGAGGCGCTGCTGCACCAGATCGACGTCGAAGGCACGCGCAGCATCCTGCAGGCAGCCGTCGAGCATGGTGTGCAGCAACTGATCGTCACCAGCTCCGGCGCGGCCTACGGTTATTACCCGGAAAACGCCGAGTGGATCGACGAGCAGGATCCGCTGCGTGGGCATGACCAGTTCGCCTACGCCAAGCACAAGCGCGAAGTGGAAGAGATGCTCGCTGCGGCCCGCGTCAAGCACCCCGAACTGCGCCAGCTGATCCTGCGGCCGGGTACCATCCTCGGCAAGCACGTCAACAACCAGATCACCGACATGTTCAAGAAGAAGGCGGTGATGGGCATCAGCGGCAGCGACAGCCGCTTCGTATTCATCTGGGACCAGGATGTGGTCAGCATCATCACCAAGGGTCTGGAAAAAGGCTGCTCCGGCATCTTCAATCTGGCCGGTGACGGTGCACTGAGCCTGCGCGAGATCGCCGGTGTATTGCAAAAGCCCTATCGCCCGTTGCCCGCCGGCCTGCTGCAGTTTGCCCTGCGCGTGCTCAAGCCGCTCGGCCTGACCCAGTACGGCCCGGAGCAGCTGGATTTCCTGCGCTACCGTCCGGTGTTGGCCAACCGCCGACTGAAGGAAGAGTTCGGCTACATCCCGCGCTACACCAGCCGTGAGGCGTTTATTGCCTTTCTTGATGCCCAGGGAGTCAAACATGCGTAAGAGTCTGTTGTCGCTGGCCTTGCTGGCCATCACCGCGCCGGCCAGTGCGCTGGATCTGACCATCACCGCCGCCGACGGCAAGCCGCTGGCGCTGGCCATGGTCACCGTCAAGGCCGAGCGGCCGTTGCGCGCCGCCGCCGACGATAATGGCTACCCGCGCGAGCGCACCGAGCAGCGCATCAGCCCGGAAATCACCGGGTTCGCCGGCCCCGATGGCCAGCTGCACATCACCTATCCGGAACCGGGTTCGCTGAACCTGCGGGTGCGGGTGCCGGGCTACAAGGATCTGCAGCAAACCGCCGTGGCCAGCAATGCGCGGCTGGAACTGAAGCTGGAGGCGGAAACCGATGTAGCCGCCCTCGCCGCCCAGCAACCGGCGAATGCCTGGTTTGCCGCACTGGATTTCGGTGGCAACGAAGAGCTTAAAAAAACGGCGCTGGAGCAGTGCGGCTTCTGTCACCAGCAGGGCAGCTTCTTTATGCGCCGCGAGCGCAGCAAGGAAGAGTGGGAACAGGTTCTGCAACGCATGATCGGTTATGGCGCGCGGCCTTCCAGCGAGATGCAGCCGCTGTTGATCGAGACCTTTCAGAAGGGTTACACCGACCTGCGCGAGCACCCGGAGAAAGTGCTCAAGGCCAAGGCCTGGGAAGACCAGCTGGCCGGCTCGACCATCACCGAATGGCCGCTCGGCGACCCCTTCTCGCAGATGCACGACCTGCTACTGGCGGCCAATGGCAAGATCTATGTCGGCGACAACCTGCAGGACCGCCTGTGGGAGATTGATCCGCAGACCGGCCAGGCCGTGGTCTACAAGACGCCGGTTGATCCGGGCGATGAAATCGGCGGCATGTTCAGCGGCCGTCTGAAGACCTTCCCGAAACTGGAAACCACCGCCGGCATCCACTCCTTCGCCGAATCGCCGAAGGACGGCCATATCTTTATCACGCCATCGCTGCAGCGCCGGCTGTTCGAGTTCGACCCGGAAACCAAGGCGTTCACGGTGCACCGCTTCGAAGACGGCCTGTACCCGCACACCGTGCGCATCGATGCGCAGGACAACGTCTGGTTCACCCTGGCGCTGTCCAACCAGGTGGCGCGCTTCGACCGCAAGACCGGCGAGTTCCGCCTGTATACCCTGCCGGCGCGCGATACCAAGGAATCGATCAGCCTGGCGCTGAGTAATGTGGTGCGCAAGCTGATGAACTGGGGCCTGCCGATGCACTGGCTGCCGATCGACCAGCGTGTCACCGGTATGCCGATGCCCTATGGCATCGATATCGCGCCGGACGGCAAGGTCTGGTTCGCCCGCCTGCATGCCAATTCGATCGGCGTGATCGACCCCAAGGATGACAGCGTTCAGATCATCGACACGCCGTTCCAGGCACCGCGGCGCATGCGCGTGGATGCCGTGGGCGATGTGTGGATCACCGCGTTCCCGGAAGGCAAGATCGTGCGTTACTCCCCGGCGGATGGCAGCTTCACCGATTACCCGCTGCCGAGCGCGCTGAACAACGTGGAAACGCCCTATGCGCTGAACGTCGACCGTGCGCGGCAGCAGGTGTGGGTCACCGGCACCTCCTCCGACACCCTGATGCGGCTGGATATCGCCAGCGGTGACTGGGAGACCTTCCCGATGACGCGCAAGGTGACCTTTACCCGTGATATCGAAATTGCCAAAGACGGCAGCGTGTACACAACCAACGGCGCCTTCCCCAGCTGGCAGATCGAAGACGGCCAGCCGACGCTGATCAAACTCACCCCCGGCAAGTAACTGGCCACCAACCCCCTCACCCGCGTGCGGGAGAGGGCTGGGGAGAGGGGCTCCGGTCAGCTTTCCCCTCTCCCTAACCCTCTCCCCGGAGGGGTGAGGGGACGATAAACGCTGGAGCCAGATTTGTAGGGTGGATAACGTCGCTTGCGACTTATCCACCAGAGCAAGGTGGGTAAGGCTGCGCCGTTACCCACCCTACATGTGACCCCTGCGCTGTACTCATTCCCGGAGCCTCCCTTGCCTGCACAGACCTACAGCCGCACCGAACTGACGCGCTTTTTCATCTCCTGTCTGGCCGGCTTTCTTGCCGGGCATCTGACCAACTATTCGGTGATCCTGTTTGCTCAGGATGTCTGGCAGCGTGATGCGCTGGCCGGTGCCGGCTTTGGTTTGTGCTTTGGCGTGCCGCTGCTGCTCGGCTGGCCGGCGGGGGCCTGGTGCGACCAGTACTCGCCGCAGCGCATTGCGCAGATTGCCCATGGCGCGTTCTTTGTCGCGCTGGTCTTGCTGGCGGCAGCCAGTCGTGCCGAAGTCTATGGCGTGCAGCTGTATCTGCTCGGCGCCACCGCCACCGGGATCGGCTGGTCGCTGCTGGCGCCGGCACGCATGGCCTTGCTCGGACGCATGGCTGGCCTGCAACAGGCCCGGCTGGCGGTGCTGTTCAACCTGCTGGTGATGCTTGGCTTTGGTCTGGCGCCTTTGCTGCTGGCAGCGGCACGGGTCGAGGGTGGCTGGACCGCGGTGCAGGTGATCGGCTTGCTGCTGTTTGGCCTGGCCAGCCTGATGCTGGTCGGCCTCAAGGTCCCGGCGCTGGGCGGCGAGGGCCATGTGTTCGAGCGCATCCGTCAGGGCTTTGCCTATGCCCGGGGTACGCCGTTGCTGACGCAGGCTTTGCTCACGGCCGTCCTGATCTATCTGGCCATGGGCCCGATCCAGGTCATGCTGCCGCGCTTTGCCCAGCAGGTGCTGCATCTGCAGGAAATGCAGCGCGGCATGTTTCTCGGCGCACTGGCGCTGGCCTTCCTAATTGGCGGCGCCATCGCCTTGCCGCTGGCCAAACGCTTTGGCCAGGGCCATGTGCTGCTGATTGCCGCGTTGATCAGCGGCGGCGGGCTGATCCTGCTGGCCAGCAGTGAAAGCCTGGGCACGGCGCTGTTGTGCCTGGGCCTGAACGGCATCTGCGCCGGCACCGCCATCAGTCTGGTGGTAGCGCTGCTGCAGCATGAAAGTGAACCGGCACTGCGCGGCCGCCTGCTGAGCATCTACACCGTCACCAGCCAGGTGATTCCGGCCGCTGGCGGGCTGGGTGCGGGTCTGCTGCTGGAAGTGCTGCCGGCTAATCATGGCCTGCTGCTGGTGGGTGGCATCCTGTCGCTGCTGTTTGTGCTGGCGATCTGGCGTTTGCGGCTGCTGCGCAGCTACGCCTGAGTCTGGTTGCATTGATTCGCAGCCTGCCGAGGCTGTTGCTAAGGTCAGTCGAGTACTGGCCGGGGTAACCGGCCACTGCTAGTGGCATTCCCGTGACTGGAGGTGTGTATGAACAACGCAATCACCCTGCTCGCCCGGCTGTTGCTCGGGCAGCTGTTTCTGCTGGCCGGGCTGGGCAAGCTGACTGCCTATGCCGGCGCCCAGGGTTACATGGAAAGCATGGGCGTGCCCGGCATGCTGCTGCCGCTGGTGATCCTGCTGGAGGCTGGTGGCGGCCTGGCGCTGATCATCGGCTGGCTGACCCGCTGGGTAGCGCTGGCGCTGGCCGGCTTCTGCCTGCTGGCGGCGCTGATCTTCCACAGCAATTTCGCCGACCAGGTACAGATGGTCATGTTCATGAAGAACCTGGCCATCGCCGGCGGCTTTCTCCTGCTCTACGTGCAGGGCGCCGGGGCCTACAGCCTGGATGCGCGGCGCGCCGGCTAGGCGGGGCGACATACCGTGCAAAAATCTTGTAGTTCAGTGAAACGCTCGGGCTTACCAGCGCTCGCCCCGTAACACCGGGCCCCGCTGACGGTTAGTGGCCTGTACGGTTAGTTGGTTAACTCAAGTTCGGATGGCCGTGGTCCTGAAACAAGGCTCCGTGACGAGGCATAGCAGGGCTATGGCGAGGAGCGGTAACGCAGTATCGGGGCTGCGGACGCCGAAATTGACTAACTGGACTAACCACACAGGTCACTGATACCGCCAGGTAGGAGTTACAGCTTGCACACCTTCGACCAGGGAGGGGGCTCATGGACGCTCTGCACGCGTTGTTAATGGCCGATTTTCTCGCCTGAACGGCCCGCCAGCCGCTCGCGCGCTCTCTTTAGAAATACCCCTCGATTTTCTTTTTCTCCATTGAGCCGTCCTGATCGTGGTCGATCAGCCGGCCCTGGCGCTCGGATGTCGTGCAGGTGAGCATTTCCTGAATGATCGACGGCAGGTCGCGGGCCGTTGACTCCACGGCCCCGGTCAGCGGATAGCAGCCCAGCGTGCGGAAGCGTACCCAGCGTGTTTCGATGCGTGCGCGCTCGGCGGCGCTCAGGTACGGCAGGATGCGTTCGTCATCAATGCAGATCAGCGTGCCCTGCCATTCCAGCACCGGCCGTTCGGCCGCGCGGTACAGGTCGACGATCTCGATATTCTCCAGATGGATGTATTGCCAGATATCCAGTTCGGTCCAGTTGGACAACGGAAATACGCGCAGGCTCTCGCCCGGATCGACCCGGCTGTTGTACAGATTCCACAATTCCGGCCGTTGCTGTTTCGGATCCCAGCGGTGGTGGCGGTCGCGGAAGGAGAACACACGTTCCTTGGCACGGGATTTTTCCTCGTCGCGGCGGGCGCCACCAAAGCAGGCATCGAACTTGTAGTGATCCAGTGCCTGTTTGAGGGCTTCGGTTTTCATCACATCGGTGTACTTGGCCGAGCCGACCGAAAACGGATTGATGTCCGCCGCCACGCCTTGCTGATTCACATGCACCAGCATGTTCAGGCCCAGTTTGGCTGCCAGCCGGTCACGGAATTCGCCCATTTCACGGAACTCCCAGGTGGTATCCACGTGCAGCAGCGGGAACGGGATCGGACCGGGAAAGAACGCCTTGCGGGCCAAGTGCAGGAGTACGGTCGAGTCCTTGCCGATGGAGTAGAACAGGCAGGGGTTCTGCTTCTCGGCCACGACCTCGCGCAGGATATGCATGGCTTCGGCTTCCAGGGCGCGCAGGTGGGTCATGCGCGGGAAGGACATTGGCGCGGGCTTGAGCATGGAGGTTTCCTTATTCATGGATTGCATTGCGGGCAGTGACCAGGCTCGGCGAACCCTGTCCGGTAACGTGTCTCGGCGTGACCGCAGGCACCGCACAACCAGAGTTCGCTGAGCGTCTGCGCGGTCGGGTGGGCACAATCCAGGCAAGCCAGTCCTGGTTGCAGCTGTTGCACCGAATATCCGGCGGCCTGACAGGCAGGGCAGTTGATCGCCAGGCGCATGGCCAGTTGATTGGCGGCGCGCTTGATCAATGCCTGTCGGCTTGGGTTGAGGTGCGCACGCATGTCGGTTTCCAGCCAGACCCGGTCCTGCGTGTGCAGAATGGCCAGGACGATTTGCTCGAATTGCGCCGGGTCCCGCAGGCCTTTGCAAAAAACGCCATCGCCGCTCTGGCCGATGATCAGGGCATGCTCCGGAAAGCCGGCTTTGCTGGCAAATGCGCGGGCATCCTCCAGGCTGGTGACCCAGCGCTGGGCATAGTTGGTATCACTGCCGCCCTGACTGGCATACACCGCATAGCCCTGCTCGGCGTCCCACCAGCACAGCAGTTCGCTGTCCCAGGGCAGCATGCGCAGGTAAGGGTCACGGCCAAAGCTGCCTTCGCTGCCCAGGCCATAGCGCGTTCCTGCCAGTTGGGCGGCCAGTCGTGCCTTGGTCAGGGCTGTCTCATGGGCGCTGCCGGTGCGCGCCACTTCGCGGCTGAAAGTACCCAGCCGATCAGTATCGAAGCTGTCCACGGTCTTTACTGCAAAGCCGATGTCAGCCAGGCAGTCAGCCACCAGCGGTGCCTTGTCGTGTTTGGTGAGAAAGGCCAGTGTCTGCATCTTTGTCTCCCTAACCGTGCACGGCAGCAAACCCGGCTTCGCCGTCGAAGTTGTAGAGGTTCTCGGTTTTCACCACATCGAACCCGGCATCGTGCAGGCGCACCTGCAGGGCCAGTACATCATCGAAGCCGATCGGCTCGGCGGGTGACTTGAACCGGCAGCGCCAGTGGTCGACACAGAAGGTTTCCGGGAAACCCTGTGGCCAGACTTTCACGCCGCGGTTGGTGATCAGTTGCAGCGGCAGCTCTTGCGTGCCGTGTGGCTTGAGGGCCTGGCCGAGCTGATTCGGCGGCCCTTCGCGCCACTGCAGGAACACGTCGACACCGACCAGATCCTTTTTCTTGGGCTTGGCGCGCACCACTTCGGGCAGCGTCAAGGGGCCGCTGTTGCTGTAGGTCACCGGCGCCAGAACTTTGGGTAGCTCGCCGAGGCGTTCGATCACCGCGTCAGCGAAGGCCCGGGTGCCCAGCAGCTGTTGGCTCTGGCCGGCGCGGAAGATGTCGGCCGTGTGCAGCCCTTCTTCCAGCGTGCGCAGCCAGGCGTTGTGAATGCTCTCGGCGACCCCGGCCTGACCGATGTGCAGCAGCATCTGAATGGCGCCGTGCAGCAGGCCGGAAGGGTTGGCCACATCGTCGGCCAGATCCGGTGCCGAACCGTGAATGGCCTCGAACATGGCGCACTGGTCGCCGATATTGGCGGAACCGGCCATGCCCACCGAGCCGGCGATCTGTGCTGCCACATCCGAGAGAATGTCGCCGTACAGATTGGGCATGACGATCACATCGAAGCGCTCGGGCGTGTCGGCCAGCCGCGCCGCGCCGATGTCGACGATCATGCTGTCGCGGGCGATGTCCGGATACTGGGCGCCGATCTCGTTGAAGACCTGATGGAAGAGTCCATCGGTCATCTTCATGATGTTGTCCTTGACGAAGCAGGTCACGCGCTGGCGACCTTGCTGCCGGGCATATTCGAAGGCGTAGCGCACGATGCGCTCGCAGCCCGGGCGGGTGATCAGTTTCAGGCACTGGAAGACTTCTTCGGTTTGCCGGTGTTCGATACCGGCGTACAGGTCCTCCTCGTTTTCGCGCACGATCACCACATTCATCTGCGGATGGCGGGTCGGCACAAAGGGCGCGTAGGCCACGCAGGGGCGGACGTTGGCATACAGGCCGAGCGCCTTGCGGGTGCTGACATTCAGGCTTTTGTAGCCGCTGCCCTGCGGCGTGGTGATGGGGGATTTCAGAAGCACCCGGGTGCGCCGCAAGGATTCCCAGGCGCTGTCAGCAATGCCGCTGCTGTTGCCGCGCAGGTAGACCTGCTCGCCAATTTCGATGACCTCGGGTTCGATCTGCGCCCCGGCGGCCTCGAGGATGCGCAGGGTGGCCTGCATGATGGCCGGGCCGATGCCGTCGCCATAGGCGACGGTGATGGGGGTTCTGGACATGAAGCGCCTCGTCGGATTCAGGTTGACGGGCGCATTGTCGATTAATCAATTTATTGTTAATAATCGATTAGTTACCGATAAATCATCGTGGATAAGCAATGACAAAGAGTCGCTTTCATACCCGCCAGACCACCTTTCGCCAGCTGGAAATCTTCCGCGAAGTGGCAGAGCGCCTGAGCGTCACCGAGGCAGCCCGCCACTTGCATCTGGCCCAGTCCTCGGTGTCTACCCAGCTGGGCAAGATGGAGCAGGCGTTGGGCTACAGCCTGTTCGAACAGATTGGCAAGCGTCTTTACCTGACCGAAGCCGGGGAAGAAGTCCTCTCCGGCACGCGGGAAATCTTCAGTGCGCTGGACAGCCTGGAAATGCGTCTGGCACAAATGCGCGGCATGACGCTGGGGCAATTGCGGCTGGGCGTGGTGACCACCGCCAAGTATCTGGTGCCGCGCCTGCTCGGGCCTTTCTGCAAGGCGTACCCGGAGGTCGAGGTGCAATTCAATATCGCCAACCGCTCGGAAGTGATCCGCCGTCTGCAGGAAAATCTGGATGACCTCTATGTGTTCAGCCAGCCCCCCGAGCAGCTGGATATCCTCGCCATCCCGCTGGCCGACAATCCGCTGGTGGTGATCGCCCCGGCGCGGCATCCGTTGGCTGGCCAGCGCGCCATCAACTGGGAAGCACTGGCCGGCGAGCCTTTTATCAGCCGCGAAAGCGGCTCCGGTACCCGGCATGCCATCGAAGAGCACTTTGCGCGCTTTGGCTGGCACTGTTCGCCGCGCATGACCATCGAAAGCAATGAGGCGATCAAGGAATCGGTAGCCGCCGGGCTGGGGATCTCCATTGTGTCGCGGCACACCCTGCTGCACACCGCGCCGGGGAATCTGGTCGAGCTCGACGTGCAGCAGTTTCCCATTCCCAACCGCTGGTATCTGGTGCGCTGGCGCACCAAGCGGCTTTCGCCGGTGGCGGAAACCTTTGCGCAATTTGTGCGCGAAGCCGATCTATTGTCTAAAGACAATACATAATTACCTGATAATCGATTATCAGTAATAAGTCTTCAGGGTTAGCTTCAACTCGTACCCCCACAAGGAGCGCGCCCATGAAAACCGTCCATAAGCATCAGGTTCCTTATCACCGCGATGGCTTGACGCTGTCCTTACCTGCAGGCCACCGGCTACTCAAGGCCGAATACTTGCCCTATACCAAGACCGTTTGCTGCTGGGTTGAGGTGCCGACCGATCCGCGCCTGCCCAAACAAGAGGTGCAACTGCGCCTGTTCAGTAGCGGCGATGGAATCCCCAAGGCTTACGCCTATGTGGATACCGCGATCAACAGCCTCGATCAGGACGCCTGGCACCTGTATCAGTTGCGTCTGGGATCTGAGGCGGCGGTCGCCTGATTCAGGCGAGCAACTGGCTGGCGCGTGCCAGTCGGTCATGCACGGCCAGCCAGGCAGGCGCCTCTGTTGGCAGCTGGATCAATAGGCGTTGCAGGCCGAGGCCGTCAAGTTGGTACAGTGCGGCATACAGGCCCTGGGCATAGGCGCTGGGCTCATTGCCCAGGCTGATGGAAGGCCCTGCAGTGGCCAGGCCCTCGCCACACCAGAGCCAGGCGTACTGCGGGTTACCGAGGTCTGCAACGGGTGTCTGGGCAAAGCGCCAGCTGGGTGTGGTCGGCGCATAGTGCTTCTTGTGCTGACCCGGTACGCGCACCGCGCTGTCTGCCCCCCGTAGCAGGATTGCGCCCAGTACTGCTTCTATCTGCCCGGGGCTGAGCATGCCTTCGCGCAGCAGTCTGGGCTGATCGTTGGGCAACAGGCTGACGATGGTCGATTCCAGCCCGACCGCACTTTCGCCGCCATCCAGAATCAGCAGGTCGCTGTCAGCAAACTGTTGCCCCACATGGGCGGCGCAGGTCGGGCTGATGGACATGTAGCGGTTTGCCGAGGGTGCCACCAGTCCTCCATCAAACCGGCGCAGCACTTCCAGCGCCAGGGGGTGCGCGGGTACGCGCAAGGCCACGCTGTCCTGCCCGGCGGTGATGCTGCGTGAAACATGCGCATGCGCCGGCAGGACCAGCGTCAGCGGGCCGGGCCAGAAGGCTTTCATCAGGCGTTGCGCAGCAGCAGTAATATCGCGCGCCCACTCCTGTGCCTGTTCAGCACTGGCCAAATGGATGATCAGCGGGTTGCTGGCCGGCCGACCCTTGAGCGCAAAGACCTTGGCCACCGCGCTTTGGTTGCGCGCATCGGCCGCCAGTCCGTAAACCGTTTCCGTGGGTAACGCCAGCAGTTCGCCGGCTTTGAGCCGTTCACAGGCGAGTTGCGGGCAAGTTGTCAGCAGCGGCATCGCGTAAACCGGTCAGGCGAAAAGGGCGCGCATTCTGCCGAATAAGCACAGGTTCGGCAGCCAGAAATACTTTGCAAAATCTGTATGGTTGAGTGCAGCGCTGGGATTTACTAAGGTGCGTCGCGTAACACCGGGCCCCTCTGACGGCTAGCGCCGCCATGTCGGAGTTACAGCTTGTACAACTTCGACTAAGGAGGGGCTCATGGAAGCTCTGCACGCGTTCTTAATGGCCGATTTTCTCGGCACCACCACCTGGCTGTGGCTGGTTTTCATCACTGTTGTGATTTCCCTGCTGGCGTTTGACCTTGGTGTGCTGCATCGCGATAACCGCGAGATCGGCGTCAAGGAAAGCCTGCTGCTGTCTGCTGGTTACATCACGGCTGGCCTGTTGTTCGGCCTGTGGGTGTGGCTGCAGAAAGGCGGCGATGCCGGAATGGATTTCTACACGGGCTTTCTCATCGAAAAATCGCTGTCGATGGACAACGTGTTCCTCATGGCGATCATCTTCAGCTTCCTTGCCATCCCGCGGCAGTACCAGCACAAGGTGCTGTTCTGGGGCATCCTGGGCGTGATCGTGTTGCGCGCCATCATGATTTCGCTGGGCGCCGCCCTGATTCATGAATACAGCTGGATTCTGTATGTGTTCGGCGCGTTCCTGGTGATCACTGGCGTGAAGATGCTGTTTGCCAAGATCGATGAGACGCCGAATCTGGCAGACAACTTCATGGTCAAGTACCTGCGTAAACACCTGCGGGTAACCGACCGTTTGCATGAACAGCGTTTCTTTGTGCGCCAGCCGGATGCGACCGGAAAGAGCGTGCTGTGGATTACGCCGCTGTTTCTGGCGCTGATTCTCATCGAACTAGCGGATCTGGTATTCGCGGTCGACAGTGTGCCGGCGATTTTTGCCATCACTCAGGACCCTTTCATCGTCTACACCTCGAACATCTTCGCCATCCTTGGTCTGCGCGCCCTGTACTTTGCCCTGGCGGCGCTGATCCATCGCTTTGCTTACCTGAAGTATGCGCTGGCGCTGATCCTGGTGTTCGTCGGCATGAAGATCTTCCTGGTCGGCATCATCGGCAAGATCCCGCCGGTATTTTCGCTGAGCGTGACCCTCACCTTGCTGGCTGGCGGCGTGCTGTTCTCGTTGTGGAAAACCCGCAACGATCCACCACTGCAGCTCAATGCAGCCACTGACAAATAAGCTGCGCCACCCCGCTAGCAATCAGCTGGCGGGGCGGTCGGCGGTAACTGGTTTGTTAAAGGAGTCTGGGATGAATAGCTTTAAAAACACGTTTTTGGCGGGTTTGCTTGGCCTGGCGCTGGTCAGTCTGGCCGGTTGTGATGCGGCGGAGCAGTCTGCCCGTGACTTGGCGAGTCAAGCCAAGCAGGCCGCGCAAGAACTGGCGCAGGCAAAACTCAGGGAGTCCGTCGAGGCGCTAAATGAACAGGTAGACAAGGTGCAAGGCAAAGCCGAAGACTGGACGAAACAGCCAGACACGGCCCGGGATCAACCTGCAGAAGAGCTAAAGCCGTTAGCTCGGGACTTGCCAGCGGGCAGTCTGGAAACCTGATGCAGTCAAGGTTTCAGGCGCGCGCGGTATTCGCCGGGGGTCAGCCCGGTCCACTGGCGGAAGGCGCGGAAGAACACGCTGGGCTCCGAGTAGCCGAGCAGCAGGGCGATTTCCGCAGCCGGTAGCTGGCCGTCGCGCAGATGACGTTCGGCCAGCTGGCGGCGGGTATCATTGAGCAGTTGCTGGTAGCTGCTGCCTTCCGCGGCCAGTCGCCGTTGCAGGGTGCGCTCGCTCAGCTGCAGGCTGGCAGCCAGCCCTGCGCGCTCGGGTTCGCCAAAGCCCAGCTGGGCGCTGAGCAGGGCGACCACGCGGGCACTCAGGCTTTCACTCGGCAGGCGTGCCAGCAGCGCTTCGGCATGCTGGCGCAGCAGGCTCTGCAGGGCTGGGTTGGCCTGGGTCAGGTGGGTTTCGCGCTGCGCCGCCGGCAGCACCAGGGCGTAGTCGGCGGCGGCAAATTCCAGCGGGCAGCCGAAGCAGGCCTGGTAGGTCTCCAGCTGTGCCGGGGGCGCATGCGCCAGGCGCACCGCCAGCAGCCGGAAGTCGCTGAGCAGCGGGCGCATCCACTGCACCCAGCAGGCCATCAGGGCGAGGATGCGCGGGCGGTTGGCCGGGTGTCCCGGGTGGCTGGGCTGGTAGATCAGTTGCAGGCGCTCGCCGTCATCGCTGACCTGCAGTTGGCCACCCTCGCCGACCAGGCGCTGGTAACGCTGCGCGGTTTCCAGCGCGGCACCCAGGGTCGGGCTGCATTGCAGCAGGTAGCCGAGCACGCTGAACGGCCCTGGCGCCAACTGCAGGCCGATCGCCAGACCCGGTTCGGGATGTGCCACGCGGGCTTGCACGGCCTGCCAGAGCAGCTGCTGCGCCGGCAACGGGATACGCGCATCCGGGTCGGCCAGTTGCGCTTCGCCGAGGCCGCAGTACGCGAGCAGCTCGCTGCGCGCCACGCCGAGGCGTTCGGCCGCCTGCAGCACGGCCTGGGTCAGGCTGGCGCTGACCGAGGCATGCACGGGGCTGGCAGGCATGGCGGGCGGCCGTCAGCTGCGCACGGGCAGCGGATGGGTGCGCCCGTGGGCGTCGATGGCGACGAACACGAACTGCGCTTCGGTGACCTTGCGCCGCTGGCTGGACAGCGGGTCGCGGTCCCACACCTCGACCAGCAGCTGGATCGAGCTGCGCCCGACCTCCATGACCTGGGTGTAGAAGGACAGCTGGCTGCCGACCGCGACCGGCACCAGGAACACCATGCGCTCGATGGCCACGGTGGCGACCCGTCCCGCGGCAATCCGGCTGGCCATGGCGGTGCCGGCCAGGTCCATCTGCGCCACCAGCCAGCCGCCGTAGATATCGCCGAAACCATTGGTCTCGCGCGGCATGGCGGTGATCTGCATGTTCAGCTCGCCCTGTGGGACAGGGTCATCTTGTTCGGTTTCATACATGACGCAACGATCTCGGCCCTGTTGTTGTGTTGGCTGGGCGCTGCGCAGTATATCGGGCGCGCGCATAGCTCGCGACCGCCGCAGTTTGCTATCGTGCGGCAGCGGCTGCCGGCCGTCCGACAGCAGAATTCCAACAAGAACCCAGCGAGAATCCCGCCGCCATGTCCTCCGTGCTTTCCAGCGCCACCGCCGCCACCCGCCCGCTGCAGCGCAGCGACTACAAGACCCTCTCGCTGTCCGCGCTGGGTGGCGCCCTGGAGTTCTACGACTTCATCATCTTCGTGTTCTTCGCCGCGGTGGTCGGCAAGCTGTTCTTCCCGGCGGACATGCCGGAATGGCTGCGCCAGTTCCAGACCTTCGGCATCTTTGCCGCCGGTTATCTGGCGCGGCCGCTGGGCGGCATCATCATGGCGCACTTCGGCGACCTGCTCGGGCGCAAGCGCATGTTCACCCTGAGCATCTTCCTGATGGGCGTGCCGACGCTGGCCATGGGCCTGCTGCCGACCTACGCGCAGATCGGTATCTGGGCGCCGCTGGCGCTGTTGCTGCTGCGCATCGTGCAGGGCGCGGCGATCGGCGGTGAGGTGCCGGGCGCCTGGGTGTTCGTCTCCGAGCACGTGCCGGCCAGGCATGTCGGCTTTGCCTGCGGCACCCTGACCGCCGGCCTGACCAGCGGCATCCTGCTCGGCTCGCTGACCGCGACGCTGATCAACAGTGTCTACAGCCCGCAGGAAGTGCTGGACTGGGCCTGGCGCCTGCCGTTCCTGCTCGGCGGGGTGTTCGGCCTGTGCGCCGTCTATCTGCGCCGCATGCTGCAGGAGACCCCGGTGTTCGCCGAGCTGCAGCAGCGCCAGGCGCTGGCCGCCGAGTTGCCGCTGCGCACGGTGCTGCGCGAGCACCGCGGGGCGATCGCGCTGTCGATGCTGCTGACCTGGGTGCTGTCGGCCGCCATCGTGGTGGTGATCCTGATGACCCCGACCCTGCTGCAGACGCTCTACGGCTTCGATGCGGCCACCGCGCTCAAGGCCAACAGCCTGGCTATCGTGTTCCTGTCGATCGGTTGCGTAGCGGCGGGAGCGATTGTCGACCGCGTGGGGGCGGGGCGGGTGCTGCTGGTCGGCGGGCTGTTGCTCGGGGTGTCCGCCTGGACCTTCTACAGCAGCCTCACGCTGCATCCGCACTGGCTGTTCCCGCTGTATGCGCTGACCGGCCTGCTGGTCGGCACCATCGGCGCAGTGCCCTTCGTCATGGTCAATGCGTTTCCGCCGGTGGTGCGCTTCTCCGGGCTGTCGTTTTCCTACAACCTGGCCTATGCGCTGTTCGGCGGCCTGACGCCGCTGATGGTGTCGCTGCTGATCAAGTGGGATCCGCTCGGGCCGGGCTACTACGTGGCGGCGCTGTGCGGGCTGGCGCTGCTCATCGGCCTGTACCTGTGCAGCAAGGGGCGCTGACCCGGCGCCGCGGCGCAGGGTGGGCGTAAGGCGGACCTAGGGTGGGCGTAGGGTGGGCTTCAGCCCACCAAAAGCGCAAAACAGCAGGTCGAACCGGAGGTTGGCCGCGGTGGGCCAAGGCCCACCCTACGGCTCGGCGCTGACCCGCCAGATAGTGTTGCCCACATCGTCGCTGACCAGCAGCGCGCCCTGCTGGTCGACCAGCACGTCCACCGGCCGGCCCTGGGCCTGACCTTCGGCATTCAGGAAGCCGCTCAGCACGTCGACCGGCAGGCCGTCCGGCAGGCCGTCCTTGAACGGCACGAAGATCACCTTGTAGCCGCTGTGCGGCTTGCGGTTCCACGAGCCATGCTGGCCGACGAACAGGCCCTGCTGCAGGCCGGGCAGCTTGCTCTGGTCGGCGAAGGCAATGCCCAGCGACGCGGTGTGCGGGCCGAGGGCGTAATCCGGCACCAAGGCTTTGGCCACCATCTGTGGATTCTGCGGCTGCACCCGCTCATCCACGTGCTGGCCGTAGTAGCTCCACGGCCAGCCGTAGAAGCCGCCGTCCTTGACCGAGGTGATGTAGTCGGGGACCAGGTCGCTGCCGATCTCGTCGCGCTCGTTGACCGCCACCCACAGCGCCCCGGTCTGCGGTTCCCAGGCCAGGCCGTTGGGGTTGCGCAGGCCGCTGGCATACAGGCGCTTGTCGCCCGTGGCCGGATCAACTTCCCAGATCGCCGCGCGGCCTTCCTCGGTGTCCATGCCGTTCTCGCCGATGTTGCTGTTGGAGCCGACGGTCACGTAGAGCTTCTTGCCGTCCGGGCTGGCGATGACGTTCTTGGTCCAGTGGTGGTTGAGGCCGGCCGGCAGGTCGGTGACCTTGCTGCCGGCGGCGCTGATCTCGGTCTGGCCCGGCTGGTAGGCAAAGCGCAGCAGCGCATCGGCATTGGCCACGTAGAAGTCGTTGCCGACCAGGGCCATGCCGAACGGCGAGTACAGGTTGGCCAGGAACGTCGTGCGCAGCTCGGCGACGCCATCGTGATCGCTGTCGCGCAGCAGGGTGATGCGGTCGGCACTGACCACCCCGGCGCCGGCGCGGGTCATGATGAGGTCGCCGATCCAGGCCCTGAAGTTGAAGCCGGAGTCGCGCGTCGGCTTGTTGCTTTCCGCTACCAGCACGTCGCCATTGGGCAGCTGGTAGAGCCAGCGCGGATGATCCAGACCATCGGCAAAGGCATTGACCCGGGTGCCGGCGATGCCCTGCGGCTTGCCTTCGGCGGGCCAGCCGACCGCCTTGGCGATATTCACCGTGGGTAGCACGCCCTGCACCGGTGGTGGCAGTTGCGGGTGCGGGCCGCTGCCTTGCTCTACGCTGAGGGTGGCTTGTTCCGCGCAGGCCGTGCAGGTGACGAGGAGTAGTGCGAGGGGTAGCAGACGGACTGGTTGCATGGGGTTCTCCGCGTGGCTTAGGCAAGGCTCGAAAAAAGTGCGAGCAGTCATCCAACTGTAATAATCACTTCGTAGAGTACGGCCACGGACTGAAAAACAGGCCGGCCCTACACTCCCAGGAGCATGCTATGAAACTGAAGCGTTTGATGACCAGTATGGCGTTTGTTGCCGCAGGCGCGGTCAGCGCCAGCGCAATGGCCAATGTCGACCCGGCCATTCCGGCCTATACCAAGGTCAGCGGTGTATCCGGCAACCTGTCCAGCGTCGGTTCCGATACCCTGGCCAACCTGATGACTCTGTGGGCGGAAGCCTACAAGAAGCAATACCCCAGCGTGAATATCCAGATTCAGGCCGCCGGTTCTTCCACCGCGCCACCCGCGCTGACCGAAGGCACCGCCAACCTCGGCCCGATGAGCCGCAAGATGAAGGACGTCGAGCTGCAGGCCTTCGAGGCCAAGTATGGCTACAAGCCGACCGCGATTCCGGTGGCAGTCGATGCCCTGGCGGTATTCGTCAACAAGGACAACCCGATCAAGGGCCTGACCATGGAACAGGTTGACGGTATCTTCTCGGCCAACCGCCTGTGCGGTGGCAGCAACATCCAGACCTGGGGTGACCTGGGCCTGACCGGTGATTTTGCCGACAAGCCGATCCAGCTGTTCGGGCGCAACTCGGTGTCCGGCACCTACGGCTACTTCAAGGAAGATGCCCTGTGCAAGGGTGACTTCAAGGGCAACGTCAACGAGCAGCCGGGTTCCGCTTCGGTGGTGCAGTCGGTCAGCCAGTCGCTGAACGGTATCGGTTACTCGGGTATCGGCTACAAGACCTCCAGCGTGCGTGCCCTGCCGCTGGCCAAGCGCGGCAGCACGACCTTTGTCGATGCCGATGAAGCCCATGCGCTGGATGGCACCTACCCGCTCGGTCGCTTCCTCTACGTCTACGTGAACAAGGCGCCGAACAAGCCGCTGGCTCCGCTGGAGCTGGAGTTCATCAAGCTGGTGCTGTCGCAGCAGGGTCAGCAGGTGGTGGTCAAGGACGGCTACATTCCGGTGCCGGCCAAGGTTGCCGCCAAGGCACTGGCAGAACTCAGCAAGTAAGTCTGTGCAAGTCACTTAGAGGAAAGCGCGGCGGCTCAGTTGGGCGCCGCGGCAAGGACGCATGCAGGGGGCCAGGTCTGATCCTGGCCTCGACTATTTCCGGCGGGTGATTTCTCCGGCAGCGTTTGGGCCGCTATTGTCATCTGTCTGTCATATTTCGCGGCTAGGGTGTGCGCATGATCGATCCGGCAGCTAATCGAATGGCAATTCCAATGACTACTCCCACTGCATCGCGAATTGATTTCAACACCCCGGCCTTGCAGCGCAAGCGCCGCATCCGCGCCCTGAAAGACCGCCTGACCAACTGGTACGTGCTGGTCGGCGGGCTCGCCGTGCTGGCCACGATCACCCTGATCTTCTTCTACCTGGCCTATGTGGTGCTGCCATTGTTCCGTGGCGCCGAGCTGACCGCGCTCAAGACGCAAAGCCCGGCCTGGCTGCAGGAGGCCGGCCAGCCGCTGCTGCTGGCGATCGAGGAGCAGAATGAAATCGCCTTGCGGGTTTCCGCCCAGGGCCAGGCAGTGTTCTTCAATGCCAAGACCGGCGCCGAGCTCAAGCGCGTCAAGCTGCCGATCCCGGCCGAGCGCAAGCTGGTGTCGCTGCAACAGGGCTTGCCCGGCAGTGCGCTGCTGATTGCCGGCCTGAGCGGTGGCGAAGCGCTGGTCATGCGCCACAACTACATGGTCAGTTATCCCAACGACCAGAAAACCGTCACGCCGGTGATCGAATACCCCTATGGCGAAACGCCGTTCCAGCTCGATCCGAAAGGCCGTCCGCTTGAGCATGTGAACCTTTCCGCAACCGATGGCAACCTGCTGCTGGCAGGCTCTACCGGCGCCGAGCTGCACCTGTTGCAGCTGCGCGAAAGCGAAAACATGATGACCGGCGAGATCACCCGCGAGCAGCAGCGGATTGTCCTGCCGCAACTCAAGGAGACGATCAAGGCGCTGTACATCGACGTGCAGAGCAACTGGCTGTTCGTGCTCAATGGCCGGGCGCACATGGATGTGTTCAACCTGCGCCAGCGCACCCTCAACGGCCGCTATGAAATGACCACCGATGCCAGTACGGAAGTGACGGCCAGCAGCCAGTTGCTGGGGGGCATCTCGCTGCTCATCGGTGACTCCAAGGGCGGCATCGCGCAGTGGTTCATGGCCCGCGACCCGGATGACGAGCAGCGCCTCAAGCACATCCGCGACTTCCAGCTGGGCGACGCGGCGATTACCCAGATCGTCCCGGAAGAGCGGCGCAAGGGCTTTGTCGCGCTGAATGCTGGCGGCGAGCTGGGCGTGTTCCACAGCACCGCGCAGCGCACCCTGCTGATCGAAACGGTTGCCGGCAAGGGCGCCGAGATGTTCGCCCTGTCGCCGCGCGCCAACCGGATTCTGCTGGAAGACGGCAACCAGTTACTGAAGTTCGCCGTGGCAAACGAGCATCCGGAGATTTCCTGGAGCTCGCTGTGGAGCAAGGTCTGGTACGAGAGCTATGAAGAGCCCAAGTACATCTGGCAGTCGACGGCAGCAACGGCCGATTTCGAGCCGAAGATGAGCCTCGCACCGCTGACCTTCGGTACCCTCAAGGCGGCCTTCTACGCCATGCTGCTGGCCGCGCCACTGGCCGTTGCCGCGGCCATTTACACCGCGTATTTCATGGCGCCCGGCATGCGCCGCAAGGTCAAGCCGGTGATCGAGTTGATGGGCGCGCTGCCCACCGTCATCCTCGGTTTCTTTGCCGGCCTGTTCCTCGCGCCCTATGTCGAAGGCCACCTGCCGGGCATCTTCAGCCTGCTGCTGCTGACCCCGCTGGGCATCCTGCTGGCCGGCTTTGCCTGGAGCAGTTTGCCGGCCGGCTTGCGCCAGCGCGTGCCGGATGGCTGGGAAGCGGCGATCCTGATCCCGGTGGTGTTGCTGGTGGCCTGGTTTGCCCTGGGCGTCAGCCCGCAGCTGGAAAACTGGCTGTTTGGCGGTGACATGCGCCTGTGGATTTCCAACGACCTGGGCATCCAGTTCGATCAGCGCAATGCCCTGATTGTCGGTCTGGCCATGGGCTTTGCGGTGATTCCGAACATTTTCTCGATTGCCGAAGATGCGGTGTTCAGCGTGCCCAAGGGCCTGACCCTGGGCTCGCTGGCGCTCGGTGCAACCCCCTGGCAGACGCTGACGCGGGTGGTGATCCTGACCGCCAGCCCGGGCATCTTCTCGGCGCTGATGATCGGCATGGGCCGCGCCGTCGGCGAGACCATGATCGTGCTGATGGCCACCGGCAACACGCCGGTAATGGAACTCAACCTGTTCGAAGGCATGCGCACCCTGGCGGCCAACGTGGCGGTGGAAATGCCGGAGTCCGAGGTGGGTGGTTCGCACTACCGTGTGCTGTTCCTCTCGGCGCTGGTGTTGCTGACGTTCACCTTTGTCATGAACACCCTGGCTGAACTGATCCGGCAGCGCCTGCGGGGCAAATATGCCTCCCTGTAATTGTCTCGCCCGGCAGCTGCAAGGCTGCCGTGTAAACGAATTTGATGAAGGAAGGTTTCGGTGAAACAGCACAATCTGAAATCCTGGGTCAAAAGTGGTGCTCCCGGCATCTGGATCAGCGGTGGGGCCGTATCCATTGCGGTGATCATGACCGTCGGCCTGTTGCTGTTGATCGCTTATCGGGGTCTCGGCCACTTCTGGCCGGCGGATCTGCTGCAGGCGCGTTATTCGATTCCCGGCCAGGAATCCCGCCTGCTGGTCGGTGAGCTGGTTGAAGCGGAAGAAGTCAGCCGTGCGCGGCTCAAGGGTGCCGGCTTCCCGGTGGGCACGGATGGCCCGGAATTCATGACCCGCGACCTGATCAAGGTGGGCAATCGGGATATCAATGGCAGCGATTTCACCTGGGTGATCGGCGAGTGGCTCAGCGAGAAGAGCTATCCGCTGGACCTGATCGCGCTGGAACGCCGCGAATGGGGTAATTTCTACGGCTATCCGGTCAGCCTGAAGGAAGCCGGCAAAGTGGTGGCTGAAGGCGCCGAGGTCTGGCCGCTGCTGCAGGAGCGGCTGGAGCGTACGAGCAATCTGGCCACCGATCTGGCGCGTATCGAAAAGAAAGAAATCAATGCGATCAATCACGGTCTCGAGCGTCTGCGTCTGCAGACGCGCAAGCTGGAGCTAGACGGGCAGCTGGATGCGGGCGCACAGGCGGACATCGCTGCCGAGCGCGCAGAGCTGCAGGCCCGTTATGAGGTGCTGGAAAAAGAGCTGATTCGCCTGCATACCGACGTCGACCGTGACAGTCTGGTGATGCGTGACGTCAGCGGCCAGGAAAAGGAAATCAGCCTGGGCTCCATCGTCCAGGCGCAGCAGCCGAATGCCATGTCGGTGTTCGCCAAGATCGGCAGCTATGTGGCCAACCTGTGGTCGTTCCTCAGCGATGACCCGCGCGAAGCCAACACCGAAGGCGGGATTTTCCCGGCGATCTTCGGCACCGTGATGATGACCATGCTGATGGCGGTGATCGTCACCCCGTTCGGCGTGCTGGCGGCGGTGTATCTGCGCGAGTACGCCAAGCAGAACGCCTTCACCCAGATCGTGCGCATCGCGGTGAACAACCTGGCGGGTGTGCCGGCCATCGTCTACGGCGTGTTCGGCCTGGGCTTCTTCGTCTACGTGCTGGGTGGTTCGCTGGACCGCCTGTTCTTCCCCGAAGCCTTGCCGGCGCCGACCTTCGGTACTCCGGGGCTGTTGTGGGCGTCGCTGACCCTGGCGATTCTGTCGGTGCCGGTGGTGATTGTCGCCACCGAGGAAGGCCTGGCGCGGATCCCGCGGGCACTGCGCGAAGGCTCGCTGGCGCTGGGTGCAACCAAATCGGAAACCCTGTGGAAGGTGGTGCTGCCGATGGCCAGTCCGGCGATGATGACCGGGCTGATCCTCGCCGTGGCGCGCGCCGCCGGCGAAGTGGCGCCGCTGATGCTGGTCGGGGTGGTCAAGCTGGCGCCGGCACTGCCGGTGGACGGCAACTACCCGTACCTGCACTTCGACCAGAAGATCATGCACCTGGGCTTCCATATCTACGACGTCGGCTTCCAGAGCCCCAACGTCGAGGCCGCGCGGCCGCTGGTGTACGCCACGGCGCTGCTGCTGGTCGCGGTGGTCGCCTTGCTGAATATCTCGGCGGTTACCCTGCGTAACCACCTGCGTGAAAAATACAAATCACTGGAACACTAGACATCAGCCTATTGCCGGTTACCCAACAGGTTCCAACCGCAGACGGCTTGAATGGAGTGAAGCATGCAACAGCAACCGCATACCCACGGCATCAACATCAGTGCGCTGAAGCGCGACCAGCAGAGCATGAATCTGGCCAATGAAACCGTGGGCATTGATGTCCCCGGCCTGAACCTGCATTACGGCCAGAAGCAGGCGTTGTTCGACGTCAAGATGCAGATTCCCAGCCAGCGCGTGACCGCCTTTATCGGGCCGAGCGGCTGCGGCAAGTCGACCCTGTTGCGCTGCTTCAACCGCATGAATGACCTGGTCGACGGCTGCCGGATCGACGGTGAAATCCGCATGGACGGCAAGGACATCAATGCCCGTGACGTGGATGTGGCCGACCTGCGCCGGCGTGTCGGCATGGTGTTCCAGAAGCCCAACCCGTTCCCCAAGAGCATCTACGAGAACGTTGCCTACGGCCTGCGCATCCAGGGCATCAACCAGAAGCGCATCCTCGACGAGGCCGTCGAGCAGTCGCTGCGCGGTGCGGCGCTGTGGGACGAGGCCAAGGATCGCCTGAACGATTCCGCCCTGGGCCTGTCCGGCGGCCAGCAGCAGCGCCTGGTGATTGCCCGCACCATCGCCGTGCAGCCCGAAGTGCTGCTGCTCGACGAACCCTGCTCGGCGCTCGACCCGATCTCCACCCTGAAGGTGGAAGAGCTGATCCACGAGCTCAAGCGCAAGTTCACCATCGTCATCGTCACCCACAACATGCAGCAGGCGGCGCGGGTGTCCGACTACACCGCGTTCATGTACATGGGCAAGCTGGTCGAGATTGGCGACACCGATACGCTGTTCACCAACCCGTCGACCAAGCAGACTGAAGACTACATCACCGGCCGCTATGGCTAGCCCCCGGCCATGGGAAAGCGCGCCGGGCTGTGTCGGCGCCGCTTGCCGTACGAGTTGTACAGTGACCCACAGGGATGTGGGAAATGCCTGAAGCGAAGGGATCGCGAAAGGCGCGGCGCCTCCTTGCCCGACACGCTTTCCCAAGGGCCGGAATAGGCCAGCTGACAAGAACATCCACCCGTTTGCAAGGGTTCAATCATGATCAATAAAGACAGCCTCACCCAGCACATTTCCGCCCAGTTCAATGCCGATCTCGAGGCCGTGCGCAGCCACCTGCTGGCCATGGGTGGCCTGGTCGAGAAACAGGTCAACGACGCAGTGACCTCGCTGATCGAAGCCGATGCCGCGCTCGCCGGGCGTGTCCGCGAAGCGGATGCCCAGATCAACCAGATGGAAGTGTCGATCGACGAGGAGTGCATCCGCATTCTCGCCCGGCGCCAGCCGGCGGCCTCCGACCTGCGCCTGATCATCGGGATTTCCAAGTCGGTGATCGACCTCGAGCGCATCGGTGACGAAGCCACCAAGATCGCCAAGCGCGCACTGGAGCTGTCCGGCGACGACGGCGCCACCCGCGGCTACGACGAGATCCGCCATATCGGCGACCAGGTGCGCAAGATGGTGCAGGAGGCACTGGACGCCTTTGCCCGTTTCGATGTCGAGCTGGCGCGCTCGGTGGCGCAGTACGACAAGACCATTGACCGCGAGTACAAGAGCGCCCTGCGCGAGCTGGTCACCTACATGATGGAAGACCCGCGCTCGATCTCCCGCGTGCTCAACGTGATCTGGGCGCTGCGCTCGCTGGAACGGATCGGCGACCACGCGCGCAACATCGCCGAGCTGGTGATCTACATGGTGCACGGCACCGATGTGCGGCACAAAAGCCTGGCGGGCAGCAAGCCGGCCAGCGGCCCTGACGATAGCGCGGAGTAACGGCCGGCAGCAGGTCCGGCCTATTTCATCTTGGATGGCAGGTGCAGCTGCGCGCCGGCGACCATGAAGTTGCCGTGGCCGCGGTGATGGATGGTCTGCGGCGGTTCAGCCGCGGAACTGATCCAGGCATGCACGGCCTCCAGCACGAAGAAGCAGTACTTGCCCAGCAGCGTGGTATCGACCACCCGGCACTCGATGCTGGCGAAGCACTCGGCGATCAGCGGTGCGCCAACGCACCTGGCCGGCCGCGGCGTCAGGCCGAACCTGGCGAACTTGTCCAGCCCGGCACCGCAAGTGTTGCCGCAGCCAACCACCTGCTCGGCCAACGCCGCCCCCGGCAGATTGATCACGCATTCGCCGGACTGCAGCAGCAAGCCGTGCGAGTAGTTGCCGTCGCTGACCACGCAGCCGATCAGCGGCGGCTCGAATTCGAGCATGCAGTGCCAGGACATGGCCATGACATTGCGCTGCCCGGCAAACGCCGTGCTCAGCAACACCACCGGGCCAGGCTCCAGCAGGGTGTAGACCTTTCCCAGCGGCAATGAGCGCACCGGTGTTCTCCTCGCAGCCCGCGGCTGCCGCAAGCAGCAGGCGCGGCCTCAGCCGAGGCGTTGCAGCAGCAGGAAGGCAACCAGCAGCAGCGTATTGATTGCCCAGGCTGCCGTCAGCAGGCGGGCGATATCACCGTGGAGCGGGTTTTTCACGTTGCCGCTGCAGTGCCAGATCTCGCAGATGATCCAGACGGTGTAGGCCAGCAGCAGGCTGAACATGAGCAGCACACTGGCCAGTGGCGCCGCGCTGAAATACACCGCGAGGCTGGCGGCCCACAGCAGGTTGCTGGGGAGCACGCCGTAGAGCCAGAAGATGTCGCGCAGCGGGCGGTCGATCAAGAGCGCGTGCAAGGGTGAGTGCAAGGGTGCGGTGTTCATGCTGGTGACCCTCCGCGAGTTGGCGGGACGGGCGCTGCGAACCGGCAGGCGGTCGCACGGGGCGCCCTGTTTTCAGCCTAGTCCGTCCCTCCTGCGTGTCAAAACGCCACGCCACGCGGTGCCGGTCGCTGCACTGGATCACACTCCGGAGGCTGCCGGCTCGCTTGCCGCGGGCGGCACTGCTAGTCTTCAGGGCCTGGATCATCAGTACGCCCCCTGCCCCATGACATTTCGCCTGAGCACTTTCTGCCTGCTGCTGCTGCTGGTTGCCGGCCCGGCCGCTGCCCTGACCGTCTACAAGCACGTCGACCCGCAGGGCAACGTGACCTACACCGACCAGCCGCTGCCCGGCGCCCAGGTCTTCGTGTTCCGCGACCGCATGATCGAGCGTCTCGACCTGCAGGTGAAGCTGGAAACCAGGCAGCATGAAGCCGGCGAAACCCTGCTGGTGCGCAATGATCTGTACGCCCCGGTGGAGATCGAGCTGGAACTCAGCGGGGTGGCCAACGCCGTTGGCGTGCCGGCCAAGCCGGTACACTGGGTGCTGCCGCCGCGCAGCAAGATCCGCCTGCTGACCCTGGCACCGCGCGACCCGCAACAGCCGCTGCGCTACACGCCCAAGCTGCACTACGCGCTCGGTGATCCGCGCCTGCTGCCGAAGAGCTATCCCTATCCGCTGCCGTGGCGTGGCGGGCCGTTCCGCCTGACCCAGGGTGCCAACGGCAAGTACAGCCACTTCACGCCCAAGGGCCGCTACGCGCTGGACATCGCCATGCCCGAAGGCACACCGATCGTCGCCGCGCGCAGTGGCATGGTGGTGAAGATTGAAAACCAGCAGAGTGGTCGCGGTAACAATCCTTCCGGCAACTTCGTGCGGGTGCTGCATGACGACGGCACCATGGGCGTCTACCTGCACCTGATGCGCGGCTCGGTGCAGGTCCGCGAGGGCCAGCGGGTGGCGCTCGGCGAGCGGCTGGCGCGCTCCGGCAATACCGGTAACAGCACTGGCCCGCACCTGCACTTCGTCGTGCAGCGCAATGTCGGCATGGCCCTGGAGTCGATTCCCTTCGACTTTGCCCAGCCGGTCGACAGCCTGCCCAACTTCGCCGTCGGCGGCGACTGAGCGCGCCGCACTGAAAGCGGGCGGCGCGCCTAGTGCTGGTGCGGGGCGCCCGCCGCGACAACCTGAAGGGCGTCCGCCCTGCTGCACAACCCACTGAATTGGAAGCGTTTTATTGTCGGCTTCGAGGCTCGGTCGAAGACTGGCACCGGACTTGCTTTATCCCTGTTGAACGGGATGCAGCAGCGCGCCGGTCTGACCGGCGTACCGAGCACACACAGGAGTTGTACCAGAGGCGAACTAGGGTTCCGCTCCACTGCGGTGGATGGCTGGTCCGAGAGTTCTCCGGCTTCAGGGACTGAAGCTACACGGCGGGATAAAAGCCCGGGAGACGCGTTGTCATCCCGTGCCTGATTCTCACTGTGTAGGAGCGTTGCCATGACCACCATGCTGTCCAGCTGCAAGCCCTTTTCCCTGCGCAAGACCCTGCTCGGAGCCTGTCTGGCCTCGGCTGCCGCGCTGCTCCCCCTGACCGCCCAAGCCATCGAAACGATGAAGATCGGTACCGTGGTGTGGGCCGGCTACGCGCCCTTCTACGTCGCCGATCAGCTGGACCTGTACAAGGCCCACGACCTCAAGGTTGAACTGCAGTTCTTCAACGACCCGGCGCTGATTCCCTCGGCGATGGTCGGTGGCGCGCTGGATGGTGGCATGCTCACCTATGACCAGGTGATCGGCTCGGTGGCCAAGGGTCTCAAGCACCGCGTGGTGATGCCGATCGACTTCTCCAACGGCGGCGACGCCATCGTCGCGGACAAGTCGATCACCTCGGTGGCCGGCTTCAAGGGCCAGAAGGTCGGCTTCAACCCGCTGTCGCCTTCCGACTTCCTGCTGGCCTATGCACTGAAGAGCAACGGCCTGAGCGACAAGGACATCATCCCGGTGAACATGACCCCGGAAGCCATTCCCGGCGCCATGGCCTCGGGCAGCCTGCCGGTGGGCGTCACCTACGAACCCAACGTCTCGCAGATCCTCGGCATGCCCGGCGACAAGTTCCATGTGGTGTATTCCTCCAAGGATGCGCCGGGGCTGATCACCGACGTGCTGGTGTTCGACGAGGCCGTGATTGCCAGGCAACCGGCGCAGATCAAGGCGCTGATCCAGGGCTATCTGGATGGTCTGGCCTACATGCAGAGCCACCCGGACGAAGCCGCCGCGATCATCGGCAAGGTGCTCGGCGTCTCGGCGGCTGAAGCCAGGGAACAGATGAGCGGCGTGTACAACATTCCGCTGGCCGAGATGGGCGCCAACTTCACCGAATCGACGGCCACCTCGTCCTTCTATGGCAGCGGCGCGGTGATCGGCCAGTTGCTCAAGGACAACGGCCAGATCACGACCGTGCCGGATTTTGCCCAGACCTTCGATGCGTCATTTGTCGAAACCCTCGCCAAGTAAGCCATTGCCGCAGCCTCCCACCTGCTGGTGAGGGGCTGCTGGAGGAAGCATGTCCAGCCAAGTATTTCGCTATGCCGATGGCAAGCTGGCCAACAGCCTGGCCATGGCCTATGCCCTCGGTGGTTACATCCTCGGCTGCAGCCTGCTGTTTGCCGCTAACGGGTTGCTGAACGCGGCCGGCACCCTGCTGCTCGGCCACGCCATGGTGGTGGCGGCCTACCTGATCCACGAATTCGCCCACGGCACCATCTTCGCCAAGCCAAAGGCCAACGAGCGCGCCGGCGAGCTGTGCAGTTGGCTGTGTGGCAGTTGCTACGCCGGCTTTCAGGATTTGCGGCGCAAGCACATGCGCCATCACGTCGACCGTGCCGATGTGATCACCTTCGACACCAAGGCCTTCCTCAACCAGGGACCGGCCTGGCTGCGTCGTCTGGTGCTGGCGCTGGAGTGGGCCTATATCCCGGCGGTCGAGTTGATCATGCACTTCTATGTGATCGCCCTGCCGTTCATTACCGACAACCCCAAGCACCGCGCCCGCCGCGGCAAGGTGCTGGGCGTGCTGCTGATTCGCGCTGCGCTGTTTGCGCTGGTCGCCAGTGTCTCGCTCAAGGCCCTGTTGCTGTATGGCGTGGCCTGGATGCTGATGCTCACGGTGTTGCGCTTCGCCGATGCCTATCAGCACACCTACGATGCCTTTGCGGTGCTCGAGGACGGCGGCGCCATCCCTGCAGACAAAGTGCGCGACCGTGCCTACGAGCAGCACAACACCTACAGCAATGTGGTCTCGCTGCGCTGGCCGGTGCTCAATCTGCTGCTGCTGAATTTCTCCTACCACAACGCTCACCACGAAAAGCCGGTGGCGCCCTGGTACCGCCTGCCGGCGCTGCACCGCGAGCTGTATGGCAGCGATTACGTGCAGGTGATTCCCATGCATTTGCTGCTCAAGAGCTTTCACCAGCATCGCCTGCGCCGGGTCATCGACGACCATTACGGCAGCGTGGCGGAACAGGGTGCGGGGCGCGCCGACGGTTTCTACGGGGCGGTGGGTGTGTCCTTTCTGACGGCGGTATGAGCGGATGAGCCTCGACTATCAGGGCAAGGTGGTGCTCCTGACCGGTGCCGCCAGCGGCATCGGCCGCGGCCTGGCGCGGGCGTTTGCCGAGCAGGGCGCGACGCTCGAGCTGCTTGACCGCAATGCCGAGGCACTGGCCGTTGTAGCGGCCGAACTGGCCGGGCTGACCCGGGTCAGCGCGGCAGTGGTTGAGCTGGGCGACAGCGTGGCGATTGCCGACTTCGCCGCGCGGCGCGGCAACACGCGGCTCGACGTGCTGATCAACAACGCCGGCGTCGAGTACGTCACGCCGCTGAGCGATATCGGCAGCGCCGCCGATGCGCAGTGGCAGGCGCTGCTGGACAACAACGTGGCCTCGATGCTGCGCCTGACCCGCGCGCTGCAACACCAGCTCAAGGCCGGCAGCAGCGTGATCAACCAGGCCTCGATCTGGGGCCTGAAGGGTGTGCCGGGCTTTTCCGCGTATGTGGCAAGCAAGCATGCGGTGATCGGCCTGACCCGCGCGCTGGCGTGGGAGCTTGGCCCGCGTCACATCCGCGTGAATGCGGTATGCCCCGGCTGGATTGGCACCGAGGCGGCCATGCGTTCGCTGCGGGTGATGGCGCGGACCAGCGGGCGCAGCGAGGCCGAGGAGCTGGCGCTGATTCTGGCGGCGCAGGCGGTGCCGGAATTGCTCACGCCAGCGGATCTGGCCGGCACCTTCCTGTTTCTCGGCAGCCCGCTGGCCGCACCGTTGACCGGCCAGGCGTTGTCGGTCAGCCATGGCGAGGTGATGCATTGAACGCGCCGCTGGCGGGGCAGGTCGCACTGGTCACCGGTGCGACGCAGGGCATTGGTCGGGCCATTGCGCTGGCACTGGCCGGCGCCGGTGCGCAGGTGTGGCTCAACCATCTGCAGCAGGCTGACGCGGCGGCGCGGCTGGTGGCTGAGATCGAGGCGGCCGGAGGCCATGCCACCGCGGTGCCGGCCGATGTCGCCGACCCGGCGCAAGTCAGCGCGATGTTTGCGCAGATTCTCGCCGCCGGGCCGCTGGATATTCTGGTCAACAACGCCGGCATCATTCTGGAAAAGGACTTCGTCGATACCGACGAGGACGACTGGGCGCAGGTGCTCGGCGTCGATCTGGGCGGTGTCTACCGCTGTTGCCGGCTGGCCTTGCGGCACATGCAGGCGCGCGGCAGTGGCCGCATCGTCAATATCGCCTCCGAACTCGGCCAGCTGGGGCGTGAGCGCTATGCCGCCTACTGCACGGCGAAGGCCGGGGTGATCGGCCTGACCAAGGCACTCGCCCGCGAGTTCGCGCCGGCGATCCGTATCAACGGCGTGGCGCCAGGGCCGGTGGATACGCCGATGGTCTCGGTGGAAAACATGAGCGAAGCAATGCTCGCCCGGGAAAGCGCCATCCCGGCCGGCCGTCTGGGTCGGCCCGAGGAAATCGCCGCCGCCGTGCTGTTCCTGCTGTCGCCGCAGGCCAGCTTCTTCCACGGGCAGATGCTCGGCGCCAATGGCGGCGCCTGGATGGGGGGCTGAGCATGGGCTGGCTGAAGCCGGAAATTGTCCTGCTGCTGGGCGCCATTATTTGGGGGCTGGGCTGGATGCCGCTGCAGCATTTTGCCGGACTGGGCCTGAGCGGCATGCCGGTGGTGCTGGCCACCTATGGCCTGCTCAGCCTGCTGGCGCTGCCGCTGCTTTACTGGCAGCGCGCCGGTTGGCGGGCGCAGTGGCGCGGCTTGCTGGCGATCGGCGTGTTCGGCGGCTGGGCCACGGCCGGCTTGGTCGGCGCTCTGTCCGAAGGCGATGTGGTGCGCGCCATGCTGCTGTTCTATCTGGCGCCAGTCTGGGGCCTGCTCGGCGGCTGGCTGCTGCTTGGCGAGCAGCTGACCGGCCTGCGCGTTGGCGCGCTGCTGCTGGCCATGCTCGGCATCGGCCTGACCCTGGGCGTCAGCCGCGACAGTCTTGCCGAGCTGCAAGCGGCCGACTGGCTGGCGCTGAGTGCCGGCCTGGCGTTTGCCCTGAACAACCTGGCCACGCGGGCCGCCGAACAGGTACCGCTGCTGAGCAAGGCGGTGGTGGCCTTTGTCGGTAGCGCCCTGTTCAGTGCCCTGTTCTGCCTGCTGCAGGAGGTCAGCCTGCCCGCCATGTCGCCGCTGCTGTGGGGGCAGGTCGCGCTGTTCGGCCTGTTCTGGCTGGTCGCTATGGGCGCCGCGCAATACGGTTTCAGTCACGTCGAGGCCAGCCGCGCAGCGGTGCTGGTGGTGGTCGAGCTGCTGGCGGCGGTCCTCAGCGCCGCCTGGCTGGGCGAGCGTGAGCTCGGCCTGCGTGAATGGAGCGGCGGCGCACTGGTGTTGCTGGCCGCGCTGCTGGCGGCGCGCCCGCCGCGAGAATCCCTGATTCCTTGTGAGGCAAAACCATGACCTGTGTACGCATGGACCAGCTCAGCTGGGTCGAATACGCCCGCCGTGTGCGCGAAGATTCCCCGGTGGTGTTTCTGCCCTGCGGCGCCACCGAACAGCACGGTCCGCACCTGCCGCTGGGTACCGATGCGCTGCTGGCCAGTGCGCTGTGCGAGGACGTCGCCGCGCAGGTCGGCGGGCTGGTCGCACCGGCGCTGTCCTACGGCTACAAGTCGCAACCCAAGTGCGGCGGCGGCCAGCATTTCTGCGGCACCACCAGCCTCGACGGGCAGACCCTGATCGCCCTGGTGCGTGATGCTGTGCGCGAGTTCGCCCGCCATGGCGTGACCCGGCTGGTGCTGGTCGACGGCCATTACGAGAACCAGTGGTTCGTCACCGAAGGCATCCAGCTGGCCATGCGTGAACTGGGTCAGGCCACCGCGCTGGAAGTCATGCGCCTGGAGCACTGGGACTTCTGCACCGAGCAGACGCTGGCTGCCGTGTTCCCCGACGGCTTCCCCGGCTTCGCGCTGGAACACGCGGCAGTGATCGAGACCTCGCTGATGCTGCATTATCTGCCGCAGCTGGTGCGCATCGACCTGATTCCCGACGAGCCGCCCGCCGATTTCCCGCCCTACGACATGTACCCGACCCGCACCGAGTGGGTGCCAGCCTCCGGCGTGCTGTCCTCGGCAAGGGGCTCGACCGCCGCCAAAGGTGCGCGCATGGCCGGCGACATCTGTGCCGGCATCGCCGCCGCGGTGCGCAAGGAGTTCAAGCTGTGAACGCGGCGCTGCTGGTGATCGACATGCAGCGCGACTTCTGTGCGCCCGGTGGCTATGCCGATCTGGCAGGGCTGGATGTGAGCCTGCTGCGCGCGCCGATTCCGGTTTTGCAACGCCTGCTGGCGGCGGCCCGTGAGCGTGGCCTGCTGGTGATTCATACCCGCGAGGGGCATCGCGCGGATTTGTCCGATCTGACCGAGTGCAAGCGCTTGCGCGCCGCCAATGCGGGCGCAGCGATAGGCACTCAGGGTCCGCTGGGGCGGCTGTTGGTGCGTGGCGAGTATGGCCATGATCTGATCGACGAACTGCAGCCGCTGACTGGCGAGCCGGTGGTCGACAAGCCCGGCTACAGTGCCTTTGCCAGCACCGATCTGGATTTGCTGCTGCGTAATCGGGGTATTACGGCGCTGGTGGTCACCGGTGTGACCACCGAGGTCTGCGTGTCCTCGACGCTGCGTGATGCGGTTGAGCGCGGCTATGCCTGCACACTGGTCAGTGATGCCTGCGCTTCACCTTACCCCGAGTTGCATGCGGCGGCGTTGGCCATGGTCGAAGTCGAAGGCGGGCTGTTCGGCCGTGTGCGTGACAGCCAGCAGATCCTCGCCGAATGGGAGTCGCAGACATGACCCAGGTAACCCGGCTGTGGCCGCTGCTGACCGCCACCCACCGCTATGACAAGTCGATTTCCACCTGGCAGCGCGGCCACGGCACGCAGATCGACGCGCCGATCCTCGCCTACCTGATCGAGACCCGCCACGGTCGGATCCTCTACGACGTCGGCTGCGATTACCGCAAGATCGCCGACCCGCTGCTGCGCCAGCGCTGGTACGGCGACTTCCCCATGGGCGCGCCGCAGATGAGCGAGGAGCAACGCCTGCCGGCGCACTTCGCCCGCCTCGGCCTGACCCCGGCGGACATCGACCTGGTGTTCCTCGGCCACCTGCATTTCGACCACGCCGGCGGCCTCTGCGAGGTGTGCGGCGCCGAGGTGCATGTGCACGCCGCCGAACTCGAAGCCGCCCGTGCGCAGGCTGACGAGGCCTATTTCGCCGATGACTTTGCCGCTGATTACCGCTGGAAGGTGCAGACCGACGAATACGATCTGCTGCCCGGGGTGCGCGCCATCAACAGCCCCGGGCATACCGCCGGGCACATGTCGCTGCTGATCGAACTGCCGCAGGGCAAGCCGGTGATCCTCGCCGGCGATGCGGCGGACCTGATGGAAAACCTCGACCAGGAAATCGCCCCGGGCACCCTCTGGCAGGCGCGCGAGGATCTGGCCCTGGCCAGCATCCGCAAGCTCAAGGCGCTGGCCCGCGAGACCGGCGCCGAGCTCTGGCCGAACCACGACATGGCGTTTTTCCGCGGCCTGCGGCAGTTTCCGGAGTTCCATGCATGAACAGCGTTCCGCAAGCCTACCTGGGCGTCTGGCAGCGCACCCTCCTGACTACCGGCGCCGGCCTGCGCGACTGCACCACGCAGGTCTACTGGCTGCAGACCGCGCGGCTGTTTGCCGACCTGCGCATCCCCCGGCCGGCCCCGCGCACCCCGGACGAGCTGGCTAGCCAGGGCGGGTTTGCCGGGATCAGCGAGGTCAGCGGCGCGCACTGCCAGTGGCACCGCGCGATCGATTTCCAGCCGCCCAGCGGGCGCGCCGATATCGGCCGCATGCACTTCGAGCGCCCGGACTACCTGCTCGAGGACGGCCTCGACGGCAGCTACCACGAAGTCTGGGAGCGCCTGCCGGATTCCCTCGGGCGCAACTGGGGGCAATGGCTGCAGGCCGCCGATGGTCGCCAGGGCTGCCTGTTGCTGGCCGGCGACTACTTCCTGTTTGCCGCCGGCCGCACGCTGGCGCTGCCGCACGCCGACTCGCTGCAGGCGTTGCTGGCGCAGGCCTCCGGGCCGGCGCCGCTGCTGGATTTCGAGCTGTCCTTCGGCCGCCACCGACACGGCCGGCAGCCATGGCGCATCGAGCTGTCGACCCTGCCCGGGCGCGCCGGCCAGGCCTTGCTGGCCGCCGGGATCGACCCCGACCAGAGCGCCCGGCTGCGCAGCGCGGCGGTGCTGTCCACGCTCGGCGGCAGGCCGCCGGCAGGCGGCTGGCGCTGCCGCGAGCTTCCCGAATTTTTCCCTGTGCAGGAGTGCCTGACATGAGCGCCCATCAACCCTTGCCCACCCCGCTGCCGGCCGTACGCGCGGCGCCGGCGCGCTGGTGGGTGATCCGTGGCGAGTTGCCGCGCAGCACCCTCTGGAGCCTGGCGGCGGCCGGGCTGATCCTGCCGCTGCTGATCTGGTGGGGCTATACCGCGCTGGGCCTGGCCAACCCGATGTTCATGCCCGGCCCCGAAGCGGTGCTGGCGCGGGTCGGCCGCTGGTGGAGCGAGGAAGGCCTGCTCGCCGATATCGGCATCAGCATCTGGCGGGTGATGGGCGGTTTCGGCGCCTCGGCGCTGCTCGCCCTGCCGCTGGGCCTGTATATCGGCACCTACCGGCCGGTGCAGGCGTTCCTCGAGCCGCTGACCGACTTCATCCGCTACATGCCGGCGGTGGCGTTCATTCCGCTGGTGATGCTCTGGGTCGGCATCGACGAGGGCTCGAAGATCCTCATCATCTTCATCGGCACCTTCTTCCAGATGGTGCTGATGGTTGCCGAGGATGTGCGCCGCGTGCCCATGGCGCAGATCGAGGCGGCGCAGACCATGGGCGCCAACCGCAGCGAAATCGTCAAGCTGGTGGTGTTGCCGTCGGCGCGCCCGGCACTGCTCGACACCCTGCGCATCACCTGCGGCTGGGCCTGGACCTACCTGGTGGTGGCCGAACTGGTGGCCGCCAACTCCGGCCTCGGCTACGCCATCCTCAAGGCGCAGCGCTATATGCACACCGACAAGATCTTCGCCGGCATCATCCTGATCGGCATCATCGGCCTGCTCACCGACCAGGCGTTCCGCTGGCTCGGCCGCGCGGCCTTCCCCTGGCTGAAGAGGTAAATCCGATGAGCACTGCAAAGATCCAGATCCGCCAGGTGAGCAAGACCTTCCACAGCCAGGGCCGGCCGGTACAGGCGCTGCAGGAGGTAAGCCTGGATATCCAGGCCAACGAGTTCATCACCTTCGTCGGCGCCTCCGGCTGCGGCAAGTCGACCCTGCTGCGCTGCATCGGCGGCCTCGAGCAGCACAGCAGCGGTGAAATCCGCGTCGACGGTCGGGCGGTGGACCGTCCCGGCATCGACCGCGCCATGGTCTTTCAGCACTACAGCCTGTACCCGTGGCTGAAGGTGATGCAGAACATCAAGTTCTGCCGCCAGCTCAAGGTGGTGTCCGACAGCGTGCGCAGCGATGCGGATATCGAGGTGGCCTGCGGCCGCGCCGATGCCCTGCTGCGCCTGATGGGCCTGTCGGCCTTCAGCGAGGCCTATCCCAACCAGCTCTCCGGCGGCATGCAGCAGCGCGTGGCGATTGCCCGGGCGCTGATGCCCAAGCCGCAGATCCTGCTGATGGACGAACCCTTCGGCGCGCTGGATGCGCAGACCCGCGAGGTGATGCACGACCTGATCCGCCATGTGCACCGCCTGGAAAAGAGCACCATCCTGTTCGTCACCCACGACGTCGAGGAGGCCATCTACCTCGGCGGCCGCGTGGTGCTGATGGCGCCGCGCCCCGGGCGCATCGACAGCATCTACGAGGTGCCGCTGCCGGCGCAGCGGCAGCAGGACATGAAGCTCGCGCCGGAGTTCCTCGGCCTCAAGCGGCAGATCCTCGCGCGCATCCGCGAAACCTCGGGGATGAACACCGACCTGGAACTGCTGGAGCAGCTGACGCGCACGACGGGGTGAGGGCGCTGGTTACGCCTGGAGGGGTCAATTACAGCAGCGGGTGGACACGTAAACGTTGTTAGGGGCATCCAGACTTTCGCAGGGTGGGAAGCTGCGCAGCTTTTACCGCCAGACGAACGTCCGGGTTGCTTGCTGGTCGCCAGCCGGACCGCTTGTGCAGGGCGGCGGGTTGCACCCGCCCTGGCGAGCGAGCAGGCAAAGGGGGCGAGGTGAATAGAAATAAGTCACGCCGACCCGAATGGCTCTGTGACCCGCAGCTAGTGCTGCAAATGAAGCAAGAACACAGCTTGTAAACAATAAGCCAGCGGTTCACGCGGCAATCGCAGTTATGCTTTTTTCCCGCAGTTAGCAACTTATCCAAATGCCTTCCCCGTCCGAGCCCCCCAGTTGTAGCACCACCCCGCTGGATCATTTCGGACCCATTGATCTCGCCAGCTTCCACGACGTCATGCGTGCTGCACTCACGAGCGACCTGCATGGCGAATTCCTTGGATGCACAGCGCCCGAAGACAGGCTCCCGCCGTGCTTCGCCCCCAAGAAACAGCGGGTGCTTGAGCTGCTCAAGGCCCATCGAGCCGATGGGCAACCGCGCGCCGGCAATGCCGCCCCGGTTTTCATGTTGGCTTTGGACGGGCAAGACGCTAGCCTCGCAGCGCTTGAGCGCATTGCACGGCAAAGGCGATTGACGCCGTAATCGGTCTGCTCGAATAAATGTTTAGTGCGCCGAAGACGCGCCAGGAGAACAAGCGTGGAACTTTTTGCATTGGCTTTTCTGATTGTCCTCAATGGCCTGTTGGCCATGTCGGAAATAGCCCTTGTCGCTGCCAGAAAGGCTCGCTTGATGAAGCTGGCTGCCGATGGCGATTCCGCCTCCGCCGTGGCGTTGAAGCTTGGCGAGGATCCGACCAAATTCCTCTCGACCATCCAGATCGGCATCACCTCCATTGGCATCCTCAATGGCATCGTCGGCGAGGCCGTACTCGCCGCGCCGCTAGCCACCTGGCTGCAGACATTTGGTGTGGCGAGTGCCACAGCCAGCATCGGCGCTACTGCAGGGGTGGTGATCGTAATCACCTACGTGTCCATCGTGATCGGCGAACTGGTGCCCAAGCGCATCGGCCAACTCAACCCTGAAGCCATTGCCCGCCTGGTGGCGAGACCGATGGTGACCCTGGCCTTCCTGACCCGCCCGTTTGTGTTGCTGCTGTCCTGGTCGACCCACGCGATCCTGCGCATCATGGGCGTACGCCTGGTCAGCAATTCCGGGGTAACCGAGGAAGAGATCCACGCCATGCTCGAAGAGGGTTCGGAGTCCGGCGTCATCGAGCAGCATCAGCACGAGATGGTGCGCAACGTGTTCCGCCTGGACGACCGCCAGCTTGGCTCGCTGATGATCCCGCGCTCGGCCCTTGTGTATGTCGACGTACGCAAGACGCCGGAAGAAAACATCCAGATGATGATCGAGTCGGAGCACTCCCGCTTTCCGGTCTGTGATGGCGGGCTAAACAACTTGCTCGGCGTGGTCCACGCCAAACAGGCTTTTGCTTGCCTGGCCAAAGGGGAAAGACCCGACTTCACCGTGCAATTGCACCCCTGTGTGTACGTGCCGGAAACCCTCACCGGCATGGAGTTGCTGGAGCAGTTCCGCGCCAGCGGCATGCAGATGGCATTCGTGATCGATGAATACGGCGAAGTAGAGGGGATCGTCACCCTGCAAGACGTCCTCGAAGCCGTGACCGGCGAGTTCACCCCCAACAATGCGGAGGACTCCTGGGCGGTGCAAAGGCACGATGGTTCTTGGCTGCTCGATGGCGCCATCCCCATCCCCGAGATGAAGGATCGTCTGGCGCTCAAGACCGTTCCCGAGGAGGACAAAGGGCGCTTTCACACGGTGTCCGGCATGATCATGTTGCTCTTGGGACGGGTTCCCGCAACCACCGACCGCGTACAGTGGGACGGCTGGATGTTTGAGGTGGCCGACATGGATGGCAAGCGAATTGACAAGGTACTCGCTACACCCGTCGAAAAGACTGAAGAAGGCGAAGTTGACTCGAGTCTGCCGTGAAGAAATGCAGATAACGCCTGCTGCAGTCCCGCGGAGGGGCAGGCGCGGTTAACGCTGCGCCCTGCAGCAAACCTGGCGCTCTGGCGAACTGGCAAAGGGGCTAACAAAGCGCCTGGCGTGAATGAAAATGCGGTGCAGGGCGGGGGCAACCCGCCCTGGCAAGGGACAGGCAAAAGAGGCGAAGACAATAAATCACTCCGCCCCCTTTTGGCTCCTTTTGGCTAGGCCGCGCTGCCCTCGACCATCCTCGGGTAGTCGTTGTAGCCCGCTGCTCCCGGGGTGTAGAAGGTGGCCGGATCAGGCGCGTTGAGGGCGGCACTGGCACGGATGCGTTCGGGCAAATCGGGGTTGGCCAGGTAGGTGGCGCCAAAGGCCACTGCATCCAGTTTGCCGGCAGCAATCGCCTCTGCAGCTTCGGCAGGGCTGTAACCCATGTTGCCGATCAGCACGCCCTTGAAATGTGCCCGCGCCGGGGTCATCACATCACCGCTTTGCTGGCCCAAAAAGTCGGCGCGCATGACGTGCAGATAGGCCAGCCGGAAATCATTCAGGCGCTCTGCCAGCCAGGCGGTCAGCCCGAGCGGATCACTGTCCTGCATGCTGTTGAAGCTGTTCAGCGGCGAGATGCGCACGCCAACCCGGTCGCTGCCATACACCGCGCTCACCGCCTCAATGACTTCCAGCAGCAGGCGCGCACGGTTCTCCAGTGGTCCGCCGTAAGGACCGCTGCGCTTGTTGCTGCCGTCACGCAGAAACTCATCGAGCAGGTAACCGTTGGCCCCGTGCACTTCGACGCCATCAAAACCGGCGGCCTTGGCATTCACCGCCGCCTGCCTGAAGCCGGCGACAATTCCCGGCAATTCGTCATCGCGCAGCACCCGCGGCAGCACATACGGCACCTTGCCTGAGGGGGTATGCAGTTCGTCGTTGGTGATGGCAATGGCGCTGGGTCCGACCGGCTCGGCACCCTCGTTGAGCAGTGGGTGACAGGCCCTCCCACCGTGCCAGAGCTGCAAAAAGATGCGCCCGCCGGCGGCATGCACGGCATCGGTGGTTTTCTTCCAGCCGGCAATCTGTTCGGCAGAATAAATGCCCGGCTCGGTGTTGAATGCCGAGTTGCCCGGCATGACCATGGTCGCTTCGGCGATCAGCAAACCGGCAGAGGCGCGCTGTGCGTAATGCTCGGCCATCAGCTCGCCGGGGACATGCCCGGCTTCGGCGCGGGTGCGCGTCAGGGGGGCCATCAGGATACGGTTGGGCAGCAGCAGCGCGCCCACCTGCAGGGGGTTGAACAAGGCTTGCATACAAGGCTCCGTGATGGTGGCAAAAACCTGGGGCATGCACCAGCTGTGCCTGCCGGGCCCGCCCGCGAATTGAATACTGCCGGTTACCTGCCCGGCAAGCGGAAAACGTTAGTGGGGGGTCGTTAATGGGGTCGGAGGGTATTCCGATTGATTCGCGAAAGCGATCATTGCCCCCGACTGCACATGCCATGCGCCAACCCCGGGCGGGCATGTCCACAGTCTTTGCTGCCCGCTCCCTGTCCTGCAACCCGCGCTGCCAATCCCTGTCGAGCCGGTTTGATCCGGGCGGTATCCGCCCGCTCCTCCCGCAGGATTATCCGGGTTAAGGCATGCTTATTGCTGTGAATATCCGGTCAGCTTTCAGACGGGAGATTTGCCATGCGCCTTACAGCCTGCGGAGTGGGTGCGGTTCTCTGCCTTGCACTCTTTGTCCCCACACTCCTTGCTGCGGAAACCGGTGCTGCGGGAATGGTCAAGTCGACCAAGGGGGCCGTGTCGATCCAGCGGGCCGGGCAGACGCTGCAGGCGCAAGCCGGCAGCCCGGTGCTGGTGGCCGATGTGATCGTGACCGGCGCGGATAGCGCGGTCGGCATCACCCTGCAGGACGGCACCCTGCTCTCGGCCGGCCCGCAATCGACCCTGGCGATCAATCGCTTCGTCTTTGACAGCACCACCAGTCAAGGCGAGCTGGACAGTTCGCTCAAGCGCGGCACCCTGGCCGTGGTCTCCGGCAAGTTGTCGAAGGCTTCCCCGCAAGCGGTGACCTACCGGACCCCGACAGCGATTCTCGGGGTGCGCGGCACCGAATTCGTCATCCAGGCCAAGCCGCAGTAGCGCTGGCAGTTGCCAGCACCCATCCGTCCGGAAGCTTTCCATGAGGTCTGCCATGCCCCTGTTCAGCACGAGAATTAGCGATTACCGGGGGGCTGCCGCGCTGCTGTTGGCCTGCGCGGCACTGGCCGGTTGCAGCAGCACCCGCAGCGAGGGCAATGCCTGGCTGAATCAGGGCAACTGGCCGTTGTGCACGGTGCTGGGCCTGATTTGCTACGCCCAGGACGGCGACCAGGATGGCGATGGCGTCTTCGATCGGCGCGATCAATGCGCCGACACCCCGACCGGCAGCGCGGTGCAGCCCAATGGCTGTGCGCCCCAGGCCGTGCCACCGGCGGCGACCGAGCAGATCGTGCTGTTGCCCAACCGCGACGGCAGCCCCAGCGCCCTGCTGGTGAAAACCGCCGCCGGCGAACAGCTGCTGGACCGGCCGTATGCGGCTGCGGTGCTGCTGGACGACGGGCAGCTGCTGGCGACCGAGCAAGGCGCCGCGACGGTCAATGCGACCTATGCCGAGGCCCTGGCTGCGCAACCGCAACGCCCGGCGTCGTACGAGCTGTATTTTGTCAGTGGCGAGGTGCAGCTGACGGCCGACTCCAGGCTCACCCTGCAGCGCTTGCAGGCGGACCTGCAGGCGCGCGCGGTGCCGGAAATCACCGCGATCGGTCATACCGACAGCGTTGGCGATGACGCCTACAACGATGCCCTTTCGCTGCAACGTGCCGAAGCCATGCGCAATCTGCTGGTGGCTGAAGGCGTGTCTGACCAGCATTTCAGTGTGGTCGGGGTGGGTGAGCGCGAGCCGCTGGTGCCGAGCGCCGACGGGGTCGCCGAGGCGAAGAACCGCCGCGTGGAAATCAATCTGCGCTGAACCGGCGCGGACCGGCACGCACGGTAAGGGAGCGTGGCGCACAAAAGGAGTGCGCAAAGTGGCGTGTTTTCCAGCTTGCCCGGTTGCCTGCGTGGCGTTGCGCCGGGCCCGGGAACATGCGGTTTTCACTGACAGTCAGACCTGCTGCGTGGGCATAACATGAAGAATGATTGGCTTCAGCCGCTTATTGATCAGATGTACGCCAAACACCTGCCGCACAATGCTGGCGAGGTTGCCAGCTATATTCCGGAGCTCGGCAAGGCCAACCCGAATGATTTCGGCATCAGCCTGGCGACGGCAGACGGGCAGATCTTCGAAGCGGGTGACTCCACCCGGCCGTTCACCATCCAGTCGATCTCCAAGCCCTTCACCTACGGCATGGCCATCGAGCTGCACGGCCACGCGAAGGTCTCGGCGCGGGTGGGCGTTGAGCCGAGTGGCGATGTGTTCAACTCCATCCAGCTGGAGAAGGACTCGCACCGGCCGTTCAACCCGATGATCAATGCCGGGGCCATCACGGTCAGCGCCCTGCTCTACGAACACTACGGCGACGAGGCCCTGGAGCAGCTGCTGGCCAGGTTCAGCGCGGCTGCCGGGCATCCGCTGAGCGTGGACGAGGCGGTCTATCAGTCGGAAAAGCGCACCGGCCACCGCAATCGGGCCATTGCCCACCTGCTGCTCAACTTCGGCATGGTCGAGGAAAAGGTCGAGCAGGCCCTGGACCTGTACTTCAAGCAATGCTCGATCCTGGTCAATACCCGCGACCTGGCCGTGATGGGCGCCACGCTGTCCAACCTGGGCAAGAATCCGTTTACCGGGGTCGATGTGTACGACATCGACCGGGTCAAGGACATGCTCTCGATCATGTTCACCTGCGGCCTCTACGACTATTCCGGCGAGTGGGCCTACAAGGTGGGGGTGCCGGCCAAAAGCGGGGTCAGTGGTGGCGTCATGAGCGTGGTCAACCGCCAGCTCGGCTTCGCCACCTACTCGCCGCGGCTGGATGCGCGGGGCAACAGCTGCCGCGGGATCGAAGTCTGTGTCGATCTGGCCAATGAATTGGGGCTGCATGTGTTCGACTGCATGAACATGGGCTCCAGTTATCTCAAGGCCATGCTGTAAATGGCCGTCGCCTGTCCGGCACGCCGTGGCGGAGCAGTAGCGGCTGTCCCATGCCGAGCCGCTGGCTCGACTCACTTCACTCTGGCTGAATGACCATGACCATTGATTACCATGATGTTGACTCAAGCCTGCGCCGGGTATTCCTGGCCAATCGCCTGGATATTCAGGGCATCGACGAGATTTCGGCACGCTTTGCCGAGCTGGCCTGCAGCGAGAAACGCCGGGTGGTGGTGGACCTGACGGCGGTCACCTTCCTGGCGTCGATGGGCATCCGCGAGCTGATCAGCAATGCCAAGAACCTGCAGCGCCGCGGCGGGCGCATGGTGCTGTTTGTCGGTGACAACGGCCTGATCGCGCGGATCCTGGAGACCACCAACATCAACCAGCTGTTGCCCATGTTCAAGGACCTGGACGACGCCGACAAGGCTGCGCTGGCCTGAACCGCACGCGAGGAGCCGCTGTGGCTGAAGCTGTTGCCACCTTCACCATCCAGGCGGTTGCCGCTGAAATCCGTAACGCCGCATGCTGGGTATCCAGCGTAGGCGAGGAGTTTGGCGTGCCCGCAGAACAACTCAACTGCCTGGATATCTGCCTCAACGAAGCCTTGGCCAATGTGCTGGAGCACGGCGGCAGCGCCGCGCGGGCGGCGCCAATCCGGCTGGATTTTGCCGTGCGCCAGGCTGCCGCCAGCCGGGAGGCCGCCATCACCGTATCCGACGAGGGGACTGCCTGCGATCCGCTGGGGCTGCCGTCCAGGACGCGCCCGCAGTCGCTGGCCGAAGCCGAACCTGGCGGCCTGGGTGTGTCGATGATGCGCACCTTTGCCGATGCCCTGAGCTATCGCTACAGCGAGGGCCGCAACCAGCTGACCTTCGCCGTACGCTGGCGCACCGAGTGACTGGCTGGCGCCAGCCAGGCCGGCGCAGGCTGGCGCCGAAGCCGGCTGTCCGGCGCGGCCAGGCCGACCGCTAGGCCGGGCAGAGGCCCGTCCCCTTCCAGTTGACGAGCAGCAGGGTCAGGTCGTCGGAGGCTTCGGTGTCGCCGACAAAGCGGCGCACATCTTCACGCAGCGCGGCGGCCAGGCTGTCCGGCGCATTGCTGCGGTTCTCGCGTTGCAGCAGGGTGGTGACCCGCTCCAGCCCGTACAGCTGGTTGTCGCGGTCCATCGCCTCGGTAATGCCGTCGGTGAACAGCAGCAGGGTCTCGCCCATGGCGAGCTGCAGATGGATGACCGGATAGTCGAAGTCTTCCATGATTCCCAGGGGCGGCCCGCCGGCGCCGCTGATGCTGCGCACCCCGCCCCGGGGGTCGATCAGCCAGGGCGTGTCGTGTCCGGCATTGACCAGTTCGAGGCTGCCGCTGTGCACGTCGAGGATGCCGGCCACCGCGGTGACGAACAGCGTCTCCGGGTTTTCCCGGGCCATTTCCTGGTTGGTCTGGTTGATGATGCTGCCAATGCCGGCGCTGCTGCGCAGGGCGGTGCTTTTGGTCAGGGCCTTGGTCACCAGCATGAACAGGCTGGCCGGCAGGCCTTTGCCGGACACGTCGCCGATCATGAAGAACAGGCGCTGCTCATCGAGCATGAAGAAGTCGTAGAGGTCCCCGCCCACCTGCCGCGCCGGCTCCAGCACGGCTTCGATCTGGAAGCGGGCTTCCTGCCCGAACAGCTCGCTGGCCACGGGCAGCGTACCCAGCTGGATGCGTCGGGCCGCCTCCAGTTCGCCGGCCAGCTTGGCGCCCTTGAGGCGTTGTTCCTGCAAGGCGCTTTCGGCTTCCTTGCGTTGCTGTTCATACTCGATGAGGGCACTGAAGAACAGGCTGGCGAGCACGGCGGCGAGCCCGAAAAACAGGTTCAGCCCATCGAACAGCAGGCCGCTCCAGCGAAACAGGGCGAGCCCGCTGCCCCACAGCAGGAGCGCCAGCAACAGCGTGACCAGGACAAAGCGTTGCGGGCGGACAGGGCTACTGGAGCGCCTGCGCTTGCGCTTTTCCACGCCAGCTGCGGCTGCGGCCTGGGCCGCATTGCCGGCGCCCGGCGGCGGGTGCTGGCGGTGCCGGCGCTGGCCGGGCAACAGGGCGATCAGCATTGCACCGGCGCCCAGCAGAAGGCCCAGCTCGGCGCCCTGCATCCACCAGGGCCGGCGCAGGAAGTGACCATCGGCGAAACTTTCCAGCAGTTGTGCGTGGGCTTCGACGCCGGGGCGGCGGTCACCCAGCGGGGTGGTGATCATGTCCTGCAGGCCCAGGCCGGTCAGGCCGACCAGCACCAGCTTGCCGGCAATGCGCGGCCCGGCCACCTCGCCCTTGAGCAGGCTGAGCGCGGAAATGTAGCGCTGCCGCGAACCCTGGTCGAAGTGCACCCAGGCCTCGCCATCCGCTTGCAGCGGAATGCGCGTGGCACCGACGCGCACCGCCTCGACGCCATGTTGGCCGCTCTCCACCACAAGGTGCGGGGTGGCGCTGGCCACGCGCAGCATTTCCAGGGAAAGGCCCGGGGTCACCGAGTGGTTGATCGCCGCCAGCAGCGCCATGCGCCGCACGATGCCGTCTTCCGGGTCGCTGGAAATCAGGGCCTGGCCGCGCGCGGCGGCCTGGAACTCCGGCAGGCTGGCCAGCACATAGGGGTAGTTCTTCAGCCAGGGCAGCGGATTCTCGCCCGGCGTGTTCAGCACCCGGGTGCGCAATCCGTCGAGGGTGGCCGAGGTGCGAAAGGAAAACCCGGCAGCGCCGAGGACGGTCGGTGCGCTGGCCAGGCTATTGCTCAGCAGGCGGTCATTGGAGGCGGCATCGAGCAGGACTTGCAGCACCGGCTCGGGAAGATCCGGGCGCGACTCGGCGACCGCCTGCGGCGAGGCATGGTCGGCCTCGGGCATGATGATGTCGAGACCGATGGCCGCGGGCTGGTGCGCGGCAATCGCATCGATCAGCGCCGCCAGGTAATTGCGCGGCCATGGCCATTGGCCCAGTGCGCCGAGGGTCGCTTCATCGATTTCGATGATTGCCACCGGCTGCGCCTGCACCTGCCGTGGGGCCATGCGCTGGTAGTGGTCGAACAGGGCCAGGCGTGCCGACCGGAGCGGCGCCAGGTCGGCCACGCCCAGCCCCAGCAAGGCCAGCAGCAGCACGCCAGCGGCGGCCGGCCGGCCCTGGCCGATGCGACCAACCTGGACACTGCCTGCAAGCAATCGTTGTAGTAGTCGCGGCACGCGCTTGCCTCCGTCGAAAAACAGTCACCCAACCATGGCCAGGAAGCAGAGACGGAGTTGAGCCAACCCCTGCGCGCGACAGTCAACCTGACGGCCTCAGTATAGGTGCTGCGGGCTGCCGGAGGTGGCTATTTGAAGTGCGCCGGGCCGCTCTGGAATGGCCGCTTCAGGGGTGCTGCCGGGCCCGCGGCGGCCGCTTCCGGCAACCGGTCACGGCCGGGCAATCCGGCGCCGTGGCTTCAATCCAGCCTGAGCACCTTGGCCAGCAGGATCTTCGGGCCTTTCATCTTCTTCACGATGATGCGCAGGCCTTCGGCTTCCAGCACTTCCTCTTCCTCGGGAACGCGGTTCAGCGCCTCGTAGATTAGCCCGGCGAGGGTGTCGGCCTGGACAAGGTCGAGGTCGATGCCGAGCAGGCGCGCGACCTTGAACAGTGGGGTGTCGCCGCGCTCCAGCAGCTCGGTCCATAAAGGGGTCGGAGTGAATATAAATAAATCACTCCGACCCCTTTAGTTTTTTAGCTCTCGCCCGACAGAGCCGCTTTTAATGACTCAAGAGCGCGAGAGGCCTCTGCTTCTAATTCATCGCTGTGCCATAGGGCGGCGCCACTCCTAAAAACGTGCTCGATCACCTCGCATGCAACTGCCACAGTTTCGGCGATGTGAGCAATCTCAATGCTCCATGACTTGGAGTTGAAGTGGGCGAACTCGTCTCGCATCTCATCAAGCGACATCAGTGCTCTTTCGTGTCGCTCGTCTGCCGGCAGCGGGGTTGCGCCGCTGCGGAGGAAATCAACCTGCTTTGCCTTTGCGTAGAGGCGCAGAAAGTTGTCCATATGTGGGTTGGGAAAGTTTAGATTCTGACCTTTACTTTCAAGTGCAGCGAGCAAGCGGCTTAAAACACTCGGCTTTTGTACGTGCAAGATATTTCCGTTTGTTAGGGCTAGAGCGAGCGAGCCTTGCACAGCCGAGTGCACTGCCAGCACAACCCATCTCCAGTAGTGCGGTTTCTTGTCGGCGAGAGCCAAGAAGTCAGATGCGGCGACCAAGGAGAACGCGGCGTCATGCTCGGTATCTGTTCTGAAATACTCGGAATTCTTCATAAGAGAGCTAACGCCTCGGCTCAGCGGCGCGCGGCAACTGCGCAAGTGAAGCAGGACCCCACCGTTCCGCGCGTCCGCTGCAGCCGAATGTTGGGCATCACTTCCGCTATTCCGCGCAGGGTCTTGCGACGCCGTCGGAAAGCTCTAACGGCTCGACGTACTCGTGCCCCGATTTCATCCGGACCCATAGCTCAGATTCGGGAAAATCGAAGCGGCACGCAGGTATACCAGTCCGAATGCCAGCGTGCGGACCGCTGATGAACGTGATGTCCACCTTCCAGCATCGCACGATCCCTCCTTTGGTCCATTGCCCTCCCCGGGGGTCTTCCGTGACCGCCGTGACTCTGAACATCGTGTCCTTCGCGACATTCGCGACCGGGACCCAGATACACTTGGGATACCGCATACCGCTGAACTTGTAGCGCTCCTCGTCTTTGGTCGTGGGCGCAACCTCTTGTGGGGTGCATTCGTTGGCACCGACCAGGTTAAGCATGTGTACAAGGGAGTAGCCGGCGTACCCCGAAAGGATCGCATTCTCGCGCAGCGCAAAACACCTGCCGACGATGCTTGATGCGACCGGTCTGTTTGTGGCGTCGTAGACGTACCATGCGCAACCAGGCAATAGGACGCTGGCGAATAGAAGGGCGGCGTAACGAAGCATGGATAAGATCATTCAGATGCCCAACGATTAAGCTAAGGGGCGGCGGTACGTCGTCCCAGTGAGCGCCTTGTTAGCTGCATTATTTGCAATAGCATCCGATTTTTGAACCGCAAATAGTACAACCTGAAGTGGTGTGTGTTTTTTCAGTGTTTGTTGCAGGTGGCTCAGAGTTTAGGAGCATATGCTGTAATTTTGTTATTAGGTTTTTTTGGTATTCGATTTCTTTATTTTTTTCGGAAATTATTGAGTCATATTTTTTAGCGTAACTAGGTGCGATATTTGATATTGCGTACTGTTTTTCAGACCATGCCTTATTTTCACTATGCTTTGCATTTAAAAGTTGACGCCAAACAAAGTTAGAAAGTCCTTTTGCGGATGCGAATTCGCCAGCAGCCTTAAAGTAGTTGGCTTTTAGGTCTTCTTTGAAATTTTCCTCCGGCGCACTGAAAAAACAACATTTTCCAGATTCGGTTGGAAGTCCACAATTGCTGCATCTACTTGACATGTTTTTCCTTGCAAGATCATTGCGCAAAAATATTTGATTTTTTCAGCGCGGGATATAGCAATGTAGCTAACGTCTGAGCTCAGGCCGCGGCCCGTCAGGGACGTCGGCCTGCAGCGAATTGTTGGGTACCGTGCTGATTACTTGCCTGCTCATAGGTGTCATAGCATTTCTTATCATTCTTGAAGAGACGCATGCTTCCCTTCGTGCCTCTGTCGGTCCAGTAGTGACCTTGCAATTCGTAAACAGGCGTCCCGTGAATTTCTAGCGCGAATGATCCATGGTGCATTTCACTACGGACGCCCTGAAGTTCAATTTTTGGCTCGTTGCGATAAACCCCAACTAACTTATAAAGCTCGTCATCTTCTTGTGGCTCGATGCTATGAGCAATCAGGACAGATCTAGACTCTTTGGTCATTAGCCGAAAACTAAGTGATGTGAGCGACTGCCGTATAACGGCATAGGCCTTAATGGGGGGAATCGGCTGCCCTGTGTCTGGATTGACCCAACTACTGAGCAACTCCACCTCCCAAGTTCCCCTCAAATCTGGACGCTTTACATACCACCCTCGCAGCCAGGGCTGAGCCCAAAGATATTTATTGAATACCGTAACGATGATAGATATTGCACCAACAACCAAGCCAAAAGGTTTTAGAAAATCTGCCGACAGAACAGAGATTCCTTGCACCCACAAGGCAACCAACCAAACAAGAATTGTTAGCCCAATAAATGAGGAAATATGAAGTCTAGTTAGCATTATTCATACCCTATGTAGTTCCATGCATCATTGAGAAATTGATGCGCCGTTGCTCTTGTCCATGGCTGTGAGCCCCGAAACAAATATTTCAGCTCACTGACCTCTCCCCACTCAGAGCATTTCTTATCATCCATTGTGTCATTGAAGAGATTTGCCAAGACTTCTCTAACGACCGACTTGTAACTCGAATAGCCAAAGGCGGAATTTGGCGCATTGAATGCCAAACATTCAATGAGGAAGCTGGGTGTATTTTTTGCCGACGCGACCCCTGCGTCAGCCATCTCGTTAGAGAGCGTCTTGAGGATTCTTACTACTCGCTTATACGTTCTGGTCGTTTCATTATTTTTCTGAACACCATTCTCATAGTGTTGCTCTGGCCAGTTTCGTATCCGTGCCGGATTAAAATCATCTGGAATCATTTCTACTCCAGACAGATAACTTGAGACCGATGTATATCTACGGTGCTCGAAGAATGCTGCAACATCAGCCTCCACCCTGTAAGTATTTGCCTTGATGTCAAAAGCCTTCTTCCCTCGCGTTACTGCCGGGCGACCAAATTTCGACACTAACGCTACTTCGAGCTCGTTCTTAAAGGTTTGATACGTGTATGTAGCCGGAACAAAACTCTCAGAGAGATTCGCCTTAACATTGTCGTCTGGATACTCAGGAAAGTAGGTGTCAAAGCACAATACGCCAATATCTACGTCACTATTTCTCCTGACATTGACGCGATTTCTATATGAGCCCTGCGTGAATACGCGAATGTCTCTGTTCTTGAGTTTCTCACTTGCCGAAATTGCAGCCCGTATCTGGCGCTCGGCATTTTCCGAACGCTCTTGCTCCGTAGCGCTTGGCCCCTGCGCCCATGTACTGAAAACAGATTCCCAATCCCTGCTCATCTTCTGCTCTCCGTTCTACTAAACTTTCCCGGCACCTAACGATTAAGCTAAGGGGCTGCGGAACGCAGTCCCAGTGAGCGCCTTGTTAGGGGGCATTATGAAATATCTGGAGCTATTAACTTTAGGCTTTCATTGGCTATGAATAGAGATATAAATATCAACGAATATACTAGAAGCCATTGAAATTGATCCTTCCAAACATTGTTCTGAAAGTCACGAGCCTTCTCTTCGACGCCCAGTATTTTTGGAGGCAAAAAGCTTATTAGTACTAGTGGCCAAAAAACGACCATAATTATTGATAGAAAGTAAGCGGCAACGCGATTCGGCGCCCAAAACGAGTACCATTTATACTTCGATGTATCGAACAACCATTGGCCATGCATATTGTTGTAAATTGATCTTACTCGCGCACTTGCCACCATTATCCCAACAAATACATAGTCATTAAACCATGCTGGAAAACCTAACAAGTCAGTAAGTGGCGCGATGATAGGGTGCACTATACTGCTATAGTTGCTGATTATATTCTGTATAAAGCCAGACCAATGCTTAAGGTCATCTATTATTCCGGCGGTACCTATAGCACCACCAATAGCCGAAAATATATTCCATGCTTGGGCTAGTGGTGATTTTCTCTGTTTGTCGGACAATGGTTATCCTCCTTGAACCCTAACGTTTGGTTAAGGGGCCGCGGAACGCGGTCCCGAGTGAGCGAAGCGAACGGCTTGAACCAGTTGTTAGGCTGTTTATGGTATTCGTGGCGGAATTTTTCCAGTTAGGGCTATTGTTTCAAAGCAGGCTAAATATGAGAGTGTGCCAACAACAGCAAAATATAGTGCCTCATTTATTTTTTTCTTGTCTGTGAGCTTTTTGGTGGATGGCGGAGAGTGCGCAAGAAATCTTTGGATTTTTGCATCTAATTTTTTTGGTTCTAATGCATGAGCAAGTTCATTTCTTAAGGAGTTTAAAGCTTCGAGCATGTCCCATACGGAGGTGGGGAAAATTAGCCCGTTAGAATGAGTATCTCCAACTAGCGCGCGTGCAAGTTTGGCTTTAAGAAAGAATCCAATTTCAACATTATCAAGGGTTTCTGGTTTGCGGCATTTTGCCTTGATTAGGTTCTCAAGGATTTCTTCGGCCAGAAGGTGCCCTTTAAGAACCACCAAGATTGGGTCGTCTATTGCTGGCAAGTGTGCGTCAAACCGATCAAAGCGCTCTCTTACTTCTGGTGGGAATTCTTCGGTCATGACTAAATAGCCTAACGATTAAGCTAAGGGGCCGGCTTCGCCGGTCCCAGCGAACGAAGTGAGCGCTTTGAGCGCATTGTTAGGCACTGGTAGACCTCAATTTTTTGACTCCTATTGCCACTAGCAAACCTGCTGCGCTTAGACAGACTATGCCAAATACGATGAGGTGCAGCCATGTAAATGTGGTGCATTCTGCTGTTCCTGTTGTGGAGCAGATGCGAAAGAATTGGCTGCTGTTTGAGTCTGTGGCCTGGGTAGTTGCACTCCAGGCTAAAAAGAGTGATGCGAGAAAAAGAGACAGCGGCAGAAGTGCTGTAGTGAGGATTGCAATAGCTGGGAGTCTTCCGTGGCTCATTTGAAGTGCCTAACGATTAAGCTAACGGGCGGCAAAAAGCGCAGCTTTTGGACGTCCAGCGAACGGAGTGAGCGACAGTTGAGCGCATTGTTATGCGCTTGCCACGCCATATTGCTTTTCTATTCTAGCTATTTCTCTCTTGAGATAGCTTATTTGTGCTTTAGCCCAAGCAGTCGGGTCTTTCTGTTGCACCTTGTTCATCTCTGCGCCTAGGTAATTGCAGATGTCATCTTTTTTCGAGAAACGAGCAAGCGTGAATGGAGGGTTTCCCTCAGTGAGTGCATGCAGATCTGCACCAGATTCAACAAGCAGTTTTACCATTGAGAGATCGCACATCGAGGCAGCTTCGTGCAAAGGTGTATGACCGAGGTCACCGCGGGCATTGATTTCAATGCCAAGGTCAATTAGCTCTTTAGCCAGAGATAGTTCGTTTCTTATAACGGCGATATGTAGGGCGTTTTCGCCCTCATGATTGCACCAGTTTATATCCGTAAAATCTGCTTCCTCGAATGATGGCAAGTCATATTTCAGGCCGTTGAGGAACTTTTGCAAATTTTGGCTGCGTTCCATGCGAATTTCCTGCAGTGCATAACTATTATTAGACGACATTAACGTCGGATAACATCCCGCAGAATGTCGGATAACGTTCCATTTTCATGTGTAACTCCTTGATCTTGCGGAGAGTCGAGCTGGCAAGTGCGACATTGGCGAGGGGGAAAAGCGACATGACTTTTTGCACGGTACGGAACCGTTGGCACCGTGTCCACCATCAGCTTCCGGCCGTAAGTCGCCCCTTCCGATCCCATTACTTCAATCCAGCCTGAGCACCTTGGCCAGCAGGATCTTCGGGCCCTTCATCTTCTTCACGATGATGCGCAGGCCTTCGGCTTCCAGCACTTCCTCTTCCTCGGGGACGCGGTTCAGTGCCTCGTAGATCAGCCCGGCGAGGGTGTCGGCCTGGACATGGTCGAGGTCGATGCCGAGCAGGCGCTCGACCTTGAACAGCGGGGTGTCGCCGCGCACCAGCAGCTTGCCCGGCTGGTAGGCGAGGATGCCGCGCTCGGCCTTGTGGTGTTCGTCCTGGATGTCGCCGACCAGCGCCTCCAGCACGTCTTCCATGGTCAGGAAGCCGATCACCTTGTGGTCCGCCTCCTCGACCAGGGCGAAGTGCGAGCCGCCCTGGCGGAACTGCTCGAGCAGGCTGGACAGCGGCATGTGCCGGGAAACCCGCTCGATCGGGTGCAGCAGGTCGCCGAGGCAGAAGGCCGAGGGCAGCATTTCCAGCAGCGACAGTTGCAGCAGCAGGTCCTTGATGTGCAGCACACCGGTGAACTCGCCGCTGCGCTCGTCGAGCACCGGGTAGCGGCTGTACTTGTGCCGGCGGAACACGCTGAACACCTCGTGCAGCGGCGCATCGTGCGGCAGGTAGACCAGGTCCTCGCGCGAGTTGGCCCAGTCGGCGACTTCCAGTTCACCCAGCTCGACCGCCGAAGCCAGCACGCGCATGTCCTGGTCGCTGGGGTCGCTGGCGCGGCTGGAGTGCAGGATCAGCTTGAGTTCGTCGCGGCTGTAGTGGTGTTCGTGGTGTGGTCCCGGCTCGCCCTGCCCGGCAAAGCGCAGGATGGCATTGGCGCTGGCATTGAGCAGGTAGATGGCCGGGTACATCAGCCAGTAGAAGGCATACAGCGGTGCGGCGGTCCACAGCGAGAGCAGTTCCGGTTTGCGGATGGCCCAGGACTTGGGGGCCAGTTCGCCGACCACGATATGCAGGTAGGAAATGATGAAGAAGGCCGTGAAGAAGGCCATGCCGTGCAACAGCTTGGGTGAGTCGATGCCGAGCCAGGCGAACAGCGGTTCCAGCAGGTGGGCAAACGCCGGTTCACCGACCCAGCCCAGGCCCAGTGAGGCCAGGGTGATGCCCAGCTGGCAGGCCGAGAGGTAGGCGTCCAGCTGGTTGTGCACGGTGCGCAGGATGTGCCCGCGCCAGCCATGCTGATCGGCAATCGCTTCGACACGGGTGCCGCGCAGCTTGACCATGGCGAACTCGGCGGCAACGAAGAAACCGTTGAGCAACACCAGCAGGAGGGCGAAGAAAATCAGGCCGAGATCGGCAAAATAACTGGCAGCGGTAAAGCCGGGGGAAGGGTCCATTAGGGGGTCAGGCTGGCCAAAGAGTACTCAAGGGTGCCGGTGCCGGGGCTGGTTTGCAAGTTGCCCGGGGTTTCATTGGCCAAGTATAGGGGGGTGTTACCTATTGATGCGGCCCTGAACTTGCTGCGGCGCACACGCGGCGAGGGGGCTGCAAAAGCTCGCGCCGGGGGCGGCGCTCCTACAAAGGACAGGTGCTCCTGCAGGCGGTACTGTTATTCAGGGGCTCGATCAATAAGCTACTCCCTCGCCCTGGCCCTCTCCCCGCTGGGGCGTGGGCGCAAGAGTGCTGCTGGCCAGGGCCGCGGGGGCGAAGTGGCAGATGAAGGTACTGCCCTGTCCGGGCCGGCTGGTGATTTCCAGGCGGGCGTCGTGGCGCAGCAGCACATGCTTGACGATCGCCAGGCCGAGGCCGGTGCCGCCGGTGCTGCTCGAGCGGCTGGCATCGACCCGGTAGAAGCGTTCGGCCAGGCGCGGCAGGTGGCGGGCCTCGATGCCGATGCCGCTGTCCGCGACGGCCAGATGCCCGCCCAGCGCATCGCTCCACCAGCGGATGGCGATGCGCCCCTGCGCCGGGGTGTACTTCACCGCGTTGAACACCAGGTTGGAGAAGGCACTGTGCAGCTCCGCCTCGGACCCGAGCAGGCGCGCATCGCCGTCGACCTCCAGGCTGATCGTGTGCTGCCCGGCAGACAGTGCGCGGGCGTCGTTGAGGATCAGCTGCAGCAGCGGCTCGAGCGCTACCGCCTGCACTTCCGCGGGGTGCCCGGTGGATTCCAGGCGCGCCAGCAGCAGCAGGTCGTTCAGCAGGTTCTGCATGCGCTGGGCCTGGCCATGCATCTGCTGCAGGGCGCGCACCCAGCGCGGGCTGAACTGGTCGGTATGGTCGAGCAGGGTTTCCAGGTAGCCGACGATCACCGTCAGCGGGGTGCGCAGTTCGTGGGAAACATTGCTGACGAAATCCTTGCGCATCTGGTCGAGCAGGTGGATGCGCGTGATGTCGCGTACCACCAGCAGATGGTCCTGGTTGCCGTAGCGGGTGATCTGCAGCTGCAGGCGGCGCTGCTCGTTGACCGGCGAGGTCAGTTCCAGCGGCTCGCTGAAGTCACCGCGGCGGAAATACTCGGCAAAGCCCGGATGGCGCACCAGGTTGGTGATCGGCTGGCCGGTGTCCTTGGCCACTTGCAGGCCCAGCAGGGTTTCCGCCGCCGGGTTCCACCACTCCAGGCCGCCGCGGTTGTCGAGCATGATCACCGCGTCGTTGAGGGCGGCGGTGGAGTCCTGGATACGCTGGATCACCGCCTGCAGGCGCTCGCGATTGCGCGCGTTGCGCCGTTGCAGGTGATAGATGCTGTCGAAGATCTCGCCGATCAGGCCATGGCTGTCCGGCGGCGGGCTGTCCTCGCTCTGCGCCTCGCGCAGCCAGCGCTGCAGGCGCAGCAGTTCGCGCAGGAGCCACAGCAGGTAACCGCCCAGGCCGATGGCCACGGCCCAGCCGAACTGGCCGCTGATCCAGCCGGCCAGCAGGCACAGGCCGAGCAACAGCAGCAGGCGGCCGGTTAGCGCGCCACGCCAGTCCCGCTCGCTGCTCATGCGCGACCCGGGCTGGCGAAGGAGGTGGAACTGCCGCTCATCTGCTGCTGCCTGTTCAGGATTTGCTGGAGAAACGATAGCCGGTTCCGCGCACTGTCTGCACCAGATGTTCATGGGCCTTGCCCAGCGCGATGCGCAGGCGGCGGATATGCACGTCCACCGTGCGCTCCTCGACATAGACATTGCCGCCCCAGACCTGGTCGAGCAACTGGCCGCGGGTGTAGGCGCGCTCCTGGTGGGTCATGAAGAACTGCAGCAGGCGGTATTCGGTGGGGCCGATCTCGGCCGGCTGGCCGCCGATGCTCACCCGGTGGCTGACCGGATCGAGCTGCAGGCCGTCGAGTTCCAGCAGTGCTTCGCTGTCGGCGGGGCCGGCGCGGCGCAGCACCGCCTTGAGGCGGGCGACCAGTTCGCGCGGCGAGAACGGCTTGGTGATGTAGTCGTCGGCGCCGACTTCCAGGCCCTGGATCTTGTTGTCCTCTTCGCCCTTGGCGGTGAGCATGATGATCGGGATGTCCGCCGTCAGTTCGTCGCGCTTGAGCCGGCGCGCCAGTTCGATGCCGGTGCTGCCGGGCAGCATCCAGTCGAGCAGCAGCAGGTCGGGATGGCGGTCGACGATGATCGCCAGGGCTTCCTGGCTGTTGCCGGCCTCCAGGCATTCGTAGCCGGCCATTTCCAGGGCCACCGCGATCATTTCGCGGATCGGCGCTTCGTCGTCAACGATGAGGATTGTCTTGCCAGTCATGCACAGCCTCGAAATTTCGCCGCTTGGGGTGTCGATGGCATTAGATAACGCAATTATTGCAGTGATGTGACAGCGGCGGCGAGCGACAGGAGCCTGCCGCGCTACCCGGCACCCGGTCCGGCATCGGCAAAGGCGCAGGGCGCCGCCGCCCAGCCTACGGGCGCAGGGCGTAGTCGGCGACGATGCCGGCAAAGATCGCCAGCCCGGCCCAGTGGTTGTGCAGGAAGGCCCGGAAGCAGGCCTCGGGTTTGCGGCTGCGGGTGCTGTGGAACTCCCAGGCAAAGCAGGCGGCGGCAACCAGCAGGCCGAGGTGGTAGCAGAGGCCCAGCTCGAAGCGCTGGCCGGCCAGCAGCAGGCACAGCAGGGCCATGCCCTGGAGGATGGCGATGATCGCGCGGTCGGCGTCGCCGAACAGGATGGCGGTGGATTTCACCCCGAGCTTGAGGTCGTCGGCGCGGTCGGTCATCGCGTAGTAGGTGTCGTAGGCCACGGTCCACAGCAGGTTGGCGCAGTACAGCAGCCACAGGTCGGCCGGCAGGCTGCCGGTCTCGGCGCTGAAGGCCATCGGCATGCCCCAGGAGAAGGCCGCGCCGAGCACCACCTGCGGGTAGTAGGTGTAGCGCTTCATGAACGGGTAGCAGGCGGCCAGGGCCACGCCGCCGAAGGACAGCCAGACGGTGCCGGCATTGGTCAGCAGCACCAGGCCGAAGCTCAGGACACAGAGCCCGGCGAACAGCAGCAGTGCCTCGCGCGGGCTGATCCGGCCGCTGGCCAGCGGGCGCTGGCGGGTGCGGCTGACGTGGCCGTCGATCTTGCGGTCGGCGAAGTCGTTGATCACGCAGCCGGCCGAGCGCATCAGGATCACGCCGAGGACGAAGATCAGCAGGTTGCCCAGGCTCGGCTGGCCCTTGCCGGCAATCCACAGCGCCCACAGCGTGGGCCAGAGCAGCAGGTAGATGCCGATCGGCTTGTCCAGGCGCATCAGCTGGACGAAGTCCAGGGCGCGCGGGTGCAGGCGATTCAGGGAAAGCAGCAGCTTCTGGTACATGCACGGTCTCCACAGCGGTGCGTGGTGAATTATAGAGGGGGCACGGCCTGCGGTTGTGCGGCGGCGAGCCACAGCGCCGGCAGGAACACCTCGGCCACCAGCACCGCCAGTTCGCCGCGGCGAAAGCACGAACGCCGCGCCCACAGCTGTTCGCTGCGCACTTCGGCCGGCAGCCAGGCGGCCGGGTAGCGCGTGACCTGCAACTCGCCGCGCTGGAAGGCGCGGTCGCTGAACAGCAGTTCACCGAGCGAGCGGCTGCCGAGCTGATCGAGCGCCAGGCCGGAGCCTTCCAGCGCGCTGCGCGCCGCCACGCTGCGGGCGAACACCCAGGGCTGGCCGTTGCCGCGCAGGAACACTTCGCGCACCCAGCCTTGCGCCTGGGCCGGCACGCCGAGCGCGCGCGTCTCGTCCAGGCGCAGGGTCTGCCAGCCTTCCTGCAGCGGGGTCACGCTGAAACCATTGACGCTCAGCGCAGTCAAACGACGGGTCAGCGAGTCCTGATCGAACAGCCAGTCGCGCTCTGCGACGGCGGGAAGCGGGTGCAGCTGGGCGGCATTGCGCCAGTGCGGCGGATGGGCAAGGACGGTGTGGGGCACGGTGGCGGGCTTGTTGGCGGAACAGGCGACGAGCTTAACATGCCGGTCCCCGCCATACGGCACTTGCATGCAGGCGGGATGACCAGTAAAACGCCTGCCGTGCCCCCGGTTTTGCCAACAGCTGGCCCCGGGTATTCCAGGGCAGCATCCGGGTTGCTCCATGCGGTAGGGACATGCCGCGATTATCGAGGTAGTGGTTGATGAAGAAGTGGCAATGTGTGGTCTGCGGACTGATTTATGACGAAAGCCTGGGCTGGCCGGACGAGGGCATCGCCCCGGGCACCCGCTGGGAAGACGTGCCGGCCGACTGGCTGTGCCCGGACTGCGGCGTGAGCAAGACCGACTTCGAAATGATCGGCATCAACTGATCCGCTGCGGGAGCATCCGATGAGCGCACCACTGGTAATAGTCGGCACCGGCCTGGCGGGTTACAACCTGGCCCGCGAGTGGCGCAAGCTGGACAGCAGCACCCCGCTGCTGCTGATCACCGCCGATGACGGGCGCTCCTATTCCAAGCCGATGCTGTCTACCGGTTTCGGCAAGCAGAAGGATGCCGACGGGCTGGCCATGGCGCAGGCCGGGGCCATGGCCGAGCAGCTGAATGCCGAGGTGCGCACGCATACGCGGGTCACGGGGATCGATCCGGGGCACCAGCGCCTGTGGATCGGCGAGGAAGCCGTGCCTTACCGCGACCTGGTGCTGGCCTGGGGCGCGGAGCCGATTCGCGTACCGGTGGCCGGCGATGCGCCGGAGCTGATCCTGCCGGTCAATGATCTGGAAGACTATGCGCGCTTTCGCCAGGCCGCCGCCGGCAAGCGGCGCGTGCTGGTGCTGGGCGCCGGCTTGATCGGTTGCGAGTTTGCCAATGACCTCAGCGCTGGCGGCTACCAGGTCGAGCTGGTGGCGCCTTGCGAGCAGGTAATGCCCGGCCTGCTGCCGGCCGAAGCCGCGGCGGCGGTACAGGCCGGGCTGGAAAGCCTCGGCGTGCGCTTCCACCTCGGGCCGGTGCTGAACAGCCTCGAGCACGCCGCCGAGGGCTTGCTGGCCGAACTCTCCGATGGCACCCGGGTGCCTTGCGACCTGGTGCTGTCCGCGGTCGGCCTGCGCCCGCGCACGGCGCTGGCGGAACAGGCCGGGCTGGCCTGCGGCCGCGGGATTGCCGTCGACCGCCTGCTGCAAAGCTCGCATGCCAACATCTACGCGCTGGGCGATTGCGCCGAAGTCGACGGCCTCAACCTGCTCTATGTGCTGCCGCTGATGAACTGTGCGCGGGCCCTGGCCCAGACCCTCGCCGGCAACCCGACCCGGGTAGGCTACGGGCCGATGCCGGTGACCGTGAAGACCCCGGCGTGTCCGCTGGTGGTGTCGCCACCACCGCGTGGCAGCCAGGGCGACTGGCAGGCCGAGGGCAGCGGCAGTGATCTCAAGGTGCTCTGCCGGGGTGCCGATGGCAGCCTGCTCGGCTATGCGCTGACTGGCACGGCCGTGCAGGAAAAGCTCGCGCTGAACAAGCAGTTGCCGGCACTGCTGGCGTGATTGCCGGCAATTCTGTCGGGTAAGTCATAAAATTCACTGGATAATCCGGCCGCCGCGACTGGCGTGGTGGCGGGCGGCGTGCCATTCTCGAAAGCTCTGGAGCCGGCCTGTTCGGGCTCCGGGCAGGCTGCCGCCCGTTGCGGGCGGTACAAGAAAAACAATAATTATGCTCGAGGCACTTATGCGCAAACCGGAACTCGCCGCCGCCATCGCTGACAAGGCCGACCTTACCAAGGAACAGGCCGGTCGTATTCTCAACGTCGTTCTCGATGAAATCACCAACGCCCTGAACCGCAAGGACAGTGTGTCCCTGGTCGGTTTCGGCACCTTTCTGCAACGCCACCGTGGCGCCCGTACCGGACAAAATCCGCAGACTGGCGCTCCGGTGAAGATCAAGGCCAGCAACACCGTGGCCTTCAAGCCCGGCAAATCCCTGAAAGACGCCGTCAACTGAGGCGGCCTGCCCGGGTTCCGCATGGACCCGGGCCTCCCGCACACCTGCCCCATCCTCCCCCGCCTGCCGCTACAATCCGCTGTCCGTTCCGCCCGCCCCGAGGTTGCGTCGATGAAATTCCGTATTCTGCTGTGGCTGCTCGGCCGCCTGATGAGCAAGGCCAGCCGCAGCAATCCGGCTTTCCAGCAGCAGCTGGCCGGCAAGGACCTGACGTTTCAGCTGCACACCCTGGATGGCAAGGTGGCCCGCCATTTCGTGGTCAAGAACCAGCGCATCCGCAGCTGTTCCGGCGCCTGTGCGCAGCCGGCATTTGCCCTGGGGTTCAGGGATGCGGCCTGCGGTTACGCGACCCTGACCGCCAGGGACAAGCAGTCGGCGTTCCTCCGTGGCATCCAGAACCGGGATATCCGCATCAAGGGCAATCCGCTGCTGCTGATCTGGTTCCAGGGGCTGACCCGCCATCTGCTGCCGGTGAAAAAGACCGACTGATCGGGCCCTGGAGTAAGGCGCTGTACTCGTTACGGGTTGAATCCCTCGCTTGTCGCAGGGTGAGCAGGTGGGCGTAGGGTGGACTTCAGCCCACCGCAACGGGTGCAAGACATTGGCGGGCCAAGGCCCGCCCTGCGCGGGGAAAAGCACGTTCAAGCACTAACGCAGAAGCCGGTCACACTTGCCCATATTGCTGGCCATGCCGCAGCCAGCGTTCCAGCAGCGGGCTGACATGCTGCGGCCAGCGCTCGAGCAGGGTCTGCGCGGCGTCGCGCACCGCCGGCAGCAGGGCGGCATCGCGCAGCAGGTCGGCGACCTTGAACTGCAGCAGCCCGGTCTGGCGGGTGCCGAGCATTTCCCCGGGGCCGCGCAGCTCCAGATCCTTCTCGGCGATGACAAAGCCGTCGGTGGTCTCGCGCATGATCGCCAGCCGCTCGCGCCCCAGTTGTGACAGCGGTGCCTGATACAGCAGCACGCAATGGCTGGCGGCGCTGCCGCGTCCGACCCGGCCGCGCAGCTGGTGCAGCTGGGCCAGACCCAGGCGCTCGGGGTTCTCGATGATCATCAGGCTGGCGTTGGGCACGTCGACGCCGACTTCGATCACCGTGGTGGCGACCAGCAGTTGCAACTCGCCGCGCTTGAAGGCGTCCATCACCGCGGCTTTTTCCGCCGGCTTCAGGCGCCCGTGGACCAGGCCCACCTGCACTTCCGGCAAGGCCGCAGCCAGTTCGCTGAACGTGGTTTCGGCGGCCTGGCAGGTCAGTTCCTCGGATTCCTCGATCAGCGTGCACACCCAGTACACCTGGCGCCCCTCGCGACAGGCCGCGCGCACCCGCTCGAGCACCTCGATGCGCCGGCTCTCGCCGATCACCAGGGTATTCACCGGCGTGCGTCCGGGCGGCAGCTCGTCGAGGATCGACGTGTCCAGATCGGCATAGGCGCTCATCGCCAGGGTGCGCGGAATCGGCGTGGCGGTCATGATCAGCTGGTGCGGGCAGAGGCGCCCGGCGATGCCCTTCTGCCGCAGCGCCAGGCGCTGCTGCACGCCGAAGCGGTGCTGCTCGTCGATGATCGCCAGCGCCAGGCGCTGGAACTGCACCTCGTCCTGGAACAGCGCGTGGGTGCCGATCACCATCGGCGTGCCGCCGGCGATCTGCGCCAGGGCCGCGGCGCGCGCCTTGCCCTTGAGCTTGCCGGCCAGCCAGGCGACCTCGATACCCAGCGGCGCCAGCCATTTGCTGAAGGTCAGGTAGTGCTGTTCGGCGAGGATCTCGGTCGGCGCCATCAGCGCCACCTGATAGCCGGCCTCCAGCGCCTGCAGGGCGGCCAGCGCGGCAACCACCGTCTTGCCGGCGCCGACGTCGCCCTGCACCAGGCGCAGCATCGGTTCGTGCTGGCTGAGGTCGTAGGCGATCTCGGCGCCGACCCGCTGCTGGGCGCCGGTTGGTTGAAAGCCGAGGTTCTGCAGGAATTGCTGCGGCAGCCTGCGCGCCAGCGGCAGGCTGGGCGCGCGTTGCGCGCGCACGGCCTGGCGCAGGCGCTGCAGCGACAACTGGTGGGTCAGCAGTTCCTCGAAGGCCAGCCGGCGTTGTGCCCAGTGCTGGCCCTCGGCGAGCTGTTCCAGGTCGGCGCCGGCCGGTGGCCGATGCAGGTAGCGAATGGCTTCATCCAGTGGCCCGAGCTGATAGTCGCGTGCCAGCTCGGCCGGCAACCAGTCCGGCAGGCTGTGCGGGCCGAGGCGCGCCAGTGCCTGCTGGCTGAGCTGGCGCAGGCGCTGCTGGGTCAGGCCTTCGGTGGTCGGGTAGATCGGCGTCAGCGTCTGCTCCACCGCCGGCGCCTCGTCGCCATGCAGGGCGCGGTATTCCGGGTGGTAGATCTCCAGCCCGGAGGCGCCGGGGCGCGCCTCGCCATAGCAGCGCACCCGGGTGCCGCGCTTGAGGGCCTCTTTCTGCGCCTGGCTGAAATGGTAGAAGCGCAGGCTCAACAGGCCGCTGCCGTCCTGCAGGCGCACCAGGAGGCTACGTCTTTTGCCCATGACGATGTCGGCGCCGGCGACCACCCCTTCGATGACGGCATCCTGGCCCGGACGCAGGGCGCCAATCGGCGTCACCCGGGTGCGGTCCTGGTAGCGCAGCGGCAGGTGAAAGAGGATGTCCTGCAGGTTCTCCAGGCCGACGCGGGCGAACTTTTCCGCCAGCGCCGCGCCCACGCCCTTGAGTGCCGTGAGCGGAACCTGTGCCAGTTCAGTCATTTATTTGTGGGCAGGCTGGCTGACGGAGCACAGGCGAATGGAGTCGGCCAGCATCTCGATTGCCTTGGGCCGCGGGAAGCTGGCGCGCCAGGCGATGGCCACGGTGCGAAACGGCACGGGTGCGCTGAGCGGGCGGATTTCCAGGATGCCGGGGGCGTAATGGTGACTGTCGACGGCTGACAGCGGCAGCACGGAAATTCCCAGGCCGGAAGCCACCATATGGCGAATGGTTTCCAGCGAGCTGGATTCGACGGTGGTGTGCTGGTGCCCGCTGCCGCCCTTGCCGGTGGTTGCCGGGCAGGCCTCCAGCACCTGGTCGCGGAAGCAGTGGCCCTCGCCGAGCAACAGCAGGCTCTTGTCATTCAGCAGGGCCGCATCAATGCTGCTCTTCGCGGTCCACGGATGGGCTGCCGGCAGCAGCACGCAGAAGGGTTCGTCGTACAGCGGCTTGGTCAGTACATCAGCTTCCTGAAACGGCAGCGCGATGATGATCGCGTCCAGCTCGCCGTTGCGCAGCTTGTCGCGCAGCACGTGGGTGAAATTTTCCTCGATGTACAGCGGCATCTGCGGTGCCACCTTGTGCAACTGCGGAATCAGGTGCGGGAACAGGTAGGGGCCGATGGTGTAGATGGCGCCGACCTTGAGCGGCGCGGCCAGCTGGTTCTTGCCGCTTTGCGCCAGCTCGCGGATGCCCTGGGCCTGCTCGAGGACCTTCTGTGCCTGGGCGACGATGCTCTCGCCGACCGGGGTCAGGCGCACCGCACTCTTGCTGCGCTCGAAGATCATCACGCCGAGTTCGTCCTCGAGCTTCTTCACCCCGACCGACAGGGTCGGCTGGCTGACATGGCAGCGCTCGGCGGCATGGCCGAAATGCTGTTCCTGGGCGAGGGTGACGATGTAGCGCAGTTCGGTGAGAGTCATAGCGAATTTCCATCAGGGATGGCTGAAGCATAGTCGCTACTCTGCGCCGAACCAATAGGCGGCCGGTGCTATCGCATGGCCGCCGGCTAACCGGCCGGGTGCTGACCGGCCGCCCGGTCCCGGCTTGGCGCCGCATCAAGCACGGGGTAGGCTGCTGGCTTTGCTCGCGGAGAATACCAATGGCGGTTGCCCCTTCATTGCTGATTGCCGGTTGCGGCGATGTCGGTTGCCGGCTGGCCAGGCGCCTGCTGGCGCAGGGCTGGAGCGTGCATGGCCTGCGCCGCACGGTAGCCGCACTGCCGGCGGGCGTCCGGCCGGTGGCGGCCGACCTGGAGTGCGCGGAGCGTCCGGCCGCCTGGCCGAGCGGCGCGCTGGACTACCTGGTGTACTGCGCGGCGGCCAGCGAGAGCAGCGAAGCGGGTTACCGTGCCGCCTATGTCGAGGGCTTGCGCCATGTGCTCGGCTGGCTGCGCCAGTGCCGGCAGTCGCCGCGCCGGGTGCTGTTCGTTTCCAGCACCAGTGTGTACGGCCAGCAGAATGGCGAATGGGTGGACGAACAGTCTGCCGCCGCGCCTGACGGCTATTCCGGGCGCATCCTGCTGGAGGCCGAGCAGTTGCTGCTCGGCAGCGAGTGGCCGGCCAGCGTGGTGCGCCTCAGCGGGATTTACGGGCCGGGCCGCAGCTGGTTGCTCAACCAGGTGCGCCAGGGCTATCGCGTCGCCAGTGAACCGCCGCTGTATGGCAACCGCATCCATGCCGAGGATGCCGCCGGCCTGCTGGCGTTCCTGCTGCAGGCCGCCCAGCGCGGGCAGGCGCTGGAGGACCTCTATATCGGTGTCGACGACTGCCCGGCGCCGCTGCATGAAGTGGTGGCCTGGCTGCGCGAGCGCCTCGGGGTCACCGGCTGGGCGGCTGCGGCCAGCGTGCGCCGTGCCGGCAGCAAACGTTGCAGCAATGCCCGTGCCCGGGCGCTGGGCTGGGCGCCGCAGTATGCCGACTATCGGCAGGGCTATGCGGCGCTGCTGGCAGCCGGTCAGGAGCCTGCCGGACTTAACCGATAACCAGAATCGCGTCCATTTCCACGGCTGCGCCGCGCGGCAGGGCCGCCACACCGATCGCCGCCCGCGCCGGATAGGGCTGCTGGAAATAGCGGCCCATCACTTCGTTGACCTTGGCGAAGTGGCTGAGGTCGGTGAGGAAGATGTTCAGCTTGACGATGTCCTTGAACGAGCCGCCGGCGGCTTCGGCGACGGCCTTGAGGTTCTCGAACACCTGCACGGTCTGCGCCTCGAAGCCCTCGACCAGCTCCATGGTCTGCGGATCCAGCGGGATCTGCCCGGACAGGTACACCGTGTTGCCGGCCTTGATCGCTTGCGAGTAGGTGCCGATGGCGGCAGGTGCCTTGTCGCTGCTGATGACAGTCTTGCTCATGAAATGCTCCTGAGGCTGTGGGGTGGATGGAGTTCTTCCGGGTAATGCGGATTTTCGGACCGGGTCGGGCGTTTCAGGCCCGCACGCGGGTGATGCGGGTCACTCCCTTGAGCGCGCGCAGGCGCTTGATCACACGGGCCAGGTGCACGCGGTCATGCACGCTGACCACCAGTTGCACCACGCTGATCCGCCCGTCGCGCTCGTCCAGGCTGACTTTTTCGATATTGCCGTCGGCAGCATTCACGGTGGCCGCCAGCAGGGCGATCAGGCCGCGCTGGTGCTCCAGTTCGATGCGCAGCTCGACATTGAATTCGCCGACCACGTCCTTGGCCCAGGACAGGGCGATGCATTTGTCCGGGTTGTTGCGCAATTCGCTGATGTTCTTGCAGCTGTCCAGGTGCACGACCATGCCCTTGCCAGCCGACAGGTAGCCGACGATCGGATCGCCGGGGATCGGCGTGCAGCACTTGGCGTAGTTGAGTACCAGGCCTTCGGTGCCGCGAATCGCCAGTGGCGCCTCGCTGAGCGCCGGGCCGGCGCCGACACTGCCGTTGGCCAGCAGGCGGCGGGCGATCACGTAGGCCATGCGGTTGCCCAGGCCGATGTCTTCCAGCAGGTCATCCAGTTCCGCCAGCTTGTACTCGCCGAGAACCAGTTTCAGGCGTTCGCCGGGGAGCTGGTCGAGGCGGCTGTCCTGTTCGGCCAGCGCCTTGTTCAGCAGGCGTTCGCCGAGGGCCACCGATTCCGAGCGGCGCTGCTGTTTCAGCGAGTGGCGGATGTGCGTGCGTGCCTTGCCGCTGACCACGAAGTTCAGCCAGGCCGGATTCGGGCGGGCGCCGGGCGCAGTGACGATCTCGACGGTTTCCCCGCTCTGCAGCGGTTCGGACAGCGGCGCCAGGCGCCGGTTGATCCGGCAGGCGATGCAGGCGTTGCCCACATCGGTGTGTACCGCATAGGCGAAGTCGACCGCCGTGGAGCCCTTGGGCAGCTCCATGATCCGGCCTTTGGGGGTGAACACGTAGACTTCGTCGGGGAACAGGTCAATTTTTACGTTTTCAATGAACTCCAGCGAATTGCCGGCGCGCTGCTGCAGTTCGAGGATGCCCTTGACCCACTGGCGCGCGCGCGCATGACTGCCCTTGGGCTGCTCTTCCTCGTTGGACTTGTACAGCCAGTGCGCGGCAATCCCGTGATTGGCCAGCTCTTCCATCTCACGGGTGCGGATCTGGATTTCGATCGGTACGCCATGCGCGCCGAACAGGGTGGTGTGCAGCGACTGGTAGCCGTTGGCCTTGGGGATCGCGATGTAGTCCTTGAAGCGTCCGGGGAACGGCTTGTACAGGTTGTGCACGGCGCCGAGCACGCGGTAGCAGGTGTCGACCTTGTCGACGACGATGCGGAAGGCGTAGACGTCCATGATCTCGTTGAACGCCCGGCGCTTGCCGCGCATCTTCTGATAGATGCTGTAGAGGTGTTTTTCGCGGCCGGCCACCTGGCCTTCCATGCCTTCGCGGGCCAGGCAGTGGGTCAGCGACTCCTCGATCTTGTTGACCAGCTCGCGGCGGTTGCCGCGTGCGCGCTTGACCGCGCCGCGGATGCGTTCGGAGCGCATCGGGTACATGGCCTTGAAGCCCAGATCCTCGAATTCCACGTACATGCTGTGCATGCCCAGCCGGTTGGCGATCGGCGCGTAGATTTCCAGGGTTTCCTTGGCGATGCGCCGGCGTTTCTCGCCGGACAGCACTTCGAGGGTGCGCATGTTGTGCAGGCGGTCGCTGAGCTTGACCAGGATCACGCGGATGTCGCGCGCCATGGCCATGGCCATTTTCTGGAAATTCTCCGCCTGGGCCTCGGCCTTGGTCTCGAAGCTCATCTGGTTCAGCTTGCTGACACCGTCGACCAGTTCGGCGATGGTGCTGCCAAACTGGGTGGCCAGGGCTTCCTTGGCAATCCCGGTGTCTTCGATGACATCGTGCAGCATGGCGGCCATCAGGCTCTGATGGTCCATGTGCATGTCGGCGAGGATGCTGGCTACCGCGAGAGGGTGGGTGACGTAGGCCTCGCCGCTGCGGCGCTGCTGGCCATCGTGCGCCTGCTCGGCATAGTAGTAGGCGCGACGGACCAGGTTGACCTGGTCCTTGCTCAGGTAGGTAGAGAGTCGCTCGGCGAGGTTGTCTATGCTAGGCAAGCGGGGTGCTCCTGCCAGGCTGGCGGCCTTGCTCTGCGCGCTCTATCGGGCATGCCGTTACAGAGGCTCGTTGGCCTCGTCCTCGTAGCTGGCGAACAGCGGCTCTTCCTCGATCAGCTCTTCTTCGGCGATGACCGCGTAGTCAATCAGGCCGCTGGCGATTTCGCGCAGGGCGATGACGGTCGGCTTGTCATTTTCCGGGGCGACCTTGGGCTCCTTGCCGCCAGTGGCCAGTTGGCGCGAACGCTTGGTGGCCAGCATGACCAGCTCAAAGCGGTTCTCGACGTTATCCAGGCAATCTTCAACTGTGACGCGGGCCATGGTGATCCTCTAACTTGTATCTAGGCGCCCAAACGGGCAATCGGACTGGGTAGTCTAAAAAAACACCAGCATTAAGGGAAGCGCTGATTTCATGCGGTCGGCCCGTAGCCCTCTGGAATGGCGGTTCAGGCCAGCAATTCGGCGAGCAGGCCATGGTGCAGTTGCTGCTGGCGGGCCTGGGCCAGCTGATTGGCGCGGAAAATCGAGCGCAGATCGTCGAGGGCATGGGCAAAGTCGTCATTGATCAGCAGGTAGTCGTATTCGACATAGTGGCTCATCTCGCTGACCGCCTCGCGCATGCGCCGCTCGATGATCTCGCCGCTGTCCTGGCCGCGGTTGGTCAGGCGGTGGCGCAGGGCCTCCTGGGTTGGCGGCAGGATGAAGATCGAGCGCGACTGCGGCAGCAGGTGGCGGACTTGCTGGGCGCCCTGCCAGTCGATTTCCAGGACCAGGTCGAAACCTTCGGCGAGGGTCTGCTCGATCCAGCTTTGCGAGGTGCCGTAGAGGTTGCCGTAGACTTCCGCGTGCTCGAGGAACTCATTGCGCTCGAGCATCGCGGTGAACTGCTCGCGACTGACGAAGTGGTAGTTCACCCCGTCGACTTCGCCGGGGCGGATGGCGCGGGTGGTGTGCGAGACGGACACGCGCACCAGCGGGGCGCTGTCGACCAGGGCCTTGACCAGGCTGGTCTTGCCGGCACCGGAGGGGGCGGAAACGATATACAGCGTACCGGGGATGCTCATTCGGGCCTGCGCCTCACTCTATGTTCTGGACTTGCTCGCGCATCTGCTCGATCAGCACCTTGAGGGTGACGGCAGCCTGCGTGGAGCGTGGATCGAATGCCTTGGAGCCGAGGGTGTTGGCTTCGCGGTTGAGCTCCTGCATGAGGAAGTCCAGGCGCCGTCCCGCCGCCCCGCCCGCCTGCAGCACACGGCGCACTTCGCTGACGTGGGTGCTGAGGCGATCCAGTTCTTCGGCGACATCACTCTTTTGCGCCAGCAGGACCATTTCCTGCTCCAGGCGTTGCGGGTCGAGCTCGACCTGCATGTCCCTGCAGCGTTCGAGAATCTTCTGCCGCTGGCTGGCCAGCATCTGCGGAACCAGTTCGCGCAGGCTGGCGATCTCTCCGCGCATCTGCTCCAGGCGCTCGTTGAGCAGGCGGGCCAGCTCGGCACCTTCGCGCGCGCGACCGCTGCGCAACTCTTCCAGGGCCTGGCCGAACAGCAGCAGGGCGGCGCTATTCTGCGCCTGCGGGTCGGTGGCGTCGGCCACCAGCACGCCCGGCCAGGCCAGGACTTCCAGTGGATTGAGCGGGGCCGGCTGGCTGATCAGGCCGGCGATGCTTTCCGCGGCAGCCACCAGCTGGGCCGCGCGGTCGCGGTCAATCTGCAGCGGTTTGCCGCTGGCGTCCTCCGCCAGGCGCAGGGTGCATTCGACCTTGCCGCGCGACAGGCCCTGGCGCAGGGCTTCGCGCACGCTGCCTTCGAGGTCGCGGAAGGCTTCCGGCAGGCGCAGGTGCGGCTCCAGGTAGCGATGGTTGACCGAGCGGATCTCCCAGCTGAGGGTGCCCTGCGGGCTGCTTTGCTCGACGCGGGCAAATGCGGTCATGCTGTGCACCATGCTGGCGCCTCCTGGCGTGGCAACTGGGTTCAAGGGCCGCGATTGTAACGCAGTGCGCGGGTCTGGCCCAATCCGGCGCTGTGCTCTGCTGTGCTTGACCGTATAATGCCGGCAGATTTTCCTCCCTTGCAGGTACTCCCGATGAAACGTCCCAGTGGCCGCGCGGCCGATGAGCTGCGCCAGATCCGTATTACCCGGAATTACACCAAGCATGCCGAAGGCTCGGTGCTGGTCGAGTTTGGCGATACCAAGGTGATTTGCACGGCGAGTGTCGAGTCCGGGGTTCCGCGCTTCCTCAAGGGCCAGGGGCAAGGCTGGCTGACGGCGGAGTACGGCATGCTGCCACGGGCTACCGGCGAGCGTAACCATCGCGAAGCCAGTCGCGGCAAGCAGGGTGGCCGCACCCTGGAAATCCAGCGCCTGATCGGCCGTTCGCTGCGCGCCGCACTGGACATGAGCAAGCTGGGCGAGAACACCATCTATATCGATTGCGATGTGATCCAGGCCGACGGCGGTACCCGCACGGCGTCGATCACCGGCGCCATGGTGGCCTTGCTCGATGCGCTGAAGCTGCTGAAGAAGCGCGGCGCGCTGAAAGGCGAGCCGCTCAAGCAGATGGTCGCCGCGGTTTCCGTGGGGATCTACCAGGGCGTGCCGGTACTCGATCTGGATTACCCGGAAGACTCGGCCGCGGAAACCGACCTGAATGTGGTGATGACCAGTGCCGGCGGCTTCATCGAAGTCCAGGGCACGGCCGAGGGTGCACCCTTCCATGCCGAGGAACTGACCGCCATGCTTGACCTGGCGCGGGATGGCCTGCAGCGCTTGTTCGAACTGCAGCAGTTGGCCATGCAGGATCCCGTGTAAGCTGCGGGCGACTTTTCACTGATGGACAGAACCTGCCGGAGAGATGTGTATGAATGAGCAAAACCTGCAACCAGAGCTGAGTCCGGAAGTCCGGCAGTGGGCCATGTTCTGCCACTTCGCGGCATTTTTCGGGCTGATCTTCCCGTTTGGCAATCTGCTCGGCCCGCTGATCGTCTGGCAGATCAAGAAAGACCTGCATCCGTTTGTCGATGAGCAGGGCAAGGAAGCCCTGAACTTCCAGATCAGCGTCGCGCTGGCCGCCGCGCTGTGCTTTCTGCTGATGGTGGTGGTGATCGGCTTCCCGCTGCTGGCGCTGGTTTCGGTGGCGGCGGTGGTGTTGACGGCGATTGCCGGCATCAAGGCCAATGAAGGCCAGGCGTACCGCTACCCGTTCTCCTGGCGGCTGCTGCGCTGAGCCGCGGTTGGCACTGCCACGTCGGCTTAGTTGAGGGCATCCAGCAGTTCGCTGCGACCGTCTGGCGGCACCATGGTGATCAGCACCTGACCCGGCGTCAGCATGAGATGGTCTGAGGGATTGAAGACAAAGTCTTCACCGCTCTTCAGGGCCACCATCACGCAGCCCGGGCAGCGCTCGCGCAGTTCGCCGACGCTGCACAGCCGATGATGCTGCTCCAGCACAAGCTCCTCCAGGCGAATCTTCTGTTCCGAGCGCAGCATTTCGTCGAGAAAGTTCACTACATGCGGGCGGATCATCGACGCGGCGATGCGCATGCCGCCGCTGAAGTCCGGTGAAATGACCACATCGGCGCCGGCTTTGCGCATTTTCTGCGCGTTGCGGATTTCGTGGCAGCGCGCCACGATGCGCACCTCCGGATTGAGCTGGCGGGCGGTGATGACGATCATCAGGTTGAGGCTGTCATCGCCGGTGACGGCAAACACCCCGGCGGCATCGGCGATGTCACCCGTCAGCAGCAGTTCGTCGTCGCTGGCGTCGCCATGCAGATAGAGCAGATCGGGAAAGTGCTCGAGCTGCTCCAGCAGCCGATGCTCGTCCAGGTCGATGACGACGAAGCGACGGCGGGTAAGTACCAGCTCATGGGCGACGTTGCAGCCGACCCGGCCAAAGCCGCAGACAATGTAGTGGTTGCTGAGTTTCTTGATGGCTTTTTCCATACGACGCCTGCGCAGACTGTAGTCCAGATCGCTCTCGAGAAAGAAGGTTGCGAGACTGGTAAAGAGGAAGGTAATGGTGCCGAACCCGGCGATGGCGAAGATACCGGCGAACAATCGCTCGCCGAGGGTGTTCAGCGGGATCACCTCGCCATAACCGACTGTGGTGATGGTGATCATGGTCATGTGCAGAGCGTCGGAGAAACTGACCGGCCGGTCCGACAGGGCATAAAAGCCGGCAGCGCCAATCAGGTGCATCATCAGCAGCAACGCAATGGCCGCCATGATGCGCTTGCGAATGCGCGGCAGCTGGGTGATCCGCCCCGGTATGTGGAACACCTGTTTGCGCTTTTGCAGCTTTTGCATGGCCTGGTCAGGTACTCAGGGTCCAGTCGTAGTCGACCAGCAGTGGTGCGTGCCGGGAGAACCTGGGCTGGCGCGGCAGGCGCGCATTGCGCACAAAGCGGCGGAGGCCGGGGGTCAGCAGCTGGTAATCGAAGCGGAAGCCCAGGTTGAGCAGTTCGGCCTGCTCGGTATCCGGCCACCAGCTGAACTGGTCGCCTTCGCGGCTGACTTCGCGCAGGGCATCGACGTATTCCAGATTGCCCAGTACTTCATCCATCCAGGCCCGTTCGGGGGCGAGAAAGCCCGGTTGTTGCTGGCAGTCGCGCCAGTTCTTGGCGTCGAGTTTCTGGTGGGCAACAAACAGCGAAGCACAGTAGATGTATTCACGTCGCTTGCGCCGCTGCTTGCCCAGGTATTGCGCCAGGTCGTCCATGAACTTGAATTTCTGGTTCAGGCTGGCGTCGCCGGAAAAGCCGGAGGGCAGCAGCAGGCTGGCGATGCTGACCTTGTCGAAATCGGCCTGCAGGTAACGGCCGTAGCGATCCGCCGACTCGAAACCGAGCCCGGTAATCACCGCCTTGGGTTGCAGCCGCGAATAGATGGCGACGCCGCCCTGGCTGGGCACTTCGGCATCGCAGGCATAGACAAAATAGCCATCCATCTGCAGGGAGGGCTCATCGAAGTCGGACAGGGTGGCGCGGGTATCCTGCAGGCAGATCACGTCGGCATTCTGCGCCTGCAGCCAGCTGAACAGTCCCTGTTCGACTGCTGGCAGAATTCCGTTCACGTTCAGGCTGATGATCCGCATAAATGGCCCCCCCAAAGGCGTGCGTGTATCATAGCCGAGCTCACTTCCAATTAGCTAAATACATGGCCAGTCCATGCCGTTCGGGGCTTTGCATGCACACATACCAGCGCGAATTCATCCGCTTTGCCATCGAGCGCGGGGTTTTGCGCTTTGGCGAGTTCACCCTCAAGTCGGGCCGGGTGAGCCCGTACTTCTTCAATGCCGGGCTGTTCAACAGCGGTATGGCGCTGGCGCAGCTGGGGCGGTTCTATGCCGAGGCCGTGGTGGCCAGCGGGATTGCCTTCGATGTGCTGTTCGGTCCGGCCTACAAGGGTATCCCGCTGGCGACCGCTACTGCCGTGGCGCTGGCCGAGCGGCACGGGCGCGACCTGCCCTGGTGCTTCAACCGCAAGGAAGCCAAGGCCCATGGCGAGGGTGGCACGCTGGTCGGCGCCCCGCTGCAGGGTCGGGTACTGATCGTGGATGACGTGATTACTGCCGGTACGGCGATCCGTGAAGTGATGCAGATCATTCAGGCGCAGGGCGCGACGGCGGCCGGGGTACTGATTGCGCTGAACCGCCAGGAACGCGGCAAGGGCGAGCTGTCGGCGATTCAGGAAGTCGAGCAGGATTTCGGCATGCCGGTAGTGAGTATCGTCAGCCTGGACCAGCTGATTGTTTATCTGGCCGGGGATGCTTCACTGAAGCAGTATCTGCCCGCGGTCGAAGCCTATCGTGCGCAATACGGTGTCTGATTGAACAGGGAGGCCGGTATGGCTGTGGTACTTGCCCGCATCACCTTGCTGGTTGGGTTGCTGCTGCCATTGCTGAGCGGCGCCGCGGAGATCTATCGCTATACGAATGCCAGTGGCCAGCCGGTGCTCGATCGCCAGGGCGTCCCGCCGCAGTTCATTGGCAACGGTTACCAGGTGCTGAATGAGCAGGGCCGGGTAATCAAGGTAGTACCCCCGGCGCCAAGCGCGGCCGAACGCCAGCGCCAGGCCGAGGAGAAGGCGCGGGCCAATTCCGATGCGCAGCTGCTGCAGCTCTATTCCAGCCAGGAAGATATTGACCGGGCGCTCGAGCGCAAGCTGGCAGAAGTCGATGGCATGATCAGCGTGGTCAAGGGCAACCAGCTGTCGCTGACCAACCAGCAGGACAAACTGCAGAAACAGGCCGCCGAGCTGGAGCGTTCCGGGCACGAGGTTCCAGCACAGCTGGTCAGCCAGATCAATGACCTGCAGTTTGAGCAGGCCCGCCTGGACAAGGATATTGCCCGCTACATGGCCGTGCGCGCGCAAGCGCAAGCCAGCTTCGCTGCGGATCGGGTGCGGCTCGGCGAGATCCTCGGCCGTCAGCCCTGAGACGCCTGCTCTGCCGGCGGCAGCACCTCGAAGCCGCGGACTTTCGCCCGTAGCCAGTCGGGCAGCGCGCGGCTGCTGCGGCTGAGCGGGTCGGCCAGCACATAAACGATCTCGCCCGAAGTCAGTGCGCTGTCGCCGCGCCAGATCCCCAGACTGAAGGTCATGCTCGAGCGGCCCAGCCGGCTGACCCGGATACCCACTGCAATTTCGTCGTCAAAACGCGCGGGCGCCAGGTACTCCAGCAGTGTCCGGACGGCAAAGAAGTCCGTCCCGTCGCGCGCCAGGTCGGTGGGAAAGGCGATGCCCAGGGCGCGGAAGTATTCGGTGATGCCGACATCGGCGTAAGTCAGGTAGTTGCCGTTGAACACGATGCCCTGTGGGTCGACTTCCGCCCAGCGCACGCGCAAGGGGTGCAGGTGGCGGAAGTCGCTGCGCTGCAGGAGCGCTTTCATGCCGGCGTGCAGTTGCTGATCAGGGTGCCGACACCGCTGTCGGTGAAGATTTCCAGCAGCACGGCATGCGGTACCCGGCCATCGATGATGTGGGCACTGGTGACGCCGCCCTGCACCGCTTCCAGTGCACAGCGAATCTTCGGCAGCATGCCGCCGTAGATGGTGCCGTCGGCGATCAGCGCATCTACCTGTTCGGTAGTCAGCCCGGTGAGCACCCGGCCCTGCTTGTCCATCAGCCCGGCGATGTTGGTCAGCAGCATGAGCTTTTCCGCCTGGAGCGCCTCGGCCACCTTGCCGGCGACCAGATCGGCATTGATGTTGTAGGACTCGCCTGCCGGGCCGACACCGATCGGCGCGATCACCGGAATGAAGTCGCCCTTGACCAGCATGTTGATCAGGTCGGTATTGACTGCAGTGACCTCGCCGACATGGCCGATGTCGATGATTTCCGGCTGGGTCATTTCCGGGGTCTGGCGGGTCACCGAGAGTTTCTTCGCGCGGATCAGCTGCGCATCCTTGCCGGTCAGGCCGATGGCGCTGCCGCCGTGGCGGTTGATCAGGTTGACGATGTCCTTGTTGACCTGGCCACCCAGGACCATCTCCACCACGTCCATGGTTTGCGCATCGGTGACGCGCATGCCGTCGATGAAGTGGCTCTCGATCGCCAGGCGCTTGAGCAGGTCGCCGATCTGCGGGCCGCCGCCGTGCACCACCACCGGGTTGATGCCGACCGCTTTCATCAGCACGATGTCGCGGGCGAAGCCTTCCTTGAGTTCTTCGCTTTCCATGGCGTTGCCGCCGTATTTGATCACCAGGGTCTTGCCGACAAAGCGGCGGATGTACGGCAGGGCTTCGGAAAGGACCTGGGCTACTTGGGTGGCGGCGTCGCGGCTGAGCATGTGGGGCTCCGTATCGGGGGTCAGAAGGTCAGGTTCAGGTCGGGCGCGACCTGCTGTAGTTGCGCGCGGAACACATCCTGGATGCGCTCCAGCTCTTCGCTGCTGTCGGCCTCGAAGCGCAGTACCAGTACCGGGGTGGTGTTGGAGGCGCGTACCAGGCCCCAGCCCTTGGCGTAATCGGCACGGATGCCGTCGAGCAGGGTGAGGTTGGCTTCACCCCACTGGCCCTGGGTCTGCAGGCGCTCGATCAGCTCGAACTTGTTCTCGTCGGTGACCGCGATGTTGATTTCCGGCGTCGACAATCCGCTGGCAAAGCTGGCAAAGACCAGCTCGGCATCGCGTGTTTCCAGGCTGAGAATTTCCAGCAGGCGGGCGGCACTGTAGATGCCGTCATCGAAGCCGAACCAGCGCTCCTTGAAGAAGATGTGCCCGCTCATTTCACCGGCCAGCAGGGCACCGGTTTCCTTCATCTTCTGCTTGATCAGGGAGTGCCCGGTTTTCCACATGATCGGCCGGCCGCCGTAGCTGCGGATCAGCGAGCTCAGGCGGCGGCTGCACTTGACGTCGAAGATCACGTCGGCCCCCGGGTTGCGCGAGACCACGTCCTTGGCAAACAGCATCATCAGCCGATCCGGGTAAATCATGTTGCCCTGGTTGGTCACCACGCCGACGCGGTCGCCATCACCGTCGAAGGCCAGGCCGAGGTCGGCGCCCTCTTGTTTGACCTTGGCGATCAGGTCCTGCAGGTTTTCCAGTTTGCCCGGATCCGGGTGGTGGTTGGGGAAGTTGCCGTCTACCTCGCAGAACAGCGGAATAACGGTGCAGCCGAGCGCTTCGAGCAGGCGCGGGGCAATCACCCCGGCCACGCCATTGCCGCAGTCAACCACCACTTTCAGGGTCTTGGCGATGGCAATGTCGTCGCTGATCTGGCGGAAGTAGCGCTCGAGGATGTCCTGCTGCTCCAGGCTGCCTGCCCCGCTGGCCAGATCGTCATGCTGGATCCGCGTGTGCAGCGCGGTAATCTCCTCGTTGGCCAGCGTATTGCCGGCCAGTACGATCTTGAAGCCGTTGTAATCCGGCGGGTTGTGACTGCCGGTTACCATCACGCCGGAGCTGGCTTCCAGCACGTGGGTCGCAAAATACAGTACCGGGGTTGGCACCATGCCCAGGTCGATCACCCGGCAACCACAGTCAACCAGGCCCTGGCTCAGCGCCTGCACCAGCTCGGGGCCGGACAGGCGACCGTCGCGACCGACCACGATCGACGGCTCGCCGCGGGCCAGGCTTTCCGAGCCGATTGCCCGGCCAATCCAGTAGGCCGTGCGGCTGGTCAGGGTGGTGCCGATAACACCGCGAATGTCGTAGGCGCGAAAAATACTGGCGGGCAGCTCCGGTCGCCGGTCTTCGGTTTCCGCTGGCGCTGTTGCTTGGGTTGCATTCAGGTCGAGCGCAAGCAGATTTTCCTCGTCGATATCAATATCAAGGACATCGGTCGGTGCGGTCGTTTCAGCGCTTGGCGTGTCGTGGCTCACTGGCGGCTCTGCTGGCGCGGCTGTCGGTGCCGGTTTGGCTGGCGCCGGTTTGGGTGCCGGCTTGCTGTTCGTCTCGCTGCGGCGCTGCGACAGCTGGGCAAGGCTCTTGGCCAGTTCGTCGAGCGCTGGCAGGGACAGGCTGAAGGGCTTCACTGGCTTGCCGGACGCCAGCTCGCCGAGCATCTGTTGGAGTTGCTCGGTATCCGCTTCCAAGGTTCGCCGGGCTGCGCTGGTAACCACGCGCAGCCCCAGCAGGGCCCCGCCAAGGGCGAGCAGTACAGCCAGCAACAGTATCAGCAGCGATGCTGCGGTTATCCGCGATGGCTGGCCTGGGGTGAAGCTGAATTTCCAGTGCGGATGGCTGCCGGACAGCTGCGTGCGAGGCCCCGGGGTTTCCTCGCCGAGGCTGAAGAGTTGTTGTGGCGGGGCATTGCCGAACTGCTGGGTCGCTTGAAACTGGCCGGTGCCGGGTGGCATCGCGGGAAGCAGCTTGAGCAGGCGCTGCAGGTCAACCGCCAGCAGCAGGGTGCCCTGAACAGGCTGGTCGGCCGCCATGCGCAGCGGGGCCACGCTGTAGATCAGCCAGCGGTCGCCGACCCGGTAGGCTTCCGCCGCCGGCAGCTGGCCATTTTCAACACGTTTCAGCAGGTCCAGCGCGGCAAAGTTCATCGGCGCGGCGCGCTGTTTGTTTGGTAGCGCCTGCCCGTTCAGGTTCAGTTGGGCATCCACCACCCCGTCCAGGTAACCGAGACTGCGTTCGGCCGCGGCAATCTGCTCGGGGTCTGCACTGTGCAGCGCCTGCAGCAGCTGCGGGTTGCTGGCGGCCCGCTGGGTATCGTTGCTCAGCTGGTTGAGCGCTTGCTGCAGCACATTGGCCTGGGCCTGGCCCCAGGCCTGGGTCAGCTGTTCCAGCTGCAGCTGGCGGCTGTCGCTGAGGATGCCGAACCAGAGCAGCAGAATGGCCGCCAGCAAGCCGCCCGCGGCAATGCCGAGGCCGGGCAGCAGGGCTTTCAGCGCCGGCTGGGCGCTGCTGGTTACTGCGGTCGTGGTTGGTGCGGCAGCTGCCTTGTTGCGTTTGAGCCTTGTCACTGCGAGTCCCCTGGTGCTGCGGTCAGTTGCTTCCCGAATGGCCAAATCCGCCAGCGCCGCGCTGGCTTTCATCGAAGCTGCTGACCAGTTCGAAGTGCGCCTGCACCACCGGCACCAGTATCAGCTGGGCGATGCGCTCGCCAACGGCGATGGTGAAAGCCTGCTGGCCGCGATTCCAGCAGGACACCATGAGTTCGCCCTGATAGTCGGAGTCGATCAGGCCGACCAGGTTGCCCAGGACGATGCCGTGCTTATGACCGAGCCCCGAGCGCGGCAGGATCAGCGCCGCCAGCCCCGGATCGGCAATGTAGATCGCCAGGCCGGTGGGGATCAGCACGGTTTGGCCGGGCTCCAGGCACAGGTCTGCCTGCAGCATGGCGCGCAGGTCGAGCCCGGCCGAGCCGGGGGTGGCGTATTGCGGCAGGGGGAACTGGTTGCCCAGGCGCGGGTCGAGAATCTTGGCTTGCAGGCTATGCATGGTCAGTTCTGCTTCAGTCGGTCGGCGATAAAGGAAATCAGCTGGCGGGCAATCTTGCTCTTGCTGGTCAGGGCAAAGCTGGTGGGCTGCAGGGCGCGGTCAATCACGGTGATGGCATTGTCCTCGCTGTTGAAGCCGATGCTCGGGTTGGCCACGTCATTGGCCACGATCAGGTCGAGGTTCTTGTCGCGCAGCTTGCGCGCGGCATAATCGAGCAGGTTCTGCGTTTCCGCGGCAAAGCCGACGCTGAAGGGGCGGTCGCTGCGGGCGGCTAGCGTGGCGAGGATATCCGGGTTGCGCACCAGCTCCAGCAGCAGGCCATCGCCATTGGCCGGATCCTTCTTCAGCTTGTGCTCGGCAATCACCTGCGGGCGATAGTCGGCCACCGCGGCGGCGGCGATCAACAGGTCGCAGGGCATGGCCGCTTCGCAGGCGTGCAGCATCTCGGTCGCGCTGACCACGTTGATCCGCTCGACCCGGTCGGGGGTGGGCAGGAACACCGGGCCACTGACCAGGGTTACCCGCGCCCCCGCCTCTGCCGCAGCCTCGGCCAGCGCAAAGCCCATCTTGCCCGAGCTGTGGTTGGTGATGTAACGCACCGGGTCGATATTTTCCTGGGTCGGGCCGGCGGTGATCAGCACATGCTGGCCGGTCAGCAGCTGCCGCTTGAAGGTATCGGCGGCGCGCTGCGCCAGCTCCTCGGCTTCCAGCATGCGTCCGGGGCCGACATCGCCGCAGGCCTGGGTGCCGGCCGCCGGGCCGAACAGGTGCATGCCGCGTGATTGCAGGAGCTGGCTGTTGTGCTGGGTCGCCGGGTCGCGCCACATGGCCTGGTTCATCGCCGGCGCCAGGGCGATCGGCGCATCGGTAGCCAGTACCAGGGTGGTCAGCAGGTCATCGGCAATGCCTTGTGCCAGGCGGGCCATGAGGTCGGCGGTGGCCGGCGCAATCAGTACCAGATCGGCCCAGCGGGCCAGCTCGATATGGCCCATGGCGGCTTCTGCCGCGGGGTCGAGCAGGTCGAGCATGACCGGGTTGCCGGAGAGCGCCTGCATGGTCAGCGGGGTAATGAATTCGCGGCCGCCGCGGGTCATCACGACGCGGACTTCGGCGCCCTGGTCGCGCAGTCGGCGCACCAGTTCGGCGCTCTTGTAGGCGGCAATGCCGCCACCTACGCCAAGCACAACGCGTTTCCTGTAAAGCCGTTGCATGGGCTCGCCTTGATCGGTGTTGGGGATACATGGCGCCGGGCAGGCCGTTGCAGGCCTTGTGGCGCCATAAACGTCGGCTACATTATCACAGCGCCAGCAACGGAGCAGTGGCGCGGGCTCTACAGGGAGGTGACATGAGCATTCGGGACTGGCCGGCGGCCGAGCGGCCGCGGGAAAAGTTGCTGGAACAGGGCGCGGCAGCCCTGAGTGACGCGGAACTGCTGGCGATATTTCTGCGCACCGGCGTGCCCGGACTGTCTGCGGTGGATCTGGCGCGCCGGCTGCTGGCGGATTGTGGCAGCCTGCGCGCGCTGCTGGAGGCGCCGCTGGCGGATTTTTCCCGCCATCTGGGGCTCGGCCCGGCAAAGTATGCGCAGCTGCAGGCGGTGCTGGAGATGTCCCGTCGCCATCTGGCCGAACGCCTGCGCCGCGACTCGGCACTGGAGAGCCCGCAGGCAGTGCGCGATTACCTGAAGGCTTGCCTGCGGCATGAGCTGCATGAAGTCTTCGCCTGCCTGTTTCTCGACAGTAAGCACCGGGTGCTGGCGTTCGAGGTGCTGTTCCATGGCTCCATCGACGGCGCCAGCGTGTATCCGCGGCAGGTGGTCAAGCGCGCCCTGGCGCACAATGCGGCGGCGCTGATCCTGACCCACAACCATCCGTCCGGCGTCGCCGAGCCGAGCCAGGCTGACCGCGTGCTGACCAAACGCCTGCAGGAGGCGCTGGCGCTGGTGGATGTCCGGGTGCTGGATCATTTCATTGTCGGCGATGGCGAGCCCCTGTCCATGGCCGAGCAGGGCTGGATCTGAGCCGGGGCGCGGTCAGGCAAGTTCGCTTGTGCGTATTTCTTGCTGTGTGCCGGGCTTTCTGATATAAAGGCGCGCTCTTTTCTAGGGGCCCGGCTCACTGTTCTGCACGTTGACCGGTAAGACCCTGAAGAAACGTGGCGCAGAGCGCCAAATGACTTTGAGTTTAAGCAGCCAACCCATGCCGGGTTGGGCATGTGGTTTTAGAGGGCTGATGGTATGTCGAGAGTCTGTCAAGTAACCGGTAAGGGTCCGGTTACCGGGAATAACATTTCCCACGCACAAAACAAAACCCGTCGTCGCTTCCTGCCGAACCTGCAGCATCACCGTTTCTGGGTCGAGACCGAGAACCGTTTTGTGCGTCTGCGCGTTTCGACCAAGGGTATGCGTATCATCGACAAGCGCGGCATTGATGTCGTTCTCAGTGAGCTTCGTGCTCGCGGCGTAAAGGTTTAAGGAGCTCGTCATGCGTGAACTGATCCGTTTGGTGTCCAGTGCCGGTACCGGCCACTTCTACACCACCGACAAGAACAAGCGCACCACTCCCGACAAGATCGAAATCAAGAAATTCGATCCTGTTGTGCGTAAGCATGTTCCGTACAAGGAAGCCAAGATCAAGTAATTGATCCTGCTTCAGAAAAACCCGCTTCGGCGGGTTTTTTGTTGGCAAAAAAATTGCCCGCCAGGGGCGGGCCAAAGTAACGCCATGAAACGCTAGTGCGATCAGGCCTGCTCGAACATCACATAGACCTTGCGGGTATCTTCCAAGACTTCCCAGGTGCCGGAGAAGCCTGCTGGAATAACGAAGCGGTCGCCGGTGCGATAGGTCGCGGCATTGCCATCCTGGTCGCGAATCACCGAGACGCCTTGGAGGATTTCGCAGTATTCATGTTCGGTGTAATTGATTTTCCACTGGCCGACGGCACCTTCCCAGATGCCTGCGTGGAACTGCTTGCAGGGGCTGGAGTAGTGATTGCGAACGCTCTGGGCTGGATCGCCTTTGAGGATTTTTTCGGCGGCGGGGCGGTAGTTGTCGGCAGGCGTAGTGGCTTCGGCGAAGTTGATCAGCTGGTCAATGTTCATGCGCGTGTCCGGAAATGGGTGGGTGGATGTGGGGTCGGATTCGATCTGGGTTCGTTGCGTATATCGATCAATTGCAGCTGAAATTTGCTACCTGCCCGGTTCTTCGTCATGCGGCAGAGTGTGGCTGAAGCAGCTAAAGTCGAAGTTTATGTTTAACAAAACGAACAATACAAGGCGATATTGCCCGTAAAGTGTCAATTATATTGAAAATGCCGGACCTCTGGTTTAGGGTTGCGCGCATGACTGGACGTACGCCGTCCTTGCAGAATAATTGACACTTCGGCTGCCCAGCCGCTGCCGCCTTCTATCGATATGAGGATTCCCCAATGACTTCCCTTACCCGTGCCGACTGGGAGCAGCGTGCCCAGACGCTGGCCATTGAGTGCCGCGCTTTCATCCATGGCCAGTACACCGATGCGGTTGCCGGAGCCACCTTTGATTGCATCAGTCCGGTTGATGGCCGGTTGTTGGGCAAGGTTGCCAGCTGTGACCTGGCCGACGCCGAACTGGCGGTAGCCGATGCCCGCGCGACCTTCGAGTCGGGCGTGTGGTCACGCCTGGCGCCGGTCAAGCGCAAGCAGGCGATGATTCGTTTCGCCGCGCTGATGGACCAGCACGCCGAAGAACTGGCACTGCTGGAAACCCTCGACATGGGCAAGCCGATTGGCGATGCCCTGAGCGTCGACGTGCCGGGCGCTTCGCGGGCGATCCGCTGGAGCGGTGAGGCGATCGACAAGATCTACGACGAAGTCGCGGCCACCCCGCACAATGAACTGGGTCTGGTCACTCGTGAGCCGGTGGGCGTGGTCGCAGCCATCGTGCCGTGGAACTTCCCGCTGATCATGACCTGCTGGAAACTCGGCCCGGCGCTGGCCACCGGCAACTCGGTGATCGTCAAGCCGTCCGAGAAGTCGCCGCTGACCGCCATTCGCCTGGCCCAGCTGGCCATCGAGGCAGGTATTCCCGCGGGTGTGTTGAACATTTTGCCGGGCTTCGGGCACACCGTCGGCAAGGCGCTGGCCTTGCATATGGACGTCGACACCCTGGTGTTCACCGGTTCGACCAAGATCGCCAAGCAACTGATGATCTATGCCGGCGAATCGAACATGAAGCGCGTCTGGCTGGAAGCCGGCGGCAAGAGTGCCAACATCGTCTTCGCCGATGCGCCGTGCCTGAAAACCGCGGCCGAAGCCGCCGCCGCGGCGATCTGCTTCAACCAGGGCGAAATGTGCACCGCCGGTTCGCGCCTGCTGATCGAGCGTTCGGTGAAAGATGAATTCATGGCCCTGCTGCTGGAAGCGATGAAAGGCTGGAAAGCCGGTCACGCCCTGGACCCGGCCACCACCGTCGGCGCGCTGGTTGATACCGGCCACCTCAACAGCGTGTTGTCCTACATCGAAGCCGGGCATGCCGAGAACGCCAAGCTGCTGTGCGGCGGCAAGCGCACCCTGGAGGAAACCGGCGGGGTTTATGTCGAGCCGACCATCTTCGACAACGTCAACAACAGCATGCGCATCGCTGCCGAAGAGATCTTCGGCCCGGTGCTGTCGGTGATCACCTTCGACAGCACCGAGGAAGCCATTGCTATCGCCAACGACAGCATCTACGGCCTGGCCGCGGCGATCTGGACCAGCAACCTGTCCAAGGCACACCTGGCGGCCAAGGCTTTGCGCGTCGGCAGCATGTGGGTCAACCAGTACGACGGCGGCGACATGACCGCGCCGTTCGGCGGCTTCAAGCAGTCGGGCAACGGTCGTGACAAGTCGCTGCACGCCTTCGACAAGTACACCGAGCTCAAGGCCACCTGGATCAAGCTGTAGCGCTTCAGGCGTCAACCAGGGTCGGCTGGAAAGCTCAGGCCTGTGGCCGGATCTCCTTGTGTCGGGGAGTCCGGCCTTTTGCTTTTCAATGCGTCTGCGGGAGAGCGCTATGCGCTGGGGAACCTACCTTGTCCTGACCAGTGCGATGGTCATTGTTGGCCTGGCGCTGGGGGTCAGTTTGCCGCTGGTGTCGTTGCGGCTTGAGGGCTGGGGTTACGGCCAGTTCGCCATCGGCGTGATGGCCGGCATGCCGGCGATTGGCGTGCTGCTTGGCTCGCGCCTGACAGGGCCGTTAGCGGGTTGGCTGGGCGTCTCGCGTGCGCTGTTCTGCTGTTTGCTGGCCTGTGCGCTGTCGTTGGCCGTCCTGGCAGTGCTGCCGTATTACCCGGTGTGGTTACTGATGCGGCTGCTGATCGGCATGACCCTGTGCGTAGTGTTTGTGCTTGGCGAAAGCTGGATCAATCAGCTGGTCGAGGAGCATTTGCGCGGGCGCCTGGTGGCCCTGTATGGCACTGGCTTTGCCCTGAGTCAGCTGTCAGGCCCGTTGCTGCTGGCGGCGCTGGGCACTGCGGATGACCGGGGTTTCTGGGTGGCGATCATATTGCTGGTACTCGGCAGCCTGATGCTGCTCGGCCAGACCGGTGCGCCCAAGGTGGATCGGCATAGCGTGTTCGGCGGTGGTCTTGGTGAGTTTTGTCGCACACAGCCGACCATTGCGTGGGCAGTGGTGCTGTTTGCCGCATTCGAGGCCATGGTGCTGACCTTGATGCCGGTTTACATGCTGCATGAAGGTTTCGATCAGGATCGCGCTTTGCTGATGGTCAGCATCGTGGTGGTGGGTGACGCGGCGCTGCAGTTGCCGATCGGTTTGCTGGCGGATCGCATGTCGCGCACGTTGCTGCTTCGGCTGTGCGGGGTGATTTTGCTGTTCAGCAGTCTGGCGCTCCCGGCCATGTTGCAGACCGCGCTGGTGTGGCCGTTGCTGTTGCTGTTTGGTGCCTCGGCGGGGGGCTTGTACACCTTGGCGCTGATCATGGTTGGTCAGCATTATCGTGACATGGCGCTGGTCCGTGCCAATGCCCACATGGCCCTGTTGTGGGGGCTGGGTTGCCTGCTTGGCCCGGTCAGTACCGGCGCCGCCAGTCAGTGGCTGACCGGGCACGCTTTGCCCCTGCTGATGGCGCTGGGGGCGGCGGGATTTGTCGTGCTGGCGTTGCGCCGGCCACCATTTGCCGAACCGGGCTTGCGCTAAGAGCGTTGCCCGCCATTGCGGCGGGCAAGTTGCAGCGAGTGCTTCAGAGCAGGCCAGCGGCCTCGCGGGCGCGATACCAGAGCATGCCCAGTGCCAGCAGGGGCGAACGCAGATGCTTGCCGCCGGGGAAGGTCATGTGCGGCACCTTGGCGAAGACGTCGAAACCGCTGCTGTGCTGCGTGCTGATTGCCTCACCCAACAGCTTGCCCGCCAGGTGGGTGGCATTCACGCCATGCCCGGCATAGGCCTGGGCGTAGAACACGTTGGCGTGATCCTTGAGGCGGCCGATCTGCGGCAGGCGGTTGGCACCGATGCCGATCATGCCACCCCACTGGTAGTCGATCTTCACCTCGGCCAGCTGCGGGAACACCTTGAGCATTTTCGGCCGCATGTAGGCGGCGATGTCGGCCGGGTCGCGGCCCGAGTAGTGGCAGGCGCCACCGAACAGCAGGCGGTTGTCAGCGGACAGGCGGAAGTAATCCACCGTCACGCGCTGGTCGCAGAGCGCCATGTTCTGCGGGATCAGCTGCCTGGCCAGGGATTCGCCGAGCTGCTCGGTAGCGATGACATAGCTGCCGGCCGGAAGAATCTTGCCGCCGAGCTCCGGGTTCAAGTCATTCATGTAGGCGTTGCAGGCCAGCACCAGGGTTTTCGCGCGAACCCGGCCGTGCGCGGTGTGCACGCACACTTCGCGGCCATAGTCGATGCGGGTCACGGCGGAGTCCTCACACAGGCGCACGCCCAGTGACTGCGCTGCCAGTCCTTCGCCGATGGCCAGGTTGAGCGGGTGCAGATGGCCTGAGCCCATGTCGATCATGCCACCGGCATACAGGCTGGAGCCGACCACGCTGGCCATTTCATCCGCCCGCAGCAGGCGCATCTCATGGCGGTAACCAAGGCTTTTCAGCTCTTCGAAATCTTCCTGAAAGCCTTCAAGGTGCGCCGGCTTGTTGGCCAGGTCGCAGTAGCCCCAGGTCAGGTCGCAGTCTATTTTGTACTTTGCGACACGCTGGCGAACGATCTCGACGGCCTCGAGGCCCATCAATTTCAGGTCGCGCACGCCGCTGGCGCCGATCACCGATTTGAATTGATCGACGTCGTGACCGACCCCGCGAATCAGCTGGCCACCATTGCGCCCGCTGGCGCCCCAGCCAATCTTGTGCGCTTCCAGCAGGATCACCGACAGGCCGCGTTCGGCCAGTTCGATGGCGGTGTTCAGCCCGGAGAAGCCGCCGCCGATGATGCACACGTCGGCGCTGGAGTCGCCTTCCAGCCGGCCGCAGCCAAGGCTGCGATTGATCGAGGCAGCGTAGTAGGAGGCGGCGTGCTGGTCGGAATGAACGGGGGCATGCATGTGTGAAATCCTGTATTGGGTGTTTGCAAAATTTTACAAAGGATAAGCGCACAGCCCCGGGGCGCCAAGAGCACAACAGGAAAAACACCTTGTTCCGCGAGGAATAATGAGCAGTCCGGCCTGTTTCGCCGGTGCAGCGCTGGCCGCGCTCAGTCCGGCACCGGCAGCGTCAGGCTCTCCTTGACCTCCTCCATGACGATATAGCTCTTCGACTCGCGCACGTGCGGCAGCTTGAGCAGGATGTCGCCGAGCAGCTTGCGGTAGGACGCCATCTCGTTGATCCGCGCCTTGACCAGGTAGTCGAAGTCGCCGCTGACCAGGTGGCATTCGAGCACATGGGGCAGTTTCAGCACGGCGCGGCGGAATTCCTCGAAGGTGTCGCCGGACTTGTAGTCGAGGCTGATCTCGACGAACACCAGCAGGCTGGCCTTGAGTTGCTGCGGACTGAGCCGTGCGTGGTAACCCATGATCACCCCTTCGCGCTCCAGCCGGCGGACCCGTTCCGTGCAGGGCGTAGTGGACAGGCCGACCCGCTCGCCCAGTTCGGTGAAGCTGATGCGCCCCTCTTCCTGCAGGATCCGCAGGATGTTGCGGTCGATCTTGTCCAGTTCGCGGCGACTCTGGTGTTGGGTGCGCATGGGGGATATCTCTGTGAAAGGGCCTGGAGTACCGGTGTTCTTCGGCAAATATAGCGGCGTAGCCAGCAGAAAACACTGGCCAGGCGAAACGCCTTGATCTTGCCGGAGGCTGCCGCCACCCTGAGGCGAATGGCCGGTTGCCGAGGATTGCGCAGAATGTCGTCGCACCATCGTGTGAGCAGGCTCTTGCGCGGCCTGTTGCTGGCGGCAGCGCTGCTGGTGCTGGCGCTGTGGCTGGCTTGGCGGGCGCTGCTGGCGGCGCAGGGCATCAGCACGCTGGACTGGCAGGGGTTGCGCCTGTCGGGCGAGGGTCTGCGGCTGGAACAGTTGCGTCTGCAGTCCGCCGCGGCCGATGGCAGTCGCCTGCAGCTGCAGGCCTCGGGGCTGCAACTGGCCTGGCCGGCGCGCGCGGCACACGGCTTCTTCCTGCCGGCCCTGCGCAGTCAGGACCTGCAGATCAACTGGCTGCCCGGCCAGGCTGCCGGGGGCGCGGCGCCGCAGGTCCTGCCCGAGAGCCTTGGTTGGCTGCCGCGGCAACTGGAGGTCGAGCAGCTGAGCCTGGACCTGCCCTGCGTGCGCGGGCGCTGCGTGCTGCGCGGCAATCTGCTGCTCAAGCATGCCGGTGAGCTGCAACAGCCGGCCGAACTGCTGGTGCAGCTGCAGGAGGCCGGGCACAGCCTGCGCCTGCAGGCCGGACTGGCGCAAAACCAGGGCCAGTGGCAGTTGCTGGCCGAGCTCTTGTTCGATCAGCAGTCCTTGCTCAAGCTGGATAGCCAGATTCGTACCGAGGCGGCGCTCCGCCACTGGAGCGGCGCCCTGGAACTGCAGCCGCTGAGCGACAGCCGCGCCCTGCTGGCCTGGCTACAGCAGTGGCAGAGCACCGATCAGCGCCTGATCGATGCGCAGGCGGTCCTCAGGCTGCAGGCCGGCTGGCAGCTGGCGCTGGCCCCCGGTGAGGCGCCGCTGGCGTTGCAGCACCTGCGCGGCGCGACCGGCACCCTGAATGCCGCGCTGCAGCTGCAGAGTCCGCTGTTGCAGCAGGGCGATCTGCGCCTTGAGCAGGTGCAGCTTGAGCTCAAGCTGGACGGCCAGTTGGCTGCGGACAACGTGCAGGTCCGCCTGGGACCATCGTCCAGCCTGCGCGCCGGGCGCTACCGGGTGGGCCCGGCTGTGCAAGGGCGGCAACTGCGGGCCAGGCTGGCCGGGCTGAACGTGCAGCTGGCCAACCAGCCAGACGCCCGCCCGCGCCTGACGGGCCCGTTGCAGCTGAGTGTGGCCAGCCTGGAGCAGGCCGACCTGCTGCCCCAAGCCTGGCAGTTCCGCGGCCGGCTCGACGCCGGCGCGGTACAGCAGCAACTGCAGGGCGTGCTGAGCAACGCCGCGGGACTGCGCCTGCAGGTCGACGCCAGTCGCGATGCGCAGGCCGCGCTGCACCTGTCTGCCGAGCTGGCCGAGGTGTTCTTCCACGCCGGCAACCCGCTGAGCCAGACCTTCCGTGCCTGGCCGGCGTTGCTACAGTTCAGCAGTGGGCGCCTGCTGGGGCAGGCCCGCCTGCGCTGGCCGACGGCTCCGCAGCGGCTGGAGCTGGACCTGGGCTTGCAATTCAAGGGCCTGGCCGGGATCTATGATCGCAGCGAGCTGAGTGGCCTGGATGGCCGGCTGCAGGCGCAGGTGCGTGGCGACCAGCTGCGTCTGGAGCTACCAGAGTTAAGCCTTGAACAACTTAATCCGGGTGTGCCAATCGGCCCGCTGCAGCTGCAAGGCAGCTACGCTGCCGCGCTTGCCCAGCCGCGGCGCGGCTTACTGGCCTGGCAAACGGCGCAGGGCGGGCTGTTCAATGGCCTGGCCTGGCTGCCGCCCGGGCAGCTGGATCTGGCGCAAAGTGCCCAGCAGCTGCCGCTGCGTTTCAAGGACGTGCAACTCGAAGAGTTGTTCCGGGTCTACCCGGCAGAGGGCCTGGCCGGGCGCGGCAGCCTGGGCGGCGAGCTGCCACTGCGCCTGGATGCCTCCGGGCTGCATATCGACCAGGGCCGGCTGGCCGCCCAGGCGCCGGGCTACCTGCAGTTCCGCTCGGCCAGGATCGACGCACTGGGGCGCAGCAACCCGGCGACGCAGGTAATGGTGGATGCCCTTGCCGACTTCCACTTCGAGCTGTTGGAGAGTACGGTCAGCTATGACCCCAGCGGCAAGCTGTCGCTGGCCCTGCACCTGCTGGGGCGTAATCCGGATGTGGAGAAGGGCCGGCCGATCAACCTAAACGTCAATCTGCAGGAAGATATCCCGGCGTTACTGACCAGCCTGCAGCTCACCGACCGGGTGAGCGAAACCGTCCGCCAGCGTGTGCAAGAAAGCCTGCGCCCGCGCCCTGCCCCCTGAGCGAGGAGAAATTGCCATGCGCTTGCGCACCCTGCTGGCCGCCACGTTGTTTGGCTGCCTGAGTAGCGCCTGCACCCCGACGGTGAAGCTGGCCATGCCCAGTGAACCGATCAACATCAACCTTAACGTGAAGATCGAGCACGAAATCTACATCAAGGTCGACAAGGGCCTGGATACCATCATTAACAAGGACAGCGGCCTGTTCTGAGCCGCTGTAAGGAGCCACCGATGAAACTGCAGCACACACTGGCCGCTGGCCTGCTGCTACTGAGCCTGAGCCTGTCGGCGCTGGCCATGGATCTGAGCCAGGCGATGGCAGCTCTCGGTCCGGCGAAGACCAGCGGCCAACTGGGCGAGCAACCCAACGGATATCTCGGTGTAGTCAGCCCCGGCGGCTCTGCCGAGGAGATCGCCAAACTGATCAATCAGGCACGCCAGGCCGAATACCAGCGTCTGGCCGAGGAAAATGGCCTGCAACTGGGGGATGTGGAAGCGCTGGCCGGGCAGAAGGCCCTGGAGAAAACCCCGCCGGGGCAATACATCCAGATCAACGGCAAGTGGTTGCGCAAATAGACGGGTAGCCGTGCCGTGGCTGAGGGCAGCAAAACTATTTTTAGGGGATTTACCTGTTCAGCTGCGCAAAAGTCCGCCTAATACGCTAAATCAGCTCCTGTTGATTCTGGTTATTGCGGAATAAATCGCTAAACAATGCGTGATAAACAGTTAAAACGCCTGGGCAAGACTTCCTATACTGCGCAGCACAGTGCTCAGTAAAACAAACGCCAGCGAAAGCTCGCGGCGAGGGAGTCAATCATGCGTGTTCTGGTTCTTGGCAGCGGTGTCATCGGTACGGCCAGTGCCTACTATCTGGCCCGTGCCGGCTTCGAGGTGGTGGTGGTCGACCGTCAGCCGGCGCCGGCCCTGGAAACCAGCTTTGCCAACGCCGGCCAGGTGTCGCCCGGCTATGCCTCGCCGTGGGCCGCCCCCGGCGTGCCGCTGAAGGCCATCAAGTGGCTGCTGCAGAAGCATGCGCCGCTGGCGATCAAGCTGACCGGCGATGTCGATCAGTACCTGTGGATGAGCCGGATGCTGATGAACTGCACTTCCGCCCGCTATGCGGTGAACAAGGAGCGCATGGTGCGCCTGTCCGAGTACAGCCGCGACTGTCTCGACGAGCTGCGTGCCGAAACCGGCATCGCCTACGAAGGCCGCCAGCTGGGTACCACGCAGCTGTTCCGGACCCAGGCGCAACTGGATAACGCGGCCAAGGACATCGCCGTGCTGCAGCAGTCCGGCGTGCCCTTCGAGCTGCTCGATCGCGCCGGCATCGCCCGTGTCGAACCGGCCTTGGCCGGTGTTGCGCACAAACTGGCCGGCGCCCTGCGCCTGCCCAACGACCAGACCGGCGACTGCCAGCTGTTCACCACCCGGCTGGCGGAAATGGCGCGCGACCTCGGCGTCGAGTTCCGTTTCGGGCAGAACATCCAGCACCTCGAATTTGCCGGTGACCAGATCAACGGCGTGCTGATCGACGGCCAGCTGGAAACCGCCGACCGTTATGTGCTGGCACTGGGCAGCTACAGCCCGCAACTGCTCAAGCCGCTGGGGATCAAGGCGCCGGTTTACCCGCTCAAGGGCTATTCGCTGACCGTGCCGATCAGCAATGCAGCCATGGCGCCGACCTCGACCATCCTCGACGAGACCTACAAGGTGGCGATCACCCGCCTCGACCAGCGCATCCGGGTGGGCGGCATGGCGGAAATCGCCGGTTATGACCTGTCGCTGAATCCAAAGCGGCGCGCCACCCTGGAAATGATCACCAACGATCTGTACCCGCAGGGCGGCGACCTGCAGCGGGCGGAATTCTGGACCGGCCTGCGCCCGACCACCCCGGACGGTACGCCGATTGTCGGTGCCACGGCGTATCGCAATCTGTTCCTGAACACCGGTCACGGTACACTGGGCTGGACCATGGCCTGCGGCTCCGGTCGTCTGCTGGCCGACCTGATCGCCCACAAGCGCCCGCAGATCAGTGCCGCCGGCCTGGATATTTCCCGCTACGGCAAGACTTTCGAGGAGCATCTGCATGTCCGTCCAGCGGCTGCAAACTAACCGCCGGCTGAGTCAGGTCGTCATCCACAACGGCACCGTCTATCTGGCGGGGCAGGTGGGTAACGACATGGCTGCCGGGATCCAGCAGCAAACCCGCGAGACGCTGGACAATATCGAGCAGCTGCTGGCCGAGGCTGGCAGCGACACGTCGCGGATCCTCTCGGTGACCATCTACCTGAAGGATATCGCTGCCGATTTCGACGGCATGAATCAGGTCTGGGACCAGTGGCTGCCCGCCGGACTGGCCCCCGCTCGCGCTACCGTTGAAGCCAGGCTCTGCGAGCCGGAGATTCTCGTCGAGCTGTCGGTGATTGCCGCGCTGGCATAATTTGCTGCACTTTTCCGGCGCTATGCGCCGGTTTTTTATTGTCCATGTACCCGTTACGGGTGGTGTCGGCCCCACAAAATCGACCCACCCCAGCTAGCGGCTACATAGCCTTTTTACTCAGCCCCAAGAAGCCTGTTGCCATGCGTCCAGCCCGCGCCCTGATTGATCTGCAAGCCCTGCGTCAGAATTACCGGCTGGCCCGCGAACTGAGTTCGGCGCGTGCGCTGGCGGTGGTCAAGGCGGATGCCTACGGACATGGTGCGGTGCGCTGTGCGCAGGCGCTGGACGAAGACGCCGATGGCTTCGCCGTGGCCTGCATCGAGGAAGCGCTGGAACTGCGGGCTGCCGGCATCGGCAAGCCGATCCTGCTGCTGGAGGGCTTCTTCGAGGCGAGCGAGCTGGCGCTGATCGAGCAGCATGAGTTGTGGTGCGTGGTGCATTCGAACTGGCAGCTCGAGGCGCTCGAGCGTACGCCACTGCGCAAGCCGCTGCGGATCTGGCTAAAGCTGGATTCCGGGATGCACCGGGTCGGGTTGAGTCCGCTGGAATTCCGTGACGCCTGGCGCCGCCTGCAGGCCAGCGGCAAGGTTGAGCGTATCGTGCTGATGAGCCACTTCGCCCGCGCCGACGAACTGGACTGCCCGCGCAGTCGCGAGCAGCTGGTGGTGTTCGAGCAGGCGCGCCAAGGCTTACAGGCGGAAGTCAGCCTGCGCAATTCGCCGGCCATTCTCGGCTGGCCGGAGGTGCCGAGCGACTGGGTGCGCCCCGGGATCATGCTGTATGGCGCCAGTCCCTTCGAGCAGCCGCAGGCCCAGGCCAGCCGGCTGCGCCCGGTGATGACCCTCGAGTCGAAGGTCATCAGTGTGCGCGAACTGCCCGCTGGCGAACCGGTCGGTTACGGTGCAGCCTTTGTGGCTGCGCGGCCGACCCGTGTCGGGGTCGTGGCCATGGGCTATGCCGATGGCTACCCACGGCATGCGCCAACCGGCACCCCGGTATTTGTCGATGGCCAGCCGGCACGCCTGATTGGCCGGGTGTCGATGGATATGCTGACGGTCGACCTCAGTGATTTGCCGCAGGCGGGCCTGGGCAGCCGGGTCGAGCTGTGGGGGCCGAACGTGCTCGCCAGCGAGGTTGCGCTGCGGGCGGAAACCATCCCCTACGAGCTGTTCTGCAACCTGCGTCGGGCGGAACGGATCTATCTGGATGCTAAATCAACGAATTGAGCAGTATTTAACCGCGCCCTGTTGAAAATACTGAACACTGTTGCCATCATGCCCCCTTGAATGCAATTTGCTCTTGAGGGGGTTTATCCATTGGACGTCGGTGTTCGTTTGCAATCCATACGCAAGCTGAAAGGCCTGTCCCAGCGCGAGCTGGCCAAGCGTGCAGGTGTCACCAACAGCACTATCTCGATGATCGAAAAAAACAGCGTCAGTCCTTCGATCAGTTCGCTGAAAAAGGTGCTGGCCGGCATTCCCATGTCGCTGGTCGAGTTCTTCTCCGTCGATTTTGAAGAAAACAATGCGGCGCAGATCGTCTACAAGGCCGATGAGCTCACCGACTTGTCCAGTGGCACGGTAAGCATGCGCCTGGTGGGCAAGGGCCATCAGGTCCGGGCACTGGCCTTCCTCGATGAAACCTATCCGCCCGGCTCCGATACCGGCGCCGAGATGCTCAACCACGAGGGTGAGGAGGCCGGCGTGCTGGTCTCGGGCCGTCTCGAGCTGACAGTTGGCGCCGAGCTGTTCATCCTCGAAACTGGCGACAGTTATTACTTCGAGAGCACCCGTCCGCACCGCTTTCGCAACCCGTTCGATGAGCCGGCGCGGCTGATCAGTGCCACCACACCAGCGAATTTCTGACGCCGGTGCGTCACTGCGACAAGTTGTGCTGTTTCAGCGCGGCAGGCTTGCCGCTATACTGCAGCCTGCCCGCCAACACCGTGGCTGCGGGCCCGACTAGCCAGGATGAGGGTGCAAAGTGAACCTGATTAAAAAGATGCTGACAGCCCAGGCTGTCGTGTTGGCTTTCTGGGCGGTCAGCGCTCAGGCAGCGACCACCGATGACGAAATTGCCCAGCGGATCAAGCCGGTAGGCCAGGTCTGTGTGCAGGGCGAAGAGTGCAAGGGCGTGGCTGCCGTGGCTGCACCGGTTGCCGGTGGCGGCGCCAGGTCGGCTGACGATGTGATTGCCGCGCATTGCGGTGCCTGCCATGCCAGCGGCGTGCTGGGCGCGCCGAAAATCGGCGACACTGCGGCCTGGAAGACGCGTGCCGATGCCAAGGGCGGCGTGGATGGCCTGCTGAAGTCAGCCATTGCCGGCATCAATGCGATGCCGCCGAAAGGCACCTGCGCGACCTGCTCGGATGACGAACTGAAAGGCGCCATCGAGAAAATGTCCGGCCTGTAATCTGGCTGGGTCTGTGAGAAACCGCCGCGAGGCGGTTTTTTATTGCCTGCGCTTCAGCGCTTGAGCATGGCGCGAATGTCCGCCAGTGCCGAGTTGCCGCGCTGCGCCTTGACCTCGACCGGGGTGTCGTCCAGGCCTTCCCATTGCAGGTCGTCGGTCGGCAGTTCGTCGAGAAAGCGGCTGGGCGAGCAGTCCATGATTTCGCCGAACTGCTTGCGCTTGGCGGCGAAGGTCAGGGTCAGGTTGTGCCGCGCGCGGGTGATGCCGACATAGGCCAAGCGACGTTCCTCCTCGACGCTGTCGGCCTCGATGCTGGAGCGGTGCGGCAGCAGTTCCTCTTCCACGCCAAGGATGAATACCGAGGGGAATTCCAGGCCCTTGGAGGCGTGCAGGGTCATCATCTGCACCCCGTCGGCGCCGTCCTCTTCTTCCTGCTGGCGTTCCAGCATGTCTCGCAGCACCAGCTTGCCGATGGCTTCCTCGATCGTGATGTTGCCTTCTTCATCCTTTTCCAGGGTGTTCTTCAGCGCCTCGATGAGAAACCACACGTTGCCCATGCGGGCATCGGCGACCCTGTCGCTGGAGGCGTTCTGCCGCAGCCAGTTCTCGTAGTCGATATCCATAACCATGCTGCGCAGCACGGCAATTGGTTCGCTCTCGGCGCACTGCTGGCGGATCCTGTCCATCCAGGCAGTGAAGCGCGTCAGACGCTCGCCGTAGCGGCTGTCCAGTTGCGTACTCAGGCCGGCCTCGCTGCAGGCGGCATACATGCTGATCTTGCGCTCGGTGGCGTAGTTGCCGAGTTTTTCCAGTGTGGTCGAGCCGATTTCCCGGCGTGGCACATTGATCACGCGGAGGAAGGCGTTGTCATCATCCGGGTTGACCAGGATGCGGAAGTAGGACATCAGGTCCTTGACCTCCTGGCGGGCAAAGAAGCTGGTGCCGCCGGACAGCCGGTAGGGGATCTGGTGGTGCTGCAGTTTCAGCTCCATCAGCTTGGCCTGGTAGTTGCCGCGGTAGAGGATGGCAAAATCGCTGTACGGGCGCTCGCTGCGCAGGTGCTCGGTCAGAATTTCCATGGCCACCCGTTCGCACTCGGCTTCCTCGTTGCGACAGCGGATCACGCGGATCTCGTCACCGTGGCCCATCTCGCTCCACAGTTGCTTGTCGAAGGCATGCGGGTTGTTGGCGATCAGCGTGTTGGCGCACTTGAGGATGCGGCTGGTGGAGCGGTAGTTCTGTTCGAGCATCACCACTTTCAGCGACGGGTAGTCGACTTTCAGCTGCATCAGGTTTTCCGGGCGCGCCCCGCGCCAGGCGTAAATCGACTGATCGTCATCGCCGACCACGGTGAACTGGTTGCGCATGCCGACCAGCAGTTTCACCAGCAGGTACTGGCTGGTGTTGGTGTCCTGGTATTCGTCGACCAGCAGGTAGCGAATGCGGTTCTGCCACTTTTCGAGGATGTCCGCATGCTCCTGCAGCAGTTTCACCGGCTGCATGATCAGGTCATCGAAGTCGACGGCGTTGTAGGCCTTGAGCGTGCGCTGGTAATGCAGGTAGACAATTGCGGCGGTCTGCTCGCGTGGATTGCGCGCGGCTGCAAGAGCCTGCTCGGGCATGACCAGTTCATTCTTCCAGCTGCCGATCAGGTTCTTGATCTCGTCGACGCCATCATCCCCGGCGTATTCCTTTTGCATGATGTCGGTGAGCAGGGATTTCACATCGGTTTCGTCGAAGATGGAAAAACCCGGCTTGTAACCTAAACGTAAATGTTCCTTGCGGATAATGTTCAGGCCCAGATTGTGGAAGGTCGAGACGGTCAGGCCCTTGCCTTCGCTGCCATGCAGCAGGCTGCTGACGCGCTCTTTCATTTCGCGCGCGGCCTTGTTGGTGAAGGTCACCGCGACGATGTGCTGGGCGCGGATGCCGCACTGCTGGATCAGGTAGGCAATCTTGCGGGTGATCACGCTGGTTTTGCCGGAGCCGGCACCAGCCAGTACCAGCAAGGGGCCGCCGGTGTAATGGACGGCTTCCTGCTGGCGGGGGTTGAGTCGGGACATGCGGCGGCCAAAGACTGGATCGGGGAGGTATTTTAGGGCACAGAGGCAGACAAAGCATCCGGCGTGGTACTGGCTGCTGCACCGCTGGTCAGGCCGGGCATGGCGCCTTATCGGGGGCGAAAGCGTCAAAAAGACGACTTTCTATCGAGCGCGAGGGGCTCGCGTCAAAAATTCGCAAATTAAATGTTGGTCCTTTGTTGCATAGATAACTCTATGTTGTATATTGAGATTCAGCGCAAAGTTAATGTGATTTCTTTAAAGTGACTTCTCAAGTCACGGCGGAGGCTTCTTGTCCTTCCAGAGCGATGCCCCTCGACTGCTGGTGCTTGCCGAAGATGCCTTCTGGGCGGAACGGCTGGGTACCCTGTTGCTTGGCCTGGGCCAGGCGGGCTTGCTGTTTGCCGCATCCAGCTGGGACGCCGGTCGGCGCTTTTGCCAGGAAGCACCGGCACTGATCTTTGCCACCCCTGAATGCCTGCCCGATCCGGGTACCTGCCGGTGGCCGCAGGTCTTGCTGCTGGATGCCTCTCCCGTCGACCTGCCCACCCATGTCCAGGACTGGCTGGCCAAGGATTCGCTGAATGCGGAAGTGCTGCGGCGCTGCATGCATGCGTTGCGCGAGCATTTCAACCAGCAGCGCAAGTCCGGTCAGGACACCCTCACCGGGATCGCCAACCGCCAGACTTTCCAGGCCCAGCTGGCCGAACGCCTGGAGCAGGGTGATATCGAGCGGCTGATCCTCGGTTATCTGGATCTGGACAATTTTCAGCAGGTCAATGCCAGCCTTGGTCAGCTGGGCGGTGACCGGCTGATCCGCCAGGTGGTTTCGCGCCTGCGCGCAACGTTCGGCCAGGACGCCTTGCTGGCGCGGATTGGCAGTGATGAATTTGCGGTTCTGCTGGAGGCGCCCAACATGCCCTCGGGCTGGCTGGAGGGGCAGGCCAAGCGGGCGATCGATGCCCTGGCCGAGCCGTTCTGGATCGATGGCGAAAGCCTGTTGCTGGGCTGCAGCCTGGGGTTGGTGCAGGAGCGTGGCGCGGCGGGTCCCGACCTGATGTTCTGGCATGCGCACATCGCCATGCAGCAGGCCAAGGCCAAGGACGGCTGCACCTTCCAGATTTACGATGAGCGGGTCTACAGCAGTGCGCACAGCCTGGCCGATCAGGAAGCCGAGCTGCGCCTGGCCCTGCGGCGTGACGAGCTGGAGCTGCATTACCAGCCGCGCCTCAATCTTGCCAGCGGCAAGGTGGTTGGCCTGGAGGCGCTGGTGCGTTGGCGCCACCCGGAGCGCGGCCTGCTGCCGCCGGTCGAGTTCATTCCGCTGGCCGAGCAGACCGGCCTGATCGTGCCGCTGGGTTACTGGGTGATTGCCCGTGCCCTGCGCGATGCCGGCTGGCTGCATGCCTGTGGCCTGCCGACCCTGCACATGGCGATGAACCTGTCGTTCCGCCAGTTCCAGGACAGCCAGTTGCTGCCCACCCTGCAGCACCTGATTGCCGGCTCGACCGTCGATGCGCACTGCCTGGAGTTCGAACTCACCGAAACCGCCATGATGAGCCGCAGCGATTACGTGCTGAAGACCATGCAGACGCTGGGCGAGCTGGGTGCACGCTTCTCCCTGGATGACTTTGGCACCGGCTTTTCCTCTTTCTCGCACCTGGCCAACCTGCCGATCGCGGTACTCAAGGTGGACAAGACCTTTGTCACCGGGATGGTGGATAACCCGGAGCAGCGGCAGATGGTCAAGGTGATCATCAACCTCGCCCATTCGCTGGGCCTGGAAGTGGTCGCTGAGGGTGTTGAGACCGCCCAGGAGCTGGATATGCTGCGCCAGTTCGGCTGTGATCAGGCCCAGGGCTACCTGATCAGCCATGCCCTGCCCTTGTCGGAACTGGCCAACTTCCTGATCGACCGTGACGAGCGTGGCGCCCGCCAGTTGCGCGGCGTTCACTAGGCCTCAGCCGCCAGCAGCGGGCACTCGGGCAGTCGGCGCCTGAATCGGCATTGCCGCCAGCAGCCGGGTGGTTTTCCATTCGAAGGCCAGGATCAGCCCCAGGGCGGCGCAGGCCAGGCCCACTGCCAGCCCCCACCAGACCCCTGTCGGTCCCCAGTCGGCAATGAACGCCAGCGTCCAGGCTGCGGGTGCGCCAATGGCCCAATAACAGAGCAGCCCCACCAGCAGGGTGGTCTTGGCGTCCTTGAGGCCGCGGATGGTGCCCATGGCAATGGTCTGCAGGCCGTCAAACAACTCGAACCAGGCGGCAATCGCCAGCAGGCCGATGGCCATGTCGATGACCGGGCGGTTGGCCGCCAGCTGCGGGTCGAGGAACAGCACGATTACCCAGTGCGGGGCCAGCCAGAACAGCAGGGCGAAGCCGGACATGCACACGGCGCCCAGGCCGATGGCCAGGCGGCCGGTCTGGCGTGCCGCCAGCCAGTTGCCGGCGCCGAAGTGCTGGCCGATGCGCAGGCTGGCGGCGTAGGAAATGCCCACCGGCACCATGAACGCCACATACACCGCCTGAATGGCGATCTGGTGGGCTGCCAGCGCCGTGCTGCCGAGCGCGCCCATGCACAGCGCGGCGACGAAGAACAGGCCGGACTCGACAATGTAGGTGCCGCCAATCGGCAGGCCCAGGCGCAGGTTCTCGCGCAGGTCTTCCAGTCTGGGTTGCAGCAGCCCGGCCAGCAGCGGCCAGGGCCGATAGAAGGGCTGCCGGCGGATGAACAGGGCCAGCAGCAGGGCCATGCCGTTCATCACCACGGCGGTGACCAGGCCGATGCCGGCCAGGCCAATCTGCGGCAAGCCGAACAGCCCCTTGATCAGCGTGTAGTTGAGCAGGAAATTCAGCACCGCCCCGCACAGGCTGATCGCCAGCACCGGACCGGGCTTGCCCAGGGCACTGGTGAAGCCGCGCAGGGCCATGAACAGCAGGTAGCCGGGCAGGGCAAACACCAGGCAGTGCAGAAACTGCATGGCGCCTTCGATGTTCTGCGGTTGCTGTCCGGCCAGCCGCAGCAGCGGCTCGAACTGCCAGAGCAGGAGCCCGGCCAGCAGGGCCAGGCCCAGTGCCACCCAGATCCCGGCCTGGGCCATGGCGCGAACGCCGGCGTTGTCGGCGGCGCCATGGCGGATTGCCACCAGGTTGCCAACCGCCGCCATCACCCCGACACAAAAGATCGATACCAGGTTGTAGGCCGCCGCACCGAGCGCGCCGGCAGCCAGCGCCTGTGGCCCGAGCAGGCCCATCATCACGGTGTCGGTGAACACCATCAGCACGGCGGCCAGTTGCGCAGCCACCAGCGGTCCGGCGAGCCGAAGCAAGGCAACAAGCTCTCGGCGGCGTAGTTCAGGCATGATCTCTAGTCATCTTTGGTGGTTACAGGCTGGCCTGGCCAGTTCATCGAAGGCTATTCTCAGGCGACGATCCGCCAGATACAAAAGGATAAAAGCCATGCCTTGCATGAGTTTTAATCATTGATCAACCGTTTGCCGGCACTCTATGCCCTGCGCGCCTTCGAGGCAGCTGCGCGGCATTTGTCCTATACCCGGGCGGCGGAAGAGCTGGCACTCACCCAGAGCGCGGTGAGCCGGCATGTGCGCACCCTGGAAACCGACTTCGGTTGCCGCCTGTTCGAGCGCGCCGGCCGTGGCCTGCGCCTGACCGAGGCGGGTCGGCTGTTGCTGCCGGGCTTGCAGCAGGGCTTTGCCGCGCTGGAAAGCGCCTGCGCCAGCCTGCGCGTAGAAGAAGGTGTGCTGCGCCTGAAGGCCCCCTCCACCCTGACCATGCGCTGGCTGCTGGCGCGACTGTCGCGGTTTCGTCTGCAGCAGCCGGAAGTCGAGGTGCAGCTGACGGCGGCCTGGATGGATGTCGACCGCGTCGATTTCGAGCGTGAACCCTACGACTGTGCGGTGCTGCTGAATGACGGGGTATTTCCGCAGGACTGGGAGCACGCCAAGTTGTTCGAGGAGTGGCTGATCCCGGTGTGTGCGCCGGAAGCCGTGGCCACCGGCAACTGGGACGTGGCGCGGCTGCTGGCAGCCGAGCAGCTGCATCCGACCCCGGACCGGCGCGATTGGCGGCACTGGCTGCAGGCCACCGGCCTGAGTGACCAGGTGCCGCTCAAGGGCGGGCAGGTGTTCGACATGCTGGAGCTGGGCATAGTCGCGGCCGCCCGGGGCTACGGGGTCTCAATTGGCGACCTGTTGCTGGTTGCCGAAGACGTCGAGCAGGGCCGGCTCGCCCTGCCCTTGCCGACGGCAGTCTTCAGCGGCAGCAGTTACTACCTGGTGTGGCCGAAGGCCCGCCGCGGGCAGCAGCGCTTTCGCCGCCTGCGTGATTATCTGCTGGCTGAAATCGCCGCCATGCAGTTGCCCGCCGTGGCGCGGCTTGGCGCTCCGGGGCAGGCCTGACGCCACCGCTGACATTGGCGGAGCTCAGGGTGCGCTGCTCGGCCGGTACTGCAGGGCTTCGGCCAGATGGTCGCGGTTGATCGCCGCACAACCCTCGAGGTCGGCCAGGGTGCGGGCCACCTTGAGGGTGCGGTGGGCGGCCCGCAGTGACAGGCCCATGCGCTCGCAGGCGGTCTCCAGCCAATGCAGGTCGCTGCCGGCCAGGCTGCAGTGCTGGCGCAAGCCGTCGAGATCGAGAAAGGCATTGGCGCAGCCCTGGCGAACCTGTTGCCGCTGGCGCGCGGCAGCTACCCTGGCAGCCGCGCGGGCAGTGTTGTCGCGCGGGTCGGGTGTGCTGTTCAGGCTGGTGGCTTCGCGGGCCACCGTGAGGTGCAGGTCGATACGGTCGAGCAAGGGGCCGGAGAGCTTGTTGCGATAGCGCTGGAGTTGCTCCAGCGAGCAGCGGCAGCGCCCGCCGGGATCACCCAGATAGCCGCAGGGACAGGGATTCATCGCCGCCACCAGCTGAAAGCGCGCCGGAAAGCGCACCTTGTCGTTGGCGCGGGCAATCACGATCTGGCCGCTCTCCAGCGGTTCACGCAGCACTTCGAGGACCTTGCGGTCAAATTCGGGCAGTTCGTCGAGGAACAGCACGCCCTGATGGGCAAGGGTGATTTCACCGGGGCGGGGCCGACTGCCGCCGCCGACCAGCGCCGGAGCGGAAGCGCTGTGGTGCGGCTGGCGAAATGGCCGTTGCGGCCAGCGATCCAGCGGAATGCTGCTGGCCAGCGAGTGAATGGCCGCCACTTCCAGGGCTTCCTGCTCGGCCAGTGGCGGCAGCAGGCCGGGCAGGCGGCTGGCCAGCAGGGTCTTGCCGGTGCCTGGCGGGCCACTGAGCAACAGGTTGTGTGCACCTGCGGCGGCAATCAGCAGGGCGCGCTTGGCAGCTGGCTGGCCCTGTACGTCGGCCAGGTCGGGGTAGGGTTCGGGGATGCGCGCGAGACCCTGGGACTGGTAGGGCTGCAGCAGTTCGCGAGCTGAACAGTGTGCCGCCAGTTGCAGCAGGTGGTCGACGGCCAATACCGGCAGGCCCGAAGCCAGGCAGGCCTCCTCGGCATTTTCCTTCGGCACCACCAGAGTGCGTCCGCACGCGCGGGCGGCCAGCGCCGCCGGCAGGATGCCTTGCACCGGGCGGATCGCGCCGGACAGTGCCAGCTCCCCCAGGCATTCAAGGCTGGCCAGGCTGTCTGCAGGGATCTGGCCGCTGGCAGCGAGAATGCCCAGGGCGATGGCCAAGTCGAAGCGCCCGCCGTCTTTGGGCAGGTCGGCCGGTGCGAGGTTGAGGGTGATCCGCCGCGCTGGAAATTCGAAGCCGCAATTAAGGATCGCGCTACGCACGCGATCCTTGCTTTCCTTGACCGCAGTTTCCGGCAGACCGACCAGCGTGAAGGACGGCAGACCGTTGGCCAGGTGTGCCTCGACGGTCACCACGGGCGCTTCCACGCCCACCTGGGCGCGGCTGTTGACGATGGCCAGGGACATGATCGCTCCTTGATCAGTCCCGCCGGCTAGGATCTAGCTGGCGGGCGGATTGAGCCGGGCTTCCAGCTCGGCAACTTTGGCTTCCAGGCTTTCCAGGCGGGTGCGGGTGCGCGCCAGAACGGTCATCTGGCTGTCGAACTCGTCACGGCTGACCAGGTCCAGCTTGCTGAAGGCGCTTTGCAGCAGGGCTTTGAGTTGCGCCTCGATTTCCGCGTGGGGCAGCGGGGTTTCGCCGTTGAACAGGCGGGAGGCATGACCGGCTAGGGTGTCGAGCAAAGCTTTGGGCGGCAGCATGGCGAGGTTCCTCGAAATGACGCCGGCAGTTTAGCACGCGGCCTGCGCGCAAGGCTGCCGGCCGGTTGACGCACGACTTTCGCGCAGGGAAGGATCGGATGACGCACCATAACGGTGCGCTGTGGATTGCTCTATTTGCGCCAGGATCACCGTAAAGAGCGCATATCTGTCTGAAAAATAAAGCTTTTAAAAACTTGGCAAGCATTCTGCAGAGGTTCGATCGACGCATGCACCGAGGCGGTTCAGGTGCATCAGGACTGATGGCTATTGCCGCCACCAGGCAGGTTGGAACCCGGAGTGACCGGATCAGGTTGGTCCGGACTGTTACAAAAGTCGGACACAGCGCATAGACTTGTCGCGGGTTTGTTGCCTGGGGCAAGTCCACCAAATACGGGAGAGAGTTACATGAAGTTAGTCACTGCGATTATCAAGCCGTTCAAACTGGACGATGTGCGCGAGTCGTTGTCCGAGATCGGCGTGCAGGGCATTACCGTTACCGAGGTCAAGGGATTTGGTCGGCAGAAAGGCCACACCGAGCTGTATCGCGGTGCGGAGTATGTTGTCGACTTCCTGCCAAAAGTGAAGATCGACGTGGCGATCGCCGATGACCAGCTCGATGCTGTGATCGAAGCCATCACCAAGGCTGCCAACACCGGCAAGATCGGTGACGGCAAGATTTTCGTGGTCAATCTGGAACAGGCCATCCGTATTCGTACCGGCGAAACCGGCACCGACGCGGTTTAACACTTCCAAACCCCCAAGCCCCAGGAGAAACACCATGACTCTGCGCAAAATCGCAGGGCTAGGAGCCCTTTTGTCCCTCGTTACCCCCGGCCTGGCCCTGGCTGACGAGGCTGCTCCGGTCCTCAACTCAGGCGACACCGCCTGGATGCTGGTAGCTTCACTGCTCGTTCTGTTCATGACCATTCCCGGTCTGGCGCTGTTCTACGGTGGCATGGTGCGTTCGAAGAACGTCCTTTCCGTCCTGATGCAGTGCTTTGCCATCACCTGCGTAATCAGCATTCTGTGGGTCGTCTACGGCTACAGCATCGCCTTCGATACCACCGGCATGGAACAGGGAGTGGTCAACCTCAATTCCTTCGTCGGTGGCTTCGGCAAGGCCTTCCTCAGCGGCCTGACCCCTGCCAGCCTGACCTATCTGGTGCCGGAAAGCGTGTTCGTGGTGTTCCAGATGACCTTCGCGATCATCACTCCGGCGCTGATCGTCGGTGCCTTCGCCGAGCGCATGAAGTTCTCCGCGATGCTGATCTTCATGGCGGTCTGGTTCACCCTGGTTTACGCACCGATTGCGCACATGGTCTGGGCCGGTAACGGTGGCCTGCTGTGGGATTGGGGCGTGCTCGACTTTGCCGGCGGCACCGTGGTGCACATCAACGCCGGTATCGCCGGCCTGGTAGCCTGCATCGTGCTCGGCAAGCGTAAGGGCTTCCCGACCACGCCGATGGCACCGCATAACCTGGGCTACACCCTGGTTGGCGCGGCTATGCTGTGGGTCGGCTGGTTCGGCTTCAATGCAGGCTCCGCGGTGGCTGCCAACGGCACTGCAGGGATGGCCATGCTGGTTACCCAGATCGCCACCGCCGCCGCTGCTCTGGGCTGGATGGGTGCCGAGTGGCTGACCCATGGCAAGCCAAGCGCTCTGGGCATCGCCTCGGGCGTGGTTGCCGGCCTGGTTGCCATCACTCCTGCCGCCGGTACCGCCGGCCCGATGGGTGCCATCGTGATCGGCCTGTCAGCCGGCGTGATCTGCTTCTTCTGCGCGACCAGCCTGAAGCGCAAGCTGGGCTATGACGACTCCCTGGATGCCTTCGGCGTGCATGGCATCGGCGGTATCGTTGGTGCCCTGCTGACCGGCGTGTTTGCAGCGCCGGCACTGGGTGGCTTCGGCACCGTGGAAGACATTCCCGGCCAGTTGCTCATCCAGTTCAAGGGCGTAGCCTTCACCGTGATCTACACCGCCATCGTCACCTTCGTGATTCTCAAGGTGCTGGATATGGTCATGGGCCTGCGCGTCAGCGAGGAAGAAGAGTCCATCGGTCTGGATCTGTCCCTGCACAACGAACGCGGCTACAACCTGTAACACGTTACCCGGCGTCCGGCTCATCCCGGACGATTCTGGAAAAGGGCACCTTCGGGTGCCCTTTGTTTTTTCTGGCGCCGCGCTAGAATGCGCGCCGGAAGAACTGTCAGGCAGCGCTCCGTGCATTTAGCGTCTACCTTGTTCAGCATGGCGAGGGATTGTCGATCAGAGCTTTCAGAAATTTTCCGGTTGCACGCACCAGCCTGTGCGACTGCGCTATAAATAAACTGCTTTGGCAAGCCATGAGGTAGAACATGAGCGACGAAGAACTCGAGCAAGACGACATCGAAGGTGTTGACGAAGAGGATGGCGAGGACGTTGCCGCCGACGACAGCGATATTGATGATGGCGACGGCGACGGCGACAGTGCCGAGGCGGCGCCCAGCAGCAAAGGCAAAGCCAAGGTAGTGGTCGAGGAAGAGGAGCTGCCTTCCGTCGAGGCCAAGCAGGCAGAACGTGATGCGCTGGCCAAGGCAATGGAAGAGTTTCTCGCGCGCGGCGGCAAGGTGCAGGAAATCGATCCGAATGTGGTGGCCGATCCACCCAAGAAGCCCGACAGCAAATACGGTAGCCGGCCGATCTGAACCGGTGATGCATGAAAAAACCCGCCGCTACAGGCGGGTTTTTTATGCTCGGGCTTCAGCCCTGGCTGCGCGCCAGGCGCTCCAGCACTGCCGGCAGTTCGGCCAGGTTGCGAATTTCCGCATGGGCTGGTTGCTCGCCTTCCCAGGCCTTGCCCAGCGGGTTGAACCAGATGGCGCGCAGGCCGGAGTTCAGTGCGCCGGCAATGTCATCGCCGGGATGATCGCCGATATGCACGGCTTCCCGTGCGCTTACCCCGGCGCGCTGCAGCGCCTCGCGAAAGGGCCGCGGGTCAGGCTTGCCGATACCCAGCTCCTCGGCATTCAGGGCAAAGCGGAAGTAATCGGCCAGGCCCAGGCGGCGCACATCGGCATTGCCGTTGGTGATGACACCCAGGCAATAGCGGTTGGCCAGCGTCTCCAGGGTCGGATGCACTTCGGGAAACAGGTCGACTTGGTGGCGTGCCTGCAGGAATACCTGAAAGCCCTGTTCGGCCAGCGCCAGGGCTTGCACATCGGAGTAGCCGGCTTCACGCAGGGCGAGGTGAAGGATGCGTCGGCGCAGTTCGCTCAGGCGGTGGCGCAGGGACGGATCGAGCTGCAGCAGGCGACCACGGATGCCCCACAAGTGCTCGACCGGCACCGGGCCGAGCAGGGGCGCGCTGGCGGCCAGCCATTCGCGCAGCGCGGCTTCGGCGCCGTGCATGACCGGAGCGACACTCCACAGCGTATCGTCCAGATCGAAAGTGACCAGCGCGATGCTCATGGGGTTTCCCCGCTGGCGGTGTCATTGTCCGCCGGCGCACTGCTGCTGTCTTGCCGGCGGGCGCGCGGGTGGGCGTTGTCGTAGACCTTGGCCAGATGCTGGAAGTCGAGGTGGGTATAGATTTGCGTGGTGGCGATGTCCGCATGCCCGAGCAGCTCCTGCACGGCGCGCAGGTCCTGGGAGGACTCCAGCATGTGGCTGGCAAAACTGTGACGCAGCATGTGCGGGTGCAGGTGCTGGCCCAGTTCGCGCACACCGGCTTGACCGACGCGCAGCTGCACCGCACGCGGGCTGAGGCGGCGGCCCTGGCGACTGATGAACACGGCGCTGTCCGGCGGGTTGGCGCTGCTGCGTAGCGCCAGCCAGTCGCGCAGGGCGGCCACGGCCTTGCGCCCGACCGGCAGGTCGCGGGTCTTGCCGCCCTTGCCGTGGACACGCACCATGGCCCCGGGCAGGTCAAGCGCCTCGAGGTTCAGGCCGACCAGCTCGGACAGGCGCAAGCCGGAGGAATAGAACAGCTCGAGGAGTGCCTGATCGCGACGGGCGAGAAAATCATCCTCCACGCCGCCGTCGAGCAGTTGCATGGCACGGTCAGCATCCAGTGCCCGCGGCAGCTTGCGCGCGCCCTTGGGCGGACTCAGGCCGTCGGCTGGATCATGCCGGCACAGCCCTTCGCGGAGCAGGTACTGGTAGAGCCCGCGAACGGCCGAGAGCAGGCGCGCCAGGCTGCGCGCCGACTGGCCTTGCTGGTGCAGCCGGGCCACGATGCGGCGCAGGCGCGCCGCGTCCAGCTCGGCCCAGCTGTGCAGTTGTTCATGTTCACAGTAGGCCAGCACTTTGCGCAGGTCGCGCTGGTAAGCGTCCAGGGTGTGCGCAGAAAGCTGGCGTTCGTTGCGCAGGTGGCTGAGGTAGGCGTCGAGCGGGCTGTGCATGCTGACTGTATACCTGCGAAAACGAGGGGTGCCCGACCGCCTAGCGCACCGAGCGCAGTGGTGTGGCAAAGCGCGGCAGCACGCGTGCCAGCACTTCCGCGACATAGCCGAGGAACAGGGTGCCGAGCGAGTTCTTGTAGTGCAGGGGATCGGCGCTGCCGATCGCCAGCACGCCATGCAGGCCCTGATGGCTCAAGCTGACCATCGCCGCCGAACCGACCTTGGCGCCCTCCTCTTCGCCGAACAGGAATGCCAGCTCCTGCGGGCGCAGGATGCCGCAGACGCTGCGGCTGCCGGAGAGCAGGCCGCCAATCGCCTGATGGGCTTCGGCCAGGCTGGCCGACCGACCGACGCCGCCAGGATTGTCACTGATCAGGATCAGGCTGACGAAGGGCACCTTGAATTCATGCCGCAGGCTGTCTTCCACCGCGCTGACCACTTCCTCCAGGCTCGCCGCATCAAGCAGGTCGAGTACCAGCCGGCGCGTCTTGTCGAACAGGCGGTCATTGTCGCGGGCCACGTCCATCAGCTGCGACAGGCGGTGGCGCATCTCTATGTTGCGCTCGCGCAGCAGCTTGACCTGGCGCTCCACCAGCGAGACGGCCTCGCCGGGCAGGTGCGGGATGCGCAGGTCGGGAATCAGCTCGTCGTGGTCGACGAAGAACTCCGGATGCATGCGCAGATAGGCGGCCACCATATCCGAATCGAGAGGCACTGGATCCTTGCGTTCTTCGGTCATCCCGGAAACCTCGGTTGGACAGGCTGAAGGGTGCGGATTCTGGGGTGCAGGGCAAGGCGTAACGACGCGGAATGGCCAGTCCATTCCAGGGGGTTACAACGCAGCCGCGCGTAATGAAATTCGTGCAATTCGGCCTGTAGCGCATGCACCAGGCAGGTGAATTTCGGGCGTTCAAATAATCTTTTCAGCATCATCACCTTATGCGCTTTATACAAGCGGCCAGCTGAGGCTTCCAGGATCATGGCAATGCTCGCTTAGAGTCGAATCTGCCCTTCGTACACGCGGACTGCAGGCCCGGTCATCATAACCGGCTGTCCCACTCCTGCCCACTCGATGCATAGCTTGCCGCCAGGAAGCTCAAGCTGCAACGGGGAATCCATCCAGCCCTGGCGAATGGCCGCGACTGCCGCGGCGCAGGCGCCGGTACCACAGGCCTGGGTTTCCCCGGCACCGCGCTCCCAGACGCGCAACCTGGCGTGCTGTCGATCCATGACTTGCAGAAAGCCAACGTTGACCCGCTGCGGGAAGCGCGGATGCACTTCGAGCTTCGGCCCCAGGCTCTGTACCGGCGCGCTGTCCACGTCTGCCACCCGGATCACCGCGTGCGGGTTGCCCATGGACAGCGCGGCCAGCTCGATGCTCTGGCCTTCGACGTCCACAGCGTAGGTCAGTGCTTCGGCGTCGGCCACCAACGGAATCAGTGGCGGATCCAGGCGCGGGGCGCCCATGTCGACAGTCACCTGGCCGTCCGCACGCATTTCCAGGACGATGATGCCGCCGCGGGTTTCCACGCGGATGCGCTTCTTCACGGTCAGGCGCTTGTCGAGCACGAAGCGGGCGAAGCAGCGCGCACCGTTGCCGCACTGCTCGACCTCGGAGCCGTCGGCGTTGAAGATGCGGTAGCGGAAGTCGACATCCGGACGGGTCGGCGTTTCCACCAGCAACAGCTGGTCGAAGCCGATGCCGGTGTGGCGGTCGCCCCATTGCTTGGCATGCTTGGGCTGGATATGGGCCTGCTGGCTGACCAGGTCGATGACCATGAAATCGTTGCCCAGGCCGTGCATCTTGGTAAAGCGCAATAGCATGGCTTTATCCTTGCGCGTCGCGCGGCAGCAGGCTTTCAGTGGCGAAGAGTTCCTGCACGCTTTCGCGCCGGCGCACCTCGAAGGCCGCGCTGCCGTCCACCAGCACCTCGGCGGCGCGGCCGCGGCTGTTGTAGTTGGAGCTCATGACAAAGCCATAAGCGCCAGCCGAGCGGATAGCCAGCAGGTCGCCTTCCGCCAGCGCCAGGTCACGGCCCTTGGCGAGGAAGTCACCGGTTTCGCAGATCGGTCCGACAATGTCGTAGCTGCGCGCTGCCGCGTCACGCGGCTGCACTGCGACCACGTCCATCCAGGCCTGGTACAGCGCCGGGCGGATCAGGTCGTTCATCGCCGCATCGACGATGGCGAAATCCTTGTGCTCGGTGTGCTTGAGGTACTCGACGCGGGTCAGCAGCACGCCGGCATTGGCCACGATCGAGCGGCCCGGTTCGAACACCAGGGCCAGCGCGCGCTTGCCCAGGCGTTCGCGCACCGCGGCGATGTAGTCACCGGCCAGCGGCGGCTGCTCGTCGCGGTACTGCACGCCGAGGCCGCCACCGAGGTCGAGGTGGCGGATGTGAATATCCCGGGCAGCCAGACGGTCGATCAGTGCCAGCAGGCGATCGAGGGCGTCGAGGAACGGCGGCAAGCTGGTCAGCTGCGAGCCGATATGGCAATCGACGCCGAGCACCTGCAGGTTTGGCAGGGCGGCAGCGCGGGCATAGACGGCCTCGGCGTCGGCAATGGCGATGCCGAACTTGTTTTCCTTCAGCCCGGTGGAGATGTACGGATGGGTGCCGGCATCCACGTCCGGGTTGACCCGCAGCGACACCGGCGCCTTGACCCCCAGCTCGGCGGCGACCAGTTGCAGGCGCTCCAGTTCGTCGGTGGATTCGACATTGAAGCAGTGCACACCGATCTGCAGTGCGCGGCGCATGTCATCGCGGGTCTTGCCGACGCCGGAGAACACGATCTTGTCCGGCCGGCCGCCGGCCGCCAGCACCCGCTCCAGCTCGCCACGCGAAACGATGTCGAAGCCGGCACCCAGGCGCGCCAGGACATTCAGCACGCCGAGGTTGGAGTTGGCCTTGACCGCGAAGCACACCAGATGCTCGATGCCCTGCAGGGCGTCGGCGTAGGCACGGTATTGCTGTTCGATGTGGGCGCGTGAATAGACGTAGGTCGGCGTGCCGAAACGTTCGGCGATAGCAGACAACGCAACGCCTTCCGCGAACAGTTGGCCGTCGCGGCGGGTGAAAGCTTCCATGTAACCCCCTTAGAGAAAGACGTCTTTGTCGCGTTCTTTGACGGCTTTCTCGTCGTCCGGCAGGTACAACGGGCCTTTCTGGCCACAACCGGCGAGGGAGACACTCAGTACGGCAAGCGCAATGAAGGACAGCAGCAGGCGCTTCATGTTGAAAATCCTGAAATCGATGATTGCCGGCAGTATACCGGCCACCTGACAGCTTGCCTATGCACGCGGGGCCGGGGCGAGCGCGCTGTGCAAGCCGCGCGATCGCTGGCGCAGGCGGCGCCCCGGCAGGCTTGGCAAGACAGGCGCGCGGATGTCCGGCATTATCCGGTTTTGTCCGGCAGCTGGCGGCACGCAGCAGGCTGCGACTATCCAGACTTTTCCGAGGGACCTGCAATGAGTTTGAGCGAAGCGCGTTTTCACGATCTGGTTGATGCCGTGCAGCAGGCGATCGAGGATGTGTTCGATGACAGTGACCTGGATGTCGATCTGGAGAACAGCGCGGGGGTGCTCACCGTGCGCTTCGAGAATGGCAGCCAGTTGATCTTCAGTCGCCAGGAGCCCCTGCGCCAGCTGTGGCTGGCGGCGCGTTCCGGCGGCTTTCATTTCGACTACGACGATGAGCAGGGTGGCTGGATCTGCGACAGCAGTGGCGAACTGCTCGGCGAGATGCTGGAGCGGATCTGCCGAGAGCAGGGAGGCGCTGAACTTGAGTTCGAATTCGACTGAACCGCCACCCGGCACGGCTACCGAGGCGGCACCGGCCGGGCGGCAGGCCTCGCCCTGTGTGCGCAATTGCTGCCTGGACGATGAGGATATCTGCGTGGGTTGCGGGCGCAGTCTGGGCGAAATTCTCGAATGGTATGCGGCCGATAACGAGCGCCGTCAGGTCATCTGCACCGATGCGCACAACCGCCTCAGGGCCCGGCAGCAGCGGTTCTCGGCGTCAGGCGGGGCGGATTGAGCAACTGCCCGGCAGGGCGGCGGTGCCGTGGCCGGGCAGGGAGTTGCGCCTGCTCAGGGCGTGAGAATCGTCAGCAGCGACTGGGCGTGCTCGGCAGCATCCAGGCCCAGGCTGGTCAGGTAGCCGCCATCGGGCTGGCTGATCAGGCCCTTGTCGTGCAGGCGCTGGGCGGCGGCAATGGCGCTGGGTGCGGCGGTGTGGTGAACCTTGATGCCCTCAGTGGTGTTGGCCAGATTGAACAGGGTGAGAATTTCCAGCTCGGCTATCAACTCGGGGGTGTACGCCATAAGCACTCCGGTCTTGTCAGAAGGATCTGCCCGCCCGTTGGCGTGCAGTCGGTTGCAGTGTAGCGAGGCCGGACTCAGTGTGCAGGATTATGCTGCCACTGTTGCAGAATCTGCTGATAGCGGCCGTTGTCATGGATGATCCGCATGCCCTGTTCGAAGTCGTTCAGGGCCTCTGCCGCCAGGCGGTTATGCCGTGAAAAGCTGAGGAACAGCTGCGGCTGGTGCACCGTTGCCACCGCGGTGAACTTGCCGGCCAGGCCGGGCTCATCGTGAAACAGCTGTGCCGCCGTGCCACGGTAGGCCACGAAGTAGTCCACGCGCTTGTGCTCGAGCATGAGAAAGCCCATCAGGTCCTTGCGCACCTTGACGCGGACAATGCTCGAATCATCGTCGAAGCGGCTGCCGTACTCGTAGCCGATGGTCACCGCCACCCGCTTGCCGCCGAGTAGCCCCAGGTCTTGCAGTGGCGTGGCCTCAGCGCTGCGCGCCCAGAGCAGGATGTCATCGCGGAACAGCGGAGTCGCCGGCAGCAGGTAATCGTCAGCAATCCGGGCGTCGGGCGCGGTGTTGAAGCAGGCTACCAGCTCGCCGCGCAGGGCCATCTGCATGCAGCGCGCATAGGGATAGGCAACCAGCTGGATGTCGGCGGAGGTGGCCGCGAAGGCGGCCCGGACGATATCCACTGACATCCCCCGGCTCTCGCCATCCTTCAGTGCGGTGTAGGGATACCAGTCGTCCTCTGCGCCGATCAGGTAGCGCTCGGCGTGCAGCGATGCGCTGAGCAGGCAGGCAGCGAGCAGACTGCCGCAGAGGCTGGCCCGGAGCAGTTGTCGTCTCAAGGCTGCAGGCCGCCGGGCCGGGCCGGCATCGACGCGCGATTCAATCTTCGGCGCACTCCGGGGGTAACTCCGGCAGGCGGCGCAGGGCCAGTTCGTAGCCGTCGCGGTCGAAAGGCCGGTCTTCCGCCAGCATCGCGCCAATTTCGCGGGCCAGCACCAGTGCCATCATCTGCAGGATTTCCTCGCGCGGATAGCCGACCAGCGTCAGCTTGTTGCAGGTCGCCCGCGCCGCCGGCGGGTCATCGGCCTCGATCTGGTTTTCGATGGCCCCGATCAGGGTCGCCTCGGTGAACGCTTCTTCATTGTCGTCGCTATCGCTCATGGCGCATCCAGGCAGGCAGGGTTGATGCGCAACTTAGCAGATGCGGGCCGGCAGCCAAAGTGGATTGCTTGCAGCTGGACATACCGACCCGTGGTCGATGGTGCAGCGGCTGGCTAGAATCGCCCGTGGCTTTGCCGATCCGCTGTCTGCTGCGAACAACTCCGCTTTCCTGGCGGGCGGGCTATTATCCTTGCTCCGAGCATGCGGATCAGCCAGAAGACTCCGCGGCGCAAGCGGTTTTCCCTACAAATACAAAGGTGTCCACATGCACTGCAGATATCGTCTATTCCCCCTGGCTGTACTGGCAAGCTTTGGCATGGCCGGACCCCAGCTGGCCCAGGCGGGCGGGCTGATGCTCTATGAAATCGGTAGCGACAATACCGGCCTGGCCAACGCCGGCGCCGCCGCACGGGCCCAGGGCCCCGCCACCATCGCCAGCAACATTGCCGGGCTCAGCTACCTGGAAGGCACTCAGGTCAGCGGTGGCCTGGTGGGGCTGGTAGGGCATCTGGAGGTGGATTACGACGCCAGCACCAATGTTCCGGGCGGCAACAGCGGCAATGCGGTGGAGTTCATTCCCGGCGCCAGCTTCTTTGCCAGCCACCGGCTGGACGAGCAGTGGACGCTGGGCTTCGGAACCTTCAGCAACTTCGGCCTGAGCGAGAACTACGACAATGACTGGTCGGGCCGCTACTACATGCAGAACGCCACCCTGGGCGGCTTGTCCTTCGTGCCCGGCGCGGCCTACAGGCTCGACGAGCAGTGGTCGCTGGGTGTTGGCCTGCAGGCCATGTACGGCATCGTCGAGAGCCAGATGGCCGTCAACAACGATCCGCTCGGCGTGCTCAACCGCCCGGACGGGCAGCTCAAGTACAAGGACGAGGACTGGGGCTATGGCGGCAATCTCGGACTGATTTTCGCCCCGCGGCAAGGCACCCGGATCGGCCTCAGCTACACCAGCAAGATTGATCTGGATTTCGAGGACGGCCTGGATTTCTCCAGTATCGATGCGCTTTACGAGCCGCTCAACGGGGTGAATACCAAGCTGGATATGACCGTGCCGCAGACCGCGACCCTGAGCCTGTACCAGCAGGTCACGCCGCGCTGGGCAATGCTGGCCAGCGCCGGCTGGCAGGACTGGTCGGAGTTCGGCGAGGTGTATGTCCAGCTGGATACCGATACCCAGCGCGCGACCACGCTCGACCAAGAGTATGACGATACCTGGCACCTCTCGGTGGGCAGCCAGTACCAGGCGACCGAGCAACTATTGTGGAACCTCGGCGTGGCCTATGACAGTTCGCCTGTCTCTGACAGCAAGCGCAGCTGGGCGTTGCCCATGGGCGACGTCTGGCGGCTGGGCACCGGACTGACCTATGCGCTGGACCCGCAGACCGATGTCAATTTCAGCTATGCGCTGGTGTGGTTCGGCGATATCTCGGTTTCACAGACCCGGACACTGCCGGCGAGTGACCCGGCCCAGGTTTCCGGCAGCTTCAATGATGCCTGGATCCAGGCCTTCAGCGGCAGCATGACCTGGCGCTTCTGAGTGCTGGCGGCGGTCGCGAGCCAGCGGCTTCGACGGAGATGACGGCGGGCGGGGTGGATCCTGTCCTGCCTGCAGCGCAGTAGTTCTCACACAGCCTGCGGGATGGCGTTTCTACCCGCGGGACTACTATTCAAGGGCCCGATCAATAGTCAATGCCGGGCTATCCTCCTGATTGGCGTCAAGGCGCAAACAGATCATCTGCAACAGGCAAAGGAGTCACGCATATGTACAGCTTCAATTGGCGGCGCGGTAGTGCAGGGCTCAGCCTTGCCCTGGCCGCTTGGTGCGCCCAGTTGGCCCCGGCGCTCCACGCCGACCAGATCATTGGCACGTCCGGCTCTCCCAGTGCCAGCCGCGTGCTCTCCGGTCAGCAGCTGCCGGCGCCGGAGATGCCCTTCGCTGGCACAATCAAGGAGGGTGCGCTGCAGTCCACGCCCTGGTGGGAGCCGCGCATCGTGCCGCCCGAGGGTGCGCCCAACGTGCTGCTGGTGATCACCGATGACGCCGGTTTTGGTGTGCCCAGCACCTTCGGCGGGGTGATTCCCACGCCGACCATGGACCGTATTGCCGCCGAGGGCCTGCGCTACAACCGCATGTTCTCCACCGCACTCTGCTCGCCAACCCGCGCGGCGCTGATCACCGGACGCAACCATCACTCCGCCGGCTTTGGGGTGATCTCCGAGCAGTCCACGGGCTACCCCGGTTACAACTCGATCATCGCCGAGGACAAGGCCACCATCGGCCGTATCCTCAAAGACAATGGCTACTCCACCGCTTGGTTCGGCAAGGACCACAACACTCCGGCTTTTGCCGCCAGTCAATCCGGCCCGTTTGATCAATGGCCAACCGGCATGGGCTTCGAGTATTTCTACGGTTTTGTCGGTGGTGATGCCAACCAGTGGGCGCCGAACCTGTTCCGCAACACCACGCAGATCTACCCGTTCCAAGGCCAGGAAGGCAAGTGGAACCTGGTCACGGCCATGGCCGATGACGCGATCGATTACATGACGCGGATGCACCAGATCGCCCCGACCAAGCCGATCTTCATCAAGTACGCGCCGGGTGCCACCCACGCACCACACCACCCGACCAAGGAGTGGGTGGACAAGATCAGCGCCATGCACCTGTTCGATGATGGTTACGAGAAACTGCGCGAGCGCATCTTCGCCAACCAGCAAAAGCTGGGTGTGATTCCCAAGGATCTGACCTTGACCCCCTGGCCGAGCGAGGTGATCAAGCCCTGGGATCAGCTCACCGACGTGGAGAAGAAGCTGTTCATCCGCCAGGTCGAGGTGTTCGCTGCTTTCGCGGCCTACAACGACCATGAGATCGGCCGTGTGATCCAGGGCTTTGAGGATCTGGGGCGGCTCGACAATACGCTGGTCATCTACATCAACGGTGACAATGGCACTTCGGCCGAAGGCGGGCCGCTGGGCACCCCGAATGAGGTGGCGTTCTTCAATGGCATCGGTGCGATGCCGGCCGAAATGCAAATGAAGTGGTACGACGTCTGGGGCACCGAGCAGACCTACAACCACATGTCGGCCGGCTGGTCGTGGGCCTTCGATACGCCGTTCGACTGGTTCAAGCAGAACGCCTCGCGCCTGGGCGGCATCAACCAGAACATGGTGGTGTCGTGGCCGGCGCGGATCAAGGACAAGGGCGCGCTGCGCGAACAGTTCGTGCATGTCATCGACGTGGTGCCAACCATTCTGCAGGCCGCTGGGATCAAGGCGCCTGAAGTGGTCGACGGGATCAAGCAGGCGCCAATCGAGGGCACCAGCTTCCTCTACACCTTCGACAAGGCCAACGCCAAGGTGCCGTCGCAGCACAAGGTCCAGTACTTCGAGATGATGGGCCAATGGGCGCTGTATGAAGATGGCTGGCTGCTCAGCACCAAGGTCAACCGGGCCCCGTGGCAGGCGTTCGGGCCGGCCAATCCGGACCCGCTGAACAATCAGGTGTTCCAGCTGTACAACCTGAATGAAAACTTCAACCAGACGGAAGATGTGGCTGCCAAGTACCCGCAGAAGGTCGAGGCAATGCGCGCCAGGTTCCTCGCCGAAGCGAAGCAGCATCAGGTACTGCCGATGGATGCCTCGGTGGCCGCGCGGATCGTCGCGCCGCGCCCGAATATCACCGCCGGGCGCAGCCAGTTCGTCTACACCCAGCCGATGGTTGGCCTGCCGCAAGGCGACTCGCCGAGCATTCTCAATGCGTCCTACACCATCAGCGCCGACATCGAGGTGCCGCAGGGTGGCGCCGAAGGCATGCTGGTGACCTCCGGTGGCCGGTTTGCCGGGTATGGCTTCTACCTGAAAGACAGCAAGCCGGTGTTTCTGTGGAATCTGGTCGACCTGGAGCGCCTGAAGTGGGAGGGCAGCGAGGCGCTGTCCCCGGGCCGCCATACCCTTGAGTTTGACTTCAGGTACTCAGGCCTGGGCGCCGGGACCCTGGCGTACAACAACTTCTCCGGCGTAGGCCGGCCGGGGGTTGGCACGCTGAAGGTGGACGGCAAGGTGGTCGCCACGCAAGAGATGAACAAGACCCTGCCGATGATCCTGCAGTGGGACGAGAGCTTCGATATCGGTTCCGACACCCTGACCGGGGTGAACGATGCCGATTACCAGCCGCCCTTCACTTTCACCGGCAAGCTCAACAAGTTGACCGTCGATATCGACCGGCCGAAACTCACGCCGGAAGACATCAAGAAGCTTGAGACGGCCATGCAGACCAAGGACTGAACCTCCCTGGCGTTAGAATGCGGGGCGCTTGGCGCCCCGTTTTTATGTTCGGCCTGCGGGCCTTGCTCAAGGAGTTTGCATGACCCCGAAACCAACCTGTGCCGGTCTCGGCCTGCTGCTGGCCCTGGCTGCTCCAGCCGTCCTGGCCGGTTTCGACGAAGCGGCGGCGGCCTTTGCCGCGGCCGACTACGCCACGGCGCAGAGCGAGTTGCGCCCGCTTCTGGACAAGCACGACCCGCGCGCCCAGTACGCCATGGGCGTGCTCTATGAGAACGGCTTCGGGGTCAGCAAGGATCTGCCGCAGGCCGCGGCCTGGTACCTGAAGGCGGCCGAGCAGGGCAACAGCGATGCGCAGTACAACCTCGGCGCGATGCACGAACACGGCGTCGGCATGCCGGTGAACTACCCGGAGGCGGCACGCTGGTATCGTCCGGCTGCCGAGCAGGGCGACATCGATGCCTTGAGCAACCTCGGCGTGCTCTATCAGAACGGCCAGGGGGTGGCGCAGGACAAGGTGCTGGCGCTGGCGCTGTACAACGTTTCGGTCGCCTATGCCGGCAACGGCCAGACCCAGGCCGCGCAGAACCGCCAGGGCCTGGCCAACCAGATGCCGCTGGACGAGGTCAAGCAGGCGTTGGCACTGACCGAGGCGTTGCTCAAGCCGGGCAACCTGCAGCCGGGACTGGAGCAATACCTCGAACAAACGGCGCGCTGAGCCAGCCGGTCCGGCAAATGCGTGCTTAACACGCCGTTGAAAAGGATCTGTACGCGTGCTTGTCGCAGGGTGGGCTTCAGCCCACCAAAACAGGCCGCGCAAATGGTGGGCTGAAGCCCACCCTACGCCCACCCTACGCCGACCCTATGCGGGAAACAGCAGGTTCAACCACTCACGCGGACAACACCTGGGCAAACGCAGAATCGGCAACGCCGGTAATTGTTCAACGGCCGGTTAACTCGCCGGCCTGCGCAGGCCAGGCTTGACCACGGTCAAGGCCGGTTGCGCCGGGCCGGGCACAGTGTCACTCCCCTAACCTCTTGCAGGCAGACCCATGCAGATCGTGGAAAAACGCCAGGCCCTGAAAATCCCGCCATTGCTGCGTCTGGCATTCCGTCCGTTCTTCCTGTTCGGCAGCCTGTTCGCCGTGCTGGCGATCACCCTGTGGGTGCATGCGTACCTCGGCATGACGGGCGGCTGGCAACCGCAGGGCGGCTGGCTGGCCTGGCACCGGCATGAGCTGGTGTTCGGCTTTGCCGCGGCGATCATCGCCGGCTTCCTGCTCACCGCGGTGCAGACCTGGACCGGGCGGCCGAGCCTGTCCGGCTGGCCGCTGGCCGGTTTGTTCGGCGTCTGGCTGGGGGCGCGCCTGAGCTGGCTGCCGGGTTCGCCGCTGTGGCTGCTGCTGGCGCTGAACCTGCTGTTCCTGCTGCTGGTGGCGCTGGCCATGGCACGCCTGCTGTGGGCGGTGCGGCAGCAGAAGAACTACCCGGTGGTGGCCATCCTGCTGTTGCTGTGGCTCGCCGATGCGCAGTGTCTGGCCGGCCTGGCGCTGGACGACCAGGACTGGCAGCGCCGCGCGGTGCTGGCGGCGGTGTGGCTGGTGGCGGCAATGATGACGCTGATCGGCGGGCGGGTGATTCCGTTCTTCATCCAGCGCGGGCTGAACCGGGCGACCGCGGTGGCGCCGCTGGTGTGGCTGGACTGGGCGCTGTTGCTGGGCACCGCGCTGGTGGCGCTGTTGCATGCCGGCGGTGTGGCCCTGCAGCCGAGCCCGCTGGTCGGGCTGCTGTTCCTGCTGCTGGCGCTCGGTCATGGCCTGCGCCTGCTGCGCTGGCAGGATCGCGGCCTGTGGCGGGTGCCGCTGCTGTGGTCGCTGTACCTGGCCTATGCCTGGCTGGTGCTGGCCTGCGCCGGCATGGCGCTGTGGCACGCCGGCTGGCTGGCCAGTTCGAGCCAGGCGCTGCACGCGCTGACGGTGGGTGGCATGGCCGGGCTGATTCTGGCCATGCTGGCGCGGGTCAGCCTGGGGCACACCGGGCGTCCGCTGGTGCTGCCCAGGGGCATGTCGTGGGCCTTTGCCCTGCTCAATGCCGGGGCGTTCGCCCGGGTATTCCTGGTCGGCCTGTGGCCGCAGGGCAGCCTGTGGCTGGCGCTGCTGTGCTGGACGCTGGCATTCGGCCTGTTCCTCTGGCGCTATGCGCCGATGCTCTGCCGCACGCGGGCGGACGGCCATCCCGGCTGAGGCCGGCGCGGTTCCAGGTCATACCTCCAACGGGGAATGGTTGAACGGCGCCGGGACAGGCAGTCTGCCGGCAGACCTTTTCCGGAGACTCCCGTCATGGCCCACCTGTCCGTTAGCGAATTCCAGCCCCTGCAGATTGCCGTGCTGACCATCAGCGATACGCGCACCATGGAGACCGATACCTCGGGGCAGGTGCTGGTCAATGGCCTGCAGTCCGCCGGCCATCAGCTCGCCGGCCGCGCCCTGGTGGTGGACGACATCTGGCAGATCCGCGCGCGGGTCAGCCAGTGGATTGCCGACCCGCTGGTACAGGTCGTGCTGCTGACCGGCGGCACCGGCTTCACCGCGCGGGACAACACGCCGCAGGCGGTGGCCCCGCTGCTGGACAAGCAGGTGGACGGTTTCGGCGAACTGTTCCGCCTGCTCTCGCTGGAAGAAATCGGCACCTCCAGCCTGCAGTCGCGGGCGCTGGCCGGGATCAGCAACGGCACCCTGGTCTGCTGCCTGCCCGGCTCGCCGAATGCCTGCCGTACCGGCTGGCAGAAGATCCTCCTCGAACAGCTCGACAGCCGTACCCGGCCGTGCAATTTCGTCCCCCATCTCAAGCGCCAGGCCGAGCAGCCAACGCCGCTCTGCGGGACGCGCACATGAGTGCCTGCGGCTGCGCTGCCGACGGCCTGCGCCCGGTCGACCAGGCCATCGCCGAGCTGCTGGCACGGGTTCCGCCCCTCCCAGCAGTGGAGCAAGTGGCGCTGGCGGACGCGCTCGGCCGGGTGCTGGCCGAGTCAGTGGCGGCGCCCTTCGCCGTCCCGCAGTGGGACAACAGCGCCATGGACGGCTATGCCCTGCGTGCCGCCGACCTGGCGCCGGGCGGCGGCAGCCTGCCGCTGGGCGGGCGGATTGCCGCCGGCGATAGCGCGCAACAGGCGCTGCTCGCCGGGCATGTCGCGCGGATCTTCACCGGCGCGCCGTTGCCGTCGGGCGCTGACAGCGTGGTGGCGCAGGAAGATTGCCGGCTGGCGGACGGGCGCGTCTGGCTGCCCGCCGTGGTGCCGGGCCAGCATGTGCGCCGGCAGGGCGAAGAACTCGCCGCCGGCGCCCCGCTGCTGGCCGCCGGCCAACGCCTGCGCGCGCAGGAACTGGGCTTGCTGGCCAGCTGCGGCCTGGCCCGGGTGGCGGTCTACCGGCGCCTGCGCGTGGGTCTGCTGAGCAGCGGCGACGAACTGCGCGAGCCCGGCGAGCCGTTGCGGCCCGGGCAGATCTACGACGCCAACCGCTACAGCCTGCGCGGCGTGCTGCAGGGCCTGGGGCTGGAGGTGCGTGACTACGGCTGCAGCACCGACGACCTGGCGGCCACCCGTGCAGCCTTGCTGCGCGCAGCGGCCGAATGCGATGTACTGCTCAGCTCCGGCGGCGTTTCGGTGGGCGAGGAAGACCATCTCAAGCAGGCGGTGGCCGAGCTGGGCGAGCTGCAGCTGTGGCGCCTGGCGATCCAGCCGGGCAAGCCGCTGGCATTCGGCGCGGTGGCCGGCAAGCCGTGGCTCGGCCTGCCGGGCAATCCGGCGGCAGCGCTGATCACCGCGCTGGTGGTGGCGCGGCCCTTCCTGCTGCGCGCCCAGGGTTGCCAGGACGTGTTGCCGCAGGCGTTGCGCCTGCCGGCGGGGTTTGCCTGGCACAAGGCCAACGGCCGCCGCCAGTACCTGCGCGCGCGTCTGGAAACCCATGATGGCCAGTTGTGCGTGTGCCTGCACCCGCGCCAGGGCTCGGCCATGCTGACCTCGGCCTGCTGGGCCGATGGTCTGGCACTGGTCGAGGCTGGCCAGCTGCTGGACGCCGGCGAAGCGGTCGCTTACCTGCCGTTCAGCGCCCTGCTCGGCCCTTGAGGCGGCAGCCGCCGGGCACGGAGCCGGACTCCGCTGGCCGCGCACCCCGCTGCCGCGGCACACCCCAGCAAGCCCTTTGCGCTGCCGATCCCTTCGGCATTTTGGCAGCCTTGACCGGCATCATGGTGATTGCCGCGCCAGCGCCTAAAGTGGCCGCCACCGATTAGTGATGGAGTGAATCCCATGCAACTGGTTTGTCCGGCAGGCAGCCTGCCCGCACTCAAGGCCGCCGTGCGCGAAGGTGCCGATGCGATCTACGCGGGCTTTCGCGATGACACCAATGCACGCCATTTCGCTGGCCTCAACCTGGATGAACAGCAGCTGGATAGCGGCCTGCAGCTGATCCGCCAGCAGCGCCGCAAGCTCTACCTGGCGGTGAATACCTACGCGCAGCCGGCCGGCTGGGCGCGCTGGCAGCGGGCGGTGGATTGTGCCGCCGACCTCGGCGTGGATGCGCTGATCGCGGCCGATCCCGGGGTGCTGGCCTATGCCAGCCGGCGCCATCCCGGGCTCAACCTGCATCTTTCGGTGCAGGGCTCGGCGACCAACCTGGCGGCCCTGCTGCTGTACCAGCAGCGCTACAACATTCGCCGGGCGGTGTTGCCGCGGGTGCTGTCGCTGGCGCAGGTGCGGCAACTGGCCGGCAAGAGCCCGGTACCGCTGGAGGTGTTCGCCTTCGGCAGCCTGTGCATCATGGCCGAGGGCCGCTGCCACCTGTCGTCCTACCTGACCGGCGAGTCGCCGAACCTGTGCGGGGTCTGTTCGCCGGCCAGCGCGGTGCGCTGGCAGGAAGACGCCGACGGGCTCAGTGCCAGGCTCAACGGCGTGTTGATCGACCGCTATGGAGCCGCTGAGCCTGCGGGCTATCCGACCCTGTGCAAGGGCCGCTTCCTGGTCAATGGCCAGCGCTTTCATGCGCTGGAGGAACCGACCAGCCTGAACACCCTCGACCTGATTCCGCAGCTGGCCGCGCTCGGCATCGCGGCGGTGAAGATCGAGGGCCGCCAGCGCAGCCCGGCCTATGTCGAGCAGGTCACCCGGGTCTGGCGCGCGGCGCTGGATGCGCATGCCCGCGCCCCGCAGGCGTTCAGCGTGCAGCCGCAGTGGCAGCGGGCGCTGCAGGCAGTCTCCGAAGGCAGCCAGACCACCCTGGGCGCCTACCATCGGGCCTGGCAATGAGGAACACGCGATGAAACTGAGTCTGGGGCCGCTGCTGTTCTTCTGGCCGCGCGCAACGCTGCTGGAATTCTATGCCGAGCTGGCGCCCCAGCCGCTGGACGCCATCTACCTGGGCGAGACGGTCTGCTCCAAGCGCCGCGAACTGGGCCTGGATGACTGGCTCGGGCTGGCCCGCGAGCTGCGCCAGTGCAGCAGGGCCGAACTGCTGCTGTCCGGGCTGGCGCTGGTCGAGGCCGGTTCCGAGCTGTCCAGCCTGCGGCGCCTGTGCGACAACGGTGAGCTGCGCGTCGAGGCCAACGACATGGGCGCGGTGCAGTTCCTGCGCGAGCGCGGCCTGCCCTTCGTCGCCGGTCCGGCACTGAACCTGTACAACGGCCATGCCCTGGCCGAACTGATCGATTGCGGCCTGCAGCGCTGGGTGCCGCCGGTGGAGTGTTCCGCGGCACTGCTCGAGGCCACCCTGCAGCAGCTCGACAGCCTAGGCGTGGCCCGCCCCGAGGTGGAAGTATTCGCCTACGGCCACCTGCCGCTGGCCTACTCGGCGCGCTGCTTCAGCGCGCGGGCGGAGAACCGGCCGAAGGACGATTGCGCGCTGTGCTGCCGCAACTACCCGGAGGGCATTGCGTTGCGCAGCCAGGAAGGCGCCGAACTGTTCACCCTCAACGGCATCCAGACCCTGTCGGCGGGGGTCAGCAACCTGCTGGCCGACTACCCGCGGCTGCAGGCGCTGGGCGTCGACATGCTGCGCCTGAGCCCGCGGGCCAGCGGCATGCGCGAAGTGGTCGCGGCCTTCGACCGGGTGCGCAACGGCGCGCTGCCACCGCTCGCCGTCGACGGCTGCAACGGCTACTGGCACGGCCTTCCGGGCATGCTGCGGGCCGAGGCGGCCGGCTTATGCTGAAGCCGGCGGGCCTGGCCTTGCGCCTGGGCGAGCGACTGTTGCCGCTGGGGCGTCATCTGCCCTTCGTGCTGCAGCAGCAGGCGCTGCAGCAGCTGACCGGCTGGCTGTTTGCCGCGGCGCTGGCCGATGGCCGTTTCGAACTGCTGCGCGGGCGCTGGCTGCGCCTGGAGGTCAGCGACCTCGGCCTGGCCTGGTGCGTCAGCCGCGGCCCGGCGGGCCTGCAGGTGGCGGCGCAGGCGCCGGTGGATGTGTGCATCCGCGGCAACTGGCGCGAGTTCCTGCTGCTGGCCAGCCGCCGCGAGGATCCGGACACCCTGTTCTTCCGTCGGCGTCTGCTGATCGAAGGCGATACCGAGCTGGGCCTGGCGCTGAAGAACCTGATCGACAGCCTTGATCCGGATGATCTGCCGGCGCCGCTGTGGCGCCTGCTGGGTGATCTGGGGGACGAGCTGTGCGCCGTCAACGGCTCAAGCCGCGCTTGGAAATAAATAAATCGTTGTTTTATATATGAATTAATAAAATAACGGGCCCTGTAGGAGCCAGCTTGCTGGCGATCCTGGCAGGTCAAAAGCATCGCCAGCAAGCTGGCTCCTACAGTGTTGGTTGCGCGACAGTGCGGCGTCGGGGCCGATGGACCGGTGTCGCTACCGGTTCAGCTCACCGGGCGCAGTGGTTGGCGCGGGGGTTTCGGCTGCAGGCGGTCGCTGGCGATCAGCTCGCCGAGTTCGGCGAACAGCTGGTCGGCGTCCGCGCTGCTGCAGTCCTCGCCGTAGCGCTTCTTCAGGCCGCGCTGGCTGAGAATCAGGTGGTAGCTGGCGCTCACCCCGTGTTGCGCCAGGCAGCCCTTGACGCACTGCAGCGGGCAGCCGTCGATGGCCAGGATCGGCCGGCCGGAATTGGCCTTGTCGACCAGCGAGGAGACCCGTCCGCCGACCCCGGCGATGCAGGACATCTCGGCCAGCCCGGCACGGTCCAGGCGCACCGCCAGGGTGTTGGCCAGTTGCGCGACGTTGGAACAGCCGGAGCAGGAATACACCAGGGGCAAGGCAGGTTTGGACATGCGGGGTTCTCCTCTGCGCGTTCAGTCGCAATAGCCGGCCAGGCTGGGCCGGTCGAGAATCTGGATGCTGCGCTGCTGCATGGCGATCAGCCCGGCGTCGATCAGACGGTGCAGGATCCGCGAAAAGGTTTCCGGCTGGATGCCCAGCTGGGAGGCGATCAGGCGCTTGGACACGCCCAGCTGGATCTCGCCGTTGGCGTCCTGCGGCGCCTGCGACAGGTAGCGCACCACGCGGCGGCTGGCGTTGGCCAGGGTCAGGGTGTCGATCTCGTTGAGGCGCTGGTGCAGGCGAATGCTGAAGCTGGCCAGCAGGTCCAGGCAGATCTTCGGCTGCTCTTCCAGCAGGTGCCGGTAGTGCGCGCCGTCGATGCTGAGCAGGCTGCTGCCGCGCAGTGCGCTGGCGGTCACCGGGTAACAGCGCGCGCCACTGAACAGCAGGGCTTCGGCGAAGCTCTGCCCGGGCTGGATGACTTCCACCAGCTTTTCCTGGCCCTCGGGCAGGGTGCGGATCAGCTTCATCTGGCCATCGAGCAGCAGGTAGAAGCGCTCGGCCGGGTCGCCCTGATGGAACAGACAGTCAGCGACTTCCAGGCGGCGCAGGTTGGCCAGGCTGCAGACTTCCTGAAACGCCGGCTCGGGCAGGCGGGCGAACAGGTGATGCTGGCGCAGTGCGGCAAGGATGGCGGGATCGGTGAGCATGAGACACCTCCGTGACCTGCATCCTATGGTGCCCGGCCAGCAGTGCCCATTCCTCTGCCGCACTACCTCCAAAGAGGTGGGCGCAGCCTGGCCAAGTGGCGTTACATTCAGCGCCTGGCATGCCACTGTGCCTGGGGCCAGGCTCGCGCCGGCGCGGACAACAGACAGGCACAAACCAAGCAAACGCCCGGAGGCCCGATGGACATCAAGCAACTGCTCGACAACAACCGGTTCTGGTCGGAATCCCTGCGCGCGCGCGACCCGGAGTTCTTTGCCCGCCTGGCCAGCCAGCAGCGTCCGGAGTTCCTCTGGGTCGGTTGCTCCGACAGCCGCGTGCCGGCCAACGAGGTGGTCGGCCTGATGCCCGGCGAGCTGTTCGTGCACCGCAATGTGGCCAACATGGTGGTGGCCACCGACATGAATTTTCTTTCGGTGCTGCAGTATGCGGTGGATGTGCTGCAGGTCCGGCAGGTCATCGTCTGCGGCCACTACGGCTGCGGCGGCGTGCGGGCCGCGCTCGGGCACGCCGAGCTGGGCCTGATCGACAACTGGCTGCGCGCGCTCAAGGGGCTGTATCACCAGCATCTCGACCGGTTTGCCGGGCTGGATGAGGAGGCGCAGGTCAACCTGCTGTGCGAGCTCAACGTGCAGCGCCAGGTGCGCAACGTGTGCCACACCACCATCGTGCAGAACGCCTGGAAGCGCGCCCAGCCACTGACCGTGCACGGCTGGATCTACGGCCTGGAGGACGGGCTGGTCAAGGACCTCGGCGTGACCATCGACGCGGCCGGCCAGCTCGACGCCAGCTTTCTCTACGAAGACTGAACCGCGGCTGGCGCAGGGCGGGTGCAGCCCGCGCACCCCTGCCCGGCGGGTTGCACCCGCCCTGCGGGCTTGCCGGCCTTCAGCGCGGCGCAAGCGCCGCCCACACAAGCCGCAACGCCACCCGTCGTCCCGGCTCAAACACTTCCGGTGGGCGCTGTTGTAGGGCGGGTGCAACCCGCGGGTCGCCGTCCGGCGGGCTGCAACATGCAACAGCTCGCGCCGGGGGCAACGCACACCCGGAGCCACCCCCTCTCCCGCCTGCGGGAGAGGGTTGGGGAGAGGGGTTTTTGTCGGTTCCCTCGCCGCGCTGAAGCGGTCTGGCTAACGCCTGCCGTCATCCGGCAGCGGAGTTTCCGCAGTCACCAGCGGCACGTAGCTGCGGCTGTCGCCGCCGGTGATGCTCATGCCGTCACAGGTCAGCCAGGCATGGGCCTGGAACGCGCCGTGCGGATCCTTGCGCGTGCCAATGCTCAGGCTGCTGGCGATGCCCCGGCGCTGCAGCCAGCGCTGCGCGGCCATGGCCTGCACGAAGCAGTCGGCACGCCAGGGCACCCGCGCGGCAACCCGCGGCACGGCAAAGGCAACCCGTGCGGCGATGGCATGGGCGTCCGCTGGCGGCGTCCGGCTCGGCCGGCCGAGTTGGCGGGCCTGGCGCAGCAGTTCTTGCGGGTGCTTCGCGCTCAGACGGTAACGCGCCAGGGCCAGCTCGAAGGCGGCGCGGACCAAGTCGCCCCATCCCACCAGACCCAGCTCGAGCACGGCGCGGATAGTACGCAGCAGGGGCATCAACCTCAGCCCTCGATCACGATGCCGTGGGTCTTGAGGTCGGTAAGGAAGCTGCGCACGTCATTCTCGATCGTCACCTGCTCCACCTCGTACTCGGCGCTGAGCAGGTCGCAGATTTCCGCGGGCGAGTGCTCCTGCTTGAGCAGGGCCCAGATCCGCGTACCCACCGGATCGAGCCCGTAATAGGTGCCGTTTTCCAGGTTGAGCAGCACGGTTTCGTCACCGACACTGCTTTCAATGGCCTGGTCGGAGGGGGTCAGTTTGCTGGTGAGGATGTCCATTGGATGAGGCCTGTATGCATTGCTGAAATGGTTGGGGCTGAGCGCACGTCAAAGTGGCGGCAACGTAGGGTGGACATCGCGTGCAACGAATGTCCACCAGCTCCGCATTGGTGGAAAAGGCTATCGCCGGTTTCCACCCTACAGCGTCGGCCCAGTCAATAACGTGCAGCCAGCCCGGCAATATGGTTGAGCGCCGCCGTGCGCTGGCTGAAGCGCTCCGGGAAGCGCTGCAGCAGGATATCGGCAATCTCGCCCAGCGAGTGCTGGCCGTCAATCAGCGCCAGGCACAGCTGGTCGACGGCATGGGCCGAAGTGGGCTGGGGGATATGGCTGTCGGCGCGCCTGGCCAGTTTCTCTGGTGACAGCACCTGGGAGAGGAAACTGGACTGGCGCATGGTCAGCTCGGGTTTGTCTGCTGCGCCGCTAAACAGCTGGCTGGTCCACGACCATATATAAGAGCCATCGACCAGATTGGCCTTGATCGTGGCTTCGACGCGGTCGCCTTTGCTCAGCGTCAGCGGTTGCTCGAAGGGAAAGAAGGATTGGCCGTACACCAGGCTGGGTTGGTCCGGCGCGTTGGAGAAGCCGATACCGGGAGCCAGTTCGGCGTCGAACCAGAGCAGCAGGCCATGGGCGGTGCCATCGCGCTCGGCCTGCAATACCACCTTGCCGCTCATGTTCGGGTCGCGGATGGTCCGATAGTCCAGCTCCGCCAATTCGGCGCTGGTGGACAGCAGTTGCCCCGGCTGCAGATGGACCCTGCTCCAGTTATTCACGGCATAGCGATGGCCCGCACGCAGGTCCAGACCATAGCGGTTGCGCAGCCAGGGCTCCTCGCAGAACTTGTAGTTGTCCGGATTATTCGCCAATGCCGCGTGGAGCGTGTCGCGCATCGGGATCAGCGTGCCGCCGGGCGCCAGCAGGCGCTCCCGGGCATCGACGATGGTGGCGATGTGGTTCTCGAACAGCGGCAGACTGCCACGAAGGTCCGAGACGATAACATCGGCCTTTTGCTCGGGCAGATGTGCGGTCGACAGCCCCTGGTCGATGCTGATTCGCTCGGCACAGCCATTGGCGATGGCAGTTTCCTGCAGCAGCAAGACGGGATCGGCGGGCTCGATGGCTGTCACTTTGCCTGCCCCGTACCGGCAGGCCAGCAGGGAAAAGATGCCGGTACCGGCGCCGATGTCGATCACCGTGCAGCCCGGCACTATCGCCTGGCGCAGGGCTTCGGCATAGGCCGGCATGCGTGGCTCGCAGGTAATCATGTCGCCGTAGGAACTGACGGAGTAGTCGGTGGGTCCGCTCACTGGGTGCCCGTATCTGCAGGGATTGTGGAGGAGTTCAAGGCGTACAAGGCTATCTGCAAGCAACAACGACATTGGCCTGGGGGAAGAACAATTGAGTCAGGCACCAATCAGGTTTTCATTGAGGGCTGTTGCCCTGCTTCAGCACCTGCTCTTGTTTTTGTTGATCACACAAGCGCCGTTTACGTCCGTGCTTTCAGCCATTGAGCCACTCCCGTTGGCAGTCAACTTGCCCATGTCTCCATACAATGAAAGCCGTGGCGCTTTGTAACGGGGGGCGCGTTTGGGCTCATTGCGCGTTGGGTTGTCCATGATTCTGCCTCTTTCAAGTTATGTACAAGGGTTGCAGCAGCTTGGTGCAGCCCGCTCATCGAATTGGAGCGACGCTATCCTCGCACTGCAGAAACTGATTTGGGTTCGCCCCCCTGGCTGCAGCACATTGTCATCTGCTTGCGGATTTTTTCATGCACTTGCGGCAGTACCGCGTAGTCGCGCGGGTAGCTGAGTTCGAAGGCGGCCACACCGTTGGCCAAGGCGGCAGCCTGTTGCAGTTTCTGCCGCGCCAGCAGGGGGTCGGTTGGATCCAGGCTGAAGCTGTTGGTGATGATGCCCATACAGGTTTCCGCTGCGGACATCCGACGCAGGGTAACTTCCGCGTCACCTCTGGCGGGAGCTAGGAAGAACAGCGCGCCTACAGGCTTGGGGGCGCTGTCGTCTGTTGCTGCTACAGATACATTCAGCCGTTGCTTCAGGCTGTAATGGGCCATCTGGGTGGTTTTGGGTTGCTGTGGAAACAGTCTGCTCATCGAGTCCGGCAGCAGGCGCAGGCCGCGATACAACTCCTGCCCGGTAAAGCCTTGGGCATCCGCGGTGATCAACAGCGCGTCATCCCCCAGCAGCGTAGCGCCAGCCTGGTACAGGCTGGCCACCATGGTCGATTTGCCCATTCCTGATTTGCCAAGAAACAGCGCTAGATTGCCCTCTATCTGCACCGCGCCGCTATGCAGAATCAGCAGCCCTTCCTGACCCAGTACGCGCGGAAATACTTGGTCGTACAGCAGATGCTCAAGGGTCGCTTGTGTTGTATCCGCGGAAAGCGCGTGCATGCGGATGGTTTTTTTCTCGGGGTTGATCTGCGCCAGGGCTTGATCCCAGAACTGTAAACGGAATTCAGTATCAGTCCTGGAGCCATATTGAGTAAGGCTCCAGTCGGAGTCTGTCCATCGGATTTGCCCAGCAGGAAGTGTTGTGGACTGATCTAGTGATGAAAACAAACTCGCCGACCAGCTTCCCATAATAATAGAAGGCATGGTTTTGGCTCTTTTACTGAAATTGTAAAAATCCACGCACTGAATTGCGCACTTCAAAGTGGTCAAAACACAGTCAGGCTAAGTCACCCCGAAAAGTTACGCGCGCTTTTGGGGCGAGCCCTGACCACTGTTAGCGGGTTCTAGAACGGAACCAGTACCCGATAAAGTTAGTTTGGTTAGCTCGCCATAAACTTTAAGTTGTGGTGCCTTGTAGGCGTGCTTGGATTTGAGTTTCTGTATTTTCGCATTGCTCATTGTTAAATCCCCTTCATGGAATTCGGAGTTTCAGTACTAAAAGTGTCTGATATGCCTGAAATTTGACAGAAGTTTACTATCAAACAATTTGCTTTGAAAATTGCGTCAGATCAAGCTTTATTGTGGGTAACGCTTGCTAGGGTTGCTTGGCTCTGGTGGCGTTCAGGGTTCAGTAACGGCGAGCTTCGCGGATAATTATTTTTGGCGCCAACTATCTGGCGAATCCAGATTGCAAGCTGGTGCACAGTGGTAAAGCTCTCGCGGTCGCTCAGCATCTCCAGCGACTCTTTGAGTGCGTCAGCAGAGACCAATGGCCGCAGTAGCGGCATGCTCTCAGTGTGCTGTTGCCGCCATTCAGGTCTTGATTGCACCAGTTGCTGGGTAAAGGCCCAGCCCAGATGCTCCTTGCCGCAGCGCCAGCGAACGCTGTCCGGCAGCAGGCCTGCCATTGAGCGGCGCAGGATCATCTTTGGCCAGCCATCGAATTGCAGCTGGCTGGCCGGTAATGACAGGCAAAAGTTGATCAGTCGCAGGTCCATGAACGGGTCGCGTGGCTCGATGGCCAGCGCGGCGCTGACCCGGTCATAGCGTTCGCGGCCTACCGGCAGGTAGATATGCGTCATGCCGTCGACACGCTCGCTGGCCGGATCGCGCCAGCCCACCTGGAACAGATTGCGGAAGCCCTCATGGCGCGCGGCCAGGTTTACCTGCTTGGCAAGGGTCGGGTTGATGACGCTGCCGAGCTTGGGTCGCAGCTTGCTCAGCTGGCGCTGGATATGCCGCCGGGCATGGCGGACCCAGTTCGGGGTCAGAGCGCTGCGAAAATTAATGAAGAGTTGTCGTCGCATGGAGAAATAGGGTCCCCAGAAGCGTCGCTCGCCGCGCATCTCGCGCCAGGCCTGGCGCCACTGGCCGCGGCGCAACAGGCGCGGAATCAGGTTGCCGGCACCCAGCACCACATCCCCTGCCACCCCATCCAGCACCACCTTGAGGCCAGCACGCCGGGCCGCCAGATAGGCCGCGCGCGGCAGGGTCATATGGCCATCGAACGGTTCGGACTCTTCCTCGAGCAGGCGCAGCAGGTCGTCGGCCCAGGGCTCCAGTTCCGCCCAGTTGACCAGATGCGGTTCGAGCCCCGGGGTTTTCAGCGACTCGAAGAGGGTGCGGGTTTCGATGCAGGTTTGCGGGTCCGGGCCGATGGCGGAAAACGTGTGCAGTGGGCCGCGGCCCTCGGCCTGCAGCAGGCGGCTGGCCACCGCCACCACCGAACCGGAGTCCATGCCGCCGGAGAGCATCGAGCCGACCGGCCCGGCGCTGCGCAGGCGGCTGCGCACCGCTTCGGTAAACACCTTGAGGAAGGCCGCCGCGTAGGCTTCGTCGCTGCCCAGCTTGAGCTCCGGAACCGGCTGCAGGGTCCAGTAGCGGCGGATCTGCAGGCCGCTGGCGTCCAGGCTCAGGCAGTGCGCGGGTGGCAGGCGGTAGAGGTCTTCATAGAAGGTCGAGGTGAAGTCCGCGGCTTCCAGGTCTTCGAGGAAGTCGGCGATGCGGGCCTGGTTGATCCGCTCCGGCACCGCCTGCAGGGCAAGAATGGCTTCCGGTTCGGTGGCAAAGGCGAACAGCTGCCCGGGCAGGTGGCAGTGGATCAGCTGGCGCATGCCCATCTGGTCGCGGGCGGCGAACAGGCGCTGGTGGCGCGGGTCCCAGATGGCGAAGGCGAAGTCGCCAAGGAAATGCTCAAGGCAGGCCTCGCCCCACTGCAGGTAGGCGCGCAGCAGCAGTTCGCCATCGCCGATCACCCGGCTTTCCCCGGCCAGGCCGAGGGCCGGCAGCAGCTCTTCGCGGTTGTCCAGGCGCACGTCGGCGGTGATGCTGCAGCCGCTGGCGACATCTGTCAGCGGCAGGACTTCGTGCAGCGCCTCGGGGGTGGTGGCCAGCAGTGTGTGACCGAGCGCGGCCGGGCCATCCTGCCACTGGTGACTGCCGTCCGGGCCGCGCCGTTGCAGCACCCGGGTCATGGCCTCGATCTGGCCGGACTCGGGCGCCTGGCCGGCGAGGCTGACATATCCGCAAATACCGCTCATGGCCGTGTTTCCCCGGTTTCGATCACCCTGCCATTTTCCACCCGCAGGATGCGCTGGGCCAGCGCCAGGCTGGCCGGGCGGTGGGTGATCAGGATCACCGTGCGGCCGTGCAGGGCGTCGGCGCAGGCTTCGATGAAGGCGCTCTCGCCTTCCAGGTCGTACATCGAGGTGGCTTCGTCGAGCACCAGGATCGGCGGGTCCTTGACGAAGGCGCGGGCCAGGGCGATGCGTTGGCGCTGGCCGCCGGAGAGGCGCACGCCATGGTCGCCAATCTCGGTGTCGAGGCCCTGCGGCAGGTGCTGGATGAACGCCCAGGCCTGGGCCAGGCGAGCGGCGTGCTCGATCTGCGCCTCGCTGGCGCCGGGCAGGCCGTAGGCGATATTGGCGCGCACGCTGCCGTTGAACAGCAGCGCGCGCTGCGGGACCACGCCGATCTGCCGGCGCAGGTCCTGCAGCTGGATGCCGGCGATATCCTGGCCGTCGAGCAGGATGCGCCCGCCCTGGGGCTCGTACAGGCGCAGCAGCAGCGCGACCAGGGTGCTCTTGCCGGCGCCGTTGGGCCCGGTCAGGGCCACGGTTTCGCCAGCGCGGAGCAGCAGGTCGACGCCGTCCAGCGTCAGTTCGCGGCCCGGGTAGGCAAAGCGCAGCCCCTCGAAGCGGATCTCGCCATGCGCCGCGGGCAAGCGGCCAGTGGCGGCATAGCCGGGCTCGGGTGGTTCCTGCAGGACGTTCTGCAAACGCGCCAGGGTGCCGCGGGTGGTCTGGATCTGCCCGTACAGGTTGGCCAGCGCGCCGACCGGCTGGGTCAGCAGCGCGGCATAGAAGAGGAAACTGAACAGCTCGGCGGCGCTCAGGTTGCCGGCGTGCAGGCTCTGCCCGGCGAAGAACAGCAGCAGCACGGCGGCCGCGGCGGCGATGAAACCGATCAGCGGCTCCATGGCGGCGTAGATGCGGTTTTGCCGCAGGGTCAGGCGCATGGCCTGGTCGATCTGGGTGCGATAGCGGTGCGACTCTGCGGCTTCACGGGTAAAGCTTTTCAGCGCCGGGAGCATTTCCAGGTTCTCCTCGGCTAGGCTGACCACGCCGGCTTCGGCCTCCTGCAGGGCCTGCGCCAGCCCGCGCAGGCGCCGGCCAACGATCTTCAGGATCAGGTAGAAGGCCGGCACCAGCAGCGGCACCAGTAACGCCAGCAGCGGATCGATGCGCAGCATCAGCACGCAGGCACCGAGCGCGGTGAGCAGTAGCGGCGGCACGCTGACCAGGGTGCCGCTGAGGAACTGGCTGAGGCGTGACACTTCCCAGGTCATCAAAGCCAGGGTATCGCCCTGCCGGTGCGCCTGGTGGAAGGCCAGCGGCAGGCTTTGCAAATGGTCGTAGACGCGCTGGCGCAGGTCGGCCAGCAGGCGTGTCGAGATCGAGCCGGACAGCCAGGCGCTGACGATCTTCAGCGCGGCAATCAACCCCAGCGCCAGCAGCAGCCAACCGACCAGTGCGTCGGGAACCGCGCCCTGCCCGGTGAAGAGGCCGCCCAGCAGTTGCCCGGCCAGCCACGGCACGGCGAGGGTCAGCGCCGAGCTGCAGAGCATCAGCAGGGCCACCAGCGTCAGCGGCCAGCGGTAGGGTGTGGCGTAGGCCAGCAAGGTGCGCAGTTCCATCAGCGCTGGGCCGCGTCCGCAAGGGGTCTGGCCCGTCGGGCGGTTGCCGGCGGGCAGATCGGTTCAGTCATGCTCAAGTCATCCGGAGAGAGTGCTCTGCGCAGCCTGCGCCTGGCGCGCAGATGGCGGCGGCATCACAGCATAATCGCGGTGTAACGGCAACTTTTCGGGACGCTCGGGTGACAGTCAGCGGCGCCGGCTGGGCGGCACCCCGGCTCTGGTCCGGCCGTGCGGAGCTGGCCTTGTCGCGGCGAGGGCGCCGCTCCTACAGGGGTTGTGGGGTTGCGCCAAGCTTCAGCGCATATGCTCCATGGCCCATACGGCGGCTTCGACGCGCGAGCGCAGGCCGAGCTTGTGCAGCAGGTTTTTCACGTGGACTTTCACCGTGCCTTCGGTGATGCCCAGCTTGTTGCCGATCACCTTGTTGCTGTTGCCGCCGGCGATCATCTTCAGCACCTGCCGTTCACGGTCGGTGAGGTCCAGCTGGCTGGCGCTCGGCGGGGTGCGCAGCGCCTGAGCCAGTACGCGGGTGAGTGCCGGGCTGATCACCAGCGCGCCCTGCAGGGCCTCGCGCAGCTGCTGGATGAGTTTCTCCGGTTCCATGTCCTTGAGCAGGTAGCCATCGGCGCCAAAGCGCAGGGCGTCGCGCACGTCGGTTTCATCGTCGGACACGGTAAACAGCAGGATCTTGCCCTTGTAGCCCTGTTCGCGCAGGCGCTTGAGAGTTTCCACGCCGTTCATTTCCGGCATGTTGTTGTCCAGCAGTACCAGCTGCGGCTGCAGCTCGGCGACCAGCTGCAGGGCTTCCAGGCCATTGCCGGCCTCGCCGATCACCAGCAGGTCGTCTTCCAGGTCGAGCAGCTGGCGCAGGCCGCGGCGCATCATCGGGTGATCGTCGACCAGCAGCAGGGTATGGGCCACGGGGCTGTTCATGCGGACTCCTTGTCACTGTGCTGGCTGAGAAAGTGCGGGCGGAAGTGCAGCTCGATACGTGTCCCGCCGCCCGCCCTGGCGCCCATCTGCAGGCGTCCGTGGAGGCTGCGGGCACGCTCCTGCATGATGGTCAGGCCATGGTGCTGGCGGCTGTCGAAGCCGGGAGTGATGCCGCAGCCGTCGTCCTCGATCAGCAGTTCGAGGTCCTCTTCGTGCTGCCGCAGGCTGATCCAGGCATGCGCGGCAGCGGCGTGGCGGGCACAGTTGGACAGCGCTTCGCGGGCGATTTGCAGCAGGTGGATCTGCTCGGTGGCGGTCAGGCTGAACGGCAGTGACGCGCAGTCCAGCTGCACCTCGAAGTTGCCGCGGCTGGCGAATTCGTGGGCGGTATCCTCGAGGGCCTGCTGCAGCCCGCCGTCCTGGATCTGCAGGCGGAAGGTGGTCAGCAGTTCGCGCAGCTGGCGGTAGGCGTTGTTCAGCCCTTCGCGAATTTCCTCGCTGACCGCTTCCAGTTGCTCGGCGCTCTCGCCGCGGCGGATCAGGGTCTGCAGGCGGCTGACCTGCAGCTTCATGTAGGACAGCGCCTGCGCCAGCGAGTCGTGCAGTTCGCGGGCAATGGTGGTGCGTTCATCCAGCAGCAGCAGACGGTTGTCCTGCTCGCGCTGGCGTTCCAGCGACAGCGCGGTGCCGATCAGGTTGGTCAGCGCGCCGATCAGTTCGCGCTCCCAGGTCTGCGGCGCATGGCCGTCATCGTAATGGGCGCGCAGGTCACCGAAGTTGTGGCCCTGGCTGGTAATGCTAAATGACTGCACGCTCGGCTGGTTCTGGCGCTCGCAGCTGTCGCAGTCGTTGATCGAGCAGACCTCGCGTGACTGGTTGCCATGCAGGGCGATCAGCTGCTCGCCCGGCTCCAGCGGGTTGCCATGCAGGCACAGGCTCAGGCGCAGGCCGGGCAGGCGCTGCTGGAAGCGGTCGATCAGCTGGTCCAGTTGCGCGGCGTTGGCCGGGCTGCTGGCGAAGCTGCGGCTGCTCAGGTAGAGCAGTTCCAGCGCGGCGTTGCTCTGTGCCAGGTTCTGGGTCTTTTCGCGCACGCGGCTTTCCAGGGTGCGGTGCGATTCCTCGATGGCATCGGCCATGGCGTTGAAGCTCAGCGCCATCAGCCCCAGCTCGTCCTCGGAGCGGTACTCGATGCGCGCATCCAGATCGCCGGCACGGAAGCGCTCGGTGGCGCTGACCAGGTCGTTCAGCGGGATGATCACGCCGTTCTGCAACTGGTACATGCCGACCAGCAGGATGAACACCGTTAGCAGCAGGGCGGCGCCCTGGATGCTCTGCTGCCAGCCCTGGCGGCGCTCGCTCTGCTGCTGCAGGAGGGAGACGAAATGCTCGAGCTGGGCGACGAAGGTGTCGGCCTGCTGCTGGAAGAAGGCCTTGTCGCCGCGCTCGAGCGCCGGGCGCAGGTTGTCCTGCCAGTTGCCCAGCAGCTGGTTGAAGGACTGCTGCAGCGCGTCGTCGGCCTTGCCGCTGAGCAGTTTGCGCAGCGCCTTGCTGTGCAGGCGCTGGTCGAGATCGGCCTGCAATGCGCCGATCTGCTCCGGGCTGGCGCCGCTCTCGAGTTTCCAGCTCAGCCGGTAAGTGGCCATGCGCAGCGAACCGGCGGTGTTGATCGCCGCCGCATCGTCTTCGCTGACCCAGGCCAGCAACCCGGCACTGATCGCGCTGGAGAGGGCCAGCACGGCGATCAGGATCACCGCGAGGCCGGCGCGCGCCGGTAACGAGCTTTTCAGCCACTGCAACATGGGTGGGCTACCCCTAAAGAGTTCGGTATGCCCCAGGGATCCCTGAAGGGCTGCTGGGGGAGCAATTAACTTGTTGAAAATAATGGAGTTAATTTGAAATTTCAGCTCTACCTCTTTGGAGGTAGAGCACGCTGTCGGCGGGTTTCGCCAGCAGCGCCGAGCTTGATGCAGATCAACTTTCTGCGGGGTTCCCGGTCTAGTGTGCCGCCATGACAACTGAAAAAGGAACCGGTCATGGCTGGTCAGAAACTCAAGCAAGGCCTGGTGCTGGGCATGAGTACCACGGCATTCACCGTCTGCTTCATGGTCTGGATGATGTTCGCCGTACTCGGCGTGCCGATCAAGGAACTGCTGCAGCTCAATGAAACCCAGTTCGGCCTGCTGGCGGCGACCCCGGTGCTGACCGGCTCGCTGATCCGCCTGCCGCTCGGTCTGCTCACCGACAAGTTCGGCGGGCGCATCGTGTTCTTCGTGCTGATGCTGGTCTGTGTGCTGCCGATCTACCTGATCAGCATGGCCACCGAGTTCTGGCACTTCCTGCTGCTGGGGCTGTTTGTCGGCATGGCCGGCGGCTCGTTTTCGGTGGGGATCGCCTACGTCGCCAAGTGGTTCGACAAATCCACCCAGGGCACGGCGATGGGCATCTTCGGTGCCGGCAACGCCGGTGCTGCGGTAACCAAATTTGCGGCGCCGGCGATCATCGCTGCGGCCAGCTGGCAGATGGTGCCCAAGGTCTACTCGCTGGTGATGTTCGTCACCGCGCTGCTGTTCTGGTTCCTCACCTACGAGGACAAGAACCACCGTGTGGCCGGTAGCGTGCCGCTGGCCGAGCAGCTGAAAACCCTGCGCGACCCGCGCGTGTGGCGCTATTGCCAGTACTACTCGATCGTCTTCGGCGGTTACGTGGCCATGTCGCTGTGGATGACCAAGTACTACGTGCAGGAATACGGCTTCAACCTGCAGTCCGCGGCCCTGCTGGCCGCCTGCTTCTCCCTGCCGGGCGGCGTGCTGCGCGCCATCGGCGGCTGGCTGTCGGACAAGTGGGGCGCGCACAGCGTGACCTGGTGGGTGATGTGGGTGAGCTGGATCTGCCTGTTCCTGCTGTCCTATCCGCAGACCGATTTCACCATCCACACCGTCACCGGCCCCGAGACCTTCCACATCGGCCTCAACGTCTACCTGTTCACCGCGCTGATGTTCCTGATGGGCATCGCCTGGGCGTTCGGCAAGGCCTCGGTGTTCAAGTACATCTCCGACGAGTTCCCCACCAACATGGGCGCGGTGTCCGGCATCGTCGGCCTGGCCGGCGGCCTGGGCGGCTTTGTCCTGCCGATCCTGTTCGGAGCGCTGGTCGACCTCACCGGCGTGCGCTCTTCCTGTTTCATGCTGATGTACGGCGTGGTCTGGGTCTCCCTGATCTGGATGTACCTCAGCGAAGTTCGCAAGACCCCAATGATGGGCCAGGGCTCCAGCAGCCCCATGGCCATCGCTTCTGACGCCTGAAGGAGATTCAACATGTCCGTAACCAAAAGTGCCCCGGCAGCCGGGCTGCCCAATACCGGACCGGTGATCCACGACTGGCGTCCGGAAGATCCCACCTTCTGGGCCAATGGCGGCAAGGCCGTGGCCTCGCGCAACCTGTGGATCTCGATCCCGGCGCTGCTGCTGGCGTTTGCCGTGTGGATGGTGTGGAGCGCGGTGACCGTGCGCCTGCCGGCCATCGGTTTCAGCTTCAGCACCGACCAGCTGTTCTGGCTGGCCGCGCTGCCCGGCTTGTCCGGCGCCACCCTGCGCATCTTCTACTCGTTCATGGTGCCGATCTTCGGCGGCCGGCGCTGGACCGCGCTGAGCACTGCTTCCCTGCTCCTGCCGGCGCTGTGGATGGGCTTTGCCGTGCAGGACCCGAGCACGCCGTACAGCGTGTTCGTGATCATCGCGCTGCTCTGCGGCTTCGGTGGCGGCAACTTCGCCTCATCGATGTCCAACATCAGTTTCTTCTACCCCAAGGCCCAGCAGGGCACCGCGCTGGGTCTGAACGCCGGCCTGGGCAACCTCGGCGTGTCGGTGATGCAGTTCGGTGTGCCGCTGGTGATCGGTGCCGGCCTGTTTGGCGCCGTCGGTGGCAGCCCGCAGGAAGTCGCCGGGGGCAGCCAGCTGTGGCTGCAGAACGCCGGCTTCATCTGGGTGCCGTTCATCCTCGCGGTGACCGTGGCCGCCTGGTTCGGCATGAATGACCTGAGCTCGGCGCGCGCCTCGTTCAGCGAGCAGGCGGTGATCTTCAAGCGCAAGCACAACTGGCTGATGTGCTGGCTGTACCTGGCCACCTTCGGTTCGTTTATCGGTTTCGCCGCCGGTTTCCCGATGCTGATCAAGACCCAGTTTCCAGGTGTCGATCCGCTCAAGTTCGCCTTCCTCGGCCCGCTGGTTGGTGCGCTGATCCGTCCGGTCGGGGGCTGGCTGGCCGACAAGCTGGGCGGCGCGCGCGTCACCCTGTGGAACTTCGGGGTGATGATCGCCGCGGTGTTCGGCGTGCTGCAGTTCCTGCCGCAGGCCGGCAGCGAGGGCAACTTCTACGGCTTCCTGATCATGTTCATGCTGCTGTTCGTCACCACCGGGGTCGGCAACGGTTCGACCTTCCGCATGATCCCGGTGATCTTCCGCACCCTCCACGAGCGCCTGAGCAGCAGCCAGGGCGCAGCGGGCAAGGACGCGGCGATCAAGAACGCCGGCAAGGAAGCCGCCGCGGTACTCGGCTTCAGCTCCGCGGTGGGTGCCTACGGCGCCTTCTTCATCCCGAAATCCTTCGGCACCTCGATGGCCCTGACCGGCGGCCCGCAGGCGGCGCTGTACCTGTTCGTCGCCTACTACGTCAGCTGCATCCTGGTGACCTGGTGGTGGTACTCGCGCAAGGGCGCCGAGACGCCCTGCTGAGGCCGTGACATTCGTAGGGTGGGCTTCAGCCCACCAGATAGCCGTGCACATGGTGGGCTGAAGCCCACCCTACGTGTTGAAATTTGTTGAGGACACCACAATGAGCCACTTACTCGACCAGCTGCGCTTCTTCAATCGCAAGCAGGGTGAATTTGCCGACGGCCATGGCGAGACCCGCCAGGAATCCCGCGACTGGGAAAACGGTTACCGTTCGCGCTGGCAGTACGACAAGATCGTGCGCTCTACCCACGGGGTGAACTGCACCGGTTCCTGCTCGTGGAAGATCTACGTGAAGAACGGCCTGATCACCTGGGAAACCCAGCAGACCGACTACCCGCGCACCCGCAACGACCTGCCCAACCACGAGCCGCGCGGTTGTCCGCGCGGGGCCAGCTACAGCTGGTACATCTACAGCGCCAATCGGTTGAAGTACCCGAAGATCCGCAAGCCGCTGCTCAAGTTGTGGCGTGAGGCGCGCCTGACCATGGCGCCGGTGGAAGCCTGGGCCAGCATCGTCAGCGACCCGGTGAAAGCCGAGTCGTACAAGAGCAAGCGCGGCATGGGCGGCTTCATCCGTTCCAGCTGGGACGAGGCGAATGAAATCATCGCTGCCGCCAACGTCTACACGGTCAAGAAATTCGGCCCGGACCGGGTGGTGGGCTTCTCGCCGATCCCGGCGATGTCGATGGTCAGCTATGCCGCCGGCTCACGTTACCTGTCGCTGATCGGCGGCGTCTGCCTGTCCTTCTACGACTGGTATTGCGACCTGCCGCCCGCCTCGCCACAGGTGTGGGGCGAGCAGACCGACGTGCCGGAGTCGGCCGACTGGTACAACTCCAACTACATCATCGCCTGGGGCTCCAACGTGCCGCAGACGCGCACCCCGGATGCGCACTTCTTCACCGAGGTGCGTTACAAGGGCACCAAGACCGTGTCGATCACCCCGGACTACTCCGAGGTGGCCAAGCTCACCGACCTCTGGCTGAACCCCAAGCAGGGCACCGACGCGGCGCTGGCGCAGGCGTTCAACCACGTCATTTTCAAGGAATTCCACCTCGACCAGCCGAGCGAGTACTTCACCGACTACGTGCGCCGCTACACCGACTTCCCGATGCTGGTGCTGCTCAAGGATCATGGCGAAGGTAACTACCAGCCCGACCGCTTCCTGCGCGCCGCCGACCTCACCGCCAACCTCGAGCAGGACAACAACCCCGAGTGGAAAACCATCGCGCTGGACAGCGAAACCAACCAGCTGGTGTCGCCGCTGGGTTCGATCGGCTACCGCTGGGGCGAGAAGGGCAAGTGGAACATTCAGGCCCGCGAAGGCGGTGCCGGGAATGAGGTCAAGCTGCAGCTGAGCCTGATCGGCGAAGACGTTGCCGAAGTGGCCTTCCCGTATTTCGGCGGCCAGACCCACGAGCACTTCCAGCATGTGGCTGGTGACGATGTGCAACTGCGCCGGGTGCCGGTGCGCAGCATCACTCTGGCCGATGGTACACAGGCCAAGGTCACTACGGTGTTTGACCTGTCCGCCGCCAATCTGGCGATAGACCGTGGTCTGGGTGGCGGCAACGTCGCCCGGGACTACGACGACGCCAGCGTACCGGGCACGCCAGCCTGGCAGGAGCAGATCACCGGGGTTTCCCGCGAGAAGGCGATCCAGATCGCCCGCGAATTCGCCGACAACGCCGACAAGACCAAGGGTCGCAGCATGATCATCGTCGGTGCGGCGATGAACCACTGGTACCACATGGACATGAACTACCGCGGCCTGATCAACATGCTGATGTTGTGCGGTTGCGTCGGCCAGACCGGTGGCGGTTGGGCGCATTACGTGGGTCAGGAAAAACTGCGTCCGCAGTGCGGCTGGCTGCCATTGGCCTTCGGCCTGGACTGGAGCCGGCCGCCACGCCAGATGAACGGCACCAGCTTCTTCTACAACCACAGCTCGCAGTGGCGCCACGAGAAGATGAGCATGCACGAAGTGCTCTCGCCGCTGGCCGACAAGGCGCAGTTCCCCGAGCACGCGCTGGATTACAACATCCGCGCCGAACGCGCCGGCTGGTTGCCGAGTGCACCGCAGCTCAATCGCAACCCGCTGCAGATCACCCGTGACGCGGCTGCCGCCGGCATGTCACCGGTCGACTACGTGACCAAATCCCTGCAGGACGGCAGCCTGCGCTTTGCCTGCGAGCAGCCGGACAGCCCGGAGAACTTCCCGCGCAACATGTTTATCTGGCGTTCCAACCTGCTCGGTTCGTCGGGCAAGGGCCACGAGTACATGCTCAAGTACCTGCTGGGCACCAAAAACGGCGTGATGAACGAAGACCTCGGCAAGCGTGGCGGGGTCAAGCCGGGCGAGGCCGAGTGGGTTGAGGATGGCGCGATCGGCAAGCTCGATCTGGTCACCACCCTGGACTTCCGCATGTCCTCCACCTGCGTCTACTCGGACATCGTGCTGCCGACGGCAACCTGGTACGAGAAGGACGACATGAACACCTCGGACATGCACCCGTTCATCCACCCGCTGTCGGCGGCGATCGACCCGGCGTGGGAATCGCGTTCGGACTGGGAAATCTACAAGGGCATCGCCAAGCGCTTCTCGGAAATGGCCGTGGGCCATCTGGGCGTCGAGCAGGATCTGGTCACCATACCGCTGCTGCACGACAGTCCCGGCGAACTGGCGCAACCGTTTGGCGGCACCGACTGGAAAACCGCCGGCGAGGCGCCCAAGCCGGGCAAGAACTGCCCGAACATGACGGTGGTCGAGCGCGACTACCCGAACATCTACAAGAAATTCAGCTCGCTCGGGCCGCTGCTGGAAAAACTCGGCAATGGCGGCAAGGGCATCAACTGGAACACCGAGCATGAGGTCAAGTTCCTCGGCGAACTGAACCATACCGTGCGTGATGAAGGCGTGAGCAAAGGGCGGCCGCAGATTGACTCGGCCATCGACGCGGCCGAAGTGATCTTGTCATTGGCGCCGGAAACCAACGGCCACGTGGCGGTCAAGGCGTGGGCGGCGCTCTCCGAGTTCACCGGTCTGGATCACAGCCACTTGGCCTTGCCGAAAGAGCACGAAGCGATCCGCTTCCGCGACATCCAGGCGCAGCCGCGCAAGATCATCTCCAGCCCGACCTGGTCGGGACTTGAAGACGAACACGTCAGCTACAACGCCGGCTACACCAACGTTCACGAGTACATCCCGTGGCGCACCATCACCGGTCGCCAGCAGTTCTTCCAGGATCACCCGTGGATGCAGGCCTTCGGCGAGCAGATGATGAGCTACCGGCCGCCGATCAACACCCGCACCATCGACTACGTGAAGGGCAAACGGCCGAACGGCAACACCGAGATCGTCCTCAACTGGATCACCCCGCACCAGAAGTGGGGCATCCACAGCACCTACAGCGACAACCTGATCATGCTCACCCTGAGCCGTGGCGGGCCGATCATCTGGCTCTCCGAGACCGACGCCAGGCGTGCCGGCATCGAGGACAACGACTGGGTCGAATGCTTCAACGCCAACGGTGCGCTGGTCGCCCGCGCGGTAGTCAGCCAGCGCGTGAAAGACGGCATGGTGATGATGTACCACGCCCAGGAACGCATCGTGAACATGCCGGGCGCGGAGACCACCAAGACCCGCGGCGGCCACCACAACTCGGTGACCCGCGTGGTGCTCAAGCCGACCCACATGATCGGTGGCTACGCCCAGCAGGCCTACGGCTTCAACTACTACGGCACGGTCGGTTGCAACCGCGACGAATTCGTCGTGGTGCGCAAGATGGACAAGGTCAACTGGCTCGACGGCACCGATGTCGGCGGTCTGGGCGATGACGCTCTGCCACAACCCCTGCCCAAAGACCTCTGAGGATTAATGCCATGAAGATTCGTTCACAAGTTGGAATGGTCCTGAACCTCGACAAGTGCATCGGTTGCCACACCTGCTCGATCACCTGCAAGAACGTCTGGACCAGCCGTGAAGGCATGGAATACGCCTGGTTCAACAACGTCGAGACCAAGCCGGGTATCGGTTACCCGAAAGAGTGGGAAAACCAGGACAAGTGGAAAGGCGGCTGGGTACGCAACAAGGACGGCTCGATCAACCCGCGTATTGGCGGCAAGTTCCGCGTGCTGGCGAACATCTTCGCCAACCCGGATCTGCCGAGCATCGACGACTACTACGAGCCATTCGACTTCGACTACCAGCACCTGCACACCGCGCCGCTGGGCGAGCACCAGCCGACCGCGCGGCCGCGTTCGGTGCTGACCGGCAAGCGCATGCAGAAGATCGAGTGGGGCCCGAACTGGGAAGAGATTCTCGGTACCGAGTTCGCCAAACGGCGCAAGGACAAGAACTTCGACCAGATCCAGGCCGACATCTACGGCGAGTATGAAAATACCTTCATGATGTACCTGCCGCGGCTGTGCGAGCACTGCCTCAACCCGACCTGCGCAGCCTCGTGCCCGAGTGGTGCGATCTACAAGCGTGAAGAAGATGGCATCGTCCTCATCGATCAGGACAAGTGCCGCGGCTGGCGCATGTGCATCAGCGGCTGCCCGTACAAGAAGATCTACTTCAACTGGAAGAGCGGCAAATCCGAGAAGTGCATCTTCTGCTACCCGCGCATTGAAGCTGGCATGCCGACCGTCTGTTCGGAAACCTGCGTCGGCCGCATCCGCTACCTCGGCGTGTTGCTGTACGACGCCGACCGCATCCACGAAGTGGCCAGCACGCCGAACGAGCAGGACCTGTATCAGAAGCAGCTGGATATCTTCCTCGACCCGCATGATCCAGCGGTGATCAAGCAGGCGCTGGCCGACGGTGTGCCGCATTCGGTGCTCGAGGCGGCCAAGCGCTCGCCGGTGTACATGATGGCGGTGGACTGGAAGCTGGCACTGCCGCTGCACCCGGAATACCGCACGCTGCCGATGGTCTGGTACGTGCCGCCGTTGTCTCCGATCCAGAACGCCGCGACCGCTGGCACTGTAGGCATGAACGGGGTGATCCCTGATGTCGACAGCCTGCGCATTCCGCTGCGCTACCTGGCCAACCTGCTGACTGCCGGCGATGTGGCCCCGGTCAAACTGGCGCTCAAGCGCTTGCTGGCGATGCGCGCCTACAAGCGCTCCGAGCAAGTGGATGGCGTGCAAGACCTCAAGGTGCTGGAAGACGTAGGGCTGTCGGTCGATCAGGTCGAGCAGATGTACCGCTACCTGGCGATTGCCAACTACGAAGACCGTTTCGTGGTGCCCAGCGCACACCGCGAGGACGCCATGAGCGATGCCTTTGCCGAACGTTCCGGTTGCGGCTTCAGCTTCGGCAGCGGTTGCAGCAGCGGCTCCGACACCAACCTGTTCGGGGCGAAGAAGGCCAACCAGCGCGACATCCTGAAAACCGTGCAGGTATGGGAGGAATGAGCATGCAAATCCTCAAGGTGATTTCCCTGCTGCTGGATTACCCGGCCGAGCAGCTGCTGGCCGGGCGTGACGAACTGGATCAGGCGATTGCTGCCAGTCGCGAAATCAGTCCGCAGCAGCGCAGTGCATTGCACGAACTGCTCGAACTGATCTGCGCCAACGACCTGATGGACGGCCAGGAGCACTACGGCGCCCTGTTCGGCCGTGGTCGCTCGCTGTCGCTGCTGATGTTCGAGCATGTGCACGGCGAGTCGCGCGACCGTGGTCAGGCGATGGTTGACCTGATGGCGCAGTACGAAGCCGCCGGCTTTGCCATCGGCGTCAGGGAGCTGCCGGATTACATCCCTTTGTATCTGGAGTTTCTCGCCACCCGCGCCGACCTCGAAGCCCGCGAGGGGCTGGCCGATGTCGCGCATCTGCTGACGCTGCTGGCAGCACGGCTGGACGAGCGCGAAAGCGCCTATGCCGGCTGCTTCCGCGCCTTGCTGCAGATTGCCGGCGTCGAGCCGCAGGTGGCACTGGCCGAGGTGCGTGAGCAGGTCGCCGCGGAAGTGCGCGACGACTCGCTGGAGGCCCTCGACAAGCTCTGGGAAGAGGAGGCGGTGGACTTCATGCAGGCCGAGCAGCAGGACCGCTGCCCGAGCATGGCCAGCGCCCCGGGCAAGGCCCGCGAAGAATCACCGATTCCGCTGCACTGGGTGGATTTCCAACAGGACGGGTTGGCCACCGAGCTGACTCAGGAGGCACGTCATGTCTAAGTTGAACTTGTTGCTGTTCGGGGTTTACCCGTACATCGCGCTGGCCATCTGCCTGATCGGCAGCTGGGCGCGTTTCGATCTGTCGCAATACACTTGGAAGGCCGGCTCCAGCCAGATCTTCAACCGCACGGCGGCCGAGCAGCGCTATATGCGCATCGCCAGCAACCTGTTCCACGTCGGCGTGCTGTTCGTGCTGGCCGGACACTTTGTCGGCCTGCTGACGCCCGAGTCGGTCTATCACCATGTGATCAGTACCGAGAACAAGCAGTTGCTGGCGATGGTTTCCGGTGGCCTGTTTGGCACCCTGTGCCTGATCGGCTTGCTGATGCTGGTGAAACGCCGGCTGACCGATGAGCGCGTGCGGGCTTCGTCCAATCCCTCGGACATCATGATCCTGCTGGTACTGCTGGCGCAGCTGCTGCTCGGGCTGGGCACCATCTTCGCTTCGACTCAGCACATGGACGGTTCGGTGATGGTGCTGCTGGCCAACTGGGCGCAATACACCGTGACCCTGCAGCCGGTGCAGGCCGCTGAAGCCATCGCCTCGGTGAGCCTGGTGTACAAGCTGCACGTGTTCCTCGGCCTGACCCTGTTCGTGCTGTTTCCCTTCACCCGCCTGGTGCACATCGTCAGTGCGCCGGTGTGGTACCTGGGACGGCGCTACCAGATCGTGCGGCAGAAGTGATCGGATCGGCTGCGCGTCGGCCATGCGTCGTTGCAATCAGGCTCGGGACTGCTCATTTACAGCCCGTAAACTCCGCGTCCCTCGCCTGATTGCGCCTAGCCTGGCTCTAGCTCGCTCGATCCTTGGTATGTTGAATTGAAACCGGTTTGTAGGGTGGACAACGCCGCTTGCGGCTTGTCCACAGCGTGATCCGCTTGGTGGATAAGGCTGCGCCGTTATCCACCCTACGAGTGAAAAGGTTGGAGGTTGTGATGGCTTGTGGATGTGGTGGTGCGAATGGTGGTTCCGGTGGTTGCGGTGGCGACAAGCCATTGGCCAATCCTTTGCTGGCAACCGAGCTGGCGCATGAGCCCGTAGGTTGGGTTGAGCTCAGCGAAGCCCAACAGCCAGCCGAGCCGTTGCTGATCGCCAGCAGCGAGCAGGACTGGCCGCGGATTCGCGTGAATGGCGTGCTGATCGAGCCGGAAGCACTGGCGCTGGAACTGCAATATCACCCGGCCGCCGAACAGAGCGAGGCGATGTTCCTTGCCGCGCAGGCGCTGGTGATTCGCGAGCTGTTGCAGCAACGCAGCCGCGAACTGGCGATTCAGCCCAGCCCGGTGGCGGGTGAAAGTGCCGAAGAGGCGGCGCTGCGCCAGTTGATCGAGCGTGAAGTGCCGGTGCCGGAAGCCGATGAGGCAGCCTGCACGCATTTCTACCAGAGCAATCTGGCGCGTTTTGTCAGTGCGCCGCTGCTGGCCGCCCGGCACATCCTGCTGGACTGTGCGCCGGACGATATCGAGGCGCGTATTGCCAGGCGCGAGCAGGCCGACGCCCTGTTGCTGCAGTTGCAGGCCGACCCGCAGCGTTTCACCGAGTTGGCCCTGGCTCATTCGGCCTGCCCGTCGAAAGCGCAGGGTGGCGCCCTCGGCCAGCTGAGCAAGGGCCAGACCGTGCCCGAGTTCGAGAAGCAGTTGTTTCGCCAGCCGCAAGGTCTGGTGACCCAGCCGCTGGAAAGCCGTTATGGCTTTCATCTGGTTTATGTCGATCAGCGCATCGAGGGCGTGCAATTGCCCTACGAGACGGTGGCGCAGGATATCCGCCGCGAGCTGTATCAGCGCGTCTGGCAGAAGGCCGTGGCGCAGTACATCCAGACCCTGATAGGGGCGGCGGATATCCAGAGCATTCAGCTGGCCGGCGCCGATTCGCCATTGCTGCAGTAAAGCGCTGGCTGAACTTGGAACCGCTGTCGCACGCCCGTAGGTTGCGGTTGAGCGCAGCGAAGCCCAACGAAAGTCATGTGTCGCTAATGTTGGGCTTCGGCGCTTCGCGCCTCAACCCAACCTACGGATCACTCACCCACAGGAGGGGTGGAGATGGGCAGCTTGTTGCAGGACGGCTTCGGCCGGCAGATCGACTATGTGCGCATGTCGGTGACCGATCGCTGCGACTTCCGCTGCGTCTACTGCATGGCCGAGGACATGACCTTCCTGCCGCGCCAGCAGGTGCTGGGGCTGGAAGAGCTGTACCTGCTGGCCGAGCAGTTCGTCGGCCTGGGGGTGAAGAAGATCCGCCTGACCGGCGGCGAGCCGCTGGTGCGCAACGGCATTGTCGGCCTGTGCGAGCGTATTGCCAGTCTGCCGGGCCTGCGCGAACTGGTGCTGACCACCAACGGCTCGCAGCTTAAGCATTACGCTGACGGGCTGTTCGGCGCCGGGGTCAAGCGTCTCAACATCAGCCTCGACAGCCTCGACGCCGAACGTTTCCGATCCATAACCCGCACCGGCGATCTGGCGCAGGTGCTGGCCGGAATTAGCGCAGCACAGGACGCAGGCTTTGCCCACATCAAGCTCAACGTGGTGGTGATGAAGGGGCGCAACGATGACGAAGTACCGGCGCTGGTCGACTTCGCCATCGCCAACCGGCTGGACATCAGCTTCATCGAGGAAATGCCGCTGGGCAGCATCAGCGAGCACAGCCGTGCCGAAGCCTTCTGTTCGAGTGCCGAAGTGCGCGGGCTGATCGAGCAGCGCCACAGTCTGGTGGAGTCCGCCGAATCAACCCAGGGGCCATCGCGTTACTGGCGCATACCCGGCGTGGACAACACCCGCATCGGCTTTATTTCGCCGCACAGCCATAACTTCTGCTCCAGCTGCAACCGCGTGCGCCTGACGGCCGAGGGCCGCCTGCTGCTGTGCCTGGGCAACGAACAGGGGCTGGACCTGAAAGCCATCCTGCGCCGCTACCCCGGCGAGCCGGCGCGCATCCGCGACGCCCTGCTTGGTGCCATCGCCCGCAAGCCCTGGGGCCACGACTTCCGCCGGAACGACGAGGTGCAGGTGCTGCGCTTCATGAACATGACCGGCGGTTAGGTGCGCGGCAAGCAACACTGCCGCGTTGGGTGATTCGCGCTGCTTGGCTCTGCTGGGAGCGCCACCCCCGGCGCGAGCTTTGGCCTTTGCGGGTTGACTCGACGCCGACTGCTGCATTGGTGGTTGAAGCCGGCAACTACTGTTCGACTGGGCAGCTGGTGCTCTCGTCAGTGAACAGTGAGGGGGCTGAGTCTTCCTGTCGAAGCTGGCTGGGGCAGCAGCCGAAATATTGCTTGAAGGCGCGCGCGAAATAAGACGGATCCTGGAAGCCGACGGCATAGGCGATGCTGGTGATTGGCATTTCGCTGTTGCACAGCAGCTCTTCGGCTTTCTCCATGCGTTTGCGCTGGATGAATTCGAGGTAACCAATGCCATAGGTCTGCTTGAACAGCCGGCTGAAGCGGAACGGTGTCATGCCGCATTGCTCGGCCACGGCCTTCTGCTCGATGTGCTCGTGAAAATGCTCCTCGATATAGTGGACTGCGCTGAGCAGTGGCTGTTGGCGCTGGTATTGTGCGGTGAGGCGCACGCTATCCGGCAAGCTGTTGGTGCGTAACAGGGGCTGTCTGCATTCCGCGTGCTGCGAGCCGCGTAACTGGCAGAGTTGGTGCAATACCTGCAGATAGCGTTGCCGCTCAGCGGGCGGCAACGGCCAAGGCAAGAACTCCCAGACCCCGGAGCGGAAAGCCCAAGTAGCCAGTTCCTCCGAGTGCTGCAGGCTCAGCATGGTGATCGGAATGGACGGAGCGGCGCGTTTTACTTGCAGCAGCAGATCGAGGCCCACCGCATCCGGACGGTCGTAGTGCATGCAGATCATGTCCGGAGATTGCCCCGTGTTCAGTCTCTGTCGGCAGGCCTGCAGATCGCGCACCAAGGTGATCTGGCAGGTGTCAGCAAAGGCTGTCAGGCAGTTCGGACCAGACTGGTCATGGGTGAGATCGAACCACAACAGCCGCGGTGAGATGGGCGCGTGCGGGATCATGTGTATCTCGGCGGTTGATAAAGATACTTTTTACTTTAGCCGGAATAGCCCTCACGCAACGCAAGGGAATAGCCAAAAACGGCTGGTGTAAAGATTGAATCCTTATAAGCAACGCTGGGCTTAATACTTGGTGGAAGTTCCGGGCAGGGAACCTCCAGCAGTCGTCTTCCGGCAGAAGCTCAGTAGCCGTCTGAACCTGTTTGTTCCTGGCGTTCACGCGGCGCCAGGGGTCGCCTGCAAAAGCCTCCTGTTGATCTGCGAAAAAGTCCTAACCGCATGCTGGCCTGACAACTAGCGTTGTAATCGGAGGCAGGTGCAGAGGGCGCCGCTTTTCAAGAATCTGCAATTGAGTGAGGTGGGAAAATGAATCTGCAAATGATCAAAACGGCTGTGTTGAAGTTTTTGCAGGATGAGGAAGGCCTGACCACTGTGGAGTATGCCGTGGCTGGGGCCTTGGTTGCTGGGGCTACAGTCATAGCATTTACCGATCTGGGTACTGCCGTTGCGAATGCTATCACCGACCTTACCGATGCGATTAACGGTCCTTGATGGTTGTTGCCTTTAGACATTGGAAAGTCAGTGTTTGTTATGTCCTGCAGTCTGGGTGTGGAGCATTCCTGTGGACTTGGTGCTGCTGGTTTCGCTGAGCGTGATGCTGGGGAGTGCGGTGTACAGCGATATTCGTACGCACCGTATTCCCAATCTTTATTTGGCGCTGGGCGTGGTGGTTGCCATGGCAGGACAGCTAGTGCTCGGTGGTCTGGACGGTTTGCTGGTCTGGGCTGCTGGCCTGGTTGTCGGCTTGCTGTGTTTTCTGCCGCTGTACCTGCTGGGCGGCATGGCCGCCGGCGATGTGAAGCTGATGGCGGTCGCAGGCAGTTATCTGGGCGCCACCGGTGCTTGGTGGGCGGCGGTTTACAGTTTGCTTGCCGGTGGAGTTCTGGGGGTGTTGTTTCTGCTCTACAAGAAACAGTTGCTGCGTTTCTTGCAGCGCTACTGGGCGATTGCCAGTTTAAGAACCTACATCGCCCCGCCTGATGATGCAGTCGCCCGGCAACGCTTCCCCTACAGTAGCGCCATTCTGCTCGGCAGCCTGGTCAGTGCTTGTTTGCGATTCGCTCGTGTGGGGGGCTAGCCATGCCAGTACTCAGTTCGCTGAGCCGTTATCAAGAGCAGGCTCAAGCCCAGGCCGATGCGCTGCAGCAACTGGCACCGCAACCCTGCAGCGTGGCGGATACCGGACTGACAGAAGTTCTGCTGGTTGATCTGCTCTGCAAGCATCTGCATGACGCCGGGGTGCTGGACATGCCGCAACTGGTGGAGCGCCTGGCCCTGCCTGGTCCGGTGCTGGAGGAGCTGCTGGCGTTTTTGCGCAAGGATGGCCGCATCGAGGTGCTGGGTCAGGTGGGTAGCCAGGGGCTGCGTTATGGCTTGACCGAGCGCGGTCGCAGTGCGGCCAGGGATGCCTTGGCACGCAGTGGTTACCTCGGCCCGGCGCCCTATCCGGTTGACCGTTACCGGCAACTGCTGCTGGCACAGACGGTGCACCACTGTGAAATCGACGCGCACAGCATGCATGAGGCCTTTGCCGACATCGTGATTCGCGACGAGCTGCTTGATCAACTCGGCCCGGCGATGAACTCCGGGCGGGCGATGATGATTTACGGTCCGCCAGGCACGGGCAAGACTTATATCAGCCAGCGGCTGATCCGGCTGTTCAGTGACGCGGTGTGGATACCGCATGCCATCGCCATCAACGAGACGGTGCTGGAGATCCTCGATCCACAGCTGCACAAGCCGCTGCCGCTGGAACCGAAGAAACCCAACCTGCGCCTGGATCAGGGCGTGGACCGGCGGCTGGTGCGCTGCCAGCGCCCGATCGTCATTACCGGTGGCGAGCTGACCATGGACATGCTGGACGTCCGTTTCGATCCCTACAACCGGCAGTACCAGGCACCGCTGCAGCTCAAGGCCAGCAACGGAATTTTCATCATCGACGACCTGGGTCGTCAGCGCATGCCGCCGTTAGAGCTGTTCAACCGCTGGATAGTGCCGATGGAGGAAAAGAAGGATTTTCTCAATCTGGGCGGTGGCCGGCATTGCGAGATCCCTTTCGATCTGCTCCTGGTTTTTTCGACTAACCTCAATCCATTGACGCTGGCCGACGAAGCCTTCCTGCGGCGGATTGGTTACAAACTGCATTTCGAGCATCTACGCGCCGATGAGTACGCGCGTATCTGGCAGCAGGAATGTGAAAAGCAGGGTGTGCCGTATGACCCCGAGCTGGTGACATACGTGATCGAGCACTTGCACCAGCCAACGCAGACGCCGCTACTGCCCTGTCATCCACGCGATCTGCTGGGCATGGCGCTGGATCGCCAGCGCTACCTGGGCGGGGACAAAACTGCAGCCCTCTGCGCCGAGACCCTCAGCTGGGCCTGGCGCAATTACTTCGTCAGCCTCGAAACCAGCTGAATTCAGGAGACATCACCATGCACTCGCGCACCCTTGTGTTGATTGTTCTTTCACTGGTCTTTGGCCTGGGTGCGGCGTTCCTGGCCAATAGCTGGCTGAGCGCACGCCTGAATGCCAGTTCTGACGACAATCTGCAGGGAGTGGTGGTGGCCACGACGCAGATCCCCTTCGGCCAGATGATCGATACCCAGCATGTCAGCGTGGTGCGCATGCCCAAGGAAACGGTGCCTGACGATGCGTTCGATGCCAGCGAAAAGGTGGTCGGCAAGATCGCCACCTTCGATATCCTGCGCGGCGATATCGTCCGTGGCGCGCGTCTGGCCGAGCACCTTGGCGGCAGCACGCTGGCCTCATTGATTGCGCCACAAATGCGCGCCATCTCGGTACGTGTGGATGATGTCGTCGGTGTCGCCGGCTTCCTGCTGCCGGGCAACCGGGTCGATGTGCTGGCGACCAAGAAGATCGGGACCAGCAATGAAGCCGAGTCGAAAACCATCCTCGAGGATCTGCGTGTGCTGGCGGTGGACCAGACCGCGGGCACCGACAAGACCCAGCCGGTGGTGGTGCGTGCGGTGACTCTGGAGATGAGCAGCGCCGAGGCGGAAATTCTGGTCAAGGCGCAAACCGAGGGCAAGTTGCAACTGGCCCTGCGCAATCCGCTGGATAACCAGAAGAAGCCAGTGCCGGAGCCGCCACCGGCTGCGGTGGCGGCTCCGGCACCGGTCGCAACCAAGCGAGTCATGAGCAGCGGTGGCGGGGTCACCGTTATCCGCGGTACCAGTACCAGTGTCGAACCATCGAAGGCCAGGTTGTAGTGCGCCATGGGTCGATGTGGCCCATGGGACGAGCGGTTTTCCGGCAAGAGTGCGATAGCAATCAAGGAGTCACGTATGGCGACCATCCACAGGATCAGGATCTACCTGCTGCAGCTGCTGGCCGCCGGTCTGCTGCTGCCGGGGATTGCCCAGGCGGCTCCGCCGGCGCCCCCGGTCAGTCCGATGCCCGCGGCCAATGTCAACATCATTCAGGTGCCGATCTACAAGTCGCGCGTGCTGGCGACCCGCGCGGCGGTGAAGCGGGTCTCGGTGGGCAACCCGGAAATTGCCGATATCCTGGTCACCAGCCCCACCCAGCTGTACCTGCTCGGCCGCAAACTGGGCAGTACCAATGTGCTGCTCTGGGACCATGGCAATCGCTTGATCGACAGCCTCGACGTCGAGGTTGGCCATGACTTGAGCGGCCTCAAGGACAAGCTGCATCAGTTGATGCCGAACGAGAAGATCGAGGTCTTCAGCGCCCAGGGGGCGCTGGTATTGCGCGGCCAGGTAACCAGTGCGGCGGCCATGGATACGGCGCTCAGGCTGGCCAAGACCTATACCGCGCAAACCGCCGGCGTAGTCGATGACAAGGGCAAGGGCGCCGCAGCAGGCGCTGCACCCGGCGATGCGCCGGATGTGGTCAACCTGATGACCATCGGCGGCAGCCAGCAGGTCATGCTGGAGGTCAAGGTGGCGGAAGTGCAGCGCAGCCTGCTCAAGAGCATGAACATCAACTTTGCCGCACTGGGCACGGGGGCGGGGAACTGGGTGCTGGGCGGCATCAACCGGGGTATCTCGCCGGGCAGCGGCAAGGCCCTGCTGGCGCAGTTCGCTTCCGACAGCTTTCAATTCAACATGGTGCTGGACGCAGCCAAGAACGATGGTTCTGCCAAGGTACTGGCTGAGCCGACGCTGACCACCCTGACCGGGCAGCAGGCGGAATTTATTTCAGGCGGCGAGTTTCCGGTCCCGGTCGATGATGGCGATAACGGCACCACTATCGAGTACAAGGAGTTCGGTGTCGGCCTGAAATTCATCCCGGTGGCGTTGGACACGGGGCGGATCAATCTCAACCTGAATGTCTCGGTCAGCGAGATTTCCAATAGCAACTCGCTGCTGCTGGATACCGGTGTGGATAGCGGTGAGGGTGGCGGCGTAGTGGATCAGCGGATAACCCAGCTGGTTCCGTCGCTGACCAAACGCAGCGCCCAGTCCACCCTTGAACTGGGGGATGGGCAGACCATCGCCATTGCCGGCCTGATCAGCGAGAACACCCGCGATCTGGTCAATCGTTTCCCCGGCCTGGGTGATATTCCGATTCTCGGCTTTCTGTTTCGCAGCCAGGAATACCGTAACGGCCAGACCGAGCTGGTGATTCTGGTGACCCCGCATCTGGTCCGGCCACTGGACGCAAAAACCGTGCAGCTGCCCACGCAGAACTTCGTCGAGCCGAGCGATCTCGACTTTTACCTGCTGGGCAGAACCAAGGGCACCGGGCCGGGACGTGCGGTTCCTGTCAGTCTCGGAGTTACCGGTGGCCAGTTTGGCCATGACCTCAACTGAAGCGGAGAGCCTGCGCATGAAACGCATGATTATCTTGTCTGGTTTGCTGCTATCGGCCCTCTCCGGGTGCATGGGTTACGACGAGGCCCGGGTCGGACCATTCGGTTCCAGTGTCAATCAGACGTTGTACCAGCAGATCGACAACAAGGCGCTTGCCGCCAATCCGGGCACCGAAATTTCGCCGACAGGCACCGATGGTCCGCTGACCGAGCGGGTGATGGATAACTACCGCGGCGTGACCGGCGATGCGCAACAGGTCGAGCAGCCGATCGAGATCGATATGGGTACCACCGTCAGTAACTGAGGATTGCAGCCATGAACCCCTGTAAGCAGTGGCCGTCCTACACGGCTCCCGAGCGCCAGCGGGGGGCGGTGATAGTGCTGGTGACGCTGGCCATGGTTGCCATGCTGCTGATGGCCGCGCTGGCGCTGGATGGTGGACACATGCTGGTGAACAAGACGCGCCTGCAGAACAGCGTGGATGCCGCAGCCCTCAGCGGCGCCAAGACCCTCCAGCAGGTACTGGGTTCGAGTAACGCCGCGATCGTGAGTCGCAGTGCCGCGCTGGCGACCCTGACACTGAATGCCAATGCCAGCGGCAATAGCGAGTTGGCGACCGCAGTCACCGCGGCGGGGGGAGCCGGTGCCTTTGCCGTGGTGGAACTGGCCAATAGCGTCTATGGACCATTTTCTTTTCCTGGCCCTGCCAATGCCAGTTACGTGCGGGTTTCAGTGCCGAACTATCCCTTGAGCGGCTTCTTCTGGAACTTCGCCCAGGCCTTTGCGGGTGGCGGACTAGGGGCCAAGGCGGTGGCGGCCATCGCTACGGCAGGACCGAGCCCGACCAGTCCCTGCGACTTGGCGCCGCTGATGGTCTGTGGTGATACCACCCAGCACGACCCGGACACAGGGCTCTTCTGGGGCTACCAGCTTGGCGAGCTTGAGGTGCTGAAATCGGCAAAGAACAATACCTCCGGGATTGGTCCGGGCAATTTCCAGCTGCTGGATTTCGGGTCGGGTGGCCAGACCGTCAGAGAGGCGCTAGCCGGCGGGGGAACGCTCTGTCCGGCCGCTGGCGAGAATGTCGGAACCAAGCCCGGCAACACCGTGGGGCCATCCGCGCAAGGGTTCAATACCCGCTTCGGTCAGTACGTCGGTCCAATGGGCGGAACCGAGAGCATTTATCCACCAGATCTGGTGACCACCTTTAACCAGCTGGGCAATGGCAATGGCGCGCTGACCGTCGACCTGACCGACGACAGTGTCAGCTACCTCGGCACCGGGGGCGGTCTGGTGCACTCGGACTCGGCCGGCAATATCCTGACAGCAAGTGGTACCGGACTGTTCGATCTCAACGACTGGAAGGCCGCCTCGGCGGACTGCGTTGCCAATCCATCGGCCAGCGGCTGCCAGAGTGACGGGGTTTTCGAGCGGCGGATGCTGAAGATTGTCATCGGCCAGTGCAGCGGTACCGATGGTGGCACGGCATCGGTACCGGTACTGGGTTTTGCCTGTTTCTTCGCTTTGCAACCAATGGACCAGACGGGCGGACAGGCCTGGTTGCTCGGCCAGTTTTCCAGTGTGTGCGAGGGGGATGATTTCCCCGGCCCGAATCCGGTGGAGGATGCCGGGCCGCAGATCATCCAGCTGTACAAGACCTATATCGACAACAGTCAGACACCGAGCACGGATTCCTAGGAGACATTTCATGCAATCTCGTGGGTGCGGACGATCGAGGGCCCAGCGTGGTGTGGCCATGGTTGAGTTCGCCATTACCCTGCCGCTGTTGCTGTTGCTGTTGCTGGCCATCGGGGAGTTCGGCCGCATGCTCTACCAGTACAACTCCCTGCTGCAGGCCAGTCGCGATAGCGTGCGGTTCGTTGCCGGTCAGGCCTGGAATGCAACCACTGGACAGATCGATTTGAACGCCACCTTGCTGGCGCAGGCGCAAAACGTAGCCCTCTATGGTGTGCCGGCCAATCCGGGCGGTTATCCGGCAGTGGTGACGGGACTGACGGCTGCCAATGTGCAGGTCAGCGCGCAGGGCGCCGAGCATGTCCAGGTGAGCATCAATTACACCTTCTGCCCGGTGATTGGTGGTGGCAATTGCACCGGGCAGTTACCTGGCTTCTATGGGGGAGCGCTTGGGTTGGGCATTCCGCTGGTCGCCAGCACCGTGATGAGGGTGCTCTGATGAACAGAAAACACATGCGCGGGGTCTATGTGGTCGAGTTCGCCATTGTCGGTCTGATGCTGTTCGTTCTGCTGTTCGGTGTGCTGGAAATGGGCCGCCTGTTTTTCACTGTTGGAACGCTCAACGAAGTGGTTCGCCGTGGCACACGGCTGGCGGCAGTATGCGATATCCACGAGCCACTGATACTGCGCCGGGCGATTTTCAATGCGGCGACCGAGAGCGGGGCAAGCAATCTGATCAATAGTCTCGATACCTCCGATGTGACCCTGGTTTATCTGGATGCAAACGGTGCTGTAGTGGCTAGCCCCAATGATGGCGGTGCCGGCTTTTCCTCGATCCGTTACGTTCAGCTGAGTATTGTCAATTTCCCCTTTACCTTGTTGATCCCTGGGTTTGGTGAGGGGTTCACCCTGCCAGCATTCAGGGCCACCTTGCCGCGAGAAAGCCTTGGCCGGCATGCCGAGGAGGGTGTAGTACCGGAGATAACACCATGTTGAGTTCCAGAGAAGTCTCGCTGCCCTTGGGCAAGCACAAAAAACAGGGTTTGCGCCTGTTGATCACCAGTCGTGATGCGGATGCCCTGCATCACTTGGAAGGTATCTGCCAAGCTGCGCCGGGCTTGCTGGTAAGTACGCGTCTGGTGAGTAATGGCCATACCGATCCGTTGCATGATCTGGAACAGCTGCCGGATTTCCTTTTGCTCAGGGTCAGTAATCTGTGGCGTGAGGAGCTGGCGGCGCTATTGCGCCGTCCGGCGCACGAGCGCCCGCCGTTGCTGGTTTGCGGGCCACTGGATGAGCGCGAAGGTATGCGCCTGGCGATGCAGGCGGGCGCGCGCGATTTTCTGCCTGAGCCAGTGGCGGCCGAGGAGTTGCTGGCCGCGCTTAGTCGCATGCTCAAAGAGTCGCGCGTTAACAGCGATAGCGGCGGCAAGCTGGTGGCGGTGATCAACGCCAAAGGAGGGTCGGGGGCCACGTTGCTGGCTTGCAATCTGGCCCACCAGCTGAGTGTCAATGGCGGCAGCACCCTGCTGCTCGATCTGGATTTGCAATTCGGCAGCGTGGCCAATTGTCTCGATGTGAAAACCACCCACAGTCATGTCGAGGTGTTGCAGCAGATCGATGGCATGGACAGCATGGCCTTGCGCGGGTTCTGTAGCCATTTCAGCCCGGCATTGCATGTGCTGGGCGGGCGCGAAAACGAATTGTGCCTGTCTTCGGATGTTCGTCTCGAACAACTCGAAGCCTTGCTACTGCTGGCACGCAACAGTTACGACTGGGTGGTGGTGGATCTGCCACGGCAGATCGATCACCTTACCGGAATCACTCTGGAGCAGGCTGACCGGGTGTATGTCGTGGTGCAGCAAAGTCTTAGTCATCTGCATGATGCCAGCCGGCTGGTGCGCATCCTGCGTGATGAGCTGGGCGTGCAGAGCGGAAATCTGCATGTTGTGGTGAACCGCTACAACAAGGCGGCATCCATCAGTCTGCAGGATATTTCGACGGCGCTGCAGTGCAGCTTGCTGCACAAGCTACCCAATGACTTCGTTGCGGTCACCGAGAGTCAAAACAGCGGGATCCCGCTGGCCATGCAGGCGCCGCGGGCGCCGATCACCCAAGCGCTGGATCAGCTGAGTAAAGAGTTGCTCGGCACCTCGTTGGTCAGTGAGCCAGGCCTGCTTCAGCGTTTTCAGCATTTTGTGCAGGGAGTGACCCGTGTTTAGTGACTTGCGAAATCGCCTGCGTGTGCAGGCAGGCAAAGCCGAGACCAAGTCGTCGCCCGAAACGAGTGTTGATGACGCGGTGGTTGATGAGATGCTGGCGTGGGAGCGCGTCGCGCCGGAAACGTTGTACGAGACCAAATCCCACCTCAGCCCTGTCGAGACCGAGTGGCGGGAGAAAATCTACCAGCAGCTGCTCAAGGTCATGGACCTGTCCCTGCTGGACTCGCTGGAGCCGGACGATGCTGTGCGGCAGATTCGCGAGATATGCCAGCGCCTGCTGGATGAGCATGCGGCTCCGGTCAGCGCTCAAAGTCGCCAGCTGGTGATCAAGCAGATCAGCGATGAAGTGCTTGGTCTTGGGCCGCTGGAGCCGCTGCTGGCTGATCGCAGTGTGTCGGATATCCTGGTCAATGGTCATGCCTCGGTGTATGTCGAGCGCTTCGGCAAACTGCAACGGACAGACGTCCATTTTCGCGACGATCAGCATCTGTTGAACATCATCGACCGCATCGTCTCCAGCCTTGGGCGGCGCATCGACGAGTCGTCGCCACTGGTGGACGCCCGCCTCAAGGATGGATCGCGGGTCAATGCGATTATCCCGCCGCTGGCCATCGACGGGCCAAGCCTGTCGATTCGTCGCTTCGCGGTAGATTTGCTGAATGCCGACAGCCTGGTTCAGAGTGGCACCCTGACGCCGGCGATGGCCCTGATGCTCAAGGCGATAGTTCGCGGCCGGCTGAATGTGCTGATTTCCGGCGGTACCGGCAGCGGCAAGACTACCCTGCTCAATGTGCTGTCCAGCTTCATTCCTCTGAACGAGCGGATCGTCACCATCGAGGACTCGGCTGAACTGCAACTGCAGCAGCCGCATGTGGTGCGCCTGGAAACCCGTCCGGCGAATATCGAGGGCCGTGGCGAGGTCAGCCAGCGCGAACTGGTGCGCAACAGTTTGCGCATGCGTCCGGACCGTATTGTTGTCGGCGAGGTGCGCGGCGCCGAGGCGCTGGACATGCTGACGGCAATGAATACTGGTCACGATGGCTCGCTGACCACCATTCACGCCAACACCCCGCGCGATGCCTTGGGACGGATCGAGAACATGGTGTCGATGGCCGGTGCCACTTTTCCGATCAAGGCCCTGCGCCAGCAGATCGCCTCGGCCATCGATGTGGTGATCCAGCTGGAGCGCCAGGAAGATGGCAAGCGGCGGCTGGTCAGCGTGCAGGAGATCAATGGCATGGAAGGCGACATCATTACCATGACCGAGATCTTTGCCTTCACCCGCCGCGGCATCGGTGAGCATGGCGAGGTGCTCGGCGAGTATCATCCCACCGGCATGGTTCCGGGCTTCCGGGATGTACTGGCCAAGCGTGCCATCGAGTTGCCCCTCAGCTTGTTCCGTCCGGAGTGGATGGAGGCGCAGTCATGAACCAGATTCCCAACGAATATATCCTGGCTTTTCTCGGCATGGTGTTCACTGCCGTGTTCCTGCTTAGCCAGGGGCTGACGGTGCCGGTGTTCGGTGAAGCGAGCAAGGTGCGCAAGCGGATTCGTGACCGCCTGCAGCTGCTGGAGCGAGCCAGCAATCAGCCAAATCTGCAGACCGTATTGCGGCAGAAGTACCTGACCCGCATGTCGCCGATGGCGGCATGGCTGGAGCAGCTGCCAACAATGGAAGGTCTGGCGCAGATGATCGAGCAGTCAGGGCACGAATACCGCGCCCACCGGGTGTTGCTGCTTGGCCTGATCCTGGCGGTGGCTGCCGGCGTTTCCGTGTGGCTGTTTACGCAACTTTGGTGGCTGGCGCTGCTGGTGGCTGGGACGGTGTTCTGGTTGCCGCTGCTGAAAATATCCGCAGATCGCAGCAAGCGCTTCGCGCAATTCGAGGAGGGGCTGCCCGATGCTCTGGATGCAATGTGCCGGGCGCTGCGTGCCGGGCATCCCTTCAACGAGACATTGCAACTGGTAGCCGAGGAGCATAAAGGGCCGGTTGCCCATGAGTTCGGCCTGACCTTCGCCGATATCAGCTATGGCAATGACGTCCGCCGGGCCATGCTCGGCTTGCTGGAGCGCATGCCTAGCATGACGGTAATGATGCTGGTGACCTCGGTGCTGATCCATCGCGACAGCGGCGGCAACCTGACTGAGGTGCTGGAGCGACTGAGCAGCCTGATTCGCGGCCGCTTTCGCTTTCAGCGGACGGTCAGGACCTTGTCGGCCGAAGGGCGCATGTCGGGCTGGATTCTGGTGGCGGTGCCCTTTGTGCTGGCGGCGATGATCATGATCACGAGTCCTGCGTATCTGCCCATGCTGATCAAGGAGCCGCTGGGGCAGAAGCTTGTTGTGGCGGCTTTTGCCGCCATGCTGCTGGGGATTCTGTGGATCCGCAAAATCATCCGCATCGAGGTTTGACAACGACTGCGAGTAGCGAGGCGTAGGGTATGGACTATCTGCTGGGTCTGCTCAATCGGGTGGTGGGAAATGAAGCACTGGCCCGCCTGCTGTTTGTCTTTGCCATTGGGCTGAGCGCAGTGCTGGCCGCGGTTACGGTGTCGCTTTTGGTGCTTGGTCTGCGTGATCCGTTGCGGCGTCGGCTTGGCCTGATCAAGCACGGCCAGGCCGGGAGTAGCTATGGCCAGGAGAGCCCCGGCAACTTGCAGCTGATGCTGGAGCAGGTTGGTCAGCGTTTCACCTCGGCAGAGCGGGCTAGTGATTCGGCTACGCGCACCCTGCTGACACATGCGGGTTATCGCTCGTCTGCGGCAGTCCAGGTGTACTGGTCGGTTCGCTTGTTGCTCCCGCTGTTGCTATTGGGCCTGACTTTGCTGGTCCTGCCATTCATGCCGCAGTTGTCCATGACCCGGACGGTTGGTCTGGTCGCAATCGCCATCGCTGCGGGCTGGTTGCTACCGGCAGTCTACGTTGACCGGCGCAAGCAGGCGCGGATGGCGCGACTTTTGGGTGCATTTCCGGATGCGCTGGATCTGCTGGTGGTCTGTGTGGAGTCCGGTCTGGCCTTGCCGCAGGCGATCGAGCGGGTGGCCGATGAGATGGCGGTCAGTCAGGCCGAACTGGCTCAGGAGTTGGCCTTGGTGAATGCCCAGATGCGCGCCGGTATCTCCAGTAGCGATGCGCTCAAGCAATTAGCCGAGCGCACCGGGCTGGAAGATATTCGCGGATTGGTCAGCTTGCTGGCACAGAGTATTCGCTTTGGCACGAGTGTCGGTGCCACCTTGCGCATCTATGCCGAAGAGTTCCGTGATCGGCGCATGCAACGTGCAGAGGAACAGGCAGCGAAAATCGGCAGCAAACTGATATTCCCACTAGTCTTCTGCTTGTGGCCAAGCTTTTTCCTGGTGGCCATCGGCCCTGCGTTGCTGAGCGTATTGAAAGTCTTCGGGAAGATATGACATGAACAAGAATGGCCTGCTACTGGTGATGATCATTGCGTTATCGGCATGCAAGAGCATGGAGGTGGAGAAGGCGGACGGCAGTCGCGCGATCTACAACGGTAACAATTCAGTGCTGTATCAGGCGCAAAGGGAAATCAGCTCACCGGACGAGGCCATGCGGATGGCCGCACAAGCGTATCAGGCAGGCGATCTGGATCAGTCCCTGTTCCAGTATCTGCGCGCTCTGGAGCTGGATCCGAAACGCTACGAGGCGTTGGTGTGGGTGGGTCGTATCCATCGCGAGCGGGGTAATTTCCAGCTCGCCGAACTGGCTTTCAATGAGGTACTGGCAAGCGCCCCGAACAATCCCGACGCCCTGGCCGAATTGGGCCTGTTGAACCTGGCAGGGCGTAATCCGGAACGGGCGCAAGAGCTGCTGTTCAAGGCCGTGGCGCTGGATCAGCAGCGCCAGGCGAATGGCGGGATCAGCAATCCACCGAGCGTGGCTGAACTCAAGGTTGACAGCCGCTCACCCGTCAAGGTCTACAACGGCCTGGGCGTGCTGGCCGACCTGCGCAATGACTTCCCGCAGGCCGAGGCTTATTACCGGCTGGCCTTGCAGATCGAGCCCCGCTCGGCGCTGGTGCAGAACAGCCTGGGCTATTCCTTCTACCTGGCCGGGCGCTGGGATGAAGCCGCCACGGCCTACAAGCGCGGCATCACGTACGACTCCGGTAACAAACCACTGTGGCGCAACTACGGGTTGCTGCTGGCGCGCCAGGGGCGCTACGAGGAGGCGCTTTCCGCCTTCGAGCAGATCGAGAGCCGTGCCGAGGCGAGCAATGATGTGGGCTATGTGTGCCTGATCGAAGGCCAGCTGGATCAGGCCGAACAGTTCCTGCGCAGCGCCATCGAGCAGTCACCGTCCTATTACAACATCGCCTGGGATAACCTCAATCGCGTGCAGCAGATCAGAAGGCTTCGCCAGTCCAGTACCACTGCCACCGGTGCTGACGCCGTGGCCGCGGCCGAGGTGAAGCCGGCGGCGATTGCCGAGTAGGGTGGTGATTGGCGCTGTACTCGTTACGGGTTGAATCCTCGCCTGTCGTAGGGTGGGCTTCAGCCCACCAAAAGCGCGAAACGGCAGGACGGGCCAGAGGTTGGCAGCGGTGGGCCAAGGCCCACCCTACGACAAGCGGCTCTTCAACCCATAACGCACACATAGCCTTTATTGTTGGGAATAGCCGATATTTTCGCTACTGCGCAATGCCTGATGCCGGTCAAGTCGGAGCGCTGCCGGTGTGCTTATCCTGTTGCTGAAATCGCCACTGGCAAGGTGGCGGGGCAGGTTATTTCAGCGCTGGCAGGAGAACGTTGATGACACTCAAGACCATCGTCGCCACTGGCCGCATGGACAGCGGCATGGCTGTGCAAGTGCAGTGCGGCAATCACACCCTGGTCATGGATCAGCCGAAGAATGCCGCCGGCAAGGATCTCGGGCCGACCCCGCTGGAAGCCATCCTGGCCGCGGTGGCCGGCTGTTTCGGCACCATCGGCCGCTTCATCGCCCACCAGCAGAAATTCGAGCTGCGCGGGATGCAGTTCGAGCTTGAGGCCGACTATGACCCTGACGGCCTGCTCGGGCGCAATCCCGACGTGCGGCCGGGTTTCCAGCAGCTGCGTGTGGCGGTGACGATCGATGCCGACTTGAGCACCGCGCAGAAGCAGGCCTTTCTCGAACTGATCGAACAGCGCTGTCCGCTGGCCGACAACCTGTTGCACGGGACCCAGCTGGTCAGCCGGCTGGCGTGAGTGGTTGCCCCCTCGCCCGCCAGGCAGGGGGCTGTGCTTCAGATCAGCGCCAGCACCATCATGCCCAGGCCGGCGATACCTACCCCCCAGACCGCGCTGCGGACATAGGTGATGCCGAGGATGTACAGCGGCAGGTAGACCACCCGTGCCCAGAAGAACAGTGTCGCACCCGCCGTGGCCTGTTCGCCGAGACCGGCCAGCTGTGCTGTCAGCGCCAGCGCGGTGAACAGGATGAAGTTTTCCTTGGTGTTCTGTGCCGCCCGTTCGGCACGCCCGCCGAGGGCAGTGGCTGCGGGCAGCTGGTCGCGATTGCTCAGGCCGACTTTCATGCCGTCCAGCGTCCATTCGCGGTTGCGCAGCACGGCGCCGAGCATGATCGCGACAAAAGTCAGCAGAGTCATATAGACAACCAGTTCAAGCAATGGGGTCATGGTGTTTCTCCGGTAGGGGCGGCGGGTTGTGCCGGTTGATGGGCTTGCCGTGACCAGTCTAGGCAAGCCTGCGGCGGATGGGCAGCGGTTTTTTGCGGTTCTTGATAACGGTCAATTCAGCTTCGGCAATTAGTCGTAGATTGCACAACATGTAGTGGTTGATAAAAACATCAATAGCACCATGTTGTGTTTTAGGGGGTGTTCCATGAACGACTGTTCCGACCTGCGGTTGCCCGTGCAGATCTACAAGCGTGACGGCAGCAAGGCTGCCTTTGACCCCCAGCGGATCCGCCGCGCCCTGGCGGCGGCCGGCCAGGCGGTTGGCGAGTTCGACAGCGGGCAGGCCCAGGCGCTGACCAGCGTCCTGCTGGCGCGCCTGCGCGGGCAGCGCATGGTGGATGTCGAGCAGGTGCAGGACCTGGCCGAGCAGGTGCTGCTGGATGCCGGCTACTTCCGCACCGCGCGCGCCTATATCGTCTACCGCGAGCAGCACGGTCGGCTGCGCCGCGACCGCAAGGCGATCGTCGAGGTGGCCGCCTCGATGAACGAATACCTGCGCCGCGAGGACTGGCGCGTACAGGCCAATGCCAACCAGGGCTACTCGCTCGGTGGCCTGGTCCTCAACGTGGCCGGCAAGGTCACCGCCAACTATTGGCTGGACGAGGTCTACAGCCAGGCCATCGGCGCTGCGCACCGGGAAGGCGATCTGCATATCCACGACCTCGACATGCTCGCCGGCTATTGCGCCGGCTGGTCGCTGCGCAGCCTGCTCAACGAGGGCCTGAATGGTGTGCCGGGACGGGTCGAGGCCGGGCCGCCGAAGCACCTGTCCAGCGCCCTCGGGCAGATGGTGAATTTTCTCGGCACCCTGCAGAACGAGTGGGCCGGCGCCCAAGCCTTCAGCTCCTTCGACACTTATCTGGCACCCTATGTGCGCAAGGACAATCTGCAATTTGCCGAGGTGCGTCAGGCCATTCAGGAATTTATCTACAACCTCAACGTGCCGTCACGCTGGGGCACGCAGACGCCGTTCACCAACCTGACCTTCGACTGGGTCTGCCCGGAGGACCTGCGCGAGCAGATCCCCTACATCGGCGGGGTGGAAATGCCCTTCGCCTACGGCGAGCTGCAGGCCGAGATGGAGCTGATCAACCGCGCCTATATCGAGGTGATGATGGCCGGCGATGCCAAGGGCCGGGTGTTCACCTTCCCGATCCCGACCTACAACATCACTCACGACTTCCCCTGGGACAGCGAGAACGCCGAGCGCCTGTTCGAGATGACCGCGCGCTACGGCCTGCCGTACTTCCAGAACTTCCTCAACTCGGACATGCAGCCCAATCAGGTGCGCTCGATGTGCTGCCGCCTGCAACTGGATGTGCGCGAGCTGCTCAAGCGCGGCGGCGGGTTGTTCGGTTCGGCCGAGCAGACCGGCTCCCTCGGCGTGGTGACCATCAACTGCGCACGGCTGGGCTACCTGCACAAGGGCGATGAAGCGGGCCTGCTGCTGCGTATCGACCAATTGATGGAGCTGGCCATGCAGAGCCTGGAGGTCAAGCGCAAGGTCATCCAGCAGCACATGGACAACGGCCTCTACCCTTACACCAAGCGCTACCTGGGCACCCTGCGCAATCACTTCTCGACCATCGGCCTGAATGGCCTGCACGAGATGCTGCGCAACTTCAGCGCCGACCGCGAGGGCATGCACAGCGCAGCCGGGCGTCAGTTTGCCGTGCGCCTGCTCGACCATGTGCGCGCCACCCTGGTGCGCTTCCAGGAGGACACCGGCCACCTGTACAACCTCGAAGCCACGCCGGCGGAAGGCACCACCTACCGTTTCGCCAAGGAAGACCGCAAGCGCTACCCGGACATCCTGCAGGCCGGTTGCAGCGAGGCGCCCTACTACACCAATTCCTCGCAGTTACCGGTGGGCTTTACCGACGACCCGTTCGAGGCGCTGGAGCTGCAGGACGAGTTGCAGTGCAAGTACACCGGCGGCACCGTGCTGCACCTGTACATGGCCGAACGGATTTCCTCGGCCACGGCCTGCAAGCAGCTGGTGCGCAAGGCGCTGAGCCGGTTCCGCCTGCCGTACCTGACCATCACCCCGACCTTCTCGATCTGTCCGGTGCACGGCTACCTGGATGGCGAGCACGAATTCTGTCCGAAGTGCGATGAGCTGTTGTTGCGGCAGCAGGCGTGCATGGCGGCAAATTGTGCCTGATGGCGCAGGGTGGAAAACGCCGCCTGCGGCTTTTCCACCAGCGGATCAGTCTGGCGGACAAGGCGTTGCCGTTGTCCACCCTGCGGATTGTTATTTTCACCCACGCAAGGAGTCACACCATGCAACATTCCATCGAGCAACTGCCACAAGCCCAACGCCAGCGCTGTGAAGTCTGGACCCGGGTGATGGGCTACCACCGGCCGGTCAGCGCGTTCAATCCGGGCAAGCAGTCCGAACACCGCGAGCGCCTGCACTTCCGCGAAGCGGCGGCGAGTTGAGCGCGTGAGCCCGGCACTGCGGGTCGGCGGCCTGCTGCCGCTGACCACCCTGGATTATCCGGGGCAGCTGGCCTGCGTGCTGTTCTGCCAGGGCTGTGCCTGGCGCTGCCGCTATTGCCATAACCCCGGGCTGATCTGCGCGCGCGGCGAGCAGGAAACGCCCTGGGCCGAGGTGCTGGCATTCCTGCAGCGGCGCCAGGGCCTGCTCGAGGCGGTGGTCTTCAGTGGCGGCGAGGCCACTTTGCAGGCGGGTCTGCCGGCAGCCATGCAGCAGGTGCGCGCGCTGGGCTTCAAGGTCGGCCTGCACAGTGCCGGGATCAAGCCGGCCGCGCTGAAGCGGGTGCTGCCGCTGTGCGACTGGGTCGGCTTCGACGTCAAGGCACTGGAGGAGGACACTGCCCTGATTACCGGGGTAGCCGACAGTGGCCGGGCCAACTGGCAGAGCCTGGAGCTGCTGCTGGCCAGCGGTGTCGACTACGAGTGCCGCACCTCGGTGCACTGGCAACTGTCCGACTGCCGGCGCCTGCAACGCCTGGCCGAGCGCCTGGCCGGGATTGGCGTGCAGCACTTTGTGGTGCAGCAGGTGCGCAGCCAGAGCATGCTCGACGCCGGGCTCGGGCCCTCGCTGTGCCCGCCGGCGGCTGCGGCGCTGTGGCCCTATCTGGAACAGCTGTTTCCGCGCTTCAGCCTGCGTTCGGCCTGAACCGCCTCTATGCCTTTGGAGATATTGGCAAGCAGCAGGCGTGCATTCAAAGTGAGTGCGGCGCCGGTTTTTCATTGGCGCTGTACTCGTTATGAGTTGATTCATGAAAGTGGGCCTTTGCAGGGTGGGTCAGGCCAGGGGCCGTAACCCACCAAGCAGCCGCAAGGCCGGGCACGGTGATGCCGTTGGCAGCGATGCCGGGTTACGCCGCTGCGCGGCTAACCCAGCCTACAAAAGCATGTTCAACCACCAACGCGGACATAGCCTTTTCATTCGCTATCAGGAAACCTGCCATGGATATTGCCTGTTTCGCCGATCTGCTCAGTGCCGCCAAGGCCCAGCAAGAGCCACAGCGGCTGTTGTTCGTGTTCGTCGCGGCCGAGCTTCCGGAAGACGCCACGGGTGCCGAGCAACAGCGGCATGCTGACGGCGAAGGGGGTTCGTTGCGCCCGGTGCTCTGTGTGGACAAGTTGCCGGCCGAGGTGGCTGATTTTGCTGGCTTGCGGGAAGAGTCGGAGCGTACCGGCCTGCGCTGGGATCTGGTGTTTTCTGCCGGCCTGTCCGGGCGCGGTGGTCATGCCCCGGGCAGCGATGAAGCCGAGCAGCCGCTGAAGATGATGGTGGGTGCCATCGAAGCCGGCAGCATTGGCAATTTCATCGCCTTCGACCGTAGCGGGCAGGCGGTGTCGTTCTTCTGAAATGCAGGCCTGGCCTGGTCTCGCGGTAAAGCCTGCGCACCCGGCAGGGTTGCCGGCGTTCGCCGAGGTCAATGGCGGGCTCTTCGCTGCGCTCCGAGCCCGCCCGGTTGCCGCTGCCTGACGTTACCCGGCCGTGACCGCCGCCTTGCGGGCGCGCGGTTTGGCCGGAACCACCGGTGTCTTGCTTGCGGCCTTGGGTTTGGCCGAGACGGCTGCTGTCTTGGTCACGCTCTTGGGCTTGGCAGGGGCGGCGGGTGTCTTGCGCACTGCCTTGGGCTTGGCTGGAGTGGCCGGTGTCTTGTTCGCGGCCTTGGGTTCGGCCGACACGGCGGCTGCCTTGGCCACGCGCTTGGGCTTGGCGGGAACGACGGGGGCCATGCGCAGCGCCTTCGGCTTGGCCGCAACAGCCGTGGCGGGGGGCGCGGCTTTAGCTGCAGGGGCCAACCCCAGTGCCCGCTCCAGTTCCACGAAGGACTGATCCAGGTAGTCGATCATGCGCTGCATGTTGGGTACTGCGCGGCGACAGGCGGTGAAGCCGAAGGCCATCTCGCCAACATAACTGGTGACGGTGATGTTCATCGCCTGATATTCCATGGGGATCGACACCGGATAGGACTCGTCCAGATGTGCGCCATTCAGGTACATGTCCTTGCTCGGCCCCGGGACGTTGGAAATCACCAGGTTGAACGCCGGATGGGTCGCGGCGCGCCCGGTGACAATGCCCGGCAGCATCGGGCTCATCATCATCATGGTGTGGGCGACCTTTTCCAGGCGCACCATCTTCGACATACGCTCCTTGGCGGCGCTGGTGGAGGCCACGATGCGCGCCAGGCGCTTGAGCGGGTCACGTTCATTGGTGGCCAGGTTGGCCAGGATGGTGGCGACCTGATTGCCGCCTTTATCGGTATCCCCGTGCATGGACACCGGCAGCATGGCGATCAGCGAATCTTCCGCCAGCGCATTGTGCTCCTGCAGGTAGCGGCGCAGGGCGCCCGAGCAGAGTGCCAGGACCACATCGTTGAGTGTCGCGTTGGCGGCTTTGCCGATGGCCTTCAGGCGTGCCAGTTCATAGGACTGCGCAACAAAGCGGCGTGAGCCGGTGATGGGAACGTTGAAGGGGCTGGGCGGCGCCTTGAAGGGTTGCGACAGCGCCGCATCCGCTTCCGCCGGGCGCAGGAGATCCCACAAGCCACTGACCACGCCGGGCAGCATCTCGCGGCCGGCTTGCAGTGCTTCGGCGGCCTGCTTGAGCAATCCGGGAGCTTCCCGGTGGCCACTTCTTGGCCGGCCATGTTCCTGGGCCCAGAGCGGCAGCTTGGTTTCCTGTGCATTGAACGCGTGCATATTGATGGCCATCTTGGTGGCGGTCACGCCGTCAACCATGGAGTGGTGCATCTTCGAGTAGATGGCAAAGCGCCCGTCTGCCAGGCCCTCGATCAGGCTCACTTCCCACAGCGGGCGCGAGCGGTCCATCAGCGTGCCGTGCAGGCGCGAAACCATCGCCAGCAGTTCACGGATGCGCCCGGGCTTGGGCAGGGCCAGATGGCGCAGGTGATAGTCGATATCGAAGTCCTGGTCCTCTTCCCAATACCAGATGCCCAGCTTGCTCACCGGCCGCTGGTTGAAGGGTTTGTTGGCTTTCACGTGCTTGCGCCAGGCCTGGTAGATGTTCTCCACATAATCCGGGCCTGCCCCTTTGGGCGGCGTGTAGATGCTCAATCCGCCGACGTGCATCGGCTGCTGGCGCTGCTCTATCAGGAGGAACATGGAATCCTGAAGATTCATGGCTTTCATGGGTTGACTCCGATTCGACTTGTTTTTGTCAGCCTAGCATCCGGCTTCGCTACGCCGCTGTCCACGGCATTTGTGCGGGCGTGCGTCAGCCGGCCTCGCCCTGAAGCGGTGCAGGCCGCTGCCGGCCTGCACTGCAGCTGCCGAGGCGTGCACCGCGATGGTGCGGCGCGCGCAAAATACAGGCATAACTAACTGAAATATATGACTAATTATAGATGGCGCGGGCCTTGCAGAGTCTTTCCTGCTTGAAACAGAAGGAGCAAGGCATGGCCCGTCAGTTCTATGACGAAATGTACGATGCGCACGGCAAGGTCCGTCCGCACTACCACGAATTTGCCCGCTGGCTGGCGGCCACTCCGCCCGAGCAGCTGGCGCAGCGCCGGCGCGAAGCCGATCTGCTGTTCCACCGGGCAGGGATCACCTTCACCCTCTACGGCGACGAGCAGGGCACCGAGCGGCTGATTCCGTTCGATACCATCCCGCGCAGCATCCCCGCCAGCGAGTGGCGGATGGTCGAGCGCGGCTGCATCCAGCGGGTCAAGGCACTGAACATGTTCCTCGCCGACCTCTACCATGACCAGCGCATCATCAAGGCGGGGATCATTCCGGCCGAGCAGGTGCTGGCCAACGAGTGCTACCAGATCGCCATGCAGGGCCTGGACCTGCACCGCGACCTCTACTCGCACATCTCCGGGGTGGATCTGGTGCGCGACGGCGATGGCACCTACTACGTGCTGGAGGACAACCTGCGCACGCCGAGCGGGGTCAGCTACATGCTGGAAGACCGCAAGATGATGATGCGCCTGTTCCCCGAGCTGTTCGCCCACCAGCGCATTGCGCCGATCGACCATTACCCCGGTCTGCTGCTGTCGACCCTCAAAAGCTCCAGCCCGGTGGATGACCCCTGCGTGGTGGTGCTGACCCCGGGCATGTTCAACAGCGCCTATTTCGAGCACGCCTTCCTTGCCCGCGAGATGGGTGTGGAGCTGGTCGAAGGTGCCGACCTGTTCGTCCGCGATGCCCATGTGTACATGCGCACCACTGCCGGGCCCAAGCATGTCGATGTGATCTACCGGCGGCTGGATGACCTCTACCTCGACCCGCTGGCATTCAATCCGGATTCCATGCTCGGCGTGCCCGGCCTGCTCAGCGCCTACCTGGCCGGCAATCTGGTGCTGGCGAATGCCATCGGCACCGGCGTGGCCGACGACAAGTCGGTCTACCCGTTCGTGCCGGACATGGTGCGCTTCTACCTCGACGAGGAGCCGATCCTGGCCAACGTGCCGACCTGGCAATGCCGCAAGCCGGAGGAGCTGTCGCATGTGCTGGCCAACCTGCCCGAGCTGGTGGTCAAGGAAACCCAGGGCTCCGGTGGCTACGGCATGCTGGTCGGCCCGGCGGCCAGCAAGGCCGAGATCGAGACCTTCCGCGAACGCCTGAAAGCCAATCCGGCCGGCTATATCGCCCAGCCGACCCTGAGCCTGTCGACCTGCCCGACCTTTGTCGAGAACGGCATCGCCCCGCGGCACATCGACCTGCGCCCGTTTGTCCTGTCCGGCAAGGAAACCTGCCTGGTGCCCGGCGGCCTGACCCGCGTGGCGCTGCGCGAGGGTTCGCTGGTGGTCAACTCGTCACAGGGTGGCGGGACCAAGGACACCTGGGTGGTCGAGGATTAAGGAGCACATTGCATGCTGAGTAGAACCGCTGCCGATCTGTACTGGATGTCGCGTTACCTGGAGCGTGCGGAGAACCGCGCGCGCATGCTCGACATCAGCTATTCGCTGTCCCTGATGCCGCAGGATGGCCGTGACGGGCTCGACGAACTGGCCATGCCGCTGCTGATCACCGGCACCCTGGACGATTACCTCGACGGTCATGGCCAGCTGCATGGCGAGCGCATGCTGCAGTTCTTCGCCCTCGACCCGAACAACCCGACCAGCATCTACAGCTGCCTGCGTGCGGCGCGCAGCAATGCCCATGCGGTGCGCGGGCGGATCACCGCCGACATGTGGGAGAACATCAACGCCACCTGGCTGGAAATGCGCAGCATTGCCGCCGAAGGCCTCGGCCACTACGGCACCAGCCGCTTCTGCGACTGGGTCAAGCAGCGTTCGCACCTGTTCCGTGGTGCCACCTTCGGCACCATCATGCGCCACGACGCCTACCGCTTCATCCGCCTGGGCACCTATATCGAACGCGCCGACAACACCCTGCGCCTGCTCGACTCGCGCTACGAGATGCTTGGTGACGAGGCCGCCAGCCTCACCGAAGGTTCGGCCTACGCCTACTACCAGTGGACTGCGCTGCTGCGTGCGCTGTCGGCCTTCGAGGCCTTCACCGAGCTGTATCGCGATGCGCCGGGCGCGCGCCAGGTGTCCGAGCTGCTGATCCTGCGCGAGGACGTGCCGCGCTCGCTGCGCAGCTGCCTCGACGAAATCAATGAAATTCTCGCCAGCCTGCCGGGCAACAACGGCCGGCCGGCGCAACGCCTGGTCGCCGAGCTGGATGCGCGCCTGCGCTACACCGGCATCGACGACATCCTGTCCGCGGGCCTGCACGGCTGGCTCTCGGACTTCATCCTGTTGGTGCGCCAGTTGGCCGACGCCATTCAAAGTTCCTATCTGGAGGCCGCATGAGACTCTCGGTCAGTCATGAGACAACCTACAACTACGCCGATCAGGTGCGCGCCAGCATCCAGTACCTGCGCCTGACCCCGCAGGAAAGCCTGCGCCAGCATGTGCTCGACTGGCATCTCGACCTGCCCGGCAGCGTGCAGGCGCAGCGTGACCCCTACGGCAACATCCTGCACGTGCTGACGCTCGACCAGCCGCATGACTCGATCATCATCGGTGCGCGCGGCCTGGTCGACATCGACGAGCATTGCGACTCCGAGCGCGAGAGCGGCTCGCCGCTGCCTTATCTGCGCCCCACCCGGCTGACCCAGGCCGATGCCGCGCTGCGCGAATTCGCCCTGCGGATCTGCGGCGCCGGACGCCAGCGCGCCGACCTGATCAAGCTGATGGAGGCACTGCTCGAGGCGATGCCCTACAGCCCGGGTGCGACCACCGTGGAAAGCACCGCAGCGGGCGCCTTTGCCGCCGGCGTCGGGGTCTGCCAGGACCATGCGCATGCCTTCCTGGCCTGTGTGCGCAGCCTCGGCATTCCGGCACGCTATGTTTCCGGTTACCTGTACAGTGACGACCTCGCGCACCTGGCCAGCCATGCCTGGGCCGAAGCCTGGCTGGATGGCCGCTGGTACTGCTTTGACGTCACCAACGGCTTGTCGCGCCCCGAGCGCCATCTCAAGCTGGCGGTGGGCATGGACTACCTTGACGCCTGCCCGGTGCGTGGCATGCGCCGCGGTGGCGGCAGCGAGCAGATGCATGCCCGGGTCCATGTGCATCCGCAGCTGCAGCAACAGCAGCAGTAAGCAGCCGGCATATTTTTGGCTATGCCTGTGTTAGTGGTTGAACGTGCTTTTGCAGGGTGGGTTAGCCGCGCAGCGGCGTAACCCACCATCGATGCCAAGGCATCGCTGTGGCCGGCCTTGCGACCGGTTGGTGGGTTACGGCCGCTGGCCTAACCCACCCTACAAGGCCCACTTATATGAACCAACCCATAAAGGGTACAGCGCCATTTTTTTGCAGCTGCTCCGAGCTGCGCGGCCGATTGCGCCGGTGTCATCCACAGCCGTTGTGCTGCTAAGCTGTGCGCGACGGCGCATTCCGGGCACAGCCCGGGGCAAGCGAGGCACCGGCGGCAGACCCTGCGGGTCTGGACGAGGAGTGTTCAACAAAGGGAGCAACACGCAAATGGAACTTGTACGGGTCGAGCAACGCGAATTTCACGCCATGCGCGCACACGTGGCGCAACTGCTGGCGAAAGGCTGGGTCATCACCTCGCGCAATCCGCTGACCCTGGTGCGCCTCGGGCAAACCGTGGTGATTCGCCACGGCATGCTGATTGGCGGGCACTACAACCAGTGAGACGCGGGCGGCTCAAGCCAGCCAGTTGACCCGGGCGAACTTGCGGTGGAATTCGCCCGGCATGGCGGTGACCATGCCGCTGGCGTAGTTGAAAAAGACGAAGCCGGATTTGGCCATGGCCACCAGCGCACCGTCCGCCGGCCGGCTGACGCGGAAGGTGATGTCGCCGCCATAGTGGTTGAAATCCATCACGCCGACCTCGAACAGCAGCAGGTCGCGGGCATGCGCCTCGGCCCGGTAGGTGGTTGCCAGGTCGGTGACGATGATGCCGACCCCGGCAACCGGTGTTTCCGGGATGCCGAACTCGAACAGGAAGCGCGCGCGGGCCTCGGAAATCATCGAGATCATCGAGTCATTGCCCAGGTGGTTGGCACCGTTGATGTCGGTGACGCGCACCGTGAGCTGGGTGCTGTAGCAGTACTGGTCTTCGGGAAACTGCAGGCTCAGGCGTGCCATGGTGGCTGGTCTCGGTAGCAACGCAGCGGCGTTGTCTGGATTAGTGGCGAAGCGCCATTGTCGGCCAGATCGGCAAAATCAGCACCCGTTCTGGCGCTTTTGCTCGCCGTGGAACCGTGTGAAGCGCAGTGATTAGCGACTAGACTGCGGCTCCCGTTCAGTTCCGGATCGTCCACCCATGCCGGTCATTCGCCCTCCTGCCCTGCTGCCCACGCTGGTGTCCACGCTGGGCCTGTTTCGTCATGCGCACCGCGGCCTCGCGGACCCGGCGCAGTTGCCGCATATCGAGCGGGCCCTGCCGGCCGGCCGGCTTGATCCGCAGTGGCTGCAGGCATACCGCGCTTGCGTTGGCCTGGAGGCGCAGGATTGCCTGCCGCCCCTGGCGCTGCAGATTGCCGCAGCGCCGCTGCATATGGCGATCCTCGCTGATCGCGGGTTTCCCTTTCCGGCCATGGGCCTGGTGCACATGACCCAGAGCGTGACGCAGTCCCGGGTGCTGCCGGACCATGCGCCGCTGGCGCTGCGCGCCTGGACCGGCACGGCGCGCTGGGAAAAGCGCGGTATGAGCTTCGGCCTGATAACCGAGGCCAGCCTGGACGGCGAGGTGGTCTGGCGCGGTGAAACCCGGGCGCTGGCGCTCGACCGCTCGCGGCATGCCAAGGCAACCGCCCGCCACGGCAAACTGGCGGCGTCCGCCGACAATGCCCCCACGTTGCGCCGCGAGGCGCTGGTGACGCTGCCCGAGTCCTGCGGGCGCCGCTATGCCGCGATTGCCGGCGACCTCAACCCGATCCACCAGCGCGCCTTGCTGGCCCGGCTGTTCGGCTTTCGCCGGGCAATCGTGCACGGCACCTGGACGCTGGCGCGCGCACTGGCGGTAGCCGAGCTGTCGCAACTGCCGGCCTATGAACTGCAGGCGACCTTCCGCCGTCCGGTGGAATTGCCCTCGCAGATACTGATCCGCGCCTACGCCAACGCGCTGCAGCAGCACAGCGTGCAGGTGACCAGCGCGGATGCCCGCCAGCAGCTCATCGACGTGCAGGTAAGCGTGCCTGGCAGGGCCTGATGGCCAAAGTGCTTGCAGCGCAGCTTGCGCAGTAGCAGCAGGCAAAGCCCCGCTTCGGAGTGCAGGAATATTGATCAATATTGCGGATTATTAAATTGCATAATTTGCAGAAAAGTGACGGTAATGCCGGTATGTCATTGAAATACAATGATATTAGGCACGTGTAGTCTGTGCCGGTTAAGGCTTTTTATTTTTCACGCAAAACATGGTCGTGAAGAGTTGGCAAAATTTCTGACACGCTAATTGTGAGCCGAACCGACCACAAGCTGACCAAAAATTTGACGGCCGGGTCGCGGGCTCAAGGCCGTCCGAGCCATCGCGTTGCGGGCATTGGGGGCGTGGCTTTTGATGTGGCTGGTGTTCATGGGGTGTCCTTTTGCCACAGCTGGTCCATGGGAACAGCAAAAGCATTGGGTATGTGGGCCAGGGGCAGCGTGCTGGTACCGGTATAGAGCAGGATGCCGCCCTGCCAGCTGTGACCAGCCTGCTCTGCCAGCCGTGCCAGGCCGCGGCCGTCCTTGCCCTGCACGGAAGCAGATTTTTTGATTTCCACGCCCCATAGGCGATCGTCCTGCTCAATGACCAGATCCACTTCGAGCTGGTCCTTGTCGCGGTAATGAGAGAAGCGCTGTTGCGTGCCATCCACAGCAACCCGCAACACGTCATCCGGGCACTGGCTGGCTAAGGCATTTCCAGCGAGCGATCCTAAAGGCCCGGCCTTCGCAAGCTCGGAATGCAGCCTTCCCTCATTTGCAACAGCATAGGTTTCTTAACCGCCTACATCGACGCGCTATGGGATGGCTGCCACGTGTTACTCATGTAGTCGACCACAGCCTCTCCAAGCGTCTGGTCAGTTGAACAGCTTGGAAACGGGCCGATTATTGGAACAGTCCTCGAAAGGACGATGGATCAGGTTGGGTTATCAGCTGCCAAAGATATTTCTACCTTGATCATGATGAGACGAGCATTTCTCTCATGTGATTTTTGATGGGGGGTAAAGGCAAGTGGTGATACGTTGAAACACTTTGCCGATATCTCGACTGCGCTGTCGGCGAGCTCTTTGAGCTACAGGATGGAGAACTGTAGAAGCTAGATGGAGGCTGCATCCAATTTTTGGCTAGTGGTCTTTTTGTCTGATGAAGTGCTTTGCATACCGCAAAGACAGCACGGATTCGGCACAGAATTGGCACAGCGCAAAACAAAAGGGCCTGGATTTTCATCCAGGCCCTTGATGTTGATGGCACCAGGCGGGATTCGAACCCACGACCTGCGCCGTTTGATTGCGCTTCGAACTGATTGACCAATGCCGCGAAGCCGGCTTTGGCCGTTGAGCGACCAAGGCGGACGAGTCCTTCATCCGAAGCAACGGCACCAGCGCTTGCGCAGACGCTGACTAGAGCGTGCCTTGCGCGTACGCAAGCGAGGGCTGCACAAGCGCAAGGCCAGCTGCCAACACAAATCGAGACAATCTGCTGATGAGGAATGTCTGCGTTGGCATTGTGCTCTCCATTACTTGGAAGCTACTGGTTCAACTATCGCTTTTTATCCAGCGCCGCCAGCAAGTCCTTGCCGCTCCACTGCTGGCCCGGCTGAAATTGGTGAATCAGATTGCACATGGCTTCGTTCGCCGGCGTGGCAATGTTGTAGCGCTGGCCCAGACGAACGATGGCGCCACACAGATCATCGACCTCGGTGGGCTTGCCCTGATGCAGATCGTCGCACATGGAGGCGCGCGCTACCGGATCCATGCGCATGATCTTGCGGGCGAGGCGCATGAACAGCCAGTTTGGCAAACGCAGTGCGATCGCGAACAGCTTGGGCGGCGGTGCGTGGGCGATTTGCGCCGGACGAATGCCGGCGGCGTTCAGGACGCGAAAGCCTTCATCCATCAAGGCTGCCATCACGCACCGAAGGTCCCTCTGCATAAACGTGTCGCGCAGCGGGAGATTGGCCAATGCGTTCACCGGATTGACCAGGTTCAGCAGAAGCTTGCCCCACTTTACTGCGACCATGTCACGGTACAAATCGACTGGCACACCAGCCTGCCGAAGCACTGGTGCAAAGACTTCTGAAGACGGATCCTGTTGCACCAGCAAACTCCCGTCAGTGGTCTGGAGCACGTGGTTGGCGTCGCGCCAAATCACGTTAAAGGCGACCACGGAGGCCAGCACTGTCATCGTCGGCGCGCCTGCGAGCAGGCGGGCGACATTGTCGACGCCGTTTTGCAGGGACACCACGGTAGTGCCAGCGGGGCAGTGTGCGGCAATGTCCAGCGCAACTTCGTCAGTTGCCGTGGCCTTAACGCAGACCAGCACCACCAGCGCGTTGTCGTCGTGGGAGGGCCGCCCGGACTGGGCGGCCAGCGCCGCAACCGCCTCCTGTAGCGTCGCGGCCAGACAAATCTGCGCCGGCGGGATCAGCGTATCCAGCCCGTCATTGCCGGTAACGCGCAGGCCCTGCGCAGACAGCGGCTGCAGCACGTGCGGCCGCCCGACAAAACACACAGTGTGGCCGGCATGGGCCAGGCGCCCGCCGACATAGCAGCCGATGGCACCGGCGCCAAGAATGATGTAGCGCATAGTAATTGGCACTCTGGTTTTCAGGATAATCAGCTCTTGTAGCTTGGATCCGTCCGGTCAAGCTTGCGGATCAGGGCGGACCAGGTGATGTTGGCGGCCTGCCCCTTTGATGCCATTTCAATCACTGCCGGCATCGCTTCAATGATCTTTGGATCGATCATGATCAGTTCGCCGCCCGCTTGTGCGCTGACCTGGATCTGGCAGGTCGATTCAAACACGTACATGCCAACAAAGGCCTCGGCCACGGTGCGACCCACGGTCAGGAGGCCGTGATTGCGCAGCATGAGGTAATCCTTGCTGCCGAGATCGGCTTGCAGGCGCTGCTTCTCGTCTTCGCGCAGCGCCACGCCTTCGTAATCGTGGTAGGCCAATTGCGGAATGACAAAGGTGGACTGCTGGCTGATCGGCAAGATGCCGCACTTCTGCGTACTGACCGCCACGCCAGCGCGCGTGTGGGTGTGCAGCACACAGCCGACATCCAGCCGGCCATCATGTATGCAGCTATGAATCGTGAACCCCGCAGGATTCACGGGGAAGGGCGACTCGGAGAGCAAGTTGCCTTGCTGATCCACCTTGACCAGGCTGCTGGCGGTGATTTCGTCGAACATCATTCCGAATGGATTGATCAGGAACTGATGCTCCGGCCCGGGCACGCGCACACTGATGTGCGTATACACGAGATCCGTCCAGCCATACATCGCGGCCAGGCGATAGGCTGCAGCGAGTTCTACACGGAGTTGCCATTCTTCGGGACTGACGCTGGATTGCAGGGATGGGATGTTCATGGTCGTCTCATATTGTTGGTTGATGTTGGTAGCGATCAACGTCTAACCGGGATCCCGGCACAAATGTGCGGAAACTGACGGTTGACTCCGAAGCATCCTTGAGCAACAAGGCTTTCAGGTTGACGACCGGACCATCCCGGGCCACCAGCAACTCATCGCTTCGCTCATGTCTTCCTGCAAGCGCCTGCACAATAGAGAGTCATTGTAGGAAGGCGGCCGTGGCGGGTCTTGTCTCTGGCGTTAGATTGCTTGTCATTTCTGAGGCAGAATCAAGCGGCCCGTGACCAGCATCCTCGCCTCGCCCGCACGCCGCCAGCGTCATCGCCGGCTATGGCATCGCTATCGCCAATGCGCTCGAGTATGCCGGCTTCGGCGCGCTGGCCAGCAGCTTTATCAAGAGACTGCCTCGCGTGTTGACCTGGCCGACGTTGAAACACTTTGCCGATAACTCGACTGCACTGTCGGCGAGCTCTTTGAGCTAGAGAATGGAGGACTGTAGAAGCTGGATGGAGGCTCCATCCAGTTTTGGCTAGTGGTCTTTTTGTCAGAAGAAGCGCTTTAGATGTCTCAAAGACGGCACGGATTCGGCACAGAATTGGCACAGCTCAAAACAAAAGGGCCTGGATTTTCATCCAGGCCCTTGAAGTTTATGGCGCACCAGGCGGGATTCGAACCCACGACCCCTGCCTTCGGAGGGCAATGCGGTACATGAATTCAGCCTGATCTAATGATGCATAAAGTTACTCTAAGCCCCGCGCTGTATAGTCTTCGGCTTTTAAACCTGGCGGCAGTTTACATCTCATTTCGACACTTAGTGCTACCCATAATGGCCGCAATAGAAGAATACGGTGAAATCGATTTTTGACCACTAGCTGCTAGCCGAATAACACATTGGACTGCCCCCCGGAGCGATAGACATTCCCAGCCTATGATTGCGACCGACTGAACTTATGGATGGTATAGATGGACAGAAACCGATCAGGCACACCGCGAAGTCAGAGGTTTTCTTTCCAGACTTTTTTGTCGAAATCGTATTCGATGTTGGCAAATTGATCGCCACTCACAGTTGGGATTCTCAGGTACGGTTTTCCTTCCTGGAGGCCATAAGATAGATATGGCTGAATTAAGCTGTACCTCAAAGTCGGATATTCCGCCAGGAACTTTGGTACAAGCATGTCCAGTGACTCAGGATAATGGCCAGCTTCGGTTTTGAATGCCTCTATTGCGATTGCAATTGGCGCGGCTCTTTCGTGAAGTCGTCCGTCCACTGCATGCATCAAGAAAACAGTTACGAAAGACATTGCTAGCCAAATCGTGAATCGTCTCCATGCTTTATCAGAGCCACGAGCCAGCAGAAGAGCTGGAATGCCAATCAGCAACGAGCCCAACAAGGCGGCCGCCGAAAAGAAGGCGGTTCCCCAAAGCAGACACGGAAGCACACAAAAGAAAAAAGCGAAGAACCAAGTAAATCCTAATTTGCCCCCCTCATTTTTCGAGTCTGAAGGCCCACTCCTCGGGGCGAACAAGGGCGGCACGCTAACATCGTCATTCATGATTCATTTGATCCCGGTTTATCCATTTCATCCCAAGCCAAGCAATGGCACCCAATACACCCAAAATCGCGCAAAGCTGATAAACCCCGTCGTGCGTCATTAGGCCCAGGAACGGATTCGCATCCGAAATTGGCGAAAAAGGCCTGATGTCATGGTGCATCAAGCTGTCGAGCAAAATATGACTGGAGGTGCCTATGAGGGCGCCAACAATCACTGCCACCTTTGACACTGGTAAAGACTCTTGCAGCCAAGGCAGCTTGTGGTGCATGACCTCCTTGTTCCACCGTCGCAGCAAGAAATTGCAAATACTGGGCGCAACTAGCGTTACGAGGAGCGCAATGACCAGCGCGCCCCCAATCGTGTGTGACGGACCATGAAGCGCTTCTGCCCCAGCAAACATTCCGATTCCAGGCTCAATATCCATTGCTACCTGAGCAATGCCGAAGGTTATCAGGCTGAATCGTCTGTTAAGCCCAGGCTTAACAAAGAGAGCAGCACCCATGTGAAATGGCGTGAAGGGCATTTAGGTACCTACATTATGGATAGGTGCTGCGGACGCCGAACTACTGAGTGAATCGACCTAGTTCGGTGTTCACTTCTAGGTTCGACTTGTAGCTGACGGCACTCTATCACCAGAGGCTGCTTTTGGCCGGTTTGAGGCGGTCGCAATGGACCGCTCTCGACCCGATATAGGTGGTCGATAACTGCTGAGTTCAGCGGCATTTGAGGGCGACGCCTGTGTTGCGATAGCAAAAATGGGAGGCAGGCAAAATGGCCACTACAACGATTTGTTCGGCGTCAATTCAGCCGTACCGTGCTCGAAGATACCCCAGATATTCGTTGGGTATCCCAAAACTGCCTTGCAGCTTTCCGATGAGTTCTTGATACGAAAACGCTCGGAACCCCAGCTCTGACTTCAGTCGGGCGGTGAATATCTCGATCTCATTTCGGTGAGCATCACCTTCTTGTCCAAGCGCATCGAAATAGACGTAAAGTAATCGAAATTTTGAACCGCAGTGAGTCGCAATGCCCAAAGCGTGCTTCATCAGTTGCGGTGCATCCAGATGACGGAAAATAAGCTCTTTTGACTGAAATTCTTCAGCGAGGCGCTGGGTTTCCGGCAACCCCACGTTTTCCCAAACGCCGATACCTGCGGGGAAGTACTTCTCTTTGAACGGCGGCTTGCTCGCGGGCTTTGGCGAAAGCCATTCAGTGAACTTACTTTCGATGCCCACGACCAAGCCATTCTGAAGTTCGAAAATCACATCCAGATTGGGAGGATTTCCGGGCAGGCCCGTTGGATACTGCCCCTCGAACCGAACATTTACTGGCTCGGCCTCCAGATCAAAGATTTCCATTAATGGCTTGGTATCCGCGTCGACCCAAGCATCGAAAAAGTTCACTGCCAGCGCCGATGATGAGTGAAGGGCCCGCATCTTGGCCGGGCCATTAGGCCGATCGCGTAGCTCTGACCCACTACCTTGATCAAAGGCGAGCTTGGACTGGGGACTCAACGTCTGAAATAGATTGCTCTCATAGCTATTCAAGTAGCCGCGTTGATCCGGACTCAAGCCAGCCGCAGTAGCCCACTCCAATTGCTTGTTAAGGATTTTGGACTTCACATTCACTCTGATTCTCCGACTGGCAGGTTTGAAGCCGAATTAATATTAGGCGGTATGACGTGTCGCGTTCCCTGTCGTATACCACTTCTGTCCTCCCGCAAACCTGTGCTCAGCCGGAGCAATCCATTGAAGGTACCGAACCCGCCAACAAAGGAATAACCGGCATGATGAAACCCCGAACAGGGGGCAATCGCCCCGTAGCCATTGTCCAGTGCTCCTCGAGCAGCCGAGAGCATAGCTCCGGTGGTGTAAGGCAAGGATTCAGCTACGTTGGAACTCCGATTACTGAAGCCGTTGTTTATTTGACATGACAGGATGTCACTGACCATTTGCGCATCATGCTCCAGGGTCACCGGCGATGGCTCAATGACTTGTATGGGCAGTCCGAGCTTTGCCCAAGAAGCCATGACCTGAGCAGGTTTAGCCGCGCTGGGCGAATAGCTGCCGGCCTCGGCAACCATGTGATCGGTATAGTGAATGGAAAGCTGCATCAGGTAACTCCAATGGATGATCAATGTGTGGTGACATGATGCAAATGCCAGTGCCTCAACACGTGAGGCACTGCTTCATCCGATTGGATTTTTTTAAAAAGCCAGGCAACTCAGAAAGGAACCCTATCGAGATCATTGGCGAAATCGTCATCAGGCCAGCCGTCCGAACTTTTCGACTTCGGCTGATTGCCGGATTCGGCCACGGCTGGTTTTGATGGCTTACGATCCGAGCGTTCTTCCTGAGCGCCCCCCTCACCACGACCGCCCAGCAACTGCATGACGCCACTCATGTCGACGACAATTTCCGTTGTGTATCGCTTGATGCCGTCCTTTTCCCACTCCCGGGTCTGGATGCGTCCCTCGATGTAGCACTGGGAACCCTTTCTCAGGTACTGCCCAGCAATCTCGGCAATCTTTCCAAAGAACACGACCCGATGCCACTCAGTACGATCCTGCTGCTGGCCAGACTGCTTGTCTTTCCAGCTATCTGACGTGGCCAGCTTTATGGTGGTGATCTGGTTGCCATTGGGCAAATACCGAGTCTCAGGATCTGCGCCGACATTGCCGATCAGAATGACTTTGTTGATGCCTCTTGCCATGGGTGTATTCCTTGATGACCAGTGATGTTTGAAAGCTCCGGCACAGTGTCGAGGCCTTACATTTCTTTAATGCGCGTGATCGAGGTGTAGCCGCTATTGAACGCCTTGAGCTCCGCGTCACCTTCCGAGTATCCAGTGAAGATTTCGCTGTGAAACTCGGCGCCCTTGAAGCCTGAAATCAGATAGGTTTTGAACATTACGTGTCTCCTTTGGGCTATTTACCGCTCAACAACAGCGCTCTTGACCAACTCGTCTATCTGGCTGAAATGAAACTTGCACAACTGCTGAAGATCACTGGGCGACATGGTGACAAGCCTTCCATCTACCTCAATGTATTGACTGGATGTGATTGCCCAATTCCCGCCAGGCAACAGCCGCACTTTCAATCGATAGATATCAAATTCAATTTCCAACTGTCATGACCTCGTTGATTTTGCTAATGCCTGGCTTCTGGAAGCTCTGAGGGTTGCTAACGGGAGTCACCATCCAGGGGATAGCTCCCAGATCTGCGCATCGGGCGGATCGTCTTCTGCGGTGCATGCCTATGGCCCCAATATCTATTTCACCTGGAACCGGGCCTGAAGCTCATCAAGCAGCACCTGCATCAGGTGGACTTTTCGCTGCAGTTGTTCAACATGCGCTTTTTCAGCCTGCAGACCGCAAAGCAACTCACGCACATTCTCGGACGTTGGCTTCGCAAACTCTCTCAGGGCCTGATTTCGCTCGATCAATTCCAACCAATCTTTGTTTAGCGCAATGATTTGCTTGATCAAAATCAACAGCACAATTCCGAGCATCAATAGCAAACAGAAGACGCTCCCCAAAAACATCACAAAAACTGCCAACTCGTTTACCACGCGAACTCCACTTCAAATGCGCATACTTGCTCCACGGCCGCAGAGTATGTAGATTTACTAGACACATCCAGAGTGTTTACCCGTACAGGTAAAGTTTTCAAGCAGGTGGGGAAGGCATGAAACGTCAGCAGTCGATCGAACAAGTGCGCTGGGATTTGGCTTTGCGCTATAGGCTTATCGAGACCGTTGCCTGGTGGGAAGGCCGTTTGACCACCAACCACCTGATGCAGAGCTTTGGCATAAGCCGGCAACAAGCCTCCAAAGACATCAACACCTACATCACCGACCACGCGCCGAAGAACCTGGAGTACGACAAGTATTTGAAGGGGTATGTGCCCAGCAAGCACTTCAAGCCACTGTTCATTGACGACAGCGCCAGTGCGTATCTGCACCTGCTCAACCAGAACCATGAGCGCGCGCCACATATCGAAGGCCTGGCGCTGGCGTACGCGCACACTGAGGTACTGCGTGTACCTGACCGCTCGATCAAGGCCGAGATTTTACGCCCCCTCCTTAAAGCCTGCCGCGACGGCCTGCGCCTGGAGACCGAGTACGTTTCATTCAACACGCCAACTTCAGAGATCCGGTTGATAGCACCGCATACTCTGGTCTACTCGGGGATGCGCTGGCATGTACGGGCGTACTGCGAAAAGAATCGCACCTATCGAGACTTTGTACTCAGCCGGTTTCGTGGCATCCCAGACCTGCTGGACAGGTCCGACTTCGGACGAGATCAGGATGAGGCTTGGAACACCGAGGTTCAGGTCATCATCGAACCGGATGCACGCCTGAAACCCGAACAGAAAAGCATTATTGAAATCGACTACGGGATGATCAATGGGCAGTTGGTGGTCAACACCCACGGGGCACTAGTGCAGTACGTGCTGCAGCGCTACCAAATTGATCCGAATATGGTGCAGGCCAAGGCGACTGCCCAGCAGATTGTCGTTGCTAATCTGGATGAACTTTCGGGCTGGCTATATTAGTAAGCCCAGTGGGTTAGGCATCCTCCCGCTTTCAGCGGGCGCTGGCTTTAGAGCCTAGATTGCCCCCAGAACGATAGACATTCCCGACCAAAGTAAATGTCGCGTCCTAAGCTACTTTGTTTTGTAGAAAAGGCTCTTTTGGCTCATTTCTTTATATATCCAATTCCATCTGGTGACCTAGCTATAGCTTTGCCAGGATTGTTTTTTGCCCAAGTCATTGCGTCTTGAAATGTATCAAAGTCAGATATCTTTTCGTCATAAAATCCCGGCTGATTCATAAAATTTGGCATGCCATCTTCATCATGCCCTCCCATATGTTCTTCAATGAAACGCCAATCACTAATATCTTTACTCATGCTTGATTCTCCATTGATGCTGCTAACAGCGCCGGAATTCACAGAATAAGTGCAGCGCTTGAAACGAGAGGCAGAGAGCCAGTTACCTGAGTCGCACCTAGCCCTCTAGACACTCGGGGTTTGTAAATGGTTGCTTCGGATCGACTTCGACCTATCACGACGGACAGAAGTCAGCCAAAGCAGTCGTCGAGTACCTAAGACGCTAGAGGCGATTCAACCTTCTGTACTCTGCTGACCAGGTCAACACTATGCAAAAAGCCCCGTAAATTCGTTCAGTCCTTGGAAAACACCTCGGCATGACGGTATTGGCTAGTACGCGCTCACTAAACCAGAGAGCTTCTCATTTGGCGCGTACCGCTACTTTTTTGGCAAGCGACGAATGATCCAGCTCTAGTAATTGTCTGTCAGGTTCCGGAACCGGTCTTTCAGCATGGCTGATATGCAGTGTGTGCATGTGACGGGAGTCAAAGACAAGGCTCACTAGCCAGTATGGTGGGCGGCCAGTTGGCGGTATTAAACATTGATCAATCACCCGCGATCAATTTGGCTGGCTTGAATGCTAAATACCGGTCTCTGCCTTTCTGCATCTTTGAGGTCAAACACCTGCAGCAAGTAGTCCGGAGACTCGTGGTCAACGCCGTAGGCTCGGCCACTATCTTGGCCGCCAGGCAAGCCGCGGCAACGCATGGTGGCCAATCGCTGCGCGAGCTGACCACCCGGAGTTACAGCTGCTAAACGAATACTCACTGTGCACAGCGCGCAAGCTGTTCAGCATATAGCTCTGAGAAAGCGGGTATATTTTTAAAACCTGTACGGCTGCAATGGGCCGGTTGCGGCGGTCGTAACCGGCAGGAGTCGGCGGAAGCAGTTACTCAGTTCCTTTGACGACCGTCACTTACACACCCGGCATATCTGCCATGCTGAGACCCTAGTTCCGGAATCTGACAGACAGTTACTAGAGCTGGATCATTCGTCGCTTGCCATAAAAAGTAGCGGTGCGCGTCCAAGGGAGGGCCTGAATACTCTCTGCGCGCGCAGGCTAGGCATTATCAGGAGCAGATCATGTACCGTACCTACCTAGTTTCAGGCTACAAGGGCGCCGCATATCACAGCGAGATTATTACCGCGCAAACCGCCGGTGAAGCGGAACACAAAGCCTATGGCCTCGGATTTACCTCAGTAGAAAGCGTCAAAGAGATGTAGTGAGTCTAAATTCTGCAGTTGATCCTTGAAGAAAGCGTAATCGGGGAGAAGTCCTAATCGACTAATGCAGCCCTTGTTTAATCGCTAGGTTTACAGTTTCAGATGGTGAGTGTTCCTATGAGTTCAGGTGTTAGCCAGAAGCTACAGACCAGCCGTAAAGAGCTTTTGGATATCGGGCTTCGTAACAACATGCTCAACTTCCGCAAGACAGCCAAAACCTTAACTGTGGTGGATGAGCTGTCGGAAGAGGTTTTCAATATCCTCTATCGCCAAGAAAAGGCGATGTCCTTTGCCTCGATGGCACGGCAAAAACTGGCTGATCTGGCTAAGTCAATCAATCCGGATGGCAACGAGGATGGCGACTCGGCCAGTGACGAGCAGTTGCTGCACGAACTGGATACGTTGGATTGGTCTTGCAACGCCGAGGACGATGCAGATTCAACGGCTAGTAAAGCGCGGCGCCACCTCGACAGTCGTTTGCAGACCGCGCTTGACGATGAACGACTGTTTCTGCAACTGCTCAAAATTCATACCGAAGCGAAGGGATACATTGAAGAGCAGGGTGTTAATACCTTGTTCCTGGCGCTGGGCTTTTTGCATTGGTACGAAGCCGACAGTTCGGAGAGCTTGCGTAAAGCCCCCTTGGTATTGCTGCCGGTAAATCTTGAGCGAAGTGGGGCTAAAGACGGCTTCGCCTTGAAGTACTCCGGTGATGATCTGGTTGAAAATTTATCGCTGGTAGCCAAGCTTAAAACTGATTTCGGCTTGGATATGTCTACGTGCAGCCTTGAGGCCGTTACCGACTCTGAACAGAGCGAAGCATTAACGGCGTATTTTGCCAATGTGGCTGATGTGATCAGCAAGCAAAAGCGCTGGAAGATTGCCGCGAACGAGGCTGCGCTTGGCTTCTTCTCGTTCGGCAAGTTTTTGATGTTTAAGGACCTTGATCCGAAGAGTTGGCCAGAAGATAAGCAGCCTGGTGAACACGCAGTGATGAAGCGTTTACTCGGTAGTGGTTTCGGTGATCAGCGCAGCGCTTATCCTGAAGATGTGAATATCGATTCGGTGATTAACCCCGGCGATGTGCGTTTTGTTAAAGACGCCGACAGCAGCCAAACCGAGGCGATTCTTGAAATCCGAGCAGGTTCGAACTTGGTGATTCAAGGGCCTCCTGGCACGGGCAAATCACAGACCATTACTAACGTGATTGCGGAGTTGATTGGGCAAAAGAAGACGGTACTGTTTGTTGCCGAAAAAATGGCTGCACTTGAGGTAGTTAAGCGCCGCCTAGATGAGTGCCATTTGGGCGATGCGGTGTTTGAACTGCACAGCCACAAATCCACAAAACAATCAGTACTTAAAGAATTAGCTCGTACCCTTGAACAGGGGCGGCCGCTCACTAAGGTGGGTGTTGAGGATCTGGAAAGCCTTAAAGAGCTACAAGATGCTCTGAACCTTTATTGCGAGGCGGTGAGCTCGTCTGCTGGCGCCAGCGGCTTACCGTTTGTTGAGGTGCTGGGTAGTTACTTGAAGTTAAAGCGTACTCGCCCAGGATTACCCGTCTTGTCCTTTACTCCCATGGCCAGCTGGAGCCATGCCGAGCAATTAAAACAACGCGAGTTGATTAAAGAGCTGGTGTTGCATCTTCAAGAGATGGGGAGACCTGATCAAAGCGTGTTTTGGGGAACTGAGCGCACTTATTTCTCACCCATTGAACAAAGTACAGCGGCGGAAGCGTTACAGCTGGCGGTATCACACTTGACTGCTTTGCAGTCTGCCGCCCGTGCTTTATCCGAGAGATTGATGCTGACCCTTCCGGCATCGTTACCGGACGTTGATGTGATCTGCCGCGCTGCTCGCAGGGCCGCCGAAGCTCCGAGGTTGGACGGGGTTCAGTTGTCGACTGGTGAGTGGCAGTCGCGGCGCGATGTTATCCGCGAGTTACTTGAGGCTGGCCAGCTAATGTCAGCGTGCCGCGAGAAGCATGATCGCCAGCTGATTGATGCTGCCTGGGATCAGGACTTACTCGACGTTCGCCAGAGTTTGCTGGCCTACGGTGACAAATGGTGGCGAATTTTCTCCTCCCGATTCCGTGCCGCGCGATCTCGCTTGCAGGGTTTGGCTCGCGAGGTGCTACCCAAAGAAAATAGGGAGCAGTTAGCCCTTGTTGATGGTGTGTTGGCATACCAACAAGGCAAAAAAGTCTACGACCAGCATGAGCCGCTGGGCAGTGCCCTATTCGGCGCTCAGTGGCAGCGGCAGAAATCTGATTGGGCTGTTCTGGAGCGTTTAAGCAGTTGGGTTATTCGGCTGCATGACGACCTAGGTAATGGCCAAATCCCACAAGGCATTATTAGCTTCTTAGCGGGCCATTCCGATGCCAGTGGTCTGGGTGAAGCCGTCACGGATATCGAGCAGCATGTGGCTGGATTGGACAAGGCATTGCGGGGCTCGCTTGATGTTACCGGGATGCAGAAAGACAAGGACTGCGTGCGCGCATTGGGTCTAGAGGCGCTTGGAGCCCGCTTACAACAGTGGGTGGATAATCTGACAGCGCTGTATCAGATGTCGCGATGGAATGTACTTGCAGGGCAGTTACGTGCAGAGCGTCTTGATGAATTGCTGCAGCTGGCCGCAACAAGTGATGAGCCTGAGGTATTGACCGATATTCTAGATTTGTCTTGGTACTCCGGCTTGGTACAGCGTGTATATGCAGACAAGCCCGCCTTGCAGCAATTTGATCGAATTAAGCATGAGCATCAAATCAGCCGTTTCCGTCAGCTTGACCTGGCCTCATTACGGCATGCGCAGACTAGTTTGGCTAAGCAGGTTTGGGAGTGCATGCCGAATATAAATCAGCCGGGCGAAATGGCAATTTTGCGGGCCGAGCTAAACAAGAAGCGGCGGCACTTGCCGATTCGACAGTTGATTGAGAAGGCTGGCCGCGCAATTCAGCAGATCAAGCCTGTCTTTATGATGAGCCCTATGTCGATTGCCAACTTTCTCCCGCCAGGGAAGGTGGAGTTTGATGTAGTGGTTTTCGACGAAGCGTCCCAAGTTAAGGCAGTAGATGCCTTTGGCGCGATCATGCGTGGCAAACAGGTGGTAGTGGTCGGCGATACGCGCCAGATGCCGCCCACGGACTTTTTCAGCCGTGAAGTCGAGATAGATGATGAAGACAGCGCAACTAGCGACATCGAAAGTATATTGGCGATGTTTAAAGCAGCGGGTAGTCAGGAACGCTATCTGCGTTGGCACTACCGAAGCCGCCACGAGTCTTTGATCGCCGTTTCAAACGTTGAATTTTACGATAGCAAACTGGTGGTGTTCCCTTCCGCCGGCCAGCACCCCCATGCCACAGGCGTGAGTTTTGAATATTTACCTACGGCTCTTTTCGATCGTGGGCGTACCCGTACCAATAAAGAGGAAGCTAAGGCTGTCGCACGAGCGGTGATGGAACACGCAGTGCGCACACCCGAACTTTCATTAGGGGTTGCCGCATTTAGTGTGGCGCAGCGCGATTTAATTCAAGTCGAAGTCGAGTTACTTCGCAGAAAAATGCCGGAGGCTGAGGGATTTTTCACGCGCGATAACAGCGAACCATTTTTCACCAAAAACCTTGAAAACATCCAAGGTGATGAGCGCGATGTGATTTTTATCAGCGTCGGATACGGTCGTAACGAATCTGGCCGTATCGCCAAGAACTTCGGTCCGTTGAACTCAAAAGGCGGACATCGTCGACTTAACGTACTGATCACTCGTGCGAAAATGGCCATGCGAGTGTTCTGTAACTTCAGGGCTGATGAGCTAGAGCTTGAAGCTGATGCAAGTCACGGTGTAAGGGCTCTGCGTAACTTCCTAAAATTTGCCGAAACCGGCAAGTTAGAGGTGGCTACCGAAACCGGGAAGCCGGCGGACTCACCGTTTGAGCTTGAGGTAATGGAAGCCTTACGTGAGCGTAACTATGTAGTTGAAGCGCAGGTGGGTACGGCGGGTTACTTCATAGATATCGCTGTTAAGGATCCCGATTATCCTGGGCGTTATGTACTTGCCATCGAATGCGATGGTGCCGCGTATCACAGTTCGCGTTCAGCACGTGATCGAGATCGTTTACGTCAGGGCGTTTTGGAAGGCCTTGGTTGGAACTTCCATCGTATCTGGAGTACGGACTGGTTCCGAAATCCTCAACAAGAAATTACCAGAGCAGTTGCGGCCATCGAAGCGGCACGAAAGCGCCTTACTGAGCAGCTAGACGTTTGTGTGCCTGAAGTAGTGCCGGTACAACCGCATGAGATAGTGCGCGGGCAGCCAGCGGAGGAAAAGCTTCCAAGTTCGAGTCGCCCATATGTGAAGGTGCGTTTGAGTCCGCCACTGGATATGACCATTCAGCTGCATCAAATCCAGCCTGAAAAGCTGACTCAAATGATTAAAGCAGTCGTGGAAATTGAGTCGCCGGTGCATGAGAGCGATATCACGCGCCGACTGATGGATGCATTTGGAATTAGTCGTGCCGGGTCTAGGGTCATTACGGCAGTAGCTGAGGCAATACGCTTAGGTTGTCGGCAGAATCATTTCCAACATCGCGACGGATTCGCCTACTCCAACAAAGATCAGACTGTACCAATCAGGAGTCGCGCACAGCTGGACGCTAGTGAACGAAGAATTGAGCTAGTTGCTCCTGAGGAGATAGACATGGCACTGCTTGAAACGGTCGCTTTGGGGTTCTCTATGAGGAGTGAGGAGGCTGTGTCCGGGGCTTTAGGCTTGCTTGGCTTTGGTCGTGCTACAACAAAAATATCAGGAGTTCTAGAAACGCGTATACAGAAGCTAGCGGCTAGTGGGCGCTTGGTTTATGTCAATGGCGTTCTGAGACCCGTGTCTGTGTAGGCATTATTGGTGAGTGATCCATTACTCTTGGCAACGTCGAAATAAACTCGATCCCTGAGCCGTTCCAGCACTTTCACCCGGCGACCTGCAAAGCAGCCATCGACTTTTATGAAGCAGTCGACAAGCTGCTACTTCATGCTCGCCGCGATGTCATCTGCTACATTCCGACCGGCTTTTGAAACACTGCAGGGGCAGTATCCAGAACAAATTCTGCGGAGAAACAGTCACCCTAAATACGGGTTCCCGCATTCCGTACCATCTCAAAGCAAATGCGAGCCTGCCCGCGACGTCAGCCGTAATCGGTGGCATCACGTTTCGATCGATGGCCACGGCCCGCGCCTGAATCAGCCCATTGATCAAGCTTACCTCCAGTGTCACACAGGCGCTCATGTCCTGAGCGGACTTCCCGATGACCCGGATGAACGTATCTAGGTCCAGATCTAACCGGCATTGTTCGCGCAGATTAAAAGCTAGCCGGCGCTCGAAGATATTGACCGCCGGTGGCCAGGCTCTCGCTCGGTGCGCCATGCACATCTCATAGCTCAGGTCCGCATCTTCGAGGTAGCGAGTATCCGTATCAATCTCAATCCATCTCATGGAGTTGATCCTCTAGCGCCCTGGCGACGAGCTCATGCTTGGCGCTGAGTCGAACATACTTCGCGTACTTCTCAACACGACGAATCTCCCCAAGCCCAGCCCCTATGGTGAGCGACAGAGTGGTCAGTTGCCGGGTGACGTCGGCATATAGCTGCCCATAGCCATCGGCGCAAGCCACAATGTCCTTTGCCGACCGGTGTGCAAATATGGCCCTGCCTATGCGGCGGTGCTTGTAGGTGAAAATCACATTTTTGAGGGTCGTCATGAGCGGGCGCTTGGCCGGCGAGGTCAGTGCGTGGGCAAACAGGCCCCTGCTTTGGCACTCCAGCTGGAGCCGCTGAATCAGCTCTTGTGGGCATTCATGTGACATCCAGGACCTTCGGCCTTCCTCTTTGCCCTGTGATGACAGCAGTAAGGATTGCTTCGGTTTCCCGCCCGTCCGGTAACTGGCCTCGACGGCGTAAACCGTGCAGAGCATGTCCATGACGGCTGTTTCGAATGTTGTGGGCGTGTGGTGCATAGCAGCGGCCTCTCATTGGTTTGGAGGCCATATGCTGCTTCAGACTTTTGCGTGTCAGAACAAGAATGCAAAAATATCTGCCACCTGTTTTTGTTTGCTGTTGTGTCAGGCTGCCTCGCTTGCTTGACACACATCAATGACCCGATGAATGAACCTAACCACGGAGCAGCTTCTACGCCATGACGAACTGATTTTTCGCGCCGTGCTGCCCGTGGCATTCCGGTGGTCTGAAGTCTTGCCGGCGGCTATCAGTGCGATGAGGCACACGGAATAACCAAGCTCTCAATTAATACGACCACGCTATGCGCGCATACGCCCGCACCAATATTCCGCAATGACGCCCGTTCAGTAGTTTGGTGTCCGCAGCACTACCCTCAACGGCATGCCCTTTACGCCATTTCACATGGGTGCCGGAAGTTAAAACGCACTCCGAATCAGATCAACCGCGAAAATGCCAATCAATAGATGCCATCAGGAAAAGGTAGCGCAGCGCAGCATTTGAATGATGGTTATTCCGATCCTCACTAGCAACCTTCAGGCTTGCTCGGATGCCCAGAGGATAGCCATTATGGTCAGACCCAAAGGGCTCGTGTTTTGCGATTGGACAACGAGCTTTTCGAATCACCGTACGCCAGTAGGATTTTGTCTGTGTGGGTGTCTGATTGTCGTAAATGACTAGCTCAATAGATCGAGCAGGGATACCGATAGCCTCAAGTAACCACAGGTAGTCTCTGGCGGCCTTTTCATCATCACCTCGCCTAAAACGCAGACATGTATCAGTAGCCCAACTGTTCTCCACAAAGTAATCGATTACGCGGATAGCTCTTTCGTGCTTTGGGCCATCAAGTAGTTCATACAGCTTTTGAGCATAAGGGGCTACGGCTTCACGGCCACCATGTTTAGGCGGCATTGGTCTCAGGGTAACGTAAGATCGACTGCTGTCATCCTCGGAAGTTAGCATTCTGTGCTTTCGCCCCCCACGCTTGCGGCCGCACGCATCGGGCAAATCTCGAATATGACGAGCACGCTCTAGCATTAATGCGCGGCTCTCGGCAGAAAATTCGAGCCACTCCAGATTCACGGGGCGATTACTTTGTTCGCCGTATGAGACATAAGCGAGCATTGATTCAATCATTGCGATTCTCTCAATTGCCCAGTTAGACGGCTGCCGTTCGATAGGGCGAGCCCTAACCTTTTTTCGCGCCTGCTTCCGCGCTTTCAGCAGTTTGATACGGCCAATTATCTCGATCATCCGCTGACACTCAGCAGGCACACCAGCAGGGGGAGTGGGCTTTGTCGGCTGGCTTACATTGGCAATTGAAGTCACGTTGCTTGCGCTAAACAGCCAACATTTTGGGTTCCACTGCCAAGCCATCGCCATTATTAGAGGAAGGCTGTGAATGTAGTGCAACAACGTAGTTTTCGGGCTGCCATGGCCAAGAATCGCGCTAACCATGTGCACAATTCGCCTCGTGGGGCCGCCGTTCCGAGCGAACATCTCATGGCTTAGTTTTTGGCCATTTTCCAGCCAACTTGTAGTCAAGGGCAGATCGCGGAGGATCAGACCAGGAGATAGCTCGTTAAGCGTCACCATCAACTTGAGCAGAAGCCAAGTTGCGCAGGAATGGCGCAGATGATGGTAATGAACGCTATCAGAACCAGTGACTTCACGCATGCAGGCGTGTAGCGCAGGGAGCAGGTAGCTCTCACTTATCCACTGTGTTCTAAGCTGAGGGATGCAGAATAGGTACTCTGACGCCGGGCTTTCGGCTTCCTCCTCCCGCTGCCTATACCACTCTCTGAGTAGCTCAAGCTCATCTGGCTCAAGCAGTACGTGGAGCGGTAGACGCCGGACTGCATTCTGGCTCTTAACATTGCGCTGGGCATGGGGGCGAACGAGCAGATCGACTGGAAGATCCAGCCAGGCCAATTCATCTCTGGATAGCCTGCGCATGTTCGGATGCCGCTTTAGAATACGCGCGCTCGCATCAAGAGATAGCTCAGGAAAATGAATATCGCTGAGGCGGAGTTTAAGCGCTTCACTCCTTCTTAACCCCAACCTGAAACCTAGAATCATGAACAAGCGGGCGGCAGTGACCAGCCTAGGTGTCCGCAACTCCAACCCGCAATTTCCTAGAGCCTGCAGCACTGCTTGATACTGCTCCTCGCTGAGTACGTGTGCATCCACTCGAGTCAAACCTTTACCTATGCCAAGCAGAGAGTAAGGGCTTATTGGGGGGTAGCTATAACGGCGCTGCAGGAATGTATGGAATTCGTATACAGCTTTGGCCAGAGTCCGCCGTTTCCCATCTGTGCTTTGAGCCTCTAGGGCCATCTCATAGACAATTTCCAGTGAATCGGATTCAAGCTCAAAAATGCTCACGCCATCCAGTTGCGATGCCAGCGCAGGGCCAAGAAGTCGAGCATACCGGGCAATCGTTTTGCGACCGACCTGATGACCGTATGCGGATGCTCCGCTGAGCATGAATGCGATCCACCCCCGAAAGAGAGCGGCAAGCTCTGTTTGAGTTTCGCTTTGAAGCGAGGGCTCTATAGATTCCCCTGCTCGAACCCGTTGGCACAGCTCCAACACCCAGACGGGAGCATCGGAATCCTTTGCTGTATCAGAACGAATGTCATCTCCATAGACCTGGGCTGGATCTTCCTGAAAGGCATCGCCGAACAGGTAACCCCAGGATGAGGGACGAAGCGATTGAGATACGAACGATTTGCGACAGGCGAAATTCACCAGCAACTGCGGAAGTCGCAATTGCATTTGCATTCGAAGTAGATCCAGTAACTCAGTGAGACTGCAGGGAAGGTCATGTACCGGCATACCCGACGCGCTCAAAAGCGCCTGGATGCACTTGAGTTTTCCATCTTTACCCAGCGCTTGAGCATTCAGTGTTTTAACATCATCCGCACACCGAATCAGCAGAGCCAAGGAGGCAGGATCTGGAAACCACTGCCGATACTCGGCATCACCCACCCCTTGGATAGAAAGTGAGAGACGGATTTCAGGAATTCCCGCTAACCATTCAATGCTTTCCAGAGACACCTTGAGCAAGGCATTGAGTTGGGCTATGTCCAGGAGTCCACCACTGTAAGCTGCATTGAGAAGTAGCAAGCCAATGCGAGTTTCAGCATCTACTGAGTCCAGATCGAGCTTCAATCCATCCTTAAGCGCCAAGAGCAACCGGTGACTGCGCTCAATACGGGAAGCTGTGTAGGTATCGGGATTGATAGGGTTGGCTGCACGTTTGACTGCTATGGCAATGCCTGCAAGAGGAAATCTGGGTATCCGCTTCCTAAGGCGATGAGTGACACTTCGGAGCATGTTCCTCATCGTATGATCCATGCCAAGATGGCTTTCGAGTTCGCGAACATGCTCGACGCGCACTTCTTGCATGGCAGTCTTTCCAAGCAACCACTGTCCGAACTGGGTATTTGATTGCTCGGCTATCTCTCTGAGACGCACCCGAACCGGCTGACTCCAAGTCGGCTCGTGATCAACTGGTGACCAGAGAGTTTCCACCTGCTGCTCGCTCAGTTGAATCACGCTCATTTCATACTCCAAGGACTGCTGATTGCTGACCAGCCCATCTTGGTCAGCAATCTAGAAATCCATTTGTTGAGACAATCGGCGTAAGCCGATGGACAAAACGACGAAAAGGAGTCCATAGGCTCCTCGCCACGCAACCAGTGCCCCATAAATGCAGCCATTACTTCGGCAGGGCAATCACGCTCAGCAAGTTCAGTACGGATGAATTTGCGAAAGGAATTGATAGGGTGCGGGGTATATCCGACAACCAACTCCATTTGTTTTCGAATTGTCAGTGGCCTAATTTCCTCGCGGCGAATACCCCCACCCCCGCGTATGAGGAAAAATCCTCGAGACCACCTGCCATCGCTATCGTCCTGAGGCAAATAACCAGTCAGTTGTTTTGTGATTGCACAACAATGCTCTGTGTAATGCTCCAGTTGCCGCTTAAGCATTGGCGGCATGCAGATTAGTCTGCTCATATGTCGATCATCCGAGTCCTTGTCAGACATAGCTCCCATGCACAGCATCGGATCAAACTCGGCGACATGCCTAAGCGGATTGCGAATCGCCCGACACCCTGTCAAGAACATGAACATCTGAACAACCCAAAGACTGTAGTGATTGTGCCAAGTCAGCATGTCAGTGAGACGGCCTGTAGGCTGTTTTCTGAGAACTCCAGCCAATGCCTTCACATTCGCAGCAATAGTTTCGTGCAGCAGACAGTGGTTTGCCCCCACTGCACCGTGCTGGAAGGTCTGTATCAATGCTGGCTCATATGCCAACCCACAGCAGGCATAGACTTTACGCAGCACTCGGACAAGCGATTGCGCATAGATGTTTGTCAGATGGTTAGTATCAACTTGCAGGTAATAGCACGGTGTCTGGGCGGACGGTACACGCACCCCGGACAACATAGATGAAACGGCTATATCATGGGTGTCAGACACGATCTGGTTAAAGACGTAGTTACGGATCTTAGTCAGCGTGAAGCGGCTGTTCCCTTTCCCGAGCATGGCCAAAACCGCCTTGGCCTCCGCTTCCAATTCCGCGGTCTGAAATTGAAATATCTGGTTGGAAGATCTAGGAAAACTCGTAAAAAGAATATCCACTAGCCTTGCACTGCCGGCCAGATCGGGCAGAAGGATTCGAGTTTGGTGCTGACGGAATTCTCTCAACGGTTGCAGGCGAGTATCCCCCGCCAAGTCAGGACGGCGAACAATTAAACTGAAGGCGGCGGGATCGCCTCGGACTAGGACCAAAGCCTCAGTACAGTCATCCGCGTGATCAACGCGCAGCATCTGCACGATCTGTGTGGTCGGCTGTCCAAGCCATAGCCCAATATGCAAAAACACAATGGACTCCATCCTGAGCTGAGTCCGGGATGGTTCCTTCGCAAAACGGAGCTCTTCTTGGCACAACTCAAACAAGTTGCTGGCACCGAATAGCAAGTCTCGCAGTTCAAGTAGGGAGAACTGGCTATAGGAAAAGGGCGGCATTTGCCGACCCCGGACGATATGCGCCTCTATGCCCTGCTGGCTTAGCTTGTCTGCAACATAGGGTCGATCGCAGTCATTGTCATCCAGAACCCACATCTCGGCCGACGGACTCAGCTCATCTGGCGCTAGCTCTCCGTCATAGGAGTCCGACGGCTCGGTGAAGATGTTGTAATAGCCGGGTAATTGGTCTGGATCATCTGGATCATCAAATACGAAACCCAGCGGATCCTCGCTGACGGGGTGTGTCAGCTCCGGCTGATCTGGGCTCAAATTTCGGCCTCGAGCACCACCACCCGATCTGGTGGGTGGGATTTCTCCATGGTGATACCGAACCAAGCGCGCCATTGAAGCAAAAAGCTCGGCATTTTCAGACATTGACTCCGAAGGTGAAAAATCTTGGCAGGCTACTATGAACTCCTCTGTCGTTCCGCTGATTTCCAGCTCGGCTGGAATCGAGCAAGAGTTCAACTCGCATAAACGGCGCAGATCCAGAAATACCGCATACCGCTGTGTGACTAGTTGATCCGGAAGTTGCAGTTTCGTAGCTGCCAGAATCTGTGCCAGTAGCCGCTCATAATCCAGAACAAGTTCAGTATTGCGGGGTCTAAACCAGAGCGCCGCGTAGGGAAATCCGAACCGCGTAACTCCGCGGTTTAACACCGGGTTACGCACTGGGGCAGGATGTCCGAACCAGAACTGCTCGCCCAGCATGCTTAATGCAGACGGGTCATCACGCAGCGCAATCAACCACTTACACTGCTCACGCCATACTGCTGGATCACAATCTCCGATGCGAATCGGACTGTTAGTCTCAGCCGCCAGCAGAACCCTCAAAAATCCAGTGATAATGCGAGGCAAATCGATCAGATCAGGATGGGCGCCTATGGCTTCCAGAATTTTCGAGATAACCTGAGAAGACTGCCCCCGCTCTGTGGCCAGCTGAAGAAGAGCATCCTGCGTAATCATTCTTCACCCCCCCGCCCCTTGAGAGGCTTAACGCCAACCAGGCGCGCTAGATGTGCGTGGCTTTGGTATGTATGAGGCCAACAATCTGGTGCATCCTTGATGTGCCGGTACAAATCGCGAATCTGTTGTGGCGTAATCCTCGCCAGCGCAGGGGCAACCAGACGCTCGATCAGCACCAATTGATGTAGCGTGGTTTCCGCGATTACTCCTGGCAATACAATGCATCGGACCGGGCTATCCGGGGCAGCGTAAGCAGTCAGCCAACGATAAATTGTTGTTTGCCCGATGCAGAAACAATCTGGATGCCTGCTGACCACCAGCGGGTATGTTCTATTTATGAGCTGCGCCATTGATGGGGGTATCAATGCACGCTCAGGAATTTCAATGGGGGCAAGGTCAAGCTCCCGCTCAACCCGGGCGAAATTTGGATGTATCCCCCGAATCTCCGCCAACTTTATTTCCAGCATATGTACTCCGCTATTGAGTGATTTATCTTAATAGCGGAGCTGCAGTGCCCAAATTCGAGCAAAAATTTCAGAAAAATGAATTTTTTTTAACCGATCGCGCGAATGAGTGATGTGGCTTAGTAAAAAACTGCCTCGATAATTTCCGACGAACAACAGGCCGAGATTATTTTTGTCCAATTCTGCGTTTTTGTTCCCTTCAATGCCGCTATTAAGCGGTAAGTCGTTCAACTCCAAACAAGAGCGGGCTGTGAGTTGCTGGTAGCACTTCTTTTCTACCATTGGTCAAGTTGGGCGCAATCAATGGGCATGCAGGGGTAATTACACAGGGTATCGCGGGACGTAGTCGCAGAAAGCTTAATGGTTTTCCGACCACTTCAATCGAGCCCGGCGAATGAAGCTTGCGGATACCCCTAAGCGCGTGGCAAGGGCTCTGTCAGAGCTTATGCCAAACTCTGCGGCAAGCTCAGCTGTAATCTCAGGATAAGAAGTCTGATATGGCGCGACTCCAAGTTCATGTCGCTTTTTCTTCACTGGAAAGCTGCTGACGCCTAAGCGGTCGGCCAGCGCTGGATCAGGCATCGTTCCTAACAGGGCGAGCGTTTCGGCGGTCCAGATACCCTCTTCCAGCGGCTTAAACGGAGCCCTGAATACTTTCGGCTCCGGAACGCCAATTTCGGCTCTTAAGTCTGCAATGTGGGTGGTCGGGATTTTGAAATCCTGAGCCAGTTGGTAATTGCTCCTTGTCCCCAGTTGCTCTCTTAGTGCCTCTGGGATATCAATATTTCGAGGGTCGTAGGTAGTAATGTCATGACGAAGTCGGTAACGCCGTACGGTGCTCGACCCAATGCCAAACCGCTTGGATACCTCACGGTCACTTATTTTTCCAGCCAATAGTTTCCAGTCGTTAAACATGCATAACCTCATGATCGCTTGGTGCCAGCGTTGCTTATTGTTAGATCGCTTTAGGCGCTGGTATATCGGTTGACTGCTGATGTCTAGGTCAAATGACAGGCTTATTCTTTGGTGTGGCGGGAAAGTTCTCAACCCAAAATGGCATGAGAAAACGAGTTATTTTTTTGGCCAACTAATTCCGGACTCCACATGGAAGTCGAAAAAACTGTCCCGTTTTTATTGCACCTTGGATGCTTTATCTTTGGCGCCGCAAGGGCGCGAGCAGGGCAGGCCATTTGCTCGATAGCGATTTGGTATTTGGGGTGGCGATCATCGATGCGAATGCAGCGGCGGTAATGGGGCGGGTGTGAAAAAGGCCAGACTTAGAACTCTCCTTTGAACCAATACCCTAATAGCGGAGAGTGAGTGCCCAAAATCAGGCGGTTTTAAGAAAAAAGAGTCGCCCCTGTAAGTAATGATCTCGGTCAGAGTTTACTGAGAGTCCTGCAGGCTATGCTGCTATTGCTAGTCACCGTTTGACTTCGCCACCAAACCCTATCATCTGGCATCCAGATAAAGAGCACGCTGTGAGACATGAAGAACTGAAGGCGCGTCAACGGAAAGAAAGGGAAAACCATCCCCCAAATCTGGCGTTGCGAGTGCACCGCGCCCTGAGTTGGCTGGGTAAGGCGGAAAGCAGTGAAGATGACGACAGTCGCTTCATCTTTCTCTGGATTGCCTTCAATGCTGCCTATGCCACAGAGATCGACGAGAACTCGCGATTGTCTGAGCAAGAGACCTTCAAAGCGTTTCTGAAAAAGCTTTGCGATCTGGACACTCAGTCCCGGATCAGTGAACTGGTCTGGAACGAGTTTTCCGGCAGTATCCGTGTACTGCTCGATAATCCCTTCGTGTTTCACAGCTTCTGGGAGTTCCAGCGCGGCCGGATCAGCGCGGAAGATTGGCAGAGCCGTTTCGATACAGGCAAGCGGTCAGCCAGCATGGCTTTGGCCGGTGGCAACCCGGCCGAAGTCCTTGCGGTGGTGTTCAACCGCATCTACGTGCTGCGCAACCAGATGATGCATGGCGGGGCCACTTGGAGCAGTCAGGTAAACCGAGACCAGCTTCGCGATTGCGCGCGCTTTCTGGGCAAGTTGGTGCCGTTGGTGATCGAGATCATGCTGGACAATCCGAATACCCTCTGGGGCGATGCCTGTTTCCCTGTTGTGCAGGCATGAGTACCACCCGCCCGGCCCTGCTCGATAACTTTACCTGTGCGCGCAAACAGCCTGTATACGTCAAGAATGACAACATTACCGTTCCTCTGCCTGTCGACCAAGGCAGCAGTGTTTTGGGTGTGCAATGGTCATTTCTGCGCAAAGGAAAAATCATGGATCCGATCTGTCTACGCAGCATAGGCCTTGTCGTTCTGCTGCTTGCAGGGACCGCCGGAGCCCAGGATCGTGATCTCGATAACGATGGCGTCTGGGACTACGAAAAGGGTGGCATTGATCGTGATACCGATAATGATGGTATCTGGGATTACGACAAGGGCGGCATCGACCGTGATCTGGATAACGATGGCACTTGGGATAAGGGAGCCGGGGGAATAGACCGTGATACCGACAACGATGGAACCTGGGATCGGGATGCTGGCGGGATAGATCGCGATCTGGATGACGACAATCAGTGGGACGAGTAGACGTCGTTCTTCTCTGTTGAGGCCCGAGTCTGTAAGACCTGCGCTGACAACCCCCTGGGTGCTTCGAGCAACCGGAAGCAGCCAGTGTCTAGTGAGCCAGGTGCGGTTCTAATCGACAAGTTTGGGTGTTTCAATGAGCATCGCCCACCCCCTGCGACCCAATGTCCGGAAATCTCTTTTTCCAGCAACTTTTTGCTCATATTCACGCTGGCCCTTCTGGCCTCGCAGATATCGCTCCGTCCCACATTCGTCACAATTTGCTTTGAAGCCAGAAGGATCCTGGAAAACCAAGCGTACTTTGTTCCTGCATACCGGACATATCTGCAATGCGATAATGTCTTCGTTGCACCTTAGCAAGTCAGTACCTAGTCGTAATGCGTTGGCAGACTTCAATGCCGCTTGGAGCTCATTGAGGGGTTCGCCTGCCAGCATTTCCTTGAGCTGTAACGTTTTGGCTTTCAGGTCAACGCGAATCGCCGGTAAAGCCTCAGCAAGACTCAGCACAGCCGTCGGCACTTTCTCCAGCGGCTGGCCATAATTTTCCAACAAAAGGCGCTGCAGAGTGCGATCAATCAGCAATCCAAATCTCTCCTCGCAGTACATGTCTGAAGGAGACAATGGCACCCATTGCCCAGAAAAAGCATCCTCCGGCAGGTCCTGGCCGATCGCTGGCCAGGCTATGAAACGGTTGGCAGGCATTGCTTGCTCAGAGGGTGTACCAGTTGTCAGCCAGGGAACTACTGTCAGTAACACTTCATCCTCAGATGAGCCGGCTCCGGTACTCAGTAGTTCCCACTCCAGACCACTCTGGCGAAGCTGTAGAGTTCTGCCACCCCATATACCCTGTTTATTTCCGCCCAAATAAGGCTGCAGTGCCCTGCGTATTACAAGGCCCGTATAACTCGAATATGCCTGGGCAAGTTGCTGATTCTTCCTGAAACGTTCCTCGGCAGTAACAACGACACTCCCCTGGGTTCGCCCCAAAAGGTCCCATAGCGTCGCCACATGCCTGTAGTCAGGGTCATGGCTAAGAATATTTGTGCGATGAAGAGCGCTTTCGACCCGGGCGTTGCGATCAACCAACGTATACAGACCACTTTGCTGCAACTGGCGTATGGTTTTGTGAAGCTTCTGCAGCTCTTCCAGTGATTTATTCAAAAGATTAGAAGCATTGCTGGTCTTAATCTGATCTCCAAAGGTCATGCCCCATAGATCACATACCGCGTGGGCAAGTCGATGGTTTATGTCTGCAGATTTGTAAAACTCCATCGCTTGTTCAAGGGTCGCATGCAAGCTGCTAAGGGTTGAGAGTCTGACTCGAAGATATCTGTCAATCTTGTCTAGTAGCCTTGCATATACTCGGTTTTCATAGATACCGAAATCGTCCTGGCTGAATCGGGCCATAACCTTTCTGGGGATAACTCCACTGAGTGTTTGACGCTGCCAGCACTCCGAGTGGGACGCAAGATGCACCAGTGCTCCTTTGGAAAGCTTCCGAGCGCGAGCAATATCCGTGACTTCATCCTCATAGTGCATGTCCAGCCGGGGGTGTTGGGAAATTCGATGCAAATGACCTTTACTTACGACCTCCAGCAACTGCTCCTCGAACGGCTGGAGGTGCCCTTGATCATCGACAATCGCAGCTGGCATAAGCGGGGATATCAGTGCGTCGGCCTGCTGATGATAAGCATCGAGCGTGGATATTGCCTTGAACAAAAGCTCGGTGCTTGCAACATCAATCTGGCTTGGCAGGACGAACGACCGAACCTGATCATTTAGCTGGCACCGCTGCCCTTCATCTTCTACCAAAATGCCCGAGAAATTGGGCGTATGGCCATTCAGTGTCAGCCCGGTTGAGCCTGCCCAATATCGACCAGGCTCAACCTTTTCCGGAAGGTCACGCAGCGGCTTTCCTGTCAGTCGGTCCAGCCACATCAGCTAACGCCTTCTAGGCGGCGGATGTCGACTTCCAGCAGCTGATTGCAGCGTTCTGGCACACCATCAAGACCGGAGGCATCCCAGAACGAAAGCAATGCATCCTGTAGCGTTTTCAGAGCATCAAGGCTCACATCGTAACGGCCGGTAACCTTACCCTTGCGCATGACACGCGTGGACAACAGGTGATCCAGAGCTTCTCCCTCGGAGCCCCCCGCCGCCTTGATCACAGGAATAAATCTCTTCGCTTGCTTCTCAAAGCGATTACCCCAGCCTAGCCCGAAATCTTTTTCAAGTCGCGCGGTCAGGTCGTCCTCACTGAGCCATTTCAGCAGATCACCGACTTCTTGGCGGTGTTTATTGCATGCCTCGTCGAATGCCTTGTTCAGAGAGGTATACGAGAAGCTAGCAGGATCGTAGTGCTTGATAGTGAAACTGTGGTCCTGCTTGGGCAGGGTCATCACATGCGCACGGTCGTAGGTCTTATCTGCAAGCTCGTTTGTAGTTTCGTCATGGTTGGCGGTTCCGATAAACCAAACGTTGTTGGGCACAAGAATTTTGCGCCCTTCCCGCAACATCATTGGAGCATTGGGCATGGCCGTCTCTGCCAGGCTGATCAGGCGTTCATCCCGATTGTTTTTCTCTAGGGCCGAAAGGAATTCTGCAAAGTATTGTTCTGGGCGCGAGAGATTCATCTCATCAAGGAGAATCACGTTGCAGGTATCTCGCCAGCGCGGCGTTTGAGCCTTGTAAAGAGCTTGCAGGCAATCCTTCTCATAAAAACGCCGTTCGAAGGCGTTGTAATGGCCGAGCAAGTCGTCTCGGTCACGCCAACCTGCCTGAACAGCAATATCGGTGCAGAAACCTCCCATGGCCTTGGCAAAGGCCTTTGCCAGACTGGTTTTGCCCGTACCACTAATTCCCTGAAACACATGTAGCTGACTCATGGCCAAGCCGCCAAGCAGTAAGCGAATATCTTCAAGTGGATAAAACAACTCGACAGGCTTTTCTGCACTGGCAATTCGGTGTTGTAACTCTTCTGCAAACTGTTTGAGTCCTGGTACGGATTCAAGCTCCATACTTGCCCGGTATTCCCTTTCAGCATCCATCAGAGACATGGCCGGGAACGGCGTTTGAGTTTTCTGGGCATTGGTCAGTTGGTCGATCCGGCTTTCCAGATCATCAATATGCACAGTTAGTGTGTTCTTGTGTTGCTCAAGCACGCGCTTTTCCCGCGCCACCGCCTCAAGTTCAGTCGAAGCAACACGTTTGCTGCTCAATTCGCGCCGGCACTCATCCAGCTCGGGCCTGATCACAGAAAGATCACGCTCCAGATCAGCCTTGCTGCTGCGAAGGTAGTCGAGTTCCCGCTGCAGCTCTGAAGTATCCGACTGCTCAAAACTACGTTTCAGCGTCACGTTGTCATGCTTCAGAACATCAAGTTCCTCAAGGATATCGGCCGCAGATCTTTCGCCGAGTACCTGGGCCAGCTCCTGCATATTCGACAGCTTGTCTTTGAGGGCTTCTGCCTTTTTCCATGCGTTGTCACGCTGCTGTTCGAGCTTTGCTAATGCATGCTCATGGCTGGCACGCTCCGTTTCAATTTCAGCTGCAACACGATGTTCAAGGCTGGCCTCTGCAGATTTGATATCAGCCCACTCTCGATCCTGTCGACTGCGCGCACGATCAAGCTCCATCTTGCTCTGCTTGATTTCATGTTCACGATCATCAAGCCGCTTTATGCGCTCAGACTCTTCCTCGGAGCAGCTGTATTTGATCTCAGCCAAGCGCCGGGCAGCTTGTGCTAATTCGGAATCAAGCTTGCGCTTTTCATCCTGCACGTCTTGCAGGAAGCCTTCTTGTTGCTTGATAAGTTGATGTTGACGCTCCTCAAGCTGGCGTAATGCCTGTTCATTCTGTTCAACAAAACCGGCTTGAGCGTTAGCTTCACGCAATTTCAGTGAGCGCTCGGCATCCAGCAGTTCTGATTTTCTGCGGGCCAACTGTGCTTGCTCGGCGACTAAAGCAGCCTTTGCATCGTCAAAGGCTGCTTTTCCCGCCTCGAACGTGTCCTGTTGCACGGCAAGTATCTGCTCCCTTGCGCCGATACCGGCGACTAGGCTGTTTGCCTGCTCCCAGCGTTCTGCGGACTCCTCGTGTAAACGATCCTTGAACTTAACCAACTCTTTGCTGAAATCTGCGAATCGCTCAATCCAGCGTGCTAGATCAGTGTCCCCATCGGCCTGAAACCTTTCAAGAACACTGCGTAACCAGTCCTGTTCCACATGGATGTCCATGCTCATATCGAACGACTGGTAAACCTTGGAGGCGCTCTCAAATGAAGCTTCCCAAGTATGTAGCTGCTTCTCCAGCGAAGGACGTGGCACTACCGTAGCAGCTACAGGCACCTGTTGAGGGCCAAACTTATTCGCGCTCTTCTTACCCATTACATCCATTCCTTAAACTGTGCGGTGAAGCTCAGGGCGAACTGGATACTGTCCAATGCCATACGCTCCGTGAGTTGGGTTTGTTCTTTTCCAGTAAAACTGCTCTGGGCATGGCTGCTCTGATTCCGCAGGTCCGCCAGATCCAGCAGCTTCTCAAGCTGCAATTCAGCAGGGCCCATAACCTTGAACGGGTGTCCAGGTTCATTGAACGTTCCCATGACGGCAGCAAATAGCAGAGCCTTGAGCGAAGAGACTGGTTTGGAGCAGGCTCGAATCACCTGATCAAGCTTCTGCCTTGCCAGTAAACTAATCACGCCCACAGTTAATGCAGGAATCTGCAACGCATTGAGAATCCTCTGATTAAGCCTGTAGTCGGCTCTTTGCTGACTTGGTAACAGCCCTACGTCAGCCGGATAAGCACGAATCAGCCATTGCATGAGCACTTCCAGCAATTTCTGACTTTCCACCAGTGCGGCATCTAACTCTTGCGGACTGGTATCGCCCTGCAGCAGTTTCTCCCTTCGCACCAGCAATGCAGCCAGATGCCTTTTGATATCGGGCTGGCGTTCAACCCAAGGGTATTCAATCAACACCTGAAGCTCAGTCTGTTTGTGCAGTGCTTCCAGCCATTGCTCAACACTCTGGTTATCGATTCGCGGAATGCTTACCAGCGACTCAAGATGGGCGAGCAGGTGTGGATGATCCTCAATTGCCTGCATAAGTGTCTCTTGCAACCACCATGCATTGCCTCGGAACTCGAAGGGGTCCTTGACCGACCAAAGTCCCAACCCGTCCTCATCGGCTGACACCCAAACAAGAACACGGGCCGGCTGAGTCGAGGCATCCAGACGCTGAACACCCTGCAAGCTGATTTGCTCTGGCAAATGAGCCGACTGTCCCAACTGCTGGCTCGCGCGATAATCTTCACGGTAATCACGGTAGACAAGCATCAAAGACTCATGGTCGAGTTCGGGCAGCGTTGTACGCTTGGCAGCCAGCATGAAGGGGCTGATCTTTTTGCCTTTTTTTCGCTCTTCCACGAACTCGGGGAAGCGGGCCAGTTGGTCTATAGGCTCCATTTGACTAAGCTGTACAACAAAACGAGGCCAGAACCGTCCGGTTAGCGCATCCTGCAGCAAATAGCCGGATTTCATATTGGCCTCGTCGAAATCCTCGTCATTCAGCAATTTATTACCGTTGGGTGTCAGTTCATCAGCGTTATCAACCAGCCACCCGTTACTGACTCCCTGCGCCAGTATCAACTTGATCAGGTTGAGGTGAAGACCAGTTAACGAGGCAAGATCATCTGCGCGTACTGTTTTGGCACGAATCAAACCAAGCACCGCGCGTTGCAATAGATTCAATGACGTCCGTTTGATGTCCGGATACAAAACGCGATGCACCAGTACCGGCCAAAGCACCGCCCTTATCTTGCCTCTCGGTTTTGAACCAAACTTTAGAAACATGCCGGACTCAACGAAGGCTGCCATGCGCGCCTCCGCACATCTGATGGAATGCTGCCAACGCAGGTACTGCCTCTTGCGCCTCAGCCGACGTGGCTAATGCTGCATCGCCGACACAGATCAGCATTTGCCGTTGACGGCTCATGGCCACGTTCATCCTGTTGGGCAACCTTAAAAATCCAAATTGCCGGTTAAGTTGTTTCTCGCGGGCTGCGGTATCGTCGCTCTCCTGCCCTGGCTTTGAAGGCTTATAGGTCCGAACGCAGGACAGGAGCACAACATCGAACTCTTTACCCTGAAAGGCGTCGACTGTGCCCACCCGCAATCTTTCTTCCAGACTGACAGAACCATCCCCGCGTACTTTTCGGGCCCATCTGAAATGCTCATGGGGTTCGTATGCACCGTTCCGCAACTCCATCAGCGGCATCTCGTCAATGCGCTGCTCAGAAAGCTTTTCCATGATCAGATCTCGCTGGGGTGCATAGAAGGTAATCACACCGATCGAAAGGCCATCGCCTCCTGCCCTCAGCAGCCTGACTACCTCATCCGCGATGCGTTCTGCCTCAATCTCTCTTATCCGACTTGTACCCCTGCGCTGATCCTTACCCTGAGAGGCGGGCACATCAATCCATTGGCAAACCCGGTCACGATAGTTGGATGCCAGCGGGCCAAGAGCACTAAGAAAGTCTTCTGAAAATGCGAAATCATCCGCGCATCGCTTAGAGTGAATCTGGCCAAGGCCCACGGCTTCATAAAACTGCTTACTGACAAACTCACCGAGCAGTGGATGCATGCGAAATTGGGTATCCAGCATTACTACGCGGCGAATGTTGTCTATTTTCTCAAGCTCCTGCAGCTTCACGCGCATGCGCTCGAAAAGGCTGGAACGGAAGGCCACCAACTGAAGTTCAGTCAGTTGATGCTCTTCTTGCAGTTGACCTTCAATGTCCGGCTCAAGCATGTGCGGTAACTGCCGGTCATCACCTACCAGCACCACTCGGCGCTTGGCCATGGCCATGGGTATAAAAAGATCCAGCGGATTGGCTCTGGCAGCCTCATCGACCACCACGGTATCGAACTCAATGTCAGTACTGTCGAGGCCAGAAACTGATTTAAGACTAGCCATCTGCTTGCCTGCTGCCTGCTGGCAAGTGGCACCTACTACCATGGAGTACTCGTGCACGACTGCCAGTGCAGCCGCTCGATCCATCTCTAGGCTGTCTGCAAGCTGCTCCAGTACCCAGGCCACGCCAAGCTTTCGCTCGCTAAGTCTGTCCTTAAGTTCGCGATCAATTTTATCAAGCAACGCCAACCCCTCAGGTGATACCTGGTGTCTCAATTCTGCCGGCCGGTAATCGGGCATGAACTGATCGAGTAGTTGGATTTTCCAGACTGCCAAATCATGCAAAATGGAGTCTGGGGGCTGCGTGCTATCCGCTGCATCCTGCAACAAGGAAAGCAGATCATTACTCGTGTAGGTGTTGTCGCGCTTCAACCAGCTAAACAAGTCCCAGGCGCGATCTGGACCATCATCGTTGAATGAGCTTCTCTCAACCCTTAACGCACGGATTCGTCTCAAGGCTTGATCATGCTGCGCACTCGATTTCGTTCCCGGGTTCTGCCTTTGCAGGTTCTCGATATGGTCCTCAATCTGACTTTCAAGCTCTAGTTTCAACGAGAGGCCGTTGTCACTCAGCTCACGCAATGCGTCCAGAATACTGGCGAAGGTCTCGGCTTGAAGGGTTGGTGAAGTACCGGAAATTCTGGCCAGAGCCAGCTGGGTTGATAGATCCCTGAGTCGCTCCAATTCGGGGTATTTGCTGTATTGCTCTGCAACCTTCTCCTGCAGGTGATTGACCTGACGATCCAGCCATGGATCAATCACGGGCCCATCATCCTGCGCTCCGCGCTTACCGCCCACTCTCGCTCCGGGCAATCCGAACACGTCGCTGCGATCCAGTGCATTGTCCACGGCGTCATGCTGGAAACTGCTGATCAGAACCTGTGCAGCAATGTTCCTGTCTTGAGCTTCCTCCGCCAGACGTCGCTGTAATGCTGCGATCACCTGCGTCTTTCCGGTTCCAGGGGGGCCAATGATGACGGCCATGTCGGGAGTATTGAGTGCGGTATCCAGAGCAAGCGCCTGCTTCTCTGTCGGCTTTCCACCTTTAAAGGTTTCCAGTGCATATGGCGTCAATCCATTAATTGGCCGGCGCCTTGAAGCTGGTACGGTCACGCCTTCCAGTAACCACTTTAATTGCGGAAGTCGTTTGCCCGAATCAATCGATTGTTTGGCCGCGTGGCGCCTTTTACCGATAGTCCTGTCTCCGGCCAGTGACAGGTACATCCAGCCATCAGGCTTTTTAAGGCGAACACCGCGCCGGGTTGTAGTCGGTTTAAAAACAACACCTTCACGTTCAAAACGTATGGTGCCGCGCGGAATATTCTGGTCGGCATTTGTCTCATCCGTAGCCAGTTCTTCCGCCCAGTCTGGGGGTTCCAGACCGAGATCAACCTGAGTGTTATCTGGCAGCTCAAGGTTTCGCCAACGGTCACGGAATTCCTGGTAGTCGTCCTGAGATTTCGGAGTCAGGCGCCATACGTTCTCACGTCCTTCTTCAATACCCTCCCATTGAACGAAGCGAAGTGAGCGTAAGGTTTCTGCCTTTTTTAACGCGCTCTTCCACTCCTTGTCGTTATAGAGATTCCACAGCTCCAGATAAGTGGCACTGTCTCGCAACGCAGCATTCAGCAAGGCTTGTTGGCTGGGACTATTGAGAACCGTCGCAACAGAGACATCCCGAAATTCGAATTGGCCGATCAGTAATGAGAAGGCCCCGTCTCGACGCGAGTGACGCGTAATGCGTTTGATCAGAAGCCCGCCGTTCTGCTGTTGCTCAACATCAGCACGCCAACCCTTGCCAAGGATTTGGAAGCCTCCTTTCGTGGCGCTATTACTGAAACGGGCAACCGTCAGCCAGTTGCCTTCGGCAAGGCCGCTCACAAGGAACTGATCTGTTAACCATTGGCAGGCCGAGGCTAGGTTCTTATCCCGGATTTCATGCTTGCTGTAGAGGTCGTCTGCAATCAGCTCATCGACCCCAATCTCAAGCTGCATGGCTGTCACTTCAACAGGTGCACAGTACTGCACCAGCAGCTTGCTACTCTGCTTGGTGTTCTCCTTACTGGTTAGTAGCCAGCGCACCTGATCTCGAAGCACCAGCCTGCTAAACAAATCTTGTGTTACCGCAGAGCATTTCACTTTGATACTTTCGTTGCCCTGAACAGCAAGCCATTCATCTTGGTAGCTTTGGAGAGAAATCGGCTGTCCTGTTAAAAAGCCGTCTATAGACTCTTTGGTTGAAAGAGCCAGCACATCCACGGACAGCATGGGGAATTCTTTAAGCTCCATATGCCATCACCACCTGAATTGCCAAATCACATAAGATTTTCCAAGCGCTACAGCATCGAGATTGGATTTTTCAGGCTCCCCAATGTAAATCCAGTAGGGCTCTTCATGCTGCCCGCGTAAACTTTCCTTGAGCCCTTGGTAGCGCTCTATCGGCTTTTTCACAGCTCCGCGTGAAATATGCAGTTTGCTCCTGGGCAGCGGGTGAATTCCCAGTCCCTGAGCGTTGTATTCAATACGGACATGGTCTGAAGGCCAGCGGTCGTAGCTGAAGGTTGGCATCAAGCGCTTTAGCTCAATTTCGACACCAGGCTGCAGCCATACCATGCGACCAGTCGCAATCATCTCCCCAGATGCATTAGTAGAGCCCTCGGTCTCTGCCGGTAAGGAGATGAACTCTTCGAACAACACCAGCCGACTATCAGTAGGTTCATCGCAGAAAAAGCATGAGGCTTCACTAATAGAGCCTAGTTCAGCTGACAGCAAGGTAGAGCCACCGCAACTTGCGCAGCAGTAAATACGTTCATCAATTTCCGTAAACGCCTCAAGCCACTCTGCCATGCTTGGGCGACTTGACGGGTTATGAAGCCCCTGCTCGAAACAACGGCTAAACAGGGCGGGTAATTTACTGTGCTCGATCAACTGGATCGGCAAATTGGTGAAACACTGATTGGAGTCGTCCTGAGTGTCATAAATCCATGGACGCTCACCTCGAAGTGCCGCCTCCTCTTCCTCGGGATCGCCGTCACTGATCAGCTCGCCCTTGAAAGGGTGGTTATGGGTCAGTAACTGATAGGCGATGACCGCAAAACTCCAAATATCAGTCAGGCTGGACAACAATGAATCACTGCGGACTACTTCCGGCGCACCATAGTCCGCTGTATGTACGGTCAAACCGCTGTGCGACTCGAGGCTGATGTTGTCGCAATCAATTAACCAGGTCTCTGCATGACCAGGGTCATCTGAAACAAAGATATTGCTTGGAGACAGATCTCCGTAAAGCATCCCGCGGGAGTGCAATTGGTTCAGTGTTCGGGCCAGCTGGCTCAAGATGCGGATTCGGCGTCGTAGACCACCTTGGCGGACATAATCGGCGGCTGCCTCATCTTCAGCGGTGATGAAACTATCGAACAGGCTTTGCAGCGGAACCAGGCCGTCCATTAGCTCCATGACATAGCCGAAGCGGGGCTCAGCCAGCAGCGTTAGAGGTCTTGCCAGTTTCAGATCACTAAGATCCTGACGAATCAACCAGGCGATATGTTGATGCCAGCGCAAGCGGGCCCGTTGATCCTTATTGGTGAAGCCTTTGATCAAGACTTGGGGGTACTGAGTACGGTACACGATGCCTTGTCCGCCCCGGCTCATTTCCCCCCGAAGCTCGTAAGATGAGCCTTTCGTGTCCTGCACCATGCGCTTGTTTTGGGCGTTTGTAGTCGGGGTCATCTGCTTCAATCCGTTCTGAAAATTCCAGCGATAGTCTTATCGTCACCATGGCGTGGCGTGGTCCAGCCATGGAGTTCTCGTAACAGCCACTGGCGCATGCAGCGCTTACTGGCGCGTAACTGACGCTGATAAATCGCCTCAAAAAAAGGCTCCAGCTGTTCTGAAATCAAGTCGTCAGAGATGCCGTCCGTCATCATTAAAACGCCGTCACCCGGAAGGCGCAGGTCGAAGTCGATACTGCAGTCAGCCCCAGTTGCTGCCTGCGCCAAGGTCCTGGTCTGGTTGCCAAAGCCAGAACGCTGCCCTGTAATGACCCTGAACACACCCTGACTTCTAACGAGTAACAATCCATCGCCGATTTGACCTGCTATGCCTTGGCCGCTGTCATTAACTCGGGCCCACAGGCACGTTGTTTCATAGAGCCGGAAGGGCTCGCCAAAGTGAGACAGCCAGGCGTCACGTAAAGCCGGGGTAACCGATCCATGAGAAATATCTTGCTGTTGACGGGCTAGTTGTCTGAACAGCTGGACAGCTTTGAGAGAGCCCAGATGGCTTCGCGAGCGGCTGCCGAGCCCGTCAGCCACAGCAATGCACCATCCGCCACGCAGGCCGCTAACACAAAGAGCATCCTGGTTTGGGGATCCATCCAATTGATGTGCGGGGCCTTGCACGGAGGCCCCACCTGCCAGCAAGCGCATCAGAATTCCCAGTCTTGGTCGTCTGAGCTAGGAATCTGTAAGGGTGTTGATTGGTTGGGGGTGGCTGATTGGCTGCGGGCACTGACACTCATGGTTACGGCGCGGAAGAATCGATGTATATCCCGGGCATTGTCAGCATGAAACAGCGGCGCTTCAGGATCGTTAGCAAAGTCGCTGAGCATGGACTCATCCGCGTCAGAACCAATTGCCATTGCCAGACGCGTGGCTTTGCAAGACCGCTCGCCGTTAATCAGGCGGGCAAAGGGGCCTCGCCAGTCGTCATTGGGATGGCCATCAGAGACCAACACAATCACAGGCTTATAGGCGCGGGCAGGAATGCAGTCCTTGTCTTCGATCATCTCGCTGGCCAGCGACAGAGCCCCCCCCAGCGGAGTCATGCCCTCTGCCGCCAAGGGCGTGAAGCTCTGTAACTGATGAGCTGGGGTCAGCGGAAGGTTCAACTGCGCCTGGCTGCCGCCAAAAGTGATCACGCTGACCTGAATCTCTGCGCGCAAACGGCTTTCACTGGCAAAGCTTTGAATCATGTCACTGAGTCCCTTGTTCAGGGCTTCGATCTTGCCTTCGACCGACATACTGCCGCTTGTGTCGGCCAATACGATGATCGGCAGGGGGCGGGCATTTTGTGCTTGGAATTTTCTAAGTTCAGACATCTGTAATTTCCTTGTTGGGTTTGCGCAGAGCTACAGCGAAATGCATGCCAATTATAAAAATTCATATTAATCAATAAGTTAGGTTTAATATCGCTGGGTCGACATCCTTTATGCGCATTACAATTCTTACTCTAATGCAAGGTTCCTTATCTTGGTGCGTTGATGCCTAACCACGGTTAGAGCAAGGAAGCCTGCGCCGGCGTTTCAGGATCAGAGCCCCTTAATAACTGCGTGACAAAGCTGTAAGCCTTTTCCAGAGTCTTGTCTCCGATCCCCTCGAATTTCAATAGCTGATTCAGCTGACAGACGCGCTCGTCTGCAAGAGCCTTTCTGATTGCCTCGACAGACTGAGAGCGCAAACCACTGCTGGCTTTAATCTGCTCGTCACTGAGTTCGAGAAATCTGTTTTTGAACGCTTCGTACAGATCATCTGGAGCAAAAGGGTCATAATGGTAAATTTCAACCGGAATCGCGCAAGGGCTGAGGTGATCCAGCATGATTTCCAGCGAGCGTTCAGCTGATAGCCCTCCCATCTGAGCCCCTAAGAGCGGGAAGGCAACAGAGCTAATCCCGCGAGACTTGTAGGTGCTCATAAACTTCTCTAGACCTGCGTGCAGGAAGTCTTCCTGGCTGGGGTAGCGCCAATGTTTCTTGGTCGGAAAATTCAAAACCCAACGATCCATTGCCTTGAAAATCCATAACTTCCCAATAGCAATCTGCCCTTGTTCGCACAGAAGACGGTACTGCTGAAACATTTCCGGATAGCGCAAGCGGTATTCAAATGCGATGCCGGCACCCATCACGCCAACGCAGTTAATAGTGTTGACACATGTCTGGGCGCGCGAGCGAAAAATATTGCCCGTGACTACGGCGAGATTACTCATCTAATAGCCCCGGCAAAAAAGAAGCCCGGATCGACAATCAATCTGTCATCCAGGTTAAGTCCTGAGTCGTTAACAGCCGCTGCTGTCTCTGCGTTTGAGCAGATCGCAACCTCGATAAATCCGGGGGCAATACTGGGAGCTACAAGCACCTCAGCACAGCGTCGACGCTTACCATCCGGCACATCGTTCCAGTAAGCAGCCTTGAGTGCCTGTAGCGAAGGCTCGATAACTGACGGATCTTTTGCAAACAATGTCAGTTCACTGGCTGCATTGCCGTCCGTAAAACAATGCTGATCGTGGTAATCCAAAAGACTTGGCGAAAGCCCCAGCACCACCAGATCAGCAGCCTGATCGCGGAGACTGTACAGCATGGGATTTCTCGGATTCAGGTATAACGGAACGTAATCATGCAAACAGCGCTGAAAAATCGGTTCGTATCTGCGGGCGCGCCGGGCCTGCACCTCTTGGTCTGAGTAGTCCTGAACGTGAAGACCCTTTTCTATCGCAGTACTGCGTGACACAAGGCCATGCTTACGAACGGTCTGGAAATTCTCTAACGGCATCATGTAGTACAAGCATGGTGGTAAGCCGGGCATCGGAGACATCCCTTCGAGCATGGATTGCATCAGCTCACTGCTCTTCATATTCGTCCCCTGTATACCCTTTCTATGTGCGCAACCCAGTCAGCTCCCAGCTCTCCAGCCCTCACAGCCCCTGATAATACTGCTTGATCTTCTGCGCCATGAGCCGGCGGCATTCGGTCAGGAAGGCTTCGAATTGATCTGGCTGGTAGGCGGCTAAGTCTTCGGGGAGGCAGTTGACAGCCAAGTTGGCTTTCAGGTCGTCAAGGCCGATGATCGCACCATAGTGCGGTACACCTTGTTGACACTGGTCAAACACCCTCGCCATATAAACGGCCGGGGCAGTTAGGAATCGTACTTAACTTTTCCCCATGGCCTTCGGTTGTTCCAAGGATAACGAAGAGCCATCTAAATCCGCCTCCCAGCGGGAGCCAACTGGATCAGTCTAGCCGCATACTGAATTGAAAATTCATAGCTAATCAAATATCAGGAATGTCGAGTGCTGCCTAGAAAGGAACTCGGTCCAGATCATTGGCGAAATCATCGTCGGGCCAGCCACTTGGGCTCTGCTGCTTGGGCTGAGTATTCATGCTGTCTTTGGCTTTGAATGGTTCATTATCAGAATGTGATATCGCACCAGGGCTATCTCCTCGGCCACCCAGCAACTGCATGGTGCCGCTCATGTCGACCACGATCTCGGTGGTGTAGCGCTTGATGCCGTCTTTATCCCACTCCCTCGTCTGAATTCGGCCTTCGATGTAACACTGGGAGCCTTTCTTCAGATACTGGCCAGCAATTTCTGCAACCTTTCCGAAGAAAACCACACGGTGCCATTCAGTCCGTTCTTGTTGCTGCCCTGATTGCTTGTCCTTCCAGCTGTCAGTGGTCGCCAGCATTATCGAAGTGATCTGATTGCCGTTAGACAGATGGCGCGTTTCAGGATCAATGCCAACATTTCCTATTAGAATTACTTTGTTTATGCCTCGGGCCATGAGGATGCTCCTTTTAATTGGCGTGGTCTGAATATCTTAATTGATGCGGGGATTGGAGCAATGGGAAGTGATTTCTATGCTTTTATCTGAGCGCTAAATTTATTAATATTTGTATCTTGATTGCTCTATCGATACTGATAAATGGTAGATCCATCATTGCTATCAATTAATAATTCGTCGACAATTTTATAAATGTATAATTCGGATTCGTCAGATCTAATGGTCGCAATAACTCGATTGGCTACTTCTTTTATCCATTTTGCGTCATCAATTGGATCGCCAATAACAAAGTTTAGCTCAACAACTCCATCGGGCTTATTTTTAATTCCGTAAGCTACAACAAACCTAACAATTGTTGGTGAAATGCTGATAGAAAAATCAAAGCTATGTGAGTCCAGTAATTTTTTTGTAATTGTTCTTGCGATTTTATTTGAAGCTCTTTGTAATTCAATTATTTCGCGGCAGACAATGGGAGGTGCTGGTTTCCCATCGCCATATGATATTGCGCATGAATTCATGGAATAATTTCCTGTAGGTAACGTTTGAAAAAGCTTTCATATCGGCTGCCATCGTTTAGCAAAATAATTATGTTCTCTTTAGCTCTTGTGAGTCCAGTGTAAATTAATTCTGGAGCGTCGAATTCATCTATCAATAAAAAAATCGTCGGAGACTCAAAGCCTTTAAAGCTATGCATGGTTGTCAGCTTCATAACTCCACTGTTTAGATTAAACCCTTGCTTACGCTTTATTCCGATTTTGCGTAATAGCTCTTTCGTGGCTTTAGGCTCAAGTTTTTTAGCTCGGACTATCTTGGCCTCTTCTTCGGAGGCGAATGTGGTAATGGTCCTTTCCTGATGGTCAGGGCCCTCCCTGAGGATAAAATCTAACTTTCTTAAAACGTCTTCTTTTGAGTGTACAACTGCAATATCGTTCGGATGTATTCTCTCCCTCTGAGCTATATAAATAATTAATTTGGCAGTTTCATTTAACTTTTCTATATGCCATTTGCTTACAATGCTAACACCGAACAAGGATGCTGAGTGCTGATAGGATTCATCTCCCTCAAAGTTATATTTCTCGGAAAGAAATTGTTCCTGGAATGCATTGGCTAGTTGCAATACGGGAGAGTCCTTTTTGTATCTAAAGCTTTTTGATAGTTTCTGCCATCGCCCAAAGCCAGAAATCGTCCGGACTTTTTTCTCATCATCGATAGACCGGTCATAAATATTCTGCTTTTCATCAGCAAACAGAACCATTTCGCCATCGTCATCCAAAAAGTATTTTCTAATTATCGTTTGCCATTCAGGTTTGTAATCTTGAGCCTCGTCAATCAAAATAGTTTTGTATTTTATTGTGTCGTGTTCATCAAATATATCTACATTCGAGTAGAAATTTTTTTCAAGGTAATCCATTGCAGCGTCACCATCATCTCCCTCAGTCTCTTGCGGTGCATGAATGTTGATCCCGGCCTCATTGAGTGCAATGGTCATAAACTTGTGGTAATTGATTATGTGAAAGCTGCCCCAGTCGAAATCATCACGAACCTCATTTATCTTGTCTTTAACAAACATTCGAAGAGTCAGATTAAATGTCAATATCAACACTGAGTCGCCATGCCTTCTATGCGCATTTACCGCTCGCTTTGCGAGTACTGTAGTTTTTCCCGAGCCGGCGATCCCACATATTTTTGCGCGAGCATTTGCTTCGCTCTCGGTGAGTCGCGACTGGGTCTGTGTATAGACTATTGGCTTGCCTTCATTGGCATAATGATATGGAGGCTGAAGCAAGCGCATCAGCTCTGTATAAACACTTTCTTCAAATAGGGGGTTTTGCCTTCCACCGGAGAATGCAATTCTCTTCAGTGAATCTTGCGTGATCGCTATTTGCCCTGTATCACGGTCAAGTTTTTTCTTCTTGCCTGAAAGGTATACCCGTTTTTTATCATATTGGTCATGTTCAATTTTTTTATCTTTAAATTTTTTATCGTTTTCTTCTATTTCGTATCGTAATTCATTTAATGCAGGTTCGTATAATTTTGCGATATCGCTTTTTGAGGCGTTATGAAAGTATACGCAAACCTTTATAAGGCCGTAGAAGGTTTCGCTGGACATACTTTTTTCAAGCAGGCCGTTTGTGTGGACTTCGAAAAGATTTTTTTTGTAGGCAAATGCTTGTGCGAAGGGCGATCTCAATAATGCATTGTTTTTTGCTAAATGCCATTGATTGTTTTTATTTACGTTGTAGTTTTTTAAATGCCAGTCCTTTACTTCAGCAATGATTATGCCAACACCTTTTTTTATTATTACTATATCGGGCCGCTCGCCATTAAAGCAGGGTTGAAAGTAAACTTCAGCGTCAGGATCAAAACTTGCTTCAAAGTAATTGAGCAGAAATAGCTCGCCCTCCGTAGGCGGCTGTTTGGATAGCTTTGCTTTTTCAATATCAGGAATAATTTTTGCCACGACTTAACCACAACTATTTTGACGGCAAAATAATAGACTTAGCATTAGCTAAGACGTCTCCACTTTCCTGAAATTGATCATTCAGGTCATTAACGCGACTTTTATCCAAACAGGTAACATCTGTAAGATGTTCTCGTTCATCATGATCAGTGGGCTCAACAAACCCGCGATCAAAGCGTAATCCTGCGCGTGGACTGACAACATACCGAGCATGAAAGTCTAGGTCTAAAGCAGCGTCAGGCAATAAATGAATTCGTAGACAAACACCCTGCTTGATTACACCTTCGAGCATCCTTTCAAAATCGGCAGCAATACGATCAACGCTACGCTCATCTGTGCTTTGTGCAGTAAAGACGATCACTTCAACTAAGCGATGTCCCTCCTCGCGACAAAGATTGACCATCGCCTCCAGAACCTTGCAGCACTTAGGCCTAGCCTGAAAATATGGGTCAACCAACATAATGCGATCCGCGCTGTGCAGTACATAGCGTGCCGCTTCTGCTAAGGCTTTTGCATTACGCTTAATCTGTACATCTCGACGGTCCTCGAAGAGTGTTTCATCGGTTTCTGCCAAGCAATGGAATTGCTCTGTATGGTGATTATCACGCACCAATATGCCTGATAGGCTTGTGCGCACAGCATCGGTTTTGGCATTGCTGAGCCAATCATCACCTGAGTAGGGCAGTCCCATACGCACCAGACGGTCGTCTTTGGCCTGGCGCAGTTTTTCCTCGATACGCTTGAGCTCCATATCCCCCAAGCCGTTACGTTGACAGCCTTCCATTACCAAGCGCATCCAGGTTTTTGGAAAGCGTGCAATCAGCAAACCTTTGCTGTATCCGAATTTCTCTAGCGCATAGCGCAGGTCGTGCCAGTTGTTAATGGCTTGAGGCTCAATCGCAAACAGCGCATGCATCAGAACAACTCCTCGCCACGTTCAGCGAAGAAGCCACTTGGCCATCGGCTGGTGAACTCGCCATAACGATCAATTTCAATACGCGTGGCCTTTACTCCGCCTGCTGCAGTGTCTAGGTAGATGATCGACACATCCTCAGGTGCCAGCGGCTGTATGCCATCTGGCAGTTCGTCCTCAGTGCTTTCGCGAATACGCCGCAAAATCCGCAAAATCAGATGCTCGCTATGAGTCTCGATCAGGAAGCTGCATTGGCGATTCGCCTGGGTGAGCAAATCACCTATGCCCACCTGGATCCGTGGGTGCACATGCAGCTCTGGCTGCTCGCAGGTCACTAGACCTTGGCGTGCCACCACAGCGGCCACCATCAGCGGAAATAATTGTGAAATGCCAACACCTACCTCGGTAAAGGCTACCTCACATTGCCGCGCTTCATCCCAAAGCCCCCATTGATTCAGCACCTGATCAATTACCGCGCCCTTGGGTGCCGTGCTTTCAGGCGCTAGCTCTTGCAATATCGCTTTAAGTTTTTGCGGGTCGATCTGTACCCGTTGGTCTGATGGATTCCCATCCTCATCGGAGCCACTCAGGTTGATCTCAATCGTATCCCCGAGCGTATCAAGCATGGCGCGTAAGTCGCCCATGCTGTCGTCACTGCCGGTATACACAACCTTGCTCACCACCGATTTAGCGCGCAGTGAATAACCGAGGCCGAGATGTCGCATCCAATAGTTGATCTCGGCCAGCAAAGCGGGTGCCTTATGCTGCCGGCTGTGAGAGCTGATCACATCCCAGGCTGCAGCGCCGCTGTACCAGTCCTTTTGCTCGGGGTAAGGATTAGGCTGGCGCAAGGAGTCGGGCACCATGCGCAAAGGGCCGATGCACAAGCTTTGATTAAGCAGTGTCAGCAGATTATCCAGCGGGGCTACCAACACATCCGAGAGAATTTCATGCAGTCGCGTGGTTATACGCGGGTCGTCATGAGTAAAGGTGCTTTCCAATCGTTTGCCCAACACCGGCAACGCGCCTGCAAAGCCCTTGAACCCCAGCTCGGCGTGAGTAAACGTCATTTCAGGGCCGTGCCAGGAATCGCGGCGGCTGCACAGCTGGGTGGGGCGATGAGCATTTAGCAGTTCATGCAGTGTACTCACAAAGCCATCGCCCTCGCGTTCAGCGGCTTCGGTCGCATCCCCCACCGTTAACAGAGCGGGGTGCTGGTAATTGAGCCAGGCCAGCACCGGCTGCTTCATTCCTGCATCGCTGGTCAGCTCTGCAATCAAGGTGTCGTCTAACCAGACTTTGTAGCAGGCCACATAGGCAGTTTCGGCTGATTTAGACCAGGCAATATGCAGCTCCACGGCAAAGCGTGCGGTGTCGGCTGTTGGGCTGTCGACAGTGAGGCCAAAATCTTCGTTGATCAGCTCATACAGCTGGTTGTAACCGGAGCCGATGCTGTCGGCTTTTCCGACATGCAGCTTGATGACTATGCGCTTGTTCAGATCGCCACCATTCACCAAGCTGGCAAAGCCTCCAATATGCTTCTCGCCCAACACATCAATGCGCTGCGGGTCGCAGTGTCCTTTGGCCAAAATTTGCTGCAGATAAAACAGTGCCATCAGCACCGAGCTTTTGCCGACGCTATTCGGGCCAAACATCAAGGTCACCGGTGCCAGCGGGAGAGTTTGCGTCGATTGAAATGAACGAAAGTTAGTGAGGGATATTTCAGTAATACGCATGGCTTATAGACTCTGGTGCAATTGAAATGCGCGGTTAGCATCTAGCCAAAAGCGTCTTATGTGTTTTATCAGCAGTTGTTTTTCAGTGCTCTACTGGCATCAATTAGGTTTCGGTATTTCATCCAGCACCATCGATTGTGACGGGCCGTCAAGCTCACAAACATTCTCGAACGGCGCGCCACAATCGAGCGAGCTGGTAGTCAGTAATGCCGCGTGCTTCAAGGCGTGGCTAATCAATTACTCAACTCCTCAACTGTGTTGCGGTAATCGCTATGGCAGCGCGCTTTAAAGTCTTTCAGTAAATTTTCACGTCATATCCCAAAGCACGCAGTGCTTTACTGGTGCGCCCATTTCTAGGCGGTACCACTTCGGGTCTTGCCCAACCAACAACCTCGGCAATAGAGTTCAGTCCGTAGCGGGGTATGCCATAGTTCGGGTCACGCCCAGCGTGGTAAATACGCTCCCAAATCTCTGACTCAGCGCCCTCATACAAGACATAGTGCAGAAGTTTCCGGATATCCCAACTCTTGCTATTTCGAGCCTTCATAATGAGGTGAGCGAATAGTTTCACACGCCCCTCTTTATCCATGGTCTGAACATCGGGGCGACCTAGTTCTGACATGGGTACCTTGATGACATGGTTCATCGTTGCATGGGTTTTACTGCACAGGATTTCGAATTCATCCTCGGTCAGGCTTAGGACTTTTTCTCGGTCTAGTAGCTCTCGGATTTTTGGTGCGCTGTGGTAGAAGGTGTCATCTTCGTTTGAAGGCGCCGAGGTCAAGCTCTTCCACCACTCAAGCTCGGCTTTCACCGCGGACTGCGGGTTAGCTCGATTTCGTGCGTAGTAATCTTCGTAGGGTTTGCTGAGGCCTTCGCCTACTTTGTTGTAGTAGTAGGCGTGTAGAAACTGATCCACTTGCCAAGCGGTTGGTACATCCTCATCGACCCAGACCGGGCGGTAGCCGGGCATCTGTTGCTGGATGCTTTGCAAGATACCCAGCGTACTCAGCCACTCGCGCCTGAAGGTTTCCTTGCCCCGATCGAGAGCGGCCTTCTTCTGTATGAAGCTGGGACCCCCCCAAACCGGATGCTTCCGTTTCTTTAGGGCTTCGGCATCGATGTTTTTCTTAAGGGCATTAAGCCCTTCCATTTCCGCGATGTACTCCGCCGAAATCGGGATGGTCACATCCAGCTCTCGCAAGTATTCGAAGAAGTCTTCAAGCTGTCTGTCCATGCTATTGGCGACTAGCTCATCCTCCGTGAGGAAAACTCCAGCTTCGATATTTGTCAGCCAGCCTCTATCCGTGTGGTTGGCTGAGCCGATGTAAGCACCATAGCCCTTCCACCAGATGACCTTGGGATGAAAGCAATCCGGTACAAATCGCGTGAAGACATTGTCCTTTTGATGTTTGAGCAGCCGTTGAAGTAGCTCCACTGAAACAGGCACGGTATGGTCATAGCGCATCCACAGATCCAGCCGTAGCTTGTTGGCCACACAATGGCCAACCAGATCCTGTGTGTTATCAGAAGCGCTGCTGCCATAAGCCACTGCCGCCAGTACGCCATCTACTTCAACATCTGCAGGAGGAAGCTGGTTCCTTAGGTGTTCCCCGTTAATGCAATTAGCGATCAGTTTCATGCCGACGCCCTTCAACACGCTGAATAACTCGACTATCAGGAAGCCACACTTCAGGCGACCAAAGTCAGCAGGTTCTCGATCAGCTCTTTTAGCTCCGAGCGTTGCTCTGCGCCCACTTGGTACATCGAGCTCTGGAGGATCTGTTCGGCAGTCATGTGCGGCCATAACTTATCGATCACATCATCCGCTTTGATGCGCACAGCCTGACCGATGATCTTCTTAGCATCGCAGGTGTCGGTGAAGGTCACCCTTACCCCGGTTTGAACATCAATCATGTCAGGGCACAGGTAGTTTTCAATTTCCCGCTTGCGGGTCGAATAGAAAGCTCTACCACTCCCCTCTACTTCCTGTTTGCGCTTAGCAATCGAAGCGACCTGCTCAGGGGGGCCGCCGATGTCGGAGTCGAGAAACACGCACCAGGGCAGCCCGAGGTGATCGGCCAGGTTGAGGGTGACCCAGTGCTTTACGCTCCCGCAGCCACCGATAAGGATCGGGACAATCTTGGCATCTTCCAAACTGGATTCGAGGTGCCCGGCCGCTTTCAAGGTATTGGACGCATGCCGAAGGAACGTCACGTCTGACTTGCCTTCAACCAGCACGACTGCCTTCGCCCGCTCCATACCTGTCTCGGGTAATACACCAAGGCTCTCAACTGCTTCTTTCAGTACATCGTTATCCGGCATCTTGACGAACGGGATGCCGTTTTCGTCCTTGGTGACATAACGGATACCGTCGATAGGCATCAGGCCAGCGAGAGCGGGGACGTGAGTGGTGACGATGATCTGCCGGCTGGGCTGGTTGGAGAGTTCCAATAGCGCCTTAATTAACATTATCTGGTAATCGGGGTGCTGGGAGGTTTCCGGCTCTTCAATGGCGTAGATAACATTGCGCTGGGTGCCCACTACGGCCTTCTCCGCCTCAGCGCGGAAGAAGTTGAGAAGGATCAGGCGGCGTACACCGCTGCCGCGCTTATTGATGGGGATGCCGTTCTCACCATCCAGAGTGAAGTTGAAAGTCCACTTGGGCTTTTCCTTAAAACGCGGGGTCAGTTCGTTGGCCAGCTCGGGGGCCATTTCCCGCAGCTTGTCGAGGGTGCGGGTGGCGACATCCAGCACACTGGCTTCGATCTGCTGCTCCAGCGCGCTGATCTGAACTTGCAGCGAGGCCTGAGCTTCCTTGACCGCCTGCTGCAGCGGGTTCTTGGCTTCGGCGTCGCCATCGCTGCTCTCACGATCTGCCTTGAACAGGGCGAAGGTAGGTAGCTGGGCCTCTATCTTTTCCCAAATGGATTTACTGTCGGTCGACAGCCCTTTGCTGACATCGAGCAACGTCTCCTGACAGGCAATAGGTCCCGCAGCCGCACGAATGGCGTGCCGCCATTGAGAGGCCACCCGCTGATCCGCTACTTGCTCAGAGACGCCAAGTTGCACGCCGAGCTTTTTCAGGTCGGCCATTTTGAGGCTGAGCAAAGTTGCCAACTCAGCATCCGCAGGGTGCTGACAGCGGATTGCTGTGCGCTCCAGCTTGCCGGTGATGGCCTTGAAGGTTTTGACAATCTCCAGCGCGCCTTCGGCGTTGAGCAGGTACTCCTGCCCCAAGGAAGTTGCGGCATTTTCATCGAGCACCAGCGCCCCAGGCAGATCATCAAACTCACAGGCAATCTCGAACTGCTCAAGGCCTTCGTCCAGACTGAAGCAGTTCATATCGCTCTTGTCTGCCTTGACGTCGCCACTGTCGAAAAATATCGCCAGGGCTTCTAGGATGGTCGATTTTCCATAGTCATTGCGACCGACGATGCCGGTCATGGCTTCGTCGATGGGAATCACGGTGGTGGCGCGGTAGCCGCGGAAATGGGCGAGTTTGACGGACTTGAGGCGCATGGAGATTTCCTTATCTATACCCTTCCAGAGAAAGCATTTTGACTGAGAGAGTCAAATAGAGCGCTCGCTGAATTATGACTTGCAGATAATTTTGCTTTTTTGGATTCAATTCTTTTGACTAGAGATTTAAAACTACCCTGCAATTCAGCAGAAGGCAGTGGAACCGGAAGCTCTCTCATTGACTTCAGTGAGACATTTTTTATCGTGCTTCCCGTCTCAATACCGCTCGTGTAGCGCAGAAAGTAGTGACTTCCTATTAGGTGATATAGATACATAGAGCTGATGCGCTCAGGAATCACATTGAAGTAACAAACGCTCTTACCCAAAACCACTTTCTCCCCCTGATAGAAAGCGACCTTGCCAATCGTGCCGTTAATTGAAACAAGCATCGTATTCTGACTTAGTTCCTTTTTATGCTTTTTGAACTCTTCATCGCCAACGCGCTTAACTCGCTCACCGATAACAATGCTTCCGTTATCAAGGTTATTTCCATTGATGAAATAGTAATCTCCAGACTCATCATATTCGGGGGTTCCGTGCAAGCCATCGCCAAGCTTCGAAACCAGTACGGACAAAGGCCGAACCTCCCACCCCTTCGGATTGGTCACCGGGTCGCCGAACATGTCCAGAAACACGGCGCGGAGGAAGTTGTCGGCGAGCTGGATGGCTTGCTGGCGTTTGCGGCGGATGGCGTCGGCCTTGTCAAGGATGGCGGCGATGCGCTTTTGTTCGGGCAGGGGGGGGAGGGGTATTTCAAACTCCTCCACGATTTTCTTGGACACTTCTTTAAATGTTGCGCCATTGCCAAGCGCCTGCAACCGCTCAGAGCTGTGCTTCATACAGTAATAAAGATAGAGGCCGTCTACATTCGCGCCTGGAACAAGACTCTTAAAGCCTTGATTCGTACACAAATCTCTACCGGCAATTGCGATATTTCCAATTGGCGCACGGGAAGTTACCAACACGCTTCCCTTTGGAAGCATGGATGTCGAGCAGCTCTGAAATCCAGCCTCAGATATGTACTCAGGCGCATCCTCTAGGGCTGGATAAGCCAAATCAGACACATCCTTTGGGGTCACCCATGGGACGTCAGGTGAGTCCCAGTACTCTGGCACTTCGCGCTTAGGGGTAGCACCGCCCACTACCTCGCAACAGTCTCTGAGCTTAACCAATGGCCAACTCACAGCATCCCCTCCAGCTCATCCAGATCCGCCAGAATTGCCTGCTCCAGCCCTTTTAGCCGTTGCAGAATCACCTTGGGGTCTTCGTACTGCTCCTGCTGGTACTCCACTTCTTTGTAGCGGTTGATGGAGAGGTCGTAGTTGTTGGCAACGATATCCTCCGCCTGAACGACAAAGGCTTTTTTGCGCTTGTCGCTGAACAGGGTGTTGATGGTGCTGGCGCTGATGTTGCTCTCGACCATCCGCCGGTATTTGTGCCATTGGGCGATGGTGTCGGGAAGGTCATTACTGCCTTCGCCTTTCAGCTCGGTGCGCTTGTCGTCCAGCGAGTAGCCGTCGGCCTGCAGGTCATAAAACCACACGCGCTCGGTGCTGCCGCCCTTGGTGAAAATCAGGATGGCGGTGCTTACGCCAGCATAGGGTTTGAATACGCCACTGGGCAGGCTGACGATGCCTTCGATCTGGTTGTTATTCAGCAGTTCCTGACGCAGTTGCTGATGGGCTTTGCTGGAGCCGAACACGACACCGTCCGGCACGATCACGGCGGCACGGCCGCCGAGTTTAAGTGAACGAAGGATATGGGCGACGAAAAGCAGCTCGGTCTTTTTGGTTTTCACCAGGCCGAGTACATCCGGGTTGGTGTTGGCCTCGTCAATTGCACCTTTGAACGGCGGGTTGGCCAGCACCACGTCGAAGAAGTTTTGTTCCTGTTTTGGGAAGTGCTCCTTGATGGATTTGCTCAGGGAGTCTTGATAACGGATATTCGCGCCGTTCACCCCGTGCAGCATCATGTTCATGCTGGAGACGCGCAGCATGGTTGTGTCGAAGTCGAAGCCCCAGAACATCTGGTTATTGATGTGCTGGCGATAGGGTTCCAGCTCGTCGCCGGTGTAATGTTTGTTGCCGTCTTCGTCGGTGAAGATGCCTGCTGGGCTTGAATGCACGCGGTTGAGGTATTCCATGGTGCGGGCGAGGAAGCCTGCGGTACCACAGGACGGGTCGCAGATTACCTCGGTCGGCTGCGGGGCGATCAGCTCGATCATGGCGTCGATGATGTGGCGCGGCGTGCGGAACTGGCCGTTGATGCCGGCGGTGGTGAGCTTGCTCAGCAGGTATTCGTAGATATCGCCCTTCACGTCGCTTTCGGTCAGAGGCAGGTCGTTGACCATCTCCACGGCGGAGGTGAGTACGGACTCGTTCTTGATCTCCAGATCGGCGTCCTGCATGTACTCGCTGATATGGCCGAGGCCTGCACGCTCGCCGCCTTCGCCTCCGGCAGTACCGAGTTTGGCGAAGAAGGGGTAGACGTTCTGCTTGAGGTGCTTGTGCAGCTCCTTGCCGCTCATGTTGCGGAAATTCTTCCAGCGCAGCAGCTGGCCTTCTGGTGTATTGGCGAACAGGCGGTCGAAGGCTTTGCCGGTGCGGTTAGCTTTGCGCTCGGCGACGTCTTCCTGCATGTCGAGCATGCGGGCGAACATCAGGTAGCTGATCTGCTCGATTACTGTCAGTGGGTTGGTGATGCCGCCAGTCCAGAATTTTTCCCAGAGCTTGTCGATGTCGTTGCGGATTTTGCCGGTTAGCATTGGAGGTACTTCTCTTGTTCAGAATTAGGGGTTAGAGCTGGCCGGCCAGCTCTTCTTCGGATGATTGATGGTCAAGTTGCGGCGTGGCCTGGGCGAGTTCAGGCGCGTCATCGATGGCTTCAACAATCAGAGACAGCCGCTCACTTTCGAAATCCATGTGGACAGGCTCCAATGCTGGCAGGGTCTTGCTGACCTTGGCGGACAACTTGTTGAAGCGCTCAACCTTGCCGTACAAGCCTTGCTTGCCGGCCAGTGCCTTCACGGTTTCGTTATAGTGATTGCTGACTGTATTGAGGGTGCCGCCCAATTTGCCGAGGCGTTCAGCCACGGTGCAGACCTGGTTGTAGATCTCGCCAGCCTTCTCGCTGATTTCCCGCGCCTCGGCGTTGCTGCGCTCGATCATCCACAGATTAGAAACGGTGCGCAGAATGGGAATCAGGGTGGTGTGCGAGACCAGCACGATGCCTTTTTTGTAGCCGTACTCGAACAGGTCCTTGTTGTGCTTCATGGCCTCGATGTAAGCCGGCTCGATGGGCATGAACATCAGCACGAAGCTGGGGCTGCGCATGCCGACCAGATTGGTGTAGTCCTTGGATGACAAGTCATCGATGTGCTTACGCACGGCCTTGACGTGCTCTGTCATAGCCAGCTGATATGCCTCCGGCGACTCGGCACCGACAGCGCGATCATAGGCGTTCAGCGATACCTTGCTGTCGATAATGATGTGCTTGCCATCCGGAATTTTTATCAGGTAGTCGGTCTGCTTACTTTTACCCTCGGCATCCTTGAAGGCACTTTGGACTTCGAAGTGTGTTTCCTCGATCAAGCCGCTCATTTCCAGAGTTCTGCGCAACTGGGCTTCACCCCAAGCGCCGCGTTGTTGAGAGTCGCCCTTGAGCGCGGAGGTGAGGTTGTTGGCCTCCTTGCTCATCTGCAGACCGATATCCAGCACCTTTTTAATTTCACCATTGAGGCTGTTGTTGCCCTGCTGGGACGCGTCATGCACGTCGTTGATGCGCTTCTGGAAGCCCTCAATCTGCTCGCGGAAAGGCTTGAGGAGGCCGTCGATACCAGCTTGACTGGTCGCGGTGAAGGTCTTGCCCTTCTCCTCGAAAATCTTGTTAGCCAGGTTTTCAAACTCCTGGGTGAGCGACTTCTTGGTGTCAGAAAGTTGAACCATCTGCTCCTGGAAGTGCTCCTCGCGCTGACTCAAGGTGGTTTTGAGTTCGGTATGGTCCGAGTTGAGCTGCTGCAGGCGTTCCTGGAGCTCGCTGAAAGACTGCATCTGCTTAGCCAGCGCCTGCTTGGTCTCTGCCAGTTGCTCGCGCACTTCGCGCTCGGCGGTTTCCAGGGCTTTAGCCCGCTTACCTTCGCTGGCCAGCTCGTCCTTCAGGCGGTCGCGCTCAGCATTCAGCTGATCACAGGTGAGCTGGGTCTTGGCGAGTCGATCATTGAGATCGGCCACTAATTCCTCACGCTTTTCCAAGGCAGTCTTCAGCTCTGCATGGGCATTGCTAAGCGGCTCATAACGGCTCTGTAGCTCTGCGCGTGACTGAATCTGCTCAGCCAGTTTTTGCTTGGTCTCGGCGAGTTGTTCACGGGTTTCACGCACTTCTGATGCGGCCACCTGGGCGCTGGCATCAAGGCTGGCTAGGTCATTCTTGAGACTGTCACGCTCGCCTTGCAGCGAGGTGATGGTGGCTTGCGCCGTAGTCAGACGATCACGCAGGTCGATGACTTGCTCCTGAAGCGCTCGCCCTTCAGCTTGGGCCGCTTCCAGACGCTTGGCAGTTTCATTATGCCGCCGGCTGGCATCCTCCAGCTTTATCTCTTGGGCTACCTTTGCGTCCTTGCTCTCCTGCTGTTCCTGGTTCAGGCGCGCCACGTTGTCGAAAGCCGATTGCAGCTTGGCCTTCAATGCGCTTTCTTCGATTTGAAGCGCCTGACTGCGCACTTCTGTGGCCTTGAGTTGATCACCCAGCGCCGTGCTGGCGGCTACCGCCGAGGCCTGTGCCTGATGCGCTTGCTCAAGCTGCGAGGTGAGCCGGCTGAGCTGCCGTCCTTGACGCAGGGTTGCGACAACATAGCCGAGTACCAGACTGGCCAGAGCGGCAATCGCGCAGATTACGATGATTTCAGTAGTCCATTGACTGGCTTGCATATTCACTCCTAGTAACTGGTTGGCGGGTTATCCCCGCGCAGAAAAGGTTTGAGCACGGAGACCAACTCCGTTACATCGGCGGGTGCGAATACACCGTCGATGCCTTCATGCGAAACGCTGGAGAACGGCGCGTCGTAGAGTGTTTCGATGACAATGCTGCCGTGTTGGGCGATGTAGTTTTTCAGCAGGTTCATAAAGCGAACCTGCTTGGCGGTCAGGCCGGGATGGGCGTGAAGAAACTTCTTGAAGTGCTCCTCGATCGCCTGTGCATCCAAGCCGATGATTTCGCGCACGGTCAGTTGCAGCTGATCTGCCGTGCGTCCGTAGAACTCGTTGAGCACTTCCAGGCTGACGCCGGGATGGCTGGTGAGAATGGTTGAGGTCAGGGTCTTGAGTTCTGACTCGGCAATAGGCTCGCCCTTGTGAATCTTCTGCAAGGTCGGGTTGGCGGCGAGCATGCCGTCGAGAATGTCTTTAAGGCGGCGACGGTAGATCAGTGCTTCGCTGGCTCCGGCGATATATACCGCGCGCTCCTCGCCTAGCACCTTGCCATCCTTGGTTTTGGTGGTATTGATGCCGAAGCCCGGCCCGGTGCCAGCTTGTCTGTATTTCATGATGCCGCGCAGCTCTGTGCGGGCGTTTTCCAATTTGTCGATGGTCGGCTGCTGCCAGAAATCGGCGCTGCGCACTTCGGCAATCAGCACATCCTTGCGACGCACGGCCTGAATGTTCACGGCGAGTTTGTCCAGTTCAGCCAAGAGAGTGATCTTGCCGTCTTCGAAGCAGCTGGCCTGCTCGACCAGGCAGCGTTGGATGCCGGCGATCAGCTTATCCAGCGCGATGGCGTGTTTATCCTGCAACACCCGGGCGGACATCAGTGGGGCAATGGTGTTGCTGAGTAGGTGCTGGGTTGTGCCAGCAAATTGCTGCAACAGATTTGTTTGCTGCAGCTGGTGGACGACGCGCAGCTCGCGTTTTACCGCCACACTGGTATCGGGCAGGTCGTTGATGTCTGCTTTGAGCAGGGCAATAGCGGTATCGAACGCTGTTGCATGGTTGTGATGGAGTGCTACCTGGGCCAGCTCCAGACGGGCTTCAAAGGTGGTTTGCAGGAGGGATTTGCTGCCGGTGTCTTCCGGCTCCTGATATTCCTGCTCGAAGAAATCGAAGTTGCCGTAATGGTCGAAGATCAAGAACTCGGTCTTGTGCTTACCCTGGCCAAAAAGATTGGGACAAAGGCGTGTACCACGGCCGATCATCTGCCAGAACTTGACCCAAGACTTGACCGGTTTGGCGAACACCAGATTGACCACTTCGGGCACGTCGATGCCGGTGTCGAGCATATCCACGGAGATGGCGATGCGGAAGTCGTTATCCGGCTTTTTGAATTCCTTGATCAGTGTGTCCACATGCGGAATGGCGTTGTGGATGACCTTGCAGACCTTGGTGCCGTATTGCGGGTAGAGCTCGCAGAAGAGTTTTTCCAGATGCTCGGCATGGTCCTGACGCTGGGCGAAGACGATGGTCTTACCGACCAGTGAGCCGGTCTCATCCTTGATGCCATTGTTGATCAGGTTTTCCAGGATGATGCGGTCGGTGTCTTTGCTGAAGATCTTGCGGCCGATGTCCTTGCCGGCGATGGTGGTGTTTTTAGCAACATCTTCCCCAAGGTCTTCCTCTAGCTGAAGTTGTTGAGCTTCTGAGAGGTCGTTGTAATGGATGCCGTCGCGCAGGAAGTCGGTGGTGAGATCTTTGACGCGAAAGGGTGTCAGATATGGCGGCTCATTGTTGATGGCGTCATCCAGGCCGAACTCAAATGTAGGGTCGGTGGTTTCGCAGTCGAAAATATCAAAGGTGTTGCGGGCGATGAACTTCACTGGAGTGGCGGTAAGGCCAATCTGCAGGGCGTCGAAGTAGTCGAAAAGATCGCGGTACTTGTTGTAGATGCTGCGATGGCTTTCGTCGGCAAGAATCAGATCAAAGAAGCCTACGTCCAGCTGAGTGAAGCGATTCATCATCCCTGGATAGGTGGCGATATAGATGCGCGCGGTCTGATCCACCTTGTTGGTTTCGCCAATTACGCAGCGCGGCTCGCTGGGCAGGTTCTGCTTGAAGGCTTCATCGGCCTGGACGCGCAGTTCTTTGCGGTCACAGAGAAACAGCACGCGCTTGGCCCAACCGGTGCGTAGTAACAGCTCGGCCAAGGCGATGGCCACACGGGTTTTACCGGTGCCAGTGGCCTGGATGATCAGGGCCTTGCGGCGCTGCTGCTGGAAGTGCGCGGCGACTGTCTTGATCGCTTCGATCTGGTAAGGGCGATCAGCAATGCTCAGTTCAGGGTTGTGCTTTTCCAGCTCGGCAACTCGGTACTGTCGTTGGTAGATCAGGTATTCAAGGCTGTCCTTGCTGTAGAGGCCATATACGGGGCGGTAGGTGTTGTATTGCTTGTCGTCCCAGATGAAGGTTTCGTAGCCATTGCTGTAGAAGATCACCGGGCGCTGCATGCCCATGCGCTCGAAGCCGTCGGCATACATGCGCGCCTGTTCACGTCCGGCCTGCAGGCTGACATTGCCGGATTTCTTGGCCTCGATAACGGCCAGAGGCTGACCGTTGTCGCCCCACAGCACATAGTCCGCCTTACCTTTGCCAGAAACGTTGTCAGGGAAATCGACTTCGACCTCCTGACCCACTTGCGCGGGGTTGCTGACATCCCATCCGGCCTGCAGCAGCATGGTGTCGATCAGCAGTGAGCGGGTCTTGGCTTCGTTCCACTGCAGGCCGTCTGCGACTTTCTGGCTCTGCAACTGGCGCTTTTGCTGGTCGGGCTTGGCTGGCGGGTCGAGCTTGTCGAGGTGGCGGGTGCGTTCCTGCTCCAGCTTGTCCATGACGCGCTGAAGCTCTTCCTGCTGCTGGTTGAGTTCTTTTTCGTAGGTGGATACTGTCTTCTGCAGACTTGCCAGAGTTGCAGTCGGGTCCTGCACTGCCACAAATCCAGGAAGCTCCGCCTGAGCAACGCCGTAGTATTTGACGGCCATGTACTTGGCCAATTCGTGCGCTGCATTCAAGGCTAGCTTGGCATTGCGCACATCACCTTCTCCGCCATGGGCACTGTCGTTGCCCTGAATACGCAAGAAGTTGATCTGATAAACCAGAGACTTGCTGACGCAATCGGCGAACACCGGGTTTTTCACCAGGTCATAAAAGCTCGCCTGCGGCAGGCGCGGCAGCATTTCTTCCTTGTAGATGGCTTTGGTCATCTCTTCTGCGAAGCTGCGCAGACGAGTGAGCGAGCTACCCGGATCAATATGCAGCACTGCTTCAGCAAGACCGGCAAGGTTGGTCAGCAGTTCGTTGCCGGGCCGGAGGAACTCGAAGTTGACTGATTTCATAAAGGCGATTTTTTCCATGTCGATCCTATAGCGAGGACCGTGCCAGTTTTATTCGATGCCGTATTTATCCATCCAGTTGCTCAGCGTCTGCTGGCTTTTAAGGCCTAGCAGGCCAGCAGCCCGGGTTTTGTTGTTGCCTGAAATCGTCAGCGCCTTGCGTAGATAATGCCCTGCGACCTCTGCAATTATTTCTTGTATATCAATCCCTTGCGAAACGTCCATGGACAATATATCGGACGCTGCCTGCGGTAGCCTGAAGAGCGCTTGCTCGATTTCGTTGCTGGCAATCAAGTCGCCCTGACACCATAGCGCGGCCCGCAGTATGGTGGACTGCAGTTCGCGGACATTGCCACGCCAAGGGTGCTGAAGGATAAGGTTTTTTGCTTCTGCGGAAATTTTCTTATCGCTCAGGCTGGCGTCTTGGCTGGCCATGCCTGCTAGCAGCTTTTCGGAAAGCAGAAGCAGATCACCTTCGCGCTCTCTGAGTGGCGGGAGGTGTAATACACCTACAGCGATGCGATAGAAGAGGTCTTCACGGAAGCACCCGAGGGCAACTTCTTGCATCAGATTGCGGTGGGTGGCAGTGATCAGTCTCACATCGGCCTTGAGTTCCTGGCTTGCCCCAACCGGGGTGAAGGTGCCTTCCTGCAGCACCCGCAGGAGTCGCACCTGCACATCCGGCGTCAGCTCGCCAAACTCATCCAGAAAAAGCGTGCCGCCGTGGGCCTGCTGGAATACACCGGGCCGATCCGCAATTGCACCGGTGAATGCGCCCTTCTTGTGACCAAACAGTGTGGAGTCGATCAGCTCCGGCACGATGGCACCGCAGTTCACCGCAACAAAGGGTGCTGCAGTGCGTGGGCTGGCGTTATGAATGGCGCGGGCAAACAGTTCTTTGCCTGTGCCCGTTTCGCCATAAATCAGTACTGGAACTTGTTTCGCCGCCAGTATCTGCGCCTGCGCCTTGAGCGCCAGCATGCGCTCACTTTGCGTCACGATACTGTCGAAGGCTGCATCTACGGGTGCATCGAGCCCGGCGAGTTGTACTAACTTGTCGGTGCTTATCGTATTTGCCGCCGGAACATACTCGGCTGCAATTTCAAACGGTACTTCGACCTTTTGAACGCCTTGCTCAAGTGAGGATTGGTAAAAGGTTGCTGGGTAGCGTGTCTTGCCCAGAAGTATCCACACCGCTTGCATAGCGGGGGTGCCGGGACTAAGCAGAATCGAAAGCTTATTCCCGGGAGCGCTCAATTGCTTTAGATGCTTGCTAGCTGCCTGGTAGATCTCCCCGAAATGTACGGGTGAAGACAGGGAAACGTAATGCGCCGTGATCGGTACATCGACCTGCTCGTGGAGCCATTCAAGATAAGGCTCAACTCGCTCGGTGGGGTATGAGCAAAGTAGCTGGACGTTATCGACGGATACAGTTCTCAGCGTAGATAGAATCGGACCTGCCTCGCCACCGGATGCTGCTTTGAGATCATTTCCGCCAACCCAGCAGACCAACACGCGCTGTTTTATTATCACTGTCCCTGTTCTCCCAGCCTCGTTCTTGCCCATCTAGAAGGCAGGATGTTTCTTGTTTATATGGTCGGATAGTAAACCATTCAGTTAGGCGGATATTGACTCTAAGGCTGTAAAATCCGGCTGCTCACTTGGTTTATGAGTCACTTTTCTAATCGTTTTGAAAGGCAGCTGGCGAAACTTCAAGGAATCGCCAGCGCAACCTGGTGATGCAGCGTTCGTCGCCCCTGTGGCTTTAGTTTCTTAACAGGTCCTCAAGCTTTTCAATCAAGTAATTCAGTGGATTCCTGCCATCTAGTCGCTGCTGAAAAACCTCATCCCGGTGGTAGAACACCCACGTTTCGAGTGCCTGCCGATTGTTTTTTTCGTATCCAGATCCAAGTACGCAAATTAGTTCGCTCCCTTGAGGATTTTCAAGGTAGTGGCTTAGGGCGGATGTCAGGTGCTTCAGGTACTGGTGCTCGCGCTGCTCTATTGAGGTGTCCAGACTGATGACGTTGTTGCTTTTGATGAGCTTCATGGTTTGACTCCTCAGGCTTGCATATTGGCTTTGATCAGATTGTCGAAGGCGCTGCCATCGCGGCGTGTCAAGTTCGGTACATAGCGCGAGTAAACACGGAACAACATTTCGGTTGTTGTGTGCCCCATTTGGCGGGCTATCCATTCAGGGTTCTCGCCTGCGGCCAGCCATAGCGTTGCTGCGGTATGTCGGCTTTGATAAGGGCGTCGAACCCTGATACCCAAGTGACGCAGCAGCGGCTCCCAGACTCGTTTGCTGATATTCCGATATTCGTGGGGAGTGCCCTCGCGAGTGCAGAACACAAACTGTTTATCACCTGTTCGTTTTCGTTGCTCCTGAAGTGCTTCGTAGACAGGTCCTGAAATATCAATTTCACGCTGCGAGCCATCGTTCTTGGTGTAGTCAAGCTTGCCGTCGACCCAAGTCTCTCTAATCAGGATTTGCTTGCGCTCGAAGTCGACGTACTTCCATTGCAATCCATCGATCTCGCCAGTTCGGATACCAGTGAAGAACCTGACGGTGTAGTAGGGGCGAAAGTCTGCTCTGACGGTATCTAGAATCTGAATGACCTCCTGCAGGGTGAATGGCTCCACATCTGTCTTGGGTACTTTCAGTGATTTGATTGCAAGGTAAGGTGACGTAAACTCGAATCGGTCAGCCGCCTCATTAAGGATCATGCGCAATGGCGTCATGATGTGGTTGATTCGCGTCGCTGACAGACTCTGACCTTTCTGCCCGGGCACTTTGCCGAGAGCCGAGCGGAAAGCCAGAATGTCTGCCTTTGTGATGGCGCTGACCTCTCTTTTGCCGAATGCCGGCAGCAGATGCTTATCAAGTGTCAGGCGGATAGTCTTGGTATGACTGTCTCGCCACTCGATTTTCTTTTCATCGAGCCAGAGCTCTGCGAAATCTTTGAGCAGAGGCGTGTTCATAAGCGTGCAGCCTGCTTTTAGCCGGCTGAATTCTTGAACTCTGGCGCTGTGTGGGAAGTAGGTACCGTAATCGAAGGTGCCCAAAGTAATTTCGGCTTCGATAAGGCTGAGTAGCTTCTCTGCCTTCTTCCGATTGGCCGGCGTATTGGGAAGCGTCGTCTGCTCTCTGCAGCGCTTGCCGAGATAACGAAAGTCAAAGAAGAGATTCCCTGTTTCCTTCCGGGCAACAATATTACCCATGGCAAATTCCCCCGTTGGCCATGGGGATGCCGAAGCCATTTCCCCGCGAAAATTTCACCATGTCGCGCTCAACTGCGTCCCAAATGAAAAGGATCTTTCTGCCTCCGAATGGGCGGAAATAATGGATGCCTTCCAAAAGGACAGAGTCCTTGAGCCGATTACGGATCGTCCTGGCGTCGTATTTGATGCGTAGGGATAGCTCATCAGTAGTTAGATAAATTTCGCTCATTTTCTCTCCAGATTCATTTGTATCAAATATGAGCCGTTTGGCTCTAATGTGATAATAACGAGTCATTTGAGACTTGCAAGAGTTTTTTGACTCAAATTTGAGACAAATGCAAAATGAGAGACGTTTTCGCTAGGTCATCCTCATGATTCGAGTAATGTTCAAGCAGCAGTTGGACGAGAAATCCTTCAGGGAGAAGCGTCGCATCACATTGAATGAAGTCAGTGATGCAACTGGCATATCTAGGGCAACGCTTTCCCGTATTGCAAATACGCCTGGCCACAACACTTCGACCGATCATATCGATGCGCTTTGTGACTACTTAGGGTGTGAGTTGGATGACTTGCTAAAGCGAGTGAGCGAGAAGCCAGAGTGAGTCACCTTGCTTAACTCAAAGGCCTCATCTTCATTGCTGGCTGCTTATATGAACAGGCGCCCTTGAATTGAGGGCAGTGGTCAATATCGGGCCAACACAATTCTGGCCATTCAAAGCGCGGCCACAGAATGGACGCATTTTGGACGCAGCCACAAAAGTCGATTAAACCGGCTCACAAGGGCAGTGGTCATGCTGACCGACAGGATCATGCAGTAAAGAAGCGATGGGGAATTGAGGTGTGGGCCTAAGTCGGTGGCCGGACCTAGGAAGGCATTTTAAAAAGCCTATAAAATCAACAAGATTGGCGCACTCGGCGGGATTCGAACCCACGACCCCTGCCTTCGGAGGGCAGTACTCTATCCAGCTGAGCTACGAGTGCGTAATTGTTGCGGACTTGCATTTGATCACTAGCTGCCACGCTACTCAACTTAATGATCACTGCCTTCGGAGGGCAGTACTCTATCCAGCTGAGCTACTGGTGCAGCGCGGGCGCCATGATACGCATATGCGAGGAGGCCGTCCATGCTGTGCCGGATTCGTTCGCGATATCGAACAAATGACAGGTTTAAGCCTGGTTTAATCGAGGAAAGCCCCGATTAAACCAAATAGCGTTAATTTTTTCGAACATGTGCTTGCCCTTTTTGCTGCGGCAACCTAGGATTCGTTTGAGATTTCAAACGCCCCGGCGGGCTTGCCGGTCGGGACGTGCCTGTATTGTCCATTTCTGGCGCCCTTCCCGCGGGTGCCGGTTACCCGTAACAAGTCTTTCCGGTGCATTGTCGCCGGCGCACAGGAGACCGCCATGCAACTCAAAGACGCCACGCTGTTCCGCCAGCAGGCTTTCATCGATGGAAACTGGCTGGACGCTGACGGTGGCCAGACCATCAAGGTCAACAATCCGGCAACCGGCGAGATCATCGGCAGCGTGCCGAAGATGGGCGCGGCCGAGACCCGTCGTGCCATCGAGGCGGCTGACCGGGCGTTGCCGGCCTGGCGGGCGCTGACCGCCAAGGAGCGCGCCACCAAGCTGCGTCGCTGGTTCGACCTGTTGATGGAAAACCAGGATGACCTCGGCCGTCTGATGACCATGGAGCAAGGCAAGCCGCTGGCCGAAGCCAAGGGCGAGATCGCCTATGCGGCGTCGTTCATCGAGTGGTTTGCCGAAGAAGGCAAGCGTGTCTACGGCGACACCATTCCGGGCCATCAGGCCGACAAGCGCATCCTGGTGATGAAGCAGCCGATCGGGGTCACCGCGGCGATTACGCCGTGGAACTTCCCGGCCGCGATGATTACCCGCAAGGCCGGCCCGGCACTCGCCGCTGGCTGCACCATGGTGATCAAGCCTGCCAGCCAGACGCCGTTCTCGGCATTGGCGCTGATGGTCCTGGCGGAGCGTGCCGGTATTCCGAAGGGCGTGCTGAGCGTGGTGACTGGCAGTGCCGGCGACATCGGCAGCGAGCTGACCGGCAACCCGCTGGTGCGCAAGCTGTCCTTCACCGGCTCGACCGAGATCGGTCGCCAGCTGATGATGGAATGCGCCAAGGACATCAAGAAGGTCTCGCTGGAGCTGGGTGGCAACGCGCCGTTCATCGTGTTCGACGATGCCGACCTGGATGCGGCCGTGGATGGCGCGCTGGCCTCCAAGTACCGCAACGCCGGGCAGACCTGCGTCTGCGCCAACCGCCTGTACGTGCAGGACGCCGTGTATGACGCCTTCGCCGAGAAGCTGCGCGTAGCGGTGGCCAAGCTGAAGATCGGCAACGGTCTGGAAGACGGCATCACCACCGGTCCGCTGATCGATGAGAAAGCCGTGGCCAAGGTCCAGGAACACATTGATGACGCCGTGAGCAAGGGCGCCACCTTGCTGGCTGGTGGCAAGGCGCTGGGTGGCAACTTCTTCGAGCCGACCATCCTGCTCAACGTGCCGAAGACGGCCGCTGTAGCCAAGGAAGAAACCTTCGGCCCGCTGGCGCCGCTGTTCCGCTTCAAGGACGAGGCCGATGTGATCGCCCAGTCCAACGACACCGAGTTCGGCCTGGCTTCGTACTTCTATGCCCGCGACCTGGGCCGGGTGTTCCGTGTGGCCGAGGCGCTGGAGTACGGCATCGTCGGGGTGAACACCGGGATCATCTCCACCGAAGTGGCGCCGTTTGGCGGCATCAAGGCCTCCGGCCTGGGTCGCGAAGGCTCCAAGTACGGCATCGAAGACTATCTGGAAATCAAATACGTCTGCCTGGGCGGTATCTGATCCGGCTGCTGCTCCATTCGGGGCAGCTGCCAGCGCTGCAATGACATTTGCGAAATCCGGTCTCACAAGGACCCACGAGGACAATCATGAGCAAGACTAACGAAGCCATCCTGAAACGCCGTGCCGCCGCTGTTCCGCGTGGCGTGGGCCAGATCCATCCGGTTGTCGCCGAGCGCGCTGAAAACGCCACCGTCTGGGACGTCGAAGGCCGCGAGTACATCGACTTCGCCGGTGGTATCGCGGTACTGAATACCGGCCACCTGCACCCGAAAGTGATCGCCGCCGTGCAAGAGCAGCTGACCAAGCTGACGCACACCTGCTTCCAGGTGCTGGCCTACGAACCCTACATCGAGCTCTGCGAGGAAATCGCCAAGCGCGTGCCGGGCAACTTTGCCAAGAAGACCCTGCTGGTGACTTCCGGCTCCGAAGCCGTGGAGAACGCGGTGAAGATCGCCCGTGCCGCCACCGGCCGCGCCGGCGTGATCGCCTTCACCGGCGCCTACCACGGCCGCACCATGATGACCCTGTCGCTGACCGGCAAGGTGGTGCCGTACTCGGCCGGCATGGGCCTGATGCCGGGCGGCGTGTTCCGCGCCCTGGCGCCGTGCGAGCTGCATGGCGTGAGCGAAGACGAATCGATCGCCAGCATCGAGCGCATCTTCAAGAACGATGCCCAGCCGTGCGACATCGCTGCCATCATCATCGAACCAGTGCAGGGTGAGGGTGGTTTCTACACCAACTCGCCGGCCTTCATGCAGCGCTTGCGCGCGCTCTGCGACCAGCACGGCATCCTGCTGATCGCCGATGAAGTACAGACCGGCGCTGGCCGTACCGGCAGCTTCTTTGCCTGCGAACAGTTGGGCGTGGTGCCGGACCTGACCACCTTCGCCAAGTCGGTCGGTGGCGGCTTCCCGATCTCCGGCGTGTGCGGCAAGGCCGAGATCATGGACGTCATCGCCCCGGGCGGCCTGGGCGGCACCTACGCCGGCAGCCCGATCGCCTGCGCCGCGGCCCTGGCCGTGCTGAAGGTATTCGACGAAGAGAAGCTGCTGGAGCGCTCGCAAGCCCTGGGCGACAAGCTCAAGAGCGGCCTGCGCGCGATCCAGGCCAAGCACAAGGTCATCGGTGACGTGCGCGGCCTGGGTTCGATGATCGCCATCGAGCTGTTCGAGGGTGGCGACGTGCACAAGCCGGCCGCCGAGCTGGTTGGCAAGATCGTCGCTCGCGCCCGCGAGAAAGGCCTGATCCTGCTGTCGTGCGGCACCTACTACAACGTTATCCGTTTCCTCATGCCGATCACCATTCCGGATGCGCAGCTGGAAAAAGGTATCGCCATCGTCGCCGAGTGTTTTGACGAACTCGCCTAAGGGCTCACCAGCCAGGCGTTTTTTTGACCCGCTTCGGCGGGTCTTTTTTTGCCTGTGCGTTGGCGAACCGGGCCGGCCGGCTTGCGCTTGCCAGGCTGTGCAACGCGCCGTTAGTCAGCTGCGCCAGGCATGGCGAAAGCCTGCTGGCGCCAGGCTTCGTAGACCACCACCGCCACCGCATTGGACAGGTTCAGGCTGCGGCACTGCGGGTGCATGGGCAGGCGCAGGCGCTGTTCGGCGGGCACGCTTTCGCGGATGTCGGCGGGCAGCCCGCGGCTTTCCGGACCGAACAGGAATACGTCGCCGGGCTGGAAAGCGACCTCGGCATAGTTGCGGCTGCCCTTGGTGGTAAAGGCGAACAGGCGGCCGCCGGCAAGCTGCCCGAGGCAGTCCGGCAGGCTCGGATGGCGCAGCAGCGGCGCGTATTCGTGATAGTCCAGGCCGGCGCGGCGCAGGCGCTTGTCATCCAGTTCGAAGCCCAGGGGCTCGATCAGGTGCAGCTGGCAGCCAGTGTTGGCGCACAGGCGGATGATATTGCCGGTATTCGGGGGAATTTCCGGTTCGAACAGCACGATATGGAACATGAGCGGGCCCGGGCGCGGTGCAGGAGGAGCTGCATTCTATAGCCAAGCGCAGCGCCAGTCTGGCCCGGCGGCAGTCCTCCGGCGTCATCCGGACCCGTAACCGCCTTGCGGCTCAGCTGCCTCAGGCATCCTCGCCTTCGTCATCGTCGCCGGCGACCTTCATGCCGAGTTCCTTGATCTTGCGCGTCAGGGTGTTGCGTCCCCAGCCCAGCAGGACGGCGGCATCGCGCCGGCGCCCGGCGGTGTGCTTGAGGGCGATCTCGATCATGATCCGCTCGAAGGCCGGCACGGCGATGTCCAGCAGGTTGCCCTGGCCGCACCCCAGCGCCTGGTCCGCCCACTGGCGCAGGGCCTGTTCCCAGCTGGAGTCGCGCGGGCTGTCGGATTGTTGCTGGAGCAGTTCCGGTGGCAGGTCGCCGACATGCACTTCGCGCCCGGAAGCCATCACGGTGATCCAGCGGCAGGTGTTCTCCAGCTGGCGCACGTTGCCTGGCCAGGCCAGGTGCTTGAGGTAATCCTCGGTTTCCGTCTTCAGCAGCTTTGGCTCGACCGCCAGTTCCTGGGCAGCCCGCGCCAGGAAGTGCCGGGCCAGGGTGGGGATGTCCTCGCGGCGGTCGGCCAGGCGTGGAATGTGGATGCGGATGACGTTCAGGCGATGGAATAGGTCTTCGCGGAACTTGCCCTCGTGGACCAGCGTTTCCAGGTTCTGGTGAGTGGCGGCGATGATCCGTACATCGACCTTGACCGGCATATGCCCGCCCACCCGGTAGAACTCGCCATCGGCCAGCACGCGCAGCAGGCGCGTCTGGGTATCGGCCGGCATGTCGCCGATCTCGTCGAGAAACAGCGTGCCGCCATCGGCCTGCTCGAAGCGCCCGCGGCGCAGGTTGGCGGCGCCGGTGAAGGCGCCTTTCTCGTGGCCGAACAGTTCCGACTCCATCAGGTCCTTGGGAATGGCGGCCATGTTCAGCGCGATGAAGGGCGCACGTGCTCGGGGACTGTGGCGGTGCAGGGCATGGGCGACCAGTTCCTTGCCGGTACCCGACTCGCCGTTGATCAGCACGGTGATGTTGGAGTGCGAGAGCCGGCCGATGGCGCGGAATACCTCCTGCATGGCCGGCGCTTCGCCGATGATTTCCGGGGTGGTGGCCGGCTCGGCCGGAACCGCGCCGCTCTGCTGTTCGCGGGCATGCTGGCAGGCACGCTTGACCAGGGTGATGGCCTCGTCGACATCGAAGGGCTTGGGCAGGTATTCGAAGGCACCGCCCTGGTAGGATGCCACCGCGCTGTCGAGGTCGGAGTGCGCGGTCATGATGATCACCGGCAGACGCGGAAACTTCTCGCGCAGGCGGGCCAGCAGGTCGAGGCCGCTGGGCCCGGGCATGCGGATGTCGGAGATGATCACATCCGGCTGCTGGGTTTCCAGGCGGCTCAGCAGGCTGTTGGCGTTGTCGAAGGTCTGCGGCTCCATGCCTTCCTGCTGCAGGGCTTTTTCCAGCACCCAGCGGATGGAGCGGTCATCATCGACGACCCAGACGGACTCGCTGCGGCTCATGGGTACATTGCTCCTTGTTCAAGCGGTAGAAACAGGGTGAATACGGTGTGGCCAGGCTGGCTTTCGCATTCGATCAGGCCCTGGTGCTGGCTGATGATGTTCTGTGTGATGGCCAGACCGAGGCCGGTGCCGTCGGCACGCCCGCTGACCATCGGATAGAAAATGGTCTGCTGCAGCTCGGCGGTGATCCCCGGGCCGTTGTCGATGATCTCGACCTTGCAGACCAGCCGGTGGCGGGTATGGCCAATGGTGAACTGGCGCAGTGCGCGGGTGCGCAGGGTGATCCGGCTGCCCTGTGGCGGCACGCTTTCCGCCAGCGCCTGCATGGCGTTGCGCACGATATTGAGCACGGCCTGGATCATCTGCTCGCGGTCGATCATGACGTCCGGAATGCTCGGGTCATAATCACGCATCAGGCTGATGCGGCCCTGGGTCTCCATGTCGACCAGCTGGCAGACGCGCTCGAGCACTTCGTGGATATTGGTCTGCGCCAGCGACGGCAGCTTGTTCGAGCCGAGCATGCGGTCGACCAGGTTGCGCAGGCGATCGGCCTCTTCGATGATCACATCGGTGTAGTCCTTGAGCTCGGCGGCGTGCAGCTCGCGCGCCAGCAGCTGGGCCGCACCGCGGATGCCGCCCAGCGGATTCTTGATCTCGTGCGCCAGGCCGCGCACCAGCAGCTTGGTGGTTTCCTGCTTGGACAGCTGGGCCTCTTCCTTGGTGATCCGCAGCAGGCGGTCGCGCGGCAGGATTTCCAGCAGCAGGAAGGTGCCCTGGCGATTGAGAATCGGCGTGACGGCATAGTCCACGGTCAGCGCCTGCCCGCTCTGGGTGCTCAGCAGGGCTTCGCGCTTGGTGAAGGGGTGTGCGGAGCGCACCGATTGCTGCAGCGAGGCCAGGGCTTCCGGTGATTCGCTGAACAGCTCGCCGATGAACTGCCCATGCGAGCGCTGTCCGCTGACGGCCAGCAGCATTTCCGCGGCCGGATTCATGTATTCCAGGTGCAGTTGTGTGTCCAGCAGCAGAATGGCCGTGGTCAGGTTGTCGAGCAGCAAACGGTGCAGTGCGTCGTTGATGGTCATGGTGCAGTGCGGTGGCCTGAATGATTCGAAAGACAGCAATGCGCTATTGCGGTGCCGGCACGGGCATATCTGCAAGAAGCAAACCAACGCCGCTGAATCGGCGCCGAAACCCTGTATTCAGTGGTCGGCAGCCGCGGGCGGGTTGGTTGTGGCGGGCCGGCGTGAGCCAAAGTGAGGAGAGTTTAGGTGCCCTGCAACCGGTGCGCACCAAAATGGTGCCTTGCGCGGCGCTCAGATGAACGGAATCAACGGAATATCGCGTTCCGGCGCCGGCTTGTCCTTGAGCGGGCACTCCGGGCGCACGCCATAGTCAGCCAGCTGGCAGGGCTTGACCTTGCGCTTGGCGCTCAGGGACATGCGCCGCACATGCACTGGCTGGCTGGGTGTGCGCTCCAGGGTGTCGCCCTGGCTGTCGATGATCTCGACGGCCAGCTGATGCGTGCCGCGGTCGAGGTTTTCCAGGGCAAACACCGCGCTGCGCCCGCTGCTGCCAGCGGGTTGCCCATCCAGCAGCAGGCGATAGTTGTGCCCGGGCAGCAGCGCAGGGTCGCTGTTGACCGTGACCATCAGGTTGCCGGCCGGATCCTCGACCACGCTGTCCGGTGCCGGGAAGAGAATGCGCAGCAGCTGGTAGGCCGGGGCTGGAGCGGGAGATTCGGTCGGCCTGGGCGCGGCGCGTTGCTGGTACACCGGCATTTCATTTGGTGGTGCCATCTCAATGCGCCTGGCGTTGCCTGGCGGCTGGTCGGTAAAGACCCGGTTACCGTCAGCATCGACATAGGTGTACACCTCGCCTGCGGCGGCCGCGCAGAATAGCGAGGCCAGCAGCAATCCGGCCAGTTGCAGCCTGCGGCTCAAGGTGTCGGCCGCGGTGTCGCTTTGGGGGTACCCAGTGCCACCCGCTGGACGGTGAAGGTGACGGGCATGCTTTGCTGGATCACCTTGTCACCGGCCTTGACCTGCAGTTCCAGGGTGTGATCACCGCGGTCGATTTCGGTCAGTTGCAGCAGCGGCACATTGGTCGGGGATCCGTAGGGCTGGCCATCGAGCAACAGCTGCAGGCGGTGACCTGGCATCAACCCTGGCTGCAGGGCGGCACGAACGGTAAAGGTGCCGTTATTCGCGCGCAGGGCTTCGTCGGTCGGCAGGTCGGTCAGTTGCACCTGGCTGTAGGGCAGGCTCTGGCCATCCACCGGGGCCGCGACAGCCTCGGCATCCTGCGCCGGGGCTGCCACCCTGGTCGGATCCATGGTGTTCATCGGCTGCAGCTGCACGGGCGCGGCGTCGATGCCATCCGGCGGCTGATTGGTGAAGACCTTGTTGCCATTGGCATCGGTGTAGCTGTAGATCTGGGCGCTGGCTGGAATCGCCAGAAGCATGAGTAGACAGGCAAGCGGGATACGCATGATGAGTTCCTTGCGGGCTTTTTCTAAGACTTGCATTCGGGTGGCTGGCTTGCAAGCCCCGCGCGCAGACGGGGCGGCCAGGCAAGAATGAGGCTCGGTACTCGTTAGCTGTTGCGGGTCGATTTTGCAGGATGGGTGGGCTTAAGCCCATCCTACGACAAGCGAGTATTCAACCGTAACGAGTGCAGCGCCAAAAAAAAGGCCTCCCGAAGGAGGCCTCTGCTTTGCTGCGACCGGCTTAGACGCTGTAGTACAGGTCGTATTCCAGCGGGTGCACGAAGGTGCGCACCTTGATCTCTTCTTCGGACTTCAGCTCGATGTAGGCATCGATGAAGTCGTCGGAGAACACGCCACCCTTGGTCAGGAACGCACGGCCCTGGTCCAGGTGCTCAAGGGCTTCCTTGAGGCTGCCGCAGACTTGCGGGATGTTGGCCGCTTCTTCCGGTGGCAGGTCATAGAGGTTCTTGTCGGCGGCGTCGCCGGGGTGAATCTTGTTCTGGATGCCGTCCAGGCCAGCCATCAGCAGGGCAGCGAAGGCCAGGTATGGGTTGGCAGCCGGATCCGGGAAGCGTGCTTCGATGCGGCGGGCTTTCGGGCTGGAAACGTACGGGATACGGATCGAGGCAGAGCGGTTGCGTGCCGAGTAGGCCAGCATTACCGGCGCTTCGAAGCCCGGGACCAGACGCTTGTAGGAGTTGGTCGACGGGTTGGTGAAGCCGTTCAGGGCCTTGCCGTGCTTGATGATGCCGCCGATGAAGTACAGGGCGGTGTCGGACAGGCCGGCATAGCCTTCACCGGCGAAGGTGTTCTTGCCGTCTTTGCCGATCGACAGGTGCACGTGCATGCCCGAGCCGTTGTCACCGTAGAGTGGCTTGGGCATGAAGGTCGCGGTCTTGCCGTAGGCGTCGGCGACGTTGTGTACGCAGTACTTCAGGGTCTGGACTTCGTCAGCCTTGTTGACCAGGGTGTTGAACTTCACACCGATTTCGTTCTGGCCGGCAGTTGCCACTTCGTGGTGGTGAACTTCGATGACCAGGCCCATTTCTTCCATGGCATTACACATGGCAGTACGGATTTCGTGGTCGTGGTCGCACGGCGGAACCGGGAAATAACCGCCTTTGACGGCTGGGCGATGGCCCTTGTTGCCGCCTTCGACGTCCTGGTCGGTCATCCAGGAGCCCTGCTCGGAGTAGATCTTGAACATCGAGCCGGAGATGTCGGACTTGAACTTCACTTCGTCGAAGATGAAGAACTCGGGCTCCGGGCCAACGAAGACGGTGTCACCGATGCCGGTGCTCTTCAGGTATTCCTCGGCGCGCTTGGCGATCGAGCGCGGGTCGCGGTCGTAGCCCTGCATGGTGCTTGGCTCGATGATGTCGCAGACCAGGATCAGGGTCGGTTCTTCGGTGAACGGATCGAGTACGGCGGTATCGTCGACCGGCATCAGGATCATGTCGGAGGCTTCGATGCCTTTCCAGCCATGAATGGAGGAGCCGTCGAACATCTTGCCGACTTCGAAGAATTCGTCGTCCAGAGCGTCACGGGCGGGCATGGTCACGTGGTGCTGCTTGCCCTTGGTGTCGGTGAAACGCAGGTCTACCCACTTAACGTCGTGGTCTTTGATCAGTTGAACAGTCTTAGACATTGTGTCCTCCAGAGGAATAAAGCCCGGTCAGGAGCCCTTGTATTGATTCGGTGAAGCCCGGCGGGATAGTCCGTCAGAGCGACCTGTCTCGCAAGAGAGCAAAATGTATGCCAGTCAAAAAACTTTGGTTCCGGCACGCTAATACTGGCCTGCGTGGCGGCCATTATTCCTGCCCTTGCGGGGCGGCGCACTTATTTTGTGCGGTCGTTTTTGGCGCGCACCAATATTGTGCATTTTGTAGCTACAGGTTTTTGGTTAAAGCGTGAGCAATTTCCGCTATAATCCGCGCCCCTCTTTTCGGCCGCTGCGCTTGCGCGGTGTATTGCATGAAGCTGATCGTCAAAGTCTTCCCCGAAATCACCATCAAGAGCCGGCCGGTGCGCAAGCAGTTCATCCGCCAGCTGGCGAAGAACATGCGCACGGTGCTCAAGGATCTCGATCCGGCGCTGCAGGTGCTGGGTGAGTGGGACAATCTGGAGCTGCAGACCGTGCTCAGCGAGCCAAAACAGCTCGCCGAGATGTACGCGCGCCTGCGCTGCATGCCGGGGATTGCGCACTTTCTCGAGGTGCATGAATACCCGCTGGGTGACTTCGACGACATTCTCGATAAATGTCGTCAACACTTCGGTGCCCAGTTACCGGATAAATTGTTCAGCGTACGCTGCAAGCGTGCCGGCAAGCACAGTTTCACTTCGATGGAAGTCGAGGCCTATGTCGGCAGCCATCTGCGCCGCGAGTGCAAGGCCGCCGGCATTGACCTGAAGCAGCCGCAGGTTGAAGTGCGCATGGAGATCCGCCATGAGCGGTTGTTCATCATCGACCGCCAGCATGAGGGCATCGGCGGCTATCCGCTGGGCTCGCTGGATCAGACCCTGGTATTGATGTCCGGCGGCTTCGATTCCACCGTGGCGGCCTACCAGATGATGCGCCGCGGCCTGCTCACCCACTTCTGCTTCTTCAACCTCGGCGGGCGTGCCCATGAACTGGGCGTGATGGAAGTGGCGCATTTTCTCTGGAAGAAATACGGCAGCTCGCATCGCGTGCTGTTCCTCAGCGTGCCGTTCGAGGAAGTGCTCGGCGAGATTCTCGAAAAGGTCGACAACAGCCAGATGGGCGTCGTGCTCAAGCGCATGATGCTGCGCGCCGCGAGCCGGCTGGCGGAAGACCTGCATATCGATGCGCTGGTCACCGGCGAGGCGATTTCCCAGGTGTCCAGCCAGACGCTGACCAATCTCAAGGTTATCGACTCGGCGACCGACATGCTGGTGCTGCGCCCGCTGGTGGCCAGTCACAAGCAGGACATCATCGATACGGCGACGCAGATCGGCAGCGCCGAGTTCGCCAAGAACATGCCGGAGTACTGCGGGGTGATCTCGGTCAATCCGACCACCCGGGCCAAGCCCGGGCGCATCGAACATGAAGAGTCGCTCTTCGACATGGCGGTGCTCGAGCGCGCGCTGGCCCAGGTGTGGCGGATCACCGTTGACCGGGTGATCGACGAGCTGGGCGAGGACCTGCAGGTCGAAGAAGTGCGCGAGGCCTTGCCTGGCCAGGTGGTGATCGATATCCGCCATCCCGATGCGGTGGACGAGCAGCCGCTGGAGTTGCCCGGCATCGAAGTACGGGCGCTGCCGTTCTATGCACTCAACAATCGCTTCAAGGAACTGGATGGCAATCGCCAGTACCTGCTGTATTGCGACAAGGGCGTCATGAGCCGCCTGCATGCTCACCACCTGCTCAAGGAGGGGCATGCCAATGTGCGCGTCTATCGGCAGGGCTAGGGCGGCGCGCTGGTTTGCCGAGGTGCGCCGCAGGCGCCCTCCCGACCGCTAGCTGTTTTAACCCCGACTTCCCCAGGGCTGCGTAGAATACCCGGCCTGGACTTTCAGAATCCCAAATCGAGACTGCACCGTGATCGAAAATCTCCGCAACATCGCCATCATTGCCCACGTTGACCATGGTAAGACCACCCTGGTAGACAAACTCCTGCGCCAGTCCGGCACCCTCGAGCGCAACGAGCTCGACACCGAGCGCCTGATGGACAGCAACGACCAGGAAAAAGAGCGCGGCATTACCATCCTCGCGAAGAACACCGCCATCAACTGGAACGGCTACCACATCAACATCGTCGACACCCCCGGCCACGCCGACTTCGGCGGTGAAGTCGAGCGCGTGATGTCGATGGTCGACTCGGTGCTGCTGCTGGTCGATGCCCAGGACGGCCCGATGCCGCAAACCCGCTTCGTCACCCAGAAAGCCTTCCAGGCCGGTCTGCGTCCGATCGTGGTGATCAACAAGGTTGACCGTCCGGGCGCACGTCCGGACTGGGTGCTGGACCAGATCTTCGACCTGTTCGACAACCTCGGTGCGACCGAAGAACAGCTGGATTTCCATGTGGTCTACGCTTCGGCGCTGAACGGCATTGCCGGTCTGGATCACACCGACATGGCCGAAGACATGACCCCGCTGTACCAGGCGATTGTCGACCACGTCCCGGCACCGAAAGTCGACCGTGATGGTCCGTTCCAGATGCAGATCTCCGCGCTGGACTACAACAACTTCCTCGGCGTGATCGGTGTCGGCCGCATCGCCCGTGGCCGGATCAAGCCGAACACCCAGGTGGTGGCGATCGACGTCGACGGCAAGCGCCGCAACGGCCGGATCCTCAAGCTGATGGGTCACCACGGCCTGCACCGCATCGACGTGGAAGAAGCAGCGGCCGGCGATATCGTCTGCATCAGCGGCTTCGAACAACTGTTCATCTCCGACACCCTGTGCGACCCGCTCAACGTCGAAGCCATGACCCCGCTGTCCGTGGACGAGCCGACCGTAAGCATGACCTTCCAGGTCAACGATTCGCCATTCTGCGGCAAGGAAGGCAAGTTCGTTACCAGCCGCAACATCAAGGAGCGTCTGGACAAGGAGCTGCTGTACAACGTGGCCCTGCGCGTTGAAGAAGGCGACAGCGCCGACAAGTTCAAGGTCTCCGGTCGCGGTGAGCTGCACCTCTCGGTACTGATCGAAACCATGCGTCGCGAAGGCTTCGAGATGGCCGTGGGTCGTCCGGAAGTGATCATCAAGACCATTGACGGCGTGAAGCACGAGCCCTTCGAGAACGTCACCATCGACGTCCCGGAAGTGTCGCAAGGCGCCCTGATGGAACAGATGGGCCTGCGCAAGGGCGATCTGACCAACATGGTTCCGGATGGCAAGGGCCGTGTGCGCCTGGAGTACAACATCCCGGCCCGTGGCCTGATCGGCTTCCGTAACGAGTTCCTCACCATGACCTCCGGTGCCGGCATCCTGACCAGCATCTTTGACCGTTACGCACCGATGAAGTCCGGCGACATGTCCGGCCGGCAGAACGGCGTACTGGTGTCGGTGGCTACCGGCAAGGCGCTGACCTACTCGCTGGAAACCCTGCAGGCACGCGGCAAGCTGTTTGTCGAGCACGGCCAGGAAATCTATGAAGGGCAGATCGTTGGTCTCAACAGCCGCGACAACGACATGGGCGTCAACCCCACCAAGGGCAAGAAGCTCGACAACATGCGTGCTTCGGGCAAGGACGAAGTGATCGCGCTGGTTCCGCCAGTACGCTTCACCCTCGAACAGGCCCTGGAGTTCATCCAGGACGACGAGCTGTGCGAAGTCACACCGAAGTCGATTCGCCTGCGCAAGAAGTTCCTCAGCGAAACCGACCGCAAGCGCGCCGGCAAGAACTGAGTTCTGCTGGTGTTGAACAGCCCCCGTCAGCCTGGCTGACGGGGGCTTTTTATTTGGTGCTGTCTGCGTTAGTGGTGGAACGTGATTTTCCCCGCGTAGGGTGGGCTTTAGCCCACCAAAGTCTTGCACCCGTTGCGGTGGGCTGAAGCCCACCCTACGACAAGCGGGTCTTCAACCCTTAACGCGGGCATAGCCTTTGCTGCTTGCGAAAGCGTTTGACGCTTTATTCACGCGGCACTGCTTAAAGTGACTTTCAACAGTTCAGGGTACCCGCGGCTTGAGCCGTGGCAGCCCGGTAAAACGAGGAGAGTCATGATGGTTGCTGCGCACGCAGTATCACCTCGCAAAGGCGTTGACTGGGCAGCCCTTGGCTGGATGTTCCTGTTTTTCTGGTACCTGTCCGGGGTCACCCAGCTGCTCCTGTTTGCAACCGACAGCATTGGCTGGCGGGGCTTCCGGCAGACGCTGTTGCTCAGCGGATTCTGGCTGGTGCCGCTGTTGTTGGTGCCGGGGCAGGCGCGCCGCCTGGCGGGCATGATTGGCGGAGTGCTCTGGCTGTGCTCGCTGCCGGCGTTTGGCTACTACCTGATCTACGGTCAGGACTTTTCGCAAAGCGTCATTTTCATCCTGTTCGAAAGCAACAACGCCGAGGCGACCGAGTACCTCGGGCAATACCTGGCGTGGTGGATGCCGCTGGCGTTTGTGGGCTACGGTCTGGGTGCCTGGCTGCTGTGGCGGAAGATTCGGCCGGTGTACCTGTCGCGGCGCCCGGCGCTGATCGCCAGCCTGCTGATTGCAGCGGCCACGCTCGGTTATCCCGCGCGCTTCATGCTCAACAGCGCTGATTTTGCGACCGGCATGAACCAGTTTGAAGAGCGGCTGGCGGCCGTTACACCGTGGCAGCTGATGGTCGGTTATCACCAGTATCGCCAGCAGTTGGGCAACATGCAGGACTTGCTCACGGCCAATGCCAAATTGCCGCCTTTGCAGAACCTCACCGACGCGCATGCCGGGCAGCCGGCCACGCTGGTGCTGGTCATCGGCGAGTCGACCAACCGCCAGCGCATGAGTCTCTACGGTTACCCGCGCGCGACCACCCCGCGGCTGGATGCCCTGCGCGAGCAACTGGCGGTGTTCGATAACGTTGTCACGCCTCGCCCCTACACCATCGAAGCGCTGCAGCAGGTGCTGACGTTTGCCGACGAAGAGCATCCGGATGCCTATCTGACCTCGCCGTCGATCATCAACCTGATGAAGCAGGCCGGTTACAAGACCTACTGGATCACCAACCAGCAGACCATGACCGAGCGCAACACCATGCTCACGACGTTCTCCAAACAGGCGGATGAGCAGGTCTATCTGAACAACAACCGCGAACAGAATGCCCGCCAGTACGATGGCGACGTGCTGCTGCCATTCAGCAAGGCCCTGGCTGATCCGGCACCACGCAAGCTGATCGTGGTGCACCTGCTGGGTACGCACATGAGCTACAAGTACCGCTATCCGGCGGAATTCGATCATTTCAAGGATCGCCAGGGGGTTCCCGCCTGGGTCACGGACGACCAGTTGCCAACCTACAACAGCTACGACAATGCGCTGTTGTATAACGACTTCGTGGTGTCCAGCCTGATCGAGCGGTTGTCCGGCAGCAAGGACAATGGCTTTTTGCTGTATCTGTCGGATCACGGCGAGGCGGTGTTCGATTCGCCGACCGACACCGTGCTGGGACGCAGCGAAGGCCGGCCAACCGCGCCGATGTACACCATCCCGTTCATGCTCTGGACTTCCGCGCAATGGCGCGAGGCTAACCGGGTGCAATTCGGCCCCGAGCTGAGCCGGCCGTTTAGCAGTGCCAACCTGATCCACACCTGGGCGGACCTGGCCGGCTTGCAATTCAGCGAGCTGGATCCGAGCAAAAGCCTGGTGAATGCCGCGTTCCGGGCGCGTCCGTTACTGATCGGCGATCCCTACCAGCCAAAGGCGCTGATCGATTTCAGCCTGATCAAGCCGAAGATAGCCGTGGCGCTCGAAGATGCTAACAGGCCGGTGCTGCGTGCCAACTGAACGTCCTTGCGCGGCTGTCCGCGTCCGGTGGTTGCCGCCCGCCGGGGATCAGCCTTTGGGCTTGAATGCGCAGTAGCCCGGCCGCGGACCGATTTTCGGATGGTTGCGGCAGGTGTCCGGGCGCTTGTCGTAGATGGTGCACAGGCGCGTCTTGCGGTCCAGGTACAGGCAGTCGTTATTGGACATGCGCACCAGGGTGAAGATTTCCGATTTCTGGTGGTAGCGCTCGACGATGCCGTCCTTTTGCAGGCGCTTGGCAATGTCCTTGCGCGGTTCGCTGCGCTCGAACTCTTCGACCAGGCCGATGCGCAGCAGGTCGTTGAAGCGCACCTCGACCGGCATGGTGCAGCAGCTGGAAATACAGCTATGGCACATGTTGCTCTCGTAGCGGATCCAGGTTTCGGTCCGGTCGAGCTCAGCACCCAGGATCAGCATCGGTTTCATGGCGGGACGCAAGGTTGGCGAAGGAGGCGCATGATAACCGTGCGGGTGCCCGCAGGGACAGCGCACGCTGACCGGCAGCCAGCGCCAGCAACTGCTCGCCGCCGCGGTTCAGACGGATTCCGGCGCGAGGTCGCGGGCCCGCAGCCGCCGCTTCAGGCGGTGCATGCCCAGCCAGACCAGTCCCACGCAGAGCGGTACGGCAAGGCCGGTGGCGAGGATGCTGCTGCTGATCAGGCCGATGGCTTTGGCCGACTCGGCCAGGTATTTGCTCAGTCCCACCAGGTAATAACTGATCGCCGCCACGGACAGCCCCTCGACGGTCTGCTGCAGGCGCCACTGCGCATGGCTGCGCCGGTTCATCGTCTGCATCAGTTGCTGGTTCTGGGTTTCGATGGTCAGGTCGATCCGCGTGCGCAGCAGTTCGCTGGCGCGATCGATCCGCCGTGACAGGTCATCCAGGCCGAGGTCGGCCGCCTCGCAGGTGCGCCAGGCCGGGGTAAGGCGGCGCTTGAGGAATTCGCTGAAGGTTTGCAGCCCGGGATATTCCTGTTCGCGCAGTTCATCCAGGCGATTGATGATCAGCTCGTGATAGGCGCGCGCCGCCGAGAAGCGGAAATTGTTGTCGGCGCTGAGCTGCTCGATGCGCGCCGCCAGTGCGCTCAGCTCGCCGAGCAGGTGGCGCTCGTCGTGCAGGCCGCGGATCTGGTTGATCTGCTGGATGGCCCCGGCCAGCTGCTGATCCATGGTCTGGAGCTGCGGTGCCATCGCCTTGGCCGGTGGCAGGGCCAGCAACAGCATCATCCGGTAGGCTTCCATTTCCAGCAGGGTGCGCACCAGGCGTCCGGTCTGGCAGGGGTTGAGTCCCTGGTTGTGGATCAGCATCCGCCCGGCGCCGTCACTGTGGATGCGGTAGGCGCTCCACAGCCGCGCCTTGTCGCCATTCACCAGCGAGCTGATCAGCCGGTGCCCTTCGAAGTGTGCGCGCATGTCATTGGGGCTGGGCGGGTCGGCCGGCGCATGGCTGATTTCAATATGGGTGGCGCCCAGCAGCTGACCGGGCAGTTGCCTCAGCCAGGGCTCCGGCAGCAGCATCAGGGCGGTTCGGCTGAAGGCTTCCTCGCCCTGGCGCTGGCTGATCATGGTGTAGGTGGAGAACTCGGCATGCCGCTCCCAGCGCAGCTCGAAACCGCCGAAGTCCTGGTAGTAACAGGACGACTGCGGACTGGGCGGGAGTACCGCATGGCGCTGACACAGCTCGAGCAGGTGCTGGTATTCCGCTTCCGGTTGCTGTTGGCTGGGTAGCAGCACCAGTTGCGACAGGTGCGCAGGCGTCGCCAGTACCGGGAAAGGCCGGGCGTGCAGTTCATTGAACAGGGCCTCGCGTTCCGGGTGGAAGTGCAGGCAGACTCGGGCTCCGGACGCTTGTGGGTTAGCATTGTGCATGGCACTTTCTCGTTGGTGAGGCGCTACCTTGAGGGGCAGGAGCAGCCTGGGGTTCCGTATGTGCGCGTTACGCTACGACATGTTCGATAAATTTTACAAGCGATAAACTAAAGCCGCGGATAAGTCTCGGCAAGGCCTACGCTAGGCTTCAGCTAAGCATGCACAGCGGGTTTGCAATGGATAAACACGAGTTCCGTTCGATTAGCGCCAGTTCGGCTACCACTGAGTTGCAGCTCCGTCGGATCAGTCAGATCATTTTCGCGGTGACGGTGGCGCTGAGCTTCGTTGCCGTGCAAAACCTGCTGGCGAGCCGCTGGCGCACTGCGGCACTGATGCTGGGGACCATCGGCCTGCTGGTGATCGCCTACCGGATCGCCCGTGCCGGCAGGCTGCAGGTTGCCGCGGGGCTGATGACGGCGATTCTCACCGGCATGGCGACGCTGCTGATCTGGCTTGATCAGGGCCTGCATGACCACGCACTGCTGGGTTACTGCGGGATCTTGATTTTTGCCGGGGTCCTCGGTGGCGGGCGCATATTCCTGCTCCTGCTTGGCTTCATGCTGCTCAATATCCTGGTCCTCGGCGTGCTGAACCTGCAGGGCATCTATGTCAATGAGGTGCCACCGCTGCGCGCCGGCAATATCGTGGATGCGAGCGTGGTAATTGTTGCGGTGGGCTTCGCCAGCTGGCTGCTCGCGGGTGACCTGCGGCGCGCCCTGCGCAACGTGGAGGAGGAGAACCTGCGGGTCCGTGAATCGCAACGGCAGATCGAACACCTGGCCGGTCACGATCCGCTGACCGGACTGGCCAATCGCCTGCTGGCCCGCGATCGCTTCGAGCAGGCGCTGGCCCAGGCGCTGCGCAACCAGTCGCGGGTGGCCTTGCTGTTTCTGGATCTGGACAACTTCAAGACGATCAATGATTCGCTCGGCCATGTTGCCGGCGACCAGTTGCTCTGCCAGGTCGCCGAGCGCCTGCAGCAGGTCGTCCGCAGCGGGGATACGGTCTGCCGCCAGGGTGGCGATGAGTTTCTGCTGACGCTGGGGAATGTCACTGACCGCGCTGCCGCGGCCATGGCGGCCATAAAAGTGCTTGAGCAGCTGCATGCGCCCTTTTTCGTGAATGGCCAGGATGTCCTGGTGTCCTGCTCGTTGGGAGTGGCCCTGGGGCCGGAAGATGGTGTGGATTTCGATACGTTGCTGAAGAAGGCCGACATGGCCATGTACAAGGCCAAGGATTCGGGGCGCAACGCCTGGCGCTGCTATGACGAAGAGATGAACTCCAGTGTCAACCGCTACCTGCAACTGGCTGCCGGCATGCGTGCCGCACTGGCCAGCGAGCAGTTCAGCCTGCACTTCCAGCCACAGTTCGAGCTGGTTTCGGGGCGGCTGGTGGGCGCCGAAGCGCTGATTCGCTGGCAGCATCCCGAGCTGGGCATGATTTCGCCCGAGACCTTCATTCCGATCGCCGAAAAGACCGGCCTGATCATCGACATCGGCGCCTGGGTCTTGCAGGAGGCTTGCGCCCAGGCGGTGCGCTGGCATCAGCAGGGCTTCGGCGCGTTGCGCGTATCGGTGAACCTGTCGCCGATCCAGTTTCGCCGGGGCGATATCGAGCGGGTGGTCGTGGCTGCGCTGGAGGACTCCGGCCTGCCTGCCCGGGCGCTGGACCTGGAGCTGACCGAGTCACTCTTTATCGATGATACGGTGGCGTTTTCCGGGGTGTTGCACCGTCTGCGCGAGCGCGGCGTCGGCTTGTCGATCGATGACTTCGGCACCGGCTACTCCAATCTCGGGTACCTGAAGCGCTTCGAGGTAGCGACCCTGAAAATCGACCGCAGCTTTGTCTGCCGGTTGATCCAGGATCCCCAGGACGAGGCCATTGTGCGGGCCATCATCCAGATGGCGCACAGCCTCAAGCTGGCAATCGTCGCCGAAGGCATCGAGGATGCAGCAACGCTCGAAAGACTGATCGCGCTGGGTTGTGATCGCGGCCAGGGTTTCTTCTGGGCACCGGCCCTGCCGGCAGAGGAGTTCAACCGGCTATTGCAGGGCCGGGAACCCTCTGCCTGATACGCCAAATTCGGCCGGCAGCCTAGAGCTGCCAGCCAGCGGCCCGGCTCAGAACTGCGGAACGACGCGGGCGTCGGTACCCGAGCCCTCGACATACACGGCCTCGCCAGGGGTCAGGGTATTGGTGATCGGCTGTGTGATGGACACCAGCACCCCACTGCGCAAGCGCACGATCACCTGTTCGCCGGGCTTCGGCTTGTCGTAGTTATCCTGCACGGCATTGCCGGCAAAGGCGCCGCCGATGGCGCCGGCGGCCATGGCCACGTCACGCCCGGTGCCGTTGCCGATCAAGCTGCCCAGCGCCAGGCCGCCCAGCCCGCCGACGATGGCGCCGAGGCCGGTATGGTGGGTGCTGGTGATTTGTGCCGGGGTGATCTGCTCGATCTTGCCGCTGCGGATCTCCATCTCGCCGGCGTCATTGCCGCCGGTTGCGCAGGCGCTAAGGCTGAGGCCAAGGGCGGTGCCAAGCAGCAGTTTGGAAAGTGCGTTCATCAGAAGAGTCCTCTGTAAGGGTAATTGCCATGGATGACAGCGGTCATTCGGGGGGCTTGCCGGTTCACGGTAATTGAAGCCCGCTGCTGCGATCAAGGCTGACAGGGATCAGTAAAATCCTACTATGGCCGCATGCCCGGGATTACTTGGCGCATGCTCTGCTAGATTCAACCTTATTCCGTGGATTTGGGCTCCTGCGAGGGAGCATAGTGCCGAGCGAAGAAATGCCTGGACGATTGCTAGATGAGTAGTTGCAATGCCGGCTGGAGCTTGTCGGCAGCGGTGCTGTTTGCGTTGTCGCTGTGTCTCGGCATCCTGCTGCTGTCCCGCTGGGTGGCAAAACAAAGGGCTTTCCCTGGTCGCGCCGGTTTTGCTCTGCTGCACCTTGCGGCCCTTTGGTGGCTGCTGACGGCTGCCGCGGAGATGTCGGCGCAGGCCGCGGATTGCAAGATGTTCTGGGCGGCCATGGCCTGGCCGGGGATTGTGGCCACCCCCACCTTCTGGGCGCTGTTTCTCTGGCAGTACGTCAACAGCCAGAGTGCCACACTGCGGCCGCGCAACCTGCTGCTGCTCTGCCTGATGCCGCTGCTCGCCTGGCTGCTGGCGCTGAGCAATCCCTGGCACGGCCTGTTCTACCTGCCGGGAAGCGCACCGATCTCGGCCGAATGGGGTGCGCCGGTGCATTATGAACATGGGCCGCTGTTCTTTGCCGTGTCCGTCTATGTGTACCTGTCGATGCTGTTCAGTGTCGGTACCGTCCTGAATGCGGCCTATCTCAGCCGGGGCAGGCACCGGCGGCACTATCTGGCCTTTGCGGCGGTGACGCTGGTGCCATTCATCGCCCACATAGCCTATGTGCACTACAACTGGACGGTTTTCGGGTTTGACCCGACACCGCTGAGTTTTGTCTTCGTCCTGATCGCGTTCGTCGTGCTGATCTTCGGCGGGCGGGTGTTCGATCTGTTGCCGGTAGCGCGGCACTTGCTGCTGGAGGCCCTGTCTGACCCGGTGCTGGTCATCAATCAGCGCCAGGAAGTGATCGAGGCCAATCCTGCGGCGTTGCAGCTGGCCGCGCTGGCCAAGGACTGGCAGGGTTGCCGCCTGGCGGACTGGCCGGTGTACGGCATGCCTCTGGCGGGCGTGCTGCTGCGCGCAGCAGCAGACAAACTGCCGCCATTGCTGGAGTTGACCCATCCGCAGCGCTTCTTCGAGGTGCATCGCCGGCAGATCGAGCGCCCGGCGCGCAAGGGCAAGTTTGTCCTGGGCGAAATGCTTTATCTGCGCGATGTTACCCAGCCGCACCTGAGCGAGATGCGCCTGGCCGAAGCCCTGGCGCTGAGTGATGAGCGCTTGAAGATCATCTCTGCACTGAATGACAAGCTACGTGACCAGGTGTTGCATGACCCCCTGACCGGTTTGTTCAATCGCCGCTACCTGGCCGAGTTTTTCACTCGCGAGCAAGCCAGGGCCCGGCGCGAGCATGCCGGACTGGTGCTGGTGTTGATCGATCTCGATCACTTCAAGGGGGTCAACGATACCTATGGCCATCTGGTCGGCGACGAGATGCTGAAAGCCGTGTCGCGGTTCTTCGAGACCAAGCTGCGCAGCACCGATGCGGTGTTCCGCTTTGGTGGCGAGGAGTTCCTGCTGTTGCTTACGGGGGTTACCGCGCATGAGGCCTTCGCTCTGGTGGAAGGCTTGCGTGAACATTTTGCCCTGACCCCGATGCTGACCACGGCTGGCGACCTGAATATCCAGTTTTCGGCCGGACTGGCCAGCTGGCCGATGCATGGCGACACGCTGGACGATCTGATTCGGGCAGCCGATAGTGCGCTCTACCAGGCCAAGCGCGAGGGTCGCAACCGCGTGCGGCTGGCCGGCTCGGCGAGTTAGCAGTAGCGGCTGGCCATGCGCCGATGAATAGCGCGGGCGTGATGAGACGTTACCGGGTGTTACGGGTTAAACTGCGCCGAAGTTTTAATCATCGGAGCTCTCCATGTCTCGCGTTACCCTTAGCCGCTATCTGATCGAGCAGACCCGCAGCCACAATACCCCGGCGGATCTGCGCTTCCTTATCGAAGTAGTGGCACGCGCCTGCAAGGCCATCAGCCATCAGGTATCCAAGGGCGCGCTGGGGGGCGTGCTAGGCAGCACCGATAACGAGAACGTGCAGGGTGAGGTACAGAAGAAACTCGATGTGCTGTCCAATGAAATCCTGCTGGAGGCCAACGAGTGGGGTGGCCACCTGGCCGGCATGGCCTCCGAGGAGATGGATAACGCCCATCAGATCCCCGGCCAGTACCCCAAGGGGGCCTACCTGCTGGTATTCGATCCGCTGGACGGCTCCTCCAACATCGACGTGAATGTCTCGGTCGGGACGATCTTTTCGGTGCTGCGCTGTCCGGACCTGAATGGCTGCTCCGGCGACATCGGCGAAGAGGCCTTCCTCCAGCCCGGCACCCAGCAGGTTGCCGCCGGCTACGCGATCTACGGTCCGCAGACCATGCTGATGCTGACCCTGGGCAATGGCGTCAAGGGTTTCACCCTGGATCGCGAGCTGGGCTCGTTCGTCCTGACCCATGATGACATCCGGATCCCGCAGAGCACTGCCGAGTTCGCCATCAACATGTCCAACCAGCGCCACTGGGAGGCTCCGGTAAAGCGCTATGTGGAAGAGTTGCTGGCCGGCCAGGAAGGGCCGCTGGGCAAGAACTACAACATGCGCTGGGTCGCGGCGATGGTGGCGGACGTACATCGCATCCTCACCCGCGGTGGTGTGTTCATGTACCCGCGCGATAGCCGCGAGCCGGATAAACCGGGCAAGCTGCGCCTGATGTACGAGGCCAACCCGATGTCCTTCATCATCGAGCAGGCCGGCGGCGCGTCGACCAATGGCTATCAGCGCATCCTCGACATCCAGCCCACCTCCCTGCATCAGCGGGTGGCGGTGTTCCTCGGCTCCAGGGAAGAGGTCGAGCGGGTGACCGCCTACCATCAGGCCTGAATTACGCGTTATGAGTTGTGCCGCCACCCGCCGGGTGTGCGGTCATTCGAGTGGAGAGAGTGTCATGATCAAGCGTTCAATGATTTTGCTCGGCGCCTGCCTGCTGCTGACTGCCTGCAGCAAGATAAACCAGGAAAACTATTCCAAGCTCTCGGTCGGCATGTCCAAGGCAGAGGTTGAAACCCTGCTCGGCAGTGCTGCGGAATGCTCAGGCGCCGTGGGCTTGACCAGCTGCAACTGGGGCGACGAGAAGAGCAACATCAGCGTGCAGTTTGCGGCAGACAAGGTGGTGGTGTTTTCCGCGAACGGGCTGAACTGAGTTTTCCGCGGGCTTCGGGAGCTGGCCTGCAAAATGTCAACCGGTGGGTATTCTGGTTCGGATTTTTCGTCGAGACTTGTGCGTCAGTTCTACTAAGAACAACAAGGAGCGACCTGCATGAAAAGACTGCTTACCCCTCTGGCGGCTGCCTGCCTGCTGGCGACGGCTTCGACCGTTTCTGCAGCATCCTATTCGGCGCTGTACATCTTCGGCGACAGCCTGAGCGATGCCGGCCAGTTTCCGGATGCCGGCGGCCCAGCCAATTCGACCCAGCGGTTTACCAACCGAACCGGACCTACCTATCAGCCGGGCAGCGGAGAAATCCGCGGTCAAACTGCGCCGATGCTGATAGGCCAGCAACTTGGCCTCGGTCCGCAGACACCTTCCACTTCTGCGGTCTATCAGAGCAATGGCTGGGCCGATGGCAACGACTGGGCAGTGGGCGGTTACACCACCAGCCAAATCTATGATTCGATTACGGCGGTCGGTGGTTCAGTCGTCAGTGGTCAGCGTACGCGCGATGGCTATCTGATCTCTACCGGCGGGCGGGCGGATCCCAATGCGCTCTACTATGTGAACGGTGGCGGTAACGATTTTCTGCAGCTGCAGGTATTAAATACAGCGCAGGCTCAAGCAGCAGCCGGGCGGCTGGTGGATAGCGTTGAGGCGCTACAGGCAGCAGGTGCCCGCTACATCATGGTTTCGCTATTGCCGGATGTGGGCAATACCCCGACGCTCGGTGGCAATGCTTTCTTTTCAGGCTTGGCGAATGACCTCAACACCGAGCTGGTAGCGCAGCTGCGCGGGATAAATGCCCAGATCATCCCGCTGAACAATCCTTTGCTGGCTTCCGAGTTATTGGCCAACCCGGCAATCTTCGGCTTCGATGCCACCCAGAATCTTGTCGGGACCTGCTTTGATGGTTGCGCCAATGTAAATCCGACCTGGGGGATTTCCTCAGCGACCCCAGACCCGAGCAAGCTGCTGTTCAATGACGGCGTGCACCCAACCACCGCCGTACAGGAGATTCTGGCCGACTATGGCTACTCGCTGCTGAATGCCCCGGTGGAAATGAGTCTTTTGCCGCAAATGGGCCAGGCCAGCCTGCGTGGTCACCAGCAGCAATTGCGCAACGAATGGACCGCTGACTGGGAGAACTGGCAGACCGTTGGTGAGTGGCGCGGTTTCCTGATTGGCGGCGGCCAGCATCAGGATATCGACTCCCAGGGTGCTGACATGGGCAGTGCTGACGGCAATGGCTACAGCTTCAATCTGGGCACCAGCCTGCGTTTGGATGAGGCGTGGCGCATTGGGGCCGCGGTTGGCTACTACCAGCAGGATCTGGATGCGGGTGAAGCCAGCTCCGATTACAGCATGGATAGTTATCTGGGCTCGCTGTTCGCGCAATACCAGCAGAACCGCTGGTGGGGCGATCTGTCCGTCAGTGGCGGCAACCTGGACTATGACGACCTGAAGCGGAAGTTCTACCTGGGGCAGGTCAAGCGAACCGAGCATGGCAATACCAATGGTGACCTGTGGGCCGCCAGTACCCGTCTGGGTTATGACATCGCGCCACAGGCGGATAGCCAGTGGCATCTCAGCCCCTTCCTCAGCGCGGACTATTCCCGGGTAAATGTGGATGGTTTCAGCGAAGACGGCTCGCAGTCGACCACCTTGAACTTCGATGATCAGCAGCGTGATTCGCGGCGTCTGGGTGCCGGCCTGCAGGGACGATACCAGCTGGATCGCGCTACTGCGGTATTTGCCGAGTACTCCTTCCAGCGGGAATATGATGACGACGCCACCAAGGTGACTGCGGAGCTGGTCAGCCTGCCGGGTATCGACTTCGAGCTGAAGGGCTACACCCCCGGCAACGCCCTCAACAGTGGCACTCTGGGCGTAAGCCACCAGCTGACCGAGGAGTTGACCCTGCGCGGGGGATACACCTACGGCAAGGAAGATGACCAGACCCTGCAAGGTGTCAGCGCGTCGTTGTCCCTCGACTTTTAAATAAAGTCAGCCGGGGTGATGGCTCTGCCATCGCCCCGGTCTTGGTTCACTGCCTGATCCGGTAGCCGGTACGGAAGATCCACCACACCAGCGCCAGGCACAGCAGCAGGAAGCCCAGGGTCATGCCCAGGCTGATGCGCACGTCGACATCGGCCACCCCGTAGAAGCTCCAGCGAAAGCCGCTGATCAGGTAGACCACCGGGTTGAGCAGGGTGATCTTCTGCCAGAGGGGCGGCAGCATGTCGATCGAATAGAAACTGCCGCCGAGAAACGCCAGCGGGGTGACGATCAGCGCCGGGACTATTTGCAGTTTCTCCCAGCCATCGGCCCAGATCCCGATGATGAAGCCGAACAGGCTGAAGGTGATGGCGGTCAGCCCGAGAAAGGCCAGCATCCAGAACGGATGGACGATCTCGAAGGAGACGAACAGCCTGGCGGTCAGCAGGATGATCAGGCCGAGGATCACCGATTTGGTGGCGGCCGCGCCGACATAGCCGATGACGATTTCCAGGTAGGACACCGGCGCCGACAGCAGCTCATAGATGGTGCCCGAATACTTCGGCATGTAGATGCCGAAGGCGGCGTTGGAAATGCTCTCGGTAAGCAGCGCCAGCATGATCAGGCCCGGCACGATGAACGCCGCATAACTCACGCCCTGTACCTGCACGATGCTCGAACCGATGGCCGAGCCGAATACCACAAAGTACAGCGAGGTCGAGATCACCGGCGTGGCGATGCTCTGCATCAAGGTGCGCCAGGTGCGCGCCAGTTCGAACAGGTAGATGGCACGAATGGCGTACAGGTTCATCCGCGCCCCCTTAGCAGATTGACGAAAATCTCTTCCAGCGAGCTCTGGCTCGATTGCAGGTCGCGGAAGTCGATGCCGAGCCCGGCCAGGGCCTTGAGCAGTTCGGCAATGCCGGTCTGCTCGCTCTGGATATCGAAGGTGAAGACCAGCTCGAGGCCATTGCCGCCAAGCTCCAGCGGAAAGCCGGCGAGTGCGGGGGGCAAGACCTGGAGTGGCTCCTTGAGCTGCAGCTTGAGCTGTTTCTTGCCGAGCTGGTGCATCAGCCGGGCCTTATCTTCCACCAGAATCAGCTGGCCGCCACTGATGATGCCGATGCGGTCGGCCATTTCCTCGGCTTCTTCAATGTAGTGGGTGGTCAGGATGATGGTCACGCCGCGCTCGCGCAGGCTGCGCACCATGTCCCACATGTCGCGGCGCAGTTCGACATCCACCCCGGCGGTGGGTTCGTCGAGAAACAGGATGGCCGGCTCGTGGGACAGGGCCTTGGCGATCATGACCCGGCGCTTCATGCCGCCGGACAGTTCGAAGATCTTGGCGTCGCGCTTGTCCCACAGTGCCAGGTCTTTCAGCAACTGCTCCAGATAGGCCGGATTGGCGGCCTTGCCGAACAGGCCGCGGCTGAAGCGCACGGTGGCCAAGACGGTCTCGAATACGTCGTTGAAAAGTTCCTGCGGCACCAGGCCGATCTGCGCGCGGGCACTGCGATAGTCCTGCCGGATGTCCTTGCCGCCGACCTTCACAGAGCCCGAGCTCGGGTTGACGATGCCGCAGATGATGCTGATCAGGGTGGTTTTGCCGGCGCCGTTGGGGCCGAGCAGGGCAAAGATCTCGCCCTGGCGGATCTCCAGGTTGATGTCCTGCAGGGCCTTGTGGCCGGAGGCGTAGGTCTTGTTCAGTTGCTCGACCGAGATCACGGATTGCACTGGGAGGGCCTTTGCTGGAAGAGGTGCGGCCAGTGTAAGAAAAATGCCCGCTGGATGCTGCGCGCCGGCGGTTTATTTTTACCCGGCAGCGGGGCGATGCCTGGCCTGGGCGAACGATCGTATTTCTCGATATTTCGAAAGCAAAGTTTCGACTTTTCTCCCGCGCAATTCCCGTTAGGCTTGCCGCAACACTCCGACGGATCCTTTCAGCATGCAGTGGCGCAACTCTTCAACCCGCTACGGCTGGCTCAGCATTGCGCTGCACTGGCTGGTGGCAGTGGCGGTCGTCGGCCTGTTCGGCCTCGGTCTGTGGATGGTCGAGCTGGACTATTACAGCAACTGGTACAAGGCTGCCCCGGATCTGCACAAGAGCATCGGCCTGTGCCTGTTTGCGCTGATGTTGCTGCGCCTGTGCTGGCGCTGGATCAGTCCGCCGCCCCTGCCACTGGCCAGCCATGGCCGGTGGACGCGCCGGGCCAGCAAGGCCGGTCATCTACTGCTGTATGCCGGACTGTTCGCGCTGATGCTGAGCGGCTACCTGATTTCCACCGCCGACGGTCGCGGCATCAGCGTGTTCGGCCTGTTCGAAGTGCCGGCCAGCCTGACCAGTATTCCCGACCAGGAGGATGTCGCCGGGCAGGTTCATCTGCTGCTGGCCTGGGTACTGGTGATTTTCGCCGGCCTGCATGCGCTGGCCGCCCTCAAGCACCATTTCGTCGACCGCGATGCGACCCTGCGGCGCATGCTCGGGCGCACCGACAGTTAACCCACACCAAGGAGTTTCACCATGCTGAAGAAAACCATCGCGGCCCTGGCATTGGGCAGTGCGCTGTTTGCCGGACCGTTGCTGGCTGCCGACTACGTGATCGACAAGCAGGGCCAGCACGCCTTCATCAACTTCAAGATCAGTCACCTGGGCTACAGCTGGCTGTACGGCACCTTCAGGGACTTCGATGGCACCTTCAGCTTCGATGCGGCCAAGCCCGAAGCCAGTGCGGTGAGTGTCAGCATCAACACCGCCAGCGTCGACTCCAACCATGCGGAACGCGACAAGCACCTGCGCAGCGGCGATTTCCTCAACGTTGACAAGTACCCGACCGCGAGCTTTGTTTCCACCGCAGTGAAGTCCACCGGGGCGGGGACCGCCGACATCAGCGGTAACCTGACCCTCAACGGGGTGACCAGGCCGGTGGTGATCGCGGCGCGCTTCGTCGGGGAAGGCAGCGACCCCTGGGGCGGCTACCGCGCCGGTTTTTCCGGCTCGACCACGCTCAAGCTGAAGGACTTCGAGATCCAGAAGGATCTCGGCCCGGCGTCCCAGGAAGTCGAGTTGATCCTCTCGGTGGAAGGCGTGCGCCAGTAAACCGGGCTAGCAACAAAAACGCCGGCATTCGCCGGCGTTCTTGTTGCTGCAAGGCTCAGTCCTCGCTGGGTCGGCTCGACAGCAGCGCCGGACGCTCGCGGCGGTCATTGCGGCTTTCCAGTTCGCTGAGCTGCTCCAGGGTTGGCAGGCGCTCACCCTTGCGGATGATCAGCGGCTGCTTGACGCTCCGTGCATCCTGCACGGCAGGCTCCTGCCGGCCGCTGCGCAGCGGATCCTGGCGCGAATCATCGCGGCGACCGCCACCATTGCTGCGTGCCGGGCCGTTGCGCTTGGGTTTGCCGGCCGCGCTGGCGCCCTGCGGTCGGGGTCGGTCGCCTTGCGGCCGGCCTTGGGCCGGTGCCGCACCAGTGCGCCGCGGATTGCGCCCCGGGGCTTTGGGCGGATTGGGACTGACGTAATCGGCGCGATTGCCAAAATTGTCGAACTCGTCGTCGAGGAAGGCTTCCGGGTCGCGGTTTGGCGGAGGTACGACCGGGGCACTGGGTGCCGTGGCACGCGCTTCCGCCGGTCCGCGACTTTGCCCGCGACCATTGTTGCGTGAGTTGCGGGAGCGGCCGTCCTTGCTTTCGGTGCTGCTGGCGGCAGGCTTGCTGCGCTCGCGTTGCGGGCGATCGGCGCGCGGCTGGCGCTCCGGGCGCGGGCCGCGCACTTCGGGTTTTTCCACTTCCACGGTGGAGGGATCGAAGCCCATGGTGTCGCCATCGGCAATGCGCTGGCGGGTCATGCGCTCGATGCCCTTGAGCAGTTTCTCCTCATCCGGCGCGACCAGCGAAATGGCTTCGCCGCTGCGCCCGGCACGGCCGGTACGGCCGATACGGTGCACATAGTCTTCCTCGACGTTGGGCAGCTCGAAGTTGACCACATGCGGCAACTGATCGATGTCCAGGCCACGCGCGGCGATATCGGTGGCGACCAGGATGCGCACCTGGCCGGCCTTGAAGTCGGCCAGGGCCTTGGTCCGCGCGTTCTGGCTCTTGTTGCCGTGGATGGCCACGGCCGGCAGGCCGTGCTTGTCGAGGTACTCGGCCAGGCGGTTGGCGCCGTGCTTGGTGCGGGTGAACACCAGCACCTGCTCCCAGGCTCCGGCGGTGATCAGGTGCGCCAGCAGGGCGCGCTTGTGGCTGGCCGGCAGGCGATAGACGCGTTGCTCGATGCGCTCCACCGTGGTGTTCGGCGGGGTGACTTCGATCCGCTCGGGGTTGTGCAGCAGCTTGCTCGCCAGTTCGCTGATCTCGCCCGAGAAGGTGGCCGAGAACAGCAGGTTCTGCCGCTGTGCCGGCAGCTTGGCGAGGACCTTCTTGACGTCATGGATGAAGCCCATGTCGAGCATGCGGTCGGCTTCGTCGAGCACCAGGGTTTCCACGTGCGACAGGTCGATGACCTTCTGGTTGATCAGGTCAAGCAGGCGGCCGGGGCAGGCCACCAGTACGTCGACACCTTTGGCCATGGCCTGGATCTGCGGGTTCATGCCAACCCCGCCGAAGATCACGGTGCTGACCAGTGGCAGGTCGCGGGCATATTGCTTGAAGCTGTCATGCACCTGCGCCGCCAGTTCGCGGGTCGGCGTCAGCACCAGTACCCGTGGCTGGCGCGGGCCGTGGCGATGCTCGCGATCCGGGTGGCCGTTGGGAAACAGGCGCTCGAGGATCGGCAGGGCAAAGCCGCCGGTTTTGCCGGTACCGGTCTGCGCGGCAACCATCAGGTCGCGGCCTTGCAGGGCGGCGGGAATAGCCCGCAGTTGGACGGGAGTGGGTGTGGTGTAGCCGGCGGCCTCGACGGCGCGGACTAATGCCTCGGAGAGACCGAGGGATGCAAAGGACATGAGTAATCCTGTCTGGTGAGGGCTTGGCCCTGTGGGAATATCTGCCTGGCTGGAGGCGTCTGGAAGACACCACCCCGTCCGGTCCTGCCGGGCCGAAGAAGGCCGAGCGTCCGGGCGTAAGCCTGGCGGGAGCCCGGAGTATAACAGAGCCTCCGGGGTGTGCGGGTGCCTATGTGCCCAGTGGTCAAACCGGGCATGGCGGTACTGGTAGCCGGTGCGGGCATGGCCGAACTCAGCGCGCCAGCTTCAGGTTGTGCCAGATCGCCAGGCTGGGCTCGGCCTGGTTCAGCGTGTAGAAGTGCAGACCCGGCGCGCCGCCCTGCAGCAGGCGTTCGCACATCTGCGTGACGACCTGTTCGCCGTAGGCCTGGATGCTGTCCATATCATCCCCGTAGGCTTCCAGCTGCTTGCGGATCCAGCGCGGGATCTCGGCGCCGCAGGCATCGGAGAAGCGAGCCAGTCGGCTGTAGTTGGTGATCGGCATGATGCCGGGGACCACCGGGATGTCGATGCCCAGCTTGCGCACGCGCTCCATGAAATAGAAGTAGCTGTCGGCATTGAAGAAATACTGGGTGATGGCGCTGTCGGCACCCGCCCGGACCTTGCGCTGGAAGTTGAGCAGGTCGTCCTCGAAGTTGCGTGCCTGCGGGTGCATTTCCGGGTAGGCCGCGACCTCGATGTGAAAGTGGTCGCCGGTTTCGTTGCGGATGAACTCCACCAGTTCGTTGGCATAGCGCAGTTCGCCGCTGGCCAGGCCCATGCCGGAGGGCAGATCGCCACGCAGGGCGACGATGCGCTGGATGCCGGCCTGGCGGTACAACTGAAGCAGGTTGCGCAGTTCTTCGGGTGAGTCGCCGACACAGGACAGGTGCGGTGCGGTCGGCACCTTCACTTCGCCATCCAGTTGCAGCACGGTGTTCAGCGTGCGGTCGCGGGTCGATCCGCCGGCACCGTAGGTGCAGGAGAAGAAGTCCGGCTGGTAGCGCGCCAGTTCGCGCGCCACGCCCATCAGCTTTTCATGCCCGGCATCGGTCTTGGTCGGGAAGAATTCGAAGCTGTAACGGTTTTGTTGGGTCATTGGGGGTATTCCGTAGGGTGGGTTGGCCGAAGGCGTAACCCACCACTAAGTGGCTTGGCTGGTGGGTTGCGCCGCTACACGGCTAACCCACCCTACGGATTGCGGAGTATCAGTAGCGGTAGCTGTCCGGCTTGAACGGGCCGTCCACGCTGACGCCGATGTACTCGGCCTGCTTGCCGGTGAGCTGGGTGACCACGCCACCGAAACCCTTGACCATTTCCAGCGCGACTTCCTCGTCGAGCTTCTTCGGCAGCACTTCGACGCTCAGCCGTGCAGCTTTCTCGGCCGCCGGCAGGTTGGCGAACTTGGCGCCGAACAGGTGGATCTGCGCCAGCACCTGGTTGGCGAAGGAGCCGTCCATGATCCGGCTCGGGTGGCCGGTGGCGTTGCCCAGGTTGACCAGACGGCCTTCGGACAGCAGCAGCAGGTAATCGTCATTCTGCGCATCGAAGCCGTCCTTGCCGGTGCGGTGCACCTTGTGCACCTGTGGCTTGACCTCTTCCCAGGCCCAGTTGGCACGCATGAAGGCGGTGTCGATCTCGTTGTCGAAGTGGCCGATGTTGCACACCACGGCGCGCTTCTTCAGGGCCTTGAGCATGTTGGCGTCGCACACGTTGACGTTGCCGGTGGTGGTGACGATCAGGTCGATCTTGCCCAGCAGCGCGCTGTCGATGCTGGCGGCAGTGCCGTCATTCAGGCCGTTCTTGAACGGCGAAACCACCTCGAAGCCGTCCATGCAGGCCTGCATGGCGCAGATCGGATCGATCTCGGAGACCTTGACGATCATGCCTTCCTGGCGCAGCGATTGCGCCGAACCCTTGCCCACGTCGCCATAACCGATGACCAGCGCCTGCTTGCCCGACAGCAGGTGGTCGACGCCGCGCTTGATCGCGTCGTTGAGGCTGTGGCGGCAGCCGTACTTGTTGTCGTTCTTGCTCTTGGTCACCGAGTCGTTGACGTTGATCGCCGGGATCTTCAGGGTGCCGGCCTTGAGCATGTCGAGCAGACGGTGCACACCAGTGGTGGTCTCTTCGGTGACGCCGTGGATCTTGTCGAGCATCGCCGGGTATTTCTGGTGGATGATCTGGGTCAGGTCGCCACCGTCGTCGAGGATCATGTTGGCAGCCCATGGCTTGCCGTTTTCGAGGATGGTCTGCTCGATGCACCATTCGTATTCCGCCTCGGTTTCACCCTTCCAGGCGTATACCGGGATGCCGGCGGCAGCGATGGCAGCGGCGGCCTGATCCTGGGTGGAGAAAATGTTGCAGCTCGACCAGCGCACTTCGGCACCCAGGGCAACCAGGGTTTCGATCAGTACGGCGGTCTGGATGGTCATGTGGATGCAGCCGATGATCTTCGCCCCGGCCAGCGGCTTGCTCGCGCCGTACTTGCGGCGCATGCCCATCAGGGCAGGCATTTCGGATTCGGCAATGATGATTTCGCGACGACCCCAGGCAGCCAGGGACAGGTCAGCAACTTTGTAATCGGCAAAAGCAGCGCTCATGCGAGTGTCTCCATTCGTATTGTGTGCGAATCGAGCGCCGTTGTGCGTATTCAGGCTGGCGGCGGAGGATCTGCCGGAGCCTGGGGAACGCGCCCCGTACGAGCCTGACAGTCCGAGCCACGGTAAAGACCGGGTTGGTGAACTGCTGCAGCGCCCCTCGGACGGGTTGCGGGAGCAACGGCCACGGGGGGCTGTTGCGACAAGCCGGGCGATTATATCCGGGCCGGGGCGCTTGCCCAAGCCTTTCTGTCTGCTGGCGTCCTGCTACCTGGTTAGGCGCTCTCCTCGGTGCTGTCATGCTCCCAGCGGAACTCGGCCAGTACCTGATTGCCGGGGGGCATGAATTCCAGCCTGGAGCACAGGCCCTTGAGCAGCTGGAGGCCGCGGCCATGGTATAGCTGCAGGTCGCTCTGCGGCAGCTCGAACGCCAGCGCGGCATGGTCGAAGCCTGGCCCGCTGTCGCTCACCGTGATACTCACCAGGCTGCTGTCGGGGCCGCTGATCTGGTTGATCTGCAGCCTGATCTCGCCAGCCTCGAGCGCTGCCAGGCGCTCCTGGCGCTGGTGCAGGTAGCGCTCGAAACCATCCAGATCATGCTTGATGCTGGATTCCAGGCCGAGGATACCGTGATCCAGGGCGTTGCCCAGCAGTTCGCGCAGGATCAGCCGGAACAGGCCCTGGCGGACATTGTCCAGGCCCAGTTGCTGGCAGAAATCGCTGATCAGCGGCTCCAGATCCAGGCGCTTGAGTTGCGCGGCAGTCAGCAGCAGCTGCAGGCCCCAGGTCCCGGCGCCATCGGTGCGGCTATCCGCGGCCTTTTTCGGCACCGACAGGGCTTCGCGACAGCTGAGCTGCAGGCAGGACAGATCATCATGTGGCAGGGCCTGCTGCAGGTGTTCGGTGACGGCCCGCCTGACCCGCAGCAGGCGCTGGTCTGGCGCCGTCCGGTGCAATGCCTGTTCCAGACGCTGCTTGCCAAAGGCTTCGCCGGCGGCGTTTTCCGCCTCGATCAGGCCATCGGAGAACATGAACAGCTGGGCTTCTTCGGTCAGGTGCATGGTTTCCACTTCGTGCCCGGCCTGCTGGTTGTCGACGATGCCCAGCGGCAGGTTGTGTGAGTGGAAGCGCCAGAGGACTTCGCCGGCATTGCTGAGCAACACGGCTGAAGGAATGCCGCCATTCCATACCTCGAGGGTGCCCTCGCGACTGCGATAGCAGGCGGCCAGCGCCGCGACGAAGCGCTCGGGCGGACTGTAGGCGCGGTGCTGGGTGTTCATTTCCTGGACGATGCTGCGCAGCTGGAAGCCTTTGGCCGCCATCGCGTAGAAGGTCTGCGACAGCGGAATCAGGGTCAGGGCGGCGGGCAGGCCATGCCCGGTGGCGTCGGCCAGCATCACGTAGATATCCCCGCTGCGCGAAGTGCTAACCAGCAGCAGGTCGCCAGAGACCAGGCTGGCCGGCTGCAGGTAGTGTTCGATGGCCGGATGCTGCAGCTGCTCGCGGCGCACCAGACGCTCCATGAGGAAATTGCTGATGCGTTTCTCTTCGGCTTCCAGGTTGGCGTAGCTCAGCAGCGCTATGTTCTGCCGGGAAATCTGCTGCTGCATCTGCGCGATGCGCCAGAACGAGTTGATCTTGGCTTCGAGGATGCTGAAGTTGATCGGCTTGGTCAGGAAGTCATCGCAGCCCGAGTTGAGGGCCAGTACCTGCTCATCGATGGCATTGCTGGCGGAGAGCATGATAATCGGCCGCCAGCCACTGTCCTGCTGCAGCGCCCGCAGCTGCCGGGTTGTCTGCAGGCCATCCATGCCGGGCATGAGGCGGTCCACCAGGACCAGATCGAAGGCCTCTGTGCGGTAGTGCTCCAGTCCGTCGCTGCCGTTGTCGAGATACAGCCCGGTATGTCCGAGCTGGACGATAAATGCGCTGATGGCCTGGCCGAGCAATGGATCATCATCGATCGTCAGGATATTCAGCGGTCTCATGGGCGGGGCCTAACGGAAGGTGAAGATTTTCTGGAAATTGGCTATTTCCAGCACTTCTTTCGTTACACCGTGCAAATTATGCAGTTCTACCGTGCAGTTGGCCGCCGTGGCGCGCTCACGCATCAGCAGCAGGATGCCGAGGGCTGCCGAGTCGATGTACTGCACATCCTGCAGGTCGACGATCAGCAGCCGGGTGCCGGCGATGTCGAGTGCCCGCTCATAGCTGTTGCGAAAGTCGCGGAAGCTGTTGAAGTCGAAGCGGCGGGCGGGGCGCAGGGTGACGGCGTTGGCTGTGCTCATGGGGCATCCTTGGGCTGGATCAGTGCCGTTGGCGCGCCGGGTCGGCTGGCCGCGACCGAGACTAAGTGCCTGCCACAGGTGCGGGGGCACAGCGCGGTGGACAACCGGCTACTGATCCTGTGTAGCTACATTATTGGATTTATGGCCTGGCCCAGTTTGCCAAAGACGCAGGCGCTGTGCACAGGCGGCCACGGTGAATTCTACTTCCGTCTGACAGCGTTGCGCGGCATTAGTTGCGCAAACGGCGCAGTGAGGCAGCGGCCTTCGGTTACACTGGCCGCCCGATTCGATTCAGGCTGAGCCATGATGCGCCGTTCCCTGCTGCTTTGTTGCGTGGTTGTCTTGCTGGCCGGCTGTGGCGGCGTCGATCCGGACTCGCCGCTGGGCAAGCGTCAGGCGATCTTCAAGCAAATGCTGAAAACCAGCGAAGAGCTGGGCGGCATGCTGCGCGGACGGCTGAAGTTCGACCCGGCGCGCTTCCAGCTGCAGGCGCAAGCGCTGGAGCGGCTGTCGAAGCAACCCTGGCAGCACTTCCCCAAGGTGCAGGATGCCGGAGAGAGCGCGGCAAAGTCGGACGTCTGGCAGCGCCAGGAGCGCTTCCAGGAGCTGGCGCGGGCACTGCAGCTACGCACGGCAGAGTTGCTCCAGGCCAGCCAGGCACAACCGCTGGCCCCGGCGGCGGTCAAGCCGGCCCAGGCCCGGGTAGAGGCCGCCTGCAAGGCCTGCCACCAGGAATTCCGCTCGCACTGAGTGGCGGGCGGCAGGCAGCAGGCGGCAGTAGTGCTCCGTGCGGGGTCTGGCGTCGGCATGGCCCCGCGTGGGCGGGTCAGAAGCCGGCAGCGGTGCGCAGGTCGTCGGCCTTGTCGGTCTTTTCCCAGGTGAAGGTACTGAAGCTGTCGCCAGCCACGCTGACCTGCTGCGGCGTGCGTCCGAAGTGTCCGTAAGCGGCGGTGGCCCGGTACATCGGGTGCAGCAGGTCGAGCATTTTGGTGATGGCGTAGGGGCGCAGGTCGAAGATGTCGCGAACCAGGGCGATGATCTGCTCGTCACTGATCTTGCCGGTACCGAAGGTGTTCAGCGAGATGGAGGTTGGCTGGGCCACGCCGATGGCGTAGGACACCTGGATCTCGCAGCGCTCGGCCAGACCGGCAGCAACAATGTTCTTCGCCACATAGCGGCCGGCGTAGGCGGCCGAGCGGTCGACCTTGGACGGATCCTTGCCGGAGAAGGCGCCGCCGCCGTGCCGGGCCATGCCGCCGTAGGAGTCGACGATGATCTTGCGCCCGGTCAGGCCGCAGTCGCCCACCGGGCCGCCGATGATGAACTGGCCGGTCGGGTTGATGTGGAACTGGGTGTCCTTGTGCAGCAGCTCGGCCGGCAGCACGTGCTTGACGATCAGCTCCATCACGCCTTCGCGCAGGTCTTCGTACTTCACTTCCGGGTTGTGCTGGGTGGACAGCACCACCGCGTCGATACCGACCACCTTGCCATTCTCGTAGCGGCAGGTGACCTGGCTCTTGGCGTCCGGACGCAGCCACGGCAGCAGGCCGGACTTGCGCGCCTCGGCCTGGCGCTCGACCAGGCGGTGGCTGAAGCAGATCGGCGCCGGCATCAGCACGTCGGTCTCGTTGCTGGCGTAGCCGAACATCAGGCCCTGGTCGCCGGCGCCCTGGTCTTCCGGCTTGGCGCGATCGACGCCCTGGTTGATGTCCGGGGACTGCTTGCCAATGATGTTCAGTACGCCGCAGGTAGCGCCGTCGAAACCGACCTCGGAGCTGGTGTAGCCGATGTCGCAGATCACATCGCGGACGATCTGTTCCAGGTCGACCCAGGCACTGGTGGTGACTTCGCCGGCGACAATCGCCACGCCGGTCTTGACCAGTGTTTCGCAGGCCACGCGGGCATGCTTGTCCTGGGTAATGATGGCGTCCAGTACGGCATCGGAAATCTGGTCGGCGATCTTGTCCGGATGTCCTTCGGACACTGACTCGGAGGTGAAAAGGGAGTATTCGCTCATCTCGGCGTATTCCTGTGTGACGGATTGATGGTGGTTGCCGCAGGTTGCCGGAAGTGGCGCACCTGAATCTGGAAACCGTTGCGTAAGCCCAGGTAAACACTGTCTTCGGGCAACAGCCCGGCGGCGCTGGCCCAGCGGGCCAGGTCGTCCTGTTCGAAGCCCAGCCAGAGATCGCCGCAGGCCTCTCTGGCCCAGCTCTGGTTGTGGCTGCACAGCTCGGTGATCAGCAGACTGCCGCCGGGGTGGACCCTGGCGGCCAGCGCCTTGACCGCCTCGGCGGGGGCGGCGAAGTGGTGCAGCACCATGTTCAGCACCACGCAGTCGGCGCCCAGGCCATCCGCCTGCAGGGCATCGGCCAGCTGCAGGCGGATGTTCTGCAGGCCTTCGCTGCTGCAGCGCTGGCGGGCCATCTCGAGCATCGCCGGACTGTTGTCCAGCGCGGTTACCCGGGCAAAGCGCTGCGCCAGTTGCGGCAGGAAGCTGCCGTCGCCGGGGCCGATTTCCAGGGCGCTGGCCGCGGCCGGAAAATTCAGCGAGTCGAGCAGGGCCAGCAGGCTGTCGCGGTACTGCGGCAGGCCGGCGATCAGATCCTGCTGGGCCTGGAAGCGCTCGGCCATGCGCGCGAAGAAGTCGCGGCTGGCGGCGGCGCGCTGGGCATGCACGGCGGCAATGCGCTCCTCTGCGGCGGCCGGCAATGGCAGTGCGTCGACTTCCTCCAGCAGCGCGCTGTGCAGGCTGCCGCCAAACGCGTCGTTCTGCGCCAGCGCGCGGCGGTAGAAGATCGCCGTGCCTTCGCGACGGGTTGCGACCAGGCCGGCCTGGGCCAGCACCTTGAGGTGGTGGCTGATGCCCGACTGGCCGGTGGCGAAGATCTGCGCCAGTTCCAGCACGCCAAACGAGTCATTCGCCAGGGCGCGCAGGATGTGCAGGCGCAACGGCTCGCCGGCGGCCTTGCACAGGCTGGCCAGCAGGTCGCTGCTGGTGGTTTCGAGGAGGGTCGCCGGGAGGTTCATGCGGCCGCAGTTTAGGCAGCTTGGCCGGTCAGGGCAATTGCTATATCAAAAAAAGTTGATATTTCCATGCGACGCATGCGGGCTATTCCCAGTCGAGTCGCGCGAGCTGCCACTCGCCGTCTTCCAGCCACCACTCCAGGCGCACGCGGTAATGCCGGGCACTGTCCGGGATCAGGCCTTCGGCGCCGGCCAGGGTGACTTCGGCGGTGGTCCGGCCCCTGTCGCGAAAAGTCGGGTCGAGCTGGCTGCGTTTGCCGAGGGCGATGACCTTGACGTTCTTGTGGCGCAAGAACAGCAACAGCATGGTGCGCTTGGCCCAGTCGCGCTCGTACTGCTGCTGGGCGCGGAACTGCGGGTGCAGTTGTTCCAGCACGGCGCTGTTGCGCTTGGCTTCGAGATTCTCCTGCAGCAGGCTGACCGCTCTTTCCAGAGCCGCCTCCGGCGTGTCGCGCGTGCAGCCGGAGAATCCGCCGAGCAGGAAAATGCAGATCAATCCAAGGATGCGGACCGCCATGCCGGGCTCCTGTTTCCGTTATGCTTCCAGGTCAGATCAGACCGCCGCCTGTTTCGGGAGTGCATCATGCAGACGCTGTATCCGGAGATTAAACCTTATGCCCGCCATGCGCTGGCCGTCGACGAGCCGCATGTGCTGTATGTCGACGAGAGCGGCTCGCCCGCCGGTTTGCCCGTGCTGTTCATCCATGGCGGCCCGGGTGCCGGCTGCGATGCCCTGAGCCGGCGCTTCTTCGACCCCAACCTGTACCGCATCGTCACCTTCGACCAGCGCGGCTGTGGCCGCTCGACGCCCCACGCCAGCCTGGAAAACAACAGCACCTGGGACCTGGTGGCGGACATGGAGCTGATTCGCCAGCGCCTGGGGATCGACAAGTGGGTGCTGTTCGGCGGTTCCTGGGGTTCGACGCTGGCGCTGGCCTATGCGCAGAAACATCCGCAGCGGGTGCATGCGCTGATCCTGCGCGGCATCTTCCTGTGCCGGCCACAGGACTTCCAGTGGTTTTACCAGGAGGGCGCCAGCCGCCTGTTCCCGGATTACTGGGAAGACTACCTGGCGCCGATCCCGGCCGACGAGCGGGGCGACCTGATGCAGGCCTTCCACCAGCGCCTGACCGGGCCTGACGAGATTGCCCAGATGCAGGCGGCGCGGGCCTGGTCCGGCTGGGAAGGCCGCACGGCGACCCTGCGGCCCAATCCGCAGGTGGTCGAGCGCTTCCACGAGCGGGCCCTGGCGATCGCGCGCATCGAGTGCCACTATTTTGTGCACAACGCCTTCCTCGAGACCGACCAGTTGCTCCGAGACATGCCGAAGATCGCCCATCTGCCGGGGGTCATCGTGCACGGCCGCTACGATATGATCTGTCCGCTGGACAATGCCTGGGCGCTGCACAAGGCCTGGCCCAACAGCGAGTTGCAGATCATCCGCGATGCCGGGCATGCGGCCGGCGAGCCGGGGATTACCGATGCGCTGGTGCGTGCCGCCGACCAGATAGCCCATCGCCTGCTCGACCTGCCGCTGGACGAGGCATGAAGGCACTGCTGCAGCGCGTGCGCGGCGCGCGGGTGGAGGTGGCCGGCGAGGTGCTGGGCGCCATCGAGCAGGGCCTGCTGGTGCTGGTCGGGGTGCAGCCGCAGGACGATCAGGCCGCTGCCGACAAGCTGTTGCACAAGCTGCTGAATTTCCGCGTGTTCGCCGATGCCGAGGGCAAGATGAACCTGTCGCTGCGCGATGTCGCAGGCGGTCTGCTGCTGGTCTCGCAGTTCACCCTGGCCGCCGATACGCGCAGCGGCTTGCGCCCGGGTTTCTCCACGGCCGCCGCGCCGGCCCACGGCGAAGCGCTGTTCGACTACCTGTTGCAGCGGGCGCAACAGCAGCACAACCCGGTGGCCAGCGGCCGCTTCGGCGCCGACATGCAGGTGCACCTGGTGAACGACGGGCCGGTGACTTTCCTGCTGGAGACCTGAGCGGGGTTGGTACGGGCTTGGTTGTAGCTGGCCGCTTTTTCGCCTGCTCCAGGTACCCGCTTGCTGGCGCTGACTGCATGGCTGCAAGAGGTGGGGCGCAGGGTGGGCTTCAGCCCACCACAAAGCGCGCGCTGATATCGGTGGGCTGAGGCCCACCCTACGTATTGCACCCGACAGGTAACTGGCACAGCGGCATAAAAAAAACGCCCCGCAGGGCGTTTTCGGCAACCCGGCAGTTGTCAGGCCGGGATCTGGTTGGCCGACTGCATGCGCTGCAGTTCCTGCGCGTACAGCGCATCGAAGTTCACCGGGGCCAGCATCAGCGCCGGGAAGGAGCCGCGGGTCACCAGGTTGTCCAGCGCCTCGCGGGCGTAGGGGAACAGGATGTTCGGGCAGAAGGCGCCCACGGTATGGCTCATGGCGCTGGCATCGAGGCCCTTGATGAGGAAGATGCCGGCCTGCTGCACTTCGGCAATGAAGGCGGTTTCTTCGCCATTTTTCACCGTCACCGAGAGCTTCAGTACGACTTCCTGGAAATCACCTTCGAGCACGCGATGGCGGGTGTTGATGTCCAGCTCTACGCTCGGCCGCCATTCCTGGCGAAAGATCTCCGGGCTTTTCGGCGCCTCGAAGGACAGGTCGCGCACATAGATGCGTTGCAGCGAAAACTGTGGAGCCTGGTCTTCGGCGGCGGAATTGGTAGCTTGTTCGGTCATGGCAGAGCCTTCTTGTTGGTCAGTTGAAACAGGTTGGTAACGGGAAGTTGGATCAACCCAGCAGCGCGTCGAGCTTGCCGGCACGTTCCAGGGCATACAGATCGTCGCAGCCACCGACGTGGGTAGTGCCGATCCAGATTTGCGGCACGGACGTACGTCCGGCCTTTTGCGCCATTTCAGCGCGCAGCGCAGGCTGGCCATCGACACAGATCTCGTCGAAGGCCACGCCCTTGCTCTGCAGCAACTGCTTGGCGCGGATGCAGAACGGGCACCACGCCGAGCTGTAGATGACCACCGCCTGCATTTACTTCACCACAGGCAGATTGTCGCCGCGCCAGCCGGAAATGCCGCCGGCCAGTTTCACCGCATCGTAACCGGCCTTTTTCAGCTCGCGCGCGGCCGAGCCGGCATGCTGGCCGATCGCATCGACCAGGATGATGGTGCTGCCCTTGTGCTTTTCCAGCTCGACCATGCGCTCGGCCAGCTTGTCGAAGGGGATGTTCAGCGCCTGGACAATGTGCCCGCCGGCGAAATCCTTGTGCGCGCGCAGGTCGACGATGACGGCCTGTGCGCCATTGACCAGCGCCGTCAGCTCGCGGTTGGAGATGCTGCGGCCGCCGCGCCGGGTTTCGGAGACGATCAGCAAAGCCAGGGCGGCAGCGAACAGGCCGCTCAGAATGTAGTGATTAGTGGCGAATTCAATCAGGTGGGCAAGCATCGGGAGGTTCCACAAAGCTAAAATGGCGGCCAGTATACACAGCCCCGCAGGTCGGCCAAGCCCCGTCTGGCGGTGACTCCAGACGCCCCGGGATTTAGAATGCCCGCCCACTCCACCCCCCGAATCGAGCCAGAACATATGACTGCCACGCGCAAACCCTTGGTGCTGATCATCCTCGACGGCTTTGGTCACAGTGAAAGTACCGAGTACAACGCCATCCACGCGGCCCGGACTCCGGTCCTCGATGGCTTGCTGGCCACCCAGCCGCACGGCCTGATTTCCGGTAGCGGCATGGATGTAGGCCTGCCGGACGGACAGATGGGCAACTCCGAGGTCGGCCACATGAACCTGGGCGCCGGGCGCGTGGTGTACCAGGACTTCACGCGGGTGACCAAGGCCATTCGCGATGGCGAGTTCTTCCAGAATCCGGTGCTCTGCACCGCGGTGGACAAGGCGGTGGCCCGCGGCAAGGCTGTGCATATCCTCGGCCTGCTCTCGGATGGCGGCGTGCACAGCCATCAGGAGCATCTGGTCGCCATGGCCGAACTGGCCGCCCGGCGTGGTGCGGAGAACATCTACCTGCATGCCTTTCTCGATGGCCGCGACACCCCGCCACGCAGTGCGCAAGCGTCCATCGAGCTGCTGGATGCCACCTTTGCCCGCCTCGGCAAGGGCCGCATCGCCAGCCTGATTGGCCGCTACTTCGCCATGGACCGCGACAACCGCTGGGACCGCGTCGCCCAGGCCTATGAGCTGATCGTCGACGGTGCCGGTCAGTTCAGCGCCGCCACGGCGGTCGAAGGCCTGCAGGCTGCCTATGCCCGCGACGAAAGCGACGAGTTCGTCAAAAGCACGGTTATCGGTGCGCCGGTGCGGGTCGAGGACGGCGATGCCGTGGTGTTCATGAACTTCCGCGCCGACCGCGCCCGCGAACTGACCCGCGCCTTCGTCGAGCCGGGCTTCAAGGAGTTCGAGCGCGCCCGTGCAGCGCAACTGGCCGAGTTCGTCATGCTCACGCAGTACGCCGCGAGCATTCCGGCGCCGAGCGCGTTCCAGCAGACCTCGCTGGACAACGTGCTGGGCGAGTACCTGGCCAAGCACGGCAAAACCCAGCTGCGCATTGCCGAAACGGAAAAATATGCCCACGTCACCTTCTTCTTCTCCGGTGGCCGCGAGGAGCCGTTCCCGGGCGAGGAACGCATCCTGATTCCGTCGCCGAATGTCGCCACCTATGACCTGCAGCCAGAGATGAGCGCGCCGGAGGTGACTGCGCGCATCGTCGAAGCCATCGAGCAGCAGCGCTTCGACGTGATCATCGTCAACTACGCCAACGGCGACATGGTCGGTCATACCGGGGTGTTCGACGCCGCGGTCAAGGCCGTGGAGTGCCTGGACCGCTGTGTCGGGCAGATCGTCGCCGCCCTGGACAAGGTCGGCGGCGAGGCGCTGATCACCGCCGACCATGGCAATGTCGAGCAGATGGAGGATGTCTGCACCGGCCAGGCCCACACCGCCCACACCTGCGAACCGGTGCCCTTCATCTATGTCGGCCAGCGCGCGCTCAGCCTGCGTGAAGGCGGCGTGCTGGCCGACGTGGCGCCGACCATGCTGGCCTTGCTGGGGCTGCCGCAGCCGGCCGAAATGACCGGGCGTTCACTGGTCGAGCTGCGCTAGGCCGGGATGCGCCGGGCGGTTTGCCTCCCGGCGCATCCGCACACGCCTAGCAGCCGCTCGCTGGTTTTTTAGGCATACTAGGGTCTGCTCTCCAGCCTGGTAACGCACAGCCCATGTTTCGCGCCCTCTTCCTCGTAATGCTCGCCGCCCTGCTCAATCCGGCCCTGGCGGATGAACGCGCCGATGCCCAGCGCCAGCTGGAGCAGGCGAGCAAGGATATCGCCGAGCTGCAGCAGCTCATGCAGCAGCTGCAGAAAGAAAAATCCAGCGTGCAACAGGCGCTGCAGAAGACCGAAACCGAGATGGGCACCCTGGAGAAACAGGTCAGGGACTTGCAGCAGGAACTCAAGGACAGCGAGTCCGAACTCAAGCGCCTGGATGACGAGCAGAAGAAACTGCAGAGCGCGCGCCAGGAACAGCAGAAGCTGATTGCCATCCAGGTGCGCGCCGCCTACCAGGGCGGCGACCAGGAACCCTTGCGCCTGTTGCTCAACCAGCAGCAGCCGGAAAAATTCTCGCGCACACTGACCTACTACGAATACCTGGGCAAGGCGCGCCTGGAACAGCTGGCCACCTTCAATGAGACCCTGCGCCAGCTGGCCAATGTCGAGCAGGCCATCGTCATCCAGCAAACCCGGCTGCAGCAGCAGAAGGCGACCCTCGAAGAGCAGCGCGCGCAGCTGGCCGGCCTGCGCCAGGAGCGGCGCAACGCCCTGGCCAAGCTGAACAAGGAATACTCGGCGCGCGATCGCCGCCTGAAGGAGCGCCAGCAGGAGCAGGAAGCGCTCGCCGCGGTGCTGAAGTCCATCGAGGCGACCCTGGCCCGCCAGGCCCGTGAAGCCGAAGAGGCGCGCCAGCAGGCCTTGCTGGCGCAACAGGCCAGCCCGGCAACAGAGGCTGGCGGACCGCTGGTGTCCGCTGCCGGTAGCGCTTATGCCGGGCCGATGAGCAAGGCGCGCGGCCAGTTGCCGTGGCCGGTGAATGGTCGCCTGGTGGCCCGTTATGGCAGTGCCCGCGGCGGCGACTCGCGCAGCACCTGGGATGGCGTCATGATCAGCGCCGCCGCCGGCAGCCCGGTGAAGGCCGTGTATGGCGGCCGGGTGGTGTTTGCCGACTGGCTGCGTGGCGCCGGGCTGCTGGTCATCGTCGACCATGGTGACGGTTACCTGACGCTCTACGGGCACAACCAGAGCCTGTTGAAGAACGCCGGCGATCTCGTCAAGGCCGGCGAGGCGATCTCCACCGTCGGCAACAGCGGCGGGCAGGAAACCCCGGCACTGTATTTCGCCATTCGCCAGCAAGGCCGGCCGACCAACCCGGCGCAATGGTGCCGTGCGCAAGGGTAAGCCCGCGCTTTATCAGGAGTCTCACATGCCCTATCTGCCTCGCCTCACGCCGCTGGCCATGAGCCTTGCCCTGCTGCTGGGGAGTGCTGCCAGCCAGGCTGCCGAGACCCCTTCCAGCCCTGCCACCAGCAGCGCCAGGGGCGAGTTGCCGCTGGACGAATTGCGCACCTTTGCCGAGGTGCTGGACCGCATCAAGAGTGCCTACGTCGAGCCGGTGGATGACAAGACCCTGCTGGAGAATGCGATCAAGGGCATGCTCAGCAACCTCGACCCGCATTCAAGCTACCTGGGCCCGGAGGATTTCCGCGACCTGCAGGAAAACACCAGCGGCGAGTTCAGCGGCATCGGCATCGAAGTCGGCATGGAGGACGGCATGTTCCGCGTGGTTGCGCCGATCGACGATACCCCGGCAGCCAAGGCCGGCATCCAGCCGGGCGACCTGATCGTCAAGATCGACGGCAAGCCGACCGGCAACCTGTCGATGATGGAAGTGGTCGACCTGCTGCGCGGCAAGGTCGGCACCACGGTCGAGCTGACCCTGGTGCGCAATGATGACGAACCCTTCGACCTCGAGCTGACCCGCGCCAGTATCCCGGTGAAGAGTGTGAAAAGCCTGTTGCTGGAGGATGGCTACGGCTACCTGCGCATCAGCCAGTTCCAGGTCAACAGCGGCGACGAAGTGGGCAGCGCGCTGGCCAGTCTGAAGAAGGAAAACGCTGGGAAGAAACTCAACGGCCTGATCCTCGACCTGCGCAACAACCCCGGCGGGGTGGTGCAGGCGGCCGTCGAGGTGGCCGACCACTTCATGCGCAAGGGCCTGATCGTCTACACCAAGGGCCGCATTCCCAATTCGGAGATGCGCTTCTCGGCCGACCCGCGCGATGCCAGCGAGAATGTCCCGCTGGTCATCCTGATCAATGGCGGCAGCGCCTCCGCCTCGGAAATCGTCGCCGGGGCCCTGCAGGACCACAAGCGCGGCATCGTCATGGGCACCGAGAGCTTCGGCAAGGGCTCGGTACAGACGGTGCTGCCGCTGACCAACGAACGCGCGCTGAAGCTGACCACGGCGCTGTACTTCACACCCAACGGACGCTCGATCCAGGCCCAGGGCATCACCCCGGATATCGAGGTGAAACCGGCCAAGGTGACCCGCGAAAAGGATCACGAGAGCTACAAGGAAGCCGATCTGGCCGGCCATCTGGGGAACGGCAATGGCGGCGCCGACAAGCCCACCGGCAAGCCAGCCGCGCCGGTTGCCCGGCCGCAGGACGATGACTACCAGCTGAATCAGGCGCTCAGCCTGCTCAAGGGGCTGAACGTCACCCGCGGCGCGAAGTAGGCAGGCGCGGTTTAATTCCCAGGGTGGGCATCTCGCGAAGCGAATGCCCGCCAGCCGTGCAATGGTGGAAAAGGCCGTTGCCGTTTTCCGCCCTGCAGCTACGCCGAATCAGCGCACCACGATGCCGCGGCTGGCCAGGTAGGCCTTGGCTTCCGGCACGCTGTACTCGCCGAAGTGGAAGATGCTCGCCGCCAGCACCGCATCGGCCTTGCCTTCGAGGATGCCGGCCGCCAGGTGTTCGAGGTTGCCGACGCCGCCGGAAGCAATCACCGGGATGCCCACCAGCTCGCTGATGGCGCGGGTCACGCCGAGGTCGTAGCCGTTCTTCACGCCATCCTGGTCCATGCTGGTCAGCAAAATCTCGCCCGCCCCCAGGTCTTCCATCTTCTTCGCCCAGAGCACCGCATCCAGCCCGGTCGGCTTGCGCCCGCCGTGGGTGAAGATTTCCCAGCGCGGGGTTTCGCCGGGGAGCGAGACCCTCTTCGCATCGATGGCCACCACGATGCATTGCGAGCCGAAGCGCGCGGCGGCTTCACCGACGAACTCGGGGTTGAACACCGCCGCGGTGTTGATCGAGACCTTATCGGCGCCGGCATTCAGCAGGTTGCGGATGTCCTGAACAGTCCTGACCCCACCGCCAACCGTCAGCGGGATAAACACCTGGCTGGCCATGCGCTCCACCGTGTGCAGGGTGGTGTCGCGGCCGTCGACGCTGGCGGTGATGTCGAGGAAGGTGATCTCGTCGGCGCCCTGCTCATCGTAGCGGCGGGCGATTTCCACCGGGTCGCCGGCATCGCGGATGTTCTCGAACTGCACGCCCTTGACCACGCGGCCGTTGTCGACATCGAGGCAGGGAATGATGCGTTTGGCCAGTGCCATTAAGGTGTCCTCGAGTAGGGTGGAAAACGGACGCAAGCCATTTCCACCGGGAAATTCATGGTGGAAAACGCTACGCGGTTTTCCACCCTACGCCCGACTTAACCCTTGAAGCTGTCGCAGAAGGCCTGCGCCTCGGCGACATCCAAAGTGCCTTCATAGATGGCGCGGCCGGTGATGGCGCCGATGATGCCCGGCGAGCGGGCGCGCAGCAGCTTCTCGATGTCGCCGAGGTTGTGGATGCCGCCGGAGGCGATCACCGGAATCCGGCTGGCCGCCGCCAGGGCCGCGGTGGCCTCGACGTTGCAGCCCTGCATCATGCCGTCTTTGGCGATATCGGTATAAACGATGGCCGCTACCCCGTCGGCTTCGAAGCGTCGCGCCAGGTCCACCGCCTGCACGCTGCTGACCTCGGCCCAGCCGTCGGTGGCGACGAAACCGTCCTTGGCATCCAGGCCGACAATCACCTTGCCGGGAAAGGCCTTGCACGCCTCGGCGACGAACTCCGGCTGCTTGACCGCCTTGGTGCCGATGATCACGTAGCTGACCCCGGCGCGCACGTAGTGCTCGATGGTTTCCAGCGAACGGATGCCGCCGCCGATCTGGATCGGCAGCTGCGGGTAGCGCCTGGCGATGGCGGTGACCACCTCGCCGTTGACCGGCTGGCCCTCGAAGGCGCCGTTGAGGTCGACCAGGTGCAGGCGCCGGCAGCCACCCTCGACCCACTTGGCGGCCATGCTCACCGGGTCGTCGGAAAACACCGTGGAATCTTCCATGCGGCCCTGGCGCAGACGCACGCAGGCGCCGTCCTTCAGATCGATAGCGGGGATAATCAGCATTGCTTTGTCATGTCCTGATGCTTGTGCCAAGCACGATTATTGTAGGAGCCAGCTTGCTGGCGATTTCGCCATGCCCGATCGCCAGCAAGCTGGCTCCTACAGGCTGTTGAGTTACCAGCGGCCATCCCAGCCAATGAAGTTCTGCAACAACTGCAGGCCGTGGGTATGGCTCTTCTCCGGGTGGAACTGCACGGCGAACTTCGAGCCTTCGGCCAGCGCCGCGGCGAAATCCTTGCCGTAGTGACCGCGCCCGACCACCTGCGCCGGATTGCCGGCTTCGATGTAGTAGCTGTGCACGAAGTAGAAGCGGCCGTGATCGGGGATTTCATGCCACAGCGGGTGGTCGAGCACCTGGGTGACTTCATTCCAGCCCATGTGCGGCACCTTCAGGCGTTCGCCATCCTCGACCAGGTCCTTGCCGAAGAAGCGTACCTGGCCGGGGAACAGGCCGATGCAGTCGACCCCGGCGTTCTCCTCGCTGCGCTCCATCAGCGCCTGCATGCCCACGCAGATGCCGAGAAACGGCCGGTCGGCGCTGACTTCACGCACCAGCTGGTCGAAGCCCAGGCGGCGGATTTCGGCCATGCAGTCACGGATCGCGCCGACCCCGGGGAACACCACGCGATCGGCTTCGCGGATCACCGCTGCATCGCTGGTCACCAGCACCTTACCGGCGCCAACGTGCTCAAGCGCCTTGGCCACCGAGTGCAGGTTGCCCATGCCGTAATCAATTACCGCTACCGTTTGCACTTACAGGCAGCCCTTGGTCGAGGGCATCTGCCCGGCCATGCGCGGATCCAGCTCGATGGCCATGCGCAGGGCGCGGCCGAAGGCCTTGAACACGGTCTCGATCTGGTGGTGGCTGTTGTAGCCGCGCAGGTTGTCGATGTGCAGGGTTACCAGCGCGTGATTGACGAAACCCTGGAAGAACTCCTGGAACAGGTCCACGTCGAAGCCGCCCACCGTGGCGCGGGTATAGGGCACATGCATCTGCAGGCCAGGACGCCCGGAAAAGTCGATCACCACGCGTGACAGGGCCTCGTCCAGCGGCACATAGGAGTGCCCGTAACGGGTCATGCCCTGCTTGTCGCCGACCGCTTTGGCAAATGCCTGGCCCAGGGTGATGCCGACGTCTTCCACGGTGTGGTGGTCGTCGATGTGCAGGTCGCCCTTGCACTGGATGTCCAGGTCGATCAGGCCGTGGCGGGCGATCTGGTCGAGCATGTGCTCGAGGAACGGCACGCCAATGTCCAGCTTGGCCTTGCCGCTGCCATCCAGGTTGATCGAGACCTTGATCTGGGTCTCCAGGGTGTTGCGCTCGACGAATGCCGTACGTTCGGCCATCACCAGCTCCAGAAATTGCCCGCGGGAAAGGCCGCCATTATAGGCGTGCCGCGCCGCACGCGGCTACCGGCGCCGGCGCCGGGGGGCGAAATCGTTCAGCGCCGGCAAGGCCGGCGGCCACGCCGCGGATTCCCGGCGAATCCGTCCGGCGCTTGATCTATTCTCGGGTTTTCGACTGAACAATTGCGGCGCGCGCCGCGGTGGAGTGTGCGTGGAGCGGATCGACATCCTGGTGATTGGCGCCGGTGCCGTCGGCCTGGCCTGTGCGGCGCGCCTGGCCGCGGCGGGACGCAGCCTGCTGATCTGCGAGCAGGAAGCGCAGGTCGGCAGCCACGCGTCCAGCCGTAATTCCGAAGTGATTCACGCCGGGATCTATTATCCGCCGGGCTCGCTGAAGGCCGAGCTGTGCATCGAAGGGCGGGCGCGGCTGTACGCCTGGTGCGGGCAGCATCAGGTGGCGTGCCAGCGCCTCGGCAAGCTGCTGGTGGCGGTCGAGCCGGCCGAACAGGCGCGCCTGGAGCAATTGCACGCCAATGCCCGCGCCTGCGCTGTGGAGTCGTTGCAGGTGCTGGATGCCCGGCAGGTCGGCGCGCTCGAACCGGCGCTGCGTGCCCATGCCGGGCTGCTCTCGCCCGACAGTGGCATCCTCGACAGCCACGCCTACCTGCAGTCCCTGCTCGCCTGTGCCGAGCAGCGCGGTGCGCAGCTGGCCCTGCACAGCCGGGTCGAGCGCCTGCAGCGGGCCGCCAGCGGCTGGCGGGTCGAGGGCAGCAGCCAGGGCGAGGCCTTCGCCCTGGAGGCCGGGCTGGTGATCAATGCCGCCGGGGCTTTCGCCCAGCGGCTGGCGGCGCACTCCGAAGGCCTTGCCGCTGCCCATATTCCGCGCCTGCACCTGTGCCGGGGCAATTACTTCAGCTACAGCGGCCGTTCGCCGTTCCGCCGGCTGATCTATCCGCTGCCCGAGGCCAACAGCGCCGGGCTGGGCATCCATGCAACCTTGGATCTTGGCGGGCAATTGCGCTTCGGTCCGGATGTGCAGTACCTGCAGCAGCTCGACTACCGGGTCGACGCGAGTAGGGGCGAAGCCTTCGCCATGGCGATCCGCCGCTATTTCCCGGCACTCGACGCACAGCGCCTGCAGCCGGCCTACAGCGGGGTGCGCAGCAAACTTTGCGGCCCCGGGGAACCGGCGGCAGACTTCGTCATCCAAGATAGCGCTGTGCATGGCCTGCCCGGGCTGATCAACCTGTTCGGTATCGAATCCCCGGGACTGACGGCCAGCCTGGCAATTGCCGAACGCCTTGCCGGCACGCTGTAGGGCGGCGGTGACGGCGTTATACTCGACCGCGCTTACCCCGATATTCCATCAAGGATGCATGCATGAAATCGCTCGGCAGGCTGTTTGGCCTCATTCTTCTCGGCCTTCTGGTGCTTCTGGTCACCCTGGGTTTTGCGCTTACCCACCTGATCGACCCGAATGACTACAAGGACGAGATCCGCCAACTGGCGCGCGACAAGGCCAACCTCGAGCTGACCCTGAACGGGCCGATCGGCTGGAGCCTGTTCCCCTGGCTGGGCATCGAACTGCATGACGCCACCCTGGCCAGCGCGGCTACCCCGCAACAGCCGTTTGCCGACCTGCAGTTGCTCGGGCTTTCGGTGCGCGTGCTGCCGCTGCTGCGCCGCGAAGTGCAGATGAGCGACGTGCGCATCGAGGGTCTCAGGCTGAACCTGCAGCGCGACCAGCAGGGGCGTGGCAACTGGGAGGGACTGGGTCGTCCGGCGCCAGCGTCTGCGGCGCCGGCGCTGACGGCTGCGGCCAACCCGGCAGTGGCCGGCTCCGCCGCGCCGGCCAAGGACGCCGCCCGGCCGCTGCAACTGGATATCGACAGCCTGAATATCCGCAATGCCAGTATCGACTACGCCGACGCCCGCAGCGGCAAGCACTACACCCTGGAAAACCTGCAGCTGAGCAGCGGCTCGATCCGCGAAAGCAGCGCGATCCCCTTCAAGCTGTTCACCCACCTCAATCTCAGCGAGCCGCAGCTGCGCGGCCAGGCGGAACTCAGCGCCAAGCTGCGCTTCGATCGCCAGCTGCAGCGCTACCAGCTGGAAGACGCCCAGCTCAGTGGCGAAGTGTCCGGCGAACCGCTGCAGGGTAAAACCCTGACCTTTGCCACCCAGGGCCAGTTGCTGCTTGATCAGGCTGCCGGCATCGCCGAATGGAACAGCCTGAAGCTGACCGCCAACCAGCTGCGCGCGCTGGGCGAGATCAAAGTCTACGACCTCGGCCAGGCCCCCCGGCTGAGCGGTGGCCTATCGATTGCCGAACTCAACTTGCGCGATTTTCTTACCGGGATCGGCGTTACCCTGCCACCCATGGCGGATCCGGCCAGCCTGAGCCGCTTCGAGCTGGTCAGCCGCCTGGGCGGCACCCTGGGCGCCCCGGCCCTGCAAGAGCTCAAGCTGAAGCTCGATGACAGCAGCAGCAGCGGCCAGCTGGAAATCACCGACCTGACCCGCCGAGCCGTGCGCCTGCAGCTGAAAACCGACCATCTGGATCTCGACCGCTATCTGCCGCCTGTGGCCAGGGACAGCGGCGGTGCGCTTGCCGCCGAAGTCAAAGCCACCCTGGCCAGCGCCAGCAAGCAGGGCAACAGCGCCTTGCCGGCGGCGCCGACCCAGCAGGCCTGGAGCGAGTCGCCGGTGTTCCCGGTGGAGCGCCTGCGCCAGCTGGATCTGCAGCTCGACCTGGACTTCGCCGAGCTCGGCGTGAAAAAGCTGCCGCTGGAGGATGCCAGCCTGCTGCTCCGCGGCAAGGATGGCCTGGTCGAGATCAGCGAGTTGCGCGGCGAACTGCAGGGCGGCAGTTTCGCCAGCAGTTCCCGGCTGGATGTGCGTCCGGCAATCCCGCTGCTCGACGGGCAGATCAAGCTGAGCAACCTGCCGATCGAGAGCCTGCTGCAAATCAGTGGCAAACCGGCGCCAATCAGGGGCCGTCTGGATCTGGACAGCCAGCTGCGCAGCAGTGGCGACAGCGAGAAGACCTTGATCGACAGCCTCAACGGCACTGCGAACTTCCAGCTCAATGACGGCGTGCTGGTAGATGCCAATCTGGAGCAGCAACTCTGTACCGGGATTGCCACGCTCAACCGGAAAACCCTGAGCAGCACCCCGCGCGGCAAGGACACGCCATTCCAGCAACTGCAGGGCCGCCTGACCATCAATAATGGCGTGGCAAGCAACCCGGATCTGCAAGCCAGCATTCCCGGCCTGGCGGTCAGCGGCAATGGCGACCTGGACCTGCGCGTCCTGGGGCTGGATTACCGCCTGGGGGTCATCATCGAAGGCGACAAGGGCGCCATGCCCGACCCCGCCTGCCAAGTCAGCAAACAGTTCGTCGGCATCGAATGGCCGCTGCAGTGCCGTGGCCCGCTGGAACTCGGCGCCAAGGCCTGCCGCCTGGACAAGGACGGCATGAACAAGGTGGCAGGCAAGATCGTGGGCGAGAAGCTCAGCAACAAGATCGACGAGAAGCTCGGCGACAAGGTCAGCCCGGAACTCAAGGACGCGCTCAAGGGCCTGTTCAACCAATGAGCCCCGAGCCGTTCGCCGCGGCTGTGCTCGCCTGGTATGACCGGCACGGCCGCAAGGATCTGCCCTGGCAGCTGGACATCACCCCGTACCGGGTCTGGGTCTCGGAGATCATGCTGCAGCAGACCCAGGTCAGTACCGTGCTCGACTACTTTCCACGGTTCATGGCGGCACTGCCGTCGGTCGAGGCCCTGGCGGCCGCCAGCGAGGATGAAGTGCTGCACCTGTGGACCGGGCTCGGTTACTACAGCCGCGCACGCAACCTGCAGAAAGCCGCGCGCCTGCTGGTGGCCGAACACGCCGGCGAATTTCCCCGTTCGGTCGAGCAACTGACCGCGCTGCCCGGCATCGGCCGCTCGACCGCCGGCGCCATTGCCAGTCTGAGCATGGGCCTGCGCGCAGCGATTCTCGACGGCAACGTCAAGCGGGTGCTGGCGCGCTACCTGGCCGTCGATGGCTATCCGGGCGAGCCCGCGGTAGCCGCGCAGCTGTGGGCCGCCGCCGAGCGCTTCACCCCGGCGCAGCGGGTCAATCACTACACCCAGGCGATGATGGATCTGGGCGCCACCCTGTGCACCCGCAGCAAGCCGGACTGCCCGCGCTGCCCCCTGCAGTCCGGTTGCCAGGCCCGGCGGCACGGGCGCCAGGCCAGCTTGCCGGCGAGCAAGCTGCGCAAGGCCCTGCCGCAGAAATCCACCCTGATGCCGCTGCTGGTGAGCCCGGAGCGCGCGGTGCTGCTCTACCGGCGGCCCTCCAGCGGCCTCTGGGGCGGACTCTGGAGCCTGCCCGAACTGGCCGACCTGCAGGCACTCGACGAATTGCTCGAGGCGCGCGCGCTGCAGCCCGGCCCGGCGCAGGCGCTGGCAGCGCTCAAGCACACCTTCAGCCACTTCCAGCTGACCATCCAGCCCTGGCTGATGCAGGTCACTCCGCTGGGCAGCGGCGTGGCCGAGGCCGACTGGCTCTGGTATAAACTCGCCAACCCGCCGCGCCTGGGCCTCGCCGCCCCGGTGAAGACACTGCTCAAGCGCGCCGCCGACGTCCTGAATGCCGGAGAAACCCGATGACCCGCACCGTAACCTGCCGCAAGTACAACGAAGTGCTGCCCGGCCTTGAGCGCCCCCCATACCCGGGAGCCAAGGGCGAAGACATCTTCAACCATGTCTCGAAGAAGGCCTGGGACGAATGGCAAAAGCATCAGACCATGCTGATCAACGAGCGCCGGCTGAACATGATGAACGCCGAGGACCGCAAGTTCCTGCAGGTTGAAATGGACAAGTTCCTCTCCGGCCAGGAGTACGCCCAGGCCGAAGGCTACGTGCCGCCAAGCGCCTGAGGGCTGGCCTGGCAGCGGGTTTATTTTGCGCGGCGGCTTGACACTTAAAGGCCAAATCCGTTTAATGGCGCCCCGTTGCCCAGGTAGCTCAGTCGGTAGAGCAGGGGATTGAAAATCCCCGTGTCGGCGGTTCGATTCCGTCCCTGGGCACCACTAATACCGAAAAACCCCAAGCGAAACCAAATTGCTTGGGGTTTTTTATTGGCTGCGATTCAATGATCCGGGCCCGGCAGCACAGCAGTTCGCGGCCATTGATTGCAGAACCGGCAGCATGCTTCATGGCCTCTTGGGCCAAAGGATGACGGCAGTAAAGATGAAGCGAATTCTCATAGCACTCGCCATTGGCTATGGCCTGTGGGACTACTACCTGAAGCCGTCCGAGAGTCCGGTACTCACCAACATTGCCGAGGACGGCAGTGTCCTGAGTGCGCCAGTGCTGCAGGCGCCGCAGCCGAGCTTCCTGCCCCTGGGTGCGGCGCCGGCGGCTGTGCGCTCTTCAGCGAAAGCCGCGGAGAGCTATCACTGTGACGGTCGAACACATTGCTCGCAGATGCATTCCTGCGAGGAGGCCATGTACTTCCTGCGCAACTGTCCGGGCACGCAAATGGATGGAGAAGCTGATGGCATTCCCTGCGAAAGGCAGTGGTGCCACTGATTCCTGAGGGGGACTGTTCTTCAGCAACTGCAAAGCACCCTGAAAACAAAAAACCGCCTGCGGCGGGTTTTTATTGTCTGCAACTGCTGCGGTGTGTTGGCGAGAAGGACTATACGCAAGGCCTGGCTCACTCCCCGCGGATGTATTTCTCCAGATGATTGATCATGTTCTGCTGTTCCTGCATCACATCCTTGACCAGGTCGCCGATCGAGAGCAGTCCGAGCAATTTGCCCTCCTCGACTACCGGCAGATGCCGCAGGCGCTTGTTGGTCATCAGTTGCATGCAATGCTGGGTGCCGTCCAGTGGCGACACGGTCAGTACGTCGGCAGTCATGATCTCGCCCACTGTGGTACCTAACGCCGAGCGCTCGAACAGGGCTACCCGGCGAATATAGTCGCGCTCGCTGACAATTCCGACCATCTGTTCGCCTTCCAGAACGAGCAGTGCACCAACGCCCTTCTCGGCCATCAGCATCGCGGCTTCCAGCACAGTGGTGGCGGGAGTTACAGTGAACAGAAGATTGCTGTCTTTCGACTTTAGGATTTCTGAAACTTTCTTCATGGGTTTCCTCCGGGCGCTGTTGTGTGTTTTAGCAGAGCTTTGCCGCGCAGACTATCCAGCTCAAGACGAAAATCGCTGTTGCGAATGAAGTTGGGTGCGCAGATTGTTAGCTGAAGCGACAGCTGACTGTGGTGATGCGACAACATGTCCCCAGCGGGGCGCTCAGCCTGCCGTGGGCGCTTGGCGCGGCTCCTGACGCTATGCTAGGTTCACCACTCGCCAGGAAGGCCATAACCAGCGCGGAAGCGCACTTGTCAAAATGAGGATTACCCATGGCCGAGGCTACGCCCGCGCTGGAAATTCGCAACCTGCACAAACGCTATGGCGACCTCGAAGTCATCAAGGGCATTTCCCTGACCGCGCGTGACGGGGATGTCATTTCCATTCTCGGTTCCTCCGGCTCCGGCAAGTCCACCTTTCTGCGTTGCATCAACCTGCTGGAAAACCCGCATCAGGGCCAGATCATCGTTGCCGGTGAAGAGCTCAAGCTCAAACCTTCGAAGAATGGCGAACTGGTGGCTGCCGATAATCGGCAGATCAACCGGATTCGCAGCGAAATCGGCTTCGTCTTCCAGAATTTCAATCTGTGGCCGCACATGAGCGTGCTTGACAACATCATCGAGGCGCCCCGCCGGGTGCTGGGGCAGAGCAAGGCCGAGGCGACGGAGGTGGCCGAGGCCCTGCTGGCCAAGGTTGGCATCGCCGACAAGCGGCATGTCTATCCGGCCCAGCTCTCCGGCGGGCAGCAGCAGCGCGCGGCCATTGCGCGCACGCTGGCGATGCAGCCGAAAGTCATCCTGTTCGATGAGCCTACCTCGGCGCTCGATCCGGAAATGGTCCAGGAAGTGCTTGCAGTAATCCGCGCCCTGGCTGAGGAAGGGCGCACCATGCTGCTGGTTACCCACGAAATGCAGTTCGCCCGGAATGTCTCGAGCGAAGTGGTATTCCTTCACCAGGGCCTGGTGGAGGAGCAAGGAACGCCTGAGCAGGTGTTTGACAACCCGCTGTCGGCTCGCTGTAAACAGTTCATGTCCAGTAATCGCTAACGGAGAAATACCGCATGAAGAGCTACCAGAAGATTCTGTTCGCCGCAGTTGCCACTTTCGCCCTGGGCACCAGCGCAGTGGCTGCCGAAAAACTGAAGATCGGCACCGAGGGCGCCTACCCACCCTTCAACCTGATCGATGCCAGCGGCAAGGTCGTCGGCTTTGATATCGACATCGCCAATGCGCTGTGCGCCCAGATGAAAGCCGACTGCGAAGTGGTCACTTCTGACTGGGACGGCATCATCCCGGCCCTCAACGCCAAGAAGTTCGACTTCATCGTCGCCTCCATGTCGATCACCGACGAGCGCAAGCAGGCGGTTGATTTCACCAACCCCTACTACACCAACAAGCTGCAGTTCATCGGCCCGAAAGCTGCCGACTTCAAGACCGACAAGGCCAGCCTGAAAGGCAAGGTGATCGGCGCCCAGCGTGCCACCATCGCCGGTACCTGGCTGGAAGACAACCTCAGCGACGTGGTCGAGATCAAGCTGTACGACACTCAGGAAAACGCCTACCTCGACCTCAGCTCCGGTCGCGTCGATGGCGTGCTGGCGGACAAGTTCGTCAACTGGGAATGGCTCAAGAGCGACGCCGGCAAGGGCTTCGAGTTCAAAGGTGAGCCAGTGTTCGACAACGACCAGATCGGCATTGCCGTGCGCAAGGGTGACCCGCTGGTTGCCAAGCTGAATGCCGCACTGAAAGCCATTGTCGATGACGGCACCTACAAGAAGATCAACGACAAGTACTTCCCCTTCAGCATCTACTGACCTGCCTGACCGGCGCGGTCCCTTAAGGCCGCGCCGGCCAACGAGCAACCATGAACTTCGATCTCTACGGATTCGGTCCGGCGCTGGCAGCCGGCACCCTGATGACCATCAAGCTGGCGCTCTCAGCCTTGTCGGTCGGCCTGGTGCTCGGCTTGCTGGGCGCACTGGGCAAAACCTCACCGCACAAGTCCCTGCAATTGCTGGGCGGTACCTATTCGACACTGGTTCGTGGTGTCCCCGAGCTGCTCTGGGTGCTGCTGATCTATTTCGGCACCGTCAACCTGATGCGCAGCATCGGTGAGTTCTTCAACAACCCCGGGCTGGAGCTGAACGCCTTTGCGGCCGGCACCATTGCCCTGGGCCTGTGCTTCGGTGCCTATGCCACCGAGGTGTTCCGTGGTGCCATCCTGGCCATCCCCAAGGGCCACCGTGAAGCCGGACTGGCGCTGGGGCTGAGCAAGGCCCGCATCTTCTGGCGCATCATCTTGCCGCAAATGTGGCGCATCGCCCTGCCTGGGCTGGGTAACCTGTTCATGATCCTGATGAAAGACACGGCGCTGGTCTCTGTCATCGGCCTGGAGGAAATCATGCGGCGCTCGCAAATCGCCGTGACGTCGAGCAAGGAGCCCTTCACCTTTTTCCTGGTCGCCGCCTTCATCTACCTGAGCCTGACGGTGATCGCCATGACCGGCATGCATTTCCTCGAGAAGCGGGCTAGCCGTGGTTTTGTCAGGAGCGCGACATGAACTGGGAAGTGATCATCAAGTATCTGCCCAAGTTGCTGGATGGCGCCTGGCTGACGCTGGAGCTGGTTGCGATTGCGGTGCTGGCCGGGCTGATTCTGGCTATTCCGCTGGGCGTGGCGCGTGCCTCGCAGCGCTGGTACGTGCGCGCCTTTCCGTACGGTTACATCTTCTTCTTCCGCGGGACACCGCTGCTGGTTCAGCTGTTCCTGGTGTATTACGGCTTGCCACAGTTCGACATCATTCGTGACGGACCGCTCTGGCCCTACCTGCGCAGCCCCTTCTGGTGCGCGGTGATCACCATGACCCTGCACACCGCGGCCTATATCGCGGAAATCATTCGCGGTGCGATTCAGGCCATTCCGCCAGGGGAGATCGAAGCGGCGCGCGCGCTGGGCATGTCCAAGTGGCAAACGCTGTTCTACATCACCATGCCACGGGCCACGCGAATCGGGTTGCCGGCCTACAGCAACGAAGTGATCCTGATGCTCAAGGCCAGCGCGCTGGCTAGCACCATCACCCTGCTGGAACTGACCGGCATGGCGCGCACCATCATTGCGCGGACCTATCTGCCGGTAGAGATATTTTTTGCTGCCGGGTTGTTCTACCTGCTGATCTCCTACGTCATGGTGCGTGGCTTCAAGCAGCTCGAGCGCTACTTGCGGGTCGACGCCTGCCAGGGCCGCTGACGTGGTGCCGGTCCCGTGAGGTGGCCGGCAACCCAGGCGCAGGCCAGTCTCCCGGATGCTCATGAGCGTGCCTGAAACCAATTTAGCAACGCCCGCGCAACTGCTGGCCCACTTTCGCGCGCTGGATCAGTTCCTGTTCGCCCATCAGCAGCTCTGGCGGCCCAAGCCGTTTACCGCGCTGCAGCTGGGCTGGGAGACTGAACACCCGCAACTGGCCCGCTGGCTGCGCGCCAGGAACCTCGAACAGGCGGAGGCGGCGCACAATCAGCCACATCTGCTGGCGGCACCAGCGCCGTTCCCCGAACTGGCGCGCCAGGCCATTGCACTCGGCCAGCTCGGGCAACTGCCGCGCCGCTCGCGGGCCGCCACCGGTACCCGCCTTGGCGTAGATGTTCCGGGCCGCAAGTGGCAACAGATCGAGGCTTTCGGCAGCTGCCTGCAATTCCACCAGCAGCCCGCGCATTGGCTCGACTGGTGCGCCGGCAAAGGCCATCTGGGGCGCTATCTGGCGCAGGACGGTAGCGCTCTGAGCTGTGTCGAACGGGATGCGCAGCTGGTCAGCAGCGGACAACGGCTGTCCGGCAAGCTGGGAATTCCGGCACGGCATATCGAGCTGGACGTGCTGCAAGAAGAGGCCGCCGGCTATCTGGAGTCTGCCCAGACGCCGGTGGCCTTGCATGCCTGTGGCGATTTGCACGTGCGCCTGATGCAGCTGGCCAGCGCGGCCGGCTGCCGACAGCTGGCGATCGCCCCCTGTTGCTATAACCGCATCCGGGCCGAGCATTATCAGCCGCTCTCGGCCGCCGCCCGGGCGTCCGCCTTGCAGCTGGAGAGGGATGATCTGCGCCTGCTGCAGTGCGAAACCGTCACCGCCGGCCAGCGCGTGCGCAAGCTGCGCGATCTGTCCATGGCGCGCCGGCTCGGCTTTGACCTGCTGCAGCGGCAAGTCCGCGCTGTCGATGAGTACCTGCCGGCAGAAGCGCTGGCGCCGGCCTGGCTGCAGCGCGACTTTGCCGCTTACTGTACGGAACTGGCTCGCGTGAAGCAGCTTGACCTCGGTGGGGAACATGACTGGGCGACACTGGAAACGGCTGGCTGGCAACGGCTGGCCAATGTGCGCAACCTGGAGTTGCTGCGCAGCCTGTTCCGGCGGCCGCTGGAAGTCTGGTTACTGCTGGATCGCGCACTGTTTCTGCAGGCTGAAGGTTACCGGGTGCGCCTGGGCAGCTTCTGCGATACCCGCCTGACCCCGCGCAACCTGTTGCTGCTGGCCGAGCGCGAGTGAAATCCGGGCCTGGCTGTGGATAAGTCTGTTGATGCTTTTGTGGAAAAGCCCGCAAGACCTTGCCGGCACAGGCCTTTAGCGGGCTGCACGCTTTTGGCGCATAAAATTAAAGCCATTAAAAACAACGAGTTGCATTTTTCATTAAATGGCGCGGAACCGTCTTTAGTTGCAGGTTACGGTTTCATTGCAAATGTGCATAACGATGCCGGGCAACATAACCAGCTGATCTCACGCATTTGACGGTTTACTCGCCTGCATCAATGGATATAATGGCGCCCCCTGATGCCGGTATAGCTCAGCTGGTAGAGCAACTGACTTGTAATCAGTAGGTCCCGAGTTCGATTCTTGGTGCCGGCACCATCAAATACAACGACTTAGGCTCATCGCAAGATGGGCCTTTTTCGTTTCCGGGATTTGCCTGTTGGGCGCATGGCCGTGCCGGGCTTGCGCGCCGGCCGCCAGCAAGGCCTCACTTGTCCTGCAGGTAGTCATCCAGCGCGGTCAGCAGGTTGCCTTCGCGCATTGCACGAGTGAGGGCCTGGCCTTCCTCCAGCTGCTGTGCGTTCATTTTTCCGGCAGCAAAGTCGCGCATCTGCGCCGGTTGGGTGAAGTAGCCAGGAACTTCGGCGGCGGCCAGATTGCCCAGCGCGTAACTCGCCACAAGGTTCGTTTCCACGCCGCGCCCCATGAAGTACATGTTGCCCAGGGCGAACTGGGCAAACGCATCGCCCTGATCGGCAGCCAGGCGAAACCACTTCAGCGCGGCCTGGTCATCCTGCGGGACGCCGGTGCCATTGAAGTACATCAGCCCCAGGTTGAATTGCGCATCCGGGTTGCCCTGCTCGGCCAGCGGTTGCAGCTCTACCAGGGCGGTCTTGAAATCGCCTTTGGCGATGGCGGCGACCCCTTCGGCCAGCCCGGCCTGAGCGGTATTCAGCACTACGGTGAGAAACAGGGTGGCAAGCAGGATGATGATGCGCACAGGAATGACCACTCAGCCCAGATTAACCTTCCACTCGGCCCCGCCGGCTTGCCGGCCGGGCGTCACAATTGCCGGGTTCGGAACTACTTGGCCGCCAGATGGCGGTCGAGTACCGCAGCCGTGCCGAGAGCAATTTCGCGGGTGAGCTTTTGCCCTTCCTTGAGTTGCGCGGCATTCAGCTTGGCGGCCAGGGTGTCGCGCTGCCCGGCGTAAGTCTTGTTCTTTTCGGCAACCACGTTGGCCAGTGCATAGGCCACTACCGGGCTCTTGGCCACGCCCTGGCCATTGGCGTACATGCCACTCAGGGCGATAAGTGCGATCGGGGTCTTCTGTTCAGCGGCAAGGCGATACCACTTGACCGCCTCGGTGTAGTCCTGGGCCACACCATGACCGGTGAAATACAGGCCGCCCAGGGCAAACTGCGCCACCGCCATCTTCTGGTCGGCCGCCTGGCGCAGCAGGCGGGCGGCTTCCTTGTAGTCCTGCGGCACACCCTGACCCATTTGGTACATGATGCCGAGATTGAACTGTGCCCGGAAATTGCCCTGGTCTGCGGCCAGGCGGTAGAGTCGCGCAGCTTCCTTGAGGTCCTTGGTCACGCCCTGGCCGTTGTGATACATCATGCCGAGGTTGAACTGTGCTGCGCCATTGCCCTGCTCCGCGGCTAGCTGGAACCACTTGTGGGCCTGCTGGTAGTCGAGTGGAACGCCCTGGCCGTTGCGGTACATCAGGCCCATGCCGAACTGCGAGGAAGGGTTGCCCTGTTCGGCGGACGGCTTCACTTCCTCCAGGGCGGTCTTGAAGTCACCTTTCTGATAGGCATCAAGCCCCAGCTTGTAGTCAGCCTGGGCCGCGTGCGCCAATCCGATCGATACCAGTCCAGCCAGAGCAATGCTTAAACGCATGGTTATTCCTTCACGCAGACAACGAGCCAACGAGCGAGCTGCCCGTCCATTTTTTCATTTTATCCCCCATGGCATCTGTAGCCAAACAGCGCGTGAGCTACTGCCCTGATTTCTGACCAAGTGCACAGTCCGCAGCGTGGCTGCTGTGCGCAATAGCCGTATGCCCGCGGTCGGCCCCGGCGACAATTGTCAAAGCAAGTTGTAACGCGGGCATGGATAAGCTGGCCAGTCGGGTCGAATAACCACTAGAGTCTATCGACGTTACCCGGATCAGCGCCTGCCGACAGCAAATGGACAATAAAAAATGACCACCACAGCGACCGTCAAGACTCCACTGGAAATGCTCTACCACTGGGAAACCACTACCCCGCATCAGGTCTACCTGCGTCAGCCGCAGAGTCTGCAATGGACCGAGTACACCTGGGCGCAGGTGGGCGATGCGGTGCGCCGTCTTGGCGCCTTTATCAGGAGCCAGGGGTTGCCGGCCGGTAGCCGGATCGCGATCTGGTCATCCAACAGCAAGGACTGGCCAATCGTCGATCTGGCCATCATGCTGGCTGGCCATATCAGCGTGCCACTCTATCCGGGGCAGGATATCCAGTCCGCCCGCTACATCCTTGAGCACAGCGAGAGCCGACTGGTTTTCCTGGGTGGTTTCGACCAGTGGCAGGAAGCCGACCAGGCGATTCCCGCCGGCATTCAGCGGATTGCCATGCTGGGCTGCAAGGTGCCCTGCGAGTACTCGGTTGAGGAGATTCTCGCGACTCACCAGCCCCTCGGTGAGTCGCCTGTGCCGGATCCGGACGCCACCTTCACCATCATTTACACCTCCGGCACCACCGGCAATCCCAAGGGTGTCGAGCATCTGCATGCCACCCCCGGCCACGTTCTGCCAGACATGATTGCCGGCACCCGAATGGAGGTGGGCAATACTCGCTTTTTCTCGTTCTTGCCGATGTCCCATGCCGCTGAGCGCATCATCGTCGAAATGGCTTCACTGTATTGCAACGGCGAAGTCTCCTTCAGCGAGGGACTGGCCACCTTTGCCGAGGAGCTGCGCTCGGTACAGCCGCACCTGTTCTTCGCGGTGCCGCGCCTGTGGGTCAAGTTCAAGGAAGGTGTCGATGCGAAGATTCCGCCTGCGGCCCAAGCCGGCCTGTCGACCGAGGTAAAGGCCGGGATCGTGCGTACGCTGGGCCTGGCCGAGGCGCGCGCCATCATCACCGGCGCCGCGCCGTGCCCGCGCGATGTGCAGGACTGGTTCATCAAACTGGGGGTGATCCTGCGTGACGGCTACGGCATGACCGAAAACTTCATCCATGGCTGCTTCTGGACGCACAACGATCAGCCCAAGGCGGGCTGTGTGGGGCGCCCAACACCGGGCGCCGAACTGAAGATATCCGATGCCGGCGAGGTACTGTTCCGCAGCAAGGGTCTGATGAAGGGCTATTACAAGGAGCCGGAAAAGACTGCGCAAGCCATCGTGGATGGCTGGTATCACACCGGCGATTCTGGCTGCATAGATGAAGATGGCTGCCTGTGGGTCACCGGGCGGATCAGTGAAGTGTTCAAGACCACCAAGGGCAAGTTCATCCGGCCGACCGAGCTGGAAAGCAAGCTTGGCCGGAGTGCTTTGCTCTCGCAGTATTGCGTGTTTGGCCACGGGCTTGATCAGCCCGCACTGCTGGTCTACCCGTCGGAAAACGGCCTCAAGCGCGAGCGCGTCGAGCTGCAGGCGCAACTTGGTGCCTTGCTCGACGAGGTCAATAGCGAGCTTCCGGCGTGGGAGCGCATGCCGCAGATGTTTGTCACCAATGCCGAGTGGAGTATCCCCAACGGCTTGCTGACACCGACCATGAAGCTGCGGCGCAAGCAGATCGAGCAACGCTACCGGCCCTGGGTTGAGAGCAGCCTGGAGCGGGGCGCGGTGATTTTCGAGTAAGCGGGCCCAGCTACCAAAAACAAACCCACCGACAGGTGGGTTTGTTTTTGGTGAAGCGCAAATGCTGTCGCGGAGGTTGCCAGCCCGGCAGCCTCCGCGGGTGGCTCAGGCAGTCCGCCGGGCGGCACGAATCCAGCCGATCAGCATGAACAGGAACAGCAGAGCGCCGCCGAACATCACGCTTGGCACTGGCAGCACGGTAGCACCGTTCACCGGCGTCAGCACCACCATCAGCGAGCCCAGCTTGTTGGGCATGACCTTGAGGTATTCCGGGTCGCTGACCAGTTCGAAGAAAGCGCGACGCGAGGGGTAGCGCACGATCAGCACGCGACTCCAGTTGTCCAGGGCCGGCTCGTAAGTGATCAGGTTGGTACTTGGCTCGGTTCCGGACTGGACCGCCTGGGCCGCGCCGCCAAAGGGCATGGACACACCCAGGCGCGCGGCGATGCCGAGGGTGGTCGCCTCGTAGAAGGCATTGGCTTCTTCCGGGGTGCTGCCATGCAGTTGCACGCCTGGGACCTGCTGCAGTTCCTTGTGGAAGCGCATCAGGTTGAGGTTGTAGGCCGGCTGGCCGTCATCGGATTCGCCCCAGGCGCGCAGATGCTTGATGAATGCCGCGCGCTGCTCGGCGGGCATGAAGGCCGTGCCCTGCTCGATCCGCTGCACATAGCCGTCGATTTCGGCGCTGCTCAGTTTGCTGCCCGGTGCCTGCCAGTGGGCAAAGGCCAGGTAAAGTGCCATGAACAGCACGGCGAGAATCAGTTCCAGTCGGTAGTTTTTCACAGGGACTCCTTGGGGGTGGCGAGATAGTCGAGTAGCAAGGGGTTGAATTTTTCCGCGGCATCCAGCTGCAGCCAGTGATTGGCGCCATCGATCCGCGCATAGCGCCAAGGGCCGCGGACGTAGCGCTCGCTGGCGATCATCTGGCCCTCGGCGAGAAACCGGTCGCCGCTGCTCCAGACGCCGAACACCGGCACCCGCGCCGAAGGCCACTCGCGCGGCAGGATCATGCCCGGATTGGCCCGGTAGTAATTCATCCCGGCGGTCAGCCGGCCGGGTTTGGACAGCTGGGCCTGCCAGTGCGGGAATTCCGCCGGAAAGTGGGTCATCTGGCGGAACAGGAACCAGTTGGCGCAGGTCGACAGCCATTCCATCAGCCCGCGCAACTGCATCAGCAGGATGTAGTAGCCCTTGAACTTCTGCACCAGGCCGCCATTGCCGTACGCGGTGGGATGGCCGACCGAGAGCACGATGAAGCGTTCTACGCGCTGCGGTTGCTGCAGCACCAGGTGCCAGGCCTGCATGGCGCCCCAGTCGTGGGCGACCAGGCGCACCTGGTCGATTTCCAGCACGTCGAGCAGGCCAACCAGGTCGGCCACCAGATTGTCCAAACGGTAGTCGGCGACCCGCGGCGACAGGCTGCTGTCGCCGCAACCGCGGGTGTCCGGCGCGATCACCCGATAGCCGGCCTCGACCAGAGCCGGGATCTGCTTGCGCCATACCTGATGGGTATCCGGAAAGCCATGTACCAGCAGCACTGGCGGCCCTTCACCAGCGATCACCACATGCATGTCCATGCCATTGACTCGGCAGGTGCGTTCTTCGTAAGTCAGGTTCATGTTCGCCTCGCAGGCTTGGGCAGCGGCACCACCCAATGGTAGGGCAAGTATGCAACCGGCTAGCCCGGCAAACTTGTGATTTAAGCGCAAAGTGTTAGCGTGCAGACATATCCGCAGCGAGCCCGGCCATGCCCCTTTTCGAACCCCTCTATCCCGCGCGCTATGCCGCGCCGCTGCTGGAGTTTCTGCGCAATGCCCCGGCAGAGTGCCTGCAGGTGGCCCTGGCTGCGGCGCAGATCGAGGAGGAGGTTTTCCGCCAGCCGGACTATGCGCTGACCATGACCCAGGTCGACGCCCTGGTCTGCGCTACCAGCCAGCAGCTGGGGCGCACCGATCTGGGCTTCGAGCTGGGGCGGCGGATCAAGATGGATCACCATCTGGGGCTTGTCGCGATGCTGCGACGCTGCCGCAGCATCGACGAACTGCTGCGCATGCTCTGCCGCTTTTACCGGCTGGTGACGCCGAGCTTTATCCTGCACTACCAGCGCAGCGCCAGCACCGGCGAGTTTACCTGGCGCCCGGCAGCCTACATGAGCGCAGCCACCCTGCGCTTCTTCGAGGAACAATACGCATTGGCCGTGCATACCGAGTACCTGGGCATGTTTCACCAGCGCCTGCCGGCCCTTGACATCTACCTGTCGATGGAAGCCCCGCCGCATGTCGCGCGCTATGCGGAGCTGCATCCGACCCGCGTGCATTTTGCCGCGCTGCCGATGCCGGCGGTGCGCTGCGTGTTCAAGGCCGAGGTGCTCGACTTGCCATTACAGTGGCCGGAACTGGTCGCCCCGCTGATCACTGGCGAGGTATTGACCCCGCATCCGGAAACCAGTGCTGAAGAGCTGCAAGTGCTGCATCGCAAATTTGTCCGCACGACGCGCTGGGGGGAATGGGTTGCGCTGATCCTGCGCGAGGCCGAAGGCTGCCAGCCAACCCGGGAACAGATTGCCGAACTGCTCAGCATCAGCCCGGCGACCCTGACGCGTTACCTGGCTGCCGAAGGGCAGTCACTGCGGGACATGGGCAAGCGGATTCGACATGCGCGCGCCTGCCAGTTGCTCGCCGACCGTCAGCAGTCGATCTCGCAGATCGCCTACCGGCTCGGTTATGGCGATGTGGCCAATTTCAGTCATGCCTTCAGCAAGCAGGCAGGGCAAGGCCCGCGCCGCTATCGGCAGGCGCTGGGTGCTAGCGGGGAAGCGGGTGACAGCGGGGATAAGCCGGCGCTGCCAGGCTGAGCCCCGGGCTGGTTGCTCAGCCAGGGGCGCAGATCAGCGTGCGCCGGCCGGTCGCAGCGAGTAGCTTTGCAGCTGCAGCGCAAACTCGCGCAATGACTGGATGCCGCTGGCCTCGGCCTCATGTACCCACTCGCTGATCGCCGCCAGCATGTCGTGGCCATTGGCACTGGTCCTGACCCAGATCTGCTGCAGGGCCAGGCGCTTCTCGTAGATCACCCTGAGTGCCTGGCTCTGCGCCAGCATGGCGGCAATCCGCGCCTCATGCTGCTCACTGAGCAGGCTGGTTTCGCGGGCCAGCAGGCGCTTGGCGCGGCGGAACAGGTGACGCACCGAGTCGTCGGCCTTGGCCAGTTCCTGCTTGACCAGCGGGCCGATCACCAGCTTGCGGTACTGCGCCATGATCTGGAAACGGTTGTTCAAAATGGCGATCGCCGTGTCCATGTCCAGGTGCTGCTTGCCGGCCACGCGATGCGCGATCGGCGCCACACGCTGGACCTTGGCCAGGCGCAGGAAGCTGAACAGCTGGATCCACGCCCAGCCCAGGTCGAACTCCCACTTCTTCACCGACAGTTTCGCCGAGTTCGGGTAGGTGTGGTGGTTGTTGTGCAGCTCCTCGCCGCCGATCAGGATGCCCCAGGGCGACAGGTTGGTCGCGGCGTCACGGCACTCGAAGTTGCGGTAGCCGATTGCGTGGCCAAGGCCGTTGACCACACCCGCGGCCCACACCGGAATCCACATCATCTGCACCGCCCAGACGGTCATGCCGAGCACACCGAACAGGGCCAGGTCGAGCAGCGCCATGATTGCGATGCCGCCGATCGGGAAGCGCGAGTAGAGGTTGCGCTCGATCCAGTCTTCCGGGCAGTTCTTGCCATAGATGCGCAGGGTTTCCGGGTTCTCCGCCTCGGCCCGGTACAGCTCTGCGCCGGTCAGCAGTACCGTGCGCAGCCCTTTGATCACCGGGCTGTGCGGGTCGTCGACGGTTTCGCACTTGGCGTGGTGCTTGCGGTGGATGGCCGTCCACTCGCGGGTGTTCTGCGCCGTGGTCAGCCATAGCCAGAAACGGAAGAAGTGCTGCAGGGCAGGGTGCAGGTCCAGCGCACGGTGCGCGGAAAACCGGTGCAGATAGACCGTCACGCTGACAATGGTGATATGCGTCAGCACCAGCGTCACCGCTACCAGTTGCCAGGCGGACAGGTCGAGAAGGCCGTAGTACCACATAAGGAGAGTTACCTCGAAAACACCAACAAGTGAACACTTGTACACATTGTCCCGCAGGTCGGGAAAAAATGCATCTTCTCCTGTCGGCGGCTCAGTCGAACCGGGCAGGGCTTCTGTCACTCAAGGTCAACGCCAGTTAAAAGTCGACAACTGTCCCGGCAGATAATTCAGCGCAGGGCGGTGATTTGCCCATTCGCCGCAGGGCAGCCTGACTTTCCACGCAATAAGCGCACAATCTGCTTGGCAGTCTGGGCTAGACTGTCAGAAAAAAGCATACGAGCCCGGCACTTCACGGACTGCCTAGCAACTATTTTTCAGGACTCGACCCGATGGCGCTTTCCCTTCGCTGGCTGCTAGGCCTGGTGTGCTGGTTGGCACTGTCTGCGCAAATGGCCCATGCGAGCTTGCCGCTGACTGCCTTGAGCCAGGCGCAAGCGGAGGAAATCAGCGAAATTGCAGTGCTGCGCCTGCTGGAGGACAAAGACAGCGCACTGCAGATTCGTACGGCCTTGCCGCTGCTGAAGGACGCTGGCGAAACAGTGCATGGCCGGACCTCGCTGGGGTACAGCAGCAGCACGTACTGGGCGGGCTTCAGCCTAAGCGGGCCATCCGGCAGCCAGTTCCTGCTGGAGTTGGGCAACCCGTTTATCGACGAAATTGAAATGTGGGTCTATATCGAGGGTCAACTGGCCTTGTATCGCGCTACTGGCGACCTGCATGCATTTTCCGCTCGCGCCGAACCCTTCCCTGCCTTTCTGCTGCCATTGCCCACGCTGGGACGCGCTTCCACCCAGGATATCGTCCTGCGGATACACAGCAGCTCGAACCTCAGCCTGCCGCTCAGGCTGGTACCGGAGAGCGCCAAGGCCAACCTGATAGCGGCTGGTTGGACGCAAAGCGGACTGATTTTCGGCGCCTTGCTGATTATCGGGCTGTTCCATCTGGCCAAGTTCACGGTGCTGCGCGAGCGCCAACTGGGTTACTACACCATCAGCGTGCTTCTGGTGTCCTGGTACTACGCCAGCATCAGCGGCCTGACCAGCCTGCTGCTGTGGCCGGACCTGCCACTGGCCCAGCCGATCGAGACCAACCTGACCGGAGGGCTGACGCTGTGCTTCAGCACCCTGTTCATTCTCAGTACGCTGAATTTGCAGCAACGCTGGATCAGCAATCTGCGCAACCTGCTGTTCTGCCTGATTCTCGTAATTGAAATGCTGGTACTGCTGGACCTCAGCGACCACCGCTGGGCCCGTCTGTCCACCCTGATGACCCTGGTGGCTGGCATATTCCAGTTAGGCGTCTCGCTGTATGCGCTAAGGCTCAAGCGCCAATATTCAAAGGAAGTGATCCTGATCTGGTCGGCAGTCCTGCTGGTCATGCTGTTGCTGCCTCTGGTGCGCACCGGCGTGTTGCCACGCCATCCGCTGCTGCTGGCGCTGACCAATTATCTGCCGGTCATCAGTGTGTTCCTGTTCGGCCTGCTCAATGGCCGTCAGCTGGAGAATGTGCGCAAGCAGCTGATCAGCAGCCAGACCGAGGCTATTGACAACCTGGAGCAGTACCGCGCGCTGTTCAAGAATGCTTCGGAAGGTATTTTCCGCAGCACCCCCGCAGGCAATCTGCTGGAAGCCAACCCGAGCATGATGCGCATGCTCGGCTTGCACCAGAGCGACCTGCGCAGCCTGCGGCGCAATTCGCTGGCCGCCATGCTCAAGCCCGGGGAGTGGGCGGCGCTGGTCGCGCAGTTGAGCGTCCAGCGCCCGCACGCCAGTGGCGAATTCCAGCTGCGCGGCCTGGACGGCGCGACCCACTGGGTGCATCTGTCACTGCACATACAGTCCGGGCAGGACAATGTCGAAGGCGTGGTGGTGGATTTCAGTGAACGCCGGCAGCTGGAGCAGGAACTCTCCAGGCTGGCCGCACATGATCCGCTGACCGGCCTGCTCAATCGTCGCGAACTGGAGCGGCAACTGCAGGAAAGCATCGATGGTAGCGGGGGGCGGTTTGCCTATCTGCTCTACCTCGACCTCGACCAGTTCAAGCAGGTCAATGACCTGTGCGGGCATACCGCCGGCGACCTGCTGCTGCGGCAGCTGTCCAGCAGCATGCAGGCGCAGTTGCCGGCGCATGCGGTGCTGGCGCGGATCGGTGGGGATGAATTTGCCATCCTGCTCGGCGAAAGCGACCTGTCGGCGGCCATCCGGCAGGCTGAAGTGCTGCGCAACGGCGTCGAGCAGTTTGTCTTCAGCTGGGAGGGACGACCTTTCCGTCTGTTTGTCAGCATCGGTCTGCTTGAGCTGAATGACAACGTCAGCGACTGGCAGACCGCCCTCAGCTGGGCCGACAGCGCCAGCCAACTGGCCAAGCATCACGGTCGCAATCGGGTGCACTGCTTCAACCCCGAGGACCGGGTTCTGCTCGAGAACCAGCGTCAGCTGCAATGGATTTCCCGTCTGCGCGAGGCCATCGAGCTGAATCAGTTCGAGTTGTTCTTCCAGCCGGTGCTATCGCTGCAGCAGCAGGAGCCTGGTTGGCACTATGAGGTGCTGTTGCGTTATCGCGATCCGCGCACCCATGAATGGATTGCCCCCGGACAATTTCTGGTGGCCGCCGAACGCTACGGGTTTCTGGTGGCCATCGATCGCTGGGTATTGATGCGGTTGTGCCAGTGGCTGGCGGAAAATCCGAAGCACCGCGCCCAGTTGGGGCAGGTCAATATCAACCTGACCGCCCCTTCGCTGCTCGATCAGGGTTTCCATGACCTGCTTGGCCAGTTGCTCGACCAGCATCAGTTACCAGCGCAAAAGATCTGTATCGAAGTTACGGAAATGGTCGCCCTCGGCGAGTTGGGCGCCTCTGCGGAGTGGATCGCCGGGCTGCGCGCCCGCGGCCTGAAAGTGGCCCTCGATGACTTTGGCAGCGGCTTTGCGTCCTACGCCTATCTGCGCAAGCTGCCGCTGGACCTGCTGAAAATCGACGGAGCGTTCATCAACAACATCGAGAACGACCCGATCAATCAGGCCATGGTCCGCTCGATGGTGCAGATTGCCCGCAAGCTTGGCCTGCGGACCGTGGCCGAATTTGTCGAGAACCAGGCCAGCCTCGATTGCCTGAAGCAATTGGGCATCGATTACGCCCAGGGCTATTTCATTGGCCGGCCGCAACCGCTGGAGCAACTGGCCGATCTGCCGCTGGAGAGTCTGCCGGAGAATGTCGCCGACCTGCTGCTGAGTGGTCCGAAAGCGTCCTAGCGCCTAGGCCTCAGTTTTAGTCGCGGTGGTCGGGCAAGGCCGAGAAACGCGACCGCTCCACCCGGGGCAGGCGCCTAGAACAGGCGCAATGGCTCTTCGTCCAGCGCTGCCAGCTGTTCGCGCAGGATCAGGATCTGCTCGCCCCAGTAGCGCTCGCTGCCGAACCAGGGAAAGCTCATGGGAAAGGCCGGGTCATCCCAGCGCCGTGCCAGCCAGGCGCTGTAGTGGATCAGGCGCAGGCTGCGCAGGCCTTCGAGGAGCGGCAGTTCGCGGCTGTCGAAGTCGTGGAATTCCTGGTAACCGTCAATCAGTTCGGCCAGCTGGCTGAGCCGTTCGTGCCGTTCGCCACCCCCGATCATCATCCACAGGTCCTGCAGGGCCGGTCCCATGCGGCAGTCGTCGAGATCGACGATATGGAAACTGTCATCACGGCACAGCAGGTTGCCCGGGTGGCAGTCACCGTGCAGGCGAATCGAGGTGTAGCGCACGCGGGCGAACAGCTCGTCGAGGCGCTTGAGCAGGTCGCGCGCCACCGACTCGTAGGCGGGCAGCAGGCTGCGCGGAATGAAGTTGCCGTCCAGCAGGGTGGCCAGCGAAGCGTGCCCGAAATTGGCCACGGTCAGGCTTTCGCGGTGCAGGAACGGCTTGGTCGCACCGACCCCGTGCAGGCGGCCGAGCAGCTGGCCGAGGCGGTACAGCTGCTCCAGGTTGCCCGGCTCCGGTGCGCGGCCACCGCGCCGCGGGAACAGGGCGAAGCGGAAACTGGCGTGCGTGAACAGGGTCTCGCCGTCGCGCATGAGTGGCGCCACCACCGGAATGTCGCATTCGGCCAGTTCGGCGCTGAAGGCATGTTCCTCGCGGATTGCCGCATCGCTCCAGCGATCCGGGCGATAGAACTTGGCAATCAACGGCGTCGCGTCCTCGATGCCGACCTGGTACACGCGGTTTTCGTAGCTGTTGAGGGCCAGCACGCGGGCATCGCTCAGGTAGCCCAGGCTTTCCACGGCATCCAGCACCAGATCGGGGGTCAGGGCGGCAAAGGGGTGGGACATGGGCGTGCTCCGGGCAAGGGGCCGGGAGTGTAACAGGCTGCCGTCAGTCGCCGGGCCGTGGTGTGCGTGCCAGGCAATAGAGGTCGACGCGCGCGGCCCCGGCCTTTATAAGCAGCCGTGCCGCCGCTTCGGCGGTAGCCCCGGTGGTCATGACGTCATCCACCAGTGCCAGGTGCTGGCCGGTTATGCGTGCATGGCCGGCAAGGCCGAATGCCTGGCGCAGATTGCGTTTGCGCGCCGCGGCGTCCAGTTGCTGCTGGGCTGGGGCATCCTGCAGGCGCAGCAGCCAGCTGCTCTCGACCGGGAGCTCGAGTGCCTGCCCCAGCCAGTTGGCCAGCAGTCCGGCCTGGTTGAAGCCACGCTGGCGCAGGCGTCGTTTTGTCAGCGGGACTGGCAGCAGGAAGGCGGGGCGCGGCAGGCCGTGGTCAAAGGCATGCCGCAGGTGCGCGGCCAGCAGTTCAGCGAGCAGTCGTCCCTGCGGCCAGCGCGACTGGTGCTTGAAGCCGGTGATCAGGCTGTCTACGGGGTAGCGATAGCGCCAGGCAGCTTCGACATGCGTAAAAGCGGGTGGTTTGCGCAGGCATTCGCCACAGGCAAGCCCTTCTGCCGCAAGCGGAATGGCACAGATGCGGCAGTGTGGACCAAGCCATGGCAACTCCACTTCGCAGTCGGTGCAGAGCGGCACGGGCGAGTGTGCGGGCTGGGCACACAGCAGGCAGTGTTGGTTGTTATTTAACCACTTGTAAACCGTATTCATCCTGCTGGGTTGACAGCTCATACAGCTTCCCTGACTATGCCGGCCATCCATGTTGCGTCCAGCCTAGCAGGCCGTTGAAAAACTACCTGCGTTGCCGATACGGCGTTGAAAACAGGCTCGAAATGCTCATTTACCACTCGTAAACTGCGCTTTCTCGCCTGTTTTCGCCTTGTCTCGGCTGCCTCGCCAACATTTTTCAACGGCCTGCTAGCAGGCGCTGTCTGTTCCATCCGAGGAGTCGCCATGAGCGCTACCCATTCTCCTTCGCTTCGCCATGACTGGAATCTCGCCGAAGTGCGTGCCCTGTTCGAGCAGCCGTTCAATGACCTGCTGTTCCAGGCGCAGGGCGTGCACCGCCAGCACTTCGATGCCAACCGCGTGCAGGTCTCGACCCTGCTGTCGATCAAGACTGGCGCCTGCCCGGAAGACTGCAAGTACTGTCCACAGTCCGGTCACTACAACACCGGGCTGGATAAAGAGAAGCTGATGGAGGTGCAGAAGGTGCTGGAGGCGGCTGCCGAGGCCAAGGCCATCGGTTCGACCCGGTTCTGCATGGGCGCTGCGTGGAAGCATCCGTCGGCCAAGGACATGCCGTATGTGCTGAAGATGGTTGAAGGGGTCAAGGCCATGGGCCTGGAAACCTGCATGACCCTCGGCAAGCTCGACCAGGAACAGACCCGGGCACTGGCCGAGGCCGGCCTCGACTACTACAACCACAATCTGGATACCTCGCCGGAGTTCTACGGCAATATCATCACCACCCGCACCTACAGCGAGCGTCTGCAGACCCTGGGCTATGTACGCGAGGCGGGCATGAAGATCTGCTCCGGTGGCATCCTCGGCATGGGCGAGTCGCTGGACGACCGCGCCGGTCTGCTGATCCAGCTGGCCAACTTGCCGGAACATCCGGAGTCGGTGCCGATCAACATGCTGGTCAAGGTCAAGGGCACGCCGTTGGCCGAGGAGCAGGATGTCGATCCGTTCGACTTTATCCGCATGCTCGCGGTGGCGCGGATCATGATGCCGAAGTCCCACGTGCGCCTCTCCGCCGGCCGCGAGCAGATGAACGAGCAGATGCAGGCCCTGGCCTTCCTGGCCGGCGCCAACTCGATCTTCTACGGCGAGAAACTGCTGACCACCGCCAATCCGCAGGCGGACAAGGACATGCAGCTGTTTGCCCGGCTCGGCATCAAGCCCGAGGAGCGCGAGGAGCACGCCGACGAGGTGCATCAGGCGGCGATCGAGCAGGCCCTGCTCGAGCAACGCGATTCCAAGCTGTTCTACAACGCCGCGGTCTGAAACCAGTTGGTGGATGAGCTTTGCGTCATCCACCCTACGCCAGCCTTATGTAGGGTGGATAACCCGCTTGCGGTTATCCACCGGATTTTGCCATGAGCTTTGATCTCGCCTCCCGCCTCGCCGAACGCCACGCCGCCCACCTGTTTCGCCTGCGGCCCTTGCTGGAAAGCCCGCAGGGGCCGGAGGTGGTGGTCGACGGCAAACCGTTGCTGGCCTTCTGTTCCAACGACTACCTGGGCCTGGCGAGTCACCCCGAGGTGATCCGCGCACTGCAGCAGGGTGCGGACAGGTGGGGCGTTGGCGGTGGCGCCTCGCACCTGGTGATCGGCCACAGCACGCCGCACCACGCGCTGGAGGAGGCCCTGGCCGAGTTCACCGGGCGGCCGCGCGCGTTGCTGTTTTCCACCGGCTACATGGCCAACCTGGCAGCTGTGACCGCGCTGGTCGGGCAGGGCGATACGGTGCTGGAAGACCGCATCAACCATGCCTCGCTGCTGGATGCCGGCCTGCTCAGCGGCGCGCGCTTCTCGCGCTACCTGCACAACGATGCGCGCAGCCTGGCCAGCCGGCTGGACAAGGCCAGCGGTAATACCCTGGTGGTCACTGACGGCGTGTTCAGCATGGACGGTGATCTGGCCGACCTGCCGGCGCTGTGTGCTGCCGCGAGGCAGAAAGACGCCTGGATGATGGTCGATGACGCCCATGGCTTCGGCCCGCTGGGAGCCAGCGGCGGCGGCATCGTCGAGCACTTCGGCCTGGGCCTGGATGATGTGCAGGTGCTGGTTGGCACCCTGGGCAAGGGTTTCGGCACGGCGGGCGCCTTCGTTGCCGGTAGCGAGGAGCTGATCGAGACACTGATCCAGTTCGCCCGGCCCTATATCTATACCACCAGCCAGCCGCCGGCCCTGGCCTGTGCCACCCTGAAAAGCCTCGAGCTGCTGCGCCGCGAAGGCTGGCGCCGCGAGCATCTGCAGCGGTTGATCGCACGTTTCCGCCAGGGCGCCAGCGAGATCGGCCTGCAGTTGCTGGACAGCCCGACACCGATCCAGCCGATCCTGATCGGCGACAGCCAGCGGGCCATGCAGCTGTCCGCCCTGCTCAGGCAGCGCGGAATCCTGGTGGGTGCGATTCGTCCGCCAACGGTGCCGGCCGGCAGTGCGCGCCTGCGCGTGACGCTGTCCGCGGCGCACAGTGAGGCGCAGCTTGAGCGCCTGTTGCAGGCGCTGGCCGAATGCTGGCCATTGCTTGCGCCCGAGGTGAATGATGCGTGATCGGCTGATCCTGCTTCCGGGCTGGGGGCTCGGCAGTGCGCCGCTGGAACCGCTGGCGGCAGCCCTGCAAGGCTTGAATGAGCGCCTGCACGTGCACGTTGAAGCACTGCCCGCGCTTGCCAGTGCGGATCCGGATGAGTGGCTGGAAGAGCTGGATACCAGCCTGCCGCAGGATTGCTGGCTGGGCGGCTGGTCGCTCGGGGGCATGCTGGCCGCCAGCCTCGCGGCGCGCCGCGGCGAGCATTGCTGCGGGCTGGTCACGCTGGCCAGCAATGCCTGTTTCGTCGCCCGGGCCGACTGGCCAGAGGCTATGCCGGCGGCCACCTTCGCGGCTTTCCGTCAAGGCTGTCAGGCCGATGCGGGATCGACCCTGAAACGCTTTGCCTTGCTCTGCGCGCAGGGCGCGGGCGAACCACGCGCCTTGGGGCGCCTGCTGGCCGCCAGCGCACCCATGCCGCGCGCGGAGTTCCTGCTGGCCGGGCTGGACCTGCTGGCGGCACTGGATACGCGCCAGGCCCTGCAGCAGTTTCGCGGACCGCAGTTGCACCTGCTGGCGGCTGACGATGCACTGGTGCCGGAGACCGTGAGCAGTGCATTGCTGGGCTTGCAGCCGGATATCGAAGTGGGCGTGCTGGCGTCGGCCGGCCACGCGTTTGTACTGGAGCGCCCGCATGAAGTGGCGGCGGCCATCCAGGCGTTTCTCAGCGAGGCCAAGGATGACTGACCTGCTGCAGACACCGCAGAACTTGCTACCGGACAAGCGCCAGGTGGCGGCGTCCTTTTCCCGTGCGGCGGGTAGCTACGACGCGGTGGCTGCCTTGCAGCGCAAGGTCGGCCAGCAACTGCTCGACAGTTTGCCGGCACATTGCGCGCCGCAGCGCTGGCTCGACCTGGGCTGTGGCACCGGTTATTTCAGTCGCGCCCTGGCCAGCCGTTTTCCGCAGGCGAGTGGCAGTGCGCTGGATATCGCCGAAGGCATGCTCGTGCATGCCCGGAAGCTGGGCGGCGCGGTGCATTTCATCGGTGGCGATGCGGAGCGCCTGCCGTTGCGTTCGGCCAGTCAGCAGCTGATTTTCAGTAGCCTGGCGCTGCAGTGGTGCGGCGATTTTGCCGCGGTGCTCGGCGAGGCGCGGCGCGTACTCGAGCCTGGCGGTATCCTGGCGTTCAGCAGCCTGTGCGTGGGTACCCTGCAGGAGTTGCGCGATAGCTGGCAGGCTGTGGATGGCCTGGTGCACGTCAATCGCTTTCGCCACTTCGAGGATTACCAGCGGCTGTGCGCAGCCAGTGGTCTGCAAATCCTGCAGTTGCAGCGACGTGCCGAGCTGCTGCACTTCACCGACCTGCGCCAGCTCACCGGTGAGCTCAAGGCCTTGGGTGCGCACAACCTGAATCCGGGACGCCCCGGCGGGCTTACCGGCCGCGCCCGCATCCGCGCGCTGGTGGATGCCTACGAAGGCTTGCGTGAACAACAGGGGCTGCCGGCGACTTATCAGGTCGTGTATGGCGTCCTGCAGAAGGCGGATTGAACATGCCCAGCGGATTTTTCGTCACGGGGACCGATACCGAGGTTGGCAAGACCACCATTGCCGCGGGCCTGCTGCATGCGGCGCGGCGCGCCGGATTGACGACTGCTGCGGTGAAGCCGGTGGCCTCGGGTTGCGAGGTCAGCGCGCAAGGCCTGCGCAATGCGGATGCCCTGGCTCTGCAGGCCGAATGCTCGATTGCGCTCGACTATGCCCAGGTCAATCCGTTTGCCTTTGCCCCGGCCATTGCGCCACATCTGGCGGCCCGGCAGGCCGGGGTGCTGCTGAGTATTCCGGCACTGCTCGCCCCGATTCGGCAGGTACTGGATCTGCAGGCTGATTTCACCCTGGTGGAGGGCGCTGGCGGCTGGCGGGTGCCGTTGGGCGGCACTGATTCCCTCTCTGATCTGGCGGTTGCGCTGGGCCTGCCGGTGATACTGGTGGTCGGCATTCGCCTGGGGTGCATCAATCATGCCCTGCTCAGCGCCGAGGCAATTGTTGCGGATGGCTTGCAGTTGGCCGGCTGGGTAGCCAATGTGGTCGACCCGCAGGCGTCCTGTCTGGATGAGATCTGCGCCACTCTTGAAGAGCGCTTGCCGGCGCCATGCCTGGGTTATGTGCCGCGACTGGTGCAGGTTAGCGCCGCCGCGGTGGCAGAGCGCCTGACTTTGCAGCCACTCGGCCTTCCGCGCTGAGTTCGGCGCACGCATAGCCCCGCGTAGCCTGGCGATTCGGTTGGGCAGTTCCGGTCTTTGCCCGCTAACGCAAGCTGGCGGTGCGCCAGTCGACGAACGGCAGGCTGCAGCTACACATAAAAACCGCAAGGGAAACCTTCGATATCCCCTGGTTCGGGCCTGCGCAGGCCTCGAATCAACGGGTTATGCATGCTCACGATCCCGCCCCGAGGGTCACGTATCCGCACAGCAGGGTTGCAGGCAGCGCCATGTCGGCGCTTGACAAGGGGGTGGCGTAAACGTATGTTTCAAACGCCTGTTTGATTGCTTGCCGCATTTCGTGCTCAGGCGTTAAACCTACTGACATGCCGACCACGCTGTTGGTCGCCAACCTGCAAACTTCCGCTGAGGTTAACTGCTATGCCTGACTACAAGGCCCCCCTGCGCGATATTCGTTTTGTCCGTGACGAACTGCTTGGTTATGAAGCGCACTATCAGAGCCTCCCGGGCTGCGAAGAGGCTACTCCGGACATGGTTGACGCCATTCTTGAAGAAGGCGCCAAGTTTTGTGAGCAGGTTCTGGCACCGCTGAATCGTGTTGGCGACCTTGAAGGCTGCACCTGGAGCGAGTCCGGTGTTAAAACCCCGACCGGCTTCAAGGAAGCCTACAAGCAGTTCGTCGAAGGCGGCTGGCCAAGCCTGGCGCTGCATGTCGAACATGGCGGCCAGGGCTTGCCCGAGTCGCTCGGCCTGGTCATGAGTGAAATGATCGGCGAAGCCAACTGGTCGTGGGGTATGTACCCCGGGCTGTCGCATGGCTGCATGAATACCCTGATGGCGCACGGTACAGACGAGCAGAAAGCTACCTTCCTGCCCAAGCTGGTGTCCGGCGAGTGGACCGGCACCATGTGCCTTACCGAAGCGCATTGCGGTACCGACCTCGGCATGCTGCGTACCAAGGCAGTGCCGCAGGCGGATGGCACCTACAAGGTTAGCGGCACCAAGATATTCATTTCGGCCGGTGAACATGACATGGCCGACAATATTGTCCATATCGTCCTGGCGCGCCTGCCCGACGCCCCGCAGGGCACACAGGGCATTTCGCTGTTCATCGTTCCCAAGTTCCTGCCGGGTGCTGATGGTGGGATCGGAGTGCGCAACGGTGTCAACTGCGGCTCGATCGAGCACAAGATGGGCATCCACGGCAATGCAACCTGCGTGATGAACTTCGACGAAGCCACGGGTTACCTGATCGGCCAGGCCAACAAAGGCCTGAACTGCATGTTCACCTTCATGAACACTGCCCGCCTGGGTACCGCGCTGCAGGGGATCGCTCATGCCGAACTGGCCTTCCAGGGCGGCCTGAAATACGCCCGCGATCGTTTGCAGATGCGCTCCCTGACCGGCCCCAAGGCGCCGGACAAGGCTGCCGATCCGATCATTGTGCATCCGGACGTGCGCCGCATGCTGCTGACCATGAAAGCCTTTGCCGAGGGCAATCGGGCAATGGCCTTCTTTGCTGCCAAGCAGGTCGACATCGTCAGCTATAGCCAGGACGAAGAAGAGAAGAAATCTGCCGAATCAATGCTGGCGTTCCTGACCCCGATTGCCAAGGCATTCATGACCGAAGTCGGTTTTGAGGCGGCCAACCATGGCGTGCAGATCTACGGCGGGCATGGCTTCATCGCTGAGTGGGGCATGGAGCAGAACGTCCGTGACAGCCGGATTTCCATGCTGTACGAAGGCACTACAGGGATCCAGGCGCTTGACCTGCTGGGGCGCAAGATCCTCATGAGCCAAGGTGCGGCACTCAAGGTGTTTACCAAGATCGTCCACACGTTCTGCAAGGCCAACGCCGAAGTCGAGGCGATCAAGGATCTGGTTGCACCACTGGCCAGTCTGAACAAGGAATGGGGCGACCTGACCATGAAGGTTGGCATGGCTGCCATGAAGGACCGCGAGGAGGTCGGCGCGGCATCGGTGGATTACCTGATGTACTCGGGTTATGTCTGCCTGGCCTACTTCTGGGCGGACATGGCTCGTGTGGCGGCCGAGAAGCTGGCTGCAGGCACTGCCGAGGAAGGCTTCTACAAGGCCAAGCTGCAGACTGCGCGCTTCTATTACGCGCGCATCCTGCCAAGAACCCGCATGCATGCGGAAGCCATGCTGTCAGGTGCCAACAACCTGATGGAGATGGCGGAAGAGGACTTTGCCCTGGGGTATTGATTCCGGGCCGTCCTGGTAATGCAAGCGCCCACCTCTCCGGTGGGCGTTTTGCTTTCGGCATGGCAACTGGCTAGCGTGTCACAAGGGCTCAAATGCTAAGGTGTCATACGGACAGTCGACAGGCACAATGTCGGCTTGCAGGAGAAGCCTGGAGTTAGCTTATTGCAGTTAGCAGATTTGCGTCTCAGTCATTTGCTGCCCTCACTGGGTTTGCTGGTGAGTGGGGTGCTGGCTGTCAGTTTCATGCAGTTGAACGAGTTTTTTGTCTCGCTGTTCAATGTGCTGCCAACCCTGCTGGTGCTGCTGGGAGGTGCCTTCTGTGCCGCCTACGGACGCCAGCGCGAGCTGTTTCTGCTGTTGGTGGTCTATCTGCTGTACTACCAGCTGGATACCCAGATTGATTACTTCGTGCTGCACCAGCAGGCGCGTGAAGATGCCGGACTGGTTTTTCATCTGGGTTCATTGCTGTTGCCGCTGCTGTACGGGCTGTACGCCTTGTGGCAGGAGCGTACCCACCTGTTTCAGGATTTGCTGGCCAGGGCCGCGGTGCTGTTGCTGGTCATTGGCGTGGCAGTTGCGTTGGCCAACCGCTTTCCACAGGGCGTGCAAGCCTGGCTCACCGAAATTCGCTGGCCAGCCCTGCATGCCAGCTGGATGCGCCTGATCCAGCTCGCCTATCCGCTGTTCCTGGCTGTTCTGCTGCTGCTGGCGATTCAATATGTGCACCGGCCGCGGCCTCTGCATGCGGCGCTGTTGCTGGGCTTGGCGGGACTGTTCTGGATGTTGCCAGAGGTGTTCATCCGTGCGCACGCCCTGCATGTCATGAGCAGTCTGGCGATGCTCATGCTGGTTGCGGCGGTAGCCCATGAGGCCTACCAGATGGCCTTTCGCGATGAGCTCACAGGTTTGCCGGGACGTCGCGCACTGAATGAAAGACTGCTGCGCCTGGGCCGCCAGTACGTAATCGCCATGACCGATGTCGATCACTTCAAGCGCTTCAATGATACCTACGGCCATGATGTCGGTGATCAGGTGCTGCGCGTGGTCGCGGCCCAGTTGCGCAAGGTCGGCGGCGGCGGCCGCGCCTATCGTTATGGCGGGGAAGAGTTTGTCGTGGTGTTCCCCGGCAAAACGCTGGATGAATGCTTGCCTCATCTGGAGCTGTTGCGCAAAAGCATCGAAATGTATGTCCTGCAGTTGCGCGACCAGAGCAAGCGACCCAGGGACGATGCGGTAGGCCGGCAGACGCGCAGGCAACAGGGTGGAGGCAGTGTCTCGGTGACCATCAGTATCGGGGCGGCAGAGCGGCATTTGCCGCTGCGGACCGCCGAAGACGTCATCAAGGCCGCTGACAAGGCCCTCTACAGTGCAAAAAATAGCGGGCGAAACTGTGTGCGGGTCGATGGCCAGCGGCGCAGTGGCGCTGTCCGCCTGGCAGAATTTGCCGGGTAGAATTAAAGTCGCGTAGTGACTATCCGGTCGTCAGTGGTCACGAAATGACGATTTATATCTATTGAATTGTCCAGTATGATTCGCGCGTTGAAATGGCCGTTCGGCCGTCATTCTTTTGCGAGGTTCACATGGCAGACTACAAAGCCCCCCTGCGTGACATGCGTTTCGTCCTCAACGAGGTCTTCGAGGTTTCCAAGCTCTGGGCCGAGTTGCCGGGGCTGGCGGAAGTGGTTGATGAAGAGACTGCAGCAGCCATTCTCGAAGAAGCTGGCAAGGTTACTGCCGGAGTGCTGGCGCCGCTGAACCGTACGGGCGATGAAGAGGGTTGCTCCTGGAAGGATGGTGCCGTGAAAACTCCGGCAGGCTTTCCCGAGGCCTACAAGACCTACGCCGAGGGTGGCTGGGTCGGTGTCGGCGGCGATGCGGCCTATGGTGGCATGGGCATGCCCAAGGTCATCGCGGCGCAAGTCGAGGAAATGGTCAATTCGGCCAACCTGTCCTTTGGCCTGTATCCGATGCTGACTGCCGGAGCCTGCCTGTCGCTCAACGCCCACGCCTCGGAAGAGCTGAAAGACAAATACCTGCCGAACATGTATGCCGGCGTATGGGCCGGTTCGATGTGCCTGACCGAGCCGCATTCAGGTTCCGACCTGGGCATCATCCGCACCAAGGCGGAGCCGCAGGCAGATGGCAGCTACAAGGTGTCCGGCACCAAGATCTTCATCACCGGTGGCGAGCACGACCTGACCGAGAACATCATTCACCTGGTGCTGGCCAAGCTGCCTGACGCGCCTGCCGGCCCGAAAGGCATCTCCCTGTTCCTGGTGCCGAAGTTCATGGTCAATGCCGATGGCAGCCTGGGCGAACAGAATGCGGTGTCCTGCGGTTCCATCGAGCATAAGATGGGGATCAAGGCTTCGGCCACCTGCGTGATGAACTTCGACGGTGCGACCGGCTGGATTGTCGATGCGCCGAACAAGGGCCTGGCCGCCATGTTCACCATGATGAACTACGAGCGCCTGGGTGTGGGTATCCAGGGCCTGTCGCTGGGTGAGCGCTCCTACCAGAATGCCGTTGAGTATGCGCGCGACCGTATCCAGGGCCGTGCGCCCACTGGCCCGGTGGCCAAGGACAAGCTCGCCGATCCGATCATCGTGCATCCCGATGTGCGTCGCATGCTGTTGACCATGAAGGCGCTGAACGAGGGCGGTCGCGCATTCTCCAGCTACGTTGCCATGCAGTTGGACACCGCCAAATACAGCGAAGATCCGGCAACGCGCAAGCGCGCGGAAGAGCTGGTTGCCCTGCTGACCCCGGTAGCCAAGGCCTTCCTCACGGATATGGCGCTGGAAGCGACCGTTCATGGCCAGCAGATTTTTGGCGGCCACGGTTTCGTCCGCGAGTGGGGCCAGGAGCAACTGATCCGCGACTGCCGGATCACGCAGATCTACGAAGGCACCAACGGCATCCAGGCACTCGACCTGGTGGCGCGCAAGGTGATTGGCAGTGGCGGTGTTTTCTACAAGCACTTTGCCGATGAAATCCGTGCGTTCACCGATTCCGCTGATGCTTCCCTGGCCGAATTCGTCGAGCCACTGAAGGCGGCCATCGAAAACCTCGAGCAGATGACTGCCGACCTGCTGGCCCGTTCCAAGGTTAATCCGAGCGAAGTGGGTGCTGCTTCGGTAGAGTACCTGCAGGTGTTCGGCTACACCGCCTATGCCTACATGTGGGCACTGATGGCACGCACCGCGCTGGCCAAGCTGGATCAGGACGAGTTCTACGTGAGCAAGCTCGGCACCGCGCGCTTCTACTTTGCCCGCGTGCTGCCACGCATTCATTCGCTGACCGCAGCAGTCAAGGCTGGCAGCGAGTCGCTCTATCTGCTGGATGCGGCACAGTTCTGAGTAGGCTCCAGCCTGCGTCCAGCTGAATCAAAAGCCCGGCAGGCGAGAGCTTGCCGGGCTTTTTGCTGTCTCTAGCCGTTGGCAGCAATGACCGACATGCGTGGCAGTCGAGGATATGGCGCAGTCACAAACGAAAAGACCAGCACACGGGCTGGTCGGGGGCGGTGCTTTGGTGGTGGGCCCACACGGACTCGAACCGTGGACCAAAGGATTATGAGTCCTCTGCTCTAACCAACTGAGCTATGGGCCCCCAGAAAGCCGGCGGATTATACCGGTGGGGGTTGGGTGGCGCCAAGCTCGGCTGTTGCGGAGAGAAAGCTTGCTGCAAACGCTTCAGCGGATAGCGGTGCACGGATCAGCGGGCCTTGCAGTTGGTGGCAGCCTTCGCGGGCCAGGAACGCCTCTTGCTCCAGGGTTTCCACGCCTTCGGCGGTGACCTTAAGGTTCATGCTGCTGGCCAGGGCAATGATGGCGCGGACGGTAGCGGCCGCGTAGGGAAAGTCGGGCAGATTGCTTATGAATGACTGATCGATCTTCAGTTCGTCCAGCGGCAAGCTTTTCAAGTAGCTCAGCGATGCGTGGCCGGTACCGAAATCCGCAATCGCGAGCCCCAGTCCGCGCGCCTTGAGCGCGCACAACAGGCCCTGCAGGTCGTCCGGCGGATTCGTGAGGAGGCCTTCAGCGATTTCCAGTTGCAGGCTTGCGGGAGACAAATTGCACTCATTCAGCCGCCGTGCAACAAGCTCCGTCAGTTGCGGGTAGTGCAGCATGGTGCTGGACAGGGTGATCGACAACGCTCCGAATTCCGCGAACTGCATCTTCCAGCGGCCCAACTGCTGGCAGCACTGCTGCAACATCCATTCGTCGATAGACACAGCCAGGCCGCACTCTTCAGCCAGGGGGATGAAGCGCTCCGGGGGCACATCCCCATAGCGTGGATGGTTCCAGCAGATCAGCACCTCTGCGCCAACCAGTTGGTGCTCAAGTAGCGTCACTTTGGGCTGGTAGCGCAGTTGCAGTTCGTTACGCTCCAGCGCGAACCGGAGCTCCTGTTTCAGGCTCACACGTTCGCTGGCTTCATGGCTCAGGCTGTGGCTGTAGAATTCGATGCGATTGCGCCCGCGCGATTTTGAGCGGTACATGGCGGCATCGGCATTTCTGACAATGCTGGCTACATCCGCACCATCATCCGGATACAAGCTGATACCGATGCTGGCGCGCGCAAAGAACTCATGCCCTTCGATATGGAACGGAGCCTGCAGGTGGGCCAGCAGCTTGGTCGCAATCTGCTCGGCGTCCTGCTGGTGGTTGAGGCCGGGTAGCAGAATGATGAACTCATCGCCGCCCAGGCGCGCTACCGTATCAATGTCGCGTACCTGTTCCAGCAGGCGTCGGGCAATATCCTTGAGCAGCAGATCGCCGACCGGGTGGCCGAGACTGTCATTGATGTGCTTGAAGTGGTCCAGGTCGATGAACAGCACGGCACCATGCCGAACATCGCTGTGCGCCTCATCCAGAGCATCTTGCAGGCGTTTTTCGAACAACAGGCGATTCGGCAATCCGGTGAGTGGGTCATGGTGAACTTGGTGGTCAAGTCTGGCCTGGGTCTGCTTGAGCGCGCTTATGTCGGCGAAGACGCAGACGAAAGTGCGGATTTCGTCGCTGCTGTCCCGTACGGCATTGATGGTCAGCCAGCAGGGGAAGAGTTCCCCGTTCTTGCGCCGATTGCATATTTCACCCTGCCAGTGTCCTTCACTGGCAAGGCTGTGCCACATGCCGACAAAAAAAGCGCTGTCATGCTGACCAGACGCCAGCACTCGCGGGGTCAGGCCGAGTACTTCGGCTTCGCTGTAACCGGTGATGGTGGTGAACGCCTTGTTGACGGCAGTAATGCGCTGCTCCAGGTCGGTAATCAGCACGCCTTCCGCGGTGCTTTCGAAGACCGTGGCGGCCTGGCGCAGTTTTTCTTCCATGCGGGTGCTTTCGCTGACATCGCGCGCGATCGCCAACATGCACTGAACCCCGTTGATGCTCAGGCGTTGGGCGGAAATCTCGCAGAGATGCTGTTGGCCATCGCGGTTGCGGATCAGCGCCTTGTATGCCTGGACGCTGCCGCAGGCGCGCACCTGCTGGATCAGCCAGTTGCGGGAAGCCGGGTCGACCCAGAGGTTGAGCGAGGCGGTCGACTGCCCTGCGGTCTCCGCTGTGCTGTAACCGGTGATGCGGCTGAAACCATCGTTCACATCCAGCAGCAGTCCGTCACTCATGCGTGTCAACAGCACGCCATCGGGTGATGCGCGGAACGCCTTGGCGAATTTTTCTTCGGAGAGTGCCAGCTTTTGCTGAGCGTCTTTCAGGCGGCTGATATCGCGCACAATTCCAATAATTGCCGGCGTCTTGCCGAACTTGATCATTTGCGCAGACAACAGGCCATAAAATCGTTCGCCGTTGCGCCGTATAAAGGGGAGTTCAAGGTTGTGCTGCGGGGCGGCCTGCACGCGCGCAATCAAATCGGCGCCAATTCCGTCGATACCCCAGAGGCCTATCTCGGTGGGGGTCTTGCCGAGAACCTCGTTGGCAGCGAAGCCGATTTGCTGTTCGAACGCCTGGTTGATGGCGATGATGCGGCCGTCTGCCTGTCGGGTGATGACCATGATGTCCGGACAATTGTTGAAGACTGACGCAAATTTCTGTTCGGATTGTCGTAATGCCTGCTCCGCTTGCCTCGACTCGCTCATGTCGATCAGCAGGCCACGCAAGACCTGCCGTGGGCCATCCTCGCCCTGCGTGGCGATGCAGCGTACCCAGAGCGTGCGGCCATCGGCGCTCAGCAGCCTCAGGTGGAATGGCCGGCCCCTGCGCGCGCTGAGAGGTGCAAGGCTTTGCTGCTTGTCGGTGGCAGGGAGCAGGCTTTGCCAGAATCCAGGCTTGAGCCAGTCTTCCAGGGGGTAACCGAAGAGTTCTTCGGCATGCGGCGAGACGTAAGTGAAGCGCTCCTCTGCCGGCAGCATTTCCCAGGTCACGACGTCCAGCGTTTCCACAAGGTCGCGAAAATGCTGCTCGCTGAGCTGCAGGCCGTGTTGCAGGTCCTGACTGCGCTTGAGGCTCGCGCGCAGGCGGCTGTTGCCCAGATACAGGGCCAGCACAGCGCCAGCCAGGAGTAATAGGACGGGCAGGCCAAACAGCAGCTTATTATCCCAGGCTTTTGCATAGCTCGTGTCCATGCCAACCCAGCGCTCTTGCAAGCCAGTGACTTCCTGTGGCGTCAGCTCTGCCAGCAGGCGGTCAAGAATGCCAACAAGGATCGGCTGGTCACGTGGTGCGGCCATCGACAACTGATAGCGATATGGGGTCTGCCCATTGATACGCAGTCCGCTGATTTTACTTTGCCGCATGCTCCAGGTGCTGGAGGCGAGGTCGCCAATCATCACATCAACTTCACCGGTGGCCAGTGCCTGAAGGGCTGCAAAGGTGCTTGGCAGCGGGTGAAGGTTAAGCTCCGGGTGCTGGTTCTTGAGAATCTCGTGGGGTGCGTAGTCCTTGACGACGCCGACAGTCAGGCCGGGAAGGTCATCGATGCTGCTGGGCTGCGGCCCGTCTTTGCGCACCAGTATGACGATGGGGAAGTCCAGGTAGGGGGCGGTAAACGTCAGGTACCGGTGGCGTTCCGGGGTGGCCATAACGGCCGAAAGAAGCTGCACTTCGCCGGTTCTGGCCATGCCCAGCACGGCACTCCAGTCGCGCGCCTCGACTGGTTTGATATCAACGCCCAGGCGCTTTTCAATCAGGCTTATGTAGTCTGCGGTGAGGCCGTGATAGTGCTTCTGCTCATCGCGAAATTCGAAGGGTGGCCAGTTTTCATCAATGCCAAGGCTGATTTCGGGGTGCGCGGCCAGCCAGTCGCGCTCCTCGGTGCTTAGCGTGAGACCGGATGCCGGGAGGGAAAGCAGTGCCAGACACAGGAGCAAGACAGTCGGCAATCGCAACATGAGACAGGCCAGTGCGGAGAGTGCTTCTGAAGTGTAGTCGGGCATTACCGTTGTGACGGCGCAAAAGAAAACCCCCGGTCTGGCCGGGGGTTCAGGATCACTCGTCGAGGAAGGAGCGCAGATGCTCACTTCTTGAAGGGTGGCGCAGTTTGCGCAGCGCCTTGGCTTCAATCTGCCGGATCCGCTCACGGGTGACATCGAATTGCTTGCCAACTTCCTCGAGGGTGTGGTCGGTATTCATGTCGATGCCGAAGCGCATGCGCAGAACCTTGGCTTCACGAGCAGTGAGGCCGGCCAGTACTTCGCGGGTGGCTTCCTTGAGGCTCTCAACCGTGGCGACATCGATCGGCGATTGCATGGTCGAGTCTTCGATGAAGTCGCCCAGGTGCGAGTCTTCGTCATCGCCGATCGGGGTTTCCATGGAGATCGGTTCTTTGGCGATCTTCAATACCTTGCGGATCTTGTCCTCGGGCATTTCCATGCGCTCGCCGAGCTCTTCCGGGGTCGGCTCACGGCCCATCTCCTGGAGCATCTGGCGCGAGATCCGGTTGAGCTTGTTGATCGTCTCGATCATGTGCACCGGGATGCGGATGGTGCGCGCCTGATCGGCGATCGAGCGGGTGATCGCCTGGCGAATCCACCAGGTCGCATAGGTCGAGAACTTGTAGCCGCGACGGTATTCGAACTTGTCCACCGCTTTCATCAGGCCGATGTTGCCTTCCTGGATCAGGTCGAGGAACTGCAGGCCGCGGTTGGTGTACTTCTTGGCGATGGAGATAACCAGGCGCAGGTTGGCCTCGACCATCTCTTTCTTGGCGCGCCGGGCCTTGGCTTCGCCGATCGACATGCGCCGGTTGACGTCCTTGATCTCGGCGATGGTCAGGCCGCATTCCTGTTCAAGGCTGATCAGTTGCTGCTGGCAACGCAGCACATCGTCTTTCAGGTCGCGCAGGGCGGCAGCGTGCTTGGTCTTGCCTTTGGAAAGTTTGACCACCCACTCTTCATTGGTTTCGTTGCCCGGGAACAGGCGCAGGAAATCGGCGCGCGGCATGCGCGCATCTCGCACGCACAACTGCATGATCGCGCGTTCCTGGCTGCGGATGTTCGCTTGGGAAGCGCGTACATGGGTAACCAGCGCTTCGAACTGCTTGGGTACCAGCTTGATGCGCATGAACAGGTCGGCCAGTTCTTGCAGGGCAGCAATACCCTGCTTGCTGTCACGGCCATACTTCTTCAGGGCTTTCTTGGCTTTTACCAGCTGCGCGGAAACCTCGCTAAAGCGCCGCAGGGCTTCTTCCGGATCCGGCCCGCCATCGCCCTCCTCTTCTTCCTCGGCCTCGGCTTCTTCGCCTTCCTTGACTTCAGCTGTTTCGCTGGCCAGTTCGACGGGCTCGACTTCGGCTTCCGGAATGCTGCCGTCATCGGGGTCGATATAGCCGCTGAGTACTTCGGAGAGACGACCGCCCTCGGTGGTGACGCGCTGGTATTCGGCAAGGATGCCGTCGACGGTGCCCGGGAAGTGCGCAATCGCACTCATGACTTCCCGAATGCCCTCCTCGATACGCTTGGCGATTTCGATCTCGCCCTCGCGGGTCAGCAGTTCCACGGTGCCCATTTCCCGCATGTACATGCGCACGGGGTCGGTGGTCCGGCCTATGTCCGACTCTACTGCGGCGAGTGCCGCAGCGGCTTCTTCGGCGGCAGCTTCGTCAGTGTCGGCATCGGCCAGCATGAGGGCGTCGGCATCCGGCGCGGTCTCGTGCACGGGGATACCCATGTCGTTGATCATGCGGATGATGTCTTCCACCTGCTCCGGATCAGAAATATCTTCCGGCAGATGGTCGTTGACCTCTGCGTAAGTCAGATACTTCTGCTCACGACCAAGCGCGATCAACTCTTTGATACGAGACTGCTGTTGCGTTTTTCCGGACATAAAACCCTATCCATTGAAGGTTTGGCGGGCTGAAGACAGCTGAGCATTATAGCCGAGCTATGGCCTTATACGCCAGACGAGGTCGGATTAACGGGAGATGTTTCCCGGCTCAACAGACCGCGCAGCTGGGCTTTCTCTTCGGCACTCAACTCGTTTTGACGTGCTTTTTGTAGCAAATGTTCCAGTGCGCGCTCGCGCTGGCGTGCGGACAGGCTGGTTATGGTGTCGAAAAACTGCTGTTCAAGGTTGTCGGCATCGATAAGCCACTCCTTTTCGGCCAGTGCGCGCAGTAGACGACCCTGTTCGGTGCCGTGCCAGCGGGCCATCAGCTGCAGGGCGGATTGCTTTGGATTCTTTTGCAGTGCTTCCAGCAGGGCGACCAGCAACTGCGCATAGGTGTCACCTTCTGCGGCGAAATGGCTGGCGTTTTCCACCTGGCTGGCCAGGTTCGGTCTTTGCAGCAATGTGCGCAATGCGGTCAGGGTTGGCGGCTCGACGGCGGACTTGCCGGCTTGCTTGCGGTCCGGGCTATTGTTGCGCAGCTTTTCTGCAGTATTGCGGCGACCAGGTTCTTCGTATCCTGCGCTTTCCGGGAAGCCGGGGCTCGCATCGTAATAGCTGGCGTAATCGTCACCAGGATTTGCCGATGGTGCTGATTGCGTTGTGCCGTATTCGGTTTGCAGGCCGGTGATCTCGCGCAGTCTTTGATGCATCAGGGCCTTGAGGTTTGGGCCGGGGATTTTTTCGATCAGCGGTGCGGCGAGAGTTGCCAGGTGGGCCTTGCCTTCCAGTGAGCTGGGGTCGGCCTCCTGCATGAGTTGCTGGAAAAAATAGTCGGCCAGGGGCTGTGACTGTTGCTGCAGGCGGGCACGGAAGACCTCGGTTCCTTCGGCACGGACCAGGCTGTCCGGGTCTTCTCCTTCAGGCAGGAACAGAAAGCGCGCCCGGCGCCCATCCTGCAGGCTTGGCAGCGTTGCTTCGAGTGCGCGCCAGGCGGCTTTGCGGCCGGCTGGATCGCCGTCGAAGCAGAACAGGATATTGGGCACCAGGCGGAACAGGCGCTTTACATGCTCCTCGCTGGTTGCCGTTCCGAGCGTGGCAACGGCGTTCCGCAGCCCCTGCTGGGCCAGGGCGATGACGTCCATATAGCCTTCGACGACCATGATCTCGTCGAGCTGGCGATTGTGCTTGCGCGCTTCAAACAGCCCGTAGAGCTCCTGCCCCTTGTGAAACACCGGGGTTTCCGGGGAGTTCAGGTATTTCGGCTTGTCGTCGCCCAGCACGCGCCCGCCAAAGGCGATCACCCGGCCGCGGCTGTCCCGGATGGGGAACATGATGCGATCACGGAAGCGGTCATAGCGCTTGCCGGTGTCTGGGTTTTCGATCAGCAGGCCGGCGTCGATCATGGTTTTCTGCTGCAGGTCGTCACCGCCCAGGTGTTTCAGCAGGTTGTCCCAGCCGGGGGGGGCAAAGCCGAGGCCGAAGTCTCTGGCGATTTCCCCGGACAGGCCGCGGCCTTTCAGGTAGTCGACTGCCGCCTTGCGCGCGGGGTGGCTTCTCAGGGTTTGCCGGTAGAACTCGGTTGCGGCGTCAAGCAGCGCATACAGCGGGGAGTCGGTGGGTGGTCTGGGCTTGTGGTCGCGGCCGCCTTCTTCTCGCGGCACTTCCATGCCGGCGCGCTTGGCCAGCTCCTCGACCGCCTGGGGAAAGTCCAGGTGGTCGTGATCCATGATAAATCCCAGCGCGTTGCCGCCAGCGCCGCAACCAAAGCAGTAGTAGAACTGCTTGTCCGGGCTGACGCTGAAAGAGGGGGTTTTCTCGTTATGAAACGGGCAGCGGGCGCTGTAGTTCTTGCCGGTTTTTTTCAGCTGGATGCGCGAGGCAACCACTTCGACAATATCGGAGCGGTTGAGCAGGTCATCGATGAAGGATTGCGGTATAAGTCCGGCCATAGGAAATTCAGGGTAGTGCCGAAACGGTGCGCGGGACAGTTGGCGACCAAACAAAAAATCTCCGCGAGCACGCCGGTAGGCGAGGCGGAGTCATGCCTGATGCAAATGCAAAGCCCGGCAAAAGCCGGGCTTGCGGAGACGCGTCAGTTGCCGGACTGAAAACTCAGTACAGGCGCTCACGACGGCGCTGTTCGCGCTGCACTTTCTTGGCGTGGCGTTTGACAGCGGCGGCTGCCTTGCGCTTGCGCTCAGTGGTGGGCTTCTCGTAAAACTCGCGGCTGCGGACTTCGGCCAGAACACCGGCCTTTTCGCAGGAGCGCTTGAAGCGACGCAGAGCTACGTCGAATGGTTCGTTCTCTTTAAGTTTGACGGCGGGCATCCAAGTCGTACCTTCGCTGATATCCGAATGGCCGACGCATTCCGGCAAGTGGCACGGGGCGTCGGATTTCAAGGGCTGCGGATATTAACCCCTTGCGGAGGCGAATGCAAAGGTTCTGATGGAAAAGAACTGGTCGCCTGCCACCTGCCCGCATATCATGCGCCTCTTCATTCATTCTGTCGGGGCTTGCAAGTCCATGCGTGTGCTGGGGCTGGAAACTTCCTGCGATGAAACCGGTGTAGCCCTGTATGACAGCGAGCAAGGCCTGCTGGCCGATGCCCTGTTCAGCCAGATTGATCTGCATCGCGTGTACGGCGGGGTGGTGCCCGAACTGGCATCGCGGGATCACGTCAAGCGCATGCTGCCGCTGATCCGGCAGGTGCTGGCGGATGCCGGATGTACTGCCAGCGACATCGACGGCATCGCTTACACCGCCGGCCCGGGGTTGGTCGGGGCGCTGCTGGTTGGTGCATCGTGCGCCCAGGCACTGTCATTTGCCTGGGGTATTCCGGCAGTTGGCGTGCACCATATGGAAGGTCATTTGCTGGCACCGATGCTGGAGGAGCAGCCACCGGAGTTTCCGTTCGTCGCCTTGCTGGTGTCCGGCGGTCATACCCAGCTGGTTCGCGTGGACGGTATCGGCCGTTACGAGCTGCTCGGCGAGTCACTGGACGATGCGGCTGGCGAGGCGTTCGACAAGACGGCGAAACTGATCGGGCTGGACTATCCGGGTGGACCGGAAATCGCGCGCCTGGCGTCCAGCGGCAAGCCCGGGCGGTTCGTTTTCCCGCGGCCCATGACCGATCGTCCGGGGCTGGACTTCAGCTTTAGCGGCTTGAAAACCTTTGCCTTGAATACCTGGCAGGCCTGCAAGGCGGCAGACGATGAGGGACAGCAGACGCGCTGCGATATTTCCCTGGCTTTTCAGCAGGCCGTTGTTGCGACCCTGGCCATCAAATGCAAGCGGGCGCTCAAGCACACTGGCCTGAAGCGCCTGGTAATCGCCGGTGGCGTGAGCGCCAATCTGGCCTTGCGAGAGGCGCTGGAAAGCATGGCTGGCGAGATTCGTGGTCAGGTGTTCTATGCACGACCGCGCTTTTGTACCGATAACGGCGCCATGATCGCCTATGCGGGCTGCCAGCGCCTGCTGGCGGGCCAGCACGAAGGCCCCGCGATCACGGTACATGCGCGCTGGCCCATGGAAAGTTTGCCGGCGCTATGAGTTCCGGGCGAGCTTAGAAGTGTCGCTCGCGGCCATCCAGCAGATCACGCAGGTTTCGCCGGTGGCGCCAGACTATCAGTGCGGTCAGGGCACTCATCGGTAGCAGGGCTTCCGGTTGTTGCCAAGCCAGCAGCGGCAGTGTCAGCGGGGTTGAGATAAGTGATGCCAGTGAGCTGGTCCGGGTCAGGATAAAGGTCAGGGCCCAGCTGGCGATGGCCAGTAAAGCTGCAGGAGGGTAGAGTCCCAGCAGCATGCCGGCGGCAGTGGCGACACCCTTGCCACCGCGGAAGTTGAAATACAGGGGATACAGGTGCCCGCAGACTGCCGCCAGGCCGATCCATGCCTGCTCTTGTGTGTCCAGCCCCATGATGGAGGCGAAGAACACCGGTAGCAGGCCTTTGAGCAAGTCGCCGAGCAGGGTAAGGAAGCCGAGTTTTTTTCCGGCAACGCGCAGCATGTTGGTTGCGCCCGGATTGCCTGAGCCCTGCGCGCGCGGGTCTGCCGTGGCAAACAAATGGCTCAGAAGGATCGCGAAGGATAGTGAACCCAGCAGGTAGGCGAGCAACACCAGTAGCCAGAACATAAGTGGCAATCCGGGGCGAAAGAGCCCCGATTCTAGCTGTCGATGAGGCCAAGGCGTTATTTTTTACCGCACAGAAGTGTGAGGCAGGTTTTCCAGGGTGTGGCAAGAGTGACTGTTTGCTGACCAGGCAATATTTCCTGCGGTGTACTGTGCCGTCGTGTTTGAGCAGGGGCTGTTAGTGGATACGGTATTTATTGAAGGGCTTGAAGTCGATACGGTGATTGGTGCCTATGACTGGGAGCGGGAGATCCGCCAGTGCCTGCGCCTGGATCTGCAAATGGGCTGGGATATCGCTCTGCCCGCGCGCAACGATGAGTTGGCGGCTGCGCTGGACTACGCAGCGGTCTGCCGGCGAGTCGAGGGTTTCGCCACAGCAGCCAGCTTCACTCTGGTGGAGACTTTTGCCGAGCGTCTTGCAGAAGTATTGCTGCAGGAGTTTGGAATGCCCTGGCTGCGCCTCCGGGTAACCAAGCCGGGTGCGGTAGCCGCCGCCAGCGCGGTAGGTGTGGAGATCGAGCGCGGATGTCGTTGACCCCGGTTTTTCTCGGACTTGGCAGTAATATCGAGCGCGAGGCCCACCTGCTTGCCGGTCTTGAGGCGCTGGCGGCATTACTGCCTGGCCTGCGCTGCTCGCCGGTGTTCGAGAGCGCGGCGGTCGGTATCAAGAGCGGGCCGTTCTTCAATCTGGTGGTTATGGCGCAGACCGACCTGTCACTGGCCGAACTGGACCATCAGCTAAAGCGCATTGAAGCGGAAAATGGCCGCTACGCAGCGCAGCGCAAAGGTCTGCCGCTGGATATCGATATCCTGCTGTATGGCAGCCAGGTGGGGGTCTTCGAGGGCTTGCTGCTGCCGCGCGAGGAAATCCTGCGCAACGCCTTTGTGCTCTGGCCGCTGGCATTACTGGAGCCTGAGGGAATGCATCCGGGCGTTGGCCGCAGTTTTGCGGAGTTGTGGCGCACGGCGCAGATTGAGCAGCACTTATGCCCGGTTCCCTTCGCCTGGCGTGGCCGGGAACTGACTCCTGCAACGCTCCTGCAGTCGTGTGCGACACCCGCAAATGCAAAAAAGCCTGACTAGTCAGGCTTTTTTGCTGGTGCAGCCTGGACTCAGGCCGCTTGTTTGCCACGCAGGTTGGCGATGTAGCTGCGTACCTGGCCGCTGGCGCTCTTGATGCTGTTGCGAACTTCCACGAGGGCCATGCCCATGTGGATATCGAACAGGACCCAAGGAACCAGGTTGGCCGGGACATCGGCGGTGGCCTTGTCTTCAATCAGACGGATCATGAAGCCTTCGGCCGTACGCTTGTACTCGGGGTGGCTGTCATCACCGAGCTCGCTGATGGCTGCTGCGCGGGCTTCGTCCCAGAGCGCAACTACTGCTTCGTCAGTCAGGCCGGAAGAGGTAGCCAGAATATGCAGGTTGGTTGGTGCACGCATGATGTTTCTCCTTGCCCCTGAAATGGTTTGGTGGGGCTGTGGAGAAAGCATAGGTTTGTTGCCCGCAGCAAACGATCACCCGCATCGGGTGGGTATGGGTGGGGTATGGGTGGGGTCCCCCCGCCGCATGGCCTGCGAGACTGCCGGACTTTCCCTTACTACGAGAGTCCGACAGCCTCCTAGCTGATCAGCCCCAGTAGCCGGGCGCGGTCGACGGCGTGCTGGCGATTGCCGGCATTGAGCTTGATAAACAGCTTTTTCATATGCCATTTGATGGTTTCGCTGCTCAATCCCATGGTCGAGGCGATGCGTTTGTTCGGCAGTCCGCTGGCGAGCAGGTTCAGCACCTCGGCTTCCTTGGGGGTGAGGAAGGCGGAGGCCGCCGCCGTGACACCCAGGTCCTGCGTTGCGGGTACGGGATCCGGGCTGGAGCGGGCGGCATCCAGAACCTGCTGGATGAACCCGGGGCTGACGGTTGCGCCGGTATTTTCCGTGCCCGCCCAGCGGCTGATCAGCTCTATCAGTTCCGGCAGGGTGTCGGCAAACACGCGAACCTGTCCTCCGGACTCAGCCCGGCCCAGCGCGGCATTCAGCAGTTCGTCCGGTGACTCGCCTGCGGCGTCGCGCAGAAGTGCCTGCATGGCCTGGATCTGCACCATCTCGCGGCCGCGGTTGAGCTGCTGGGCCAGCGGCCATGCCGCCTCAAGCCATGCACTGGCGCTGCCCGGCTGATCGCTGCTCAGGGCGGTATAGCTATGGGCCAGATTGCGATAGAGCTGTAGCAGTGGATGCAGTTTTGCCGGAGTCAGATGCGACTCCTGGGAAAACAGGCTGTCCATGTCAGCCAGCAGAGCGGCGCATTGGCCGACACGGTGACGTGCCGCATGCAGCCGAATTCGCTCAACCAGGCTCAGCAGGCGGATGCTCAGGATATCCTGCGAGGTTCCTACGCTGGTCAGTGCCTCAAGCAGGGCAAAGGCGCGTGTTTCATCGCCTTCGCTGACGGCAATGCTGGCCTGGATCAGATAGCTGCGCTCGCTCCACATCAGGCTGTCGGGTCGATCACCCAGGTTGAAGCGGAACGCCAGCAGGGCGCGCGCCTCAGCACGCGCATCCTGCTCCCAGCAGGCAGCGGCAAGCACGCCGGCCAAGGCCATGGTCAGCTCATTGCGCCGGCCAGCGACTGTTTCGCACACCGCATAGCGCCGGCGCACTGCGGCATCGGCCAGGGCGGGGCGACCCTCCCACAGATAAATATGTCCCAGGCTGCGGGCGTGCAGGGCCTCCTGGGCAAAAAAACGATTGTCGCTGGGGATGCTCATCAGCAGATGTCGGGCTTCTTCGCTGGCGCCGCGAAACAGTGCGGAGAATGCCTGGATATGCATCATGCTTCGCGCAGCCAGGGAGTCCGGGGCATTCGCCGGAAAGGCGGCGACATAGCGCTCGGCAACGTCCAGGCGCTCGGCGCGGGAATTGGCCACGGCGAGAATGGCCAGCGCTTCCTGGTACAGTGGCTGATCTGCGCAAGCCGGCTCTACCAGGCCGCCGACATAATGCTCGGCACGTTTCCAGTTGCCGCTCAGCGCGGCTTGCCAGCCAGCGGTCAGGCGCAAGGCGTTATTGCGGAAGATTTCCGCTTCGGGCAGGCGCGACAGCCAGTCGCTTACGGTGCCGTAGTGACCTTCCTTCATGCAGCTGTCATAAAGGCTGTCGGCAATCAGGGCGAAGGCCTCCTCGGCATGCCCGGCAGCCAGGGCGTGGCGCGCTGCCTGCTCGGCATCCCCGTGGGCACTCAGCCATTGCCAGGCGCGATGATGGATGTCCTTCTGTTCCGCGTCTGCCAGGCTGCTGCTGGCCCGGTTGCGCAGGTATTCGCGGATCAGCGGGTGCAGGCGCAACCATTCGCTGTTTTCAATCGAAGTCAGCAGTGGGGTTTCACTGCGCAGCTGTTCGAGCAGCTGCGCGGCATCCGGCTTGCCGCTGATCGCCGCGCAGAGGTCCGGGTGCAAGGCGTCCAGCAATGAACAACGCAGCGTGAAATCGGCCAGCTGTGCCGGCAGATGGGCGAGAAATCCGGACAACAGCTGCTGGGTTGCCTCGTCTCCCGAATGGGAGAACTGCTGCAAGGCCTGCTCCGGATCAGTCGCCTGCCCGATCGCCGTGATCGCCAGCTGCAGGCCCATCGGCCAGCCTTCAGTGAGGTCGTGCAGGCGAGCCGCAAGCTCTACGGTGGCTTTGCTGCCGAGTTTCTGGCTCAGCAGGGCATGGGTCTCGTCGAGGTCGAACTGCAGGTTCTTGCTGTTCACCTGCAGCAGGTTGCCGTGCGCCAGCAGATCGCCGGTAGCCAGCGGCAAGCGCGTGCGCGAGCCGATCACGATCTGCAGGTTGGGCGGCAGGTTGTGCAGCAGATAGTTGCAGAGTTCCAGCAGTTCTGTGCCGCTTGGACGTTCCCCGTTGTCCAGGATGATCACCATCGGGTGGGCGTAGTCAGCAATTTCAGCCAGCAGTGCGGTGGCCGCCTGGGTAATGCCGCCACCCCGCAATATGGCTTCCATGGCATCGTGACCGAAATCGGCACGCCCGGATGCCCTGCGCAGCCCCTCGATAATCCCCGCCCCCAGGCTGGTGACGCTGTCGTCGCTGTCCAGGTCGAACCAGGTCACCACGGCACCGCTATGCAGCCAGTCCAGCCGCCATTGCGCCAGTAACGAGGTCTTGCCGTAGCCGGCCGGAGCTTCGACCAGTATCACTTCGACATCATCGGCATTTTCGCGCAGCTGGCGCAGGCGTTCGCGCGGCAACAGGCTCTTGCGCAGGCGTGGTGGCGTCAGTTTCAGGATCAGCCCGGGTGTAACCGTATCCAGCACGTTGAGTACCGGGCTGCTGGTATTCAGGGTCAGAGCAGTTGTCATCCGTCAGTCCGTGATTGTGCTGCGAGGGCGGTTGCTGCGCCGCGGCGCTGATCGTGCAGGAATAGCGTGATGGCCTTCAACCGCGAGCGGTTCAGTGCAGCACCCAGCTCCAGCCCTTGCAAGCCCTGCGCCAGCAATGGCTGTGCGCTGACCGCGCGCGCGCAGGCCGCGACGGCGAGCAGGTGGTCGGCTTGCGGGTAGGCACACTGTTCAAGGCCGGTGCGTCCGCGGGCGTCCATGGTGCAGGTGGCGACGAACTCCGCGAAGCGTTCGGGACGGCGATACACGTCGATTTTCTGCAGCAACTCGAGCAGGGTCGATGCTTTCAGCTCCAGCGCCCGATGGCCGTGGGTGTGATACTGGCAGGCCAGCAGTGCCAGCTCCTGGCAGTCCCGCGGCACCTTGCAGCGCTGGTTGATGGCGCGTACCAGTGGCAGGCCCTTTTGCTCGTGGCCACGGTGTTGCGGCCATTCAGCCGGGTTCGTGAGGCCCTTGCCAACATCGTGCAACAGGCAGGCCCAGCGTACGCTGAGCGGCTGCTCGTGTTCGGCGCACTGGCGCAACACGGCGAGCACGTGCAGGCCGGTATCGATTTCCGGGTGATGTGCGGCCGGCTGCGGCACGCCAAACAGGGCGGCCACCTCGGGAAGAAGGACCTGCAGGGCTGCACACTCCTGCAGGACCTGGATGAATACATCGGGGCGCGGCTCCATCAGGGCGCGGGAGATTTCCTTCCAGCTGCGCTCGGCGGTAAGCGCCTGCAATTCGCCCGAGCTGGCCAGTTGGCGCATCAGCGCCAGGGTCTCTGGCGCGATGCGGAAGCCCAGCGGGGCATAGCGCGCGGCGAAGCGGGCCACCCGCAGCACGCGCAAGGGATCTTCGGCAAAGGCCGGGGCAATGTGGCGCAGCAGGCGCGCGGCGAGATCGCGGCGGCCCCCGTAAGGATCAATCAGGTTGCCCTCGGCATCTTCGGCAATCGCATTGATGGTCAGGTCGCGCCGCTGCAGATCCTCTTCCAGGGTGACTTCCGGCGAGGCAAAGAAGGTGAAGCCGCCGTAGCCATGGCCACTCTTGCGCTCGGTGCGGGCCAGCGCGTACTCCTCGCCGGTCTGCGGGTGCAGGAATACCGGGAAGTCGGCGCCGACCGGGCGAAAGCCGCGCGCAAGCATTTCCTCGGCAGTGGCGCCGACCACCACCCAGTCCACCTCATGTACCGGACGGTTGAGCAGACGATCACGTACGGCACCGCCCACCTGGTAAATCTGCATGCCGGCCCCCTCGAGTGTTCAGTGCACAGCATACCTGTTGCGGTTTTTGCCGACGATAGGCCGGGAGTCGGGGGCTACTCGTGATCTTGAGCAGATATTTCCGCGGGATAGGTGCTGCGCCACAGCTCAAAGCCACCGTCCAGGCTGTAGACCTCGGCAAAGCCCTGGCTGCACAGGTAAGCTGCCGCGCCCTGGCTGGAGTTGCCGTGATAGCAGCTGACGATCAGTGGCTGGTCCGGGTCTGCAGTGGCGATGAAGTCGGCCAGGGAGAAGTTGTCCAGATGCCGCGAGCCGCTGATATGCCCCATGGCGAAGCTTTGCGAATCGCGGATATCCACCACGAGCGCACCTTGCGCGCGCAACAGCAGCGCCTGCTGGGGCGGGATGCGTGTGAAGCTGTTCATGCGCCGGGCTCCTGGCACTGGCACAGGTGTCGCTCACCACTGTCGATGTTGAGCAGGGTCATGGCCCCGCCCCAGACGCACCCGGTGTCCAGGGCCATCAGTCCGGCTTCATTGCAGCGCCCCTCCAGTGCCGCCCAGTGGCCGAAGATGATCTTCTGGCCGTGGGTGCGCCGTTGCGGGTAACTGAACCAGGGGGCAAAGCCCGGGGGGGCGGTTTCCACGCCTTCCTTGCTCTTCAGGTCGAGGGTGCCGTCCGGCTGGCAGAAGCGCATGCGGGTCAGGTAATTGGTGATCACCCGCAGGCGCTCCACGCCATGCAGGTCCCTGCTCCAGCAGGCCGGCTCGTTGCCGTACATGCCGTCCAGAAATGGCAGCAGGCGGGCATCGTCCTGCAGCGCTTCCTCGACTTCGGCGGCCAGCCGCATGGCCTTGCGCAAGGTCCATTGCGGCGGAATACCGGCATGCACCATGGCAATATCGCGCCGTTCGTCATAGTGCAGCAGCTTCTGCCGGCGCAGCCAGTCGAGCAGGTCGGCCCGGTCGGGGGCCTCGAGAATTTCCTGCAGGGTGTCGTTTCGTTTCAGGCGCTCGATGTTGTGTGCCACCGCCAGCAGGTGCAGGTCATGGTTGCCCAGCACGCAGGTCAGGGAATCGCGCATGGCAAACAGGAAGCGCAGGGTTTCCAGGGATTGCGGTCCCCGGTTGACCAGGTCGCCGACCAGCCACAGATGATCCTTCGCCGGATCAAAGTGGACTCGTTCCAGCAGGCACTTGAGTGGCTGCAGGCAGCCCTGGATGTCGCCGACGGCGTAGGTACTCAAGCGGGCGCTCCTTCAGTGCAGCGAGCCGGGTACGGCCAGGCGGAAGGGGGCAATGACGGCCTCGAATTTCTTGCCGTCCGCGGCGAGCATCTGATAGCTGCCCTGCATGGTGCCCACGCGGGAGCTCATCACGGTGCCGCTGCTGTAGCTGTGGCTTGCCCCGGGCTCGATCAGTGGCTGCTGACCGACCACGCCGGCGCCGCGAACTTCCTGCACCTGGCCATCGCCATTGGTGATTACCCAGTGCCGTGACAGCAGTTTTGCCGCCAGGCTGCCGGTGTTATGGATGGTCACGCTGTAACTGAAGGCAAAGCGGTTCTGCTCGGGCTGGGACTGCTCGGGAAGAAAACGGCTGGTGACGCTGACGTCAACCTGGTATCGGGGGTCGGACACGCGAACCTCTCTGCTGGGCAACTCTGAGTCTAGGCCCTATTTGGGCTGACGCAGGCCGTGCCTGCGGGCATATTTCCGGAGAAGATCGCACGCCGGAGCTTGCGGCTCAGTTGGCGAGCTGGTCAGCCAGGCGGACAAAGGAAGCCAGGTCAAGTTGCTCGGGGCGCTTGCTGCCATCAACCCCGGCAGCTTCGATCTGGGCGGCGCTGAGCAGCGTCTTGAGCGTGTTGCGCAAGGTCTTGCGGCGCTGGTTGAAGGCTTCGCGGACTACCTGTTCGAGCAGGCGGTGATCCTTGGCCGGATGCGGCAGGACTGTATGCGGCACCAGGCGGACAATCGCCGAGTCGACCTTGGGCGGCGGACTGAAGGCCCCCGGCCCGACATTGAACAGGTGCTCCACCCGGCAGTGGTACTGCACCATGATCGACAGGCGGCCCCAGTCGCCGCCACCCGGCTCGGCGGCCAGCCGCTCGACCACTTCCTTTTGCAGCATGAAGTGCATGTCGCGGATCAGCCCGGCGTTGTCCAGCAAGTGGAAAATCAGCGGGGTGGAGATGTTGTACGGCAGGTTGCCGACCACGCGCAGGCTGTGCGGTTCGGCACCCAGCCGGCTGAAGTCGAACTTCAGCGCATCGCCCTGGTTCAGGCTGAACTGCGGGTTGCTGCCGTACTTCAGGTTCAGCAGCGGAATCAGGTCCTTGTCCAGTTCGATCACGTCGAGCCGGGCGCCGCTGCTCAGCAGGCCTTCGGTGAGTGCCCCCTGGCCGGGGCCGATTTCCAGCACATGCTCACCCGGCAGCGCGTGAATGGCGCGCAGGATGCGATGAATGACCCCGGCATCGTGCAGGAAGTTCTGGCCGAAGCGCTTGCGCGCGCGATGTTGGTAGTGCTCGGTCATGCGTGGGCCATTTCGTAGGCGGTTTCCAGGGCGACAGCCAGGCTGCCGGTGTCGATGCGGCCGGTTCCGGCCAGCTCCAGGGCGGTACCGTGATCGACCGAGGTGCGGATAATCGGCAGGCCGAGGGTGACATTGACGGCCGCGCCGAAGCCCTTGTACTTGAGTACCGGCAGACCCTGGTCGTGGTACATCGCCAGCACCGCATCGCAGTGCTGCAGGTTCTTCGGGGTAAACAGGGTGTCGGCCGGCAGCGGGCCGACCAGGTCCAGGCCTTCGTTGCGCAGCCGGGCCAGCGCCGGTTCGATGATCTCGATTTCCTCATGCCCCAGATGTCCGCCTTCGCCAGCGTGCGGATTCAGTCCGCAGACCAGGATGCGTGGCCGGGCGATGCCGAATTTGCCGACCAGGTCGGCATGCAGGATGCGTGTCACGCGCAGTAGGCGTTCGCCAGTGATCGCCGCCGGCACGTCCCTGAGCGGCAGATGGGTGGTGACCAGGGCCACCCGCAGGCCGCGGGTGGCCAGCATCATCACTACCTGGGCGGTGCCGGTCAGCTCGGCAAGAAACTCGGTATGGCCGGTAAAGGGGATGCCCGCATCGTTGATCACGCCCTTGTGTACCGGCGCGGTGACCATGCCGGCAAAGCGCCCATCCAGACAGCCCTGCGCGGCCCGCCGCAGGGTTTCCAGGACATAGCCGGCGTTGCGCTTGTCGAGTTGGCCGGCGCTGACCGGGCTGCCCAGCGGGGTGTCCCAGACGTACAGGCTGCCGGGGCTGGCAGGCAGCTCGGGCCAGGCCTCCGCGGTCACTGCCTGTACGTTGAGCGACAGACCGAGTTGCGCGGCCCGCTGGATCAGCAGGTCGCGGCTGGCGATCACGATGAGGATTTCTGGCTGGCTGTGCTGCGCCAGCAACAGGCACAGATCCGGGCCAATGCCGGCGGGTTCGCCGGCGGTAACTGCGAAGCACCGAGGCTTCACAGTTTGATTTCCACGTAGGCCTCGCCGCGAATCTCCAGCAGCCAGCCTTGCAGTTCTTCTTCGTACTTGCGGTTGCGCAGGATATTCATCGCCTGCTGCTCACGCAGTTGCTCGCTGCTGTCCGTGGCGCGACGCCCGAGAACCTGCAGGACATGCCAGCCATAACCGGTCTTGAACGGCTTGGACAGCTCGCCGCTGGGGGTGTTCTGCATGACCGCCTGGAACTCCGGCACCAGGATGCCCGGGTCAATCCAGTCGAGGTCGCCGCCGTTGCGCGCAGAGCCCGGATCTTCGGAGAAGGTCTTCGCCAGTTCGGCGAAATCTTCACCGGCGACAATCCGCTCATACAGGCGTTCGGCCAGCTTCTCGGCTTCGGCGTCGCTGCGAATTTCGCTGGGCTTGATCAGGATGTGGCGGACGTGGATTTCATCGCGCAACTGGTTGTTGCCGCCACGCTTCTCCAGCAGCTTGATGATGATGAAGCCGCCGGGCGTGCGCACCGGTTGGGTGACCTGGCCGGGCGCCAGTGGCGGGATCAGGTCGTCGAAGGGGGGGGGCAATTGTGCCGCCTTGCGCCAGCCCATTTCGCCACCTTCCAGCGCGTTTTCACTGGCGGAGCGACTGACCGCCAGGTCGGTGAAGCTCGCCCCCTGCTGCAGCTGCTGATAGACCTGTTGCGCCTGGATGGCGGCTTTCTCGATGACCTCGGCGGTCGAGCCTTCGGGCAGCGGCAGGAGGATATTGGCCAGCCGGTACTCCTCGGACAGCTGGACCTTGCCGTGCTCGGAGTCCATGAAGCTTTTCAGCTCCTGGTTGCTCACCTCGATGCGATCGGCCACCCGGCGCTGGCGAACGCGGCTGATGATCATCTCGCGGCGGATCTGTTCGCGGGCGGCGTTGAACGACAGGCCGTCCTGTTGCAGCGCCATGCGCAACTGGTCGAGGGTCATGTTGTTGCGCTGGGCGATGGTTTCCAGTGCCTGGTTCAGCTCTTCATCGGTGATGCGCACGCCCGCGCGGTCGCCAATCTGCAGCTGGATATTCTCCAGGATCAGGCGTTCCAGCACCTGCTGCTGCAGCACGTCCGCCGGTGGCTGGTTGCCACCCTGCTTGGCAATGCTCTTCTGCACTTCACGCAGGCGCTGGTCGAGCTGGCTTTGCATGATCACGTCGGTATCGACGATCGCTACCACGCGATCGAGGGACTGTACTTCAGCCTGTGCCAGTGAACCCAGTAACAGAGTGCCCAGCAGGAGCGGGCGGAGGAAATCAGAGAGCTTGGTCTTCACGTTCACGGTAGCCTTGAATGCCTTGGTCGAGGAAGCTGTCTACTTGGTTGCCGACAACGCCGCCCAAGCCTTTCAGCACTATCTGCAGGAACACACCATGGTCGCCCTGCTCGTTGTTGGTCAGGTTGAAGTCGTCGGGTTCAATCCAGTAGCGGTTGACCAGGCGCAGCTTCCAGCAGCAGGAGTCATACTCGAAGCCGCCGAAGGCTTCCAGGGTGCGGCTGCGGTTGTAGTCGAACTGCCAGCGGGCAATCGCGCTCCATTGCGGCACCACCGGCCAGATCATCGATACGTCGGACTGTTCGATCTTGTACTGCTCGTCGCCGTACTGGTACTGGTTGGTCTGCTGGTTGAACACGATGGCATCGTTGCGGTAGCGGTAGCCGGCGTTGAATACCTTGTTCGGCTGAGCTTCCGGCTGGTAGTGGAACATCAGGTTGCCGGAGTTGGTTTCGCCGCGGTCACCGTCATAGGCATAGTCGGAGCTAAGGCGCCAGTCGCGGTCAAAGCGATACTGGCCGGTGAAGGCGGTCGGTGATACCGAGGCGTTCTGGGTTTCGATGCCGGGCATCTGGACCTGGCGATCCTCGAAGTAAAAGGCCTGGCCGACGCCGACACTGGCCCGCTCGAAGCCATTGTCTTCGATAAAGCGGCTGCTGGTACCGGCTGACAGCTGGTTGCTGTCGCCGATCCGGTCCTTGCCGACGAAGCGGTTCTCGCGGAACAGCGAGGCGTAGCTGAAGGACGGCTCGGAGGTATCGAAGACCGGCAGGTCATTCTGGTCCTTGTACGGCACATACAGATAATACAGCCGCGGCTCCAGGGTCTGGCGCAGGCCGGTGCCGAACAGCGTGGTGTTGCGGTCGAAGTACAGGCCGCTGTCCAGCGAGTAGAGCGCGAGGTCGCGAGTCTGGTTGTCATCATATTCCTGGCCCGGATCCAGGGTGGCTTGTCCCTGGCTGTCCAGGTCCAGCGAATAATTGGTGTACAGGTATTTGACCGTCGGCGTCAGGTAGCCCCAGCTGGATTCCAGCGGCAGGCTGATGCCGGGCTGCACATGGCTGCGCTCGCCGGTGGCACGGTTCAGGCCGGTCAGCGCCAGGTCAGGGCTGTCGATGCCGTTGAACACGTACTCGTCGAGGTTGCGGTCGAAGCTCACGTACTCGGTGCCGTAGGTGAAGTTCAGGCCGCCGGGCTGGAAGGGCAGGCTGCCGTCCAGGCTGATTTGCGGCAGCCGGTCATACGGCGTGATGTCGGTGACCGACGCCAGCTCATAGGACTGGGCGTTGAACCTTGCGGTATAGCTGTCGCCGCGCCAGGTCAGCTGGCCCTGCTGGTTGACGTAGGTCTGGCTGGTGACGTCCAGGTCGGTGCCCAGATCCTGGAAATAGTAGGGATCACTGATGTCGGTGTAGTCGATTTGGCCGAGCAGGCGCTCATCCAGGCCCTGGGTGTGCTGCCAGGAGGCCAGGGTGCGGGTTTTTTCGTACTTCGGCTGGCCCTTGTTCTCGTCATCCTGATCGTCCAGGTAGGAGCCCGAGACCTTGCCTTCGCTGCTCTGTGTCAGGTAACGGCCCTCACCGGACATCATCAGGCCACGCTGGCTCATCAGGCGTGGGTAGAGCGTGGCATCGTAGTTTGGTGCCAGGTTGAAGTAGTAAGGCGTCATCAGGGTGACGCCGTCCGAGTTGCTGTAGCCGGCAGTTGGCGCCAGGAAGCCGGACTGGCGGCGGTCGTCGATCGGGAACTGGATGTACGGCGTATAGAACACCGGAATGTCCTTGATCCGCAGCGTGGCGTTGGTTGCGGTGCCCATCCCGGTGGCCGGGTCCAGCTTGATGTTGTTGCCCTTGACCTGCCAGGCATTGCTGCCCGGCGGGCAGGTGGTGTAGGTGCCATCCTTGAGGCGGATGACGGCATCTTCGCCGCGTTTCACGTACTTGGCCGAGCCGCGCGCATGCGCTGCGTGCATCACGTACTCGGCGTCTTCAATCTTGGCGGCGCCGCTGTCCAGCTGGATCTCGGCCTGGTCGCCGACCACCAGCATGCCATTGCTGCGCAGGCGCACATCGCCCTTCAGTTCGCCGCGATTCTCCGCCTGGTACAGGTTGGCTTCATCGGCTTCGGCCTGGATGTTGGCCTGGCGCAGCACCACGTCACCGGCGAGGGTGGCCACCTGCTCCTGCTCCGCATAGCGCGAGGCTTTCGCCGAGACAAACATCGGCGCCTGGCTCATCGGGGTGTCGTCATTCATTCCCGGGCGCTTGGGCTCGACGTAGCCGCCGCTGCAGTAAGGGCCCACCTCCGCCAGTTGCTCCGGGCTTAGCTGGCTCCTGGGTACCCAGTCGAGGCGGCTGAAGTCAGCCGGGCTCTGGCCGCCGCGCAGCGACTCGCCGGTGGCAATCGTCGTAACGGTTTCAGCGGAGCTGCTGCCGGCTTTTGCCGGTGCAGCGGCAACATCCTGTTTCTTCTGCGGGCGCGCTGGCAGGCTGGCATTGCTGCTGGTAGGCGCACAGGCCCAGCCACCGCTGGCCGCGGCCTGGCAGGCAAACTGCTCGGCCGCCCCGACAGGTGCGGGCAGCAGGGGCAGCGCCAGCAGGCCGCCAGTCACCAAGAGAGGGAATTTTTTACGGAAAACGGGGAGTTTTGCTGCCATCTTGTTATTCCGGCCATCCTGCGCGCTCTTCCAGGGCTGCGCGACAGTCGCAAAGCGCTCGAAGGGCTGAAAAAGATGCTGGATAATAAAGCATGACCTGCACAAGGGATAGACTCGTCGGAGAGCGGAATGCCTGATCAAGACAAACGTTTCGAGCAACTGGAAGAATGGCTGGGGCAATGCCTGCCGGCGTTGTTCGCCGCCCGCGGCTGGGGCGCAGTCCCGCCGGGGGCGTTTTCTCCGGCCAGTAGCGATGCCAGCTTCAGGCGCTATTTTCGCTGGCAGGCCGGCAGCCACAGCCTGATTCTGATGGATGCACCGCCGCCGCAGGAGGATTGCCGGCCGTTTGTGCGGATCGCCGACCTGCTGGCGCGGGCCGGTGTGCATGTGCCGCGTGTGCTGGCAGAAGATCTGTCGCGCGGTTTCCTGCTGCTGGATGACCTGGGCCGGCAAACCTACCTGGACGTCATCCACGCCGAGAATGCCGATGCGCTGTTCGCCGATGCCATCCAGGCATTGCTGGCCTTCCAGCGGTTGCCACTGGACGCCGGCCTGCCGGTCTACGACGACGCGCTGCTGCGCCGCGAACTGCAGCTGTTTCCGGACTGGTACGTGCGCAAGGAACTCGGCATCGAGCTGGATGCCGGCCAACTGGCCAGCTGGCAGCGCATCTGCGACTGCCTGGTCGAGAGTGCGCTGGCGCAGCCGCGGGTGCTGGTGCATCGCGACTTCATGCCGCGCAACCTGATGCTCAGCCAGCCCAACCCCGGCGTGCTGGACTTTCAGGATGCGGTTTACGGCCCGGTGACCTACGACATCACCTGCCTGTTCAAGGATGCCTTTCTCAGCTGGCCGCTGGCGCGGGTGGACGCCTGGCTGCGCGACTACTGGGAGCAGGCACGGGCCACCGGCATTGCGCTGCCGGCCGACTTCGAAGCGTTCCTGCGCGCCTCCGACCTGATGGGCGTGCAGCGTCACCTCAAGGTGATCGGCATCTTTGCGCGAATCTGTCATCGCGATGGCAAGCCGAAGTACCTGGGCGATGTGCCGCGCTTCTTTGCCTATATAGAGGCGGTCGTCCGCCGCCGTCCCGAGCTGGCGGAACTCGGCGCGTTTCTCGCCAGCCTGCCGCTGCAAGAGCCGCTGCCGGCATGAAGGCGATGATCCTGGCTGCCGGCAAGGGCGAGCGCATGCGACCGCTGACACTGACCACGCCCAAGCCGCTGCTGCCGGTAGCGGGCGTGCCGCTGATCGTCTACCACCTGCGGGCGCTGGCGGCTGCCGGGTTTGCCGAGGTGGTCATCAACCACGCCTGGCTGGGCCGGCAGATCGAGGACTATCTGGGGGATGGCCGGCAGTTTGACCTGCGCATTCGCTATTCCGCCGAAGGCGAGCCGCTGGAAACCGGCGGTGGCATCTTTCGCGCCCTGCCGCTGCTCGGGGAAGAACCCTTCCTGGTGGTGAATGGCGATATCTGGACGGACTTTGCCTTTGCCGGCCTGCCGCAGGAGCTGGCCGGCCTGGCCCATCTGGTGCTGGTGGATAACCCGCAACACCATCCCCAGGGCGACTTTGGCCTGAGTGCCGGGGCGGTCCGCGAGGCGGTTGCCGGCGTGCCGCAGCTGACCTACAGCGGGATTGCCGTGCTGCACCCGCAATTGTTCGCCGGCTGTTCGGCTGGCGCCTTCAAGCTCGCGCCCCTGCTGCGCCAGGCCATGGCTGCAGAACAGGTCAGCGGCGAATACTTTGCCGGCCACTGGGTGGATGTGGGTACCCACGAACGCCTGCAGGCGGTCGAGCGCCTGCTGGGCGAGACGGTGCGCTAGATGATCTGGCCGGCAACCTGGCTGGGTGCCCTGGCGGGCTTTGCCCTGGCCAGCGTTCCGGGGGCGTTGCTCGGCGGCTTGCTCGGGCGTCTGCTCGACAGCCGCTTGCGCCTGCCGGACTGGCCGGCACTGCTCAACCTGCTGCGCTGGCGGTCGCCGCTGGGTGTCGACGAGCTGCGCTTTGTCCTGCTTGGGCGGCTGGCGCGGAGCACGGGGCGGGTGCAGCCGGCACAGATTCGGCAGGCGCGCGACGAAATGCGCCGGCTCGGCCTGGACCCGCGCGCGCAGCGGCTGGCCGAGGCTGCCTTCAACCGCGGCCGGGATGGCGCGGATGACCTGCGCGGCCGGCTCGGCCGACTGCGCAACCAGCGTGGCGAAGCACAGAGCCTGCTGCTCAGCTGCTGGCGCCTGGCAGGTGCCACGGGCGGGGCGAGCGCCGCGCAGCGCGAACTGATCATGCGCTGGGGTGACTGGCTGGGCTGGTCGGTGGCCGAGCTGGAGGCACTGACCATCGGGCTCGGCTCGCTGCGCGGACGCCGCGCCCAGGCGGCTGACACGGCCTATCAGGCGGCCTTGAACCTGCTCGGCGTGAGCGCGGACAGCGACCCCGCGACCATCAAGCAGGCCTACCGGCGCCTGCTCAGCCGGCACCATCCGGACAAGCAGGCCGGCGCCGACCCCGAGCTGGTGCGCCGCGCCACCGAGATGACGCGCAACCTGCACAGCGCCTATGCACTGCTCCGCGAGCGGCACGGCTTGCGCTGAACCCGCGCAGAGCACCGGCCTTGTACCGGCGGGGGCGCGCTGGGGTAAGGTATGCCCGGTGAGTGTCTTTTCCCGACCCCAGGATTGCACAGTGTCCGGATTCCAGCGTTGGTGGCGGTTGGTCTGCCTGTTTGGCTGCTTGTGGCTGGTGCTGCTGCCCGCCCAGGGCGCGCCCGTGGCGGCGACGCCCCTGGCGCTCGATGCAGCGCAGCGCCAGTGGCTGGCGGAGCACCGCCAGTTGCGGGTCGGCGTGATCCTGCAAGCCCCCTATGCACAGTTCGACCGGCGCGTGCAGCAGCTTACCGGCGCCAATGTCGAGTTGATGAACTGGCTGGCCGCTGCCCTGCAGGTCGAGCTGGTCTGGCAGCAGTACGCGGACCAGGCCGCCCTCGACAACGCTGTGCGCAACGGCCAGGTCGATCTGGCTCCCGGCCAGCTGCAGACCCCGGCCGGCTTGCGCCTGTGGCTGTATTCGGACCCCTACCTGCGTGTCCCGCAATTGCTGGTGGGGCCGCGCAATGGCGGCACTGCGGTCGAGCTGGAGCAGCTGGGTCGCCAGGATCCGCTCGCGGTGCTGCAGCCCAGCGCCGTCGCCAGCTATCTGCGCAGCACCTACAGCAACCTGGAACTGCACGGCGTCAGCAGTGAGCGCCAGGCGCTGCGCCAACTGCTCGAGCAGCGGGTGAGCTATGTGGTGATCGACGAGGCGCAGTTCAGCCGGCTGTCCCGCGAAGGCGAGTTCAGCGGGCTGACGGTGGTTGCCGACATCGGCTTGCCGCAGTTGCTGCGCGTCGCCTCGCGGCGTGACTGGCCAGAGCTGTCGACGCTGGTTGATACGGCCCTGCGCAGCCTGTCGGCACGCCAGCTGGAAGCATTGCGCGGGCGCTGGCTGAAGCTGGAACGAACGCAACTGGGCGACACGCCCGGCTTCTGGATCAACCTCAGCCTGCTGCTGGGGATCCTGCTGCTGGTGACGTTGGGCATTCTCTATGTGCTGCGCCGGCAGCGCTCGCTGCTGGAACGCCGGTTGCTCGATGCGCGCCAGGCCATCGAGCAGCGCGAGGCGGCCGAGCAGGCGCTGCGCATCACCCAGTTTTCCATCGACCAGAGCACGGTGGGGATTCTCTGGGTCAACTGGGACAGCCGCGTGCGCTATGCCAACCGGGCCGCCGAGCAGATGCTCGGCTACCCCTCCGGCGCGGTGGTCGAGCGTGCGCTCAGCGAGTTCGAGCCGAGCCTGCACATGGACCGCTGGCTGGCGCTGTGGAAGCGCGCCCGCGCCGGCGGCGAGGAACCGCTGAGTTTTGAAAGCAACTGCCGGCGCGCCGATGGCAGCCTGTTGCCGGCGGACGTGTCGCTGAGTTTCCTGCGCTTTCGCCAGGCCGAGTACCTGGTGGTCTACCTCACCGATGTCACCGAGCGGCGCCGCGCCCTGGCGGCGCTGCAGGAGAGCGAGGCGCGCCTGCAGGGCATCGCGGCCAATGTGCCCGGGCTGGTGTTCCGCCTCGAGCGTGAGCAGGCGGATGGCCCGGTGGAGTTCGCCTTTATCAGCGAGGGCAGCCAGAAGCTGGTCGGCTACAGCGCCACCAGCCTGCTCGAGCCGGGTCGCGGTATCCGCAGCCTGGTGCATGCGGAGGACCTGCCGGGTTACAACCAGAGCCAGCGCGCGGCACTGGAAGCCGACCGCGACTGGCACTGGCAGGGGCGCATCCTGACCCGCGAAGGCGAGCAGCGCTGGGCGGACATCAAGGCGATTGCCCGCCGGCTGGAGGACGGCCTGGTGGTGTGGGACGGGATTGTCTGGGACATCAGCGAGAGCAAGCGCATCGAGCTGGCGCTGAGCGAGTCGCGGGCACAGCTGCGCGAGCTGTCGGCGCACCTGGAGAGCGTGCGCGAAGAGGAAAAGGCGCGTATCGCCCGCGAGGTGCATGACGAACTGGGCCAGGTGCTCACCGTGCTCAAGCTGGAAACCTCGATGTGCGAGCTGGCCTACGGTGCGCTGGATGCCGGTTTGCAAGAACGCCTGAACAGCATGAAGCGGCTGATCGCCAACCTGTTCCAGCTGGTGCGCGACGTGGCCACCGCGCTGCGCCCGCCGATCCTGGATGCCGGCATCAGCTCGGCCATCGAGTGGCAGGCGCAGCGCTTCGAGAGCCGCACGCAGATTCCCTGCCTGGTGCAGGTGCCGGACAACCTGCCGCCGCTGGCGGACGTCAAGGCGATCGGGCTGTTCCGTATCCTGCAGGAGGCGCTGACCAACGTCATGCGCCATGCGCAGGCACACACGGTGGACGTGCGCCTGGTGCTCGAGGATGGCTGGTTGTGCCTGACGGTCAGTGACGACGGCTGCGGCTTCATTCCCGCGCCCGGACGGCCGAGTTCCTTCGGCCTGGTCGGCATGCGCGAACGGGTGCTGATGCTCGGTGGCAGCCTGCAGCTGGACAGCCGGCCCGGTGAAGGGACTACCCTGAACGTGCGGATTCCATTGGATTGAACGAGGAGGCAGCGGCGTGATTCGAGTACTGGTGGCCGAAGACCACACCATCGTCCGCGAAGGTATCAAGCAACTGATCGGCCTGGCCAAGGACCTGCAGGTGGTCGGCGAGGCGAGCAATGGCGAGCAGCTGCTGGCGACCCTGCGCCAGGTGCCCTGCGACGTGGTGCTGCTGGACATTTCCATGCCCGGGGTCAACGGCCTGGAGGCGATCCCGCGGATCCGCGCGCTGGCCAATGCGCCGGCGATCCTGGTGCTGTCGATGCATGACGAGGCGCAGATGGCCGCCCGCGCACTGAAGGTCGGCGCCGCCGGCTATGCCACCAAGGACAGCGATCCGGCCCTGCTGCTGGCGGCGATCCGCAAGGTTGCCGGCGGTGGGCGCTATATCGATCCGCAACTGGCCGACCGCATGGTCTTCGAGGTCGGCCTGACCGATGCGCGGCCGGCGCATGCCCTGCTCTCCGAGCGCGAGTTCTCGGTGTTCGAGCGCCTGGTGCAGGGTGCCAGTGTCAACGAGATCGCCCAGCAGCTGGCGCTCAGCAACAAGACCATCAGCACCCACAAGGCGCGCCTGATGCAGAAGATGAATGTCAGCTCGATGGCCGACCTGGTGCGTTACGCGATGGAGCACAAGCTGCTCTGAGCGGTTGTCAGTAGGGTGGGCTTTAGCCCACCGCGGCTAGCTAAAAGGCTTGGTGGGCTGAAGCCCACCCTACGTCCCGCCTGCGGGTGCAGCCAGCGCGTAACGGTTTAGCCTGCCTGTAGGGCAATCCCTACCCGCAGTCGTCCGCACGGCTTATAGCAATCTCTCATAGCTGCCGATTTGCGCTGGCGGCTGGCAGTCCTAGTCTTTAGTCACGACAGACAACTAGACAAAGGGCACGGTCATGGTCGATTCGCAAGCAAGCGAGGGGCTGGTCAGCTTTCGTGGCGTACAGAAGAGCTATGACGGTGAGAACCTCATCGTCAAGGATCTCAACCTGGAGATCCGCAAGGGCGAGTTCCTAACCCTGCTGGGGCCGTCCGGTTCCGGCAAGACCACCAGCCTGATGATGCTGGCCGGTTTCGAGACCCCCACCGCCGGGGAAATCCTCCTGGCCGGCAAGGCGATCAACAACGTGCCACCGCACAAGCGCGACATCGGCATGGTGTTCCAGAACTACGCGCTGTTCCCGCACATGACGGTGGCCGAGAACCTGGCCTTCCCGCTGACGGTGCGCGGCATGAACAAGACCGACTGCAGCGAGCGGGTCAAGCGCGCGCTGTCGATGGTGCAGCTGGACAAGTTCCGCAACCGTTATCCGGCGCAGCTCTCCGGCGGCCAGCAGCAGCGCGTGGCGCTGGCCCGGGCGCTGGTGTTCGAGCCGCAGCTGGTGCTGATGGACGAACCGCTGGGGGCGCTGGACAAGCAGCTGCGCGAACACATGCAGATGGAGATCAAGCACATCCATCAGCGCCTGGGCGTGACCGTGGTCTACGTCACCCACGACCAGGGCGAGGCGCTGACCATGTCCGACCGCGTGGCGGTATTCCACCAGGGCGAGATCCAGCAGATTGCCGCCCCACGGGTGCTCTACGAGGAGCCGAGCAACACCTTCGTGGCCAACTTCATCGGCGAGAACAATCGCCTCAGCGGCCGCCTGCTCAGCCACAGCGGCGAGCGTTGCGTGGTCGAGCTGGGCCGCGGCGAGAAGGTCGAGGCGCTGGCGGTGAATGTCGGCCAGCCCGGCGAGCCGGTGACCCTGTCGATCCGTCCGGAACGCGTGCGCCTGAACGCGGCCAGCGAAAGCTGCAGCAACCGTTTCTCCGGGCGTGTGGAGGAATTCATCTATCTCGGCGACCACGTGCGTGTGCGCCTGGAGGTGTGTGGCAAGGCCGACTTCTTCGTCAAGCAACCGATCGCCGAGCTCGACCCGGCGCTCGCGGTGGGTGATGTGGTGCCGCTCGGCTGGCAAGTGGAGCACGTGCGCGCGCTCGATCCGTTACTCGAAGCTGTCTGATCCGTTCGTTATCAACCCTGCATTGTGGAGAGAACAAAATGAAAAGCTCACTCAAGCTTACCGCCCTGACCCTGGGGCTGGCCTTTGCCGCGTCAAGCATGGCTGCCGACCTGACCGTGGTGTCCTTTGGCGGGGCGAACAAGAATGCCCAGGCCAAGGCGTTCTATGCGCCCTGGGAAGCGGCCGGCAACGGCAAGGTCATCGCCGGCGAATACAACGGCGAGATGGCCAAGGTGAAAGCCATGGTCGATACCAACAGCGTGTCGTGGAGTCTGGTCGAGGTGGAGTCGCCGGAACTGGCCCGCGGTTGCGACGAGGGCCTGTTCGAAACCCTCGAGCCGGCGCAGTTCGGCAATCCTGCGGACTTTATCCCGGGTGCCATCCAGCCGTGCGGCGTCGGGTTCTTCGTCTGGTCGACAGTGCTCGCCTATAACGCCGACAAGCTGGCCAGCGCACCGACCGGCTGGGCCGATTTCTGGGATACGCAGAAATTCCCCGGCAAGCGCGGCCTGCGCAAGGGCGCCAAGTACACCCTGGAATTCGCCCTGATGGCTGATGGCGTGGCGCCCAAGGATGTCTACACGGTGCTGGCCACGCCGGAAGGGGTTGACCGCGCGTTCAAGAAACTCGACCAGCTCAAGCCGAGCATCCAGTGGTGGGAAGCCGGCGCGCAGCCGCCGCAGTACCTCGCCTCGGGTGACGTGGTGATGAGCTCGGCCTACAACGGCCGCATCGCTGCCGTGCAGAACGAAAGCAACCTCAAGGTGGTGTGGAACGGCGGGATCTACGACTTCGACTCCTGGGCCATTCCGAAGGGCGCGAAAGACCTCGCCGAGGCACAGAAATTCATCGCTTTCTCGGTGCAGCCGCAACAGCAGAAGACCTATTCGGAAAACATCGCCTACGGTCCGGCCAACAAGCAGGCGGTGGCACTGCTGCCGCCGGCCCTGCTCAAGGACATGCCGACTACCCCGGAAAACATCGCCAACCAGGTACCGATGGACGTGGTGTTCTGGGCTGACTATGGCGAGCAGCTGGAGCAGCGCTTCAACGCCTGGGCGGCCAAGTAGGGTCGGGAGTTCCCTCTTCCCGCTGGGGAGAGGGCTGGGGGAGAGGGGCTGCTCACTACCCCCTCACCCCCAGCCCTCTCCCGCCCGCGGGAGAGGGGAGTTAACGCTTTACCCCTGGCCGCGTCCGCGCGGCCTTATTCCAGCGGAGTTCACTATGGCTATCGCAGAGCCTCTCACCACGGTCACCGGACCCAGTCTGAAACAGCGCCTGGCGCGTGCCGAGCGGGTCAACCGGCTCAAGGCGCAGGTGCTGATCCTGCCGCTGGTGCTGTTTCTGGCGCTGATCTTCGTGCTGCCGATTGTCGCCCTGCTGTACAAGAGCGTGGGCAACCCGGAGGTGGTTGGCAGCCTGCCGCGCACGGTGGAAGCCATTGCGCAGTGGGATGGCAAGGCCCTGCCCGCCGAGCCGGTGTACCAGGCGCTGAGCCTCGACCTGACTGCCGCACGCAAGAATCAGACACTCGGCGATCTGTCCAAGCGCCTGAACATGGAGCTGGCCGGCTACCGCAGCCTGCTCTCGAAAACCGCCCGCGCGCTGCCGTTCAAGAGCGAGCCGGCCTCCTACAAGGAAGCGCTGGAAGGCCTCGACGAGCGCTGGGGCGACCCGGCCTACTGGCAGACCATCCGCCGCAACAGCAGCAGCCTGACTTCCTACTACCTGCTGGCCGCGCTGGACCATCGCATCGACGACCTCGGTGAGCTGGCCGCGGCCACCCCGGATCAGGCGATCTACCTGGACATTTTTGCCCGCACCTTCTGGATGGGCCTGGTGATCACCGCCTTCTGCCTGGTGCTGGCCTATCCGCTGGCCTACCTGCTGGCCAACCTGCCATCGCGGCAGAGCAACCTGCTGATGATCCTGGTGCTGCTGCCGTTCTGGACCTCGATCCTGGTGCGGGTGGCGGCGTGGATCGTGCTGCTGCAGTCCGGCGGCCTGATCAACAGCGCGCTGCTCGGCCTGGGCCTGATCGACAAGCCGCTGGAGCTGGTGTTCAACCGTACCGGGGTGTACATCGCGATGGTGCACATCATGCTGCCGTTCATGATCCTGCCGATCTACAGCGTGATGAAGGGTATTTCGCCGAGCTACATGCGCGCGGCGATCTCGCTCGGCTGCCACCCCTTCGCCAGCTTCTGGCGGGTGTATTTCCCGCAGACCCTGGCCGGGGTCGGGGCCGGCTGCCTGCTGGTGTTCATCCTGGCGATCGGCTACTACATCACCCCGGCGCTGCTCGGCAGCCCGACCGACCAGATGGTCAGCTACTTCGTCGCCTTCTACACCAACACCAGCATCAACTGGGGCATGGCCACCGCGCTGGGCGGCTTGCTGCTGCTCGCTACCTTGGTGCTCTACGTGGTCTACAGCTGGCTGGTCGGCGCCAGCCGGCTGCGCCTGAGTTAAGGAGAAAGCACATGCTCAGTCCCTATATGTCCCCCGTCGAACGTGTGTGGTTCTACACCCTGCGCAGCCTCTGTGGCTTGGTGCTGCTGTTCCTGATCCTGCCGGTGCTGGTGATCGTGCCGCTGTCGTTCAACTCGGGCAGCTTCCTGGTCTATCCGTTGCAGGGCTTCTCGCTGCACTGGTACCAGGACTTCTTCGCCTCGGCCGACTGGATGCGTTCGCTGAAGAACAGCCTGATCGTCGCCCCGGCCGCCACCGTGCTGGCCATGGTGTTCGGCACCCTGGCGGCGATCGGCCTGACCCGCGGCGAGTTTCGCGGCAAGGCGCTGGTGATGAGCCTGGTGATCTCGCCGATGGTGGTGCCGGTGGTCATCGTCGGCGTGGCCAGCTACCTGTTCTTCGCCCCGCTGGGCTTGGGCAACAGCTATATCTCGCTGATCGTGGTGCATGCGGTGCTCGGCGTGCCGTTCGTCATCATCACCGTGTCGGCCACCCTGCAGGGCTTCAACTACAACTTGGTGCGCGCCGCGGCCAGCCTGGGCGCGTCGCCGCTGACCGCGTTCTTCCGGGTGACCCTGCCGCTGATCGCGCCGGGGGTGATTTCCGGCGCGCTGTTTGCCTTCGCCACCTCGTTCGACGAGGTGGTGGTCACCCTGTTCCTTGCCGGCCCGGAGCAGGCCACCCTGCCACGGCAGATGTTCAGCGGCATCCGCGAGAACCTGTCGCCGACCATCGCCGCGGCGGCCACCCTGCTGATCGGCTTCTCCATCGTCCTGCTGCTGACCCTCGAGTGGCTGCGCGGGCGCAGCGAGAAAATGCGCACCTCGGCCAGTCACGAATAACCCCCTGCAGGCCGGCAGGCTGGGTTGAACCGCGCAGCGCTGAAGCCCAGCAGCAGGCATTGGCTGTCTCCCTGTTGGGCTTCGCTGCGCTCAACCCAACCTACATGGACAACCGCCTTGCGGGGCGCTCAGGCTACAATGCGCGCCATCGTGAATCTGCCCCGAGGTACGCCATGCAGCCGTTTGCCATTGCCCCGTCGATCCTGTCCGCCGACTTCGCCCGCCTCGGCGAGGAAGTCGACAAGGTGCTCGCCGCCGGCGCCGACATCGTCCACTTCGATGTGATGGACAATCACTATGTGCCCAACCTGACCATCGGCCCGCTGGTCTGCACGGCGCTGCGCAAGTACGGCATCACTGCGCCGATCGACGCGCACCTGATGGTCAAGCCGGTGGATCGCATCATCGGCGACTTCATTGAGGCCGGCGCCAGCTACATCACCTTCCACCCGGAAGCCTCCGAGCATGTCGACCGCTCCCTGCAGCTGATCCGCGCCGGTGGCTGCAAGTCCGGCCTGGTGTTCAACCCGGCGACCCCGCTGGATGTGCTCAGGCACGTGATGGACAAGGTCGACATGATCCTGCTGATGAGCGTCAACCCGGGCTTCGGCGGCCAGCAGTTCATCCCCGGCACCCTCGACAAGCTGCGCGAGGCGCGGGCCCTGATCGATGCCTCCGGGCGCGACATTCGCCTGGAAATCGACGGCGGGGTGAATGTGCAGAACATCCGTGCCATCGCCGAGGCGGGTGCCGATACCTTCGTTGCCGGTTCGGCGATCTTCAACCAGCCGGACTACCAGGCCGTGATCGACGCCATGCGCGCCGAACTGGCCCAGGTGCGCGGGTGACCCCACTCGAAAGCCTGTTTGCCGGCCAGCTGCCGCGGCTGGTGATGTTCGACCTGGACGGCACCCTGCTCGATTCGGTTCCCGACCTGGCGGCGGCGGTGGACTGCATGCTGATGCAGCTGGGGCGTCCGCCCGCGGGCGTGGCCAGGGTGCGCGAATGGGTCGGCAATGGCTCCATGGTGCTGGTCCGGCGGGCGCTGGCCGGTCAGCTGGAGCACGCCGCCGTGGCTGACGCACTGGCCGGGCAGGCGCATCAGCTGTTCCTCCAGGCCTATGCCGGCAACCACGCACTCAGCCGCGTCTATCCGGGCGTGCGCGAATGCCTCGACTGGCTGCAGGCGCACGCGGTGCCGATGGCCCTGGTGACCAACAAGCCGAGCCAGTTTGTCGGCCCGCTGCTGGCCGAGAAGGGCCTGGCCGGCTACTTCCGCTGGATGGTCGGCGGCGACAGCCTGCCGCTGCAGAAACCCGATCCGGCGGCCCTCCACTGGGTGCTGGCGCAGGCGGCCGTGCCCCCCGAGCAGGCGCTGTTTATCGGCGACTCGCGCAATGACGTGCTGGCCGCCCGCGCTGCCGGCGTGCCCTGTGTGGCGGTCAGCTATGGCTACAACCACGGGCGGCCGATCAGCGAGGAAAACCCCCGGCTGGTGCTGGCGGACCTGCGCCAGCTGGTTGATTCGGCCTGGAGGCTCGGGTAGTGTTGCGCCAACTCAACCCAATCCCCGCAAGAGATCTGATCGTGGCGGCTATCCGCAAGCACTGGATGAACGTGATCAAGGCCGTGGCCCGCTGGCGCTGGCGCACCTGATCTCGCCCTGGCCGGCAGCGCCGGCCTGTTTGCACCTGACCGAAATACCCTCAAGCCACGAGGCTGATCATGACCCGCGAAGAATTCCTGCGTTTGGCCGCTGAAGGCTACAACCGCATTCCGCTTGCCTTTGAAACCCTGGCGGATTTCGATACGCCGCTGTCGCTGTACCTGAAACTTGCCGATGCACCTTACTCCTACCTGCTCGAGTCGGTGCAGGGCGGCGAGAAGTGGGGGCGTTACTCGATCATCGGCCTTCCCTGCCGCACCATCCTGCGCGCCTGCGAGCACCAGGTGACGGTGAGCGTCGATGGCCAGGAAACCGAGCAGCACGAGTGTGCCGACCCGCTGGCCTTTGTCGAGGCGTTCAAGGAGCGCTACCAGGTGGCGCCGATTGCCGGGTTGCCGCGCTTCAATGGTGGTCTGGTCGGCTACTTCGCCTATGACTGCATGCGCTATGTCGAGCGCAAGCTGGCCAAATGCCCGAACCCTGATCCGCTGGGCAACCCCGATATCCTGCTGATGGTCTCCGACGCGGTGGTGGTGTTCGACAACCTGGCCGGCAAGCTGCACGCCATCGTGCTGGCCGACCCGAGTGAAACTGATGCCTATGAACGTGGCCAGGCGCGCCTGGCCGAGCTGCTCGAGCAGCTGCGCCAGCCGATCACCCCGCGCCGCGGCCTCGATTTCACCGCGCTGGAGGCCAGCGCCGAGCCGACCTTCCGCTCCAGCTTCACCCGCGAGGACTACGAGCGCGCGGTCGACACCATCAAGCAGTACATCCTCGCCGGCGACTGCATGCAGGTGGTGCCGTCGCAGCGCATGAGCATCGACTTTTCCGCCGCGCCGATCGACCTGTACCGCGCGCTGCGCTGCTTCAACCCGACGCCATACATGTACTTCTTCAACTTCGGCGACTTTCACGTGGTCGGCAGCTCGCCGGAAGTGCTGGTGCGGGTCGAGGATGGCCTGGTCACGGTGCGCCCGATTGCCGGCACCCGTCCGCGCGGGGCCACCGAGGAGGCCGACCTGGCGCTGGAGCAGGATCTGCTCTCCGATGCCAAGGAAATCGCCGAACACCTGATGCTCATCGACCTCGGGCGCAATGATGCCGGGCGTGTCTCCGAGACCGGCACGGTGAAGGTCACCGAGCAGATGGTGATCGAGCGCTATTCCAACGTCATGCACATCGTCTCCAACGTCAACGGCCAGTTGAAGCAGGGCCTCAGCGCGATGGACGCGCTGCGCGCGATCCTGCCGGCCGGGACCCTGTCCGGCGCGCCGAAGATCCGCGCGATGGAAATCATCGACGAGCTGGAGCCGGTCAAGCGCGGCGTCTACGGCGGCGCGGTGGGCTATCTGGCGTGGAACGGCAACATGGACACGGCGATTGCGATCCGTACCGCGGTGATCAAGAACGGCGAGCTGCACGTACAGGCCGGTGGCGGCATCGTCGCCGACTCGGTACCGGCGCTGGAGTGGGAAGAAACCCTGAACAAGCGCCGCGCCATGTTCCGTGCGGTGGCGCTGGCCGAACACACGCAGCAGAACCTGGCTCAGGGAGAACACCATGCTGTTAATGATCGATAACTACGACTCCTTTACCTACAACGTGGTGCAGTACCTGGCCGAGCTGGGCGCCGAGGTCAAGGTCATCCGCAACGACGAACTGACGGTGGCCGAGATCGAGGCGTTGCAGCCTGAGCGCATCGTCATTTCCCCCGGCCCGTGCACGCCCACCGAAGCCGGCGTGTCGCTGGCGGTGATCGCCCACTTCGCCGGCAAGCTGCCGATCCTCGGTGTCTGCCTCGGCCACCAGAGCATCGGCCAGGCCTTTGGCGGCGAGGTGGTGCGCGCGCGCCAGGTGATGCACGGCAAGACCAGCCCGGTGTTCCACCATGACCAGGGCGTCTTCGCCGGCCTGAACAATCCGCTGACCGTGACCCGCTACCATTCGCTGGTGGTCAGGCGCGAGAGCCTGCCGGCGTGCCTGGAAATCACCGCCTGGACCCAGCTGGCCGATGGTTCGGTGGACGAGATCATGGGCCTGCGGCACAAGACGCTGAATATCGAAGGTGTGCAGTTCCACCCCGAGTCGATCCTGACCGAGCAGGGCCATGAACTGTTTGCCAACTTCCTCAAGCAGAGCGGGGGCGTACGCGGATGAACATCAAGGAAGCCCTCAATCGGGTGGTGGCGCAGCTCGACCTGAGCACCGAGGAGATGCAGGACGTCATGCGCGAGATCATGACCGGCCAGTGCAGCGAGGCGCAGATTGCCGCCTTCCTGATGGGCCTGCGCATGAAGAGCGAGAGCATCGACGAGATTGTCGGCGCCGTGTCGGTGATGCGCGAGCTGGCGAGCAAGGTCGAGTTGCCGGACCTGGCGCACGTGGTCGACGTGGTCGGCACCGGTGGCGACGGGGCGAACATCTTCAACGTGTCCACGGCCGCTGCCTTCGTGGTGGCGGCGGCGGGCGGCAAGGTGGCCAAGCACGGCAACCGCGCGGTGTCCGGCAAGAGCGGCAGCGCCGACCTGCTGGAAGCGGCCGGGGTCTACCTGGAGCTGACGCCGCAACAGGTGGCGCGCTGCATCGACAGCGTCGGGGTGGGCTTCATGTTCGCCCAGGTGCATCACAAGGCGATGAAGCACGCCGCGGTACCGCGCCGCGAACTGGGCCTGCGCACGATCTTCAACATGCTCGGCCCGCTGACCAATCCGGCCGGTGTGCGCCATCAGGTGGTCGGCGTGTTCAACCAGGCGTTGTGCCGGCCACTGGCCGAAGTGCTCAAGCGCCTCGGCAGTGAGCATGTGCTGGTGGTGCATTCGCGCGACGGCCTGGATGAGTTCAGCCTGGCGGCGCCAACCCACGTGGCCGAGCTGCAGGGCGGCGAGATCCGCGAATACGAGGTCAGCCCGGAAGACCTCGGCCTGCACAGCCAGACCCTGATCGGGCTGGATGTCAGCGGGCCGCAGGCCTCGCTGGAGCTGATCCGCGATGCCCTCGGCCGGCGCAAGACCGAACTCGGCCGCAAGGCCGGCGACATGATCGTGCTGAATGCCGGCGCTGCCTTGTATGCCGCCGATCTGGCGAGCAGCCTGGTGGAGGGTGTGCGCCTGGCCCACGATGCGCTGCATACCGGCCTGGCACGGGAAAAAATGGACGAGCTGGCGGCCTTCACCGCGGTCTTCCGTCAGGAGAATCAAGCGTGAGCCTGCCGACCATTCTGGAAAACATCATCGCCCGCAAGTTCACCGAAGTGGCCGAGCGCAGTGCGCGGGTCAGCCTCGGCGAGCTCGAAGGGCTGGCGCGTGCCGCGGATGCCCCGCGCGGCTTTGCCCGTGCCCTGCAGGCGCGGGTGGCGCTGCGCGAGCCGGCGGTGATCGCCGAAATCAAGAAGGCTTCGCCGAGCAAGGGCGTGCTGCGCGAGGACTTCGTGCCGGCCGAGATTGCCCGCAGCTACGAACAGGGCGGGGCTACCTGCCTGTCGGTGCTGACCGACGTGGACTTCTTCCAGGGCGCCGACGAGTACCTGCAGCAGGCCCGTGCGGCGTGCCGGCTGCCGGTGCTGCGCAAGGACTTCATGGTCGACCCCTACCAGATAGTCGAGGCGCGCGCGCTGGGTGCCGACTGCATCCTGCTGATTGTCGCGGCGCTGGACGACGGGCGCATGGCCGAGCTGGCCGCGACCGCCAAGGCATTCGGCCTCGATGTGCTGGTCGAGGTGCACGACGGCGCCGAGCTGGAACGGGCGCTGGCGCTGCTGGATACGCCGCTGATCGGCATCAACAACCGCAACCTGCACACCTTCGAGGTGTCGCTGGATACCACCCTCGACCTGCTGCCGCAGATTCCGCCGGAGCGCCTGGTGATCACCGAGAGCGGCATCCTGCACCGCGCCGATGTCGAGCTGATGGAGATCAGCGAGGTGCATGCCTTCCTGGTCGGCGAAGCCTTCATGCGTGCCGAAGAACCGGGCCTGGAACTGCAGCGCCTGTTCTTCCCCGAGTTGAGCCGGCGGGTCATCGTCGGCAGCGACCCGGACTGAGTCGCTGCCGGTCAGTTTCAGCTGCCGCTCGCGCTCGTCGCGCTGCGCCGCGCCGGCTTGGCCAGCAGGGTATACATGCTCGGCAGGACGAACAGGGTGAACAGCGTGCCGACCGACATGCCGGTGGCGATCACCAGGCCGATGTCGAAGCGGCTGACCGCGCCGGCACCGCTGGCCATCAGCAGTGGCAGCATGCCAAAGACCATGGCCGCGGTGGTCATCAGGATCGGCCGCAGGCGAATCGCCGCCGCCTCTTCGACCGCTTCGCGCGGACTCAGGCCTTTCTCCAGGCGCAGGTGGTTGGCGAACTCGACGATCAGGATGCCGTGCTTGCTGATCAGGCCGATCAGCGTCACCAGGCCGACCTGGGTGTAGATGTTCAGCGTGGCGAAGCCGAGGAACAGCGGAATCAGCGCGCCGCAGATCGACAGCGGCACCGTCACCAGGATCACCAGCGGGTCGCGGAAGCTTTCGAACTGGGCTGCCAGCAGCAGGTAGATCACCGCCAGGGCCAGGGCGAAGGTGGCCGTCAATGCCCCGCTTTCCTTGATGAACTGGCGCGAGGCACCGGCATAGTCGAAGGTGAAGCCCTTGGGTGATTCGGCCTTGGCGATTTCCAGCACGCTGTTGACTGCCTCGCCCATGCTGACAATCGGGAAGCCCTTGATGGTCACCGAGTTGAGCTGCTGGAACTGGTTGAGCTGGCCCGGACGGGCCCGCTCGCTCACCTTGACCAGCGTGGCCAGCGAGACCATCTGGCCCTGCGCGTTGCGCACCGAGAAGTTGTTGATCCAGTTCGGGCTGTCGCGGAACTGCGGATCGGCCTGGGCGATGACCTTGTAGCTGCGGCCCTCGAGGGTGAAGCGGTTGATCTCGCTTTCACCCAGCAGGGTCGCCAGCAACTGGCCGATATCCTGCATCGAGACGCCCATCTGCGCGGCTTTCTCGCGGTCGATGTCGATCACCAGTTCCGGCTTGTCGAAGTCGAGGTCGATGTCGACAAAAGCGAACTTGTTGCTTGCCTGCGCCTTGGCCTTGACCCGTTCGGCCACATCCAGCAGGGTTTCGTAGGAGGCTGGCGCGGTGATGATGAACTGGAACGGCAGGCCGCTGCCGGCCCCCGGGAGTGACGGCCGGTTGAAGGCAAAGACCTTGATCCCGGGGATCTGGTTCAGTTTTGCCTGCAGTTCCGGCAGGACGGTCATCTGGCTGCGCGTGCGCTCGCCCCAGGCGCTCAGGCCGAAGCCGCCAAAGGCCGAATGCACCCCGCCCGAGCCGTTGACCAGGAAGTAGCGCTGGTATTCGGGAATGGACTTGAATACCTCAAGGAACTGGTCAGTGTTGGCATTCAGGTATTCGAGGTTGTTGGTCTGTGGCGAGCTGGCGAACAGGTAGATCATGCTCTGGTCTTCGTCCGGCGCCAGTTCCTTCTTGGTGAAGCTCAGCAGTGCCGGAATCAACAGCAGGATCAACAGGGCGAACAGCAGGATCACCGGGCGCGTCTCCATGCTGCTGCGCAGCGCACGCTGGTAGCGATGCTTGAGCTTGTCGAAGAGCAGGTCGAGGCGGTGCGCCAGGCCGCTGCTGTCGTTCATCGGGCGCAGCAGCTGGGCGCACATCATCGGCGACAGGGTCAGGGCGACGATCCCGGAGATGATCACCGAGCCGGCCAGGGTCAGCGCGAACTCCTTGAACAGCGCGCCGGTCAGGCCGCTGAGGAAGCCGATCGGCGCATACACCGCGGCCAGGGTGATGGTCATGGAAATTACCGGTACGGCAATCTCGCGGGCGCCCTGAATGGCTGCATCGAAGGGCGTCTTGCCCTCGTCGATATGCCGGTGGATGTTCTCCACCACCACGATGGCGTCATCCACCACCAGTCCGATGGCGAGCACCATGGCCAGCAGCGTCAGCAGGTTGATCGAATAGCCCATCAGCTGCATGAAGAACAGCACGCCGATCATCGACAACGGGATGGTGATTACCGGGATCAGCACAGAGCGGAACGAGCCGAGGAACAGGAACACCACGGCAATCACGATCAGCACCGCTTCAGCCAGGGTATAGAGCACTTCGTCGATCGAAGCCTGGATGAATTTGGTGCCATCGTAGGCCACGTTCAGCTGCAGGTTCTGCGGCAGCTGCGCCTCGATCTCGGGTAGCTGTTCGCGCACGTGCTTGATCAGTTCCAGCGGGTTGGCGCTGGGCGTGCCCTTGATGCCGATGTAGACCGACGGAATGCCGTTCATCGACGAGACCATGTCGTAGCTTTCCGACCCGAGCTCGACCCGTGCGATATCGCCCAGCAGGATCCGGCTGTCGCCGCTGATCTTCACCGGGATGCGGGCAAAGGCTTCGGGGCTCTTCAGCTCGGTCTGCGCATTCAGGCTGGTGACCACCAGCTGGCCTTCGATCTCGCCGGCGGTGGACAGGTAGTTGTACTGGCGGATGGCGTTGTTCACGTCATTGGCGGTGATGCCATAGGCCGACAGGCGCGCCGGGTTGAGCCAGACCCGCATGGCAAACACCATGTTGCCCATGACCTCGGCCTTGGCCATGCCGGGCAGGGTTGCCAGCTTGGGCTGCACCACCCGGTACAGGTAGTCGGTGATCTGCTGGATGCTCAGTTCTTTGCTGGAGAAGCTCAGGTACATCAGCGCATGACCATCGCTTTCTTTTTCCAGCAGCGGGTCCTCAGCCTGTGGCGGCATACCACTCTTGACTTCATTGGCCTTGGCCAGCAGTTCGGTCAGCAGTTTGTCGCTATCGGTGCCCAGGCGCGCATAGACCGAGATGGTCGAGACATTCTGCCGGCTGGAGGAGGTCATGAAGTCAATGCCTTCGGCGCTCGCCAGGCTGCTCTGCATCGGCTGGGTGATATAGCCCTGGATGGTTTCGGCATTGGCCCCGGGGTACACGGTGGTCACCGTGATGAGGGCATTTTCCATCTGCGGAAATTCGCGAACGGCCAGTTTGTTGAAGGCTTGCGCACCCAGCAGCACGATCAGCAGGCTGAGCACGGTGGCCAGCACCGGGCGGCGGATAAAGGGATCGGTAAAGGCCATCGTGTGTTTGTCCTTGGGCGGCCGCAATCAGTTGGTGGCGGGCTTCAGCGTGGCGGGGTCGGCAACCAGCTTGATCAGCATGCCGTCTTCGAGTTTCAGCTGGCCGTTGGTGACGACCTGCTCGCCAGCCTTGAGGCCCTTGCGGATTTCGACCACGCCGTCACGGCGCTCGCCGCTCTCCACGTTGCGCCGCCGGGCGACCAGCTGTGGCTGGCCGTCCAGGTCCAGCAGCGGCTTGCCATCCTCGCCGAGTTTCGGCTCGACCACGAACACCGAGTCGCCGTAGAGGGTAAAGGTGACGGCCGTTTCCGCCACCACCACTGCATCCGCCTCTTCGCCATGCAGCACGGCCAGGCCGGCGAACATGCCGGGCAGCAGTTTGCCGTCCGGGTTGTCCAGGCTGGCACGGATCTGCACATTGCGGGTGTTGCTCTCGACCTTGGGGTTGAGGGCCACGATCCTGGCTTCGAACAGTTCGTCAGGGTAGGCCGAGACCTTGGTCAGGACCTTTTGCCCGACTTGCAGCAGGGGCAGGTTCTGCTCCGGCAGGTAGAAGTCCAGGTACAGCTTGCTCAGGTCTTGCAGGGTGGCAAACGGTGCACCGTTGGAAAGCTGACTGCCGACGTCGATCTTGCGGATGCCGATGGTGCCGGAGAAGGGCGCAAGGATCAGCTTTTTCGCCAGTACGGCTTTCAGTTGGTCGACCAGCGCGGCAGATTTGGCCAGCTCGGCGGCCAGACGGTCGAACTGGCTTTTGGCCAGCGCCTGCCGCTTGAGCAGGTCACGGGCGCGTTCGAACTCCAGCTTGGCCAGGCCCAGCGAAGCCTCGGCGGTGGCCAGCGAGGCCAGCTCGACACTGTTGTTGAGCTGCACCAGTGGCTGGCCGCGCACGACCTTCTGCCCGGAGTCGAAGTACACATGCTTGACCAGGCCGCGGGTTTCCGAGGTCAGTTCGACGCCCTGGAACGCGGTCAGGCTGCCCACGGTGGTCAGTCTGGACTGCCAGGGCTGGCTTGTGGATGGCTGCGCGGAGACATACACCGGCTTGGGCGGCGCCGCGAGTTTCTGCAGTTGCTGGTAGATCGAGTAGCCCTTGTACGAGCCGAGTACCAGCACAATGGCCAGCGTGGTACCCAGCATGATCAGCATGCGGCGTCGCAACATGATCCGGTTCCTTGGCAAACAGATGGAGTGCAAATGAGGGTGTCGGGTGTTTGTGCAGGCGGTTGCCCGGCAACCAGGCAACTGCGTGAAACTGCCGCCGATGATAAACGTCCGAGTGCCATCGTGCATGGCCGGCATGCGCCGCACCGCCGGGCAAACGGCCTGCGCGGCCAGTCACAGGGCGCGTCTCCCGCGCCTGCTGAAAAGCCCTGAACAGGCCGCAACCCTTGGCAGTTCGCGGCATAGTGCCGGTCTGGCGGGCAATGCCAAAGTGCGGCAGGGTTGCAAAAGATTGCGGTGAGCTATTCCTGCAACAATCTGTTGCGCCAAAGTGGCTGCTGGTTTGCCCGTGCGGCGGTGCGTCTCAGGTCAGCCGCAGGTGGTTGTCCCAGCGTCCGGCCGGCAGTGCCAGTGGCTGGCCGTGGATGCTGGCGCCACGGCAGTCGTAGGCACGGCAGCCGCCGATACCGGAACTGGCGACAAAGCCATGGGCGCTGCTGGCCACCCCGGCACAGTCGGGCAGGGGTTCCTCCAGGCGCAGCCGGGCGCTGTCCATGTCCCAGATGAACAGGCGGTTGCCGCGCGGTGCGCTGAGGGCGATCAGGCGCAGCTGGCTGTTGACCGCCACGCTGGCGCAGTACTGCTGCATGGCCAGGCGCTGCGTTTCGCCGACGGCGAAGGCCTGCAGGGCCTGCCCGGGCCGCTTGATCGCGAGCAGCGGCGCGTCGTCCGCCGGGTCGCCCTGGTACTGCTGGGCGGTGACGATGCAGCCGTCGGCCGCCACCGCCAGATGGCGGATGCTGTTCTGCCGCTGGGCCAACCGCTCCTTGCCGAGCAACTGGCCGCGGCGATCCAGCAACACCAGGCTGGAGTCCATGGCATCGGCATTCAGCGGCGTGCGGCTGTCGGCTTCGGTGCGGATGCCGCCGTTGGCCACCACCAGAGTGTCGCCGTCGGGCAGCCAGGCCAGCTGGTGCGGGCCGATCCCGTGGCTGGACAGTTCGCTGTGGCGCTGCAGGCGCTGGCCAGCCAGGCGGTACACGCCGATCACCCCGCGGCCGGGATCGCGGGTGTCGTTCTCCGTGCTGTACAGCCAGTCGCCGCGGCGGTCGAACACCGCATGCCCGTAGAAGTGGCGGTCGGCGGGGCTGTCGAGGGTCTGCAGGAGGCGCCCGTCACGCAGGTCCAGCAGGTAGCTCTGGGTGCCGGGCCGGCGGGCGACATACAGCGCCAGCGGCAGCCGCGGGTGGCTGACGATGTCGTGGCAGCGCTGGCTGACAGCGGTGGCGAACAGCGGCTGGCCGTCCAGGCGGTAGGCGACGGCGTAGTGCCGGCCGGCGGCATCGTCGCGCGCCGACAGGAGCACGGGCTGGCCGTTGCTGCTGGCCAGTTTCCAGCCGGCCAGGGCGGCGCCGGCGAGGACGCTTGCGCCCAGGCCGAGAAAGGTCCGCCGGTGCAGGCGCGGGTTGCTGTGCGTCATCGCCAGGCCCTCAATCGCCGTCGTGGGCGTTGAAGCCCAGTTGTACGCCCAGCGCCTTGGCCAGTTCGCGCTCATGCAGGCGATGCAGCTGGTCCAGCTGCTCGTAGAGGCGCCCCAGTTGCTGGCGGCCGGCAGCCGTGGCGAGCAGTTCATGCATGGATGCGGACATGCCGTCGAGCTGCTGGCGGGTAGTGCTATAGGCGGCATCGATGCGCCTGGCCAGCGCCTGCTGCTCGGTGTTCAGCAGCCGGCGCAGGCCATCGTTGGCGTGACCCTGCCAGAGGCTGTCGGCCGCCCGCAGGCTGGCGGAGAGATTGCGCAGCGAGCTGTCGCTGCGCCAGTTCTCCGCCTGGTAGGGTTGCGGCTGGGCGTTGTTCTGCCGGCCCAGCGGGGTGGCCAGTTTCTTCTTCAGGCCATCCAGGGCGGTGACCTGGGTGCGCAACAGGTCGGCAACGGCCTCGGCCGGCAGGGCATAGCGCGCATTCGGGAACGCCTGCAGCTGGGCCGCCATCCCCTCATTGGCCTGCCACTGCGCCAGCACGCTGTCCGCCAGTTGCCGCTGGTGCTGGCCGATCGCTGTCAGCAGGGGGCAGTAGCGCGCTCTGGTGGCGGGCACGGCCAGGTCTATGGCCGGGTCGAACAGCACATATTCGTAGGCGCTCAGGCCCTGGACCACCACGCTGGCCTGGTCCAGCGCGCCCTGGGTCAAAGGGCTGTCGCCCTTGAGCAGGGTTTCGACCTGGCGCGCGACCAGGTTCTTCTTGTCCGGCCAGAACTGCACCTGCCAGGCGCGGTTGCCTTCGCCGAGCGGGCCCAGGGCGAGTGGCTGCAGGGTCGCCCAGGCATCTTGCGTCGCCAGCAGCGCCTGGCGCGCCCGGGCGAGATCCTGCTGCCCGGTGCAGAAGCTGGCGGCGCTTTCGGCCAGTTGCCGGCTGCTCTGCGCCCAGACCTGGTAGGCGGGCAGCAGGACCTGCTGCGCGAGTGCTGCGCTGACCTGCTGTTGCGGGTCTGGCGGGGTGCAGCCAGCCAGCAGCAGGGCCAGGCCGCCGAGGGCCAGTCGGGTGATGCGGATCATGGGCAAATCCTCACAGCGAATCGAGAAAGGCCAGCAGCGCCGCGCGCTGCCCGGCATCGAAGTGGATCACCTGTTGCCGGGCTGACTCGCCTTCGCCGCCGTGCCAGAGAATGGCTTCGAGCAGGTTGCGTGCACGCCCGTCATGCAGGAACTGGGTATGGCCACTGACGGTGCGGGTCAGGCCTATCCCCCACAGCGGAGGGGTGCGCCACTCGCGCCCGTCCGCCTGGAACTCCGGTCGATTATCGGCCAGATCGGCGCCCATGTCGTGCAGCAGCAGATCGCTGTAGGGGCGAATGTGCTGGTTGGCCAGTTCCGGCTCGGCGGCCTGGCTGGCGGTGGTGAAGGTCGGTACGTGGCAGGCGGCACAGCCGGCCTGGTGGAACAGCGCCTTGCCGGCCAGCACCTGCGGCTTGTTCACCCCGCGGCGCAGCGGTACGGCCAGGTTGCGGCTGTAGAACAACACGCTGGCGAGGATCTCGTCGCTGACCTCCGGGCGACCGCCAGCGGGCAGCTGCCGGCAGGCGACTTGCGCCGCGGTGCAGTCATCGGCCGGCAGCAGGGCGGTGCTCAGGCCCATGTCGCCGGCAAAGGCGTGGGCGTTCTGCTGGTTCAGGCTGGGTTGTCCGGCTTTCCAGCCGAAGCGGCCGAGGGCGGGCTCGCCGCGGGCCTCGTCCCAGACCTGGTTGGCACGGCCGCTGATGCCGTCGCCATCGGCATCGTCGGGGTCGGCCCGGGCCAGCAGGTCGGCCGCGGGGATGGCTTCGAGCAGGCCGAGGCCGATCATCGGCGGGGCGCTGCGCAGGGAAAACTGCGTCTGCGGGTGCAGTGTGCCGTAGCCCAGTGCGCTCAGCTGCAGTCGCGGCTGGCGCAATTCGACCTGGCTGCCGTCGGCCAGGCGGATGTTGCGGTACTCCCAGTCGAGGCGGATCTTGCCTTCCGCGGCGAGGCCGGGGATGGCCATGTCCTGCAGCTGGCTGCCATAGGTCGGTTCGGCGATCACGCCGTGGCGCTGCAGTTGCGCGGCCTGCCCGGGTTGAGCGGGAATCGACAGGCGCAGCAGCATCGACACCGCGCTGGCGGCATTGGCCGCCGGCGGATGGCCGCGGCCATCCTTGATATGGCAGTTCTGGCAGGCATTGGTGTTGAACAGCGGGCCTAGGCCGTCGCGCGCGGTGGTGGTCGAGGGGGCGATCACCCACGGGTTGCGGAAGAAGCTGTTGCCCACGCTGAACGCAAGGCGCCGGCTTGGCGTCAGGTTGGCCGAGGGCTGGGAGAAGGCGTTGTGGTCGAACTGCCGGACGCTCGCCGTGCCGGCGGAGAGCGCCTCACCCGGCTCGGCGCGGTCGAAGGGCCCGGGTCCGCAGCCGCCCAGACCGCAGAGGCTCAGCAGCAGCAGGGCAGGGCGCAGCGGGAATAATGCGGACATGTGGTTCAAGCCGGCTGGGCGGGAGGAAGGTTGGTCGTGGGTGGCGCAGGGTGGGCGTAGGGTGGGCTTCAGCCCACCAAAAGCAGCCACGCAGCAGGTCGGGCCAGAGGTTGGCAGCGGTGGGCCAAGGCCCACCCTACGACCAGTTTAGAACTGGTGGTCGGCGCTGTCCGGTTGCAGTTCGTTGATGCCCAGCTTGGCCGAAGCCTGCTCGATGGCGGCGGTCTGCTTGACCAGGGCGCCGATGGCGTCGCGCACGAGTTGCTGGCCGGCGCGGTTGTCGGCGGCGATCAGCTGGTCGAAGTGCTGGCCATTGCTGGCGCTGTCGACCAGGGCCTGCAGCCGGGCTTCGGTGGCGGCGAGGTCAGCCTTGAGGGTGCTGTCGGTCTGGGCGTCGGCCTTGGCCACCAGGCTGGACAGGCTTGGGCCGCTGAGGGTGCTGCCGTCGACCCGCTGGTACTCGCCAAGGTAGACGTTGCGGATACCCTTGGCATCATAGAAGTGCGAGTTGTGGGTGTTGTCGCTGAAACAGTCCTGCTCGTCTTCGGTGGAGTTGGCTTCCAGCGCGACTTTCATGCGCTCGCCGGCCAGTTCACCCAGTGACAGGCTGCCCATGCCGAACAGCATCTTGCGCAACCCGGCCTCTGCCGGTTCGGCTTCCAGGCTGGCGCGGTAGTTGTCGGCCTGGCCGGCTTGCCACTGGCCGACCATGTACTGCAGGTCGCTGACCAGCAGGCTGGTGGCTGCCTGGAGGAATTCGGCACGGCGTTCGCAGTTGCCGCCGGTGCAGGTGGCACCCTGGGCAAAGTCGCTGGCCGGGCGGTTGCCGGCGCCCGGGTTGCTGCCGTTGAGGTCCTGGCCCCAGAGGAGGAACTCGATGGCGTGGTAGCCGGTGGCGACATTGGCTTCGGAACCGCCCAGTTCATTCAGGCTGGCCAGCAGTTCGGCGTTGATGGTGCGGGTGTCGATCGTGTCTTCGCCCACCTGCAGTTCGCGGTTGGCGATGATGTTGGCCTGGGCGCCGGGGTTGCCCAGCGCATGCTGGTAGTCCGCCGCCACGTAGTCGATCAGGCCTTCGTCCAGCGGCCAGGCGTTGAGCTGGCCTTCCCAGTCATCCACCACCGGGTTGCCGAAGCGGAACACTTCGCTCTGCATGTAGGGTTTGCGCGCGGCCAGCCAGGCCTCGCGGGCAGCGTTCAGGGTGGCGTCGTTCGGTGTGGCGAGCAGGGTGTTGACGGCGCTCTGCAGGGCCTGGGCGGTGCTCAGGGCGTCACTGAAGACGGCCAGGGCCAGGTCGGCGTAGTGCGTGACTACCGCCTTGGCAGCCTGCGGGTCGATGTGGCTGGCTGCCGGCTGGCTGGCGGCCGGCGTCTTGGGCGCGGTGGCTTGCTCGTCGCCACAGCCGGTCAGGATCAGGGTGATGGCCAGCAGGCTGGCGGCGAACGGGATACGCGACATCGGGGTGCTCCAGGGCAAAGAGGGGGCAGCAGGCAGTATTGCATTTCCGGTAATAGTAATGCGAAACATTATTATTTGAAAGCTGAAAAATCAGCTGACGCACAAGTTGCCCGGCCTCGCTAGAATGGCCGGACCTACCTGAAAGGATGAGCCTCATGAGCCTGGTCAGTGTCGCGTTTCTGGTTGTTCTGCTGCTGTGCGGCGCCTATGCCGTGATCATCTACAACGCACTGGTGCGCCTGAAGCACGGCATCGGCAAGGCCTGGTCGAATATCGATGTGCTGCTCAAGCAGCGCCACGACGAACTGCCCAAGCTGGTCGAGACCTGCAAGCAGTACATGCAGCATGAACGCAGTACCCTGGAACAGGTGATTGCCGCGCGCAATGCGGTGGCCAGTGCGCGCGAACGCGCCGATGTCGGCGCGCTGGGCAAGGCCGAAAGCGGTTTGCGTGCGGGCCTCGGGCAGCTGTTCGCGCTGGCCGAGAATTATCCCGAGCTGAAGGCCAATCAAGGCTTCCAGTTCCTCCAGGAGCGCATCAGCGGGCTGGAGAACGGCATTGCCGACCGGCGCGAGCTGTATAACGAAGCGGTCAACCTGAACAATGTGCGCATCGAGCAGTTCCCCGATGTGCTGCTGGCGCGCTGGTTCGGTTTCAAGGCCGCCGAGTTGCTGCAGTTCTCCGAAGCGGAAACGGCGGACGTCAACCTCAAGGCGTTGTTTGGTTAAACCATGGATGCATCCGAGCTGGCCATCGGCCTGGCCTTGAGTACTGCCGCCAGCGTCGGCGGTGCCTGGTGGTGCCTGCAGCGGCTGACGCAACTGCACTACCTGCTGGATACTCCGACGTCGAAAATCCGCTCTGCCGCGCAGGGCTATACGGAGCTGTTCGGGATTCTCCAGGCGTTGCCGGAAACGCCGGTGTTTGCCCCGCTGACGGGCAAGCCCTGTGTCTGGTGGCGCTTCAAGATCGAGGCGCAGGAGCGTGATGGCAAGCGGCGCAACTGGCGGGCGCTCGAGAGTGGCAGCAGCGAGGTCTGGCTGGAGCTGGCCGACGCCACGGGCAAGTGTCTGATCAATCCGCAGGGCGCCGAAGTCCGGCCACTGACCCGGGAGGTCTGGACGGGCAATCAACGGCATCCGCGGCGCGACGAACAGCGGAACTTGCTGCTGGGGCTGCTGACCGGAGGCCGGCACTATCGCTACACCGAAGAGCGCCTGCATGCCGGTGAGCCGCTGTATGCGATTGGTGAATTCCGCACCACCGGCGGCGGGCAACAGGCTTTTGACCCGCACAGTGCGCAAGGTGCGCTGGTGCGTGAGTGGAAGGAGGATTTTGCCGGGTTACTGCAGCGCTTTGACCGGGATGCCAGTGGTCAGCTGGATGCGGCCGAGTGGCAACAGGTCCGGCAGGCGGCGGGGATAGCGGCGACGCGGCGCCAGCGCCAGGCCAGTCTGGCCCCGGCGCAGCATCAGTTGCTCAAGCCGGGCGAGGCGCAGCCGTTCATCCTGTCGAGCCGCGCCGAGGATGATCTGGTGCGTCGCTTTCGCTGGCAGGCGGCGGCCGGCGCGGTCGGCTGCCTGGCCGGCGCGCTGGCGACAGCCTGGCTGCTCAATAGCCATTTCGGCTAGCGGGTGACTGCGGCCTGCGGGCTGGATGAGGGCCTGTCAGGCAGAGCTGGGATGCTCGGCCAACATCCGCGAGCGCTTGAGGAACAGCGCCATTTCATGCGCTGGCAAGGGCTTGCTGTAGAAGTAGCCCTGCCCCTCGTCACAGCCCTCATTGATGATGTAGGCCTCCTGCTCGGCATTTTCCACGCCTTCGGCGATCACCTGCATCTTGAGGTTCTTCGCCAGCTGGATGATCGCACGCACGATGGTGGCATCGTCATCGTGTTCGGTAATCTGCTGGACGAAGCTTTTGTCGATCTTGATCTTGTCCAGTGGCAGGCTTTTCAGATAACTCAGGGATGAGTAGCCGGTGCCGAAGTCATCGATGGCGATCAGCGCGCCCGAATGGCGCAGGCTCAACAGGTTCTGCGAAGAGGTGCTGACATCCTCCATCAGGCCGGTCTCGGTTATTTCGACTTCGAGGGATTTGGCCGGCAACCGGTACATCTGCATCAGGTTGTTCACGATTCGCGGCAGTTCGGGGTGACGCAGCTGCACCGTAGACAGGTTGACAGCCATGCGCAGGCCGCTGAAACCCTGGTCGTGCCACTCGCGCAATTGCTTGCAGGCCTGGCTAAGTACCCATTCGCCGATGACGATGATGCTGCCGTTCTGTTCGGCCAGCGGGATGAACAGGTCGGGTGAAATGAAGCCGTGTTCCGGATGCTCCCAGCGAATCAGGGCTTCGACCCCGACGACCCGCTGGGTGCGGTAGTCGATCTGCGGCTGGTAGACCAGATGCAGTTCATTGCGCGGCAGTGCTTCGCGCAGGTGCTTCTCCAGTTCGCGCCGGCGGCGCATTTCGGCGTCCAGGCTGGCAATGAAGAACTGGTAGCGGTTGCGCGAGCGGCTCTTGGCCAGGGTCATGGTCTGTTCGGCTTTTTGCAGCAGCTTCTCGGAGGTGTCGCCATCCTCCGGGAACAGGGTGATGCCGATGGTTGCCCGCAAGCGTACCTCGCGGTGCTCCAGGGGGAAGGCTTTCTCCAGGTCATCGAGGATCAGTTGCGCCAGTTCGGCGGCTTCGTAGGTCTGCTCGATATTCGGTTGCACCAGGGCAAACTGATCGCCGCCCAAACGTGCCAGCGCACCCAGCCGCCCGCTGTGGCAGCGCAGGCGATCTGCCAGGGCTTGCAGCAGGTAATCGCCGATCTGGTAGCCAAACTGCTCGTTGATGCTCTTGAAGTCATCCAGCCCCACGCACAATACGGCGACCCGGTGATGCATGCGCCCGGCATCCACAAGGATCTGGCCGAGTTGATCCTGCAGTTGCTTGCGGTTCGGCAGGCCGGTGAGAAAGTCGTACTGGGCCATGCGCTGCAGACTGTTCTCCGCTTCGTTACGCAGGGCAGCGTTGCGCTCTATCGAGGACAGCAGTTGATTGGCGGTGTTGATCCACAGGCCCAGTTCATTCTTGTCATGCCCCTTGATCATCGGCAGCTTGTGTTCGCCTGGACGATCCGGGTTGATGTTGCTCAGGTGCTCGACGATCTTGCTCAGCGGCTTGGTCAGCAGCAGGTAATACACCAGGTACAGCAACAGGCCCATGGCCAGCGAGCGCAGTATCCCGGAAGTGAAAATGACCAATGCGTTGCTGAGAAAATCACGACCGTAAGGTGCGGTGTCGAGGGTGATGGTGAGGTCGCCGAAATGCTCGCTGTAGGGGCCGCGGCCGGAAAGCTCGATGCCGAAGGTCTGCTTCTGGCCGAGCAGGCCATCGGTTATCCAGCGGGTGGCGGAATCCTGTAACGGGCGATTTTTTTCGGCCAGGGGCGGCTCATCGGGATTGCCGATGCGGGCATAGCTGACGGAATCGTGCTGGAACAGGCCTTCGATAACCTGCATGCCCATTTCCCGGTCCAGGCTGTAAACCGCCTGGGTCGAGGGATCGCGAAACATGCCGAGAATGCGCTGCGCATCGCTGGCTACCAACTGGCGGGTCTTGGCCACATCAAAAATGATCTGTCCAAGGCTGAGCACTATGCCAATCGCCAGTGCCGACAGAAGCACTACACGCAGCAGTTTCATCGACAGGCTGTGCTTACGCTCCATCTTCAATAGAAGGTTCCTTGTCTGTTTGGCTCCAGTTCGGGTGCAGTATCGGCATCCAAGGGCTAATCGTCAAAACAGCGGTGCCGCTACACGCAACTTGATTTATCCAGGGTGCCGCGGCGGGCTTAAGGCAAGGCGCGACGGGCTGCTGCCAGGGCAGCGATGAACAAGCCGGCAAAGCCTGCCGGCGCTGCACTGCGAAGGATCAGCGGGTGCCGAACACCACCATGGTTTTGCCTTTCACATGCACCAGGCCCTGCTCTTCCAGGGCTTTCAGCACGCGACCGACCATCTCGCGGGAGCAACCGACAATGCGGCCGATCTCCTGGCGGGTGATCTTGATCTGCATGCCGTCCGGATGGGTCATTGCGTCCGGCTGCTTGCACAGGTCCAGCAGGGTGCGGGCAACCCTCCCGGTCACATCCAGAAAGGCCAGGTCACCTACCTTGCGGGTGGTCTTGCGCAGGCGTTCAGCCATTTGCGTGCCGAGCGTGAAGAGAATGTCCGGATCCTGCTGGCTGAGTTCGCGGAACTTGGCATAACCTATTTCCGCTACCTCGCATTCGGTTTTGGCGCGAACCCAGGCACTGCGCTCCTGCGCCTGGCCTTCCTTGCCGAACAGGCCCATCTCGCCAAAAAAGTCTCCGGGGTTGAGATAGCCAATGATCATTTCCCGGCCGTCGTCATCTTCGATCAGGATGGTGACCGAGCCTTTGACAATGAAGAACAGGCTTTCGCAGCAATCACCGGCATAGATGATGGTGCTTTTGGCTGTGTAGCGCCGGCGTTGGCAATGCGCCAGTATCTTGTCGAGATTCTTGATTCTCGGCGTAAGGGTTATCGCAACCATTCCCGTTTCCCGCTGCGTTATTTTGAGCCCGTGCAAGGCAGGCTCTTTCTAATGGAGTGCGTGGCAGGGTCTGCCAGCAAGCAGGCATGAGCTTACCAGTTAGTGGCTATTCTGCGTGCAGTCATGATGCGGCATGGCCCACACTTGTGGCAGTGCATTTGCCAACAAGCGGTTGCCCGGATTGTCCCGGGTGCCGTGATAAGCTTCGCAGCCTTTGTTTCAAGTACGGAGTCGGGGTGATGAAAGCACGCATTCAATGGGCAGGTGAAGCCCTGTTTATCGGCGAGTCCGGTAGTGGGCATGCAGTGGTGATGGATGGTCCGCCGGAAAGCGGTGGCCGCAACCTGGGCGTGCGACCCATGGAAATGCTCTTGCTCGGGCTCGGTGGGTGTTCCAATTACGACGTGGTCAGCATTCTGAAAAAGTCCAGGCAGCCAGTGGAAAGTTGCGAGGCGTTTCTCGAGGCGGAACGCGCCAGCGAAGATCCCAAGGTGTTCACCAGGATCCATCTGCATTTTGTGGTCAAGGGCCGCGGCCTGAAAGAGGCGCAGGTCAAGCGTGCGGTCGAGTTGTCTGCAGAGAAGTACTGCTCCGCTTCAATCATGCTGGGGCGGGCGGGCGTGGCCATCAGCCATGACTACGAAATCATCGAGTTGGCCTGAAAGGCGCTTGTGGCGCAGGGGTGATCTGTGAAAGTCAGTTTCGAGCACAAGTACAGTGTCGATGTGGACAGCCTTTTTGCGCTGTTCCAGGAGCCCGATTTCATTCTTGAACGCTATCTGGAAACCGGTGCACTGAGTGCCGCGATACTGGAGATAAGCGCAGGTGAAGAGGTGCTGATTCGCGTGGAGCGTGAAGTGCAGGTCGATGTGCCGGCCTTTCTGCGCAAGTTCATGCAGCCAACCACGCGCGTTGTGCAAACCGAGCGTTGGCGTGGCGAGGCCGGCGGGCCCTACGTCAACGACATGCAGGTCGAGATCAGCGGGACCCCCGTGCAGCTGCACGTCAGCATGGAGTTGCTGGCCAGGGGCAAGGGCTGCGTCAATCGTGTGGAGATCGAGGCCAGGTGCGGCATTCCACTGATTGGCGGCAAGATCGCCGACTTCGTCGGCAGGGATGCCGAACGGACCGCCAACCTCGAATACGAGTTCATCAAGGGTTACCTGAAGCGACGCTAAGCGACGCGGGCGGTACTCAGATGCGGTAGGTACTCTTGGTCATGACCTTGGACAGCAGGCTCATGCCGAATTTAAGCGGCGCAGGAAAGCGCAGGCCGCCGGCTTCGAGTGCACTACTGGCATGCCGTTCTTCGTCAGTGCGCATCTGCTGCAGGATGGCCCTGGACTTATGGTCCGTGGCCGGAATTTCCTGCAGATGTTCGTCGAGATGCTTGCACACCTGGTCTTCGGTGGCGGCAACAAAGCCGAGGCTCACCTTGTCGCTGATGAGGCCGGCCACGGCACCGACCCCGAACGACAGGCCGTAGAACAGCGGATTGAGAATGCTTGGTCGGCTGCCCAGTTCGCGAATCCGCTTTTCGCACCAGACCAGATGGTCGATTTCTTCCTCGGCGGCGTGCTCCATGGCCGCGCGGATCCGTGGCAGGCGTGCCGTCAGGGCCTGCCCCTGGTAGAGCGCCTGGGCACAGACTTCGCCGGTGTGATTAATGCGCATCAGGCCGGCGATATGCGCGGTTTCATTCTTGCTCAACGACGTTTCGCTCTCGCCCTGCGCCGGTGACGGCCGGTTGGGATGGGCACTCTGCGGGACCAGTGTGCGCAACGCCGAGTCTGCCTGCAGCAGCAGGCGGTCAGCCGGGGAGTAATGTCGCTCGGTTGCCATGGGCCACCTCCGGTAAGTTATGGCGAGCAGTTTAAGCAACTGGCTGTCTTGTTCATTGACCGGCATCAGCCCGGAGGCCAGTGCATCTGGCGCTGGCCGAGCACATGCATGTGGATGTGGTAGACCGTCTGGCCACCCATTTCGTTGCAGTTCATCACTACGCGAAAACCTTCATCACAGCCCAGTTCCTTGGCCAGGCGCTGGGCGGTGAAGAGGATATGCCCGGCCAGTTCCTTGTCATGCTCGCCGAGGTCATTGAGCGTGGCGATGTGCTTCTTCGGAATGACCAGAAAGTGCGCTGGCGCTTGCGGGCCGATATCGTGGAAGGCGATCACCTGATCATCTTCATAAAGTTTACGTGCCGGTATCGTGCCGGCAACGATCTTGCAGAACAGGCAGTCCACGGGAGGCACTCCTCTGGATGGTAAGTGGTTGCAGTTTAACCTCCCGCAGGGCTGGGAGCGGGGCCCGTTGCAAGATTCTGCCTGGGCGCGTGTACCCTGCAGGTCGGGGCGCGGGATGTCCTCGCCGGGCTTATTCGCCGGCTGTTGGCTGTGCCGTACCTTGCTGCTCGGCCTGCTGGGCGCGCTCCATGTAGCTTTGGTACTGGGGAATGGCTAGTGCGGCGAGGATGCCGAAGACCACGGGCACCAGAATCGAGAGAACGGCGAGAATTTTCACTGCGCGAGAGTTTTCGGGCGGTGGCGGACCAAATCGATTCGGGCCCTTGGAGCCGGGAATCAGCAGAATGACCAGGTTGAACAGGCTGCCAAGGTAAGGCACCAGCGCCAGCAGGCAGAGCCAGCCAGACCAGCCGATATCATGCAGGCGCTGTACGCTGATCTGCACGCCTACAACGAGCGCCGCGATTATCACGGCGGCTATCAGCAGTACGCCAAGTCCGGGGGTGATGGTGTAGCCGAATCCGGCGAGGAGCAATGCGCCAGCGGCCAGCAGGGTCAGGGTTACCGACCATGCCAGATAGCGCAGGCGGCCGATCCTGCCCCGGACGCTGAATACATACAGTTCGCCATGCTCGGGCTGCGGTTCACCCACGGCCGATTGCGGTGGGTTGTAGGGTGAGACCGGGTGCGAGTCTGCCGCTGCCAGCATGGCTGGCGGTGTTGCCGCCGCCTGCTGGGCCTGGCGCGCGATGAATTTTTCGATGATGACGCCGCATGCGGCGCATTCGGCAGCGCGGGCCTGTGCATGGCCGCATTTCGGGCAGATCATTTGGGCGTCAGCCCGGGCTGCGCTCATCGGCGGAGTGCCGGTCGGCTCTGGGCTGTCCATCAGGACCAGCGCGGTGGCTTCCTCGAGCTCCTTATGCACCCGCGCGCCAGCCTTGCCGAGGGCGTGCAGATACTTGTCGGCTTCGGTTTCGCTCAGTGCGCGCTTGAGTGCAACTGGTCCGCCAGTGAACAGGCTACTGATTCTGTCCGCGTCGCTCTTGAACAGCGTGGCCAGATTGTCTTTCACCGTTTCCAGGGCAAAGCCCGGTAGCGGTTCGCCGGTGAAGATAACCTTGAAGCGGGATTCGGTCATGCGGATGTCCTTATCGGTGCAGGTGCTCGACTTGCTGGTATGGGCAGACTAATACCGGCCTGGCGCGCAATGCAAACGCGATGCAGCCACTCCAGTGCCCGGGCGGCTGGCGCGACGATCAGAAGGGCTTTACCACCACCAGCATTACAATGATGATCAGAAAGATAACCGGCACCTCATTGAACCAGCGGAAAAACACATGGCTGAGGGTATTTTCATTTCTGGCGAAACGCTTGAGTTGGGCGCCGCAGGCAAAGTGATAGCCGATCAGTATGACCACCAGCACCAGTTTCATGTGCATCCAGCCCATCTTCAGCCAGGCAGGATTGAGGTGCAGCAGCCACAGGCCCAACAGTACTGTCAGCACCAAGGAGGGCAGCATGATGCCGCGGTACAGTTTGCGTTCCATGACGCAGAAGCGTTGCTTGCTCGGTTCGTCCGTGCTCATGGCGTGATAGACAAACAGTCGCGGCAGGTAAAACAGGCCGGCGAACCAGCAGACCATGGCAATGATGTGCAGTGCTTTGATCCATAGGTAGGTCATTGGTGCGCTCCCGAAGTGTTGGCTGTTGCGGGCGAATTGTTTCGCTGGGGTGCCGGCAGCAGGATTATCCTGAACCACAGCTGGCAGAAAATGACGTTTTATCTGTCAGATGACAACCTTGTCCATTCTCGCAAGCGTGGCGCATAGTCAGAAAAATGGGCCTCGCGGCCACACGTTGGTGTATCTAATTCAAGAGAGCATGCCATGACCAGTACCACCCCTGAGGGGCTTGAGATCCGCCCACGTCAACTGGAGGCGGCACTGCCCGATCCGATGCCGCGTCATTGGCATGGTGGCGATCCGTTCAAGAGTCATCTGTTCAATGCCATGTCGGTGCTGTTTCCCGAGGGCGAACGTTTCTTCATTCATTCGGTCAGGCTGTACCGCGATCAGATCAAGGATCCGCGCCTGCTCGAGCAGATCCGCGGGTTCATTGGCCAGGAAGGTCATCACAGCCATGAGCATATGGCGTACAACCAACGCCTGCGCGAAATGGGTTATGACATCGATTACCTGGAACGCGGCGTCAAACGACGCATCGGTTTTGTCAAAAAGCACCTCTCTCCCGAGGTGATGCTGGCGTCGACCTGCGCCGTCGAGCACTTTACGGCCATCATTGCCGATGTGCTTCTGACCAATCCGCGGGTGCTTGAGGGTGCCGATCCGCAAATGGCGCGCCTGTGGCGCTGGCACGCGCTGGAGGAGACCGAGCACAAGGCGGTGGCCTTCGACATGTATATGCAGGTCTGTGGCAATCGCAAACTGCTGCGCAATGCAATGTTGCGCAGCACCTTCTTCTTTACCCTGGATACCACTCGGGGCCTGCTGCACATGCTCAAGCGCGATGGCCAGTTGTGGAACTGGCGTTTGTGGCGCGACGGGATCAGCTGGCTGTGGGGCAGTCGCGGGGTTTTCCGTCCGTTGATCGGCGTGTACATGGACTTCTACCGCAGCGGCTTTCACCCCTGGCAGCATGACAATATGCATCTGGTGCAGCAGTACAGGCGCGACTTCGACGAGGATCTCGCCGCGGCTAGCTGATTCCGGCGCTGGCATCCAGGGCTTGGCTTGATCGCCGCAGCAGGGGTAGTCGAGCGTTTTGTATCAGTGCGTGACTCTGGCCTGGCTGGATCGGGCGTGCTTGCCCTGACATGACAATTGTCTGGTTGGCCACAGCGCTGGCTGGCTTTATCATCGGCGCCTTTTCCGCATTCGCTTGAGGTTGGGCTCATGATCAAGGTCGGTATTGTCGGTGGCACCGGTTACACCGGGGTGGAGCTGCTCAGGCTGCTTGCGCAGCACGCGCAGGCGGAAGTGCTGGTGATTACTTCGCGCTCGGAGGCGGGTGTCCGGGTGGCCGACATGTACCCCAACCTGCGTGGGCACTATGATCAGCTCAGCTTCAGTGTCCCGGATGTAGCCAGGCTAGGTGCGTGCGATGTGGTTTTCTTTGCTACGCCGCATGGGGTCGCTCATGCGTTAGCCGGCGAATTGCTGCAGGCAGGGACTCGTGTGATCGACCTGTCGGCCGATTTCCGTCTGACAGATCCAGTCGAGTGGGCCAAATGGTATGGCCAGCCGCATGGTGCGCCAGAGTTGCTGGGCGAAGCCGTATATGGCTTGCCGGAGGTCAATCGCGAAGCCATCCGCGGAGCGCGCCTGATCGCCGTGCCAGGCTGTTATCCGACCGCCACCCAACTTGGGCTGATCCCCCTGCTGGAGGCTGGCCTGGCCGATCCCCGGCAGTTGATTGCCAATTGCGCTTCAGGCGTCAGTGGCGCTGGTCGTGGCGCCAAGGTTGGTTCGTTGTTATGCGAGACCAGCGAAAGTCTGATGGCTTATGCGGTCAAGGGGCACCGGCATCTGCCAGAGATCAGCCAGGGTTTGCAGCGCGCTGCCGGTCAGGCGGTCGGGCTGACTTTTGTGCCGCATCTGGCGCCGATGATTCGCGGCATTCATGCCACCCTGTATGCGATGGTCAAAGACCGCGCAGTAGATCTGCAGGCACTGTTTGAACAGCGCTACGCCGACGAGCCCTTCGTGGATGTAATGCCTGCAGGCAGTCATCCAGAAACGCGTAGCGTGCGCGGCGCCAATGTTTGCCGGATTGCCGTACACCGACCGCAGGATGGCGATCTGGTGGTGGTGCTGTCGGTTATCGACAATCTGGTCAAAGGGGCTTCGGGGCAGGCGGTGCAGAACATGAACATCATGTTTGGGCTGGATGAGCGACTGGGGCTGGCACATGCCGGGCTGTTGCCGTGACGGCCCGATTAATAGTTGACCAGTTTTGTCGGAAAAGAGGATAATGCTCGCGTTGATCTGTAAGCGTTATCCGTGGAGAGGCTGAGCATGACCGTTGAAACCTTCATCCCTACGCCGCTGGTGTTTTCGGCTGCGGCGGCTAACAAGGTGAAGTCGCTGGTAGAGGAGGAGGGTAATCCGCGGTTGCGCCTGCGGGTTTTCGTCACCGGTGGCGGCTGTTCGGGTTTCCAGTACGGCTTCACGTTTGATGATGAGCTGGCTGACGATGACACCGTGGTAGAGCGGGACGGCGTGAATCTGGTTGTCGACTCCATGAGCTTCCAGTACCTGGCGGGTGCTGAAGTGGACTACCAGGAAGGTCTCGAGGGGTCGCGGTTCGTGATCAACAATCCAAATGCCTCAAGCACCTGCGGTTGCGGATCGTCCTTCTCCATCTGACTGCTTGGCGAACGCCGTCTCAGGCGGGGTAAATGGCACCGAGTATCCTGGGGCCACGCGCTCCGGTGACGCTGGGACTGTTGCTGGGAATGTTCTCAAGGCAGCAGTGCGCCAGCCAGGCAAAAGCCATCGCTTCGATCCAGTCCGGCGGCAGCCCGCGACTCGCAGTTGTCTCGACCGTGCAGCCTGGCAGCAATTGTCCAAGCCGCTTCATCAGGGCGCGATTGTGCGCGCCTCCGCCACACACCAGTAGTTCGTCTGTCTCGGGGCGTGCGACCAGCAGTGCGTGAGTGATGGTCAGGGCGCTTAATTCCAGTAGCGTGGCCTGAATATCCTCTTCTTTCGCAACGGTGACTTGTGCCAGATGCTGCTCAAGCCATGGCAGGTTGAAAAGCTCGCGTCCGGTACTTTTCGGGCCGGTTGCCTTGAAGAAGGGAGCCGCCAGTAGCGACTGCAGCAGGTCCTGATGCACTGTCCCGCTGGCAGCCCAGTCACCGTTGCGGTCATAGGCCATGCCGCGGCAGCGCTGAATCCACGCGTCCATCAGTACGTTACCAGGGCCGCAATCGAACCCGCGAACCGCCTGGCTTGGCTCGATCAGACTGAGATTGCTGAAGCCGCCGATGTTGAGCACCGCCGGGCTGTGCCCTTGGCGTTCAAACAGGGCTGCATGGAATGCCGGTACAAGTGGCGCACCTTGCCCGCCGGCGGCAATGTCACGGCGCCTGAAGTCGCTTACCACGCGGATCCCGGTTAGTTCGGCAAGCAGAGCGGGATTGCCGATCTGGATGCTGAAGCCGCGCGCGGGGTCATGCCGCACCGTTTGGCCGTGGCTGCCAATAGCACGAATTGCGTCTGGTGCAAGTTTCTCTTGGGCCAGCAGCTGGTTTATCCCGGCAGCAACCAGCCTTGCCCAGCGATTTTCGGCCAGCGCACTGCGTGCTAGTTCATCTGCTCCTGGGCTGCACAGAGCGAGAATCTCTTCACGGAGCTTTTCCGGCATGGGTATGTAGAGAGAGGCAACCAATTTTGATTGCCCTGTCTGCTCGATCAGTGCGATATCAACGCCATCGAGACTGGTGCCAGACATCACGCCCAGGTAGCGGTACATGTTTAAGGCTTGTTCAGCGCCAGCGTGCTGGCCTTTTCCTGATCCATTTGCGCCATAAGCGGTTGGCTCAGCTGGAGAAACTTGGCCTTTTCGCTGCTGGCAATCGGATCGGCCATCAACTTCTTCTGCGCCAGCGGGTCGACATGACGGCCGTTGACCTGGAACTCGTAGTGCAGGTGCGGGCCGGTAGACAGCCCGGTGGTGCCGATGTAACCAATAATCTGGCCTTGCTTGACTGCGGAGCCGCTGCGTATGCCTTTGGCGAAGCCCTGCATGTGTGCATAAAGGGTTTTGTAGTTGCTGCCGTGTTGCAGGATCACGGTATTCCCGTAGCCCCCCTTGCGGCCGGCCAGGATTACTTTGCCATCACCTGCGGCTTTGATTGGCGTACCGCGGGCTGCAGCATAATCAACACCTTGGTGGGCGCGGATCTTGTTCAGAATCGGATGCTTGCGGCCATTGGAAAAGCGCGAGCTGATTCGAGCAAAGTCTACCGGTGTGCGCAGAAAGGCTTTGCGCATGCTCATGCCTTGGGCGTTGTAGTAGCCCGAAACGCCTTGCTTGTTGGTGTAGCGAACAGCCGTATAGGTTTTACCGCGATTGGTGAAGCGGGCGGCCAGAATGTTTCCGGTTCCGACAATCCGGCCATTTACGACCTTCTCTTCGTAGATAACTTCAAACTGGTCGCCTTTGGCGAGGTCCTGAGCAAAGTCGATGTCGTAGCCGAATACATTGGCCATGTCCATCAGCAGGCTGTTTGAAAGGCCGGCGCGTTTTGCGGAAACAAATAGCGAGCTGTTGATGACGCCGTGCGAGTAGACGCTACGGACCAGTGGCTTGATGGTGTCGCGTTTGAAGGTAAACCCCTTGGGCGTACGCTTGAGGCTGACGGTCTCGAGTTCGTTGAGCTTGGAGCGAGCTTCCACGAGGTCGCCGTTGCTGGAAAGCTCGAATTCAAAAACTTGCCCGACCTTGATCTGGGCTAATTGCCGCGCCTCCTTGCTGCTGGATAGCGCGGAGTGAAGCGTCTCCGGAGTCAGGCCGGCGCGCTGGAAAATGGTTGAGAGCGTGTCACCCTTGTCGGCTGTGACGGAAATGCTCCGGGCTTCAAGCGCTATCGTTTGCGCCTGGTTGAGGGGGTTATCACTGCGCGTATCAGCCTCAATGGAGGACGCAGGTGTGTTCGGTGATATTCCGCTCGGAAATGGAGATGAGCTGTCTACATCTGGCTCGCCAAAGGACAGGAGTCCCGGAGTTTTATCTGCGGTAGCGGACTCGCCCCGGCCGTGGTCGAGGTTCATGAAAGTCTTCTTGGCTTCGACTTCACCTGATGGAAAGACCAGCAGCGAAAGGCTCAGCATTGCAGCAATTCCGCTCGCGGCCAGGAGGTGGGCCTTGGGGTATATCGGTGCTTTTTTTATTGATTGCGTCATGAACTACCGATTGGGTGAAGGGTTGGCCAACTGCTTAAAATATAACCAAAAGCCCTTTCGGGCAACCACAAAAGTGACGTCAAGGCTGTATCGGTTGTCTGGCCGCTCCGCGAATTTTGAAATTAGTCCCCGATCTTGTATGGTTGGTTCCCTTTTATTTTGCTTGGTTGAAAACTGTGATGATGTCGGTAAGTGAGCAGCTGGCGCTGATCAAGCGCGGCGCTGATGAGGTGCTGGTTGAGGCGGAGCTGGTAGAAAAGCTCAAGCGCGGCATGCCGCTGCGAATCAAGGCAGGCTTCGACCCTACCGCGCCGGACCTGCATCTCGGTCATACCGTGCTCATCAATAAACTTCGTCAGTTTCAGGAGTTGGGTCATCAGGTGGTATTTCTGATTGGTGACTTCACTGGAATGATTGGTGACCCAAGTGGCAAGAGTGCGACGCGACCACCGCTGACCCGCGAGCAGGTTCTGGAGAACGCGGAGACATACAAGTCTCAGGTGTTCAAGATTCTCGATCCGGCCAAGACGGAGGTCGCATTCAACTCGACCTGGATGGATCAGCTAAGTCCTGCCGAGTTCATTCGGCTAGCTTCTCAGTACACTGTGGCGCGCATGCTTGAGCGCGATGACTTCAGCAAGCGTTACGCAGGAAATCAGCCAATTGCGATCCATGAGTTTCTCTACCCGCTGGTGCAGGGCTATGACTCGGTCGCGCTCAAGGCGGATGTCGAGTTGGGTGGTACCGATCAGAAGTTCAATTTGCTGATGGGGCGAGAGCTGCAGCGTGCCTATGGCCAGGAGTCTCAGTGTGTTGTGACCATGCCGTTGCTCGAAGGTCTTGATGGTGTAAAGAAGATGTCCAAGTCGCTGGGTAACTATATAGGTATCCAGGAAGCGCCGGGTGTCATGTACAACAAGCTTGTCTCGATGCCTGATGCATTGATGTGGCGTTACTTCGAATTGCTCAGTTTTTGCTCCGTGGAGGAGATTGCGCGGTTCAAGGCGGATGTCGCGGCGGGCTCCAATCCCCGTGACATCAAGATCAAGCTGGCTGAGGAGATCGTCGCGCGCTTCCATGGCGAAGAGGCTGCGGTCACGGCGCACCGTTCTGCGGGCAATCGCATGAAGGATGGTCAGCTACCAGATGACTTGCCGGAAATTGAGCTGGTGTCTGCCGAGGACATGCCTATCTCTTCGGTGCTTAACAAAGCAGGTTTGGTGAGGAATGCGGCGATTGCGCGCGATTTGCTGGGCTCGGGTGGTGTCAAGGTGGATGGTGTGGTGGTGGAGCGCACCTTTTTATTCAAGCTCGGTGCAGTACACGTCTGCCAGGCAGGCAAGAAGGCATTTGCGCGGATATCGCTGAGGGCCGAGTAAAAGTTTCAGAAAAGCGTTGACGATGAAAGTTTGCGGCCTATAATTCGCACCTCTTCCGGTGCCGCATCATCATAAACGCTTTTATAAACAAAGGGTTAGATGATGGTAAGGGTTGCGCGGGCGGTGAATTTGAGTAGAATTCGCCGGACAGGCAAGGTTGAGGTTTGAGCTTGCCGGTGCTTTGGCTGGAGATGGCCAAAGAGATTTACGGGGGTGGTTGACAGCGATTTTGAGTGCTGTAGAATTCGCCTCCCGCTACCGGCATGCAGTGTTGGTGTTAGTAGCGCAAGCGGTTGAGAAGAAACGAAAAATTCTTTGAAATAGGCTTGACGGAAGTAGAGGCTGCTGTAGAATGCGCGGCCTTGGTTGAGACGAACGAATCAGCCAAACGCTCTTTAACAACTGAATCAAGCAATTCGTGTGGGTGCTTGTGTAGTAAGACTGAGGATCGCAAGATTATCAGCATCACAAGTAACACTCGTTAATTTGAGAGTTTTTTGCGATTGCTGAGCCAAGTTTAGGGTTTTCTCAAAACCCGATCAGTATTGAACTGAAGAGTTTGATCATGGCTCAGATTGAACGCTGGCGGCAGGCCTAACACATGCAAGTCGAGCGGTAGAGAAAAGCTTGCTTTTCTTGAGAGCGGCGGACGGGTGAGTAATGCCTAGGAATCTGCCTGGTAGTGGGGGATAACGTTCGGAAACGGACGCTAATACCGCATACGTCCTACGGGAGAAAGTGGGGGATCTTCGGACCTCACGCTATCAGATGAGCCTAGGTCGGATTAGCTAGTTGGTGAGGTAATGGCTCACCAAGGCGACGATCCGTAACTGGTCTGAGAGGATGATCAGTCACACTGGAACTGAGACACGGTCCAGACTCCTACGGGAGGCAGCAGTGGGGAATATTGGACAATGGGCGCAAGCCTGATCCAGCCATGCCGCGTGTGTGAAGAAGGTCTTCGGATTGTAAAGCACTTTAAGTTGGGAGGAAGGTCAGTAGCTTAATACGTTGCTGATTTGACGTTACCGACAGAATAAGCACCGGCTAACTCTGTGCCAGCAGCCGCGGTAATACAGAGGGTGCAAGCGTTAATCGGAATTACTGGGCGTAAAGCGCGCGTAGGTGGTTTTGTAAGTTGGATGTGAAATCCCCGGGCTCAACCTGGGAACTGCATCCAAAACTGCAAAGCTAGAGTACGGTAGAGGGTGGTGGAATTTCCTGTGTAGCGGTGAAATGCGTAGATATAGGAAGGAACACCAGTGGCGAAGGCGACCACCTGGACTGATACTGACACTGAGGTGCGAAAGCGTGGGGAGCAAACAGGATTAGATACCCTGGTAGTCCACGCCGTAAACGATGTCAACTAGCCGTTGGGTTCCTTGAGGACTTAGTGGCGCAGCTAACGCATTAAGTTGACCGCCTGGGGAGTACGGCCGCAAGGTTAAAACTCAAATGAATTGACGGGGGCCCGCACAAGCGGTGGAGCATGTGGTTTAATTCGAAGCAACGCGAAGAACCTTACCTGGCCTTGACATGTCGAGAACTTTCTAGAGATAGATTGGTGCCTTCGGGAACTCGAACACAGGTGCTGCATGGCTGTCGTCAGCTCGTGTCGTGAGATGTTGGGTTAAGTCCCGTAACGAGCGCAACCCTTGTCCTTAGTTACCAGCACGTTATGGTGGGCACTCTAAGGAGACTGCCGGTGACAAACCGGAGGAAGGTGGGGATGACGTCAAGTCATCATGGCCCTTACGGCCAGGGCTACACACGTGCTACAATGGTCGGTACAGAGGGTTGCCAAGCCGCGAGGTGGAGCTAATCCCACAAAACCGATCGTAGTCCGGATCGCAGTCTGCAACTCGACTGCGTGAAGTCGGAATCGCTAGTAATCGTGAATCAGAATGTCACGGTGAATACGTTCCCGGGCCTTGTACACACCGCCCGTCACACCATGGGAGTGGGTTGCTCCAGAAGTAGCTAGTCTAACCGCAAGGGGGACGGTTACCACGGAGTGATTCATGACTGGGGTGAAGTCGTAACAAGGTAGCCGTAGGGGAACCTGCGGCTGGATCACCTCCTTAATCGAAGACTTCAGCTTCTTCATAAGCACCCACACGAATTGCTTGATTCACTTGCGAAAAGCGATTGGGTTAATAGACCCGAGAGAGACGATTGGGTCTGTAGCTCAGTTGGTTAGAGCGCACCCCTGATAAGGGTGAGGTCGGCAGTTCGAATCTGCCCAGACCCACCAATTGTCAAGGGTCGTGGCCAGATCATTAGATGGGGCCATAGCTCAGCTGGGAGAGCGCCTGCCTTGCACGCAGGAGGTCAACGGTTCGATCCCGTTTGGCTCCACCATTAACTCGAAATCGCTGAAAGCTCAGAACTGAGCATCTGCCTGGATAGGCTGAGATGTTGAGTTCTGGTCTTTGCGCCAGAACTGTTCTTTAAAAATTTGGGTATGTGATAGAAGTGACCAAACAATCTCTTTCACTGGTGATTGTTTGAGTCAAGGTAAAATTTGCGTGTTCTCAAGTGCAAATTTTCGGCGAATGTCGTCTTCACGTTCGAGACAGTAACCAGATTGCTTGGGGTTATATGGTCAAGTGAAGAAGCGCATACGGTGGATGCCTTGGCAGTCAGAGGCGATGAAAGACGTGGTAGCCTGCGAAAAGCTTCGGGGAGTCGGCAAACAGACTTTGATCCGGAGGTGTCTGAATGGGGGAACCCAGCCATCATAAGATGGTTATCTTGTACTGAATACATAGGTGCAAGAGGCGAACCAGGGGAACTGAAACATCTAAGTACCCTGAGGAAAAGAAATCAACCGAGATTCCCTTAGTAGTGGCGAGCGAACGGGGACTAGCCCTTAAGCTTCTTTGATTTTAGCGGAACGCTCTGGAAAGTGCGGCCATAGTGGGTGATAGCCCTGTACGCGAAAAGGTCTTAGAAGTGAAATCGAGTAGGACGGAGCACGAGAAACTTTGTCTGAATATGGGGGGACCATCCTCCAAGGCTAAATACTACTGACTGACCGATAGTGAACTAGTACCGTGAGGGAAAGGCGAAAAGAACCCCGGAGAGGGGAGTGAAATAGATCCTGAAACCGTATGCGTACAAGCAGTGGGAGCCTACTTTGTTGGGTGACTGCGTACCTTTTGTATAATGGGTCAGCGACTTATATTCAGTGGCGAGCTTAACCGAATAGGGGAGGCGTAGCGAAAGCGAGTCTTAATAGGGCGCTTTAGTCGCTGGGTATAGACCCGAAACCGGGCGATCTATCCATGGGCAGGTTGAAGGTTGGGTAACACTAACTGGAGGACCGAACCGACTACCGTTGAAAAGTTAGCGGATGACCTGTGGATCGGAGTGAAAGGCTAATCAAGCTCGGAGATAGCTGGTTCTCCTCGAAAGCTATTTAGGTAGCGCCTCATGTATCACTGCTGGGGGTAGAGCACTGTTTCGGCTAGGGGGTCATCCCGACTTACCAAACCGATGCAAACTCCGAATACCAGCAAGTGCCGAGCATGGGAGACACACGGCGGGTGCTAACGTCCGTCGTGAAAAGGGAAACAACCCAGACCGTCAGCTAAGGTCCCAAAGTTATGGTTAAGTGGGAAACGATGTGGGAAGGCTTAGACAGCTAGGAGGTTGGCTTAGAAGCAGCCACCCTTTAAAGAAAGCGTAATAGCTCACTAGTCGAGTCGGCCTGCGCGGAAGATGTAACGGGGCTCAAACCATACACCGAAGCTACGGGTATCACGTAAGTGATGCGGTAGAGGAGCGTTCTGTAAGCCTGTGAAGGTCAGTTGAGAAGCTGGCTGGAGGTATCAGAAGTGCGAATGCTGACATGAGTAACGACAATGGGTGTGAAAAACACCCACGCCGAAAGACCAAGGGTTCCTGCGCAACGTTAATCGACGCAGGGTTAGTCGGTCCCTAAGGCGAGGCTGAAAAGCGTAGTCGATGGGAAACAGGTTAATATTCCTGTACTTCTAGTTACTGCGATGGAGGGACGGAGAAGGCTAGGCCAGCACGGCGTTGGTTGTCCGTGTTTAAGGTGGTAGATCGAATGCTTAGGCAAATCCGGGCGTTCAAGATCGAGAACTGATGACGAGTTGTCTTTTAGATGACGAAGTGGTTGATGCCATGCTTCCAAGAAAAGCTTCTAAGCTTCAGGTAACTAGGAACCGTACCCCAAACCGACACAGGTGGTTGGGTAGAGAATACCAAGGCGCTTGAGAGAACTCGGGTGAAGGAACTAGGCAAAATGGCACCGTAACTTCGGGAGAAGGTGCGCCGGTGAGGGTGAAGTATTTACTACGTAAGCCCATGCCGGTCGAAGATACCAGGCCGCTGCGACTGTTTATTAAAAACACAGCACTCTGCAAACACGAAAGTGGACGTATAGGGTGTGACGCCTGCCCGGTGCCGGAAGGTTAATTGATGGGGTTAGCGCAAGCGAAGCTCTTGATCGAAGCCCCGGTAAACGGCGGCCGTAACTATAACGGTCCTAAGGTAGCGAAATTCCTTGTCGGGTAAGTTCCGACCTGCACGAATGGCGTAACGATGGCGGCGCTGTCTCCACCCGAGACTCAGTGAAATTGAAATCGCTGTGAAGATGCAGTGTATCCGCGGCTAGACGGAAAGACCCCGTGAACCTTTACTGTAGCTTTGCACTGGACTTTGAACTTGTTTGTGTAGGATAGGTGGGAGGCTTTGAAGCGTGGACGCCAGTTCGCGTGGAGCCAACCTTGAAATACCACCCTGGCAACTTTGAGGTTCTAACTCTGGTCCGTTATCCGGATCGAGGACAGTGTATGGTGGGCAGTTTGACTGGGGCGGTCTCCTCCTAAAGAGTAACGGAGGAGTACGAAGGTGCGCTCAGACCGGTCGGAAATCGGTCGTAGAGTATAAAGGCAAAAGCGCGCTTGACTGCGAGACAGACACGTCGAGCAGGTACGAAAGTAGGTCTTAGTGATCCGGTGGTTCTGTATGGAAGGGCCATCGCTCAACGGATAAAAGGTACTCCGGGGATAACAGGCTGATACCGCCCAAGAGTTCATATCGACGGCGGTGTTTGGCACCTCGATGTCGGCTCATCACATCCTGGGGCTGAAGCCGGTCCCAAGGGTATGGCTGTTCGCCATTTAAAGTGGTACGCGAGCTGGGTTTAGAACGTCGTGAGACAGTTCGGTCCCTATCTGCCGTGGACGTTTGAGATTTGAGAGGGGCTGCTCCTAGTACGAGAGGACCGGAGTGGACGAACCTCTGGTGTTCCGGTTGTCACGCCAGTGGCATTGCCGGGTAGCTATGTTCGGAAAAGATAACCGCTGAAAGCATCTAAGCGGGAAACTTGCCTCAAGATGAGATCTCACTGGAGCCTTGAGCTCCCTGAAGGGCCGTCGAAGACTACGACGTTGATAGGTTGGGTGTGTAAGCGCTGTGAGGCGTTGAGCTAACCAATACTAATTGCCCGTGAGGCTTGACCATATAACACCCAAACAATTTGTAGTTTGCGTGCTCGATGGTTGAAGTCGACAACAAACCGAAAGTTTGCCAGAACACGCATTACCAACCGATATCACATACCCGATTCGCTGTAGCGGCTAACCCCGAGACAGCAACAAAATTGCTTGACGACCATAGAGCGTTGGAACCACCTGATCCCATCCCGAACTCAGAAGTGAAACGATGCATCGCCGATGGTAGTGTGGGGTTTCCCCATGTGAGAGTAGGTCATCGTCAAGCACCTATCCCAAACCCCCGATCCGCGTAAGCGGGTCGGGGGTTTGCTTTTGCAGGATAGGGTTATA